>JBBJMP010000010.1:0-254990 GCA_037718865.1 Chitinophagaceae bacterium | reverse complement strand
CGAAACGAAGCCAAATTACCAAAAAACATCACTTCAACAATAAAACGTCAAAAAAAGTGAATAATGAATATTATTTTTATATAATATGTATTGGTATTTTGACATTTTCAGGGAGACCCTATAAATTATCCTAAACCAATTCTGAGATTCCATCCAGCCTACTTGTTTAATCCTCTGAAGCAATGTTTTCCCGCTTCCTCCCGGTCTCAACGTAAATCTTGTATTCCCCGATTGTTTCATTCAGCCTTTTTGCCAGATAGGAATTGGCTTCACCCAATTCCTTTAAAATAAACTCAGATACTTCCAAATACTTCTTCCGCTTTTCCTTGTTCCATTTAAGAGGGGGAGCTTCCAGATTTGTGATACGATCTGCCAGTTTAACAGCCCAAACTTCCTTCTCCAGCACTTTTATACGTCGGAGACTGTCTTCCATTTGATGTGATTTTTCGAGATTGGAAAACTTCGTCAAAGCCAAAACACCTGCCGCAACCCTTTCACCAAACCTATCTTTAACATCATTATAAACGGTGCCTGTGTCCTCTATTGTGTCGTGCAAAAGTGCCACCGTTACTGCAAAATTAACATCAAAACCAGGCGTATGATTACTGGCTGCCACTACTTCCAAGGCCACATTTGTCACATGAACAATGTAAGGAAGTTTAGTTCCGGGCAGCTTCTGACCGTTATGTTTAATAGCTGCAATGAGCAGGGCTGATTTAAATGTTGATTGGCTATTCATATATCGCTATCTGTGGCAAGGCTGTTGATAAAGATAAACCACCAGTAAACTGGTGGCCTAAATTTATGAAACACTATTTTTATTCATGCTCAACTTCCTAATCCATTCGATGGTTTAATAACTCCCGCAGATAATCCGGTAGTCGATATTCCGGTTGTTGAAATTCCTGCTGTTGATACACCATTAGCTGGTATTCCGTTGTTTACTGCATTGGATGAACTGTTTGTAGATGTTAAGACAGGGAACTTCTGTCCTGATCCACTGGCGTAGGCTTCTACTGCCGGACGCGCCACCAGTTTCTTAAATAAAGTAAGTGCCTGTGCGACTACCTGATCCATATTATAATATTTATACGTCGCCAGCCTGCCGACAAAATAAGTATTGTCCATCTGGGCAGCCAGTTGCTGGTATTTTCTGTATATTTCTGCGTTTTCAGGCCTTGGAATTGGATAATATGGATCTCCTTCTGCTTTTGGATATTCGTAAACCACCGTGGTTTTGGGATGCTTTTGACCTGTGAGATATTTGAAATCAGTAATCCTCGTATATGGTTGCTCGTTAGGATAATTTACTGTGCCCGTTGGCTGAAATGTTTCCGCATCGATTGTTTCAAATTTAAACTCAAGCGAACGGTAAGGAAGTTTGCCATAACAATAGTCAAAATAACTGTCGACTGGACCAGTATATATCATTTGTTTATAGGCTACCGAATCAATAATTTCCTTGTAATCGGTTTGTAGCATTACCTTAATATTTGGATGTGAAAGCATCTTCTCAAACATTTTGGTATATCCATACGATGGCATGGCCTGGTAAGTATCTGTAAAATAGCGATCGTCTTTATTGACACGGGTTGGCACCCTGGCAGTAACTGAAGCATCTAATTCAGACGGATCCAGATCCCATTGCTTCTTTGTGTATCCCCTAAAAAATTTCTCATATAATTCTCTGCCTACCTTACTAACGACAACGTCTTCTGAAGTTTTTACTCTTTCAATCTTTTCTGCTTTTGATGTAAAAAACGCTTCAACCTGTTCTGAGTTGAGATTTAAACCATATAGTTTATTGATAGTATTTAAATTAATAGGAATCGGCACCAATTGTCCGTCTACACTTGCTAATACACGGTGTTCATAGGTCCTCCATGGTGTAAACTGCCCCAGGTAATCAAATACTTCCTTCGAATTGGTATGAAATATATGTGGACCGTACTTATGTACTAAGATTCCATCCTTATTATAATAGTCATATGCATTACCACCAATATGATTTCTCTTGTCAATAAGTAACACTTTCTTACCTGCTCTGGAAGCTAATCTCTCAGCCAGTACACTGCCAGCAAATCCGGCTCCTACAATTAAATAATCAAACATAGATCTTCTCCTTTAAATTTAAATTAGTAATGTTTTTTTCTTGTACTTTATCAATGAATTTATCGCTGATCAGTGAATTCATTTGTTTCCATGTTTGATCCCACGAATAATCTTTCAGGAAGTTGTCTACCTGATCGAGCCAGGGCTTGCGATCCAACATACTTAAGTCCGATTCAGCCGCAGCAATAAAGTCTTCCGGTGTATCCGCTATATACACCAATTTGTTATTTCCATAGGGATTAACCACATCTTGAATGGAGGAAGAAATGACGGATTTACCAGCCGCCAGGTACTCGGGCGTTTTAGTAGGACTAATAAATTGGGTAGATTCATTTAAGGCGAATGGGATCATAGAAATATTCCACCCAGCCAGATAGGAAGGCAATTCCTGATATGACTTGTTACCGAGGTAGTGAATATTAGACAATTTTGGTAAGGTCGCCGGATCTATTTTAACTACCGGGCCGATGAATATCATCTGCCATTCCGGTCTTAATTCAGCAACTTTTTTAACTAAATTTATGTTCATTCTTTCATCAATGACACCATAAAACCCAATTCTGGGATAAGGTATAGATTTCTGATCTTCAGGGTCATTGGTTACAAGGCGTGCTTTTTTAAAATGCTCCTTGTCTATGCTACTGGGAAAGGCGTAAACAGCCGGGTGCCGGTGCTTTTTTGCTTCGTATAAGCTGTATCCACCGGTAAATACCAGATCTGCTTTTTTAAATAATTCATCTTCATTTTCCTTCAACCCCAGGGGTGCAGACTTAAATGCCGATAGTTCATCCATGCAATCATATACAACCAGCGAGGGAGTAAAATGATCGCTTATCAACATGGCCATGGGGTTGTAATACCAAAATATGTAATTGTTTATGCCATTGTCTTTAAACACTTCGGTCAGAAGTTCTTTCTCCCTTAAAAAAAACGCTGGTCCTGGAGTTCCTACTTTAAGATTGGGAACAACTACATATATATTAGGATGAATTTCAGATTGAGTTACCTGGCAAAAATCCTCAACTTCTCCATATACGGGATCTTCAATATAAAACACCCGTCTATTTTTTGCAAACCTGATTAATAAATGCTGCGGCCTTTGAAAAACAAAGTTCCATCTCAAATGCGAAAAACATACTAAATCCAGGTTTTCAATCGTCATAGTTATTAATATTAAAAAAATTTTTGTTAAGAATATGACCTCCTTCCTGTAAACTATGCTATTTATATACCATTTACTCACCACCATTAATCAACCGCTGATTTTAGTTTGGATTTTGTTGCTGGGGCAAATATTCCCCATCCAGACAAGGGCAAGTGGGTAATGATCTTACGTGTAAGAATGTAAGGATAACAGATTTATTATTCTAAAGTTTAATCAGGCTCACAATGATAGCTAATGAATAATACTTCTTACAGGCCAGAGAATATACTGGAAGAGTGAGTAGAATAAATACAAACCTATTTTCAATTTCATGTCGGGACAACAACATTATTAATCCAAAAACGGCCCAGATTTCCCAAGGTGCTGGACCAATCTGATGCTGTTTGAGGCTTAATCACATAACAACTCGCCCCCCCTTCATAAGCTTTTTCTATATCCCTGGGTGAATTGGATGTAGTAAAAATGATTATAGGAATTCTAGCTAACAAACCGTTTTCCTTAATTTCCTTCAGTACTTCCCAGCCATTCTTACGCGGCATGTTCAAATCCAGTAAAATCAGATGTGGTAATTCTCCTAATTTATTGAATTTACTTTGGGCCCTCAGAATATCTATCAAATACTGTCCATCTTCAACATGTGTAAGATGAACATTCAAATTATTTTCCTGAAAAGTGTTTTTAATCAATTGGAAATCTTCAAAATCATCATCTGCAAGTAATATACGAAATGGTTTCTGGTTATTGTAATTGGCCATAATTACGTTGTAATAAAGGTAAAATTATTATAAAGGTAGATCCTTCGCCAATCTTGCTTTTGGCAGATATCAAGCCATGATGGTTATCAACAATATGTTTGCATATGGCCAAACCTATTCCTGTTCCTTCATATGCCGTTTTAGAATGCAATCGCTGAAATATCACGAATAACTTGTCTAAGTACTGTTCTTCAAAACCTATTCCGTTATCTTTAATATATATCTTACAAAACTCTTCAATGTTAGGATTTCCGGGGACAGTCAACTCTGCATACTTGTGCTGAAAATATTTCAATTGTTCTACGGTTAACAATGAGCCGGTTATTATCTCCGTGTTGATAGTTACCTCAGGGTCGCCGTTTCTGAATTTAATGGCGTTACTTATTAGATTTTGAAATAACTGCTCCATTTGACTCGTACTCGCTTCAATAACGGGCATTTGCCCAACCTGTACCTTAGTGCCTGTGCTTGTTATGGCAACTTCCATATCAGAAAGCACCTGACGGACAACAAGGTTTAGGTCTGTCTTTATAAAATTTATTTCACTCGCCTTTAGCATCGAAATGCTGAGTATATCATCAATCAGTTTCTGCATTCGCATTGATGAACTGATGATTTTATCAAGATACACTCCTCCTTTTTCAGTCACAAAATCTTTGTATTCTTTCTCTAAAAGTGAGGTGAATGTGATAATTTTTCTTAAGGGTTCCTGCAGATCGTGTGAAGCAATATAAGCAAACTTCTGCAGCTCAACATTTACTGCTTCCAGCTCAAGTGACTTCGATAACAGTTCCTGTTCCGCTCTTTTTTGTTCCGTAACATCCTGACCGGTACCTATCATTTTAATTACTTCATTTTGCTCATTCAGGATAACTTCAGCTTTTGTATGTATAACTTTAACCTTGCCATCATCCAAGACAATCCTGTGAAAATGCTCCGTGTATTTCTTTTGCGCAATGGCATCTTTTACATAGTTATCAACCTGTTGCCTTTCATCCGAATGAATAAATTGTAAAAAATTTTCATAGGACATACTTTCCATCGCTGAAGTTAATCCATATATATTTAATAAACCTGGAGAACAGACAATAGTATTACCTGGCAGGTTCCATTCCCAATTACCCAATCTGGCAATCTGCTGGGCTTCATTAAGCTGGTTATTTTTCATTCTTAATTCTTCCTCAACCTTTTTTCTTTGTTCAGCCTCTTCTTCCAGTTGTTTGGCTGATTTCAACGAAAAGGCACTAGGAAGCATTTTTATAAGAGAAAACACGGTGATCCAGCTAATCACACCTGTTATCAATCTTACCAGCGCGTTTAAACGGTATACGGGAAACCAAAACGTTACTGCATCAAGAAAATGTGTAGACCCGCAAGCAAGAATAAAAGCAGCAAATAAAAAATATATCTTATGAAAATGTACATCTTTTCGCTTGGAAATATATTTTATAATAAGCAGAGGAATGGCAAAATAAGCAGACCAGATTAGAAGGTCACTGATAATATACATCCATCCATGAAATTCAGTCCATCTGCCACAATGCCAACGAGGAGGCCAATCGGAAGTATCAAATAATTTTTTAAAGAATTCCAAAACCTGATCCATAATTTAATTTTATTGTCGAGAAACAAGGGTAATAAATCTAAATAATTTATTTATTGTTGCCTTTTTTTGTTGCTGTTATTTTCACCGTGTACATGTTTATATTACCGCCTACCATGCAGAAAAATACGCAGACCTGAATGGCTATGTACAGGATGTATTGGATATCTGTTTTTCGCTACATATCTTCATAAGCACATCCGCATAGCACGCTGAAAGTTTTGAAAGAAACTGGCCATTGTCCTCATATGAGTGCACCCCTGGAAACAGTAAGCGTCATAGAAGAATATTTAAACTTTTCTCAAAATTAGATCATGAGTATGAGCATGGACGACAGGGAAGATATTATTGATATGGCTCCATGTGGATTTATCAGCCGATAATAGTAAAGGATTTGATAATAAATACAGGGAATACATATTTCTTATCCTTAAGAAATTACAACACGACTTGCCCGGACTCGGGATTCGGACTTGCTCTATGTAAAAAAATAGTCAACACTCATTTTGGCTCAATTTCAGCTGACTCCGAACCAGGCGAAGGAGTGAGCTTCACTATTTTATTGCCCTTACATCACCAGGAGTAAAATTTACAGACCATACCGGGCACTTATTTCCAACATCCTGTCTATCGGTTTTTTAGCAGCTATCCGGATTTCTTCATCCATTAACAATTCAGGTTGCTCATATTCCAAACATAAGTAAACCTTTTCCAATGTGTTAAGCTTCATATGGGGACAATCGTTACAGGCGCAACTGTTGTTTGGTGGAGCTGGAATGAACGTTTTGTATGGAGAATTTTTTTGCATCTGGTGAAGGATGCCTGTTTCGGTTACCACAATGAATTCGCTAGCTTCATTCATTTCACTGTACTTTAGCAATTGAGTAGTTGAACCAACAAAATCAGCTACCTGCAGCACGGCTTCTTCACATTCGGGATGTGCAATTACCTTTGCATTCGGATGGCGGACCTTCAGCCTGCTTATTTTCTGAAGGCTGAATATTTCATGTACCATGCAGGCTCCATTCCACAATACCATGTTTCTGCCTGTTTGCCGGTTGATATAAGCGCCTAAATTTTTGTCTGGGGCAAAAATGATCGCTTGGTCGGGCGGGAGACTTTCAACAATCTTCTGTGCATTGGAGGAAGTACAGATTATATCACTTTGCGCTTTTATTCCTGCTGAACAATTAATATAAGAAATGACCAGGTGATCGGGGTATTTCTCTTTAAATATTTTAAACAAGGCCGGCGGGGCAGAATCTGAAAGCGAACATCCTGCCTTAAGGTCAGGAAGTAATACTTTTTTGGAAGGATTTAATATTTTGGCTGTTTCTGCCATGAAATGAACCCCGGCAAATACAATAATATCTGCCGTTGTCTTCTGTGCCTGTTGAGCCAGCCCCAAGCTATCTCCAATATAATCGGCTACGTCCTGGATATCAGGCTCCTGGTAATAGTGCGCCAGAATAACGGCATTCTTTTCTTTTTTTAGTTTTTCAATCTGCAGGAATAAGTCCAAGGTAGGATCTACATCAATATTTAAAAAGCCTCTTTTCTCCAGGTTCAGTACAACATCCTCTTTGTTAATAACTATCATAATAATTTAATAATAGATTTTTTATATAAAATTAGCTATTACTATTAGCACTGTGCATTCGTGGATAATAAATTTCTTTACTTATTGATAAATCAAAAAAATCTTCTTATCCACCTGAATGCACATCACATTAACAAACAATAACCCGGTTTGGTTAAGCCTTTGGTTTAGTTCTAAACAAGTGTTAATTAAAACAAAGGGTGGTAAATTATTTTTCGCCGCTCTGTTAACCCGTGTGGAATAACTGTTGAATTGTTCAGACGCGGATGATCAGTTATAAAAAACATAAAAATTAGAACCATATTGCCCCCACAAAAACGGGATAAATTACCTGCTTTTACACAATAAACCGGCATTACCCACCACTGCCTGTTAACTTGCGTTTCACTGAATGTTTCACGTAGCTCCGGCAGCACCATAGGCCTGCACCAGACTCCTTACCTTTACAACTGACTATTTTAACCTATTTTTGCTATCCTTTTTTATTGTTAACCTAAGAGTTTAAACAAAAAATATGTCGATTATTCAACAAATCAGGGATAAAGCGGGGTGGCTGGTAGTTGGAATCATTGCACTCAGTTTGGTTGGGTTTTTATTGATGGATGCATTCGTTGGAGGTGGGGGCCGAGGAATCAGCGGCGGCCAAACAAGCACAGTTGGAATCGTAAACGGCAAAGACATCGATTATGTTGACTTTGAAAAAAGAAGAAAACAGGTGGAAGATCAATACCGGTCAGGAGGTTATCCTATCAATGAAATGATGCAGCAGAACATCCAGGACCAGGTGTGGAACCAATATATAGAAGAAAATGTTCTGGAGGAAGAATATAAGGAACTCGGTCTTGAGGTGGGCGCAAAAGAATTGAACGATATATTGTTCGGTAAAAATCCCCCTCAGGATTTGAAGCAGCAGTTTACCAACCAGCAAACAGGAGAATACGATGCAAATGCCGCCAAATCTGCCATTGCGGAGTTAAGGAAACAAAAAACCAATCCTATGGCAGAGCAATTTGAAAATTTATACCTTCCTGCCCTCATAAACACCAGATTGAGGGAAAAGTATTCGGCATTACTGGCCAATACCGCTTATGTTCCCAAATGGATGCTTGAAAAGCTAAACGCAGATAACAGCGCACTGGCCTCTATTTCTTATGTTAATGTTCCTTATTCTACTATTTCTGATAGCGCTGTAAAAGTAAGTGATGAAGAAATACTTTCTTATATAAATAAAAACAAAGACGATTTCAAACAGGTTGAAAACCGCAGCATTGCTTATGTGGTGTTTGACGCAGCGGCCACAAAAAATGATTCTATGGTGCTGTACAATCAGTTGAACCAGTTAAAACCTGAGTTTGCTACCACAGATAACGTGCCTGCGTTTCTTGTACAGAACGGGTCCGAAGTAAATTATTTTGACGGATATGTTTTATCATCAAAATTGCAGGTACCAAACGCAGATTCTATTCGGGCACTACCAGATGGCGCAGTGTTCGGCCCTTATCTTGATAACAGTAATTATGTCTTGGCCAGAATGATGGGCAAACGGAATATGCCGGATAGTGTAAAGTTGAGGCATATCCTGGTAAACACGCAAGGTAATCAACAGCAGGCGGGGTTACCTGATAGTACGGCTAAAGCAAGGATCGATAGTATTGCCAATGCCATAAAAGGCGGAGCTGATTTTACGCTGATGTGTTTAAAGTACAGTGAGGATCCGGGTAGCAAGGATAAAGGCGGCGAATACGACTTCAGCTCCGACCAGTTTGGAAACCTGGCCAGGGAATTTGCCGAAGCTGTATTTTATGGGGCGACGGGTGACAAGAAAGTGGTCAAAACAACGTTTGGTTACCACTATATAGAAGTATTGAGCCAAAAGAATTTTGGACCAGCCTATCAGGTGGCTTATCTGTCCAAACCCATCACTGCCAGCCAGGAAACGCAAAATACTGCTTCAGGAAAAGCAAATCAATTTGCAGGTGAAAGCCGCAATGCAAAAGCTTTTGATGCAAATGCTGCCAAATACAAGTATAATAAACTGCTGGGCAACGAAATTAAACCCATAGATAATATGATCCCGGGACTGGGAAGTAGCCGCCAGTTAGTCCGGTGGATTTATGAAGCTGAACAAGGACAAGTTTCGGACGCCCACGAACTGGGTGATAAATATGTTGTGGCCATGATAACCGAGATCAATAAGGTAGGCACTTTAAGTGCCGCAAAGGCAAGGCCGCAGGTAGAGTTTACATTACGCAATAAGAAGAAGGCAGAACAGGTCATTAAAAAAACAGGAAGTGCAAAAACAATGGAAGCCGCAGCCTCGGCCGCTGGTATGCCGATTCAAAAAGCCGATACGATCAGTTTTTCTTCACCGGTCATTCCTAACCTGGGGCAAGAAGCCAAGGTCATAGGAGCCAGCTTTAACAAGCAATTCAAGGGTAAAATGTCACCACCAATTGCAGGCAATGGAGGGGTTTTTATCATACGGACGGATAATGTAAGTGCAAGGCCAAATGAGAATACAAACCTGGAACAACAGAGGAATGGTATTCTTATGCAGATAAAAGCCATGAGCGGAACGCGTTCAGTCGATGCACTAAAAAAGGCTGCTGAAGTTGACGATTTCCGCGCCAAGTTTCTATAAGAATATTACAATAAAATACAAGACAACCATGAGCGAAGTCATCATAAATAAAGTGGCAGATAGTTCTTTAATGGAAGTGGATCTTGAACATTATTATCCGGCGGGAGGTGTCAGTGTGTTCGATTTGAAAGATTACCTGTTTATGGGTTTGATCCTAAAGGAAAAAGATTTTCGGGAAGCGTTAAAGAATCAGGACTTTGCGGTTTACCAGGATAAATATGTAGCAGTGACCTGTACTGCCGATGCCATTGTTCCAGTATGGGCCTATATGCTGGTGGTATCTAATCTGCAGCCGTATGCAAAAGATGTTGTGTTTGGTGATGAACAGTTTTTACATAAGACAGTCTTCCTGAAAAATCTTGCTGCAATAAATATGGAAAGTTATATGGATAAAAGAGTAGTAGTAAAGGGATGCGGAGATCTTCCCATAGGAGAATTTGCCTACCTGGAAATAACTAAATTGCTTCGACCGGTTGCCAAAAGCATTATGTATGGAGAACCTTGCAGTACCGTTCCTATTTTTAAAAAGCAGGTTAACACAAAAAGCCAATTGTAAACCGGAGGCTATTCCGTTTTTGCAGCTGATTTAAATTCCTGTATAACAAGCCCTTTCCATCGGACCTTAATTCCGCCACCATCGTGAATTTGCAGGGCGATAAAGCCTTGACCTTTTCCAATTTTTTCATCTTTCAGATTGATCATTTGATGGCCGTTAAGCCAGGTGGTAACTACATCATCGATCACCCTGATCTTAAGCTGGTTCCATTCACCCGGTTTCAAATATTTTTCATCTTCCGGTTTGGGTTGTATAAGCCAGCCTCTGCCATACGATTCGTAAACACCCCCTGTGTGGTTGTTCGTGGGAGCTACCTCTACCTGCCATCCATTGATTTTGGTACCTTCAATACCAGACCGGATAAATACACCGCTATTACCATTAGCTTCCTGTTTAAACTGACATTGCAATTGAAAGTTTTTATATTGCTTATTGGTAGAAAGATATCCATATTGCTTGTCGGGTCCGCTCTCGCAAATCAAATCGCCCTTTTCCACATACCATTTTTCCGTTCCATGGATCGTCCAGCCATCTAAATTTTTCCCGTTAAAGATCTTCTTTACTGGTTGACTAAATACCAGGAAAGGGATAAGAAGGAAAAAATAAATAAAAATCGATTTCATACAGAAAGTATTAAGGCGTGACTAATGTGTTCAATAAATATATGAAAATAACCAACTCATCGCAAGGCCGTTTACACCGGTTAAAACCATCCTTTCCTTTTGAATCGCCAAAGCAGGTATAAGGGAACAAATAACATTAAAGCAACAGCAAGGAAAAACCCATACCTGTGATGGGAGTAGGGGATGAAGTCGAAATTCATGCCAAAGATGCCGCCTATTACCGTGGCAGGAGCCATCAGGCAGGTAACTATGGCCATAACCTTCATCACTTCGTTCATTCGCAGGTTCACATTGTTGATGTAAAGGTCCTGCATGCTTGTCATCATATCGCGGTAGTTTTCAGTCAGGTCAAAGGCCTGTAAAATGTGATCGTAAACATCCTTGAAGTACTTGGTAGTGCGGTCATCCAGCAGTTCGCTTTCACTTCTCATAAAACCATTGATCATTTCACGTACCGGGGCAATATTTCTTTTTAAAACGATAAGCTCTTTTCTTACCTGGTTTATTTTCGCCAGGGACCGTTTGGTACTTGACCTGATCACTTCTTCTTCCAGGGCCTCTATCTGCTCGCCCAGCTTTTCCATGACCAAAAAATAATTATCAACGATCATATCGAGCATTACGTAGCATAAATAATCCGCACCCCGTTGCCTGAGTTTGGTGTTGTTGAGGTTGAGTTTTTCCCTCAGGGGATTGAACACATCCCGGTTGGCATCTTCCTGGAAAGAAATAAGAAAGTCTTTTCCAAAAACAAGGCTTATTTGCTCCAGCTCAACGGTGCAATGGTTTTCGCTGTAATACATCATGTTTAACAGGCAGAATAAAACACCTTCTACCTCATCCATTTTTGGACGCTGGCCGATGCTTAAGATATCTTCCGCAAGAAGAAGATGTACTTCATAGGCATTACAGATCATTTCCACATCTGCCTTACGCAAGCCGTCAATATTAATCCAGGTAATACGGTCGTTTTGTTTAAAACGGGTACATTCCGTGACATCTGGCAGTTCGTGTTTTTCAAGGGATGTGGCATTATAATCAAACACAAAAACCTTAACTTCCTTGGCTTCCTCCCTGCGAGGTGGTATGGTTGGATTGACATGAAGGATCTGTTTGGTCCTGTGAGATCCAAACAAAGCATCCAATCTAAGATAGCTCAGGTAATTATCTGCCATAGAAGTGATTAATCATGAAAATTAAGGAATATTCATGAAGTTCTTTTTCAAAATGCAGATGGGAAAACCCATTATCTAAAAAGCCGGTATGTGAGTAAACCGGCTAAACAGATATGGTTAAAGATGTATCAGTTCACCTGAACGGTGTCTGTTTTAAATAATCGGCTGGCATTATAAAATCGTAACAGGTATTGGCCGGAAGTTAGTGCCGGGATCCTCGCTACCGTATCTACTCTATACAGGGCCATTGCACAAACAGAACCCTGAACATGCGCTTTTGCCCTGATCTCAAATTGCCGTGGGCTTGTTTCAGTGATTTCCAAACGGTGAAAGGAATAACAGAGGTTAGGACCCTGGCATTGTATAGTTGATATTATTTCCTGTCCCTTTACTATGCTTGCGGGGGTGGTTGTCGAGATGATGTCAAGGTTATCCTCTATAATTTTTTTTACGTCATCAGGTTTGGTACAAGCCAGAAGTATGGTGCAAATGTAGGCAAGAAAGAGGTTTTGTCGCATAATAGGTTTTAGTCCATTTGACAGGGAATGTGTATGAACCGTTGCAACGCGTAATAGGTAAAAAAGTGTGAAATCCTGCGGGCGAAATTGACTACAATCGCTCAAACAAAGTCCTTAACTTATCCCTCGTCATTACTTTGTCCCAGTTGTTACCAAGGGCATTTTCCCACAGGGGTTTCAGACTTAACGACACGTCGATCATTTTATTAAATTCATCATCGCTTAAACCGGCGCAAATGCCCTGAGGCAGACCTATCTGGTTTTTACTGACCATGTTTTTGAATTCTTTAACTCCTTCAGGATAGTATTCCTCCAGTTTGTCAAATACAATACAATTTCCAATGCCGTGTCTGGTGCCTAGCAGATAGCTGAGACCATAACTGACAGCATGTGCTACGCCCACCTGCGAGTAAGCGATGCTCATGCCGCCGGCGTAAGAGGCCATCATCAATTTATCGTCGGAGTCGTCGTCCCAGGCAGTTTTTTCAACAAATATCTTTCTGCAAAGCTCCAGGGCCTTTTCTCCATAACTTTTGCTGAATTCATTCAAATAGGTACCTTCCAGACTTTCGATGCAATGAATATAGCAATCCATGCCTGTATAAAATCGCTGGTTCACCGGAGCATCAGACGTTAGTTCCGGGTCAAGCACGATCTGGTCGAAGGGTGTAAAGTCTGAATTCATGCCCAGTTTCCGGGTCGGTCCCGTCAATACTGTGGTACGGGAAACCTCTGCACCTGTTCCACTCAGCGTTGGGATACCTGTTTTATACACGCCAGGAAGCTTTACCAGATCCCAGCCCTGGTAATCTGCCGAGCTGCCGGGGTTAGTCATCATAAGGGAAACAGCTTTTGCCAGGTCCAACGTCGAGCCACCGCCAATGCCGATTATGCCGCTTATTAATCCAAATTCTTCTTTTAACTGTTTTGCAAGTGTATCTACATAGGTAGTCTTGGGTTCATAAGTGACATCTGCATAAATGGTTTTGTCTTTACCTCTTGCAGGTATACGTGAATCCAATGGCTTTTCTTTAAAAAAATGATCCAGCAAAAAAATCATAGGAGCATCACCCTGCCGGTAAGGAGCCAGGATCTCATCCAACTGGTTAAAGCTGCCACGGCCATAAATTACGTAACCTACCATTTTAAAGTTGCGGAATTTCATCTGTTTTTTTTATTTATCTGACCGTAATCATAAGAACCTTCAGAATAATAACCAGGATCTCTTTATAAGAAGTATCTAATCAATCGGTCCAGGTTGTGGCCCAAGTAGTAAAGTTGCCCTCTCCAGGTCTTCAGGGGTATCGATTTCCACTCCCATATATTCTGTGATCACCATTTTTAAGGAAATCCCATTTTCAAGGTAACGAAGGCATTCAATTTTTTCGGCTTGTTCCAACGGTGTCATCAGCCATTTAGTGAAGCGCAGCAAGGCTTGTTTACGGAAAGCGTATACACCGATGTGTTTATAATAAGTACCGGTTATTTCCTTGTTCCGCGGATAGGGAATAATGCTTCTGCTAAAAAGCAGTGCGTTCATATTCTTATCAACAACAACTTTAACGGAATTAGGATCGCTGATGTACTTTAAGCTTTTAAGCTCTTGCATTAATGAGGCTACCTGAATTTCTTTCTTATCATCATTTTCAAAAACCGCCAGTAATTTCTGCAGTGGCTCTTTTTGTACAAAAGGCTCGTCGCCCTGTACATTTACAATGATCTCCACATCCAGGTCCGCAACGGCTTCTGCTATACGGTCGCTTCCACTTTCATGCTGATTTATACTCATTGTTACTTTTCCACCATGCGAATGGATCTCATTGTATATGATTTCGCTATCCGTGACCACGATTACCTCGTCGAATAGCCCAGTCGATAACGTGTTGTCGTAAGTTTGCCTGATCACCGTTTTACTTCCTAGCTTTTGCATAAGCTTGGCAGGAAAACGGGAAGCCGCATAGCGCGCCGGTATCATAGCGATCCTGTTCATGTATGATCTTTATGTGGTAAAGATAGAGGTTAAACAAAAAAGGAAATGTAACTAAACCGTGTTTTGTTATATTTGAATAAGATTCTGCTCAACGATTGCCCTCCATTTTACCGCTTCCAAAAATTTTGTTATGCAAAACAATGTGTTATTAGCTAACTACAATCCTGATCTTAATACCTGGGATGAAATGTACGAAAACGCAAATGTTCGTAAGCAGTACCAGGGTGTCCTGGATTTCCTGCAGCGACTGAGCATTGAGGAGCTGAACAAAAAAGAAGAGCAGGCCAGGCGGCTTTTTATGAGCCAGGGCATCACTTTCACGGTATATAGCAGTGGCGAAGGCATTGAAAAGATCTTTCCTTTTGATATCATACCCAGGATTATTACCAACACGGAATGGGAACACATTGAAAACGGCATTAAACAGCGGTTAAAGGCGCTTAACCTGTTTTTAAAAGATGTGTATAATGAGCAGTTTATCATAAACGACGGCGTTATCCCTGCAGAAATGGTGTACAGTTGTCCGCATTTTGTACGGGAGATGTACGGTTTTCCTGTGCCCTACGATATTTATGTACACATAGCCGGGATAGACCTTATACGCGATAGTGATGGCTCGTTTTATATTCTTGAAGATAATCTCAGAACGCCCAGTGGAGTCAGTTATATGCTTGAAAACCGGGAGATAACCAAACGGTTGTTTCCGGACCTGCTACCCAAGAATAATGTCAGGACTGTACTGGAATACCCTGCTATTCTGCACAAGAACCTGGTTTCTTTATCGCCCAGGCAAACGGCAAATCCAACCGTTGTTGTTCTCACGCCGGGCATTTACAACTCTGCCTATTTTGAGCATACCACTCTTGCCAGACTTATGGGCGTGGAATTGGTTGAAGGCAGGGATCTGGTAGTTGACAACCTGCGTGTATACATGAAAACCACCGTTGGCCTCCAGCAGGTAGATGTCATTTACCGGCGCGTAGACGACGAGTTTCTTGATCCGCTGGTATTCAACCAGAATAGCCTGTTAGGCGTAGCAGGCCTAATGAGCGCATATCGTAAAGGGAATGTGGCTATAGTTAACGCCACGGGAACCGGAGTTGCAGATGATAAGGCCATTTACACTTTCGTTCCGGCAATGATACAATATTATCTCAATGAAGAGCCCATTCTTAAAAATGTACCCACATACCAGTTGGGAAACCTGGAAGAGAGGGACCATGTTTTCAGCAATATGAATAAGATGGTGATCAAAAAAACAAATGAAAGCGGTGGTTATGGAATGCTCATGGGAAACACGGCAACTGACGAAGAAATACATACTTATAAAACTGAAATTGCAAAAGATCCGAGGCAGTTCATCGCCCAGCCTATTATCAGCCTATCTTCCGCACCCTGTTATATGAATGGAAGACTTCAACCACGCCGGATAGACCTGAGGCCCTACGCCTTGTGTGGCCCAGATGGGATAGAGATTGTTCCGGGCGGACTAACCAGGGTAGCGTTACGAGAAGGTTCGCTGGTAGTCAATTCGTCACAGGGTGGAGGGAGCAAAGATACCTGGGTGTTGGCCGATAAGCCGGAACGGAATTAAGCGAATGGTACAAACGTTAATCGTAAACAGCAACTAAATAATGTTAAGCAGAGTCGCCGATAGTTTATACTGGATGAGCCGATACATGGAACGCAGCGACGGCATTTTACGTATGCTGAAGATGAATTACGCATCCTCGCAGGACGAATTCATTGAATTTTCCTGGCAGCCGGTACTTAAGATATTCACCTACCTGGAGGAAGATGATGCTAAGGCAATTTCAAATCAGACCAGGGAAGTATTGCAGTTTATGGTTACTGATAAAGAAAACGCGAATTCCGTCTACAATATCGTTACGCAGGCGAGGGAGAATGCCAGAAGTGTTCAGGATCATATTTCAAAAGAATTATGGCAATGCCTGAACGATTTCTATCATGTTATGCGTAACGAGCGGTTGGTTCAACTGCTGCACCAGGAAGACCCGATCACCGTGCTGGATGACCTGATCAAGCATTGTCTGTTATATTATGGAATAGCCGATGTTACAATGGCCAGAGGAGAAGGCATTTCGTTTATGAATATCGGTAAATACCTGGAAAGGGGCATACAAAGTTCAGACATACTGGATGTAAAATTCAACTCGCTGGGCAATGATTCAGACAAAAATGCTGACATCACTTATTGGAAATATCTCTTGCTTTCCATTTCAGGCTATCAGTTATATTTGAAAACATACAGGAGCGGCTTTGAAGCCAGAAATGTGCTTGAACAGATTGTACTGGACGACCGGTTTCCAAGGTCGGTTTCCTATTCAATCAACAGGCTGCATATTTATTTTAAGAGGCTCAAAAGCGAACGAAATGCAAGTAGTTACAACCAAATAGATTTTATGATAGGTAAGCTGGCTAGCAAGGTTCAGTATTCCACCCCTGAAGCCATCATGGAGCAAGGACTTCACCAATATCTGAATGAAATAATTTCCCAGTTGAATGGGATAGGCATTGCTCTGAATGAAAAGTATTTTGCCTACTCCTGATTTAGCGTTCTGTCATTGATAAACAAAATAATTCTATGCCTAGGTTTAAGATACATCATGTAACGAAATATACATACGAAGCAGCTGTCAGGGACAGCGCTAACCAGATTATTCTGTACCCGTTAAAAGATGAATACCAGGAAGTTTTAAAACATGAAATTCACATAACTGGCGAACCCGTTGTTGAAATCTATAAAGACTACTACGGCAACGAAGTGGGCTGTTTTACTACGCCGGAGTCTCATAAAGAGCTGGTCATTGATTCGCGAATGGAGGTGATCACCAAGGCAAGGATGATGCCGGAAGACACTAAAGACAAAAGTGAGCAATGGAATCAGCTAAGGCAGATCCGTCACCAGGTCACCTTTATTGATTTTCTTAAGGTAGAACAGTTTGATGCCTTGCCGGAGATCAAAACGCTGCTGGATATGGCTCAAAACCAGGAAGTGACTCCGCTGGTAGCAGCACAGCGTTTGAGTGAATATGTATATGAGAACTTTATGTACATTAAAGGGATCACTAATGTTGAAACAACCCTTAACGAGATATGGAAGCTTAAGGCAGGCGTTTGTCAGGATTTTGCGCACATGTTATCCGCTATGCTGCGAGTTATAAAAATACCGGCCCGTTATGTCAGCGGTTATGTTTGTCCGAACAAATCCGGTATGCGGGGCGAGGGTGCCACCCATGCCTGGGTGGAAGCATTCATCCCTTTCTACGGATGGTTGGGCCTCGATCCAACTAATAATGTGATTGTAAATGATCAGCATGTACGCTTAGCCGTTGGAAGGAGTTTCATTGACTGTTCCCCGGTAAAGGGAACATATAAAGGAACGTCTAACCAGGTACTTGAAGTAGGGGTGACTGTTTCTTACGAAGACGGGCATAGTAATGAGGACTTTTCGACGGTTTTAACGCCGCAGCCTAACTTGAAAGAAACACGCAATTCGTACAGGCGGTTTATGGAGATGCAGCAGCAGCAACAGCAGCAACAGCAGCAATAGATCCCGGTTCGTTGCGCAGCATAACCATCCCGGCCTTGCCCGCCGCCAAGGCTTTGGCAGGCGCGCTCTGCTGCCCGTGGTTGGTGTTTTCACCAACCACCAGCCTGGCAAGGTGCCATCACCTAATAGTCCGTTTTTACATTTTTATCAAACGGAAGCTTGAATTGATATTTGAGGCTTTCATCCGTAGAGTCATCCAATACATCCAGGCCGTAACGAAGGTTTTTAGGGTCGTCATATTTAAATGTTCCGAATAGCCGATCCCAGAGAGAAAAAATATTACTATAATTAGTATCTGTATGTGGCCGTTTGTAATGGTGATGAACCTTGTGCATATTTGGGGAAACAAATATCCAGCTTATGGGCTTGTCGAGCCATAAAGGCACCCGCAGGTTGGCGTGATTAAAATGGGTAAACAAAGCGGCGCAGCTCCGGTAGAGAAAATACATGCCCACCGGCAAACCGATTAACACTACACCGATAATGGTTGAAAACTCCCGGAACAGCCATTCTCCCGGATGATGCCTGGTTCCGGTAGTAACATCCACTTTTGTATCACTATGATGGATCATGTGAAATTTCCACATCCATTTAACTTTATGCATGGTCCAATGCGGTGCATACTGACTAAAAAAGTCAAGAAAAAAGACGGCAAGGATTGCTTCGCCCCACAGTGGCAGGTTTAGCCAGTTCAAAAGACCTATATCGTTTCTCATCACCCAATCGCAGATCTTGATGGTAGTAATGCCGAAAATGAGGTTAAGCAATATGGTAGTAGATAAGAAAACCAGGTTAACGCCAGCATGTTTGTACCGCTTAAACGAGAACCGGAAAAGCGGGTAATAGCCTTCCAGTAACCAGAAGAAGATCATTCCTCCCATTAATATCATCACCCGGTGAGAGTTGGGTATATGTTCCCAGTATTGTAAGAATTGATCCATATGCTGCATTAACGCAAAACACAAAGTTATAACTGGGCAGCCAAATATTCATAAATAAGAGGTTTATTTATCCAAAGCAGACGGGAGAGTGGAAATTTCCCTGAAGCAGTTATTGCAGCGGTAAAATGTTTTTACCTCCTCTTCCTGTCCGTTAATGAGAAGGGACCTTAACCGGCCGGCCAGGTTGTTAAAGCGTTTGATGTTGGTGATTAGTTCGAGCGAATGCTCTTTGCAGTTCGGGCAGGGAACAGATTTAAGATAAAGCCGGTCCGATTCAAGCAACAGGTCAAGGGCTTCCGCAGCACTCCTCTCTTCAACCATAAGTTTCATGCCACCCAGGGCCGGGCTTAACAGTGGATCTATCGTAATGGTGTATTCGTCTTTAATATGGCAATCAATGCCGGCCTCGCGTAAAAGGCCCAGTTCCATGTTGGCGTTAATATAATTGTCATATGCACGGATGGGAATGTAATTCATGCCGGAATGAAATGGCTAATTATTCAGCATTAGTGGCATTACCAGTATAAGAAGATCTTCGTCAGTTCCATTTTCCGTTGGTTTTATGATACCAGCTTTGGTGGGCGTTGACAATTCAACATTAATCTCAGCACTTTCGGCAGCATTCAGCATTTCAACCAAAAACCGGGCATTGAAAGCTATAGCCAGGTCTTCACCGTCGTACTGGCACTTCATCCGTTCGTTGCCTTCAAATGAAAAGTCAACATCCTGCGCTGCCAGTTGCAGTTCGCTCCCCTGGATGGTAAGTACTACCTGGTTTGTGCTTTTATTGCTAAATACACTTACCCTTCGTAAGGCGCTCTGGAAATCGATTTTGTTAACCGTTAGTTTATAAGGATTGTCAACTGGGATCACCACTTTATAATCCGGGAAACGGGCATCGATCAACCGGCAGCTCATACGGGTGGAACCATGTTTAACAAACAGGTGATTGTTATTATAATTGAGTGTGAGCTCATCCTCATTATTAGGAAGCGCAGACTTAAGAAGGTTTAGGGGTTTTTTTGGTACGATGAATGAATCCGTTTTTGGGCAGGTTACATCCGTTCGTTTATAACGTACGAGCCGGTGGGCATCAGTGGCCACGAATTGGATAAAATCTTCGTTTAATTCGAAATACACTCCTGTCATTGCCGGACGCAGGTCATCATTACTTACGGCAAACAGGGTTTTATTAATTGCAGTAACCAGTGCCGCTGAACTCATGGTGAAAGAACTCGTGTCGTCAGCCACAGGTTCTTTGGGGAAATTATCCGGGTTTTCTCCCATTACCTTGTATTTTCCGTTATCAGTGGTAATCTCGATGGCAAAGTTTTTTTCGATACTAAAACTGAGGGGCTGGTCGGACAGGTTTTTTAAGGAATCCATTAAAATTTTCGCCGGTATGCATATTTTACCGCCGTCTTTAGCTTCTACGTCCATTTGAATCCGCATTACCGTTTCCAGGTCGGTAGCCACTACGGTAAGTTTGTTCATTTCCACCTCAAACAGATAATCTTCCAGGATCGGCAGCACCGTGTTTGCATTTATAACGCCGCTGATCTGTTGTAACTGTTTCAACAAGGCAGAAGAGGATACAATAAACTTCATGTTATGCAGGAATTAAGCGTTTGTAGGTAACGAAACTACTGATTTTTAATTAATAGCCAACAGGGATTTAAGCCGGATTACCTGTATAACCTGATGGCGGATGGTCAATGGCACAAATAATGTGTTGATCATGATGGTTCTGGTAACTTCGTGAAATTTCCAGCATGTCGATTCCCGGTAAACCAACCCTTTCCAAGGAGCAGGCCACTCAAAAAATCAAACACTATTGCGCCTGGCAGGAACGCTGCCACCAGGAAGTAAAGGAAAAATTATACGAGCTTGGCTTGCATAAAAAAGAAGTGGATGAAGTACTATCTCAGCTAATTGAAGAAAATTATCTTAACGAAGAACGATTTTCTATTCAGTTTGCAGGCGGAAAATTTCGCATGAAGTCATGGGGGAAGATAAAGATCAGGTATGCGTTAAAACAAAAACAGGTGGGTGAATACCTCATTAAGAAGGCATTGCAGCAGATTGATGACGACACTTACATGGCCGTGCTGCAGAAGCTGGCTCAAGAAAAATGGAAAACGCTGAAAGGAGAAAAAAGCATCTCTATCAAGAAGCAAAAGACGTTAAACTACCTCCTGCAAAAAGGATATGAAGCGGAGCTGGCAAAAGATATTATATCTGAATATACTTAATCACAAAGGCAGGCATTAATATAGCCGTTGCTTCCCGACAATCCAATATCTTTATTCATAAATTCAGCAAATGTCGTCTCTTACGGTAACGCTTATTCAGTCTCAACTTCATTGGGAAGACAAAGCTGCGAACCTGCGCATGTTCGAAGAAAAAATAGGTGCTATCCGGGACAAGACAGAGATGGTCGTGCTTCCGGAAATGTTCAGCACAGGTTTTAACATGAAGCCCGAAGCACTGGCAGAAAGCATGGATGGCCCTACTATACGATGGATGCAAAAAATAGCAGCGGAGCGGAGAATTATTCTTGCAGGAAGTGCAATTATCAAAGAAAACGGCAATTATTATAACAGGCTGATCTGGATGTTACCGGTTGGGCAGTACGGGTATTATGATAAGCGTCACCGTTTTGCTTTTGCCGGTGAAGACCAGGAATATACGGCCGGCAATAAACGCCTGATTGCGTCGGTAAAAGGATGGAAACTGAATTTACAGATCTGTTACGACCTGCGTTTTCCCGTATGGGCCAGGCAGCAGACCATAGCCTCTGTGCTGGAACGTAAAAGAAGGGTTTCTAATTTTGACGCTTTGGGCATGGAGCACCCTGAGTTCGATGTGCTGGTGTATGTGGCTAACTGGCCCGAAAGCCGCGGTCATGCCTGGAAGACCCTATTGCAGGCCAGGGCTATTGAAAATCAGTGTTATGTAATTGGTGTTAACCGGGTGGGCAAAGACGGTAACGGGGTTAGCTACAGTGGCGATTCTATGGTTATAGACCCGTTGGGAGAAGTAATGCATCAACAGCCGAATGAAGAATCCATAATTACTATCAGCTTACAAAGAGATAAACTTGATGAAATCAGAAACAAATATCCCTTCTGGAGAGATGCTGATCATTTTATGATCATACCTAATGATACGGGAGAAGAACAGGACCTAAATCAACGAGATGCATAACCCAAGACCTTTAGCCATTGTTAATGGGACCATTTATACCGGAAGAGACATTCTTTTTAATAAAACCATTTTGGTAGAGCATGGCTCAATTGCCGATATCGTCGAAAATGCTGCGATTCCCCCTGGATACGACAAGGAAGACCTCAAAGGCCTGAACATAAGCCCTTGCTTTGTAGACCTTCAGATCTATGGCGGCAACGGCAGGATGTTTTCCCACGATTTATCTGTCGCTTCATTACAGGCAACATATGATTATTGCCTGGCAGGTGGTGCGGCACACTTCATGATCACCATGGCCACCAATGCCATGGAAAAATGTATAAAAGGCATCGAGGTGGTCAGAATGTACTGGGAATCAGGCGGCCAAGGATTACTGGGCTTACACCTGGAAGGCCCGTACATCAACCCCGTAAAAAAAGGTGCTCATATTGAAAGTTATATAAAACGGCCCAGTCTGGAAGAAGTGCAATGGTTGCTGGATAAAGGCAATGGCGTTATAAAGATGATGACACTTGCACCCGAGATGTGTGAACAGTCTGTAATAAACCTGTTGCTTGAAAATGGAATACTTGTGTCTGCAGGCCATAGCAATGCAACCTATAAGGAAGCCATGCAAGCTTTTGAAAATGGCATTCCGGTAACCACTCATTTGTTTAACGCCATGTCGGCATTCCAAAGCAGGGAGCCGGGTTTGGTAGGGGCCATTTACGATCATGACAAGGTAAAAAGCAGCCTGGTATGTGATGGCGTTCACGTCGATTATGCAGCTATTCGCATCAGCAAGAGGATCATGAAGGAAAGGTTGTTTTTTATTACTGATGCGGTCGCAGAAACCCCGGCTGGTGAATACCAGCATGTGTTCAGGGGCGACCGTTACACCTTACCTGACGGCACGCTGTCAGGGTCTTCTTTGACCATGATGTCATGTGTACGAAATGCGGTAAAACATGCAGGCATTGAACTTGATGAGGCCTTGAGGATGGCATCATTGTATCCGTCGCAAATGATCAGGCAGCAGGACAACCTGGGTTATATACAACAAAATGCCCGGGCCTGTTTTGTGGTGTTTGATGATGAGTTGAGTGTGCAAAGGGTAATGTGTTGATAATAACATCAATGCCTCACCGTATTATTTTTTGTTTTGATCAGCTCTCTTACCTTTTCCATTTTAGGGTCAATCCCATTGCGGATAGATTCCAGGGAGGGGCCGACAAAAACATCAGGTTGTACACCCCTTCCATCTTTTACTGCAGCCTTGCTGATTACCATCCGGAATTTAGGCAACCGCATACGCAGCCTGGAATTAGGCAGGGTAACATCCGGAATAAGCCAGGCGCTATTTCCATAAGCTCCGCCGCCCGTTTCTTCGCCGACTAACAACACATTTTCCTGGCCCTTCAGTGCATTGGCAAACAAGGTTGTAGCCGAAAAAGAATTGCCTCCAATGATCAGGTATGTATTGCCGTTAAAATGATTCTTCTTCTTCGGGTTAAAAAAATGACGTGTAAAATATCCAAAGTGATATTTTCCATCCGAACGTTTTTTTGTGATAATATTCATGAACAGCTGATTCCATAAATAGTGCTGAATATATTTACCGTAATTGCTTTTTTTGTTAACTGCGTATAATGAATCAGCCAGTTTAAACCGGTGGTTTATCAGATACCTGGTAAGCAGGGTTGACATGCCAACGTTGCCACCCCCATTGCTGCGCAGGTCCAGCACGAAGTTCTGGATCTGCTGACGGTGCAGTGTCTTGAAGGTTTTCCGTAGAAAAGAAGATAAACCGTTGCCCCTGGAGAACGTGTTAAGTGCTACCCAGGCTGTGCTTGAAGAGGTGTCTATTTTGAGGTCCCGCGAAGACGCAATGGCCATTCTTCTCCTTTCTCTAGCACCTCCTTGCGGAGATCTTAGAGAATTTACATTTGCCAAACTGTCTGTGGCAGGGTCAAACACCGGAATGACCATGCTCTTTTCTTCGCCCATACGATTTAAATAACCAATGGTAAACTGTGCCCTTAATCCAAATACGTTTCTATACCATCCCCCGAAGTTCCCCCTGTTGCTTAAAGTCTGATATTTGTGGTTAATGCCATATCCATCCATGGTGAGATATTGAAACAGGCTGTCACGATAAAAAACAAGGGGTTTATTGTTGATACTGTTTATAATGGTACCTCTTTTCAGAATTGAATCGGTACGATGTAAATTGGCATAGACGATGGCTGAATCACCCCAGAGCTTGAGGCTTAACGGAAACTGTTTAAGGCGCACGGTGTCAAGATACCGGTAATACTTTTTTGAATACCGTAACGAAGTATGGCCGCAGTTCACCTTTGATATTACATAACTCAGCAGGGTTCTAAACTGAGGTTCGGTCATAGAATCGGAAATATTCGCATACGCGCGGTCAAAAACCTCGTCCAGTGAATCCCTGGATGAATACCAGTACAGGCTGGGATGGCCTTCTTCCAGTATATTACGCATCACCTGAAAGTCATGCTGCAATTGCTCCCTGCTCAATTTTTTGCCCGGATCAAATGTTAACCGGCCGGCAGTACATCCGACCAGGAACAGGAAGCTGCATAAAACCAGAATTAATTTGTTATTTACTGCCATCATTCTTGTTGAGCCATTTAACGTGTAAAAGCGTTCCACCCTTGTGCAGTAATTGGAAACGTATTTCCTCCCTTTGTCAGTATGTGAGCGCCTTTTTCAGGTTCAGTCATATATCCAATCACACTGATCTCCTCATTGAGCACCAATTTATCATAATCGTCTTGTTTTAAGGTAAACAGCAACTCATAATCTTCGCCACCACTCAACGCGCAGGCTGTCGGATCGAGGCTGAATTTAAAAGCAGCCTGGCGGCTTTCCTCGTGAATAGGAATTTTTTCTTCGTAAAGCATACAGCCCAGGTTACTTTTCCTGCATATGTGTAAGATCTCCGAACTCAGCCCGTCACTTACATCCATCATGGCCGTGGGTGTAACGGAAGCGGTTTCAAAAAAATCAATAATATCTTTTCTTGCTTCCGGTTTAAGCATGCGACCCACAATATATGTTTCTCCCTCCAGGTCGGGTTGAACGCCTGGGCTTTCCAGGTAGATTTTTTTTTCCCGTTCAAGCAGGGTTAATCCAAGGAAGGCGCCGCCCAGGTAACCGGTAACACAAAGCAGGTCATCTTTGCCAGCCGTACTGCGCCTGACATATTTGTTGGGCGACACCTCACCGATTGCTGTTACCGAGATCACGAATCCTTTTTGCGAAGAAGAGGTATCCCCGCCAATAAGGTCAACCCCGTATTTTTCGCAGGCGGCATAAACGCCTTCGTAAAATTCTTCGAGGGCTTCCACACTGAAGCGATTGCTAAAAGCAATGCTTACCGTGATATGTGTCGGGCTGGCATTCATGGCGTAGATGTCACTTACATTTACAACAACACTTTTATAACCCAGGTGTTTGAGGGGTGTATACATCAGGTCAAAATGAATGCCTTCTACCAATAAGTCTGTGGTGATGACCGTTTGTTTCCCGAATTGGTCTATTACAGCAGCATCGTCTCCCACACCTAAAATGGTAGAGGCGTTGCGTATTTCTATATTTTTTGTAAGATGATCTATCAGCCCGAATTCACCTAAGGCAGAGATTTCTGTACGATTTTCAGTCATTGAGCTGGTTTTGTGCACATTTCTTCCATTCCCATATCCGCACATTTGCAAATTCGCATATTATTCCCGATTAATCCAGTCTATCATGTCCTCATGTATAATTCCGTTGGTAGCCAAAACCTGGGGCGTATAGGGTGTATAAGCGTTTCCCTGAAAATCGCTCACTTTCCCTCCCGCCTCCTGCACGATCAGAGAACCTGCAGCACTATCCCAGGCCTGTAATTTATGCTCGTAAAATCCGTCGAACCGGCCAATAGCCACCCAACACAGGTCAATTGCCGCAGACCCCAACCGTCTGACAGGTATGCCTTTCCTGAGGAACCGTTCAAACACCTGAAGAGGACCGTTCGGCATGTCCAGGTAACTGTAGGGAAAACCGGTTACCAGGCAGGACCTGAGAACCTCCGACTTATTACTTACTCTGATTTTTTTGTCGTTCAAAAAAGCGCCTTCGCCCTTTTGGGCAAAAAAGAATTCTTTCATAATCGGATTATATACGGCCCCTAAGATCATCTCTCCGTTTTTTTCCAATCCTATACTTACACAACAAAGGGGAATGCCATTTGCAAAATTTACCGTGCCGTCGATCGGATCTACGAACCATTTGTACTCACTATCCATTTTAAGCTCACCCACCTCCTCACTTAAAATAAAATGATCGGGAAAGCTCTCCTTGATCGTTTGAATAATGACCTTCTCCGATGCAAGATCGGCTTCGGTAACCAGGTCATTGATCTGCGATTTATTAGAGATGGTAAACTCGCCGTCAAAATAGTTACGCAGGACCTCAGCACCGGCTTCTGTAGCTTTTAGAAGAGTTGATTTTAGCATGCCGCAAAAATAGGTAATTTGAAGTTTGGAGTTCGTGGTTCGGAGTTCTATGGCCGGAGCAAAGCTTCACCGGCCTAAGAACCATTAAAAATGGTAAACTTGCACTCTTGCAATTATCCATCATCATAGTCAGTTACAATGTAAAATACTTCCTTGAGCAATGCCTTTGCTCGGTACAAAAGGCCATTCGGCACATGGACGCGGAAATTTTTGTTATTGATAACGCCTCTTCCGATGGAAGCTGTAAATACCTGGCGCCGGACTTTCCCTCCGTGATATTTATTGATAACGTTGAAAATACAGGTTTTGCAAAAGCAAACAATCAGGGACTGCGGTTGTCGAGGGGAAAGTATGTATTATTTCTAAACCCGGATACCATTCTTCCTGAAGACTGCCTGCAGCATTGCCTCAGATTCATGGAGTCGCATCCGCTGGTGGGTGCCTGCGGGATCCGGATGCTTGACGGCAGCGGCCGATACCTGCCCGAGTCTAAGAGAGGTTTTCCTACTTTGCAGGCCTCCTTTTTTAAGCTATCGGGTCTGACTGGTATTTTTCCACGCTCCAGGATGCTGGCCGGCTATTACCTGGGTCATCAAAGTGAAAGACAGGACCAGGAAGTAGACGTGCTTGCAGGGGCATTTTTCTTAGCCGGCAAGGAGGTTCTGGAGGCAGCTGGAAATTTTGATGAACAGTTTTTTATGTACGGGGAAGATATTGACCTGAGTTTCCGGATCAGGCAGGCAGGAAAGACATTGCAATACCTGGCAAATCCCCCTATCATTCATTTCAAAGGCGAAAGCACCAAAACGCACAGTTTGCATTACATAAAAATGTTTTATAAAGCCATGGCGCAATTTGTACGTAAACACAACAGCGGCTATAAATCCGTCTGGTTCATCAGGTTAATTGAAGGTTCTATCTGGTTGCGAGCTTCCCTAGCTGCTGCAGGTAACGTTTTCACGAAGCAGGCCAGCGCCAGACCGGCCGGCCATGTGCAGACCATCGTACTGGGCACTGATAAAGACCTGCACGAGGTAACAGTTTTCCTTAACCAGAATGCTGATACATTCCGTCAGATCAATCACCTGAAAGAGTGGAACGAGCTGGAAGACTTGGTTCGGCGTCGCCAGCCCGATGAAATAATTTTCTGCGAAGGCAGTCTCTCTTACAATCATATCATTCACCTGATGCAAAAGTTGCCTAAAAGTATTTCCTTTTGGATCCATTCAGCCGGCACTCACAGTATTGTTTGCAGTGATTCAAAGCAAAGCAGTGGAAGAGTACTGGCCTGATAAATCTATTATACCGTAAACCTATTGAACAAAACTTTCACATAATATCTTCTATCGTTACTGCTCAATGCCTTAATTTTAACATCTAACCAAATTGCTTGTTACCTACTGATGTCTTTGTTTGATATTTCATTGCCAGACACCCTTGCAAGGGCATTGCGACTTCCGGTAAATTCTCCGCGACGTCAACAGATCAAAGTATTACTGAAATTATTGAAGAAGGCAAGGTTTACGGAGTTTGGCCAGCAATACCGGTTTGACGAAATTTTATTGAGCAAGCACCCGGCAAAAAAATTCCAGTCGCTGGTGCCCACGCATAATTACAATACCCTCTACAAGGATTGGTGGCACCGGGTTCTGGAAGGAATACCTGATGTATGCTGGCCGGGCAAAGTAAAATATTTCGCCCTGAGTTCCGGCACTTCCGAAGCCGCCAGTAAGTATATACCCATTACAAACGATCTTATGCGGGGCAACCGCATAGTGATGATCAGGCAACTGCTCACCTTACGCACATATACAAATGTTCCGGTTCGTTCCATAGGTAAGGGCTGGCTGATGATCGGTGGCAGCACCGACCTGCAAAAGGGGCCGGGATATTATGCCGGTGACCTGAGCGGTATCACCATGAAGAAACTTCCATTTTGGTTTACGCCGTTCTATAAACCAGGTAAAAAAATTGCACGTGAACGGGATTGGAACAAAAAACTGGAGGAGATCGTAGAACAGGCTCCCAACTGGGATATCAGTTTTATAGTAGGTGTGCCTGCCTGGATCCAGATGTGCATGGAAAAGATCATCGAGCAATACAACCTGAATACCATTCATGACATCTGGCCCAACCTCTCGCTATTTGTTCATGGAGGCGTTTCCTTCGAACCGTATAAAAAGGGCTTTGGAAAATTGCTGGCAAAACCGATAACCTATATTGAAACCTACCTGGCTTCCGAAGGTTTTATTGCTTACCAGGACAGGCAATTTGCCAAAGGGATGCGGTTGGTTACCAACGAGCACATTTTCATGGAATTCGTTCCTTTTGATGAAAAAAACTTCGACCATGAAGGTAATATGGTGGAACGTCCTGAAGCCCTGATGATTCATGAGGTAGAAGAAGGCAGGGACTATGCCTTACTCCTGAGTACCAGTGCCGGTGCCTGGAGGTACCTGATCGGTGACACGGTGCGTTTTGTAGACAAGGAACGTTTGGAAATTGTGATCACGGGCCGTACCAAACATTTTCTTAGCATGGTGGGCGAGCACCTAAGTGTGGATAACATGACGAAGGCCGTGCAATTAGCGAGCGAAGAGATGAATGTTTCCATACCGGAATTTACTGTGGCGGGTATACCGTACGGCTCCTTTTTTGCACATGAATGGTACGTAGCCAGCAATGATCATGTCGATTCCAGTGCTTTAGGAAAAAAGATCGACGATCACCTCAAATCCTTAAATGACGATTACGCCGTCGAACGAAAAAGTGCGTTAAAAGACGTTCGGGTAAATGTTTTGCCCGAAAGCAAGTTTATGGATTTTATGTGTCAGAAAGGCAAAGTTGGCGGACAACACAAATTTCCACGTGTGTTAAAAGGAAGAATGTATGAAGACTGGAAGATATTTTTAGCCAATGGTAACCATTAAGATCTCACCTTTCCCCGCTCACCATGATAGAAGCTGTATTGAAAGGATTAGCTCTCGGATTTATTCTTACCTTGGCTGTAGGCCCGGTCATATTTACGATTATCAAACAAAGTATCAATAACGGAAAAGAAGGTGGATTCAGCTTTGTTGCCGGTGTATGGATAAGCGATATTTTACTGGTATTGCTGAGCAATGTATTTTCCGAATGGGTTACCGAAATGCTGGAGTATAAACAGTTGATCGGATACACCGGAAGTACATTCCTGGTTGCTATGGGAGCCTATTTTGTTTTTGTTAAGAAAGTAAAACTTAAGTCAGATCTAAACATAAACGAGCTTCGCTTCCGGAAAAGGGATTTTGCCAAATTATCTCTGTCAGGGTTTTTGATCAATACGCTTAATCCTAGTGTAATATTTTTCTGGCTCCTGAATGCAACCGCCTTTGCCGTTACACATTCGATGAGGCAACGAATGATTATCTTCTCGATTTGCCTGGCAGTCAACATGGCTGCCGATGTAGTTAAAGTGATCATGGCTGGTAAATTACGTGAACGGCTGACCCTAAGAAACATGTCTGTTATCAACAAAGTATCAGGGTCTATTCTTATCGTCTTTGGATTAGCCTTACTTTATGGTTCGATTTTTATGGTGGAGCATGTTCAGTAGTCTCTTAACCCTTTCAAGGAGCCGCGTATTAACATATTTATCATCAAAAATGGGCAAGCCTTCCAATGTTCGGGTGTAACTTAGTTTAGTATGCATTTGCTTTTGTCGTTTACTATTCTTGTTTTAATATCACAAACAGCTTTTTCTCAGGGTTCTGATTTTATTACCGTGAAAAAGAGAAACAACCGAACGCTCAGATCTTATTTTCCGGGTGCTGTAATCCGTTGCCAGACGGTATATGGAAATTATATCAGCGGCTCAGTGCACGCTGTTAGAAATGATTCGGTTTTTGTGAAGGAGTACGACATAAGGGCAGTTCCTACTCCCTGGGGTGTTTCAAAAATAGACACGCTCGGAACTTTTATTATAGGGTTTCATTATAAAGACATTGACATGGTAATTTTTGAAAACCGGGCTTCCTTTGGTTTTATACGAAATGGAGCCCTTCTTATCATCGGCGGCCTGGGTTATGGCATGCTCAACGTCCTTAACGGAAGATACCTGGATCAGCCGATCGGTGATGCTGAAAACAGGAAAAGCCTGGCCGTTGCTTTTGGTGTTGCCGGTGCCGGATACATGATGAACAGGTTGCATAAATTTAACAATCGCAACGGAAAAAAATATCGGGTTGAGTACGTTCGTATGGATGAGACAGGGAAAACCCGGGCGTTTTGAAAATCGCGGGCCGCACTTTCAAAATTTCAGATAATATTGCAGCCGAATAATCACCTATGAAAACAAAAGGGTTTATACCACGTACCTGGCGGTTTATAAAACGGACTTTTCTTGTTTTGTTCATCATACAGATTTGTTATATCATTTTGTTGAAATGGGTTAATCCTTTATTTACCATAACCCAGTTACAAAGCCTCTTGACGGGCAATGAACTAAAAAGGGAATATATTAACTGGAACGAAATGCCCGTAAATGCACGCTTAGCGGTTATTGCGGCTGAAGATCAACTTTTTGCGGACCATAGCGGTTTTGACTGGAAGAGTATAGACAAGGCCATTTCCTACAACAAAAAAATACCAAACCGTGTGAGGGGCGCAAGTACAATCAGTCAACAGGTAGCCAAGAATGTTTTTCTTTGGCAGGGTAGAAGCTGGTTGCGTAAAGCGCTCGAAATGTACTTCACCTTTATGATCGAACTGTTATGGGGAAAGAAAAGAATTTTACAAGTCTATCTCAATGTAGCGGAAATGGGTAAAGGCATTTTTGGTATTGAAGCAGCTGCACGGCATCATTTTAAAAAGCCGGCCCTGAAGCTGTCCAGGCATGAAACGGCTATGATTGCCGCCTGTCTGCCCAATCCGGAAAGGTACACGGTTAAACCGGTGTCCAGGCATGTGGCTGGTCGTTACCCGTGGATCCTGCGCCAGATGAACAACCTGCAAAATGATCCGGATATAAAACGAATTATAAGCAGCCCCGATCAATAAACCCTTAACCGGATAGTTCTGCTGTTTAACGAAGGATAAATTAACGCAGAAGGAAGGCCAAACCTTGCGATGTATTCGCCGGGAGCAAGTTTTACGGGGAAAGTTGCGTATATAATTTGTTCCTTTTCTGTGATGTTTGAAAGTATAATGTTTGTCGGGAAACGTCTATACTTTTTGCCATTCTTTAAGATCCACAGTTCAATCTTTGCTGAACGGATGTTTGGTAGTTGATAAGCCTTAAGATGAGCGTCTTCTGAAAAAACGGTAAGCGCATAATTACTGATCACGTTATTGGTTACTTCTCTGGTTTTGTTACAGTCGATTTTTACTTTTGAAAAGGAGTAATAAAAATCCGTTATAATGCTGTCTGCATCTTCAATGGGGGTTACCCTGATCCCGCGGTTGATATAAGCATAATCAACGGCGGCGATCTTTTTGCCAAACAGGGAATCTTCTAAAGGCCAGAAGTTAAAGTTATTCCTGCGGTAAGTTGGCGTATTCAATGAGTAAGCAACAACTCCTGAATAAAACCAATACTTAGATGCTTTTTGATAAGAATTAATAAAAACCGCAGGAAGGCCATTGGTTTTTTTATAGATGCTTGCAGCGACCAGATTATTATAATGGAACTCATCTTTGGGGAAAGCATCGATCGGCTGAAAATTCAGTAGCATGTAAGCCCGTACCGCTAAAACCAGCACCAGGGTAAATGGCGCAAATTGAAGAAGAATACGTTTCCCCTTTTGATGATTCAACATATACTGGTGACACAATATGATCAGCGGAACAAATGCCGGGATGGTCCAGTTTAACTCTACCCTTCCTTTAAACGTGCTGATCAGAAAAAAAATATAGAAGCCCACCATTGAAAACTTTAACGCTTTTTCAAAGGGATTGGCTGTCTTGTATTTGAACGCTGCCCAGAGTAGCAGCCAACCGAGTAACGGGCCTGCTGCAAAAACCTGTCCCAATAAATATTCCAGTGTAAAAGATAAGCTGTAGGAAGTTGCATTTCTTTCAAATAAATGAAAATGTACCGAAGGAAACCCGTTAGTATATTGCCAATACAGGTGAGGTATGAATAATAAAGCCCCGGTCAAAGCCGCTATCCATGCCTGGTATCTAAGTAGTAGCTTAGGGTTAGACAATAAGCTGAAAAAGATGATAAGGACCCCATGGTATTTGCTGTACAGTAGTAATGCCATTACCAGTCCGAGTAGTACTGCGTTCCGCAATGACATTTTTTCGATAAATCTTTTGTACATCAGGAAAAACAGCGCTGTAAAAAAAACCAACGGATTATCAGGTGCGGCGATGATACTGCCAATTTGTAATACGGCAAGCGAACAGGCAATGGCAAAGAATAATCCGTCATTTTTACGCGGCAGCAGGTGATGGATGATGGCAAGTGCCAGGGTGCTAAGCACAACGACGGGCAGGCGGACTCCGAATTCATTTGGGAACAAGGCATAGCCCCATTTGATCAATAGAGCGATCACGGGAGGGTGGTCGAAATATCCCCAGTCCAGATACTTTGAATAGATCCAGTAGTAGGCTTCATCATCGAGTAATTCCGTTCCGGCTGCCTGGACGAGATTTATGGCAAACCAGGTAATAAAGAACAAGGGGACGGAATGCTTCCTTATAAAATCGCGGATAGCTGTTTTCTGGAGTAACGTGTTATTCAAGGGGAACGCTTTTTATGTGAAGATTAATGCCTTTTATCGCTGTCTGTAAGCGGTCATCGTAATTGCCCCTCACGTCAATCCAGGAAACAGGTTGGTTGATTAAGATGTCTTTATAGATATAATATAACCTTTGCCTGTTTTCGAGGTCAGGGTATTCTCTTAATTCATCCTTTACCCAGGCAAGATCAATGTTGCAAAGCAGGTAGAGGTCGTATCTGCGGATAGCGATCTGATCAATGATCCAATGATGACATTTCCCAAAAACGAACTCGCACCATACTTTCATTACGTACATGTCTGTATCGATAATCAGCAGATCATTTGTCAAATCCCTGGCTATATTATCTTCCAGGGTTAATTGGCCTTTTGCGATCGTAAGCAGGTCATCATAAGAATAATTCATTCCGTTTGCCAAAAGAAATTCTCGCGCAAACTCAGGAACCCAAACGGTTTCGTAATAATTGGCCAACTGACTGCATAATGTACTTTTGCCGGTAGATTCAGGCCCTATGATGACTATCTTCTTCATAATTTAATTTGCTGAACGCAATACCGGAAGTACCTGATATAATATTTAGTGAGAATTAAAGGATGATTGTTGTCTGTTCGCCAGCTTTTTTTTCCATTCCGCTAAACCCCAGAAAGCCATTGCCAGCAATACCAGGTAATAAACACTGGTAAATACATAGTTCTTTACAAAATACAAAGGAATGGAAACAATGTTGGTACCGATCCACCAGTACCAGTTTTCGAGTTTCTTTTTTGCCATTAACCACATGCCGGTAAAGGCAGTAGCAGAGGCAAGTGCATCTGCCCACGGGATGGCACCAGGAACAAAGAATTTTTTCAGCCACAAAAGGGCTATAAAAATCACTATGTAAAATGCTGAAAAGAATAATATATGGGTGACCTGCTCAGAGGTTGTCGACCGGGTAATGACTACAACCGGATGGTGCCTGCGGTCTTTTCTTGTCCAAAGCCACCACCCGTAAATGCTCATTGCAGTATAATATATTTGTACACCTGCTTCACCGATTAAATGTCCCTTTAGGCTCAGGAAGAAATAAATAATGGTATTTACAAGGCCGACAGGGTACACCAGGATATTTTCTTTTCTTGAAAACCAGACGCTTCCGATACCAAAGAACACGCCTGTATACTCCAGCCAGCCGGTTTGCCGCAATCCTGCCAGGAACTGATGGTATATTTCTGGGAAGCCCATATTTACAATAATATTATTAATATATTACTGCAGGAGAAAAATTTTTTAGTGTCAGAAAACAGATTGAAACTATCTTTATGAAATCACCAAATCTGATAATATGATACGTAATGCAACAGCCGTTTGGAACGGCACTGGAAAAGAAGGTACCGGACAGCTAAGTACTCAAAGTACCGTGTTGACCAAGACACAATACTCGTATAAATCGCGTTTTGAAGAGGGTGTAGGCACGAATCCCGAAGAGTTGATTGCAGCTGCACACGCCGGATGTTTTACTATGAAATTAAGTTTTGCCCTTCAGGAAGCAGGCTTTACGGCTGATGAACTGGAGACAAGATGTGATATTACGTTTGTAGGAGGTGCCATCACGGAATCTCATTTAACCGTAAAAGGAAAAGTTCCTGAAATAAGCAAGGAAAAGTTTGAAGAATGTGCAAACGATGCGAAAGAGAACTGTCCCATTTCCAAGGTGCTCAATACCAAGATTACGATGGAGGCTTCTTTGGAGGAGTCTATGGTGAACGCGTAGTTGATTATGAGTTATGAGTGATGAGTTAGTTTCTAAAACTCATAATTCATCTCTCATAACTCATCTCACATTTCAATCCCCGCTTCATTCATCCACTGTAAATAACTTACAACAGCGCGTATTTCACCATACGTGTAATCATTGCCAAGCTTTTCTTTGACAGGGGCTGTGGCATTGCCTTCCATTTGTTTCACTTCTTGCATAATTACCTGAATTTTTTCTTTTGGCATCAGGTCATGGACATCCAATTCACCAGTCCTGATAAACCAGGACAAATGACCTTCAATGGTGCTGTGGGCAAGGCCGCGGGTAACGGCGATTTCATGGACCCGTTTACCTTCTCTGAATAATTGCAGTGTATAGCGTTTACTATCAGTTGATTTTTCCTGGTCAGGCTTAAGGCGCTGCCGTTTTGGATTTTTATGATGAAATTGTGTAGTTAGTTTGTTCTGTTGACAATAGGATTTTACTGCCTGTAAAAAGTGAAATCCGTATTTCCCCGTCTTTACATTTCCAAAACCGGAGATTTTACCGAGATCGGTAAGGTTGAGGGGCAGGTATGTTGACAATTCAACCAGGGTGGCATCTGTAAAGATCAGATCGGGTGGCACATTTTCCTTTCTGGCCAAATGATCCCTGACTTGTTTGAGCTGCTGTAACAATTCACCATGAACAGCTAAAAGTTCAGGTTTGGATACCGGCGTTTTCTCGTTGACCGACTTAACCAGTCTTACCTTTTCTTCGCCCTTCAGGATCTTCCAGCTTAACTCATTGAGCTTAAGTACAGGGTATTCTCCCTCTGACTGTTGCAGGTAGTTCAGTTGTAACATTTCACGGATATAAAGCTTCCATTGATCCTTGCTTATTTCTTTTCCCACCCCATAGGTTTTAAGCGATTGATGCTCTTCTCTAACAACGCTGCTACCACGTAAAAAATCAACGAGGTAGTTGATGCCAAACCGTTCCTGCAAACGGCTGACTGCGCTAAGCAATTTTTGCGCTTCGATGGTGGCATCGATTTTTACATAATCGCTGAGGCAAACATCACAACTTGCACAATAGTCCGCGGCCTGTTCCGCAAAATAGTTAAGCAGATACTTGCGCCTGCAGATCCTGGTTTCGCAGTAAGCTGTCATCTGGTCAAGCTTTTTGAGCATAATGCGGCTTTGTGCAGGGTTTCCATCAATCGTGGCAAACTGTTTAAGCTTAAACACGTCGCCGGGACTATAAAACAAGATGGCATCACTCTTTAAGCCGTCTCTTCCGGCACGACCGGTTTCCTGGTAATAACCTTCTATATTTTTTGGCAGGTCAACATGTATCACGAATCGGACATTGCTCTTATTGATGCCCATACCAAATGCTATGGTGGCAACAATGATTCTTATATCATCTTTGAGAAAATTATCCTGTCTTTCTTCACGTAACCTCTTTTCCAATCCAGCATGGTAGGCAGCCGCAGAAAAGCCGGCATTTCTCAAACGCTCAGCCAACATTTCGGTGGAGGCGCGTGATAAGCAATAAATGATCCCGCTGTCTTCGCGGTGTGCTTTTAAATAGTTTACCAGCTCTTCTCTATAATTTGATTTGGGCCTGATATGATAAAATATATTAGGACGGTTAAAGCTGTTCTCAAACAACCTGAAGGTGATCAGTCCGAGTTTGGCGATAATATCCTGCTTGGTTACTGCGTCCGCCGTAGCCGTTAAAGCAATCAAAGGGATAGCAGGAAACTGTTTTTTTAATTCACCGAGTATAAGATATTCAGGCCTGAAATCATGACCCCACTGGCTGATACAATGCGCTTCGTCGATCGCAAAAAGGGATACCTTGAGATGTTTTAAAAATTGGATAAACCGTGATTCGCCCATTAAACGCTCCGGTGCCAGGTACAGTAGTTTGAGCTTGTTATTTTCCAGCCGTTTAACGATCTCCTGTTGTTCGGAAGCCGGTAACGAAGAATTAAGAAATGCCGCCGCTATGCCGCTTAACCGCAGTGCATCTACCTGGTCTTTCATAAGGGCGATCAGGGGAGAAACCACAATGGTGACACCGTCAAGCATCAGGGCCGGTAGTTGATAACAGATTGACTTTCCGCCTCCGGTAGGCATCAGCACAACTGCATCCTGATTTGCCAGCACGGTTTCAATGATCCCCTCCTGGTTAAAACGGAAACTGGTATACCCGAAATAATGTTGCAACGTCTGGCGAATACTATTCATTACACAGTTCGTGTTTAGCAGAAAGATAGTGGTTTTTCAGGAGATGAAAAGGTGGGTATCCACCTTAACCGACCGTTTAATCACGCAAAATTATTTATGCGGTTTAGATAAATTGCCCATCCAACCAAAATTCCCTTAAACGTTTATAAACCCTGCTTCATGATCCAGCCAGTTTCATCACCTGTTGTACTAACCAGGTAAAAGCGGGAGTGGCTGGCGAGAATATTAACCCGATCTCCGGCGGGCAAAAAAGCTTTACGGGCGGCCAGGCTATCCGGCTGATCAAATAAGGCTGTCCGGGATGACAGGCTAAGGCGCCGTAGCGGTTTATCCAGGCTGCTGATGGCAGTTTCGTTGATAAATCCTTTCTGGCCCCCTGGCAAAACAACCTTATACCAGTTGGCCGTAGCAGCTTCCACATTAAGCAGTGAATTTACTTCCAGGGGGATGAAGGCTGCCTTTACGGCAGGTTGTTCATATAACTTGCCTGGTTTGCTACTACGGACCCGTTTGCCCAGAATGTTGATAGAAGCTTTAACCACTTCTGCCCGCTTATTGGCAGTATTTACAAAAGGAAGAGGATCGACAGCGCCGCCAACAGCATAAATACCAAAATGAAGATGGGGTGAGGTGCTCTTGGCATTACCCGTATTACCCATAAGACCAACCGTATCGCCTGACTGAACCAGATCTCCATCACGTACGATTTGAGTATCAAGATGCGCATAATACAGCGTAAAATCTTTATTTGTTGGCCTCAGCCATACTACTTTCCCTCCCAGGTTGTTTTCATTTACCCTGGTAACCCTGCCGGCTGCAGATGCAATAACGGGAGTCCGAAAAGGAGCAAAAATATCGATCCCTTCATGTTTACGGGCGCCTCTGTCGCGCCCCACCCCCCAGAAACTTCCTATGGTTGCTTTTACAGGCTCAGGTACCGGAAAAGCCAGGGAAGGTCCTGAGCTGATCGTAAGCGTATATTCTCCGCCTTTTAGTAATTCGGGTTGAATTCGCAGCACGTATGACCCGTCATTTTTTATTTCATATTCCAAAGGGCTGCCGGTGCTATCGGCTGCAATCAACAACCTCGCCGCTGATCCCTGTACCGGGGGCTCCCATAAATCCAGGTACAGCGTAAAGCCTGGAGCAGGTCTTTTATCTAAACGTATCTGTAATTTTTCACCCTGCCGGGCCCTAAATTGCAAACCTACTGCCCTTGGATTTTCGGCAGCAAAATAACCGGTTTCCTGGTAAGGGATAGAAATGGTTAAGGGCATAGCAAGGCTATGCGCTGCAGCCTCAAACCAGGATCGGCCCATGGCAGTATGCCGTAAACCTGCGTTGTCAATACGTTGACCATATTGCTCATGAGGACTTTTTTTGGCGAAAAGGCCGGGTCCGGAAGTCGAACAGGACACGGTAAAAGTAAGCCCGGCAAAAAAGATTGCCAACCAGTGAACGGGATATAAACGCATAAGTATTCGTTCTACTAAAGTAGGGTGACAGTAAATTTTTAATACTTGATTTTTATAAAACGGGTAACGGAAAAGCCAGATTAAGTTAATAAGAATTCTGTTGCCATCAACATTTTAAACTTCCGGAGGTCATAAATTTTCCTTTACTTTTGCAGATTGTACTTTTCTGAACCCTTTATTGAAACAGGCAGCCTTAAACCGTAAAACAGCATTGGGGTTCCGTTAATTTGACTTATTCATATAATCAGCAATATTCAGGATGGCATTACCGCACCTTATAAAATATGTTTATACCAACGGAACCGAAGAAGTGATCCGCAGAGGGAAGAAAATTCATGCCATTAATTATGTAGAACTGGTGGAATATGATGAGCTGCTTGGTTCGGTAACATTCCGGGTTAAGGATGATAGTTATACCACTTATTATAAAGTTCATATTCAGAAATTTAACGACCCTAAAACCTTATCGTTACGTTGCAGTTGTCCTTATAACCTTAGTGATATCTGCCGTCATGAGGCGGCTGCCCTTATTCAATTGCAGGAATTACTTGACAAGAACTTATTAAAGGCAGAAGAGGTTGTATACGACCAGCGGCATACCGTTGTAAAAATGAAATACATTGATCTGAAAACGATCAAACTATTATGCTCGGCCCAAACATATACGGAAGCAGAGGAATACCTGCTTACCAAACAGGCTGACATTGAATTGGCAAAAGATGAAATGGTTAAAGCATGGGTAGAACTGGACGATAAGAAATATGCTGTTGTCATCCGAAAAAATGAAGAACGTAATTTTGATACCAGTTGCGATTATGAAGATGCGGCCCATCCTTTATGTCTCCCTAAAGTAATCGTCATTCTTCAATTGCTCAAAGCGTACGGACCGCATTATTTTGATTCTATACGCAGTTGGGATAAAGAAAAGAACAAACTGCTTGAAGCATACGGATATACGTTAAACGATGAACTAAAGGGAAAATTTGAATTTACTTATAAAGAGGGTAAGCCCTTTTTGAGGGTGCTTGATACGTCAATTAAAAGGATCAATCCCATCTCGATAAACAGGCCTAAACCGGCCGAACTGGCAATGCAGGTGCAGGACGAACAGGAAGCAATCATAACGGGGCCTGCCCTGCGGGTTGGTGTGGTATTTAATCTGAATTACAAGTCTTACCCCGGGTTCTGGGTAGAGGCCATACAGGGGGAGAGCGATGAAGAACAGAAAAATTTTATAGGTAAAATAGAAAAGCTGGATCTTTTAAAATTCATAAATACAGACGTATTAATGGAAGAAGACAAGCAACTGGTACCCGCGTTGCGGCGCATCCAGGAAGGGGAGGTTACTAAATACCTGAATCGTAATTCTCCCTTCAGTGGCATCTGGGAAAACATCATTCACCATGAAACAGACGAGCTGCCTGGTGAAACCAAGAGCCTGATGGTTGAATATCTTCACCCCAAATTAAAGAAGCTCTTCGGAGACGTTGCCACTAATCCCTTTGTGTTTTATCTGAATGGGCACAAACCATTCAAAACGGATAGTCTGCGCACAGTAGGCATTGTACCTGACACCATCGTTCCTCACTTTAAAATTATGATCCGGGAGAATGCCTATGAGATCAGTTGCTGGGTCAGGATCAATGGGCACGAGATGAGTATCAGTGCCAACCAGCTTAACAGCAACCTGATGTTTTTTTACAAGGAAAACCTGTATCTGTGGTCGGAAGCAGATGATGTAAACACCATAGAGCCTTTCGCCAGCCGGGGAGTTATGAGTATCAACCAGGAAGATTGGCCGGCTCAATTAAAATCTTATGTACTGCCGCTGGCAAAACGGTACCAGGTGGAATTTGACAGAAACCTGATTACCCAGATCAAGGATGGAGAGCCTGAAAAAAAACTATTGTTGCAGGAAAAGGGTGATTTCCTGGTGTTTCAACCCGTATTTTCCTACAAGGGTTTTGACACTAAATCAGGGGATAAAGATGAGATCGTCATCCCCAACGGAGATAAGGTGCTTATTGTTCACCGGAATAAAGCAACGGAAACTGAATTCATTTCCAGGCTGGAGGCCCTTCACTCCAACTTTATAAAACCGGAAGGCTCGCACAATCTTGTTTTGAAAGGCAGCGAAGTATTGCGCAATAACTGGTTTTTTCTTTTTGTTGATGCAATGAAGGACATGAAAGTGCCTGTGTTCGGCTTTGAGGCATTAAAGAATTTTCGTTTTAATACTGCCAAACCGCAAACCAAAATCCATATCAGCAGTAATACGGATTGGTTTGATGCCAAGGTAGACATTGTATTCGGTGATCAGCAGGTAACCATAGCTGAGGTTAAGCGTGCATTGGCAAATAAACAGCAATTTGTGCAGCTGAATGACGGAACACTGGGTATTCTGCCGGAAGAGTGGATAAAAAAATACTCACTGTTATTCAGGGTCGGGGAAGGGAAGCTCAATGAGTTGAAACTTTCCAAGTATCACATGAGTGTGATAGATGAGCTGTACGATAACCGGAACGAAGAAGAATTGTTTATTAAACTGGAAGAAAAGTATGATCGCCTGCGTGGGTTTAAAAGCATACGGGAAATAGATCCGCCCGCCAACCTTCAACATGTTTTACGCCCTTATCAGTCTTTTGGTTTTCAATGGCTGAATTACCTCAGCGAAGTCAAATGGGGGGGAATACTTGCCGACGATATGGGTTTGGGTAAAACCGTGCAGGCGTTATCCTTCCTGCAGCACTATAAACAAACCCATGGGACATTAAATGCACTGGTTGTCTGCCCAACCACGCTGATGTTTAACTGGGAGAATGAGATCAAAAAGTTTACACAGCACTTAACCTGGCTCATACATCATGGCGGTGATCGCACCAGGAGTAAGGACGTGCTCAGGCAATTTAATATCATCATTACCACTTATGGCACATTAAGAAGTGATATCAAATTACTGGTTGAAAATGAATTTGATTACGTGATCCTGGATGAATCGCAGGCTATAAAAAACCCCTCGAGCAAGGTAACCCGCGCCGCCGGTTTGCTGAAGGCCAAGCACAAGCTGTGTATGAGCGGTACTCCTTTGCAGAATAACACCTTCGATATTTTTGCACAAATGAATTTTCTAAACCCGGGAATGCTTGGAAGCCTGGAATTTTTCCGGCATGAATTTGCTATCCCTATCGACAAGTTCGGTGAACCGGATAGAAAAGATCACCTCCGTAAATTATTGTTCCCTTTTATTCTTCGGAGAACGAAAGAACAAGTAGCCAAAGACCTACCCGAAAAAACCGAAACCATCCTGTTTTGTGAAATGGAGGACGAGCAGCGAAAGATCTATGAAGCTTATCGCAATGATTACCGGGATAAAATACTGGGAGTGATCGATTCGCAGGGTATTCAGAAATCGCAGTTGACCATCCTGCAGGGCCTGATGAAGCTGCGACAGATCTGTGACTCACCTGCCATTCTTAATGAACCGGACCCCTATCCCAATCATTCCATCAAGCTTGAGGAATTGGCGAGAGAGATCACGGAAAATATTAGTAACCATAAGGCACTGGTGTTTTCCCAATTCCTGGGTATGCTGGCCCTGGTTAAGGAGAAACTTAAAGCACTGGAAGTTAAATTTGAATATTTTGACGGCAGCACTTCCGCCGTGGACCGTGAAAAAGCCATTCAAAACTTTCAGAACCAGGAAGATTGCCGGGTATTTCTCATTTCGTTAAAGGCGGGAGGAGTTGGTTTAAACCTGACGGCCGCTGACTATGTCTACATCGTTGACCCGTGGTGGAACCCCGCAGTAGAACAGCAAGCCATAGACCGTACTCACCGCATAGGACAAACAAAAAATATTTTTGCCTACAGGATGATCTGTAAAGACACCATCGAAGACAAAATTCTACAGTTGCAGGACCGGAAGCGATCCCTGGCCAGAGACCTGATAGCGGATGATGATGGTTTTGTAAAAAACCTCACTAAGGAAGACGTAGAATACCTGTTCAGTTAACTGAATACATCGAAGCCCCTTAACTGAAAAATCTCTTAATAATTGTCAGATTGACACCAAATTTTCCTTTTATGGATGTAAAGGGAGATCCACAAGTTTTAAAGGTGAACAGCATCTAATACGGTATTCAAGTACTCATTCCCTGAACATATGAAATATCCTCTGGTGTTGTTGATTCTGCTTGGTAGCTTTGTGTCAGGCCTGGCTCAAACTAAAGTAAATGGCTCCGTAAAAGGAAAATTAACTGATACACTGTCTAAAGAATCACTTGCAGAGGCTACTGTTTCCGTTCTGAACTTACTCGACTCATCCCTGGTTTCCTTTTCATTATCAAACGCCAAAGGCGAATTCGAGGTCAAAGACCTTGACACGGGCACTTACCGCCTGCTCATTACTTTTCAGGGCTTTGCAAACCAGAGCCGCAAAATTACCATCAGCAGGGGAAAAAATATACTTGATCTGGGCATCATTCATCTTGACAAAAGAACGACCCTGCTGGAGGAGGTCGTCGTAGAAGGTGCTCCGATTATAGTTAAAAAAGACACGGTAGAATTCAGGGCAGGTGCCTTCAAAACGGTGCCCAACTCATCGGCGGAGGACCTTCTGAAAAAATTGCCGGGGGTTGAAGTAGATAAGGATGGCAATATAAAGGCTCAGGGGGAAGACATTCAGAAAGTATACGTTGATGGAAAAGAATTTTTTGGAACCGATCCCAAAATGGCCACTAAGAATATTACGGCAGATATGATCGAATCGGTTCAGGTGTTCGATGATATGAGCGACCAGGCTAAATTCAGCCGTATAGATGATGGAAGCCGTGCAAAAACGATTAACATAAAACTAAAAAAAGCGAAGAGGAAGGGTTATTTTGGAAGGGCTACAGTCGGCGGAGGCACGGATAGCAGGTATCTGGCCAGTTTAACGGCTAATTATTTCAACGATACCAGGCGCATTTCCCTTGTTTCAGGTTCTAATAATCTTAACCGTCAAACCTTTAATTTCAACGATATAGTTGGAAACATGGGTGGCTTTGGAAGCGGTGGTTTTAGTGGTGGCGGAGGTGGCGGATTTAGCGGAGGCGGTAATAATTTCGGAGGTGGCGGTCGTGGAAGCGGAGGACGAGGTGGAAGCGGTGGCTTTAGCGGAGGTGGTAACGGCATTACCCGCGCAACGAATGTGGGCATTAACTATACAGATAAAATTGGCAGTAAACTAGACATTGCGGGAAGCTATTTTTATTCTGAATCCGAGAACAAAACAAGTGAGTCCAGCTTACGACAGACCTTTTTCCCCAGGGATTCGGTGACTTATCAAACCCAGTCAAGCGAAACCGTAAGTATGAATAAAAACCACCGGGTAAACCTCCGCATGGAATATTATATAGATTCCAATAACTCCATCCTGTTTACACCCAGTCTTACGCTACAGAATTCCGCAAGGAATAGTTATGACACATCTTCCACCCGGACAACACAACCCGGATTAAATTATCTTGCACTAAGTGGAATAAGCCGCAATACCAGTGAAAGGGAAGGCGTTAGCCTGAATAATAATCTCTTGTACCGGCGCAAGTTCGGTAAACTGGGCCGCACGCTAACCCTGGGATGGTTCAATTCAACAAATACGAGTGACGGTAAAGGAACAAACTACAACCCGCTTGTCTTTTATAATCCAAACGGTTTTATAGATAGCACCCGTAACCAGGATTTTGAAAGCAGTCAGGAAACCAAGTCAAACAATAACGTATTAAGTGCTTCTTACACAGAGCCCATCGGCAAAAATAAGATCCTGGAGTTCAATTATGCCTACACCGATAATAACAGTACCTCCGATCGGATAGCCTATAATTATAATATCGGATCAAAGCGCTATGACAGCCTTAACCTCCAACAGACCAATTACTTTGAAAACGATTTTCTGGCGCACCGGGTAGGATTAAACTTCAGGATTCAAACTGCTAAATCAGGATTACAGCTGGGAGGTGCCATGCAGTCTTCAGATCTCGAAAGTAAAAGTATCCGGGCAATCTTCCGGGTTAACGGCAAGGATTCATCCATAAATTACAAGCAGAGCTTTATCAATTTCTTTCCAACTGCTAATTATAATTATAATTTCAGCAAGAGTAAAAATCTGCGCATTAATTACAGGGGGCGTACAAACCAACCCAGTGTCAACCAGTTACAGGATGTCAGAGATGAAACCAACAGTTTGCGAACCGTACAGGGTAATCCGAATCTGAAGCAGGAGTTCAGCAATAATGTCAATGCCAGTTACAACACATTTAATTCTACTACTTTCCGGTTTTTAAATGTTAACCTTAATTTCAACCAGACTTCTAACAAGATCGTTAACAGTATAGGTTTTGATACTGCCAGGGGCCGAGGGGTACAGTTTATCAGGCCGGTAAACCTGAACGGTGCCTATAATGCTTTTTCATCAATAACTGTAGGAATTCCGCTTCGCAAAGGCTTAAAGGGGAGCAGTATCAACTTCAGTAACACAATCAACTACAACAAGGACGTGAGCCTGCTGTATAAACAAAAAAACAATACCAGCTCAATTACTGTAAGACAGCGGATAGGGGTGAATATGGATATTAAGGAGAAGCTGAACTTTGGTCTTAATGCCAGTGTTTCTTATAATAATGTTAAGTACAGTGGAGGGCAAACCAATGGCCAGAGCCAGAAATTAAGCCAAAACCAGGATAATCAATACTTTTCTCAAACGTATTCAACAGATATCAGCTATTTCCTTCCCTGGAATTTTGTGCTTGCCACTAACTTCGATTATTTGATAAACAGCGGCCGGGCAGATGGCTTTAATCAGAATGTTCCGTTGTGGCACGCGAGTTTTGCCAGGCAGTTATTTAAAAAGAAAAATGGAGAATTGAAGTTTTCAGTTAATGATATATTGAATCAAAACCGAAATATTGACCGTACCATAGGAGAAAACTATATTGTGGATACACGTACGGTGGTGTTACGACGTTATTTTATGCTGACGTTCACCTATAACCTGAATCGTGCAGGTGGTGGTGCGAATCAAAACCAGCGTAATTTGGAAATGAGAAGAGAAGGCGGAGGTAACGAAAGAAGAATGGACGGAATGAACCGAAGGAACAATGATTAATGTGCAGATATGCAAATGGGAATTTTCCAGAATAAAACCTGATTTAAATATTCGATAACAAAAAAAGGCCGCAGGTTTAGTGCGGCCGTAACATGGTCTCAGAGGTAAGTGTGAGCAAATAATAAGGCAATTACTGTGCTATTTTAATTTTTTGGTTGGATACCTGTGATGATTACTTATCGGTGAATCACCGACCAGTATAATGCTTAATAACGTTTTTAAGAAGCGTAGAATATTTGTCGATGGCCGGTAATGGTCTTTATAAATCTTAGACTTATGAACATCGTACATAAAATCTTTGTGCATGGAATCTGGTTTAAGTATGGAAAACGCTGTTTCCATAACGGGGCACAAACCAGAATATTGCGGGGAAAGTGATAAATTCGTTTTAATATCAAACCGTAAGCTGCTCTATCGCAGAATCTTGTGATTAAGATACTGATTTAGGGGTTTTGCGGATTGCCTGTTTGAAAAGTATTTCCAAGCCCAGGTGATGGTAAATGTGGGAATAAAATCCAGACCTGGCAAAAGCTCTTCCACGAAATTAAAAAGTCCCCCGAAAGCGCCCTTCCATCCACCAAAGCTCCGAAAGAAAATAAGCGCAGAAACAGGAGCCCAGATCACATCAGCCAGTTCCCCTACAACAGGCACAGCAAAGGTGGCAAAACCGATAACGTCCATTAAAATACAGAATACTAAAGAAGGTTGCTGTTTATTCATGAGGCTGCATTTGAAGAAATGTAAATCAAATTGCGAACCAAAGTTGAAAAGTTCGGATTTCGGAGTTCAGGGTTCAACGTTGAGCCCCCAACACCCCAAACTTTGAACTCCGAACTTTTCTACACTACCAACATATATGATTTCAGGATCGATTCAATCTCTCCGAGCCTGAACGGCTTTGATATGAAATTGTCCATTCCGGCGTCAATACACCGTTCTCTGTCTTCCTTCATGGCATCGGCGGTAAGCGCAATAATTGGGATGCTGCATTGCGGTTCTGGAAGGCTTCTTATAATAGAGGTAGCCGTGTATCCGTCCATTTCGGGCATGTTAACATCCATAAAGATCAGCACCGGCTCATGGAAGGGTAACATTTCCAGGGCTTCTTTTCCGTTTGTGGCCTTAATTACGGAAAATCCCATTTTTCGTAACACCTCCGAAATAAGCAACATATTGATCGGCTCGTCTTCCACAACCATTATGCTGGCGCTTTCGGTGAGTCTTTCAATTGAAGGAATCACCGGATGCAGGTCATTGTTAAGGCGTGAATTTTCGAATATTGAAAGTAATGTACTGTTAAGCTCATTAAGCTTAACGGGCTTGGAAAGAAACTTATTAATGCCTGATTTTTCTGCTTCATGCTGGTACATCGACCTTTCAAGTGAAGAAAGCATTAATACAAAAGGCTGGTTTTTGCCCCGGTGCGAGTTGGTTATTTCTTTGACCAACATGATGCCATCCATTTCAGGCATGCGATGATCGGTAATGACAAGGTCAAAGGGGTTACCCTCTTTTTCTGCCTGACTGATTTTTAATAATGCTTCGTAACCATTGTTTACAACTACAGAAGCTATAAGCCAGTAATCGAATATACCTTTCATCAGCTTACGGTTAGTGGCGTTATCATCCACGATAAGCACTTTCTTCAACAAGGGCTTTGCCAGAAAAACAAGAGAAGATTGTTCGTTTGCCACCTCAAGCGTAAGGTGCAATCGAAAAGTGCTTCCATGTCCGATTTCACTGTCTACCTCCAGATGTCCATCCATAAGTTCAGCAAGGCTTTTTGATATGGTAAGTCCTAAACCGGTACCGCCGTATTTTCTCGTAGTGGACGAATCTGCCTGGGTAAAGCTTTCAAAAATTTTCTTCAATTTGTCTCTGGCTATGCCAATGCCGGTATCTTTTACCATTATGCTTAACCCTACGTATTTCTTATCATCCCTGTAAAAAAGATCACCGGTTTTACGAACGGAGATAAATATTTCACCTTCTTTGGTAAATTTGATCGCATTACCCAGCAGATTTACCAACACCTGGCGGATACGAACAGGATCTCCGAAGAACTGAGAGGGCAGATCGCGATCCATGTGATATAACATTTCGAGATTTTTCTCAAAAGCAGTGACGTTTAGCAGGTCGACTGTTTCTTCAACCAGATCGTTTAATGTGAACGGCACATTATCAATCATTAGTTTTCCGGCTTCCAGCTTGGAAAAGTCAAGAATGTCATTAATGATCTCCAGCAAGCCGTAAGCCGATTTGCGTACATTCTGTAAATATTCGCGTTGTGTTCTGTGCAGGTCGGTTGTTAAGACCAAGTCGGTGAATCCAATAATTCCATTCATGGGAGTTCGTAATTCGTGGCTCATATTAGCCATGAACTCGCTTTTGGCAAGGCTGGCTGATTCAGCTATCTCTTTAGCAAGCATCAACTCCACCTCTATCTGCTTTCTTTCAATGGTTGCCGCAAGTGAAGATGCAAATGAGCGAAAGATAGAAAATTCCGATTCGCTCCATCCCCTTTCCTGCTGTAAATGATTAAAACCCAGGAAGCCCCAAAATTGGTCTTTTACAAAGATAGGCAGTGCCACAACAGATGTAATACTATAAGAGGATAATAGAGAGCGCAATGAAGTCTCCTGCATATCTTTCACATTTGCATAGAAGATCCCGTTGCTGTAAAACTGGGTTATCATTTCCTCCAACGCCAGGAAAGGAATGTTTACCACCGGAGGTTTGTGTTCAGGTAAGTGGGCTCCTGAATTAAGCCATTGAAATTGTTGACTTGTATACCATTGCCCGGAGGCGTCGTCGTAGTGATTTTTGAAGATATACACATCATCTACATTTGACATTGACCCTAAGATCTTCAATGAACTGAGAACTGCTTCGTCGAGATTATTGTTACGGATTAACGTATTGGTAGCTTCTGCTACTGCCTGTAAGAGATAGTCTTTCTTTTTTATAGTGGCTTCCACCTGTTTACGGGCCGTAATATTGCGGGATGTACAGATAAATTTAATGATATGATCATCTTCCCGGATTGGTTTGACAATGGTTTCCAGCCAGATTATTTCACCGTTTTTTTTGAAAATGCGGTATCTGAAGGTAATACTATCCCCTTCCTTTGCAGACGACTGGTTTTCTATGGGATGAAATTTTCTTAAATCTTCCGGATGCACGTATTGCAGGATCGACCTTCCTATAATCTCATCCACATCGTACCCCAGCACCGTTTTTACTGAAGGAGACATATACCAAATCGTTCCATTTACTGCATGCACACTGATAATGTCTTCCGAATATTCGGCGAGCAAACGGAACTTTTGTTCACTGCTTTGAAGCGCAAATTCAGCTTCTTTTTGAGCAGTGATATCCTGCGCAATGCCAAAAGCGCCTGACTCGTTCATTACTTTATTCCTTACTGAAAGGTGCCTCATCCATCCACGCTCCGTAATTATCCGGCAAAAGAACTGTGTTTCATAGCTGCTGTTAGATTTATTTTCAATGGCCAACAAGAATTGTTGAGATACCAACGGCAGGTCTTCAGGAACTATATATGTATTAAGAAAATCCTCAAGGGGCATTTTGCCGGGTAACTCATCATCCATGAGCAGCAAGGCCTTAAACTCTTTGCTAAGGGTTAGTTCATCTGTTACAAAGTTCAAATTCCACGTTCCCATAAGGGCGTACCTCATCCCAAACGAGAGGGTTTCGATGGATGCTTCCTTTAACCGACGGCTTTTTACTTCTTCACCCACATCGCGCCCAACCCCCTGGATCTCATACTCTTTTGTAGTATTATTAAACAATGCCAAGAGTTCCCATTCGGTCTCCAGGTAATCCTGGTTTTTATTACGCGTTAAACGGATAGCGAGTGTAAACACTTTGCCCGGGTCATTATAGCAGTCTCGGGAAATTTTTTCCCAGTGCCAGACGTCTTCCGGTAAAATTCCAGTATGGAAGAAAGACGTCATGGACTCATCGGGATCCTTAACGCTTTTGTGAAAATGGGGGTTGGCATAAGTAATACAACCGTTGCGGTCTATCCTAATAACAAAATTTGTTTGTGAGCCAAGGATGGATGAAGAAAGGGCCAGGTCTTTTGAGTTCTTCGTGATCCATTTGAAGCCGGGCAGCAATACCAGCGCAAGGAGGCAGAACAAGGTTAAGGTAAACAAAGGCAGATATATCGTATTGAACAGCTGGTATTTAAGCACATATATTACAACTACAAGTGCAGCCAGAATAACTGAAACACGTAGGAATTTCGTAAAAGGGCCGTTCATTGTCTTTCAAAGGGTTTGAACGATACAATAACTGTAAAACAGCATATTATATTGGAAAGAAGCCCAATTTTTATGAAAAGAGTAAGTGGGATTGCTTATAAGGCGTACAGTCTTTCTACTGCCTTTTCCAGTGTTTCGTCTTGTTTTGCGAAACAAAATCGAACAACATGGTCGTCTTTTCCGGATTTATAAAAGGCAGAAACCGGGATAGCTGCTACACCAGCCTGCCTGGTCAGGCGTATCGCAAAATCAGTATCGCTTTGTTCACTAATGCGATCATATTTATACAATTGGAAGTAACTGCCATAACTAGGCAACGGGGTAAATCTTGTCTGCACCATCAGTTTTTGAAAATAGTCCCGCTTTTGCTGCATGAAACTTCCCAAAGACATGTAAGAATCAGCATATTGAACAAATTTCGATAAGGCTACCTGGGAAGGTGTATGGCAGCTGAAGCAGTTAAATTGGTGAACTTTCCGGTATTCTTTCATCAAATCAGGTGAGGATACGCAATAGCCCAGTTTCCATCCGGTGCAGTGATATACTTTTCCAAACGAAAAACATACAAAACTTCTTTCGAGCAAATCAGGATAACGTAGGATCGATTGGTGCAATATATTATCGAAGATCAAATGTTCATATACTTCATCGGATAAGATGATAATATTGGTGTTTTCTACAATTGACCTTAAATGCTCAATATCTTCAGGAGATAATACCGCACCTGTTGGATTGTGCGGACTGTTCAGCATGATCATTCTTGTTTTTGATGATAGTTTTTGGCGTACTTCTGCCCAGTCAATTTTATACTCCGGAAATCTTAGGTTTATTAATACCGGCACACCACCATTGACCTCAATGTTAGGTATATAACTATCAAAGGCCGGTTCAAAAACAATGACTTCATCGCCCGGTTGCAAAACAGTTGTTAATGCGGTGTAAATGGCATAAGTGCCACCCGGGGTAATGGTGATGCCGGTGTCGGGATTGACAACGGTTGAATACAGCGACTCTATCTTTTCTGCCAATACTTCTCTAAGCTCCTGCAGGCCGTTCATGTGGCTATACTGGTTAAAGCCGTTCTGAATGGCCTCCTTGACCAGCTGAACAAGGGTTTCATTCATCGGATAGTCTGGAAAACCCTGGCCAAGGTTGACGGCCTGGTGTTCCGCTGCCAATTTATTCATTACTGTAAAAATGGTGGTTCCGACCTCCGGCAACTTAGATTTCACCTGCACTATGCCCATGCTTTGATTTAATAGGTTATAATTTATGTAAAATGGCAGTGGCTTCTATTTCAATCAGGTATTCAGAACCGATGAGCGCACTTACTTCTACCATGGTTGTGCATGGTTTAATATCTTTAAATATTTCACTGTGAGCCTTTCCAAATTCCTCCCAGCGTGAAATATCGGTAACATACATACGCGTCCTGACTACATCTTTCAGGGATGCACCGGCCCTTTCCAGCACTTTTTCAATTTTATGCAACACATATCTGGCCTGCTCGTAACCGTTGCCTTTTCCTACCACCTGATCATTTTCATCCACGGCAACGGTTCCGGTAACTTCCACAATGTTTCCTACTTTTACTGCCCGGCTATAACCGATGATTTCTTCCCATCTGGCGCCGGAGGCATAATTGATTCGTTGCATGATAAATAAATTTTTGAAAATACTTTGTTACCAGGGCTTCAACTCGATATTTTCTGTCTTTATCGCCGGTTCGCCATGTATACTTAAATAAACCTGGGTAAGGGTTATTACGTCTTTCTGGCAATAGGTGACGATACGTTTAAGATTCTGTTCATTCCAGTAAACACTCCAGACCATGCTGCCATCAATATCATCTTTAGGGGTAGGAATTCCAAATAGATAGGCCAGTAGATTTAAACTGGTGTAATTTTTATAATCTCCAAATTTCCATAATTCCATCGTATCCAGGTGCGGAATTTCCCAGGGCCTTTTGCCTGCGGATTGCAGTAACCCGGGAATGGACAGGTGGTTAACTAGCATTCTCCGGCTAAGGTAAGGGAAGTCGAATTCCTTTCCGTTGTGTGCGCACAATACTTTGTCAGGACCTGCCCATTTCTTTAACAACTCGCAAAAATCAGCCAGGATGGTCTTTTCTTCATCACAGCAGAACGACTTCAGGGTAAGCTTTTTATCTTCGCCTGATCCGCTGATTATTCCGCAGGAAATACAGGCCACCTTTCCGAATTCTGCGTAAATGCCGGCCCTCGGGTATACAGATTCCGGAACGTCAGCTTCCCTGTCGCGTTTCAGGCCTTCTGCTTTTTTATTCCAGAATAATCTTGCTTCTTCGGGCATAACATGGTAAGACGAATACTGAGGTACCGTTTCAATATCGATAAAGAGGATGTTGTTAAGCGGATGCATAGAGATAATGTGCAAATGTGCGGATGTGCAAATGTGCGAATTAAAAGTTATGATTGATTACGAACGATTTGAAAGTTGCCTAGCAACGATAAATTTCTTCTCCTGTTCTAAAAGCCCACAATAGTCAATAATGTTAAGTGCAAATTCAAAGGAAAACTTTACGACAGGATTTTGATGTATTGCTTCAATATTCATAAAAGAGTTTTATTAAAATAACCAGGTTTATTTCCGTAACCACGGTTAATTTACCCTTTTGAGATATCTATTCTAAATCATCAATTCGCACATCCGCAAATCTGCAAATTTGCACATTAGAGATACCGTTCTCCCTTATTTCTTTTTACTTCTGCCACATAATCTTTAATTTCCTGTTCTTTGTCTTTCTTACATATCAGCAATACATCGGAAGTATCCACTACAATATAATCGTCCATCCCCTGTATAAGTATTAATTTATCATGGGGTGCATGCACCATGCAATTTGAAGCATCAATCGTCATCACGTTTTCCCCTGCTATTGCGTTCCCCAGGTCATCTTTAGCCAGGTTTTCGTATGCGCTGTTCCAGGTTCCCAGGTCACTCCATCCGAAAGAAGAAGGAATAATATATACGTTATCTGCCTTCTCCATAATTCCAAAGTCGATCGAGATATTTGTACACTGGGGATAGATCTCGTTCAGGGCAGATTCCTCATCTGCGGTGTTGAATTTGTCTTTTTCCGCTGCAAACACTTCATACATTTCAGGCAGATATTTTTCAAAAGCTGTAATGATATTTTTTACCTGCCACACAAAGATGCCGGCATTCCATAAAAATTCACCGCTTGAAACAAAGGTTTTAGCCAGTTCGGAATTAGGTTTTTCGGTGAAGGTTTTTACTTTATACACGCTGTCTGTAATCGCATGCTGCTCGTATTGAATATAACCGTAGCCCGTGTTGGGATAAGTGGGTTTAATGCCAAGGGTAATAAAAGCATTATACTTGTTTACGAAATTTAACGCCTCAACACAAACCTTATTAAAACCCAGGTTATCGAGGATGATATGATCTGCAGGAGCAACGATCAGTGATGCCTGTCGATCTTTCTGCATTAATTTAAAGGAAATGTAAGCAATACAGGGGGCAGTATTCTTACGAGACGGTTCGCCAAGGATATTTTCAACAGGGATTTGCGGTAACTGCTCTTCTACGATCGACGCATACTCATGTGATGTCACCACATATATGTTTTCTTTCGGTATGAAATGTGCAAAACGGTCGAAGGTCCATTGAATCAAGGTCTTGCCGGTATTCAAAATATCAAGGAATTGTTTGGGAAAGCTTGTACGGCTCATTGGCCAGAAACGGCTGCCAATGCCTCCAGCCATAATAACTACATAATGGTGATTGTTCATATTTTCCTTGTTATTCCTGTTGTAAATGCAGGAGGCTTATAGTTGTGTGTAATTACTGATTACAATTGATTCCGGTCATTGTTTCATTTTAGATCAAACCTTCCTTCACCAGGTCGTGCAAGTGTATGATACCCAGGTATTGTCCATGGGTAGTAACTGCCAGTTGTGTGATACCATATCTCCGTAACTCGTCCAGCGCCTGTACGGCCAGTTCGTCAGGACCGATGGTTTTGGGGTTTACGGTCATAATATCCTTGGCTGTAACTTTATTCAGGTCTCCATTCTTTTCCAGCATGCGCCTAAGGTCTCCATCGGTAATGATCCCCGTGAGGTTATTATGAATATCGGTCACTGCGGTAACCCCTAGCCTGGTTTTGGTCATCTCCACAATCACTTCCTTGAGCGTTTGATCCGGAAGCACTGCCGGCTTTTCGTTTTGGGTATACATATCAAAAACCCGCAAATACAGTTTTTTCCCCAGCATTCCTCCGGGATGAAACCGGGCAAAATCCTTCTCTGTAAATCCGTTTGCCTGCATCAAACAGATGGCTAAGGCATCTCCCATAACCAGTTGTGCGGTTGTGCTGCTGGTAGGAGCAAGGTTGTTCGGACAAGCTTCGTGCGAAACAGTGGTATTTAATATAATGTTAGCATGCTTGGCCAGGTAAGACTGGTCGTTGCCTACCATGGCGATCAAGGTGTTACCAAAATTACCGATGAGTGTAACCAGCACTTTGATTTCTGGACTATTGCCACTTTTACTGATGATCATAACCACGTCTTCCTGCTGCACCATACCAAGATCACCATGAATGGCATCAGCGGCATGCATGTAGAGTCCGGGTGTTCCGGTGGAGTTCAGCGTGGCAACGATCTTTTGTGCAATGATGGCACTCTTGCCAACGCCACTAACCACCAGACGTCCTTTACACGAAAGAACGGCTTCAACGGCCCTGAAAAAATCATCATTTATGTATTCTTTCAGTCCGTTAACGGATTCAGCTTCCAGCCTGATGGTTTGCAAGGCAACTTCTAAAATGGCGTTTTTGTTCATGTAAAGAGCAGCAAAAGTAATTTTTTAAAATTACCTTCCAAACTCCTTGTTTATGTGCAGCCGGCCGGAAGCCATGTTCCGACATTCACAAAGGCAGGCGCTTAAACTTTAGTTTCGTATATTTACCGTCCGGAAAAAAGGGACTTATCCGCACGGAATCCTATTTGAAAATCCTGACAACCGGCATTCTGTGGAATACATGGGATAGATGAGTGAAAACACGTATTCTTTGAGAAAATAGGGTTATTGAAGGCTTTACATAATCTTAACAAAACAATTTCCGTTATTTTTAGTAAGTATATAAATTAGTGAGAAGGAAAAATAATGCCATGACGATTTCATCAACAAGAAGAAAAGCAACCTTAAAAAAAACAACAGAAGAATCTTCGGCAAAAGGTAAAAGTAAGTTAGTTCTTAAAAAAAAGCTGCAGGAGCACTTTGGCTTTGATTCATTTAAAGGCGACCAGGAAGCCATTATCCAGTCTCTTCTTTCAGGCAAAGATACTTTCGTGATTATGCCGACAGGCGGAGGTAAAAGCCTATGTTACCAATTGCCGGCCATAGTCAGCGAAGGAGTAGCTATCATTGTTTCCCCATTGATTGCATTGATGAAGAACCAGGTAGACCTGGTAAGGGGGTATAGCAGCAATGACGACATCGCTCATTTTCTTAATTCTACCCTGAACAAAAAAGAAATAACGCAGGTTAAGGAAGACCTGCTGGCCGGGAAAACAAAGCTGCTGTATGTGGCACCCGAAACCTTAACCAAACAGGAAAACCTGGACTTCTTCAGCGACCTCCCCATTTCATTCTTCGCGGTAGATGAGGCTCATTGCATATCCGAATGGGGGCATGATTTCAGGCCCGAATACCGCCGTTTGCGTGATATTATGGATATGATCAATAAGAAGATACCTGTAATCGCATTAACCGCTACCGCCACTCCTAAGGTGCAAAGCGATATTGTTAAAAACCTTGGGCTACGCAATGCCAATATATTCGTATCTTCTTTCAACCGTCCCAACCTATATTATGAAGTGTTGCCCAAAATAAATAAGGATGAAACCATAAAAAGCATTGTACGCTTCATTGTTCAGAATAAAAGTAAAAGTGGTATCATCTATACCCTGAACCGGAAAACAACCGAAGAGCTGGCGGATATGCTGATGGCAAACGGCGTAAAAGCGGTAGCCTATCATGCAGGCCTCGACAGTAAATTAAGGGCGCAGCGCCAGGACCTCTTTTTGAATGAAGATGTGCAGGTGATCGTGGCTACGATTGCTTTTGGAATGGGTATCGACAAACCCGACGTGCGTTTTGTGATCCACTATAACATACCCAAAAGCATAGAAAATTATTACCAGGAAACCGGCCGTGCAGGCCGCGACGGTCTTGAAGGGAAATGTATTCTGTACTATTCGCACAAGGATGTCTCGAAACTGGAGCACCTAATGCGCGACAAGCCCCTTAGTGAAAGAGAAGTGGGGGCTCAGCTGATCAATGAAACGGTGGCATATGCAGAAAGTGGCGTGTGCAGGAGAAAAGTATTAATCAGCTATTTTGGTGAAGAATATAACGATGCGAACTGCGGAAGCTGCGATAATTGCAAACATCCTAAAGAAAGAACCGAGGCGAGAGACAACGCGGTTAAGGTGCTAAAAGTAATTAAGGCCCTGGATGAACGGTTTACCACTGAGTATGCTGTATATATTCTGTTGGGAAAGCTTACGGCTCAGGTGCAAATGTTCCGGCATAACGGCATTCCTGAATTTGGTATAGGAAAGGAAGAAGCCGAACATTACTGGAATTCACTTATCCGCCAGTTACTACTGGAAGGATTGCTTAAAAAAGACATTGAAGAATACGGCGTATTGAAGCTGACCTCAAAAGGAGAAAAGTTTTTAAAGAAGTCAACCTCCTTTAAGATTGTAATGAATAATCTGTTTGAAGAGGCCAACGCCGACGATGATGAAGGAGCCGAAGCGGCAGTGGGCGGTGCGTTGGACGAAAGATTACTCGAGATGCTTAAGGAACTCCGGCACAAGGAAGCAAAGAAAAAAGGACTGCCGCCTTTCGTGATCTTCCTGGAAACATCTTTGCAGGATATGGCAACCATGTATCCGACGACCACCCTGGAATTGGAGAAATGCCAGGGCGTGAGCAAGGGAAAGGCCTTGCGTTACGGAAAGCCTTTTGTGGAAATGATAGCCGACTATGTGGAGCAGAACGGCATCGACCGTCCGGATGATTTTGTGATGAAGAGCGTGGTAAATAAAAGCGGGCTGAAGGTGTATATCATCCAGCAGACAGACAAAAAGATCTCGCTGGACGTTATCGCCAAGAATAAAGATATGCGTATAGACGGGCTGCTGGAAGAGATGGAAACCATTGTAGGCAGCGGCACCAAGCTCAACCTGGACTATGCCATCGACGAGATGGTAGATGATCAGGAGCAGGACGAGATTCTGGATTATTTTAAAAGTTGCGAGACTAGCAGCCTACAGATAGCTTTGCAGGAATTGAGCGATGGCGATTACACCTGGGAGCAGCTAAAGATCATGCGGATCAAGTTTCTGTGCGAGTATGGGATTTAGCATGAGTTGATTCTATTTTTTGGAATATTTATAGAATCTCCTATTTTTGCTGCCCGGACAAATTGTACCTGTTGGTTTAAGTTAGCGATTTGTTCAGATGGTGCGGTAGCTCAGTTGGTAGAGCAAAGGACTGAAAATCCTTGTGTCGGCGGTTCAATCCCGCCCCACACCACATAGATAACTTCATAAGTAATTATATATTAATTATTTATGAAGTTTTTTTATTTTGAGCGTTTATTTAAGAGTTTCACTAATTATCGATTTCTGCCACATCGTCGAAAAAACCGGCCTACGCCAACCCAAAGGATTGATTTATTTTGCAGATCTGTTGAACAGGGTGTTCATCACGGATGGTATTGACAAAGGCATACATTATTGTCATATCCCGCGGCTGAAAATTCCCAAGGCTTTTTTTAAAATATCACGCTCCTGTTCAGTGCGGCGCAGATCAGCTTTTAAACGCTCAATTTCTGCAAATGAACTGTTCTGTAATGTTGATGATACTACTCCTTTTTTGCCTGGCGTGGTGGAAACAGATTGCGCTGACTTATACCACCGGTGAAGCAGCGATGCACTCATCCCAAGTGCCTGGGATACTTCTGAAATAGGGCGACCGGAAGATATCATTTTAAGAACATCCTCTTTAAATGATAAATCATACTTCCTACGCGTTTTTGATGCTTTTTTGGCAGACATGGTTAAGCGAATTTACGTCACTTTACTGTCCGGATTTATTGGTGCACCTCACTTCGTATGAACTTTAGTGCTAAAAATCCCGCCCTTCGCCAAGCCGCAAAACGTGTGTGTCACCCTAAACAGCATCCTACAAAGATGAAACGAGAAATAATAAAATGAAGAATATGCTTAACTGCGACATTAGGAGATTTTTCAAGACTGACAAAGAAAAGTGGGGAATTGCTTTTTAGGACCGCGCTATTTGTCAAAAATAATATTAAAACTATTGGACTTTAGTGAAATTTTGCATGGGCACCAAAAGTTGATTTTCAAATTTTTCTGCCCAATCAATCAAACCTTTTGTGTTAGAACATGTTTACAACTAAATTAAAAATGAAATTCTTTTTTTTAAAAACTTTCATGGTTTCTATTACCATGTGTTTAATGGCGGGCACTGCATATGCCCAAAAAACCGGCAGTATCAGCGGAACAATTCTTCAGAAAAATACACAGCAATCCCTGGCCGGAGCAAATATTAACCTGGCCGGCACTAACTTATCTGCTGCTGCTGATTCAAATGGAAGGTTTAGAGTTTTGAATATCCCGGTTAAAACATACAATCTTGTTATAAGCTCCGTAGGTTTTAAAACATTTATACTCTATAATATTGTTGTAAATAGTGGTAACGAAAATGTATTCACCATTGAGCTTGAACAGGAAGCAGCGGCGTTGGGAGAAGTAGTTATAAAGTCTAATAAAAGAAGTGTTCGTGCAGCCACCTTAGAAACACCGCTTAGTGTTCAAAGATTAACTGCAGAAGAAATAAGAAGTAACCCCGGTGGTGATTTTGACATTAGCAAAGTAATACAAACATTGCCCGGGGTAGGTGGTGGGCAACAGGGTGGTTCATTTCGCAATGATATCATTATTCGTGGTGGTGCTTCCAACGAAAATGTATTTTACTTAGATGGTATTGAAGTACCGGTAATCAACCACTTTCAAACACAAGGTAGCAGCGGAGGCCCCCAGGGCATTTTAAATACATTTTTTATTGAGGATATAAAATTAAGCTCTTCGGCTTTTGATGCCCGATATGACAATGCACTAAGCAGTGTATTTCAGTTTAAACAAAAAATTGGTAATGCAAACAAGTTTCAGGGGAACGCTCGATTAAGCACAACCGAATCAGCCATTACATTGGAAGGGCCTTTATCTAAAAATAAAAAAACAACATTTTTAGCATCCGCCACCAAATCCTACTTTGGGCCACTGTTTTCAGCAATTGACTTACCAATTCTTCCCGATTATTGGGATTTTCAAACAAAAATCACCCATCAAATAAACAATAAAACCACCCTCACTTTTATTGGAATTGGCGCTATTGATGATTTTAAATTTGTCTCACGAAATGAAGCAACACCAGAAAAATTATACCTTATCAATTCAAATGTTCTTATACAACAATGGAACTATACAATGGGGGCATCCCTGAAAAGAAGCATCCCAAATGGTTTTTGGAATTTGGCTTTGAGCAGAACAAGGTTTAATAACCAAATTCAAAAATATGAGGACAATGAAAATCCTTCAGCCGCAAACCAAACATTGGATGTAGTAAGCAATGAAACAGAAACCAAACTGCGGTTTGATATCAATAAAAATAAAAATGGCTGGAAACTGGCTTACGGTGCATCTACCCAACTGGCAGAATACGATAATAAAACATTTGCAGTAATACAAAAGGAAGTGAGAGATGCAAGCAACAATGTGATACAACCTGGCATAAATCAAAATTTTACAAGTCCATTAAATCCTTTTGTACGCCTGGGAGCTTTTGTACAGGTGGGTAAGAGGGCAATGAATGACAGGCTAGGCATAAGTGCAGGTGTGCGTACAGATATGAATACATTTACCACAGATGGGATGAATGGCTTACAAACTTTATCGCCAAGAATTTCTTTTAGCTATGTACTAGCAGATAAATGGACATTAAATGCATCTACTGGCATCTATTACAAATTGCCTGTTTACACCGTACTTGGCTATGCTGATAACAATAATGCATTAGTAAATAAAAATGCAAAATATCAAAGAGCTACACACTATACCACAGGGTTTGAATTTTTACCAAATGACGGATTACGTTTTACATTGGAAGGTTTTTACAAGCAGTATGGCAATGTGCCTGTTTCTGTAGGAGACGGAATTTCGTTGGCTAACCTGGGAACTGATTTTACATTGCTTGGAAACGAAGCAGTAAACACCAATGGCAAAGGAAAAGCCTACGGTATTGAGTTTTTTCTACAGAAAAAATTAACCGAAAAATTCTTTGGTATTTTATCGTATACCTACTACCGAAGTATGTATAGTGGTGCAAATAATAAACTTGTTTCCAGTAGTTGGGATAATAAACATTTATTATCAGTAACGTGGGGTTATAAATTTCCACGTAACTGGGAACTTGGTTTAAAATTCCGTTACCAGGGCGGAGCACCTTACACACCATTTGATGAAACCGCTTCAAGATTAAATTACTTATCGCAGGGTAAAGGAAACTTGGATTATACAAGACTGAATACACAACGTTTGGGTGGCTTTAACAGCAGCGATGTAAGGATAGATAAAAAAATTAACCTTAAAAAATTAACCATTGATTTGTTCTTAGATGTTACCAATTGGTATGTTGCAAAAAATCCCGCTATACCCGAATATACATGGACAAGAACCGCAGATAACAGAACTTTTAAAACAACTGACGGCCTGGCAATTAAAGCAGATGGAAGCAATGCTATACCGACCAGCGTGAAAAATGATGATCCGAATGTGAGACCTAACCTTGGTGTAATTATTGAATTTTAATCACTATTGTCCGACTAAAAATTTAAAGTTACGGCATAAAAAAGGGCGGTTCCAAAGAATCACGCAAACAGGGTATGTTTGAGTTACCACACAAAAATATTCCTAATGGGTGAAGTTAAAAAATTTCCCGGACAGCCGGTTTTATCACAAATATTAGATGTAATTCCAAACAGTATTATACATGCAGCTAATAGAAAACATAATTCCAACCGGTACTATAAACGACTACCCGTTCGGGTTCATTTAGTAAGCCTGCTATACGGTGTGTTCACCTATTGTAACGGGCTCCAGGAACTTTGTGAGGGGATGCTGGGTTGCGAAGGCAAATTGGCTCATCTTGGTTTAGATAAGGCTCCGGCTCGCAGTACCCTTTCAGATGCGAACAACAAACGCAGCTACCAGGTCTTTGAAACGATTTATTACGGATTATTGAAGCAATACCACAGCTTTATCTCGGACAGCCGGTTAAAGGGGTTGAGTATCCGCAACCTGAAGATCATTGACAGTACGACTATTTCGCTGTTCAGCGAACTATTGCGGGGAGTAGGCCGTAACCGATTGGATGGCGGCCGTAAAAACGGTGGTATAAAGGTGCATGCCCTTATGGATGCTTTCAGCGGGATAACGGAGTTTGTGCGGGTAACAGCAGCCAGGGAACATACAGAGGGGAATTGATGGTGTTTTTTCAGGCCCTGGGAGAAATTCCAGCTGTCAATCTCACGACTGAACACGTGAAGCGTTATCTGCTCAAATGCCTGAAAGATGGATTAAAGGAAAAAGCCGCTACAGCTACCCAACATATTGGGCGAAGGCGAGATAGCAAGGCTTTTTAATGCGGTAACGAACAAAAAGCACAAGGCTATCTTATTTACAGCGTATAGCGCAGGTTTGCGAGTAAGCGAAGTGGTCAATCTGAAGCTGAAAGACATCGATAGTGACCGGATGCAACTCTTTATAGAACGGGCGAAGGGGAAAAAGGACAGGTATGTAAACCTGAGCCTGGTATTGCTTGACGTTCTCCGGGAATACATAAGGCTTTGCCATCCCCGGCCTAAGATGTATTTATTTGAGGGGCAGGAACCTGGAAGTGGGTACAGTGCCAGAACCGCACAAAAGATTTTCCAGATGGCGCGAAATTATGCTGGCATCACAAAAGAGGTCACTTTTCACTCGCTTCGCCATAGCTTTGCTACACATGTACTGGAGAAAGGAGTCGACATCCGTTACATCAAGGACATACTCGGGCATTTCAATATAAAGACTACTGAACGCTATCTGCATGTAAAAAGGGAACAACTGGTCAATATAGTCAGCCCTTTGGATGACATCTGGAAGAAAGGAAGTATCGAATGGTAGCTGGCTTGCCGTACTAAACAATTTGTAAAAGCGAATTACAACAAGTTAGGTTTCAATAACAATTTTTTTTGCGTATACTTACAATACATACGTTGTAAGCCATTTTAATAAGATTCTACTATGCGAAAAGTAATATTAGGACTTGCAGTAAGCTTAGACGGTTTTATTGAAGGACCTAATGGTGAATATGATTGGTGTTATAGTGATCAGGACTATGGGCTTTCAGACTTTTTCAAACGAATTGACACAGCATTTATTGGTAGGAAAACTTATGAAATGAGTTTAGCTATGGGTGATAATAACGGTGGTAGTTTTCCTAAATTAAAAGAATAGGGTTATCCATTTAAGTCGCATTTGCTTTATAGGCGTAGGGTTCATGTTGCATCATTCTCTCAATCAGCTTGTGCCAGATGGTTGGTAGAAAGTTTCTCCGGTTAAATCTGAAGAAGAATTCATCTAAATATCCGTTCATGAATCTTTCTGAACACTTATGATGTATACCTCTTAGCCATCCTTTCAAATTCATGATTAAATAATGCAATCCCATAAAGTTTTTCCCTTTACTTGAGGGCTTTTGCTTGATTTCAAATTCACTTTCCAGTGGCCAGTAACCCCTCCATTGATCCGTCTTAATCTGGGTGTTATCTTTGTCAATATATTTCTCGAAGAAAGGCTTAAAGCTTTCTGCACTGGCATCTTCAATCGTTTGTGCATAGGCTCGTCCTATTTTATCTCCTTGTACTTTTTCAACTGCCATCACTACCAGCTTCTTATCTCCCTTGCTTCTTCCGCGTTCGCCCTCATCTACTCCCCCAATCATCAATTCATCCACTTCTACATGACCACTAAGAAGATGTTTGCCGCTGCTTGCCATTGCCTCCTGTGCCTTTCGTTTAAACAACCAGGAAGATTTTTGATTGATGCCGTATTCATTAGCCAATTCTATGGTTGACATTCCTTTTTTGCGCACAGAGATCCGAAAGTTAATCCCAAAAGCCTTCAGCAGCGGGATCTTCATCTTGTGAAACAATGTGTGTGCTGTGACAGATTCATCATACCCGCACTGTGTACATCGCAAATGAAACCGAGTCTTGCCTTTGCAGCTTTTCTTCCCATTGCAATTGCGGCATCGATAACCGTCATTCCATTTTAAATCAAACAGATACTGCCTGCAATCATCTTCACTTGTAAAGAACTTATTAAACTCACTAATGGTGATTCCCTGAAACATACTCAAATATTTAGTACAAATATACTAAATTTATTAGCTAAGTTCTATTTCTTATCTTCGCTTTGCGCTCTATCTGGATAACCCTATAAAAGAATATATTTTTTCAACAACACTTGATAAAGTAAAAGATGGAGCGACATTAATAAAAAGTAACATAAAGATTGAAGTTGAAAATATTAAGAGAGAAAAAGGAAAAGACATTTGGCTTTTCGGCGGTGCGGGTTTGACGAGTTCATTAATAAATTTAGGGTTGGTTGACGAATTGTCTTTAGCTATTCACCCTATTTTACTAGGACATGGAAAGCCGTTATTTCAGGATATTAAGGACAGGATTAAACTATTCCTAATCGACACAAAAACATACTCAACAGGTTTAATTTCATTAACTTACAACGTTGGACACAAGCAATGATGTGTAAGCATAAGAAAACATAAACCGTATCGTTTGACAAAAAAACGAGCGCACAACAGTGCATTCAAGCAATTGGGGCGGGACATTGGAGCAATGGTCAGTAGTTCATTCGTCAGCAGTGGTTGGCAGGACATCAGAGCCGAGCGATATATCTAACAATGAATTTTAATCATACATTTAACTGCAGTACCGGGCGACGGGAATGCTATTGTCCCAACTGCTTAAATGCTTTATCGTTGTAAGCCATTTTAGAACGACCGACAATGACACAAAAATTCATAATTGTAGGTGGAGGCATAGCGGGACTGACAACCGCAATTGCACTAAACAAAATTGGTATCAACCCAACAATTTTTGAAGCAACTCCTGAAATTAATGTAGTCGGGGCTGGTCTTGTGTTAGCGTCAAATGCAATCAAAGCATTTCAGAAGTTAGACATTGCTGACGAAGTAATTAAATTTGGGAGACTTATTCCATCATTTACCCTCTACGACCAAAAAGGAAAGCCCATAATTAAAACAGACAGCAAAGCGATTAGTGAAAAATATGGAGTGGATAACTTCACTATTCACAGAGCCGAATTACATAAACTATTGCTTTCAAAAATTGACAGTAAGATCATAAATACAAATAAACACGCTATCGATATTAAGCAAACAAAAAATTCGATAACAATTAAGTTTCGAGATGGAAGTGTTTACGAGACAGATTTTTTGATTGTTGCAGACGGTATCCATTCGCCAATTCGTAAGAAATTATTGCTAAAAACAACCCCAAGATATTCGGGCTATACTTGTTGGCGAGCTGTAATTGAAAACACGAACTTAAACCTGTCGGAGACATCTGAAACCTGGGGAACGGCAGGACGTTTCGGCATTGTACCTTTGGCAAACAATAAAATTTATTGGTTTGCTTGTGTAAACGCACAACAAAATGATAACGCAATGAAACAATTTAAAGTGGCGGATTTGCAAAGACACTTCAAAGACTTCCACAAACCGATACCAATGGTTTTACAACAAACAGAAGATGAAAACCTAATTTGGAACGACATTATAGACTTGAAACCTATCGGCCAATATGCTTTTGACAATGTAGTTTTGATTGGTGACGCAGCACATGCAACGACACCAAATATGGGTCAAGGTGCTTGCCAAGCAATTGAAGACGCAGTAATTCTTGCAGACGAATTAAAAAATAATGCAGACATTCAAAAAGCATTTAAGCAATTTGAGCAAAGACGACTGAAAAGAACTCACTACATAGTCAATGCTTCGTGGACTATTGGAAGAGTAGCACAGATTGAAAACAAAATGTTAGCCTCAGTAAGAAATTTGGTAATTAGACTTTTACCTGCAAGCATAAACAAACGACAACTTAAAATGCTATATGAAGTGGACTTCTAAAGAACCGACCGAAAAAAACGGCTTACAACAGCAGGTTTGGCAATAGGCTGGCTGACGGAAGAACAATCAGCTACAACTCACTATCAGCAGTAGTTCCAGCTTGACGTTATAAATTGAGCTTTTAGTTGTTATCTTCATCTTTAGTAAAAATATTGAGCTATGGTTCCGGGCAGACAATTATAAAATGCCAGCCCATCGCCAAGCCTTACCGTTAGCGGCAATTTAAAAATGACAACACTAAACTATTTTCTACAGAGGGGGAAGCCTGATAAACGACAACTCAACATCGTCGACATTTTCAATGTTGAAGATTTACTCTTTCAAAGCGGATTTGAAGGTGTTACAGAGGGAACGATTGAAGAAACGTTGTTAGATAGCCAAGTAAATCCGCTGTTTACAAGGGGTAGCAATAATATTCCTGATTGGGCGGTATTTGAGAAGTTTATCGAAAAGTTTAGCCAAAAGAAATTTCGCTTACAGGTTAGAAGTATGGTCTTCGGAACTACAAGCACTGTTACATCAAACGAAACATACGACTATGTTTTTACTGCATCAACTGATAACGAAAAACGATATTCAAATACTGTAGAACTTTTAATTGCCTATCTGTGTGTAAAAGAACTGAGGGCATTATCTGCTAGTTATGGTGTAAAAGTTAAGAATGCTCCTGATGGTGGCGACTTTGACTGTCTTGCCAATTTCCAAAATTCACTTTTCCACTTCGAGGTAAAATCAGGAAGCATAAAGAATATTGATGGAACGGCTCTGCAATGCTTTCTTAATCGGCATAGCTTTTTGTCACCTAATGCTTCTGTCTTGTTTTTGGATTACCAAGGCGGAAACAAAACCAACTTGGATAATCTAATATTGAAGTTCAAAAATTTGCAAGTTGGTCCTCTTAGAAAAGTAACCCGAATTATCAAAGTAACAGATGGAACAAAAAAGTTCTACACCTTGGGAGGAGACTTGATAGTTGTTGACTTGCACAACAATGAAGATATTTTGTCGAACCTGAGAAGTGCAGTTCAATATTTTCACCGATATAATTCATTCAGTAACACAATGACTTATAACTTGATTAGTCCAACAGATATGGGTTATAGTTCAATGGAATTACTGACTGACGGATAAACTGCCGCTAACACCAGCATTCAAGCAATTGGGGCAAGACGTTGGGGCAATGAGCACCAGGCCGTTAATCAGCGGTGGTCTAAGGCCGGACATCAAGGCCGGGCATTTGGGCGATCAATGAACTTATTGTTATAAATTCAGCATCGGTCGGGGCAGACGTAACACGGAACGCCCCAACTGCTTAAATGCTTCAACGTTGGGCGCAAACTTTCGTGACACATCGCTAACTTCAAAACCAATCAATAAGAAAATTTTTATAATAATCGTTTTCATAGTATCTGACTTTTAAGTAGATTTACTTCATCAAAATTCTTCACTTTAAAATACGGAGGCTATCATGATTGATCAGGAAAATATTACCTCGGCGATTTCAGCATACGAGCAGAAATGGGTTGATGGTTTGAATGGTGGTGACGTTTCTGTGGCTGACGAAGTATTCCAGCCTGATTGTGTTATTCATATTAATGGTAATCCTCAGCGGGACCTTTCATTAGATAACTTCAAGCAAATGATAGCAGGGCTTCTTATTGCTTTCCCAGATCTGCATTTTACTATCGATGATCAATTCGCCTCCGGAGAAAAAGTTAGCACCAGATGGACTGCTAAAGGAACAAATACGGGACCTTTTGGTGAAATCCAAGCCACTGGCAGGAAGGTGGAAATCGAGGGGCTTATTATTGACCACGTAATTAACGGAAGGGTAGCAAAGCGATGGGAGCTATGGGACCAGATGGCTATGATGCAGCAGCTCGGGCTCGTTTGAACAGGAACAATCTATTTGCGCACATCACTTGCCGACAAAAAAAGTCTGCGCCCAACCATGCATCCTATGTACCTTAGGGTGATTGAAACAAGTTAATATGGTAGGCCTTGGATATAAATTCTTTTGAAAGAGAAAGATTTATATTAAATAAACCTTTCCCCTTCGCAAGTGTATTTTTTCCTTATTTCAAATATATTCATTTTTTTTAAATCAACATACCCAGCATCCTATGAGTAGTCACATAATTTTGTAGTGAGGCAAAATAAGTGCTACAGTTCTCTGTTACTTTTTGTTGATTTTTACACTTAGTCCCGATGGTTGAGGAGTGGTGTAAAACAGGCTGCTACAGTCTTTGACGAAGAAAATCTCTCGCCATTTGATTATGCTGCGATAACAACTTTTGTTTAGTAGTCAACCTGCTCTTTTATTTATGGTATGTTGCTGATAAAATATTTTCTTGATTAAAAGAGAGCCTGCTACAGCCTTAGCGGCAGTATCTCACTTACATGCAGTGTTTAGTAGTCAGGCCTCCCGGTTATTTTAAAATGCCATAATCGTACTGCTTCTGATTGATTAATACATACCGGATCCTGTTAAGGAGTTTTCTGGCTATTTTAATAATCACGATTTTGCTGTCCTTGCGTTTGATTTGGTCCTGAAAGTATAAAGCCATTGCAGGATCAGTTCGTTTTGAGGTCCAGGCGCTTTCCACCAGATCGCTGCGTAGTTGCCGGTGCTTTCTTACGGTGAGGCTCATCTTATTTTCTGTTTGTCCGCTGCTGTGCTCCATGGGAAGCAAGCCTACATAGCTGTTGAGATGATAGAAAGTATCAAAACGTTTAACATCGCCTATTTCTATCAAAATACTAGCTGCCGTTAAAGGTCCGATGCCAGGAATGGTTCTTAAGAGATAGTAGTTGGTTTTATAGCGTTGCTCTCTCATCATCTTACGAATGGCATTGCTGATACTTAAGAGTTCTTTTCTAAGGAATTCCATTTGAGATATCATATAATTGAGTGCAGTCCGCCTGGTTACCTGTTTGCAATCCAGACTCTTTAACCAGTTGATGAAGTTATGGCTCCAGTTGGCATTATCATATTGCTCAGGAATATCTATGCCGCTGAAGGCCAGGCAACCTTTGATGCGGTTCTTACACCGGGTGAGATCTTTTAATATTCTTTTACGATGCCGGAAAAAGACTCTGTCAGCTTCCTGTTGTTCATCAGGTATATGTATCCCCCGCAAAACACCGGATTGAAGGCGCAAACTTAAATTGCGGGCATCTCTGGGATCTGTTTTCTGGAGACTGTCCTTTTGAGTTCGGGGAATATCGGCGGGATTTACTACCAGGCATTCAACACCGAGGGTTGTAAGTTGCCTTTGTATCCAGAAGCCGAATTTACCGGCCTCATAAGCTGCTTTATACCGTGCATTGGGGTATTGCTGGTTCAGGTAATTAACCATAACGACCGGACTTGGCTTTTGATGCACATTTCTAATAAACATGTCATTCAGATGAATGCCCAGATTCCAGCTGTCTTTATGGACATCCATGCCTACAAAAATGGTTTGACCAGCGAAATTTGAAGTAATTTTATTCATGCTGTTGAGGTTTTTATAACGAAATTAAAAGTTACTGTAGCAATTTTATATTGACTACTTTTTTAACTGCCTCAACAGTTTTAAGGTTACATGGAGACTTAGCGCCAGCAGGGCGGGACGTTGGAAGCATCGGCTATAGTTCAACAATCAGCAATGGTTCGGGCAGGACATCATGAATTTAGCTTTTAGGTCTTACCTTCAGCAAAGTATGTCAAACCAGCAGCGGTTTATGGGCGGACGTTTTTCAAATGCCCTGCCACCGCCAATGCGTAGCCGTTAGCGGTCATTGTAACGGACGACATTCTACGCACCGACAATCATTCCATTTCCGACCAAACTTAAAATAAATTTGCGTAACCGAAATGTTACACATATGTTTGTAACCGAATGGTTACTTAAATATAGACAAATGAGACGAGACGTATTCCAAGCTATATCAGACCCAACAAGGCGAGAAATAATTAATCTGCTTGCTGCTGAAACATTGAATTTAAATGCCGTTGCAGAAAAATTTCAAATAAGCCGACCTGCAATTTCAAAGCACATAAAAATTTTGACAGAGTGCGGACTTATTAAAATCAGGACAGAGGGTAGAGAACGCTATTGCGAAGCAAGATTAGAAACACTTGCAGAAGTTTCGGAATGGACAAATAGATACAGACGCTTTTGGACAAATAAATTAGATGCACTTGAGTTGCACTTGAGTAAAAAAAGAAAATCAAAAAAACAACTAAAAAACAAATAGCAAAATGAAAAATAATTTAATTGTCTTAGAAAGACTATTTGACGTGCCGACAAAACGAGTTTGGAAAGCACTAACAGACAGCAACGAAATGAAAAACTGGTATTTTAACCTTAAAAGCTTTAAAGCACAGGTAGGCTTTCAATTTCAATTTAGAGGTGGACACGATGAACGTATACAATACTTACACTTATGCGAAATAACTGAGGTAGTTCCTAATAAAAAACTTTCTTATAGTTGGCGCTACGACGGATATCCTGGAGTTTCATTTGTAACATTTGAACTCTTTGACCAAGGAAACAAAACGTTGTTAAAACTAACACATAGCGGTATTGAGACATTTCCAATTGAAAATCCTGATTTTGCATTACATAATTTTGAAAATGGTTGGAATGAAATCCTCAACAAATCTCTAAGAAACCACTTAGAGAAAGAAAATTTTCGGCATGAGATAACTGTAAACGCTTCTCTTGAAAAAGTTTTTGAAAGTATTACGAAAGAAATAGCACTTTGGTGGACAGAGATGTTTGAAGGGAGGTCAAGCAAGTTAGGTGAATCATTCACCGTTCGCTTTGGTCCCGCTGTTTTTAAAACAATGCGAATTGAAGAACTAATCCCAAATGAAAAAGTTGTTTGGTTTGTGACGGACACATTAATTGACATTCCTGAACTAAATAATAAAAAGGAATGGTTGAACACCAAAATTGTTTGGGAACTTAAAATAGAAAAGACAAATACGGTAATCCGAGTAACTCATATCGGTTTAAATCCAGACATTGAATGTTATGATATTTGTACAACAGGTTGGCGACAGTTTTGCGACAGTTTGAAATCTTATTTAGAAAAAGGTAGTGGAATGCCATTTAAACAGGATAACTATAATAAATAAGAACAACGAACCGCTAACAATGCATTGCCAAAAGTTAGGGCTGGACATTGGAACTTCCGCCGCAAATCACTGTCGGCTTTGGTTCGGCTGGACGGTTTCAATTTAGCTTTTGTTCTTAACTTGTACTTTATTTTTTCAATTTGGCTTTAGTTCCGGGCAGGACCAGCATCAAATTCCCTAACCTTCGGCAATGCAAAACGTTGTGCGTCATACTGAAACGAACCTCTACTACCGACAAATGGTTAAGAAACTTGTTTATTTAATCACCGTTTTAGTAGGACTTTTAATTGTTTCTTATTTCTTGCAGCCATTCAAAAAAGGTAAAGGGTTTGACCCAGCAACAAAGTATGAACTTTTAAAAAATTGGCTGCAATTGCCGACGGGTTTTAAATTAGGAAATCCAACAGGGATAGGTATTGACACAAACCAGAACATTATTGTTTTTCATAGGGCTGAAAGAGAATGGAGCTTATTTGGTTCAATGCCAGATAAGCCAATCCAAAGCAAAACCATTTTGATTATTGGCAAAGACAATGGTAAAATAATGGATAGTTGGGGTGCTAATTTATTTATAATGCCTCACGGCTTGACAGTTGACAATGAAAATAATATTTGGGTTACTGATGTAGGACTTCACCAAGTTTTTAAGTTCAGCCATGATGGAAAACTTTTAATGAAACTTGGTGAAACAAAAGTTTCAGGCAACGACAGTTTACATTTCAATAAACCAACGGACATTGCCATTGCAAAAGATGGTTCATTTTATGTTAGCGATGGTTATGGAAATAGTAGAATTGTAAAATTTTCGCCGACAGGAAAATATTTGTTAGAGTGGGGTAAGAAAGGCCACAAAGAAAGTGAGTTTGATATACCACACGGAATTTGTTTAGACAGAAACGATAATGTGTATGTTGCTGACAGGGAAAACTGAGGTGTGTCGATTTATCCGGACAGTAAAGTGTCTTAGTTTAGAATAATGTTTCAAATGTAATATTAATTGTTATCAAAGTAAATATGCTTTGATGCTGATGCCTCAGAAAACCTAATCATTAGATTCATGGGCGATAGCCCATTCCTTTTCTTCTTTCTTTTTTTGGTGCTTTTTTTCTTAAATTTTTCATCTGCTGATTCCTTTGAAATACTTATCCACATTGAGTTTCAACAGCATTTATTATTTTGTTATTGATGTTATTCATGATATATTTGTTTTGCCGGAATGAAGCAGAAACAGGCTCTGCAGAGGTGCAACCTGCCAGGAATAATTCCGGACATCGTAGGCATATTTTAAGCTCTTTGACAGTACTATTTTCAGGTGGGCTAAGGTTGGCAGCCAGACAGCGGTTAACGGGCTTGCCAGACGCCTTAGTACCGTTATTGATTGGCTTTACTTTCATGTTAATGCTAACTGGTTTTCAAAATTGTTAGGAGATAAATAGCCAATGGAAGAATGTAACCGTAAGGGGTTATAATACATTTCTATATAGTCGAAAATCTCGGTTTGGGAATCTTCAGCATCATGGAAGGCGCCACCTTCCATCAACTCTGCCTTGAACCTGCTGAATAAGGATTCTATATGCGCATTATCATATGGATTATCAGCATCACTCATGCTTTGTATCACGGTTCTCCTATGCAGCATTTGCCTGAATTTAGTCCCTGCATACTGCCCGCCACGATCGGAATGTATCATTAACCCAGGCGATACTTTTCGTGTCCTTATTGCCTTATTGAGAGAGGCTGTAACCAGCGATTCCTGCATGTGATCCTGCAGGTCCCATCCTACTATTTTCCTGGAACACAGGTCCATCCATACAGACAAATAGCGGAAAACTCCTGCAGCCATTGGTATGTAGGTAATATCACCTACCCACACCTGGTTGATAGCTACCGGAAAAGCCTTTGTCTTCAGGTGGTTGGGGCTGATTTGATAGGGATGCCTGCTGTTGGTTGTTTTAGGCACAAAGGATCGCGGCTGGATGGCTTTGAGCTCATTGGCAGAAAGGTACTTGCGGACCTTATAAGGGCTTACCCATACGTTTTGATGCTTAAGCTCGGCAACGATCCTTCTGAAGCCGTAACGGCGTTTATGTTCGCTGAAAACAGCAATCACCTTCTGTTCAATCATGGTGTTTTTAGCTTTGGGTTGATGGGTGGTTTTATTGTGCCATTCATAAAAACAACTTCGGTTGATCCCTAACACTTTACAGATCTGCTCAACAGGATGCTCATCGCGGATGGTATTGACAAAGCCATACACTATTGTCATATCCCGCGGCTGAAAATTCCCAAGGCTTTTTTTAAAATATCACGCTCCTGTTCGGTGCGTCTGAGTTCAGCTTTTAAGCGCTCATTTTCCCCAAATAAGCCGTTTTGTGATGTTGATGATACCCCTGTGATTTTACCTGGAATTGTGGAAACAGATTGAGCTGATTTGTACCACCGGTGAAGCAGCGATGCACTCACACCAAGTGCCTGAGATATCTCTGAAACGGGACGGCCTGAAGATATCATTTTAATCACATCCTCTTTGAATGATAAATCATACTTTCTATGAGTTCTTGTTACTTTTTTGACAGACATGGTTAGCGAATTTACGTCACTTTACTGTCCGGATTTATTGGTACATCTCAAACAACAGAATACAACAATTTGACCCATCTGGCAAGTTTATCAAACTATGGACAGACAACACCTTTGGTTCTATGTGTTCTGTATTCATTGACAAAGCGAAATCGGAACTGTTTGCGGTTGATGACTTCACTTTTTTGAAAGTAAAACATCGTGGTTCAGATGTTTTCATTTTTGACACAACAGGAAAAGTTCAAACAAGATTTGGCAGAAGTGGTTTTTATGCAGGTTCAATTTCTTGGTATCACGACCTAACTGTTGACAAAGACGAAAATGTATATGTTGGTGACATATTAGGGAACGCCATTCAAAAATTTAGGAAAGCCGCTAAAAGGTGACAGAGAAGTACGAACGCACAACAAAAGTATTACTGCAAGGTGGGGCGGGACGTTGGAGCAATCGGCTACAAAATCGCTATCAGCAGTAGTTTCGGTTGACGAACAAAGCCAAGCAAAACTTCTTAACTTCAACTTTTAAACAAAACCAAGCTGCATTACCGGGCGGGACATTATAAAATCCCCCACCTGCAGTAATACTCAATCGTTGGGCGTCATACGTACGAACACTAAACTCACATCATGCTTATATTTAAAGATACTAAATTCATTAAATCACCATTTGACAACGAAGCTGAATTGGAAAGAGTTATTGTAGAAAACTATGAATATTGTTTGGCCCCAATTCATTTTATTTACCAAAGTCAAAGATTAAAACAGCGGATGGTGGAGGAACAATTCCTGACGGTTTTGCAATTGACATAGAACAAAGAAAGTGGTATCTGGTTGAAGCAGAATTAATGCATCATAGTGTTTGGAATCATATTGCCCCGCAAATAACAAAACAATTATTAGCATCGCAACAAGCAATTACAAGACGTATTATTATAGACTTATCTGTCGACCAATACAAAAATGACCCATCCATTAAAGAAAAATTTGACGAATTGAATATCGCTGAAATAAATGTTAGGCAGGTACTCGGTGACATATTAGAGACGGATCCAATAGTCGGCGTTCCTATTGATGGGGTGACTAAGGATTTAGGAGATTGGGCGAGGACACTCAAGTATAAGGTAAAACTTTGGCTAGTCACAAAGTTTGTAGAATTCAATAATCCTCAAAATATAGTATTTGAATTCCCTGAAGAATTTAAACCAACACTAGACACAGACAAGAGGCTGAAGAGCTCAATAACCACAAGGAAATCAATCGGTATGATGTTGAAATAAGTGACTTGGTCAGCAGCAATTTACTGAAAGTAGGAGACGTCTTAGTAATGCCTTATAAGCCAAGACACGGGCAACCAAAAAGGTATGAGGCTACAATACTTGAGGACGGCTCATTATCACTATTGGATCAAGTATTTGGAAGTCCTAGCTACGCCGCTTTAGCCGGAATTAATGACTCTGGAAGCGTAAGAAAAACAGTAAACGGGTGGACGTCATGGAAAACAATGGATGGAAGGCTTCTATCAGAATTGAGAGAAGCGTTCTTAGTTTTGGAACCCACCCAAAATTAGTACGAACGCCCAACCGTGCATTGGTGCCAGCAGGGCGAGACGTTGAAGCAATAGGCTGCAGTTCATTGCCAAGCAGTGGTTGGGCAGGACATTAAAGCCGAGCGATAAAACGAACAATGATCAATTAGCTATACATTTAGCAGCGGTGCCGGGCCGACGAATGTAAGAGCCCTGCCGGACACCAATGCGTGTCCGTTAGGCGCAACAGATTACTGACCTTAAACTGCGATTATGAAATTTTATATCGTTTTTTCTTTTTTTATTTTGTCTTCACTTTCGTGTTTGTCACAAAGTTCAATCCCTGATTGGATAGAGTTTCAAAAACAACATCTAAAGAACCGTCAAGACTCAGCGACTTGGAGTAAAGAGTTGTTGCAAAGGGATATAGATGACAGTACGGGTAATCAAAATGGAAAGCCTTTTCAGCATGGTGCTTTTCCTGTTCCTAAATATGAATTGGCGGGATACTTCCGGTATAAAGGGGCTGGAGTCGCGGGAAATTTTAAAAATTATTACGGGAAGAAACTAGTTTACTATTGGTTTTTCGCCAATAAAACAGAAGCCACTAAAGAGATTCTAAAAGAAAAGCAGAACGAAGCCTTTTTTATAATCGTTGCCTTGACAAATTTCGTTGATACGATTAATCGCACTCATAGTTCAGCTTTTATCTTGTCAAGGAACAATCCAGATGTTATTTGTGAAGGGTACTTCAAAACTTTAAACAACGACGAAGTGGATTATATGGCATTTCTGACGGCCAATCGAGACGAATATGCTGTAGTCAATATGAGGCTTTTTAATTTAAAGTTTGGAAGAATTATCTTGATTGCACCTCAAAAGGACCATTCCCTGCGTTCTTTACAACTTGCTACACCTTTGATGTCAAGTAACGAAGTTGATGGTTATCTTAATGGTTTGCTTGAACAAGACAAAGTGAAATCATTTTTTCTCAATAGCGGTAATTTATAGACGTGCGCCTAACAGTGCATTCAAGCAATTGGGGCGGGACGTTTGATCAATGAGCGACAGGCCTCTGTTCTGCAGTGGTTTGGCAGGACATCATGGCTTGAGCAACGAAACAAACAATGAGCTATTTGTTATAAATTCGGCATCAGCACCGGCAGACGTAACACAGATGCCCCAACTGCCTTTGGATTTTTCTTTTAATATTTCCTATAATATTACTACTACTATAATGGGGGTTCTAGGGGGTGTTAACAATTACCAATAATGTTAATAATTTTGAAAGTTAAGGGCAGGGTGAACTTACCCAACTTCTAGTCTTAAAGGACTTTTTTAAGTATTAGTCCCTGCTTTTGCTTTCCTTGCTCCGGGTCCAGCTAGAATTATGTCTTTGAACTATCAAAGGTTTTTGACAAGAGCAAGTTTTTTAAACATATAACCATCATAGAATCATGAAAACTTGGGAGTTTACATTAGGGGTTGATGTATCCAAAAACACCCTGGATATCAGTTGCTCTGAACTTAGTGAGCACATTAAGATTAAGAATGGAACAGAGGGTTTTGTACAATTTTTAAATTGGTGCAGAGATTTTAAGATTGATCTGCAAAAGAGTTTTTTAGTAATGGAATATACAGGTGGTTATGAGTACAAACTATTGCAATTCTGTGAGGCGCAGAAAATTTTGTATACAAGAATACCGGGTTTAGCAATCAAAAATTCTTTGGGCATTACAAGAGGTAAAAATGATAAGGTTGACTCAGCGAGGATAGCTCAGTATGGAGAAGAGAAACACAAGATATTGAAAGCTTCAAAGCCGGTAAATGCAGCGATGATGAGCCTTAAGGAGTTACTTAGCTTTAGAAAAAGATTAGTTAGAGAAAATGCCGGGTATCAATCCAGCATTAAAGAACGTGAACATATGTATGGTGTTAATAAGAAAGATATCGTTGTAAAAATTCTCGAACAAAAACAAAAGGCGAATATAAAAAGCATTGAAGCTGTGGAAGTAGAAATGATGAAAATTGTGGCAAAGGATGAAAAGATTAATACAAACTATATGCTTATAACCAGCATAAGGGGTATTGGCAAAGTGAATGGATTGATGACAATAGCGTATACAGAAAACTTCACTAGTTTTGACAACCCGAGAAGTTATGCTGTTTATGTTGGTGTTGTTCCATTTGACCACAGTTCGGGAACGAGTATACAGGGAAGGAAAAGAGTGAGCCATATAGCAAATAAAGAGTTGAAGCAGGAGCTCAACCAGGCTGCACGTAGTGCGTTGCAATGGGATAAAGAATTGAGCACCTACGGGCAAAGAAAGCTGCAAACAAAATGCTATAAGATAGTATTGAACAACATCAAATTCAAATTGATATTAAGAATGTTTGCGGTAGTAAAAAAAGGGGAAAAGTATGTGGATAACTATAAAAAAACAGCTTAATTTAAAACTAATTTGGTAATTTAAGTATCCTAGAATACTTAAATGCTTCAACGTTAGCAGTTATGCCTTTGCTGAGTATTCCACACTATAAAAGCCACTATTCCGCAAGATAAGAGCCATCGTTCCACCGGATAAGATACCAAAAATTCCACGCCATAAGAGCCACCTGTTCCACAGGATAAGAGCCACCATTCCGCAGATAAGAGCCACTTAATTTTCCGGTATATAAATTCGGACATTCCGCAGATATGATACCAAAAATTCCACAGGATAAGAGCCAGGTCTTTGGCTTTGCTTGAATGAGCTGTTTGTTATAAATCATCCTTTTTCAGATCGTCAATTTATAAAACCAATTGACATTGCTTCGTGGGTTTAATACTACACTAAACTTCATAAGGCATGTCCAAAAAATTGATTGAAATGAAAGTGGTACGTAAAATGATCCTGCTCTTACAGCGGGGGCTATCGGAAAGACAGATAGCCCGGGAATTAAAAATAGCAAGGGCAACAGTAAACCGATACAAGGAAAGACTGGCTAGCTGCCCTAAAAGCCTGGAAGAGTTGTTGAATATGGACGATGCGGTCCTGGCCGAGATTGCTCATTTCCCCTTCAGAAACGTCCAGCAGAATACGCGTAATGCGTTTATAGTGAACCGTAGGGAGTATTATTTTGCGGAACTGCAGCGTCCGGGTGTAACCCGGATGTTGTTATGGCAGGAATACATAAGGGAACATCCTGAAGGTTATCAATACTCGAAATTCTGTGAGTTGCTGGCAGAGTTAATGTTACCACAGCAGGCCAGTTTTCATGTGCAATATGAGCCGGCAGCGATGATGATGGTGGATTTTGCCGGGGACAAAATAAGCTACATCGACAGATCTACAGGAGCACTGGTTGAGTGCTGCGTTTTTGTGAGCATACTGCCATATAGCGGTTATAGCTACGCGATTGCTCTTGCAAATGAAACGATGCCAAGCGTTATTAAAGCCCTTAACGCAAGCCTTGCTTATTTTGGAGGGGCGCCTTTTAGTATCAAATGCGATAATATGCGTACAGCTGTAATAAAGAGCTGCAGGTATGAGCCGATATTCACAGAAGTGTTTGAGCAATGGGCCCTTCATAATAACATGGCACTGTTCGCTGCAAGGCCATACAAGCCTAAGGATAAAGCGCCAGTAGAGAAGGAAGTCTTGCTCACTTATCAACGTCTGTATGCCCCCTTACGCGACACAGAGTTCTTTAGCCTCGAACAGATCAATGCCGCTTTCCAAAAGCAATTGGAACTACATCATCAAGCCGATTTTCAAAAAAAGGCGATCAGTCGCCTGGAACAGTTCCTGGAACTGGAAAAAGGGTTATTGCAACCCCTTCCATCAACTCCTTTTGTTATTCGCTATAAAGCCGAGTGCAAGGTTAAAATGGACTATCATATCACACTCTGCGAAGACGGTCACCATTACAGCGTTCCCTGCAAGTATATTGGTAAAAAGGTAGCGGTAAACTATGATACCGATACGGTGGAGGTTTTCTTTGAACTGAACCGTATTGCTATGCATAGAAGGAGTTATAAAAAAGGTGGTTTTACTACCGTTATAGAACACATGCCCATTCATCATCAAAAGGTGGCCGAACAGAATGGATGGGATCAGGATTACTTCCTTGGGCAAGCTGCCAAAATAGGCACCCACACACACCAGTATGTGGGGAAGGTATTGAAGAGTAGGCCCGTTATCCAACAAGCCTTTAATGCCTGCAAGGGTATACTTCGCCTTGGGCACAAATACGGCCCTGAACGCCTGGAAGCAGCTTGTAAAAGAGGGTTAAACGGAGACCGTTATAACTACAGCACACTTGATAATATCCTGAAAAACCACCTCGATAAACTCATCACCGACGAGCAGCCTGAACTCTTCCGGATGCCTGACCATCCCAATGTCCGGGGAGGAGATGCTTACCAGTAACTCCAGAACCTTTTTCTTTTTTCAAAAGCAATCATTATTATAAAAAAACAAATCAACAAACAATGAACACCCAAAACACCTTGGAACAGATGCAAAAGCTAAACCTCTATGGAATGATTAAACAATATGAAGCCATACTGGGCCACCCCATCCACGAGCATCCTGAATCACACACACTGCTGGGTATGCTTACTGAAGCCGAAACGCAGTATCGATCCCACAAGCGTACAACCCGTAATCTTAGCCGGTCCAAGTTGCGCTACAATGCTCTTCCTGAACAGATCCATTGTGGCTCGGAACGTGGAATAAGCAAAGAACAACTTCTCCAATTATGTGACGGCACCTATATTGAAAAAGGAGAAACGGTACTTATTAGCGGATCGACTGGAACCGGTAAAAGTTTTTTAGCCTGCGCCCTAGGACGCCAGGCGTGCCTGAATGACTACAGTACCCTGTATTTTTCTATGAGTCGTTTTATTGAAACCATATCCGCTGCGCGCCTCGATGGCACTTATGTTAAATTGGTCAATCAAATAGCAAGGGCTCCCTTACTCATCCTGGACGATTTTGGTTTAAACCCTCTCGATCATAAGATAAGACTTACCTTGCTTGACATTCTTGAGGATAGATATGGAAAGCATGCTACAATTATCACCTCACAATTACCGGTTAACAAATGGTATGAATACATTGGAGAGCCTACCCTTGCCGATGCGATTATGGATAGACTTACGGCTCATGCACATAAAATTAGTTTACTGGGAACTTCTTTGAGAAAAAAGAAATGAGATGTTGTAATAGTACTTTGTGCATTAACCTAAATCTCATTGTTTAACACGCTCTTTGAAAGGATGAATTATAACAAGTGTCGACAGGAAAGGAATGAACTGTAACCTCTTTCAGGAAAAAAACAGAAAATTCCTCCTTCGGAAAGAATGAAAAACATCTCCTCCGGAATAAAACAAATCATCTCCCCGGAAAGAAAATGCTGCCTTCTCAAAACGGTGGCTCTTATCCTGTGGAATGGTGGCTCTTATTCTGTGGAATGCTTGGTATCTTATCACGTGGAACGGTGGTAAACTCCTTGTGGAATACTTATTTGCGTTTCAAATTCCCTCAGCCGTCTTTGCCGGTGCTATTGAGCAGTAGATTATTGCCAGGCAAGGCTGCTTCGATCGGCACACGGATCAGCAGTAGAATATGTGCATTGTAAATGTTTTGCGTATGAAGAAAAATACGCAAAACCCAAACAATGCACTGCCAGGCAGCGGTAATTCTATTGGGCGGACATTGAGCAGTGGTAGTTCCATCAACTGTGATCAGTAGTTTTTCAATCGAGCGACGCCAAATCCGGCATCGGGCATTGTTACAGCTTGAGCAGTAGAATAAGCTTCAGCGTTTGTCGGTAAAGGGCGTCTTGTCCGAGCCGGGCATTAGTAGCGAGATTTGTACTGCTCCGCTTTCAAAGTATTACTTCGATCAGTGGCAATAGAATAGATCCCGGCATCGGATCATCCTATGTTCCCTTTTGCTTTGGCACAAACTGCTAACCTAGGTTTGGCAAAAGTTGGGCAGGGGAATAAAGCCTTAAGGGCATTGGTAATTCTAATCGGCTTTTGTAACTTGGCCGTGATGAATAAAACTTACGGCCAAGCGGGCTGACGGAACACGGAATACCCAACCTTCGCCAAGCCCTGATCCGTTATGTGCAATTTTGGAAGGAACAAAACCAATAAACTGCTTAACTGGTTATCAAGCAAGACAAAGGAAATATTGCCATAAGTAATTTATTAACCATTTAAATTAATTCATATGAAAAAGATGTTCACTGTTGTGGTCGCAAGTACAATGGTTTTACATACCCTAGCCCAAAGTACAGCAGATAAGAATGCGGTCAATGCTGGAGTTTCGGCATTTATTAACGGCTGGAATAGTCACAATTTTGAAGATATTGGTAATTACGCTACAAAAGGCTTTTATTATATTAGTCCTGATGCCGAAATATTTGAAAGCCTTGATACTGTACAAAAGAAGCTTCAGAGTATGCATAATGGTGGTTTCAAAAATACAACACTTGAAGAAAAGAATAGAGAAATACGCTTTCTGACAAAAGTGGTGGCAATGGCGACAGTAACTGCACATTTGGGGATCTATTATAGTGGTAAAAAGGAAAAAGGTGATTATTGGCAAATCCGTACAATGACTTTCGTAAAGCAAAATGGCAAATGGTTACTCGCAGCAGCGCAAGCCACTGCAATTCCGCCTGCAATAAAACCGATAACAAATTAACACAGCACATTGATTTTATTAGAAAAGGAAATTTACTTATCAATCTACCGGAAACGTAATGGAATGTGACAATCATCATAGGGCAAAAAAAAGCACATAACAAAAGTATTGCTACAAGTTTTCTATGACATGACAAAGCATTTATTTATTATTTTTTTTGAGCCTTATGCACATTTTCTAACATAGTTATCCTCAAACATCCGCTCTTCCCTTATTACGGCAAAAACCCGGTGAACCAGTTTATTTCTTACTGCATTAATAATGCTCATTTTGTTTTTTCCTTCCAGTACTTTTCGGTCATAATATGCCTTGATTTCTTTATCATTTTGTATCGCTGATAATGCACAGAGGTGCAACAATTTTTTAAGCTTTTTATTGGCAAAGGGACTGACCGTTGATTTGTATCGCACACTTGTTCCGGAGCTTTTATCAAATGGAACCACGCCGCAATAACATGCCAGTTGTTTGCCGTTTTCAAAGGCTGTAAATCCTTTAGTGTACACCATTAGTGCTATAGCTGTTACGGGCCCTATACCTTTTATAGATACAACCCGTTTTACTTTTGTATTCAGCTCTTCGTCCTTCTGAACTGTTTTTGTAATTAATGCTTCGATAGCAAGTTTGCTTTTTTGTAATGCCCTCAATACCGGCTTCTGCAGCTTCTCCATTATCTTAGCTTCACAGGCACATCCGCATTCATTTAATTCATTTACCGGAACACTGAGATGGTTGATAGAGCTAATGATTCTATCGCGCTGGGCAATAAGGTTTTTAATGCGTTCAATACTGCTATCCAAGGGCTGCCAGAGCTTAACCTGGTCGTGGTAACGCAATGCGTACCAGGCTATTTTTACAGCAGCTGCCTTGTCATCGGTACCCCTTTCAAAGCCACCGGCTTTTTTAATTCTCAACGGCATCTCCACCCATAACTGTGCTTTATTTTTTACCAGGTAATGTACCAGGCCGGTATTATACAAACCGGTATATTCCATGCAAAAAAGGGTCTCTGCATCAGCTAAAACGTTATGCTGTTGTAACCATTGCTGCATTTTTTTAAAGCCCTCCGGCTTTTGGCTGAACTGCTGATGGATGGTCTGTGATGGATTTTCTGCTTTAATAAGTGCAGCATCAAACCATGTTTTAGAAATGTCGATACCAACAAAATTTTTTAATACCTTGCTCATGCTTTTTAAACATTTAAGTGTGAATAAATCAACCTGGTTTTTGAACCGATCAAGACCTTAATAATGGGGCTGCTATCCCTATTTTCTATTTGATTCTGTGTTCAAAAAGAACCGGCATAAGATTAGAACTTGCGATAGGCCTAAAGAGCCTTGTGGGGCGATAATTCGCTTATGCCGGCAGGTTGGTTTATAAATGTCGTTTATCCACATTTACACACCAATTAACAAAGAAAAAAGAAGCAAAAAAGAAAAGTAATAATAGTAGTACTATTTACTTAAGTTTCGCAGTTAAATTACGTTAGAATTTGTTTATGTTTTGGAGATATTAATTCCAATATTCCATTTAATTTACCGGAGTTGATAATCTTGTTGATGCATATATCAATATCTTCCACAAATACATCTAACGTTTCGATAATGATTTTCATAATAACTATTAATAGTTCCCATAACCTTATATGCAGCCTTTGTTCCATCATTTCTTCACCGGTAGCTCTGAATAATTCTCCTCTGGTTTCATAGTCATCGAAGCGTTTTCTTAAGGTAAGCAGGATATATTGAATCATGGTAATGGTAGTGTCTGCTATCTGCGCTTCCAGGCTTTTAGATTGGCATCCTCCCAGATTCAGGTATTGCTTGCTTTCTTTAAAGAACACCTCGATAGTCCACCGTACCTGATATTGCTCCATTACTTTACTATAAGAAAGAGCAGTATCGGTTGATAAAATCAAATGCCATTTACCTTTTTGACCAAACCGGCTAAAAAATAATCTGACCGGGTATTCTTTGTACATGACATCCACTATCAAATAACTTGCTCTAAGCTTACTGCAACGTTTGATACCTGTATTGCGTTTGACCCTGGTTAACAATTCGGTGGCACTATAATACTTTCCTTTGTACAAGTATTTAGCTTTGCCCATTTTCATCATTCCGATCAGGTGCACGTTTTGTTTGCTATAACTCCTTACGCATTCGATCATCCGTTCTGAAGTAAACCAACTGTCCATCAGCACATAATCTACTTTTAACAATCGAAGCGCCCTTTTAATCATCTCTATCCCAACCTCGGTTTTACTCCTGTCTACCTCCCTGGCTCTTTTATTACTTTCACTGTCTTCAAGGCGACATCCTTTATATTGCCGCTTTAATTGCTTTTTAGTCAATCCATAAGGCTTTTGTTCATTTTTGCCTTTTTCCCGGTGCAATGAAAAATCCAGCGGCAGATTACTTTTTCCATCATAATAACACAACAGCAATAAACGAAGCCCTAACTGATAGCTATGGTTCACATGATCCCAAAGCTTGCCTGTAAATTCTATAGCCCTCCCTGATTTATGCAACAAGGAATCATCTATGATCAAACAACGTTTGGCTTGTGTTTCAGCCTCCCCCTTCTTTTCAATAATGACCACGAATCGTTTTACAAAACTCATCAGCAACCTACGCCATGGAATGGTTTGCATGTTCTTAAATCTGTAATACACATCCTTGTCAGCACCGGACAAATCTTTGCTACGCGATTTAAATAGCGCATGTATACTGGCATGTTTAAGAAAAGGCAAAATGATCAACACCGGAAATACATCAATAATATGATAGCCTCTTTTCTTCAATGGCTTTAATACACCATACACCCTTTTAAATTCAAAGAACGAAAGTAGATTAACGAGGTAATCCACCATTTTTGTTGAATTGGAAAAATATTTTTTTAACTCTTCTACCGATTGAATATCTTTGGATTGCAGCATGACCTTGTACAAGTTTAGTACCTTTAAGTTACTGAATTTCAGTAGCTTACACAAGAATTCATGCTGCTTTTTTTATTTATTTTTCTTTTCTTTCCATCTAAATTTTATCTGCGAAACTTGAGCTATTTATTAATAATTGCTGAAAGCAAATCTAAAGGTGGGGCGGGACGTTGTTAACTTCGGCTACAGTTCGCTATCAGCAACACTTCCAGCCGACGAGCAAAGCCGAGCAGAATAGTTTATCTTCAACTTTTAAAACAATATTAAGCAGTAGTTTCGGGCGGGACGTTCAATGAATTCCCCACCTGCAGCAATACTCAACGTTATACGCCAGCCTTTTGTGAAACAGATTTTAGGTGCTGGCAGGATAGTAAGTCAATCTTCAAAAGTGGTCACCGGTTACAGCATCTATCCATTACCGTTAACAAAAGCGTTTTGTGCATATCGTAGTTTCTTCCGGTAATACATCTGATTTTTGCCGGGCCTTCTTTGACATACGCTTTTTTAAGGACACCTCAGACCCGCTTTATGCGGCCACCCTATTACTGTGTGACTGACAAAAAGCTAACATTACGCACGGGACACACCAATGCGTGCCATGTGACTGATTACTTTAAAACATACTCTAAAGGACACATCAAAACTTTTAGCTTAGGCTGGTGATTCGGTGTTACGAAGGCATCTGATAGGAGCACAAGCGGCAAAGCAATTTCACGCATTACTACAAATTCACTAAAGCGACGGGCAGAATGGCAGAGGTAAAGACGGCCTTGGCGGCACTAAGCATTGAGTAGCTGCCGGGAATAAGTCATCTAAGGGGTTTACTTTTTGTAACTGCGTTAAGTGGACACATAGGCCGGCGTATAACCGTGCATTAGCGCCATCAGGGCGGGACTTTGCAACAATCGGCAACAGTCTGTTCATGGGCATTGGTTTGTTGCAGGACAATAGAGCCAGGCAAGAGTTAGAACAATGAACATGTATTTGTACATTGAGCATCGGTGCCGGCCGGACAATCACGGAAGCCCTGCTGGACGCCAATGCGTACTCGTTAGCAGTTATGCCTTTGCGTTTCAAATTCCCTCAGCCGTCTTTGCCGGTGCTATTGAGCAGTAGATTATTGCCAGGCAAGGCTGCTTCGATCGGCACACGGATCAGCAGTAGAATATGTGCATTGTAAATGTTTTGCGTATGAAGAAAAATACGCAAAACCCAAACAATGCACTGCCAGGCAGCGGTAATTCTATTGGGCGGACATTGAGCAGTGGTAGTTCCATCAACTGTGATCAGTAGTTTTTCAATCGAGCGACGCCAAATCCGGCATCGGGCATTGTTACAGCTTGAGCAGTAGAATAAGCTTCAGCGTTTGTCGGTAAAGGGCGTCTTGTCCGAGCCGGGCATTAGTAGCGAGATTTGTACTGCTCCGCTTTCAAAGTATTACTTCGATCAGTGGCAATAGAATAGATCCCGGCATCGGATCATCCTATGTTCCCTTTTGCTTTGGCACAAACTGCTAACCTAGGTTTGGCAAAAGTTGGGCAGGGGAATAAAGCCTTAAGGGCATTGGTAATTCTAATCGGCTTTTGTAACTTGGCCGTGATGAATAAAACTTACGGCCAAGCGGGCTGACGGAACACGGAATACCCAACCTTCGCCAAGCCCTGATCCGTTAGGCGCAATTAAAAGGCTGGTTCATCGACAAGGGTATTTAGAAAGCTTCTCCTTTCATTTATTTTTAAACAAGATTCGTATCTTACTTTACGAAAAATGTTGTTATCATATGTCTCACCAAGTACATCAGGTTTACCAACCCCATCCTGCTTTGAAGGAGTTTGTCAATAACATTGTCATTCAAAAGGTGGCGCTGGATACTTCTCAACCAAAGCCTGTTTTCATTCTGCCTCCAATACAGGAACAGGCGATATTTTTTTATCCATACGATTTTGTTCATCTTGAGCTGCCATCTTCTCATAAATTAATTGAACTTCCAAGGAGTGTCGTAGTTGCCCGGCGTATCAACCGCCTTAACGTGGTAATGGGATATAATCATTTGGTCATAAAAGTTGGTTTTCAACCGGGAGGGTTATTTCGTTTATTAGGCATTCCTATGAGCAAATTTGAAGCAGACAATAAGATTTATGAAGCTGTTTATTTTGACAAAGATGTACCTCTTATTCTTGAACAATTGAATGAAGCTGTTTCTTGTGAGCACGTGGTTGCTATTCTCCAAAAATGGTTGCTGGGGAAATTGCATCATCTCAAAAAAGAATTGCCTATGGATAGAGCACTTCCCGTTATCCTTAAAAAAGGAACTTTAAGCAACATAACGGAAGTAGCTTCTCAGTCATGCGTTAGTATCCGACAATTAGAAAGATTATTTCAGCAACGGATTGGCCTTTCGCCTCAATTTTATGCCCGTCTCGTCCGCTTTACAAAAGCATGGATCATAAAAGAAAACAATCCTGCCATCAATTGGACAAACCTTGCTTACGAATGTGGCTATTTTGACCAGATGCATCTGATTCACGACTTTAAAGAATTTACCGGCGTTACTCCTTCTTTTATTCAAAAAGATTTACAAAACGTACCCGTTAGTCTCCAGCACGAGGTTTTCCATTAAAGATGTCGTCTTCATACTATTTAAAAGGTTGGGCTTGTTCATAATTTTATAACTGTACTAAAACTTCAAAATTATGAATACAGAAGAGCAAAAAGCTATTGAAGCCCAGATTGATGCCTTTTTTTATAGCTGGAACAAACATGATTTCAGTGACATGAAAAATTATATTGCAGAGGATTGTGATTTTGTGAATATAGTAGGTATGCACTGGAAAGGAAGGGAAGACATCCAGTATGCACATCAGGCATATCACGACCAGTTTTTCAAAAATACGCCTATGGAAAAGCGTTCAATAACTATTCGGTTCTTAAAGCCGGATGTAGCAGTTGCTCATCTGCTTTGGCACGTAGGTACTTTTGACGCTCCTGATGGTTCTATAAGAGGCGATAATGATGACCTGGCTACTTTAGTATTTGTAAAAACAAAGGGGACATGGTTGATAACAGCAATGGAAAATGTGGAAGTGAGTGCACAGGCGCAACCATTTGACCCAGTTAAAATGAGAGAAAAATCAAAACAATAATATGGAGCCGTAAACAAAAGCTGCAATGAGCAGCAGTGTATCATACAAGTTAATGATAAAAGCGCCTAACAGCGCATTAAAAAAATTGGGGCTGACGTAATCCGTGCTTTGAGCTGTGGATCGTCATTGATCTTTTGTTCCGGCGGAAGAAACTATATTGATCATTTGGAATATATTTGATCGACAAATCAACGATCGGCATTTGTTAGCCGGGCAGACGTAATGCTATGGCCCCAACTTTCCTTTGGATTTTTCTTTCTTTAGAATATAGATTATTACTACTATTATATTGGGGGTTCTAGGGGGTGTTAATAAGTTAAAAAATGTGGATAATTTTGAAAGTAAGAGGCAGGGTGAACTTACCCAACTTTTAGTCTTAAGGACTTTATTTAGTATTAGTCCCCGCCTTTTCTTTCCTTGCTCCGGGTCCAGCTAGAATTATGTCTTTGAACTATCAAAGGTTATTGACAAGAGCAAGTTTTTTATAACATTAATATATTAAGGAATGAAGAATTGGGAATTTACTTTGGGGGTTGATGTATCCAAGAACACCCTGGATATTAGTTGTTCAGAACTCAATGAACATATTAAAATCAATAACGGAACAGAAGGTTTTGTATTATTTTTAAAATGGTGTAGGAATTATGGGATTAATCTTCAAAAAAGCTTTGTGGTTATGGAGTACACCGGTGGATATGAGTATAAACTTTTGCAATTTTGTGAAACACAAAATATTTTATACACGAGAATCCCGGGATTAGCAATTAAAAAATCTTTAGGAATTACAAGAGGCAAAAACGATAAAGTTGATTCGGCACGGATAGCCCAATATGGAGAAGAAAAACACAAGTCCTTAAAAGCTTCAAAGCCTTTAAATTCAGCAATAATAAGCCTCAAAGAACTATTAAGCTTTAGAAAAAGATTGGTTAGAGAAAACGCAGGGTACCAATCCACTATCAAGGAGCGTGAACATATGTACAGTGTAAGTAAAAAAGACATTGTTATTAAAACATTAGAACAAAAACAAAAAGCGAATCTAAAAAGTATAGCGGCTATAGAAGTTCAAATGATGAAAATTGTAAATGAGAATGAAAAGATCGCTACTAACTATATGCTTATCACTAGTATAAAAGGCATTGGAAAGGTGAATGGATTAATGACTATAGCGTATACAGAGAATTTCACTAGTTTTAATAACCCAAGAAGCTACGCAGTTTACGTAGGTGTAGTTCCATTTGACAATAGCTCCGGAACAAGCATAAAAGGCAGGAAGAAAGTCAGCCATATAGCAAATAAGGAATTGAAACAAGAATTAAATCAAGCTGCTCGCAGTGCGTTGGAATGGGATAAAGACATGAAAAGTTATGGGCAAAGAAAACTGCAAACAAAATGTTACAAGGTAGTATTGAACAATATCAAATTTAAATTGATATTACGGATGTTTGCAGTAGTAAAAAAAGGGGAAAAGTATGTGGATAACTATAAAAAAGCAGCCTAGTTTATAATAAAATTTGGCAATTACAATATCCTAGAATACTAAATGCTTAAACGTTGGCAGCCAGGCTATTTGACACCCTAATTATGGAAGGACCTAAAAAAGTAATTTCACCAGTAGCAATTCATGCACTTTCCGAAGCGCTGACAAATATCTATTGGTATAAATCAGAACTTCGTAGCTTCTTAACTCATATTATTTCTGACACGACAATTCTTTCAAAACTTAATTGGGAAGACTACAAAAGAAATATAGTTTCAACGTTAGTAAATTTTCTTGCAAAGCATCAGGACACTTATAAAAATGACCTTTTACGTATAATGACAGAAGTATGTAAAATGAATGACTTTTCACATCTTGAACGACTTGAAGATGGAAAAGCTAAAGCAAAAACTGCAAAACAATCAGTTGAAGCATTGAGAAACCAAATGGCTGGACATAAAGATTTAGTTGAAGAATTAAAAAAACAAGAAGACAGACGACAAGAGGCATTTGAGAAAACCCTGAAAGTGAATGACGTTCAACAAAGACTTGGAGAAATAAAAGTTGACTTTTATCAATTGGTAAGTTCTACTGACCCCCAAGCAAGAGGTTTTAAACTTGAGATAATTATTAAAGAGCTTTTTTTACTTTTCGACCTTGACCCAAAAGCATCATTCAGAATTCAAGGCGAACAAATTGACGGTGGATTTACTTTTGAGAGTAATGATTATTTATTTGAAGGCAAGTGGCAACAAGAACTTTGCAATATCCAAGACTTGGATGCTTTTAGTGGTAAGCTAACAAGAAAACTTGATAATACGCTGGGACTGTTTTGTTCTATAAATGGATTTTCTGAAGATGCTGTAAAAGCACATTCAACTGGGCGAAGACTAATGATACTAATGGACGGTTCAGACCTAATGGCTGTTTTAGAAGGACGCATTGACCTCTTACAATTATTGCTTAGAAAAAGGAGACATGCATCGCAAACAGGAAACATTTATTTGAAAATACATGAAATACTTACAAGCCTTTGACGGGTGACAGAGAAGCCCGAGCTGCTAACAAAAGTATTTCTGCAAGGTAGGGCTGGACGTTGAACAATCGGCTGCAAGTCGCTATCAGCAGCGGTTCGGCAGACGAATAGAGCCAAGCAAAAGTTCATATCTTCATCAACAAAACAAAACCAAGCTGCAGTACCGGGCTAGAAATTATAAATCCCCCACCTGCAGCAATACTCAATCGTTGTGTGCCATATGGGACAATAGCATTATTAATTAGCAAGAAAATTAATGGTATAACTCTAATTACTATGATCGAATATCTTAAAGAAAATACATGGGTTCTTAGTATTATAGCTATTGGTATTTCATTTATTTCTGTAACGTTTGTAATTATAGATAGACTTAAAATTTGGAGAGAAAACTCTAGAAACAAAAAACTAAAAAACGACAGAGCAATTTTACAAGCAATAATTGAACTTAAAGTCGAGAATTTCAGTACTGTGCATTTTAAAGAAACAAAAAGTTTGAAGGAAACGATATATACGCCAAACTATTCCCGATTGTATCACATATTTCAAAGAGCAGAGACATCAAATCTTTCTGATAAAAGTCTTGCCCTTAAGATTGAAGGTTTGAAAAAATTAACCGCAGATGATTTATTTGAAATGAAAAATGTACCAAATGGTGAGGATTTCTCTGTTCAATTTTCGCAAGTTGTTAATGAAGTAATTAGTGACTCAAAAAAACATTTAGCTAATATTACTTGATGTAAAAATTTTGTTTTCTGCCTTGATAAAGTTTTCTTTCATCAATTTCTAATACGGCACACAACAGTTGTATTTGCAATAGCAGGGCTGGACGTTGTTAGCTTCGCCAGCAAATCATTAATCAGCTTCAGTACCGGGCGGGACGTTATAAATTTAGCTATGAATTATTTTTCTCAAGCATGAGTTTTTCAATTAACTTCGGTTAGGGCGGGACGTTAATAAAATACCCTGCCATCCTTTGGATCTTTCTTTCAATTATTCATATACTATTACTATTATTATAATGGGGGTTGCAAGGGGGTGTTAATAATTCCCAATTATGTTAATAATTTTGAGTGTACTAAGCAGGGTAAACTTACCTGCCGTCTAGTCTTACAGGACTTATTTGCGTATTAGTCCCTGCTTTTACTTTCCTTGCTCCGGGTCCAGCTAGTGTAGTGATTATTTAGTTTAGCAACATTCGTATATTTGCGAGACGAAATGATTAGTTCTTATGGATGCCAAATTAAAACTAAATGTAAAGGAAAGAGAATATCTGCGGACATTTAAAAAATCAGGTGGGCTCAGTCTGAGAGAGTTTAATCGTGCCACGATACTTTTATTTCTGGATAAGGGGTTATCAATTTCTGAGATTGAGCATTTATTGGAAGTAGAACGAACTACTATTTGGCGTATTAGGAAAAGGTATCTTAAACATGGTTTAGAAGTTTCTCTGACGGAGAAAAGCAGATCCGGTCAACCTGTAAAGTACGCTGTAGCTCATGAGGTGGAGTTAACTACACTTGTGTGTGGCCCTGTTCCTCCTGGAAGAAGAAGATGGACCATTAGATTGTTAGTTCAGGAATTGAATAAACAAAAAGGATTTGAGACCATAACTTTCGGAAGTGTCCGAAAGCTGTTAAAAAAAACGAATTTAAGCCTTGGTTAAAACGAATGTGGTGCATACAGGAAATAACGGAAGAGTATCGCACGAGAATGTATCGGCTGTTAGCATTGTACCAACTAGATTATGATCCAAACCATCCGTTAGTCTGCATGGATGAAAAGAGCAAACAGCTACTCGAGGACAGCCGTCAGCCTATCAAAGCAAAGCCAGGTAAACCGGAAAAATATGATTATGAATACAAGCGCAAAGGAACATGCAACATATTTGTAGCAGTAGCACCGAAAGCGGGTATGCGGATCGTGAAAGTAACGGACACAAGGAAAAAAGAGGATTTTGCTTACTTTGTCGAAGCGTTGATCGAAAAACATTTTTCAAAGGCTGAGTGTATCCAATTAGTACTCGATAATTTAAATACACATTTTGCAGGGTCTCTAATTGAGACATTCGGCAAGAGGAAAGCAGCGAGGCTGCAGAAAAGGATAAAATTCATTTATACACCCAAACATGGGAGTTGGTTAAATATGGCAGAAATTGAAATCAACATAATGGATAGGCAATGTACTGGTGGCAGAATTGCAAGCCAGGAAAAGCTGATATCAGATTTGCGTATTTGGTCAAAGGACCGAAACAGAAATAAAAAAGATATTGAATGGAAATTCACCAGGCAAGATGCAGATAAACAATTATCTAAGCATTATGTTGCATAACTAAATAATCACTACACTAGAATTATCTCTTTGAACTATCAAAGGTTTTTGACAAGAGCAAGTTTTTTTAAACATTAATTAAAAGAGAAGGTATGAAGAATTGGGATTTTACATTAGGGGTTGATGTATCAAAAAAGACGCTGGATATTAGTTGCTCCGAACTTAATGAGCACATTAAAATTCAGAATGGAACAGAGGGCTTTGTATTGTTTTTAAAATGGTGCAGGAACTTAAAAATTGATTTGCAAAGGAGTTTTTTGGTAATGGAATATACTGGTGGTTACGAGTATAAACTGCTTCAATTTTGCGAAGCACAAAAAATTTTGTATACAAGAATACCCGGTCTGGCAATCAAAAAGTCTTTAGGCATTACAAGAGGTAAAAATGATAAAGTTGATTCCGCCAGGATAGCTCAGTATGGAGAAGAGAAACACAAGTCGTTGAAAGCGTCAAAGCCGGTAAATGCAGCGATATTAAGCCTTAAAGAGTTACTTAGCTTTAGAAAAAGATTAGTTAGAGAAAATGCCGGATATCAATCCAGCATTAAAGAACGTGAGCATATGTATGGTGTTAATAAAAAAGATATCGTTGTAAAAACCCTGGAACAAAAACAAAAAGCGAATGTAAAAAGTATTGCAGTTGTAGAAGTGGAAATGATTAAAATTGTGGCAAAGGACGAAAAGATTAATACCAACTATATGCTTATAACCAGTATAAGAGGTATCGGCAAAGTGAACGGATTGATGACAATAGCGTATACGGAAAACTTCACTAGTTTTGATAACCCGAGAAGTTATGCTGTTTATGTAGGTGTAGTTCCGTTTGACTATAGTTCCGGAACGAGCATAAAGGGAAGAAAAAGAGTGAGCCATATAGCTAACAAAGAATTGAAGCAGGAGCTGAACCAGGCCGCACGCAGTGCGATGCAATGGGATAAGGAAATGAGCAGCTACGGGCAAAGAAAGCTGCAAACAAAATGCTACAAGATTGTACTTAACAACATCAAATTCAAATTAATATTAAGAATGCTTGCGGTAGTTAAAAAAGGGGAAATGTATGTGGATAACTATAAAAAAGCGGCTTGATTTAAAAGAAAATTTTGTAATTTAAATATCCTAGAATACGCAAATACTCGACCGTTGTGTGTAACCCAAATTGTCATCCCGTTAAATTTTCAACTATGACACTAATCGAATTTATAAAATCCCAACTATCCAAAGACACCCAATTGGACGACTTAGCAAAAGACATTCAAGGCGTGTGATCGGTAAAGAAGATTGATTACCTGGAGCAGTATGGTAAAACTCCATGAGGGAGAGAGAGAAGAGCCGTTGGATCAAGACTGAATAGCCGACTGCACGGAAGCAGGCAAACACTACAAACGGACAATTACGGCACTTCTATAACGGTCCACCCATTGGTTCGGCGACTCCAAATTATAGCATAATCCTTACCGTGAGTAAGCTTAAAGGTCCTTGCACGGCTATCATCACTGAAGCGCATCCAGCCATAATTATAGATCTCGAATTTAAAAACGAAAGGCTGTGTTGTATTTAACGGCGCTGCAGTAAATTGCTTTCCATCGTCTGATAAATAAACATTCATTTCATTATTTCCATAAAGCGAAAGATATATCCAGCTTGCATCATTGGCCGATGGCGGCGGATTTTGCTGAGGTTGGGGAGCCGGCGTGGTTGTATTACCTCCTCCCGGGTTATCACTGGCTACCCCTTTTGCATAGTTCCATCCCCGAGCAATAGCGGTTAGGCGTTCAGGTTTACCAGGATGAGAGGCACTCGCCTGCGGAGAAGCTATTTGTTCCATAGCCGCCCTGGCCTCATTTAAAGAGGCACCCAGTTTGGCCATTACATAACCTGAAAAATAATCGGCTTCAATTTCTTTAGGAGGTGTGCTACCCCTTGTATCGATAATATGGTTCCGGTAGTGGTGCCCCATCTCGTGTGCCAGCACACTTATCGATGCCCACTTGGTTCCTGCGTAGCCATCCAGATTTTCAAGGAAATGATTGTCATAGATGATATATCGCTGGTTTCTGATTATGGTTGCATAGGCATTGTTTATCCCGTTGCGCTCCTCAATATTAAAATTTTCTCTCCAGTTGATACTATCCAGCATGGTGTTTATATATTCTCCCGCCTCATATACAGATTGGAAATTCGATTTGGTTGAGGCAGGGGGAATGATAATTCCGCATTGATTGGTTTTTTGGGCGTCGGCCAGATGAAAGATGAATAAACTAAAAAAAAGAAATAGTTGTTTCATAAAGTTTATTTGGGGTTATAAGGGTGAGGCCAATTTATTTTGCTGGCACCACTTGGCCGTTGATTCAAAAACAATAAACAAGCCAATCCCCTACGGAATAGCTAATGAAAACAAAAACTGGCTATTTAACACGACGATTTTGACAAGTGGATCCCGGCTTCGGTTTTTGCACGCAGAGGAAATCGGTAGTAAAGCAGTATTCAAACGTTCGATCCTATTAGCGCTTATTTGCTATATTAGCGCATGAATTCCGTCCAGTTTAACCAGCTTAATGACAATCAGAAGGCCGACGCTATTAAAAAAATGGCTGCTACAGCCAAGGCATTGGATTTTACCCTCTTTGAATCACAAAGCGAAGCCGGAATTACGGATGCTGTCCTTCAGGATGCTTCGCCGGACGCAGAATTTATGTTTCTTCCCTTAAACGATCTGGAGGTGGACGTGAAGTACAGGGAAAATATATGACAACTATATAGAAACCCGGCGTTTTGCCCTTCTTTCTTCCTTATTCCGCATTACCCCTATTACAAAAACCCGGAAGCGGAACAATTTTAGCTATTGTTAGTAAACAGTATCTTTTCCAAATCATAAAAATCTTCTTTTTATAATCTTTCTTCAATATGAGTTTTTTAACTAAAATAAAACATGGTCTGCAGCAGGTCATCTGGCCGTCCGGAACGGTCGCCACCATACAGCGGGGTCATTTGCAAGGTTTGAAATTTGTTATTACAGACAATTTAGGCTGGTCGCCTATCCTGGGGAGATGGGAACCTGAAAGCCATGAAGTATTCGCCCGGTTTATCAAACCTGGACAAACCGTTTTTGACCTTGGGGCAAATAACGGGATTCACTCGTTGTTATTTTCAAAACTGGTTGGGAAGTCCGGAAAGGTAATTGCTTTTGAACCCCTGCCGGAAAATGTCGAAGAGCTTCGTAAAAATTTCGGGTTAAATAATATAACCAATATTGAGGTAGTACAATCAGCAGTAGGAGATCACGACGGAGAAATCACTTTTTTTTTAGGTCAAGCTACCACGCAAGGAAGCATCGTAGGCATAGGAAGGCAATCAGGAAGCGAGAAAAAAGTTCCGCTGATCTGCTTAAATACTTTTATAACAAATAAAAGGCTTAAACCTGATTTTATTAAAATGGATATCGAAGGAGCTGAATCTGCCGCTTTAGAGGGCCTAGGCGATCTGATCAACGAAATTAAACCGGTTTTTTTTATAGAATTACATACGCCCGAACAAGATCAGAAAGTAGGAAGCTTTTTTCGACGGTATAACTATCAAATATACAGGGTAACCCAAAAGAAAGTTAACCGAGCGCGGGGGCTTCCTTACCTGGAAGAAATAAAAGATTTGCATTTGACCTATCCTCATCCTGATGGGATCTGGGGTACTATTCTTGCACTTCCTCCCTCGTTCCAATTACCATAAAGATAATCTACCGTTAAGGTGATTGTCCAAACGATAACCCGTCAGCTGAACAAATCAATTTAGTGGTTTATTCCCTTACTTCGCTATTTTCGCCATGCAAACTATTTCATAACTCAAAATTTACTCAGCGATGCTAGACAATTTGCAAAATCTCGTGCGTCAAAATGCCGACGAAGCCGTGATAAATAATCCAGCCATACCTAATGAAAAAAATGAAATGGCCATTAGTCAGGCCGGCAATTCGATATTCGCTACCTTAAAAAATGCGCTTAACCAGGGAAAGATCAAGGAAGTATTAAACTATTTTAAAGGTGGTTCTGCCGGAAATCAGGAAGTTGTACAGGAAGCGACTACTCACTATGCGCAACAATTGCAGACCAACTTGGGTGTGGACGCCCGGGAAGCCCAGTCTGTTGCTAGTAAAGTGGTTCCCCAGACAATGACCCAGCTAGCCAGTAAAACAGCTGATCCAAATGACAGCAGCTTCAACATCCAGGACATTTTTAACCAGTTAAGCGGGGGCAAAACCAGTAGGTTTAACGTTCAGTCTTTGCTCAACAAATACGGTGGAGGTAAACTTGATAAGGATGGGGACGGAGATGTGGATTTCCAGGACCTGAAGGCGATGTTCTCAGGAGAAGGTGGCGTTGTTGATAAAGTCAAGGGTTTGTTCAAGTAACATAGCAGGGTGCAGATCAATTAAAGTACAATACATTACTTTGCGGGCACCATTTTTAAACATACCGGTGCACCTACTTCAATTGATTTTCCCGTGTCTGTAAGAAGTCCTGTTTTGCTATCCCTTTTAAAGATAAATATGTTATCGCTGTTTTGGTTGGCAACCAGTAAAAATTGACCCGTGGGATCAATCATAAAGTTTCTTGGACCTTTGCCAAGGGTCGACTGGCGCCCCGCAAAGGTCAATTGTCCTGAGCCCGGATTAATAGCGTAGATTACGATATCATTTGCATCACCCCTGTTGGATCCATAAAGAAATTTTCCGTCTGGCGATACATGGATATCGGCCGCGCCTATTTTGCCTTTAAAATCCGGCTCAAGCATAGTAATTGACTGGATTTTTGCCAGCCTGCCCTTGCTATAATTAAATGCGGTTATTGTTCCACTTAATTCCTGAATTACATAGGCATATCTGCCGTTAGGATGAAACGTAAAATGCCTGGGACCGCTTCCGGGATCCACGGGTGTAAACGCAGGATTGGCCGGTGACAGCGGCTCGCCCGTCTTTACCGGCTTAAAATCGTAAATGACTAATCTATCCGTCCCCAAATCAGGTACCACAACATAATTATTATCAGGCGATACAACAACTGCATGAACGTGCGGCCGGTCCTGACGCTGTTTGTTGACACTGGCACCTTGGTGAACAATGTGCTGACGAGGGGTCAAAGAGCCATTTGGTTGAACGGATAATGCTGCCAGGCTTCCACCAGAATAATTACCGACGAATACAAACTGGCCCGTTTTATCCACTGAAACATAACAGGGACCTTCGCTGCCGGAAGATTCACTATTCAGAAATTGTAAACTTCCCGAAACAGGGTCAATGGCAAAAGCGCTTACCAAGCCCTTTTTGTCACTTGCCTCTGTTACCGAGTATACATATTTTTTATTGGACGATATTGCCAGGTAGGATGGATTAGATATTCCCTTATATGTAAATTCGTGTTTTGCCTCTCCGGTCTGGGAATCAAAAGCATACACGTAAATGCCTTCACTTTTACCGTTGGTATAGGTGCCGATCAGCAAATGATATGATCGATCTGACTGCTTCTGTGCATAGGTCATTAACGTGCAAAGTATGCATACAAACGAAATAAAAGATTTACTCATTACTTAATTTTTAACCTGACCGGATAATATTTCAAGAGTGAATATAGTGTAAATATGCGAGGTTAGTTCTTTGGGAAATGGTCCGGGGAGGCAACTTTACATTGTTCAATAGTAAGTAATTAAAGGGCAAAGCCCTGCTCTCTTAAATATTCAATGATTCGATTTACATTGCTGCTCTGCGTTTCTGTAAATGCTTTCATTAATTGATGCGGAGAGACTTCCCATTTTTTGGACCAGTAGATAATATCCTGAATATTTTTGAAATCTATTTCAGTTTCACTTGAAGCAACCCTATGAGTAGTATTATCTGACATATTGCAGAATTAACTGTAAATGAAATAGATATAAAAAAAGCATACATACAAAAATATGCAATATGTATACCAATTAACGTGGAATTATTAACGAAATAAGTCAAATTTTAGTTTAAGCATTTTTTAAAAATGTCTTGTTAAGACCGTATAAATTAAGATTATATGATCATTAATTAAATGTAATTTTATTATTATAGAATTTATACGGTGGATTATATAATCATATATTATGGAAGAGCGCATTAAAATAGATTTCTTGCTATTAAAGAAAACAGCTATCATTTTACGTGCTTTAAACCATCAGCTCAGACAGCAAATATTTAAGTTGTTGGATGAAAAAGCGAAACTTACAGTTACAGACATTTATGAAAGTTTAAAATTAGAACAGTCAGTAGCTTCTCAGCACCTTGCTATTTTGAGAAGAGCAGGGATTGTAAAAACAGAAAGAGAGGGAAAATTTGTTTTTTACAGATTAAATTATGACAGAATTGCGCAAATTGACCGGTCTATAAAGGATCTTTTATAGCAAATGAAGGAATTTTATGAAAAAGAATAATCAAAGTGTGGAGAAATTTCCTCAATGTTGAACAATTAGAATCCGGATCAGATCATTTAACAGAAAATTTGTACCTTTTTTTGATCATAAGTCCTGATAATGAATCAAATGGAACAGGCATAATTTTTAGATTGGTATATTGAAATAAATTACTAACAATTAAATTTCAAGTTATGCCAGACAGTCAAAAAAGCCAAGGCAGCAAAAGCCAAAGCAAAACCAAAAGTGATAACGATAGCAAGGGACAAAACAGCGGAAGTAGCGGCTCTTCAAAAAGCCAGAGTAGCAAAGGAGGAAAAAGTGGAAGTAAATCAAAAGGCGGAAAGTAGTATTCGTTAAATTGCTTTAGGTCTGCCCTACAATTAAAGCCCTGTTTACACGGGGTTTTTTATTATGATGGCAAACAATTATCAAATAAATATATAAAAATGAAACCGGTAATTATTAAACTCAACCTTGCTGGCACTATTGTACACGTAAATGCGAATCAGATCATTTATTACTACCCGAAGCAGACAGATAATGGAAAAGTAGTAACAGTATTATACTTTGCAAAGAATTGGGGTATCGAAATTCTGGAAACACCGGCCGAAATAGACGCACTGCTTCAGGGTCCGGGCTGAGATCGCGTTGGCAGGTCGATTGCAGGCACCCAAATTATTACTATAACCAGATTACCGCATTGCTAAACACTAAATCCTCTGAGAATGGCAGATAATCAAAAAGATTCGAGACCTGAATTAAATCAAGGTCAGGCCAACCTGGATAACGATGTAAACGTTAAAAAGAATGAAAGTATCAGCGACCAGGGAAATGAATGGGCCGCAAATCAAGGTGGTCAGGATAACGAATCGATTCTAGGAGAAAAAGCTGAGAAGTATTTAAAAGAAAGTCCTGATATTGAGGATTTACCGGAAGAAATTGATGAGCAAGAGGCAGTCAAGGTTATTAATGAAAATCAACCTGAAAATAATAAAATGGTTGAGAATAATGACACGGAAAATAACAATGATGTGGTTGAAGATCCGGACGATTACGTACCCGGTTATGATCTGGGCAGAAACAAGGTGCAATAGTGGTGCTTAAGCCTTCCGGTAGTTACTTTCAATTAATTTTAATTGTTTCTGAAGCTATAATTAGTTTTTGGCAGTTTATTTTCGCATCTTTGCAGGTTAGATCTAATATTTCAAACCTTCTATTCCTTGTAATTTTTCATATTACGATAGAACAAAATACATAATATCCTTATTTAGAACCATAAAAACTTAGTAATGTATACTCATATTTGGAACAAGTATCTGCCCATTATCAAAATCCTTCTCAAAAGATCCGTTTCAGGAGACCAAATGCTGGATTTAAACCGTACTGATTTCGAAAAGGCAGGCAGCGGCCGGAAAGCAGGATATAAATTTACCATTGAATATACGAAGGGCCGGGTAACAAATGTGATCAGCGGTTCACCCCTCGCACTTGATCTGGCGGCCGTGTTACAGCAGGATGGTATAATGAAAAGCCTTTTAGGCGAGAATAACTATCAACTGGAATTTAATACTAAATTTCAATTAAGCATAAAAAACTGCACTCCTCAGCCTAAGGTAGTAGAAGAAGTAAACGTCTAGTATAACCGCTGGCAGGCATTGCAAACGAAACTTCGCCTTTTTAGATTCCCGCTGTATATTTTGTGCACAGGTAGTTTACAGCTAAGACATTTTTTTTTGTTGTAAATAAGCCAGTGTTTTTTCAATTCGAATTTCTTTTTCCAATGGTAGAAATCGAAACTGTAATTACGTGCTTCCCTGATCAAAGCATTGAGTTTCGCAGGAGGTAAAGATTCTATTTTTGTTTCAGGGTGAACCTTAATGCGATATAAGACTTCATTTTTAATAATATTGCCTACTCCGGCGAATATATCCTGATCCAGAAGCGCATCGCAAACCATAGTAGATGCATTCTTTTGTAGCGCCTTCTTCGCCTTTAACGGCTTCCATGTTTCTGATAACACATCAACATCCCAGTCATAACCTTTATCCATTTCCTCATCTACCAACTTAAGACCACAACTATAAAGATTAATCTCCCCGTTATCAAATTGAAGACTTAACCGGGGTGTTGCCTGCTTTGTTTCGTTAATGCGGTAACTGCCAAACATAAGAAAATGAACTCTTAAATAAAACCCCGAAAAGCCTATCAGGAAATGTTTACCCCAGCTCTTAAATTTCATTACATGCTGATTAGATATTCTTTGCTGGTCTATCTTTGAATTACCTTGAACCCTTAATACCGGCTTTCCTTCAAAAGGCTGTGCCTGTTCTCGCAGAATCACAATGGAGGGACCTTCCATAATAGTCAGCATTAGTATATGGCAAAGATATTAATAGCATGTAAGGCTACATGATTAAGTATCCTGCAAATTCGCCAATCAACCAGGCGAAATAATAGATTTAGAGGATTGTCCTTTGCCCAAATGACTTATGCTAAAGCTTATTGGCGAATTAAGCTTATATTTACCTTATTAAAAATATTTAATTTAATACCCGTTTTGAACTTTAACGAATTTGGCCTTGATGAGTCTTTAATGGTAGGTATTGAGGCTGTAAATTACGAAATCGCTACCCCGGTACAACAAAAGGTGATTCCATTAATCCTGGCAGGCAAAGACCTTATTGCCTCCGCACAAACCGGAACCGGTAAAACTGCAGCCTATCTGTTGCCGCTTATTCATAAGATAATTACTGCAAAGCAGGATGATCATATTAATGCCCTGGTAATTGTTCCTACCCGGGAACTTGCCATTCAGATCGCCCAAAACCTGGAAGGGCTTTCTTATTTTACTCCTATCAGTTCAATAGCCGTCTATGGAGGAGGCGATGGCGAATCATTTTCGACTGAAAAAAAGGCGCTGTCTTCCGGGGCCGATATTGTAGTATGTACTCCAGGAAGGATGATCAGCCACCTTAACCAGGGTTATGTTAGGATAAAAGGGCTTCAATACCTGGTGCTTGATGAGGCAGACCGTATGTTGGACATGGGATTTTACGAAGACATTATGAAGATCATATCGTTTCTACCCGCCAAAAGGCAAAACCTGCTTTTTTCCGCTACGATGCCGCCAAAGATCCGCGAATTAGCCAGAAAAATACTGTTTCAGCCGGAAGAAGTCAATATATCCCTATCTAAACCGCCTGAAAAAATTGTTCAGCTTGCCTTTATTGTATACGATACGCAGAAAATCGAGCTCGTGAAATACCTGCTTAAACAAAAAAATTTTAAATCAGTATTAATATTTTGTTCCAGGAAAAACAACGTAAAGCAGTTAAGTAATGAATTAAAGCGCTCGGGTTTATCGATAGAAGAAATTCATTCTGACCTTGACCAATCAGCGAGAGAACAGGTGTTGCTGGATTTCAAGAGCAGAAGATTAAAGATACTGGTTGCCACCGACATCCTTTCGAGGGGAATTGACATTGAGGACATTGACTTGGTTATTAACTATGATGTTCCGCACGATGGAGAAGACTATATTCATCGCATTGGCCGTACAGCAAGAGCAGAAACCGATGGCATGGCCTATACATTCGTAGGCGAAAAAGAGCAGAATAAGTTTATGGCCATAGAAGAGTTGTTAGGTAACCCGGTTCCAAAGGCTATTTTACCCGAACATTTGGGAGATACGCCACATTACGCTCCCAGGAAATTTAACAAGGGGAGAAACCGGTTTAAAAGCCATTATAGGTAGTGTGGTCACCGTGATTTTTAAATCTCGGCCAACTTAAAAACCTTTGAAACCAGGTTTAGAATTCTTTCTTTTATTTGTCTGAAGGAAGGTCTTCATTCCAGGCTTTGGATAGCCCGATCATTTCCTTGCCGATGGTCTTAGGGTCCCTGGCCACAATAGCCGCTCCTACAGCAACGACAGCAGCAGCAACATTTATGACCTTCTGAACCATTTCGATCCGGTGAACGCTCTTCTTAATATCTGTTGTAACTGTTTGCAAATTTTCGAGGTCGCCTTCCGCATCTTCCAGTATCAGTGTTGTTGAAAGGCTGGTAAAATCATCAACGTAATTGATGATCTTCCAGTGCAGGTCGCTTAATATTTTCCGTTCTTCGCTTGTTTGATTGTCCCAGTTGTCTATTCTGTACTTATTTATTGACTGTCCCAGGCTTAGAAATTGACGGGCCAGATCTTTGGCTTGTCCGGAGGTTAGTTCAGGCATGGTTAAAAGATTCTAGTTTTGTAATTTATTGAAAGTTGCAATCAGCACTTTGAGTGTAGATCCGTATTCTGCCAATTCCTTTCTTAGTTGGCTATTCTTTATCTGATCAAGATTATCGTGTAGCCGCTGGTGTACCTTCATCATTGCCGTTAACGCCTTACCATAAATCTGAACCTGTCTTTCAGTATTGGATAATCTTCTTGTAGCGGTATAGTACTCCTGGGTAATGTTTTTTCTTTCAAAACCCGTAGCGGAGGAATCTTTAGAAAATTCGAAGTAAAGCGCCTGGAGGTTTTGCCTTTCCTTTTCAATATTAAGCAGGTAATTTTCAGATACGATTTCATGAAGTTTTGATAACATAGCCTGAAGGGGCGCATTACCTTCCCGGACATGTTCCCTGAGTTTTTTCAATCGATAGGTACCGGTAATGGCGTTTCCAATCTGATTTGCGAGCCTGTTATATGATTTCATATTTTCTTCTGTAATACCTATCCCCCCGAAATTTCCCTTACTGATCGCAGTCGATAAAGGATCCATTTTAACGGCGCCAAGACTTTTTTCGGATAAATTGTCCAACGCTTCAAAATAGTTGAGACAGACGGTATAGATCAATTGCGTTATGCTATCTGCATCTTTTGACCCAATGTAATTTCGACTTTGCAATAATCCCTGGTTATACTCATCATGCGTAAGAATGGACGCTTTGCGTACCAGCGTAAGGTCGAATTCTTTCTTATTCACCTGCTGCTGTGAAATGGGTATTTCTTCGAATTTTTCTAAGGCCATCAACGTTTTTTGCGTGTAATCATGCACATGCCTGGTGCTAACGCATCCCAGGAGCAAAAAGCTGAGTATACTGAAAGTAAGAAAGCAGATTCTCATAGAAATGCTATTTATTGATTAAGTATTCTCTTAACCGGTAAAAACGGAACAATGGCCAGCTTTATGCTTTAGTAATCTGATTCCACAATCTATTTTGTTAACCGGAGAGTCGCCGCAATAGTATCTTTTTTTAAATATAATTACAAACGATGAAAACTCCTATTTATCTAAACTATTCTTTAATGCAAAAATTGCATTACTGATTCGTTAATGGTTCAGGCTATTTACGTAAAGTATTGATCACTTACCATAAATCCCATTAGTAAAACTGGAGGTGCACAATTAAATGTAAATTTTTCCAGTGAAGCCGAAGATGTCCTTTTGCAATTTTACCTTTGGTGTCGACATGATTGAACCCTTTATACAGACTAATATGCTCGTTATGATGCGATCGAATTTTTTATTCATGCTTTGTATGATAAGCTTACCCGCTGTTGCGCAGAAACTCAAGAAGGGCGATCTGGCTGTTATAAGTAATCTCCGGGCTCACGTCAGCTTTTTGGCAGATGACAGTCTGGAAGGACGTAAAGCAGGTTCAAAAGGAGAAAAATTAGCTATGGATTATATTAGCGGCCAATTTGAAAAAAGCGGACTACAACCTAGGGGAGATAAAGGCAGCTACTTCCAGTCCTTTGATATTAATGAGGGTAAAAGTTTTGAAAAGAACAGTTACCTGGTGATCAACGAAGAAAAAATTAAGCCGGGTGAATTTTTTCCGATCGTGGCCTCACCAAATGTCACTATTGAAGCCTCTCCTTCTATGGCATTAAAGGAAACCGGGGTTCCCTGGTTTCTGGATCTAAAAGATGATCTTGAAGCCTCGAAAACCAATCCGCAGTTCATCCTGATGAAATACCTGGGGGATAAGGCTAAAGATGCGGCAAAAAAGGGAGCAACGGCTTTGCTGGTGTTTAATAGCGATGATAAGGTGGAAGCACCAAAGTACGATGGTCAGGAAAAAGCTGAACCCACTCCTGTCCCTGTGGTAGTGGTTAGTAACAATATAGTAAAAAAATATCTTAGCGATGAAACGGCCACGCTTAAGATTAAATTAAAGGTTGAATTTACGGATACCAAAAGAACCTGGCATAATGTCGTCGGGTTAGTGGATAATGGAGCAGCAACTACAGTTATAATCGGGGCTCATTATGACCACCTGGGGATGGGTGAAGAGAGAGATTCAATGTCACGAAAAAAAGTAAAGCAGGTGCATAACGGAGCGGACGATAATGCCAGCGGCACTGCTGCCCTTATAGAGCTGTCCAGGTTAATAAAGAATTCCAAATTGAAAAAGAATAATTACTTGTTCATTGCTTTTTCAGGGGAAGAAGCAGGATTGTTTGGATCTAAATATTTCGTGGATCATCCCACCATTGATTTGGCAAACGCAAATTATATGCTAAACCTTCATATGGTAGGCCGGTTAAATGACAGTGCCAAAACCTTAATCATTGGTGGGTATCGAACTTCACCTGCCTGGGGGGGTATTTTTAACAGTATCGCTAACCGCTACTTTGTAAATAAGTATGATAGCAGTGGAACTGCTCCCAGTGATCATATCTCTTTTTACCGTAAAGATATTCCCGTACTCTCCTTCTTTACCGGATTGAACAGTGACTATCACAAACCTACAGATGACTATAATAAAGTTAACTATACCGGCACATACCGGCTAATACAATATATTTACAAACTGGTCGAAAGCGTTAATAACAAAGGAAGGTTGGGTTTTAGTAAAACCAGGGAAGACCAGTCAGGTTCACTATCCCGCTTTCCGGTTACTCCCATACTTTAACTAACGGCATGAAGTTAAAACTTGATATGGAGGGCATGGCCGAAGATTTTTTTGAAGGCACCCGCCTGCTCGGGATTGTAGCTCCGGTTAAGGATTACCAGCTTTGCTGGAATCTGAATCAGTTATTCAGGTTTAAGTTTCGTATGAACAACGACATTGAAATTCAACTTACTAAAAAGCAGCGAAAGTATTTCTTCCCGGTATATGAATACTACGAGCCAAATAGTTCATTGGTTCACTACTTATACAATAATCAGCACGAGGGCGAGTACTTGTTACCGGAGTTCAAACATCTGGATTTTTTATGGCTGCTTAAGGGAGATCTTGTTAACGATAATATCGTGAATGATATGATAAGTTCCATAAAAAACATCAATGGTGTTCAGCTTGTCATTGAACTTTTGCATGAACAGTTGAAAAACAAGGGTCATTTGATTTTTTAATCTTGTTGGTATTTTATGTTGATGGCCGATCCTAAAAATATTATATTATGTGGAAAGAAGAAGACAACAAATTGTATAAGAAATTTGAATTTAAAAATTTTTCCGAGGCATTTGCATTCATGACGAGGGTGGCCTTAGAAGCCGAAAAGATGGATCATCACCCGGTTTGGAAGAATGTATACAACAAGGTGGAGATATGGCTCTCTACCCATGATGCAGGAGACACAATAACGGATAAAGACCGGAAACTGGCAAAGGTTATTGAAGGCATTAATTAATTATCCTTAAGTTTTGCAATAAACCGGTCGACTATGATTTTAAATCCGGTTGACGCAGTCGTTTGAAAAGGAGTAAATGTAAAGCCGTTAACCTCTTCTAATACTTTTTTAAGAGAAAAACCGGCTTGCGGAAAACAAATGCATAACCCCTTCCGGTGTAAATACCGGGCAAGATATTCCTGCTCCGACTGTCCGGGTGTGGGTACAAAAATAATTTTTTTGTTCAATGCAACAAGATCCATTATTGTGCTGTAACCCGACCGGCTGATAATGACACTGGAGTCGTTGATCACCCTACCTAATGCATCTGAAGAAAGATAATTGTGAACAATCAGGTTACTACTGCTTGGCAAGATATCTGTCGTTTCAGGCAATCCTCTTACCAACACTGCCTGACCTGTATACATTGGCAGTTGTTTTAACAATAAAACTTCGAAAATACTTCGTTGCGGTTCCGGTCCTGACAAGATAATGAGCAGTTCATTTTGCTGCTTAGAAATGTTTTCTTTCGTTATCCGGGTCAGCTTACCCAGGTATTTAATTGGGATCGACGGTCGGACGACAGGGTGCGACAATTCGCCGGCAAGATTATTTTCTTCCTCATAGTCAGGTACCCAGCATTCAGTGAATTTCTCCAGCAGCCGGTAGTTCATACGGCGAAGAATGTTTTCAATAAATTTATTAAAAGGGGTTTTTATTGTCAGCTGATGCGTTATAAATACAGACGGTATTTTTGCGTTGAAAAAGCCCCATCGGTTATCAGAAATAAGCCCATCAACCTGATTTTGCCTTGAATAACGGGTAACCCAGTTGTTTTCGCGGTTGATTGAAATCAATATTTTAGGAATTTGCAATATAATTTTTACAATAGTGCTCCTGCTGGTCCTACCATATAACAGCCTGTAACCGTGGAGTTTGACAAACCGGACAGTTTGGTTAAATTCCTGTTCAAGAACGGCCTGCTGCTTTCCCTCAGAAGCTATAATAACTTGGCAACCAGCATTTAAAAGATATCTGATTAACGGAATGCAACGTGTAGCGTGACCAAGGCCCCAATCAAGCGGAGCTATAACGATTACGGGCGATTTACCAAAAGATTTGGATTTATTTTTAAGAAAGGACAACTGAGAATATTATTTTTGTATTAAAATTGTTAATTTAGTAAGCCAAAACTATGAAGAAGACATATCGAAATTTGTGTTTTGTTTTTTTTATTCTTAGTATTGTACTAGCCAGTTGCAGTAGCAGTGGCCGTTTGGGAGGCACTAAAAAAGGCTGTGGCTGTGGGGTTCATAAAGGCTTCATCGGATATTAAAAATCTAATATATGAAAACCGGGAATCGCGATTTGCTCGTTTTGCTCAAAGATGAATTCAGAAATGAAAAAGCCATTGAAAATGAACTGGAGAAGCTAAATAAGTTACTTCATGGCACGGAAACAATGGATAATTACTGTATAGCTTACGAAGTGATTGATATCAATAAGTACAAAATTTACAATCAGCGAAAAAAGATCATAGAAGTGCTTAGCCAGGAAAAGCTAAAACCTTTTCAGTTTATTTGTAATAAAAACTAATTATTAATGCCTGAGTTGTCAGGCATTGTTATTATCTAATGTTTTTAATGCCTGCCTTAACTGACTAATCATCGCACCAATCTCTTCTTTTTTGCTCGTTCCCACACTTAACCGGTACCAACTTGAATCACGAGGCGCCCCAAACGCATAAAACGGTACCACTGCAAGTGCAGCCTGGTTGAGTAAAAAATTTGTTACATCATCCTGGTCCTTAAGTTTTAAGCCCTGTTGTGTTGATTGATTGACCAGGTCAAATTGTACCGTCAAATAGATGGCAGCTTGTGGTTCAATGGCATTTACCCTGAAACCTTGCTCTTTTAGTTGCATGAAGCCCTTGAATATGTTCTGAAGTCTTTCTTCTAGCTCTTTTTTGAAATGATGCAGATACCTGTTTATGTTTTCTTTTTGTAACAGGAAACGGGCAACGGCTTTCTGTTCGGCCATGGGTGCCCATGCTCCCACATGCGTCAATATAGCTTTCATTTTAGACATGACGTTGGCTGGCCCGAATGACCAGCCTACTCGGACACCTGTTGCGGCAAATACCTTACTGATGGCATCAATAAATATGGTATACTCCCGCATGGCAGGACGAAGCGTAACAGGGTTATAGTGCTGGATACTTCCGTAAGTCAGGTGCCAATACATCTGGTCATACATGACATACAATTTCTTTTGGTTTTTACTCCTTTTATCATTCTCTTCTATGACCATATCACAGATGCGCTCAAGTTCGTCCTTGCTGAAAGTAGTGCCTGTAGGGTTTTGTGGTGAACACAATGCAAGCATGGTAGCTGCACTGATGTGCGGACGTATATCTTCAGCGGTTGGCATAAAATGATGCTCAGCACTTGCATGAACGACTACATGCTTGCCACTTACAAAGTGTGTATAATGATTATTGTTCCATGAGGGAACGGGATAGATCACCTTATCGCCTTCATCACATACTGCACGAAACAATGAATAGATCAATGGGCGGCCGCCTGATGCTACAAGAATTTCATTGATGTTATAGTCAAGCTGCTCGCGCTCCAGCGTAAATTGTGCGATTGCATTCCGCAGGTCCAGATTGCCTTCTGCCACAGGATAATTGGTAAAATGCTTGCGGTAGGCATCTATAATTTCATTCTCTAATTCGTTGGGAATGGGAAAAATTTCAGGATCGAAATCGCCTATCGTAAAATTATAGATCTTTTCTCCCAAACGTACCTTCTCCCGTATCTCATTCCCTAATTTTACAATCTCTGACCCGATCAGCGTTTCTGATAAATGGGATAGTTTTGAATCTGTCATTCTATTTAAATGAGTAAAGTAATTTTAATCAGTAGTAAAATTATGATGTTAAAGGAAACTATCCGTAAAATCGAAAAAACAAAGTATATATTCAAATGTCTCGAAGGTTTTCTTCAAAAGTTAAAAGTACACAGCAAACTGTGTCTTGGCCAGCCTGTATTTAACAAAAAGCATGAAAATAAATCGGGAAAAAGCTTTACCTTCATTGATGGTTAAACATTAACAAAATTATCTATATGACCATTAACTTTTTTTTCTCTTCAATGCTTGTAGTAGCGGCTACAACAGTTATCTCATTTACTCCCTTTTCTTTTACAAAGAACACAGATACACCAGTAAAAAATGCTCCCAGCAGTCAACAGGCGGCTACCAAATGGACCTTAGACAGGGCGCACTCAAACGTAAAATTCGCGGTGACTCATATGGTGGTTACAGAAACAGAAGGGAACTTTAAACTTTTTGATGGTTATATGGAACATTCAAAGGACGATTTTTCTGACGCAAAAATCGAATTTTCCGTGGATGTAAAATCAATCGATACAGATAATGAAAGAAGGGATACTCACCTGAAAGGCGATGATTTCTTCAATGCTGAAAAATACCCACAGATAAAGTTTGTTAGTACTTCTTTTACACCTGCGGGAGGAAATAAGTACAAACTTAGTGGCAACCTGACTATCCGGGATGTGACCAAGCCGATTAGTTTTGACGTTACCTATGGGGGAAGTGTAGCGGACAAGGGGGGAATGAAATCAGGCTTTAAAGCAAAAACCTCCATAAATCGATTTGATTATAATTTGAAATGGGACAAAACAACAGAAACAGGAGGATTGGTAGTGAGCAAGGAAGTAGATATTACCGTGAATGTTGAGTTGAAAAAAGGATAAACCTGCATAAAATTATTATGAGAACCGTGACGTACACCGTCACGGTTTTTTTTCGGATAAACCTGACGGGTTGTTCCAAAACATAACCGTTCTTTACCATTTTACAAGGCTGCCTTACCTGATTAATTTTATATATTCGCCTCTTTAACCGCTTCCTGGCAATGAAACGAACATTAATTCTGGCTTTTTGTACCTTTTCAACCTGCTTTGCCCTTGCCCAATCAGGTTACCGTATAGCTGTTACCGTTAAACCGTACAGGAATCAATATGTTTACCTCGGTTATTATTTAGGAAAGTTAAAAGCTTTGGCAGACTCTGCATTGCTAGACGCAAATAGTACCGGAATGTTTTCGGGGAAGCAAAAGCTGCCCGGAGGTATTTATTTTGTGGTTTCTCCCGGTAAGCAATTATTATTTGAGGTATTGGTGGACAAACAGCAGCAGTTTTCAATAACTGCAGATACGGCTGACCTTTCAGGCCGCTTAACGTTTTCAGGTTCGGAAGACAATGCTCAGTTTCAATCCTATTCAAAATTTATTTCGCTACGGGGGCAAGAGATGAATGACTTGCAGGGCCGGTTGAAAAAGGCAGGCTCCCGTGCTGATTCGCTGCAGATAAGTGATCGGCTAAAAGTTTTAAATAAACAGGTACAGGACTATCGCGAGGATACGGAGGAAAAATACCCCTCTTCGCTGCTGTCTACCTTATTCAGGTCAATGAAAGAGCCTGCTGTTCCTGCGGTGGAAAATCATCCGGGAAGGGTCTACGATTCGCTGTTTGCATATCGTTATTATAAGTCAAATTACTGGAACGGAATTTCATTTACTGATGAACGGTTATTACGCACTCCTATTTTTGAACCCAGGCTGGAAAAGTACTACAAGGAACTGGTGCCGCCCGATCCCGACTCGATAAAGTCCGAAATAGATATGATGTTACTTAAGGCAGCAGGTAACAATGAAATGTATAAATACCTGCTCACCCATTTTGTGCAGAAGTATATCAATCCGGAATACATGGGCCAGGATGCCGTTTTTGTGCATTTGTTTGAGAGATACATTAATAACAATCCTAAGGTTGACTGGTTTACGGAGAAGTACAAAAAATTTATGTTTGAACGTGCATATAGCCTGATGGCTAACCTGATTGGTCAACCCGCTTCGAATCTGCAAATGGTAGACACTTCCGGAAAACTAACCGCTTTGTATAGTGTTAAGGCACCGTTCACCATAATTTGCTTTTGGGATCCCACCTGCAGCCATTGTAAAGAAGTGGTTCCAAAACTGGATTCTATTTTCAAAGCCAAATGGAAAAAACAGGGAATAAAATTGTATGGTGTAATGGTTGACGGCGGTAGAAAGGCCTGGGTACAATACATAAGTGAAAATAAACTTGCTGATTGGATACATGTGTATGAAACTGCTGTTCAGAAAGACGCAGGTTATGCTGCCGGGAGGCCGTCTTACAAACAATTATATGATGTTTATCAAACACCGGTATTATATTTACTCGACAAGGATAAACGAATCATTGCTAAAAAGCTTAGCTACCAGCAGATAGATGAGGTTATAAGCCTGAAGTCAAAAAATGTGAAGCTAAACTGATCGCTCAGGCTTTTTGTTTTTATCGTTGTTTTAAACAAGTTCTTTCACCACGTTCCAAATCACTTTTGATTTGCCCAGGGTATAATAATGCAGTACCGGTACGCCGAATTGCTTTAATTCCTTGCTTTGTTGAATAAGCCATTCGGTCCCTACCTTCTCTACGTCTTCGTCGGTTTTGCATTTCATTATATTGTTGGAAAGCTCATTGGGAATGTCGACATGAAATGTTTTTGGCAAAATATTCAGTTGCTTCTTATTGGTAATTGGCTTAAGTCCTGGAATAATCGGTACCTCGATACCATTGTCCTGGCAAATCTTCACGAACTCAAAAAATTTTTGATTATTAAAAAACATTTGAGTCATAATGTATTCGGCACCTGAATCAACCTTTGCTTTCAGGTAAGCCATATCCGTTTCCAGGTTAGGTGATTCAAAATGTTTTTCAGGGTAGCCGGCGATGCCCACACAGAAATCCGTTTTGCTGCCGTTTTTAATGTCTTCTTCCAGATAGATACCATTGTTCAAATTTGACACTTGTCTTAACAGGTCTATGGCATACCTGTTTCCATCAGGCTCAGGCTCAAAAAAAGTTTCATTTTTTGCCGCATCGCCACGTAATACGAGTACATTATTGATGCCCAGGAAATTCAGGTCAATCAAGGCATCTTCGGTTTCGCGTTTGGAAAAACCACCACAGATCAGGTGAGGAACGGCGTCAATCTGGTAATGATTCATTATAGCGGCGCAGATTCCAACCGTTCCGGGCCTTTTCCTCACTTCTACTTTTTCAAAGGTGCCGTCCGCCTTCTTTTTAAACATGGTCTCGCTGCGATGATAGGTAACGTTGATGAAAGAAGGCTTGAATTCCATTAATGGATCAAGGTGATCGTAAATGGCAGACATAGTCTTTCCTTTCAATGGCGGCAGTACTTCAAAGGAGATCAGCGTATCTTTACCCTGATTTATGTGTTCGATTACCTTCATAGGTTAAATTAATCCGCAAACTTACTCAAGGGTTTTTAATATGCAAATCAAATTTACCATTTCAAACGCCCTGCGAAAGGAGACTACAGATTAATATAAGAGATCTAGGGGTAAATTGAGCAATTAAAAGTAGAAGTACATGCTTTACACCTGCGCGCTAACCTTTTACAGAACCTCAAATGTTAAGATTGTTCATTTTTATAAAAAACGATGTGCCGCTAATTAAGTTCCGGTATTTTTGTCTGAAACCCATATAAGTTGAGTATTGTTATTCATACAAAGGATCTTGTGAAAAGCTACCGTAACCGTACCGTGGTCAATCATGTATCTGTAGAAGTAAAACAGGGCGAAATTGTTGGCTTACTGGGGCCCAATGGAGCGGGCAAAACAACAACCTTTTACATGGTTGTCGGACTGATCAAGCCCGATGAAGGAAGGGTCTTCCTGAATGAGGATGATATTACGGGCATGCCCATGTACAAAAGGTCCCAGCTTGGAATCGGCTATTTGCCGCAGGAAGCTTCAGTTTTCAGAAAGTTAACGGTGGAAGAAAACATTTTGGCAGTCCTTGAAATGCGAAAAATTAACCGCAAACAGCAAAAAGAGAAACTGGAAGAGTTGATTGATGAGTTTCGTTTGCATCATGTACGTAAAAATAATGGAGACAGCCTTAGCGGGGGGGAAAGACGGAGGACGGAAATCGCGAGAGCGCTGGCGGTAAACCCCAAATTCATACTTTTAGATGAGCCGTTTGCGGGTGTTGATCCGATAGCCGTAGAAGATATTCAAGCGGTAGTAGCCAGATTGAAGTTTAAAAATATAGGGATCTTAATTACTGACCACAACGTAAATGAAACATTATCCATTTGCGACAGGGCCTATCTATTGATAGAAGGAAAAATATTTAAACATGGCACTGCGGAAGAGCTGGCTTCAGATGAGCAAGTGAGACGTTTGTACTTAGGCAGGAATTTTGAACTAAAAAGGAAAGATTATTTGCTGGAAGAGCAACGGCTGGAAGGAGAAGGCTTTTCTTCCCGGAACCAGTCAGCAGATAACACGTAGCGTGGGAAGGCCTGATAGGCAATCCTATCAACTATATTAATGTCCATTTTTTAACTTGCCAGCAACATGAAATTACTGAGTCCTGCCATATCACGTCTTGTGCGGTTGCGCCTTCCCCCCATTGAGAAATGGACTACTGAACCAATAGCCGCCCAGCGGGAAGTTTTGCAGGAACTGGTTACAGCTGCACAATACACTGAATTTGGGCGCAGGTATAATTTTAACCACTTGTTTTCTATAAAAGCTTTTAAAGAGACGGTTCCCGTACATGAATACGACGACCTAAAACCTTATATCGAACGAATGATGGAGGGTGAAGAAAATCTTTTATGGAATACTCCTATCAAATGGTTTGCAAAAAGCAGTGGCACCACCAGTGATAAAAGCAAATTTATTCCTGTTAGCGAAGAAAGCCTTGAAGAAGGGCATTACCTCGCGGCTAAAGATGTAATTACATTTTACTACAGGTTTTTCCCTGAATCAGACCTGTTAACCGGTAAAGGCCTGGTAGTAGGTGGTAGCCACCAGGTGAACCAATTCAATGACGAGGTCAGTTATGGTGATCTTAGTGCTGTTTTGCTTCAGAATACGCCGTTCTGGGGGCATTGGATAAGAACGCCCGAACTAAGTGTAGCGCTGTTGGATGAATGGGAAGAAAAGATAGAAAAACTGGCCCAAACCACTATTCATCAAGATGTGACTTCTATTTCCGGAGTGCCTACCTGGACCCTTATTTTAGTGAGACGGATACTTGAAATAACCGGAAAAACACATCTGAAAGAGGTATGGCCCAATCTGGAGGTTTACCTTCATGGCGGCGTTTCCTTTGTTCCTTACCGGGAACAATTCCATAAGCTGATGGGGCCAGGCATTCATTACCTTGAAATGTACAATGCCAGTGAAGGTTTTTTTGCAGCACAGGATGATCCTTCCGAAGATGGATTGCTGCTTTTTACCCAGCATGGCATCTTTTATGAGTTCATGCCTATAGAAGAATATGGCAAACCTTTTCCTGAAACGGTTGGATTGGGCGATGTGGAACTGAATAAGAATTATGCGTTGATTATATCCACCAATGGCGGCTTGTGGAGATACATTGTAGGAGACACCATTCGGTTTACGTCATTATACCCCTTCAAGATAAAGGTTAGCGGCCGGTTAAAACACTTTATGAACGCATTTGGTGAAGAAGTAATCGTTGATAACAGCGATAAGGCCATTGCCATGGCCTGTGAGAAGACCGGAACAATAGTTAACGATTATACCGCCGCACCCCTCTATTTTAGCAGTGATAATAATGGAGCCCATGAGTGGCTGATCGAATTTGAAAAGGAGCCGGAAGACCTTAAGCATTTTGTATATGAATTGGATCTTGCCCTCAAAAATGTCAACAGCGATTATGAAGCCAAGCGGCACAAAGATATAGCCCTGCGAATGCCGGTCGTGCTTTCTCTCCAGAAAGGTGTGTTCACCGAGTGGTTGCGTAATAAAGGGAAATTAGGTGGCCAGCATAAAATTCCCAGACTGAGTAATGAAAGAGATTATATTGAAGAACTTAAGGCCATGATGCAAAAGCAATAGCAATAGCCTGCTTGCCTTTATAGATTACGACGGCTCAATGATACAAGCTGTTTGAGTTAATTAATTATCTTCGGCCCCGATGGTAAAAAATTGTATTACTCCATTATACAAATTGGTCTCATGAAACTTCTCGAAAACAAAACAGCGATCATTACAGGCGCCAGCCGTGGTATCGGGGAAGGCATTGCATATAAACTGGCTGAACAGGGCGCCCACATAGCATTTACCTACATAAACAGCGACGAAAAAGCAAAGGCGCTGGAAGAAAAAATCCAAGGTTTTGGTGTTAAGGCGAAAGCCTTCAAAAGTAATGCGGGAGTATATTCGGAGTGTGAAGTCATGGTTAACGATGTAATAAAGCAATTCGGCGCCATTGATATCTGTGTGAATAACGCAGGCATTTCGAGGGACAATCTTTTGTTGCGGATGACTCCTGAACAATGGGATGAGGTAATGCTGATCAATCTGAAGAGCGTTTACAATATGACAAAACAAGTTATCCGGCCGATGATGAAAGCAAGGAGCGGAAGCATTATCAATATGAGTTCTATCGTAGGAATGAGCGGAAATGCGGGACAAAGCAGTTATGCCGCCAGCAAGGCTGGCATTATCGGCTTTACAAAGTCCATCGCGTTGGAACTGGGGAGCCGTAACATACGATGTAATGCTATTGCTCCCGGATTTGTGGAAACAGACATGACCGAATACCTTAAGGAAGGAGAATTGGGAAAATCATTTCTAGATAAAATTCCTTTAGGGCGGTTTGGCACTACAGAAGAGATTGCTAATGTAGCATTGTTTCTCGCCAGCAATATGAGCAGTTATATTACGGGACAGGTGATCAGCGTTTGCGGGGGATTAAATACCTGATGCCGCATTAAATCAGTGTTGAAAATAAACTTATTATATTATAAACTTTTTTTATACATCACTTGTTACACTTAAAAACGATTAATTGTTATCTTTCAATGAATAATCGTATCATATTTTGTATTTTCAAATTGCCATTTTATTTTTGTCCCCCTTTAATAAGGCAGTAAAACACATTATTTGTTTAAATATTCCCTTATTTGGTGCGAAGGGTTGAATAGAGTATTTTTGTAATTATGAAGATTCGGCAGAAACCATCTTTGATTTTTCTCTTTGTTTCCTGCATCTTTATGATGTTTACCCTGGCATGGTTTACGGTAAGTCTTCCTTTTGTTTACAATGCACAGCAAAAAGTTCAAGGAAATAAATCGTCGGATGGCCATGTACCGATCAATAACAATGACGAGGAGACAGATAACCCTTTTGCGACTACGACCGAGGAAAAAACCTCCGGTAACAACGGCTCGATGTCGGAAGAATATATTCACGACGCGCATTCATCCGAGCAGTATATTGCCGTCCTTGCCAATGAGTACAAGGTCAGGCAAATGTCCACGTATATAGCTTTTTATGGCGAATTGATTTCTCCTCCCCCGGACTTATCCTAATCATACTGTTATCATAACTCGTTTGAATTTAATCATCACATTAGATATCAGCTCGTATTTATTTAAAAGTAGAGCCTGGTTGATGCACTGACAGTCTGTAATGGAGTCTACGTTTACTTAAAATATTTTCAAATACTGGTTGGCATGCAGTCAATGCCGCATCCCTTAAAACATCCTACATCGCCTAATGTATAATGAGCGAACTGCCGAAATTTTACCTGGTAGATCCGGAAATAGATTAGCACCATTTAATTAATTAAAGCGACATGAAAAAAGATATCGGCGCATCGTTATTTTCAGAAAGCAAGAAGTCCGGAACGGTCCTTAAACATCATTTGGAAGGTCTAAAAATTAAGGAAAACCAGAATCCCGGAATGATTACACAAAATGACGATGTAATCTTTGATGAAAAACATGCATTGCACGAGTTGAAACATTATCTTCCCTCTCAGACTCCGTTAAAGGATTTCATTCATCATAACTCTTTACACGCATTTCAACACTTAAAGTTTTACGACGGTATATTCAAGGCTTCCAAAATCTTTGGATACCAGGTTACGCTTCAATTAGACGAATACAGGGAATTGTATAAACTCGGACGTATAAGGGAAGATATTCTTGAAAGAATTATTACAGAGAAAAAAGGCTCTTCATCTGCAGAGGAATGGAAGTTTAATCTACTTTCAAAAAAATATGATGAAGCGAATGCGCCGAGAATAGGTTTATTGAGGTCTCACTGGAAAACCGTGTATAAGATAGATCTGGACTCGCTTGTTCAGCCGCTGCTTTTCAGAATTCTTTGCAGCTATCTGGACCAGGGAATTTCATTGTGGAGGTTTCCATCGGAAAATAAGGGCTTTCTTTCTTCTATAAAAGAGCTGGAGCTCAATAGTTTTGCCAGCTTTTTCAGGACAAAAAGGGCTAAAGACCTTCTTTTAAACGGAGCGTGTGAAATAAAAGATCTTCTTAAAATTGTTGTCGGAGCTGAATCACTATATGAACAGTATTTATTCGATCAGCAATTCAGCCACCAGGGCTGGTCGGGCATAGTTTCATCTGTTGAAGATCAACCGCAATCGCTGCTGGATCGAAAAAAAATCAGTCTTCATGATTTAATTGTATTTGAGCTATTGCTCGAAATTGATTCGCTCGATCATCAACTGGGCAAAAGTTGGCAACCCCTTGGCAGCAATTTGCAAAACTGGAAAGGAACATTGTTTGACGAGGTTCATAAAATAGAATTAACCGAAGTATTTACCATTTGGCAGGACGCATTCGAATGGAGTTATTACGACCAGGTGCTTGGAGGGCTTGAAATAGCGAAAAAACGAGCAATTCATTCAATTCCCGTTAGGAGTTTCCAGGCCATGTTTTGTATTGACGAACGGGAGTGTTCCATGCGCAGGCATATCGAGTTCATCGATCCCCATTGTGAGACCTTCGGAACTCCGGGCTTTTTCTCCGTTGAATTTTTTTTCCAGCCTGAAAATGGAAATTTTTACGACAAACTTTGCCCACAACCGGTAACGCCGAAATATCTGATTAAGGAATTTGATGTCAAGGAGAAAAGGAAGCACGAGCTGCTTTATACTAATCTAAGCCATACTTTTTTTGTCGGTTACCTGATCACACTAACCCTTGGCCTCTGGTCTGCAATCAGATTATTTCTGAACCTGTTCAGGCCTGCCATGAGCCCTGCCATATCCAATGCGTTTGCGCATATGGACAAAAATTCCCGTTTGACGGTTGAAAATACAAATCCGGCGGACCGGGAAAATGATCTTCAAGTAGGCTTTAGCGTTGACGAAATGGCGGCAAGAGTTGAAGGACTGTTAAGAGGTATCGGACTGGTAAAAGATTTTGCCCCTCTTGTATATGTTGTTGCACATGGTTCAAGCAGTGCCAACAACCCGCATCATGGCGCCCATGATTGCGGCGCCTGCAGTGGAAGGCCCGGATCGGTAAATGCAAGAGTATTTGCTACTATGGCCAATCATCCCTCGGTGAGGGCATTGTTAAGTTCCAGGGGCATTATTATATCTGCTGAAACACAGTTTATTGGGGGCCTTCACGATACAGCCAGTGATGAAATAGCCTTCTATGATGAACGGGATATCCTATCCCAAAATATTGAAAATCATAAAAAGAACCGTGCCGCATTTGAGAAAGCTTTGGATCTGAATGCCAAAGAAAGGTCCAGGAGATTTGCTTCGATTGATACAAAAATGACCCTGGCTAAGGTCCGTGAGGCTATCCGGAAAAGATCTGTTTCCTTGTTTGAACCACGGCCAGAACTTGGCCACGGAACTAATTCGCTTTGTATAGTAGCGAGAAGAAATTTGACGAAGGAGTTGTTTTTAGACAGACGTGCCTTTTTAAATTCGTATGACTATAAAACAGATCCGGACGGAAAATTTCTGCTGGGCGTCATGAGGCCGCTGGGACCGGTATGTGGTGGTATCAACCTGGAGTATTATTTCTCGAGAGTGGATAATTACAAGCTGGGTGCAGGAACGAAACTGCCGCACAACGTGATGGGACTTATTGGTGTTGCAAATAGTAGTGATGGCGATTTAAGGCCGGGACTACCCGTACAAATGATCGAAGTACATGACCCGGTCCGCTTACTGATCGTTGTCGAACATTTACCCGAAATCGTTCTCAAAACAATACAGAGCTCACCCGAAATGTATGAGTGGTTTATCAATGAGTGGGTGCACCTGGTAGTTGTCAATCCCGATACGAATCATTTCTCCTATTTTAAAGATGGAACATTTTCCACGTATACTCCGCTCACCAAAAAAATAGATTCTATAAAAGATATACATACTTTAATAGAAACAGCCAAAGAGATGGAAACAAATCAGATCGCAGACGCTACCCTGGAAAACCTGCCTGTTTATTTACATAATTAAAACATTTTATGTCTTCATTTCTACAGTTGTTTATTCTCCTTCCTCTCGCAGGATTTTTTATCAGTCTGTTGGTTCCAAGAAAAAAGGAATCGATCATTTCGTGGATTGCCCTAGGTACAGTTGGTGCTCAGCTCGCCGGAATTTCGGTCTTTGCCGTGCTCTGGTTAGTGAATAATCACCCCATATTGGATATTAAACACATCGTGCTGTATAAAACCACCGGGTTCGAGATTTTTATTGATTTCTTTTTCGACAAGGTTACCGCGGTATTCGCTTTCGTTGGCGCTGTGCTGACATTGCTCGTTACCGTATTCAGTCGGTATTATCTTCATCGCGAAGAAGGGTTCAAGCGGTTTTTTAATACCACTCTTCTGTTTTATGCAGGATATAACCTCGTAATTTTTTCAGGTAATTTTGAAACCCTTTTTATCGGATGGGAACTTCTGGGCTTTTCTTCTTTTTTACTGATTGCATTTTACAGGGACCGGTATTTGCCGGTAAAAAATGGTCTTAAAGTGATTTCAGTGTATCGTCTTAGTGACATATGCCTGCTGCTTGCCATGTGGCTGAGCCATCATTTATGGCATGAGAATATAACATTTTTAAAGTTAAGCAATGCCGCGCTGGTCCAACAGCAGCTTGAGCAGCATTATGTGCTCGGTGTACTGATTTCCGTTATGCTGTTAATTGCTGCTGCGGCTAAATCTGCACAGTTGCCCTTCTCTTCCTGGTTACCAAGAGCAATGGAGGGCCCTACTACGTCAAGCGCAATCTTTTATGGCTCTCTGTCGGTTCATATAGGTGCTTTCATTTTGCTCAGGACTTATCTGTTCTGGGAAAACCTGGCCGTTATCAAAGCCTGCATCATCATAACAGGATTAGCTACAAGCGTTATTGCGACCAGTATAGCAAGGGTTCAATCTTCGGTTAAGACCCAAATTGCTTATTCTTCAATAGCTCAGATTGGAATAATATTTATTGAGGTGGCCCTTGGCTTTCACAATCTTGCGCTGCTTCATTTTGCAGGAAATGCTTTTTTGCGAACCTATCAGCTACTGGTTTCACCATCTGTCCTCAGCTATCTGATTCACGACCAGTTTTACAATTTTGCTCCCGGCGGGCATACTCAAAAAGATACGGCGTTTAAAAAAATCAGCAATTCATTGTATGTATTAGCTGTTAAGGAATGGAACCTTGATTTTCTTCTTCATCGTTTCTTGTGGGATCCGTTTAAATGGATAGGAAAGAAATTTGATTTTCTTGTAAGCAAAACATCTCTTATCTTATTAAGTATAATTTATTTGTTTGGCGTGTATTTCTTTTCTTACCAGGAAAAAACCCCGGTGCGATTATATGAATCATTGCCTGTTGTTTTCTCCCTTGTTGGCCTGCTGGTAATTTTAAAGTCTTTTGCAGAAAGAGGTGATGCTAGAAAGGCGTGGCTTATGGTGTTTTTTGGTCAGTTTTTTATTATACTTTCTATAATACTTAATGAGCCTGTCGGATTTAGTCAAATTCTTATTTACCTGAGCGGCACCATTATTTCAGCAATTGCCGGTTACGTTTGTTTAAACAAAATAAAGGCTATTGATAACGAGATCGACCTGAATGGCTTTCATGGATATTCATACGAAAAACCCAAACATGCCGTTGTCTTCCTGCTTTCATTGTTAGGTTTGTTGGGTTTCCCTATTACTCCCACTTTTATCGGTGTTGATTTATTGTTTACCCATATTCAGCCCAAACAGTATGCACTGATTGGGTTTACATCGCTGAGTTTTTTGTTTATGGAATTATCATTGTTGAGGATTTATGCCCGCATTTTTCTGGGACAACATAAAAAAGCTTATCACCCCATTGCTTTCAGGTCATCTTAAATCCGGGCAATCCATTGACCTGGCAAAGAGTTAATTAAATATTTAAATAAGGAATTATTTATGAAAACAGGTAACATGTTCAAGGAAATCAAAAGCGATCTGCCAGCCAGCATAGTTGTATTTTTTGTGGCGTTGCCGCTGTGCCTCGGTATTGCGTTGGCATCAGGTGCACCATTGTTTTCGGGCATTATAGCTGGCATTATTGGGGGAATAGTAGTAGGAGCGGCAAGCGGTTCCAGGCTGGGAGTCAGCGGACCGGCCGCGGGGCTGGCGGTTATCGTTTTAACTGCTATTACGATTACGTTTGGAGGGGATTATAAAACATTCTTGCTGGCTGTTGTCTTGGCCGGTGTTATCCAGGTCATCCTGGGTTATGCTAAAGCTGGTTTTATCGGCTACTTTTTTCCTTCTTCCGTAATCAAAGGCATGCTTACGGGCATTGGTCTTCTGATCATTCTAAAACAAATACCTCACGCTTTAGGATGGGACAAAGATGTGGAAGGGGATGACGCTTTCATTCAGGCGGATGGTGATAATACGTTTTCCTCCATCTTTAAAGCCATCGAATTTGTTACACCGGGCGCTGTCCTGATTTCGGTTATATCATTGATGATCCTTATATTCTGGGACAAGGTACTGTCAAAGAAGCACAAGATCTTTCAGATACTTCAGGGTCCTATAGTCGTAGTGTTATTGGGAATCCTTTTCAATTATTTTTATCAGAATGGCATATTAAATTTTACGCTAAACGAGGATCAGCTGGTAAGACTTCCGGTACCAAACAGTATTCCTGAGTTTTTCGGTCAATTTACTCTTCCTGAATTTTCGGCTTTTACCAACCCTGCAGTATATCAGGTGGCCTTTGTTATTGCCATTGTAGGTAGCCTGGAAACCCTGTTGAGTGTAGAAGCAACTGATAAACTCGATCCGATGAAAAACATGACACCCACCAACAGAGAATTGAAGGCCCAGGGACTAGGTAATATTATTTCTGGCTTAATCGGTGGTTTGCCCATTACACAGGTCATTGTTCGCAGTTCGGCCAATATTACTTTTGGAGCGAAAACAAAATTGTCTACCATACTTCATGGCATATTTTTATTGGTAAGTGCCATTTCCATTGCGAGGTTGTTAAATATGATACCGCTGGCGAGTTTAGCGGCTGTTTTATTAATGGTAGGTTATAAATTGGCTAAACCATCTCTTTTTATACAAATGTATAAACTAGGCTGGGAACAATTTGTTCCATTTACCGCTACAGTTGTTGCTATACTGGCAACCGATTTATTAAAAGGAATTACAGTAGGGATTCTTTTTGGTATCTTTTATACTTTACGCCACAGTTACCGCAACTCGCACTATATGAAAGACGTAGTAACAACCGAAGAGGGCCATGAAGTACATCACCTGGTGTTAGCCGAGGAAGTGTCTTTTTTTAATAAAGCGAGTGTGATTGAGGCTTTAGATGCTATTCCGGAAAATTCAAAAGTGATTATTGACTGCAGCAATTCGAAATCTATTGCTTATGATGTCGTTGAATTAATCGAAGAATATAAAACCCATGCTAAAACAAGGAAAATAGCGGTGGAGACGATAGATTTTATGGAACCAAATTAGGCTGGCATTTATAACCTGTAATGCTTGACAAGATTTGTTTTCCGATGCTGACAAGACTTAAGGAACAACGAAATGAAAAAATATATTCAAACTTTTGGATCTGATTTTTCCGCCTCGGTTGTAGTATTCCTGATAGCTCTACCCTTATGTTTAGGTATTGCCGTGGGTTCCGGTGCTCCCTTATTCGCCGGAATCATCGGTGGTTTTGTAGGGGGAATGGTCATTGGTGCTTTAAGCGGCTCACAGTTAAGTATAAGCGGCCCGGCCGCAGGGCTTACTGTGATTGTGGCTGCAGCTATTCTTAGGCTTCCGGCTTATGAGGCCTTCCTGCTGGCAGTGGTTCTGGCAGGAGTATTTCAGATAATATTGGGATATTTAAAAGCCGGAATAGTTGCCGATTATGTTCCATACAGTGTTATTACAGGAATGTTAGCCGCTATCGGGTTGATCCTGATCTTAAAACAATTTCCGCACATTCTGGGTTACGAGGCAAACTATGTTGGCGATGAATCATTTAGCCAAAGTAATAATGAGAACACATTCAGCGGTATACTGCAGGCTATCAGTCGCAGCGCGCCGTTGGCCATTATTATTGGAACCATTTCCCTGTTCATTCAAATTGTCTGGGAGGTTGTGTTATTAAAAAAAGTAACATTTTTAAAATTCATTCCTGCTCCACTGGTTGTGGTGCTGGTTGGCGTCGCCATTAACGGCTATTTCCTGAAACAGCAACATCCCTGGGCACTGGTAGGGAATCACCTGGTGAACATTCCTGTAGCCAAAACTTTTGCCGAGTTTACCACTTTTTTCACACACCCCGATCTCGGCTACCTGAATAATCCAGCCGTTTGGACGACGGCAATAACGATTGCATTGGTAGCGAGCCTTGAAACCTTGTTTAACATTGAAGCGGCGGATGAATTGGATCCGTATAGAAGGGTTACGCCAACTAACCGGGAATTGAAAGCACAAGGCGTAGGAAACATAGTATCCGGATTTCTCGGTGGGATGCCCGTCACGTCGGTGATAGTACGTACTTCAGCCAACATAAGCGCAGGAGCAAAATCTAAAATGTCTGCAGTCATCCATGGTGCGCTTTTGTATTTAAGTGCATCATTTATACCAGGTTTTTTAAATCTGGTACCGCTCTCGGCTATCGCCGGCGTTTTAATTTATACCGGATTTAAGTTAGCCAAACCTTCCATATTCTTGTCATTTTACAAAAAAGGCTTTGACCAGTTTATACCTTTTGTAATCACCATCATAGCAATTCTTTTCACTGACCTCTTGATAGGCATTTTTATAGGAATCGCATCAGGATTATTTTTTGTGTTCCGGAGTAATTTTAAGACTTCGGTCTTTGTCGTCAACATGGATCATAAATATTTGTTCCGGCTTCGGAAAGATGTTTCATTTTTAAACAAACCGATCCTTAAAAGGAAGCTCGAAGAAGTGCCGGCTCGTTCGTATGTGTTGATTGATGCTACGCGGGCAGATTTCATTGATAAGGATATTATAGAAGTAATCAATGATTTTTTGAAGCATGCCCAATTGAAGGAAATAAAAGTTGAAATAAAAAGGAGTGAAAGTAAACCGATGCATCAGCTTTTGCATCAGCCATAGACGAAATAGTACTGTGATAAATTATTCCGGCCTGTGCCAGACAAATTATCGCAAACTTTTTTAATAAAGATAACAAAACTTACATCATGAAACCATTCGAAAAATTACTTCTGGAGAACAAGGCCTGGGCCATTGAAATGATCGACACCGACCCGGAATATTTTAACCGGCTATCAGCGTTACAGACTCCTGAATTTTTATGGATCGGATGCAGCGACAGCAGGGTGCCGGCCAACCAGATTACCGGTACACAGCCCGGCGAAATTTTTGTTCATCGTAATATAGCCAACCTGGTGGTCAATACCGACATCAATATGTTAAGCGTACTGCAATATGCGGTAGAGGTGCTGAAAGTGGACCACGTGATCGTGTGCGGGCATTATGGATGCGGGGGGGTTAAGGCTGCCATGAATCAGCACCATTATGGGATTATTAATCACTGGTTAAAACAAATCAAAGATGTGTACAGGTTTCACCGGGATGAAATTGATTCATTGCCAGATGAACAGGCAAGAGTAAACCGGTTGACGGAACTAAATGTCAAAGAGCAGGTCTTTAATCTTTCCAAAACTTCTATCATACAGTCGGCCTGGAAGTATGATCAGCGCCCACATCTTCATGGCTGGGTGTATGACCTGCATGACGGGTTACTACGTCCTGTATTTGACATTGCCCCTGGAACACACATTGACGACTTGTATGAGTATGATAACCTGTAGCCGTAGCTATTTTATATTTCCTTAAAGCCTTGCCTTTTGCAAATATAGGCATGCCACAACAGGAAGGCTGCGATGGTGCGAAACGGCCTCCAGCCATCGGTAATCAAACCCAGGCTTTCCCGGGTAATGTATTCAGGTGTTCTTTTAACTGATTTCAGGCTTTTTAGAAGGGCGATATCGCCCATGGGGAAACAGTCTGTCCGGTGAAGAGCCATCATTAGGTAAACGTCGGCTGTCCAGCTGCCAATGCCCGAAATTTTGGTAAGCTCCTCTTTGATGATTTGATCGGATGCCGTTTCAAATAACGGCAATTTAAGACGCCGTGAAAGGACTGCATCGGCCAGGTTCCGAGCGTACCGGGTTTTCTGGCGGCTGAAGTAACAGGCCTTCATCTCGCTGTCGTTTAATGCTATCAGCTTTGCTGGTGTAATGGTGCCTAACCGGGCTTCTAATTTCTTTAAGGCTGCACTGGCTGAGGCCAGCGAAACCTGTTGTTCCAGGATAATGTGAATAAGTGTCGCAAAACCTGGCTTACGGGTCCAGAACTGGGGATAGCCAAATTCGGTTATGATGTTCTTCAGATCATTATCCTGTTTGGCAAGACGCCTGCAGCATAACCTAAAGTTGCCCTCATGAAACCGTGTATACATCATACAAACAATGTCTTTCTTTACCCTTTCAGGCCCCTCGTCTTAAATTTATAAATTGCATTTTTAGTGAACTCGCTAAGAACGAGTCTCCCGCTTATGGCAGCCCTTTCTTTAAGCAGTTCATCCCAATGATCGGTTCCCTTCCAAAAGACTTTTTTCATTTCTGCCATGGCCTCCGGGTTTTGGTGAGCCAGTGTGTTGGCAAGGCGCGAAACGGATTCATCCATATTTTCTATACTGGGGTGGACTTCTGCAAAAAGGCCTTTGCGTTTTGCCCATTCCGAATTTCGCCACATTGTAGCGTCAATAGCCAGCTGGCTGAAGGCAGAGGCGCCAATTTTTCTTTCTATCGCAGGGCCAACAACGAAAGGGCCAAGTCCCAACGCCAGTTCGCTCAATTTGATATTTACATCTTCCCAGGCTATACAATAATCCGCCGAAGCCGCCAGCCCAACGCCACCTCCCACACAATTTCCCTGTATACGGCCAATAATTATTTTCGGGCATTTGCGCATGGCGTTTATAACACTGGCAAAACCACTGAAGAAATGTTGGCCCTGTAGTGGAGTCTGGATGGCCATAAGTTCGTCAAAATTAGCCCCTGCGCAAAAGGTCTCATCTCCGTCCGAACGGAGAACGAGTACCCTGGTTGCGTCATCGGTGCCTGCGGCATGAAGGGCCTGCGAAAGATCGTCCATGACCTTGGCCGGCAATGCGTTTTTCTGCGGATGAAAAAATATTATTGTGGTAACGCCTTTGTGTGTTTCAACTTTAACATAGCCATTGCTTACTTCTTGGTTCATTGTGCTGGAATTAAGAGTCAGGAGAAAAGCAGGTCTGCACAAAGTTATTGAAGACTCCTAATCTTATGGTAAGGATAATTAAAGATTTTCTCTTTTTCTAACCATCGTCAATATTGTTGCTATGGCTACGCTGTCTCCGGTTTCATCAAACACATCCACGTACCATTTTACTATTCCTTTTGGAATATCGTTTTCTTCTTTCAATTCCTGCTCAATTTTTTCCTGTACAGTTAATCTGACACCAATGGTTGAACCTGCATATACAGGTTTGGTAAAGCGGCAATTTTCCAAACCGTAATTCAGCAATACCGGACCCTTTTTTCCATCAACAAATAAACCGGCCGCTGCGCTTAAAATAAAATAGCCATGTGCAACGGGTTTCTCGAATATGGTACCATCGAGCGAAGTATGGTCAACGTGTGCATAAAAGTGATCCCAGCTGATGTTGGCAAAATTCACTATATCTGTTTCCGTAACCGTACGTTTATGTGTGACAAGCGTTTCGCCTATTTGCAGGTCTTCAAAATGTTTACGAAACGGATGTTGCAGATCTTCATTTTGCCCTGACTTTGGCTGATATACATGAGTAATTCCGGTAATCATATCGGGCGAACCCTGGACCGCTACCCGTTGCATGTAATGGGTCAATCCACGTATACCGCCCATTTCCTCGCCGCCGCCTGCGCGCCCCGGCCCGCCGTGTACCAACAAAGGCAGCGGTGATCCATGACCGGTACTTTCTTTAGCACAATCGCTATTAAGCACCAGTATCCTGCCGTGATGGGTGGCGGCGCCTAACACAAAGGCTCTTGCAGTTTGGATTGAGGCAGTAACGATAGAACAACAAAGCGAACCTTTGCCTTTTTTGGCGAGATCTATAGCCCCTTCCAGATCTTTGTAAGGCATTATGGTACTTACAGGTCCGAACGCTTCTATTTCGTGCGGCTCTTCGCTGTTAAACGGATCTTCGTTCATTAATAACACAGGACTTAAAAATGCGCCTTTTTCACTATCTGCATCAATGACCTCTACGCTATCCAATGAGCCATACACAATCTGGGAAGACGCCAGTAATTTTTGGACCTGGTTCTTTACTTCCTCCCTTTGACCCAGGCCTGCCAATGCGCCCATTCTTACTTTTGCGTTTTCAGGGTTGCCTATGATGGTTTGTTGCAAGGATCTGCTTATCGACTTCCATACGTCTTCCATTTTATTTTGCGGCACGAAGATCCTCCGGATGGCCGTACATTTCTGCCCTGCTTTAACGGTCATTTCTTTCCTTATTTCTTTAATAAAGATCTCCCATTCGGGAGTTGCAGGATGTACATCATCTCCTAAAACTATGCAGTTCAAACTATCTGATTCCATAGTAAAGGGAACCGTTTCAGCGAGAATCCGCTTATGGCTTTTTAGCATTAACCCGGTTGTAGCCGAACCGGTAAAGGAAATAACATCCTGGGAGTTTACATGATCCAGCAGGTCTCCCGCACTGCCACAAATCAATTGTAAAGCGCCAGGAGGTAAGATACCGGAGGCATGGATCTCCTTAACAACAGCTTCTGCCATGAAAGAGGTTAACGTAGCCGGTTTGACAACTGCGGGCATACCAGCTAATATATTTACTGCCAATTTTTCCAGCATTCCCCAAACCGGAAAATTAAATGCGTTGATATGAATGGCTATCCCTTCTTTAGGCACTAAAATATGCTGCCCCATAAAACTGCCCTCTTTTCCCAATTGATGTCCCTCGCCATCCAGTAGAAAAGATTCATTGGGAAGTTTTTTGCGGAGTGAAGCATAAGAGAATAAATTCCCGATGCCACCCTCGATATCAATCCAGCTATCCGCCCTGGTAGCCCCGGTTTGATAACTGATGGCATAAAATTTTTCTTTCCGGTCGAAGAGATGCAGGGCAAGGGCCCGAAGCATTCTGCCTCTTTCGTGAAAGGTCATTTTGCGCAGGGCGGGGTTGCCCGTTTTTCTGCCGTAATCCAGTATTGCTGCAAAATCCAACCCTTGCGTTGTTGCGAATCCCACCACCTCACCATTGACCGCATTGTATAAGGGCTGCCCGCTCCCATGACCTTTAACCCAGGACCCGGATATATAGTTTTCCAATATGTGCATGCTAATTCGCTTATCGATTAAAAGCAAAACTAACGATTGTTAGTGAAATGGGTGGGGCTTTAGTTGTTGGGAAAATGCAGAGATTCAACGCCACATGTTTATGAATTTGATATAAGGAAAGGCATTAGTGAACTTCATTTATGAGTTTTTATCTAACACTAAACACGGACCGTATACTATTGCCATCAGGAGCGGAGAAATTAGTTTCCAATCAGGCCGAACTGAGTCAAATGATGGATAGCATGCTTGTGAAGCAGCTGTACATTACCAGCGTAATCCAGTTCACCGAAAAAGGGATTCTGTGTCGTATATGAAGGATCGTTTTCAAAAACAGCGAACAGATAGTTTAGTTCGATCGTTAATTTTTTAACAGCCGCGCTCATGTCCGGCTGTCTCAGTGGAGCTGGTTGTTCGTTCATCAGAGGATTGCGGGTATTTTCCCTGAAGGGGGAATCGCTCCATAAAAACTCCCTGAATTTTTCAAGCCGCTCACCAGAATTAACTACCGGAAGTAGCAGTTTTCCGCTGGCATTTTTTACAGCATCAACGAAGTGTTCTACCATTTGCTGACCATTCATCACGCCCCAATTTCCGCCGGCATCCGCTGAAAGAGGCTTTAAGAGCTTAATAAATTCATGTTTAAGAAAATGCAATTTTTGGGTATCCATACTTGGTTAAAAGGTGTCAGTAAGATTTTACAATAATGCGCTCATGCCGATTGTGTAGCGTTTCCTGGGTTTATATTTATGCTTACTGCTCAACCACTTCGGCTTTCTTCTGGTCGATCTTATGGCACAGTGCGCGAAATATGTCATCTTCGCTTCCCTCTCCTCCTACATGCATCACCTTGCCGACCTGGCTATAATACTGAGCTACGGCCGACGTTTTCCTATGATATTCGGCGATTCTTGCCCTGATCACTTTTTCATCAACATCATCGGTACGACCTGAAGTAAGTCCACGGTTTAGCAGGCGTTTAACCAGTTCGTCCTCACTTACTTCGAGGGCGAGTACCATGCTTATAGAAGTATTTTTAAGTTGTAATAATACGTCCAGTGCACGTGCCTGTGCTTCGGTACGGGGGAAACCATCAAATAAGAAGCCCCGGCTATCGCGGTTTACGTCCAGTGCAGAACTAATCATACCGATGACCACTTCATCGGGAACCAGCTCACCTTTATCCATAAAACTTTTTGCTTCCAGTCCTAATTTTGTCTGGCCTGCAATCTCACTACGCAACAGGTCACCAGTCGAAAGATGTTTTACACTGTATTTGGATATTAATCTTTCAGACTGTGTGCCCTTCCCGCTTCCCGGAGGACCAAATAGTATAAAATTAAACATACTTACTTACCTTTCATGTGAACAACCATAAAAATAGGTAATAACGATTACCCTGATTTCAAATATTATTTAGGAAGGTAAATATAGCGAACTGAAGGTTAATTTGTGTAGGACACAATGGAAAACTAAATGAAATGATTGATGGGTGCCCTTCTCTGGCCGAACTGTCACCTAAACTAAAAGCTGTGTGGATTCTCACGCAGCTTTATTATTTAAATATACTGCCGAATAGAAAAAGGGTTATTTAACCAATCCGTATTCATGAAAAGGATATTAATTTGGATCCGAAAGCAGAAAGAGTGAACAGCATCGATCAGGTGATCGATGCCGCAATGCCTAAAAATTTAGTTTTGTTTTACTAAAAATATTAGTGTGCATAAATAAAATCTGTTAACTTTACCCATTCGATAAATTTGGATATAAATCTTTAAAATTATGGTACACGCTGAAAAACTGAAGGCACTGAAACTGACCATTGATAAAATTGATAAGGATTTCGGGAAGGGCAGTGTGATGATGATGAATGAACGGTCACAGGAACCACAGGAGGTTGTTTCAACGGGCTCCATCGGTCTGGATGTAGCCTTGGGAATTGGCGGATTGCCCAGGGGAAGAATAGTCGAGATTTACGGACCGGAATCATCCGGAAAGACCACCATTGCTATTCATGTGATTGCAGAAGCACAAAAAAAAGGAGGGATGTGTGCGATCATCGATGCCGAACATGCCTTTGATAGTGCTTATGCTAAAAAACTTGGGGTCGATGTGGACAACCTGCTAATCTCACAGCCTGACTACGGCGAGCAAGGTTTGGAAATTGCTGACCGGTTGATATTATCAGGTGCCGTTGACGTTGTGGTCATTGATTCCGTTGCAGCTCTCGTACCGAAAGGAGAATTAGAAGGTGAAATGGGCGATACTAAGATGGGACTGCAAGCCAGGCTAATGAGCCAGGCCTTAAGAAAGCTGACGGCCACCATAAGTAAAACCAATACCATATGTATTTTTATTAACCAGTTAAGGGAAAAGATCGGAGTGATGTTTGGGAACCCTGAGACGACAACTGGCGGAAATGCGTTGAAATTTTATTCTTCCGTTCGTTTGGATATACGGAGGATGGCCCAGATTAAAGATGGCGAAGAAGCAGTAGGTAACAGGGTGAAGGTCAAAGTTGTTAAAAACAAGGTTGCCCCACCTTTCAGGCAGGCAGAATTTGATATTATTTTTGGCGAAGGCATCAGCAAGATGGGTGAGATTATCGATATGGGAGTCGAACTTGGAGTTATACAAAAAAGCGGAAGCTGGTTCAGCTATGATACGGCCAAATTAGGTCAGGGCAGAGACGCGGTAAAACAACTGATTCAGGATAACCCGGAACTAGCCGCGGAACTTGAAGGAAAAATCAGAGCCAAGATCGCTGAAGCGGCAGCAGTATAAAGTTACATTAGATGCAGATGGGTTAATAATGAAACGGTCCAGGTGGCCGTTTTTTTTTGTTTCATAGGCCTTGCCCTAAGGAAAAGATTCATTATTACATTTACCAGGGGGAAAATTTGAAAACCTTAATGCTTTAAAATGAAAAAGGGGTCAGAATAGACATTCAACCCCGTTTTAAAATCCAATATCCTATGAAAAACCGTTGTAATATTAACGGATAAAAACGAATTAATCAATATTTTTTACAGTTTGAGTAGTTTTACTTACTGTTTTCCTAATGTTTAACTAATTTTTGCGTAATGATCCTGTTGGATTCCTTTTGAGAAAGATGTATGGAATAAATTCCTTTTTCCAATTCAGAAAGATCAACCAGATGCAGGCCTGGTTCGTATGGCCTGCTCACTCTTAATTTACCGACTTCATCAATTATTCGAAGATGTATACTAAAGTCAGACCTGACAATGAGCAGCCTGTCGACAGGGTTGGGATAGATTGTACAAAAGACTCTTCCTCCAGTAATGCCTGCTGTAATGACTGATGAATATACAGTTCTATCAGGCATCACCATTTTTACCCGGTATGTATTCCTTGTTCCAGGTTTTTCATCAACAAATTCATAAAAGATTTTATCGGCCGATGCTTTAAGAACAGCGATAACTTCAAATTCTTTACCCGGATAACTTCGTTCGATATTGAAAAAGATATCCTTTCCAAGACCTTCAAACGCCCATTTTAATAAAATATAATTGTCTTTTCGAACCGTATGTGCCGATAATATTATAACAGCACTTCCTGTATCAACTGCAGGGGAAAAGAGTGGAACAGCTATTTTCTGTCCTAGCGCAGGCAGATAAAAGAAAGAGGGGAAAAGGAGAAAATGGACTAGCTTCATAGAAGGCAACAAATTGGGTATTGTTCAATTTTAGCTCAGCCAGTTAACGTAAAAAGTGGAGAGAAGATTTTAGGGCGGTGTGTTACTTAAATGGTAAAATGACATTGTTTCATAGATCAAACCAGTGCTAATGCAAGTCAGAAAAATGAATGACCGCAAGCGGATTGCCATGGTGGCTCACGATAATAAGAAATCGGAAATTGTTGAATGGGCAGTTAGCAATAAGCATATTTTATCGAGGCATCGCTTATATGCTACCGGTACAACGGGAACTTTGATTGAAAATGCATTGGACCAATCGGTAACAAAATTTATGAGCGGCCCCTTAGGAGGAGACCAGCAGGTGGGAGCAAAACTTGCTGAAGGCAATATTGATGTGTTGATCTTTTTCTGGGATCCGATGGAAGCCCAGCCGCATGACCCCGATATAAAAGCCCTGCTCCGTTTAGCTGTAGTCTGGAACATACCTGTAGCCTGCGACAGGGCAACTGCGGATTTTATATTTACTTCACCTCTGATGCACAAGGAATACGAAACGATCCTTCCTGACTATGCAGCTTACATTGGACGGAATGTCCATTTGCGCGAATCCGAAGATTAGCCGGTTAGAAGTATGACTTTGCCTTAACCTAAGTAATTATATAAATAATATTTAGATATGTTTGTACAGGTAAACTGTTAATGTTTTTACGTATTAGTATAAATTTTACAATGAATCAACTCATCTGGCGTTCTTTTGTTTAATTTAGTACTAACCCCTTACTCGCCTCACAAACTAAATTACACATCTTTTGAAAGTATATTTACGATCAGCATTTAGAGTGCTTAAATGGGTATTGGCCATTTTTGTGGGCCTCTGGATCATAGTATGGACTTATGTATTTTTTAACAAAAAAAGTATTGTTAAGCGGGTAACCACTGAATTGAATAGCCGGATCAAGGGCGAAATAAAGATCAGCGACCTTGAACCCAGCCTCATTAGTACCTTTCCACATGTCTCTTTACGGCTATCCCAGGTAATTATAAGGGATACCATGTGGAAACAGCATCACCATGATCTCTTAAAGGCAGAAAAAATATTTATACGGTTAGGTTTTTTCAGCCTGTTCTCCGGTGAGCCGGAAATCAAAAAGGTTATTGTAGAAAAAGCATCTGTGTACGTGTTCAGTGATTCAACCGGTTACACGAATGAATACATGTTTTCTTCCCAAGATGATAAGGCTGGCAACGGCGGAAAGTCCAAATTGCAATTACCGGATATTGAACTTAAAAGTGTTCGCCTGGTAATGGATCTTCAGCACCGGAGCAAACTGTACGATTTTGATATCGGAAGGTTAAAATGTGATATTAAAACAAATCAAACATCACTGGAATTGAATGTAAAAACGGATATGCTTGTACATAACCTGGCTTTTAATACCGGAAATGGAAGTTTTATTAAAGAAAAGCCGCTGGAGGGAAAATTCCGGGTTACTGTTGACCGGTTAATGAAAAGACTTTCATTTAAAAATATTGTCTTAAATATTGATGACCATCCCTTCCGTTTATCAGGCATGTTTGATTTGGATGAAGCACCTCCCTTGTATTATCTGGCTATTAACACTGACAATATATATTTTAGGAACGCCTCTACCCTGGTAAGCAATAATATCAGCGGCAAGCTGGACAGTTTTGCCATTCAAAAGCCTATAAAGATAAATGTTACCATAGATGGAAGAACAAGGCCGAACAGAATTCCGTTGGTGAACCTGGAAGTAGTTGTAAAAAATAATAACATTGGTACACCGATAGGCGAGTTTACAGAAGCGTCATTTGTTGGTAAATTTAGTAATCAGCTGCTAAAAGAAGAGCGGCGGGTGGATAAGAATTCGGGATTTAGTTTTACTTCATTTTCGGGAAAGTGGGAAGGTGTTCCCTTAAAATCGGACACTATAAATATTACCAACCTGGAGCATCCTGTACTCGAATGCGATCTGCGTTCATCGTTTAAGCTTAATACGGCAAACGATCTCCTGGGATCTAGTACCATAGATTTCATTAAGGGTCATTGCGATGTGGACGTCAGGTACCGTGGTCTGATCCTGGAAGGAGACACTGCAGAAGCTAGTATACATGGAAACGTGGTGTTGAAGGATGCCGCAATCAGATATGTACCACGTAATCTCTTGCTTTCAAATTGTAGCGGTAAGCTGGTATTTGAAGACAAAGATGTGTACGTGAAACAATTAAAAGCAAGCGCCGGCAACAGCCAGTTAATAATGAATGGAGAGATTAAGAATCTCGTGTCGCTTATTGACAAAAATCCGGAAAAATTACTGCTGAACTGGAACATAACATCTCAAAAATTAAACCTGGGCGATTTTGTAACCTTTCTTGGTAAGCGGTCAGCAGGTTCAGACAGGTCATCAAAGAGAAAAATGCTGAAATTTGCAAAGCAGATTGACAGGATGTTACAAGACTGTAATGTGGACCTGCAATTGAATGCCGAGCGGCTGATATACAAAAAGTTCGATGCAACCAATGTTGCTGCAAGAATAAGGTTAAGCGATCGTCTGGTTTCGATTAGGGATGTGTTGGTGCAGCATTCCGGCGGAACGCTGACGCTTAATGGCTCTATGCTTGAAGAAGCTGTTCACAATTCCATTAAACTTCATGCAGACATGGAAAATGTAGATGTTGCTAAAATATTTACTGCATTTAATAATTTTGGCCAGGATGGGGTTACAGATAAAAATTTAGGTGGGCGTTTATATGCGCAGGTCGATGTTACCGGCTACATAACGAATAAGGCTACTATCGTGGAAAACAGCCTGAAAGGAATTATTGACATCCGTCTAAAAAATGGCGAACTTAATAATTTTGAACCTGTAGAAAAAATTTCACAAACGGCCTTTAAAAAAAGAGATTTTTCTCATGTCCGGTTTGCCGAGTTAAAGGATAGATTACAGGTAAATGGTTCTGAGATAAAGGTTAACCGTATGGAGATCCAATCGTCCGTGCTTACCATGTTTGTAGAAGGAATTTATGATATAAAAAAAGGAACAGACCTCAGCATCCAGATCCCGTTGAATAATCTGACAAAAGATGAAAAAGATTATAATCTAAAAAACAAAGGGATCAACAAAAAAAACGGCGTGAGCCTGAGGTTACGTGCCCGGACCGGAGATGACGGCAAGGCAAAGATAAGCTGGGATCCTTTTAATCTTGCCTTAAAGAAAAAAGATAATGTAAAACCCGACTCCTCCAGTACAATGGTAAAAGAATCTACCCAGCTGAAATCAAAACAGTGATTTGTTTAGTGTAAGCGCACCCTGGCTGACGTAGAAGTGCTGGACCGGGGAACCGTTAGATTAAATAATATTAAATTGCGGCCTGCTTCTTATTACCATGTCTTTTAAATTACATTCCCCATACAAACCTGCAGGCGATCAGCCTGAGGCCATAAGAGGACTTACTCAGGGATTACTTGAGGGTGAGCGGTTCCAAACCTTACTTGGCGTAACCGGCTCAGGAAAAACATTTACGATTGCCAATGTTATTCAAAATGTGCAAAGGCCCACACTGGTATTAACCCATAACAAAACACTGGTGGCTCAATTATACGGGGAGTTTAAACAGTTCTTTCCGGACAACGCCGTCGGTTATTTTGTTAGTTATTACGATTATTACCAGCCGGAAGCCTATATGCCGGTCAGTGATACATACATCGAGAAAGATCTTTCAATCAATGAGGAACTGGATAAGCTTCGGCTTCACGCTACCACTCAACTGCTGAGTGGCCGCAGGGACATTATCGTGGTGGCTAGCGTTAGTTGCATCTATGGTATCGGTAACCCCGTACAATTTGAAAACGGCATTATCCGTATTCAGCGAGGTCAAACCATATCACGGCAGGGATTTTTACACGGCCTCGTAAATGCTCTCTATTCGCGGACACAGGGGGATTTCGGTCGCGGCAGCTTCCGCGTAAAAGGAGATACCATTGATATAAACCTGCCCTATGTTGATTATGGACTAAGAGTAAGCTTTTTCGGTGATGAGATAGACACTATTGAAACCCTGGAACTGGCGAGCGGTAAACGCATAAGCACGGTTGAAAATGCTGCGATCTTCCCTGCCAATCTATACCTTGCTCCTAAAGATATGCTTCAGCAGGTGTTGGCCGAGATACAGGATGAATGTGCGGCACAGGTAGACTATTTTAAAAGCACAGGTAAATTCATTGAAGGGCAGCGTATAAGCGAAAGGGTAAATTACGATGTAGAGATGATCCGCGAATTGGGGTATTGCAATGGAGTGGAAAATTACTCCCGCTTTTTTGACAGGCGCACTCCCGGCTCACGGCCCTTCTGCCTGCTGGATTACTTTCCCAAAGATTTTTTATGTGTTGTTGATGAAAGCCATCAAACCATTCCCCAGGTAAGTGGTATGTATGGGGGCGACAGAAGCCGTAAGCTGATACTGGTAGATTTTGGTTTTCGTTTACCAAGCGCTTTAGATAACCGGCCGCTGAATTTTCACGAGTTTGAGTCTATGCTTCACCAGACCATTTATGTTTCAGCAACTCCGGGTGATTATGAACTGGAGAAAACCGGAGGTGTGGTTGTTGAACAGGTGGTTAGGCCCACCGGCTTGCTGGAACCGCCGATCGTTATTCGCCCGAGTATTAATCAGGTAGATGACTTGCTGGATGAAATTGACAAGTGTGTAACCAAAGGAGACCGGGTTCTGGTGACCACACTTACCAAGCGCATGGCAGAAGAAATGGATAAATACCTACACCGTATTAATATTAAGTCAAAATACATCCACAGCGAGGTAGATACGCTTGAAAGGGTAGAGATATTAAGGCAACTGCGCTTAGGTGAGATCGATGTATTGGTTGGTGTGAATTTGTTACGTGAAGGATTAGACCTTCCTGAAGTTGCCCTTGTGGCTATTCTGGATGCCGATAAGGAAGGCTTTTTGCGTAATGAAAAGTCGTTAACGCAAACGGCAGGACGTGCAGCCAGGAATGTGGATGGATTTGTGATCTTTTATGCCGATACCATTACCGAAAGCATGCAAAAGACTATTGATGAAACCAACCGGAGAAGGGAAAAACAAGTTGCGTTTAACATGGAACACGGCATAACTCCAAGGACAGTTATTAAAAGTAAGGAACAGGTTTTTGCGCAGACTTCTGTGCTTGAAATTAAAGGGTATAATCCTGTTTCTTCTTATGCAATACAAGGCAATGGCATTACCGTGGCAGCGGAAGATCAGGAAACCTATCAAACCATTCCCCAAATGCAAAAGGCCATCGGAAAGATTAAAAAAGAAATGGAAAAAGCGGCAAGAGACCTGGACTTTATGGAAGCCGCACGCTTAAGGGACGAGATGTTCGGAATGCAGAAGAAATTGGAAGAGCTGAAGAAATAAACCACTCCCTCCTCGATTGAGGAGGCAACAAAATTAAACTCCCCTCCTTTTTCAAGGTGGGGCCAGGGGCAGGGGTGGTCAACTTCTTTCCTGTGCTCTTAACCAACGTTCCGGAATTTCGTTGCTGCTGGCCAATAAGTAATCTTTATAAGAGCAGGCGATGAATTGTTTGTCTGGTAACTGCATCCACCACCGGCCTGTTTTTTTGCTTTGAAGAAAACTGGTTTTAACTTCTGCAAAAGCGGTATTATATTCGTTAAAAGAATCCCGCTCATGCAGCCCCGCTTCACGGACACCCCGGCTTCTGCCATCCAAAACATACCAAAGCATTTGGCTGATTTGACTTGCCGTTAGATCATCTTTGTCTTTCTCGGGAGAATAACCATAGATGCCAATTGTATTGACCTGTTGACTCAGGCCTGCATACCGCATCAGCACACAAGCCTGTTCGCCATCAAAACCGTTTGGTGAAACAAAGTTGGCCGGAGCATAGGCATTTGCAATGGCTGAAATGTCAAAGCTTATTAGCTGGCAATTACGGATTACAGGTTCCATTTCTTCGATGTTCTCTTTTACCTTTCCTACCCTGTAACAATCAAACCGCAAATTATCCATAGTTTCGAGGATCTGCGGATGAACGTAATAGCTTTGGAACCCGATATGATTATAGTGACGCACATAATTTGGATCGCCGGTAAGCACTTCCATCAAGAAATGCTGGCTGGGGTGCGGCAGCTCAATGCTCAGATCAAGCTTCGCATCTACACAGGCCATTTCAATAATTTTTCTGCTATCAGCGTATGCAGCGTATTGAGCAAGAGTCAGGTCGTGTGAGCCACCAAGAACAAGCACTGTCTTACCCAAATCGATCAGTTCCTTAATAACTGTCTTTAAGGCAGCATAAGTATCTGAAATAGTAGCTCCTTCTTTTACATTTCCAATGTCTGCCAGTTTAAGATCATTGTGCCAATAATATAATAAGTAAAACTGTCGGCGAACAGCATCCGGAGCATGTTGATTATTTATAGTAATTCCATTGCCGCGTTGTTCATTGCAGCCAACCAATATGATATCTGCTTCTTCAATATCTGGCAACTGACTCTCATAGACGGAAATAATCTTTCCAACCTGGCCTTCCTTATAAGCCTCATCCCCAGAAAGCCGCGACACATTCACGGGATCTAAAAAGTCGGTAATACTTTGAAAGTCGGACATCCTGTAGTATTTAAAGCAAACCTACAAAAAGAATCCGCTGTAAAGGCATCCCCCGGCTGAACTTAATAAGCTCCGTGTCATTAAGCTTTGACAGGCTGATGGCGTTTCAAATATTGAATAAGTGATTCTGCTATCTGGTGCTTAAGTGCCTGTTGTTTATTATTTTCAGAAGGAGATTCGATCTGAAGTTGCCCATTGATTTCCAGAATAACATGATCGCCATATAGAACTTTTTCAAGTTCTCCATTCATAACAGTAATGTGATACTCCGTCCTGTTGTCTTTTTCTTTTACATGAGCAAGGAAAGAATAATGAGTTTCATCAAATTGAAAACCGAGCGATAAAATTTTAGACATAGAAGTAAATTTAAGAGTGAAATGCACATAGGAAATCCTGAAGCTAAAGTGATCTTTATGTCGTAATACTATATCCTGATGGGTAGTCTAATGAAGGGTAGGTTTTCATAATAAATATACAACTTTATCATACTTATTCATTATAAATTTGATAGCTTGAACAGGTATTGGAGCAGTTTTGTTCGTTAATTGCATAAAATTATTGAACAGTGAGGTTTTGCTTTTGGAGACTTTTAAGATTTCCGCTGGAGCGTGGTATACAGAAATCAGGAAATTCAGTTAAAGGGGGGTTAGGTCGGGAAGAAGACAGGCAGTTACACTTGCCAAATAAAAAGGAAGAATGACCAGACGCTATAGTCTGTTCATTCTCCCTTTATTCATGCTTGAAGCCACTGGTTACATCTGGATTACTCTATCCGGAAAGATATTTTGCAATTCACACCAAAAGTAGTGATTTGCCCGTCTTTTACATGTACTTTAATATCTTCTACGTATATCGAATCGATATTACGTATTGTTTTAGATGCTTCAGCAAGAGCGTTGCGGATAGCATCATCAATGCTTTTTTCGGAGGAAGCAATGAGTTCAATTACTTTTACAATTGCCATGGTCATTTATTTAATGGTTAAAACCAAATGACTTCAAAATCCGGACCAAGGCTTGCGATGCAATATTATTCGGACTCAGTTGCCTTATCCGCCTGTTTGTTTAAATGATGGCTTTCCGAAGACTGCCTGCTTATATATAATTCAACAATTTTTTCTTTAACCAGTTCAAGTTCTTTAACGCGTCCCTCTGTTCCAGGTATCTTATTAAGTTCTTCAACTCTGCCCTGAACTTCGAGAAGAGCACATTGCTTGGCTGCATATCTTGACATGTATGAATGCGTGTTAAAGTACTTCCAGTATAACTCACTAGCCTCATTTACTGCTTTCATAGTGTAATTATTTTAGTAAGTCAGACCGGTAATAACCGTAAAATGCTTAATCCGTTTTTAATCTTTCGTCATTGTTACAGACGTTACCGGTTACGCATAACTAATCTTACCATTATTAATTCCATTTAAACGAATAAGTAACCTTTCATGTGTTTTCAAACCGGTAAAGCTCCAATGCATGCTGGTTTGTTAAAAAACCTCTTTTAAAAAACAGGGTGGATGATTAAAACTAACATCTTAGAAAAGTAAATTTTATGATCTGTATCAGGAGTTTGACTGATTATTTGCAATTGGGCGGCTTGATTGGCGGACGTTAAGCGGGTAAAAAACAATATTGAAATATATGAAGATTTTAAACGTTTCACTAAGGTTACCGTTTTAAACCAAAACGTAATTAGTAGTTCTAATAAAAATACTCGAGACTAATTTAAAGATATCAGTATATTTTTTTTAATAATATGGGTTACCATTTATCATTCAGGAGAATCAAAGTATATCGGGGTTTGAAGTGTTAGGACAATTAACTATGTGGGATAGTTAACCAGTGACTGGAAAATTAGTTTATCCACTAAAATTTAAATATATGTATGCGGAACAATTTCAAAAAACCACCATTGGGGCAGACTATTTAAAGACCGGCCAGTTATATTCCATAGATACTTTACTCGATTATCTTAGCGGCTTAAAAAGAATGAAGGCGGAGATCGAACACAACGAAGTGTGGAGCATTCGGTATGCAAACGAGATCAATGCCGTTATTTCTATATTAAAAAGCCAAACTGCTTAACAGAAAATGCTTTGTTTCAATAGTGGTCAAACTATGCGACATCCAATTTTTTCAAAAAAATTGATCATGAAAGCATTTCTTCTCTAAGTTGCAGCTGCATCTTCTTTATACGCTGCAAATGATACCCCGATTAGGAGAAACGGATCATTCATTTCTCCGGCGTTGTTAGAAACCCTCCTTTACTCAGCAAAAAGATACACTTAAGCGATAGTTCCCGTATTGAGAACAGAGATGCGCCAACGCATAAAAAAGCCCCAATGAAGAATCACCGGAGCGAAAAATAACTGCTGTTAAATCTGTCCAAAAGATATAGTAATTTTCTCAAAATAAGCGTGCCAGGGATAATACAATGGATCAGTTAAGTATTAGCATTTACAGCATTCTATAGCTTCGTCATTATCCTGGCTTTTTCGCCATGTCTTTCTTCTTTAGGTAATCATTAAATGAAATGGTCTTGCAGTTGTTGCTGATGACATGTACAATTTTAAGTGTTAGTGCTTATTGTAACGGCAAGCGAAGTCGATTATCTTCGTTTTACACTAAAACAATCCCTATGTTACGAATTCTATTCACCCATTTTAGCGTTCAGGAATATACTGTGATTAAATCGGCCCTTCATAAAATTTCAAATGAACTCAGTGTTTCTCATATCGAATGTGATGACAAACTTTTTAACCTGCTTCAGTATTTTGTTCCTGATATTTTATTCGTAGATCTTTCTGTGGACGACAAGGCATCGATCAGGTCTCTTCAAAAACTAAGGTCGGAACAAAGATTCAATTCATTACCTGTTGTAATCTATTCTCAAGCTGCCGACTGGCGATATGTTAAGGAGTATTATTTTTCAGAAAGCAATCACTTTATGTCTAAACCGTATTCCTTTGAAAATTTATGCAAAACCCTTGAACAGACACTTACGCCTAATTTTTCTACTGAACAGTTTCCGTTTAAGAAAATGCCAATGAACAGCTATGTTGCCGGATGATGTACGTTCATAGCACTTCGTTCAGGCATAACCGTTTAGTATACCGTACTACAGATAAGAAATACCTTTTAATACATCAGGGTCATAGAAAAGTGGTTTAAAGCTTTTCTCCATTACCTCGCAGGTTACAAGGATATTATTACAGAATGCGTTTCCAAATATGCTTGCGATGGCTGTGTCGGCAGCGTCACGCCCGGTTGCAATTTTGACCATGCCGTTAAGAGGTGCCAGTTTTGTGGCGTCAAAGAGAACCCATTCTCCACCCAGATAGGCCTCGAAACAAGCATGAAAATCAGGAGGGTTTAGCTGATAAGCATAGCCGGTAAAATAACGTGCCGGTATAGTCAGGGCCCGGCTCAATGCAATACCTAAATGTGCGAAATCCCTGCAAACGCCCGCGTGTTCTATTACGGTATCGTAAGCCGATGTTTGCGCATTAGTCGATCCACTCAAATATTCCACATTTCTGTGTATCCAGTCAGTAAGAGCAATCACCTGTGAGTAGGGATTCTCAATATTGCCAAACTTTTTGTTGGCCAGCCGGTATAATTTATCGGACTGGCAGTAACGGCTTGGATAGAGGTAGGGGAATACGGATGTGTCTAATTTGGCTACCGGGATTTGGTGCTGTTTTTTGTGATCAGTATTTTTAAACGAATTATCTACAATAGCCGAATAAAAAATTTTTATGTCGGTTGCTCTTGAAAGGTCTACCCTGATGAACCTGTTTTCACCATTTGCTGAGGTTAATTCTTCAACTTTTACATAGGGTTCAATAGTAAAAGTTTCTTCCAGTACCGCCTGGTTGGGGGTTCTTAAGGCATGGATGTTTAGGATTAGCGTGCTTGGAACGATGACATTATATTCCAGTTTTGCGTTAATCGCGAATTTCATTGATATTGATGTTTTGAAACCGTTACGTTAATTTATTAAAGGTAATCTCCATCCACTCTTCCGGTATGTTTTGCAGGGCCTTCTTCAGCTCTTCTGCCCACTGGGATGAGATATTTTCCAGGTCATTTTTTTCATACATGTGCTCGGCAATCCGAAAACTGTTTTTTTTATAGAGCACTACATCAATCGGGAAATCGACATTATTGGAACTTACCCGGGTAGAGTCAAATGAAAGAAAGCCGGTTTTTAAGGCCAGGCGCATCGATGAGTTTTCATTCAGTGTCCGGTTCATAATTGTTTTTCCGTGTCCCGAATTGCCAATGATTACAAAAGGAGCACCCTGGCCAAGCTCAACCCAGTTTCCTTCAGGGTATAATAAAAACAATTTGTGTTCGTCGTCGTCTTTCAATTGTCCGCCGATGATAGTATTGAGGTCAAATTTGAACCCTGCTTTTTCCAACGATGCCCTATCCTCTTCAGCGACACGTTTAACTTGCTGTCCAAAGGCATTAACCGCTTTATATAACTTATTGTGTTCTTCAAGTTCTACCAGTTCCTTAAAATAAACAATTGCCTTGTCTCTTACTGATCTCAGGCCGCTTGTCATGACAAACAGTGAGTAATTATCTTTTTGGTGAATGAAAATTTTCTTCTTAATCGTTGTGTCAGTACCGGATGTAATACGCGTATCTGCAATAGCTACCAGTCCCTCTTTTACTTTGATTCCCAAACAATAGGTCATATGATTATACAATGTTCGAAGCGAATATAGCCATATAAAATATATTGATTTTAGGGCAGGCCTTCCCGACTTACCCTTGTTGACCAGGATGATAATGATCCGGCCATGGAAATTGCATAAAAATAGCCAGTCATTAAGCATTGACTGACCGGCTATCCTGTGAAGGCTGCCTAGATTCAGGCCTTGAAGAGATTAGCTTCCCCGGTTTGCCCCGGTTGATCTAACTTTTTTTGTTATGCCTGCAGGCTTGGATGAGCTTTTAATAAATTTGGATCCTTTCGCCTGATCCTTTTGTTTTTTATTTTGCTGGTTTTCACCTTTTTTGTTGTTGTTTAGCAATGACATACTTTGAATTTTTAGTATTACAAAGGTAGTTGTTTTACCAGTTTTTTTAAGTACAAAACGCATCGGCACAGCCTTGACTGGCCAGCTTTATATATTGCATAAAACAGGCTTTTTTGCTGATAAGAGTCCGTAATCCATGAGTGTATGTTCACTCTCAGGTGAAGGGATCAGGCCTGACGACGAAAGCCAGTTTCGAAATTCTTTACGGCTATATGCCCGTCCTTTCGTTCCCAGGAAAAGCATAGCCGAGTAGTCGGTCACTGCAATAGGTCCATCCATTGTATCATTCAAAAAAGAATCATGTATCCATAAGTCACCACCGGGTTTAAGTGCCTGGGCAAACTTTTTGGCCAGCATTTCGCAGGTTTGCGCTGGCCAGTCATGGAAAAGACTGGCTGCCAGCAACAGGTCAGTCTCGGGCAGAGGATCAGTCAACATATCGCCGGGTAAAAAAGATACCCGTTCTTTCAGCTTCTCCACTCCATTACGTCCACTTCCACAAAATTCGTTCAGCAACATGGATGCACAGTTCAATACTTCCGGACGGTCAAAAATGGTTGCTTTTGCTTCAGGGTTTTGTAATAACCATTCATAGGTATAATATCCTGTTCCACCTGCAACATCCAGCAGGTGGCCTTTCCCCCTGGTTATTTTACCGGCCACAACAGGTGCCAAATATTTGGCCCTGCCTGCAAGGGCCATTGTGTAATATCGCGCTGTTTCAGGTTCATCCATAGGAGAGGGTGCGCCTTCGTCCATAACATAGGACAGTCCCTCGGAAATATTTTCCGGGCCATCGTTTTTTAACCATTGTGTCATTCTTAAAGCTCCCGGGTCTTGTTTTTCCAAACCTATGTAACCGATAAGATTGTCGGGGTTTGCAGAAGTTAAAAAGGTCCCCAGTTCTGTAAGTTCCAGTTTGCCTTCCGGAGTAAACTGCAAGCATAACATAGCACAAAGCGCAGGAAACAATACCATGGCCGGCCGGTCTTTCAGACGTAATTTTTGTTGAAGATCCTGGATTGTAAGCGGGCCTTCAATCAGTTCTTCAAAAACATGCAGATGATGAACGGCCGAAACCAATAGGTTGGAACTGGCCTTAGCCCTAAGATGTCTGATGACAGGCGCGGGATCCATCCGGGGTGACGTCATTTTTTAGGTTTAAGGCCTGAAATGTGATTGACCTGTAAGGCCCCGTAAGGCGTTACAGTTTTTTATTTGAAAAACCGGCTTAATTCTTTTATTTACAGCAAGGACAATACATCTTGCCCTGCCTGCTAAGTTCAAAAATTAATTCCTTTCTGCAAAAAGCTTTTGGGTCAATAAGACAATGTATGTATTGTATAATATCAGCAATGAATTGATGGAAGAAGTTATAAGATGTCTGCCTCATGGGAAGAAATAGCTTAAGAAAGGCAGAGTGGTCCTTTAAGGCCGAACATATTTAACTTATCTATTTGTTCGCCGATCAGGATGGCTTTTCGTATTTCATTGTCACCTTCGGACCTCCAGAGGCCAGCCCTTTTTTTTATGGTGAAGCCTTTCCTGGAGCCGGTTGCAGATATAGCATAGTATTTATCCGTGCCGGTTTGGGTAACCCGGTAAATCATCGGTGTGTTGTTAACGTAAACGGTGACGTTAATAGAATAGTTCATAAGGTGAGGTTTACTTATACGTGCAAGCTGTGTGCCTTTGTATAACCCGTTGATTATGTTACTAATAAAAAAATCAGACTTCCCAATCCTGGATCAGGTTTCAGCTTTTTATCAACATATATACTGCGAACGATGGTAGAGAGGGTATTATTACGTACCGGGCCGTTGACCTGGCACAAAATATCCATACATTTACAGCCTTTAAAAAACCAATAATGTATAAAGCGGTTTTTATTGATATGGATGGTACGCTGCTTCGCGCCGATCATACTATCAGCGAGGCAACCATTAAGTGTATTCAGCATCTGGTAAGAAATAACATCATGGTTGTTTTGGTTTCGGCCCGGCCCTATCACGGCATTACGGCTTACAGTGCCCAACTGGGTACGTTATCCTTACCTGTTGCCAGTCTTAACGGCGCTTATATCAGGCTGATCGACGAGGTGATCTTTGAATCATCTATCGATCTGGAAACCATACGCGGGCTGCACAAACAAGCAACTGAAGCTGGTGTCACGTTGATTTATTATACTGGGTTAGAATGGTGGGCAGAAACCACTAATAACATTACGCAAAAGGAGCAAAGGATTACAGACGTGGGCGTTACTATAGCTCCCTTCGACGCATTGATGCAGGACTGGCACGGCCGGCAAACCAGTCCAAACAAGGTGCTGGCAGTGGGGGAAGAAAAGGTCATTGCTTTACTGGAATCCAACCTGTTGTCAGATTTCTCGGGGCGCTTAAATATATATACATCAAAGTCAACCTACCTGGAGATCATGCGGCTGGATGCTTCAAAAACCAAAGCTATCCGGTTTATTATACAGAGATATGGCATCATGCGGGAAGAAATATTAGCCCTTGGTGATAATTTCAACGACAAAGAAATGATTGCTTTTGCAGGAACCGGCGTTGCTATGGGAAACGCTCCTGATGCAGTAAAAGCGGTGGCAGACTATGTAACGGATACTAATGAACACGATGGCGTGCGTAAGGCAATTGAGAAATTCATACCAATGTAATACTATACAGATCAATCGTGAGTGGAAGAAATATGTCAACTGATGGACAAAATAAAAAAGGGGCCCGGATAGAAATCCAGCCCCGTTTTAAATCCAATATCCTATGAAAAACCAATTACGTATAATCCAAAAGCATGCCGGTAAGGTTTACGCATGATTAATGCCTGCTCGCATTCATTTGTTCCCAACACCGGATAATCCGTTCCAAGTTTTGGATTATGACCGTTCCTACCTAATCTCTTCTTTCTTCAATTCTTTCTGTGGTTTATGTGCCACCTCACCAGCCCATGAGATTATCGGATTGGTTATATTGCAGCGATTGTTCGTTGCATTAAAATTCTTATTACGAGTATGACTGAAAATAAGCAGAATTGCCCAAGGATCGTTATTGTGGGAGGCGGATTTGCCGGCCTTGAACTGGCCAGGCATTTAAGGGACGAGACGGTGGATGTGATATTGGTAGACCGTCACAATTATCACACGTTTCAACCATTATTATACCAGGTAGCAACCGGAGCCCTTGAGGCGGAAACCATTGCTTTCCCGATAAGAAGAGTATTTCAAAGTCATAAGAACTTAAACTTTCTGTTGGCAGATGTATTGAAAGTGAATCCCGCGAATAATGCCATCGACACTACCATTGGTGAGGTCGTGTATGACTACCTGGTTCTGGCTACAGGCGCTACAACAAATTTTTTTGGGGATAAACAGTTAGAGCATTTTGCTATGGGCATGAAATCCGTACCCGAGGCCCTGAATCTAAGAAGTATGATTCTGCAGAGCCTGGAATCTGCGGTGACAGAAAAGGATCCGGTTGAAAAAGAAGAATTGATGACTTTTGTGATTGTGGGTGGAGGACCGACCGGAGTAGAGCTGGCAGGAGCATTGGCTGAGTTCAGAAATCACATACTCAAGAAAGATTATCCAACACTTGATCCCAGGGAAATGAGGGTGTTTATGGTAGAAAGTAAACCTAAGCTGCTTGCTGCGATGTCCGAGCAGGCATCTGTAAAAGCCAAAGAATACCTTGAAGATTTTGGAGTTGTGCTCCATAATGGCGTAAGGGTTAAAAGTTTTGACGGAGAAACGTTAATCATAAACAATGGGAAGATCATCAAAACAAGAAATGTCTTATGGGCCGCCGGTGTCACAGGTGACTTCCCCCAAGGCATCTCTGCAGACCGGATTGTAAGCGGAGGCAGGATAGAGACAGATGAGATAAACAAGGTAAAAGGCTACTCAAATATTTTTGCTATCGGAGATGTGGCCGCTGTAATCACAACTGAAACGCCAAACGGGCATCCGGGCGTGGCCCAGGTAGCCATGCAGCAAGGCAGGCAACTTGCCCAAAATCTGCTTGCTTTGATAAAAGGAAAGGAAACCAAATCGTTTAAATATAACGATAGGGGGTCCATGGCGACCATCGGAAGAAATAAGGCTGTTGCCGACCTTGGAAAATTCAAGACCCAGGGGTTCAGAGCCTGGGTGCTTTGGAGCCTGATTCATTTATTTTCGCTGATTGGCGGAAGAAACAAGATCATTGTCTTTATGGGTTGGATTACCAAGTATTTTACCTATAATAATTCCACCCGCCTCATTATTCGCCCATTTAACCGGGAGATCATGCGGGAAGATACGGCGGCAAAATAAAGATCTTTAAGGCCTGGTATTCCTGGTCCTCAATTTAACCGGCGCAACCTTTTGCGATCTTTTTATTTTTTTTGCAAAGAAACCCCTGTCTTGCAGTAGCGCTTGTTGTCTGAAAATGCTGCAAGCCGCGGTGCCATTTTCGCGTTCAACTGACTGGAATTCCGGTCCGTTCATGTTACCACTCCAGGACCAAGGTGTAAAAACTCCGGCTACTTAAATGATATTACATGGAGAAGTAATCTTTAGCTTAGTTGAATCAAGAAACGCATGAAAAATACCTTGAATACGTCGCCCGGTCTGGAATGGATTCAAACGCTTCATGGGATTCCCTACTTTTTTACTGAGCAGGGAAAAGATTGGATCCCCATAGGCCAAAACGACGCAATAACCTGGCCTGAGTTAGCAGGTTTATTTCTCCGGAAAGACCCCGGGCGGGTCGATGCTTATTTTAAAATGCTTGTTGGCCATGGCGTAACCTGTATACGACTGATGCTTGAATATTGCCAGACCGACCATCGCTACCTGGAAAAGCCTGTCGGCCGCTTCCAGCAAAATATGGTCAGGCTGTGGGATGACATTTTCACGCTTTGCGAAAGACACGGCCTCCGCATTCTGCTCACACCCTATGATACTTTCTGGATGAGACGGCGCTGGCGTCACCATCCCTACAACCAGGCTAAAGGAGGACCCTGTACTAAACGCTCCCAATGGCTGCTTTGCCCTGATACCAGATCGGCGATAAAAAACAGGCTCTCTTTCGCTACCGAAAGGTGGGGAAACAGCGGTGCCCTTTTCGCCTGGGACCTTTGGAATGAGATCCGCCCCGCACATGGCGGCAACTCAGTATCATCTTTTTCGGCCTTTATTGAAGATGTGGGTGGCTTCTTGAAAATGAAGGAGTTGGAGTTGCATGGACGATCGCATCCTCAAACGGTTTCTTTTTTTGGAACTTCACTGGCCAGCGACGGTCGTGTTTCAGAAACTGCCTTCCGCCATTCATCCCTTGACTTTGTGAATCTCCACTTTTATGAAGATAAAAGCCTGGACTCCCCGCAAAATACCACGGACGCTGCGATCACTACAGGTAATCTTACCAGGAAAGTGCTGCAGGAAATAACCGATGCGAGGCCTTTTTTTGACAGCGAGCACGGACCTATCCATACCTTTAACCGCCGCCGCAAAACGCTTGCAGAAACGTTTGACGATGAATATTTCCGTCATATGCAATGGGCTCACTTTGCTTCAGGGGGAGCCGGAGGCGGAATGCGTTGGCCTTACCGGCATCCACATATGCTTACGCCCGGAATGCGCAAGGCCCAACTTGCGCTGGCCAGTTTTTTGCCGCTGATCACTTTTAAAGATTTCAAGCGAAGGAATCTGAATCACGAGATCAGATCTTCCGATCCTGGCATTGCCCGCTTTGGATGTGGCGATGATGTACAGGCGATCATATGGCTTATGCGAACGGACTCCATTGGCAAAAAAGGCCTGCTGGAAAAAAAGGTTCATGCAAAGAACATTTTTCTCTATATCCCTTTTATGAAAAAAGGGTGCTACCAGGTAACCGCCTGGGACACTAAAGCCGGAATCGCCTTATACAAATTTTTGATAGAACATAAAGAAGAAGATATGATGTGTTTTCCCTTATTACCCATCTTGTCTGATCTTGCCCTTGCAGTAAGGCCAGTCCCGAAAATGCCGTGCCCAGACTTGCTGTGGGCCGGCTCCAGGAATGAGTTGACCTTGCGATGGCCCTGACTTGTAAGGAAGCATGTTCGGAGGAGGTACGGTCTTTTACGGATAAATTTCACTTTGAGTAATAAAAATCCGAACTTGCATGCAACAAAATCTATTTAAGAAAATATGGCTAAATCACAGGAAACTTTTGGCAAAAAAGAAAAGCAAAAGAAAAAATTAAAAGACAGACAGGATAAGCAAGAGAAAATGGAAGAGCGTAAAGCTAACGCGAAGAAAGGAAAAAGCCTGGAAGAGATGATGGCTTATCTTGATGAAAATGGCAATCTTTCTTCTTCCCCTCCGGACCCGCGGAAAAAGAAAACCTTTAAGCAGGAAGACATGCAGACGGGAATTCCAAAACAGGAAGCCCGCGAATTGGACCAGGTAAGAACAGGCGTGGTTACCTTTTTTAATGAGGACAAAGGTTACGGATTTATCAAGGACATGCAAACACAGGAAAGTGTCTTTATACATGTCAATCAGTTATCTGAGCGAATTAAAGAGAACGACAAAGTTAGTTTTGAAGTCGAGATGGGACACAAAGGGCCCAGTGCTTTAAATGTGAAAAAAGTTGTGTAGCATATTACGAGGCCACTTAACCCCATCCCTGCTCCATTTATTCATTAAAATTTTACTCTTCTTGCATTCATTTGGGTCAAGACATCCCTACGAGCTCATCTACCCAGTTAACCAACCCGGGGTTGAATGTAATCGGGACGTAACCCTGCAGAATATTCTCCCCTTACAACTAACTATATAAATCCGCTAAACAGGGTAAATGCCGTGTTCAGCGATCGTATAAGGGCTTATGGTTTATCCCACCAGACCCGAGTATCCAGATTATCAGGGCCCATTTTGGCAACGGCGGCGTTCAGGTTATTCGTGTTGACTGAAATCTCTGAATTTGGATAGGTGAGCCTTCTAATGAAGTCGCCTTTTATGTCTTTACCGGCAAATGGGTTAGGCGATAACCGGGGAAAGCCGCTGCGCCTGAAGTTAGCCCAAGCCTCGGGGCCATTTAGGAAAGAAGCAATCCAATACTGGGTATTGATCTGCTCCAGTGCAGGCGTGGCCGTTACCGGATTCGCATCCAGGTAGGGCTGAATGGCTGCAGCAGGAACGGCCGATGCCGGATCGTAGCTAGCCATTTGTTCCATGTGGGCTCTTACACCGGCGTCGTAATAACCCTGAGTGGTACCTGCAGTGATCCATCCACGCTCCGTGGCTTCCGCCAGCAACAGTTGCGTTTGTGCTGCTGTTACAAAGAAAACGGGTGAAAAGGTTTTCACCAGCCGCCGACGATCCACCTGGCTGAATTCGTAAAAACTAACAAGACCCCTGCTGGTAGCAACGGCTGTAATACCGGTGTTATCGAAGCCGACAGGCATTCCGATCTGGACGGAAGCGACAGTAGAGCCCCGTGCCGGGGTTTGCTCAGGGCCTGTTTTAGCCCCAATGTAGCGGATGGCTATGGACGACAACCTCGGATCATTTGTGGATTTCAGGTAGTTAACAAAAGGTTCCGCCAGGTAAAAATTAGCAGCCTCGGTGGAATTCAGCGTGTTGCCGACGCCTTGTGTGTAATTGTTATCATGCCTCATCAGCGCGTTGTCTGCATTTGTCAGGATGACACCACCCTGGAAAGCGGCAGCCACTACCTGCTGGGCCCTGGCTTGATCAACCTTGCTCAGCCTCATGCCTGCCCGTAACAGGAGGGAGTAGCCGAATTTTTTCCATTGGCCAATGTTTCCGCCATAAAGGATATCGCCGGTTTCTATCTGGCCGGACGCGTTTAATGCTGCCGACGCTTCTGTCAGTTCCTTGATGAGTCCGGCATAGATATCCTGCTGGGCATCATACTTTGGGAACAAAATATCGCTTGAATACCCGGCACCGCCTTCCGAGTAAGGAATATCACCGTAGGAATCGGTCAGCACCATAAACGCATAAGACTGAAGAATACGGGTCATGTTTACCAGGTTGGCTCTTTCCGGAACGTCCTTGAGTTGACGCAGTACGTCGTTGGTGTTGCGGATTACATTTCGGTAATAAGCCTGCCAGAGCAACGTGGTGTTGGCCCGGTTATCCTGGTTGAAATTGGCGCCGGTTAATACGCCGGAATTCGGCGTGACGATCTGCTGCACAATGCCTATTTCATAATTTAGTGTGCCTCCGGGAAAAGAAGCGTTAATGATGGCATTATTCAACTGAAAATATGGATTGATGGCGCTGGGACTGACCCGATTTACATTCAGTTCGTCCAGCCCTTTGTTACAGGAAACCGCAAACAAAAAAATCGCAAGGATACTATAGTTAAGTATTTTTTTCATGGTTAGCTCGTGTTAAAATCTGATGTTTAAATTTAAACCTAATCCCCGGGTACTGGGCAAGCCGGTAGATTCCATACCGATCAGGTTATCTGAACTATAACCGAATGTTTCCGGATCAATGTTGTCTACCCATTTTTTAAGTATGGCAATGTTGTTGGCGACGAAATTTAGCCTTACGCCCTTAACCGGCCCGCCCTGGGGCAAGTATTTGGTAAAGTCATACCCTATCGTAATCTGGCGTAACTTCCAGTATCCGCCATCGTAAACTACGGGCTCGATCAATGCCTGGGAACGAACAACTTCCCAATAGGGCTGCACCCCGGCTACCGCCGTATTCTTACCTCCGGCGGCGTTTACGCCTTCCCCGGTTACCCCTCCTTCACGGCCCTGCAGGGTGGCCTTATGCAAACCGTGCCGGTACAGATTGAAATTTGTGCCGGACAGCATTTTGTTGCCTAACTTGAAGTCGATCAGGAAGGAAAAGGTAATGCCCTTGTAGTTAAACGAGTTGGTAAAACCGCCCACCCATTTCGGCAATGCGCTTCCAAATAAGATCAGATCAGGAGTTCTTAGCTGTATACCATTAGATCCGAAAACCCGGTTTCCACTTGCGTCTCTCAGGTAACCGAAACCGGCGATTTGCCCCATTTCCTGCCCGACGATCTGCCGCAGTTCCCCATTGAATACGTGTGTTCCGACGGTAATGCGTTCGCCCTGTTTATTAGTAAGTAAGCTGAGTACCTTGGTCTTGTTGTAATTGGCGTTGACGATAAAATCCCAGTTAAAATTTTTAGTTTGTACCGGGGTAATGCTCAGCAGCATCTCGATACCCCTGTTCTGGCTTTTACCGCTGTTGATCCGTCTGTCCACAAAACCCGAAGCATCCGAGATCTGTGCCTGTACGATTTGATCGGTGGTGATCTTGCGATATACAGCCATGTCAATACCCAGGCGATTGTTAAATAATTTTAATTCCAGGCCAACTTCCGTTTCTTCCAGCCTCATGGGTCTGAGATCATCATTAGGTAGTGTTGTAGTGTTGGGTCCTCCAACGGGCTGTTGCCCTCCGGATGGATTGGCGATCAGGTTGCCGTTGATTCCGTAAAACAAAATGTCGGCATAGGGAGGTACATCGGTATCACTGCCCACTTGTGCATAGGCCAGACGAATTTTTCCGAACGATAACCAGACAGGAGCTGTACTGAAGGATTCGGAAAACACATAACTAGCCGAAACGGAAGGGTAGTAGATGCTCCGGTTTGCTGGCGACAAGGTGGAAAACCGGTCATTCCGCAGGGTGCCATTCAGGTAAAAGAAACGTTTGAAGGAGAATTCAGCCGAACCATAAGCCGAGTTAACGCCGCGTTCGGAAAGATCATAAAGTGGGTCCTTAGCTCTTCCGTTTTGAACCGTGTATAAGTTTCTAATTACGAAGTCCGTGACTTGAACGCTGTTGAGGTCCGAGCGGCGTCGCATCAGGTTGCCGCCGAAGGTCAGGTTGGCACCTATGTCACCAAACTCCCGGGTAGCTGTCAACAGGAAATCGGCATTGTATTCCCGAAACCGGCGCGCTTCCTGGGTGTACAAACCGTTGACAAAACCCGAAGGTGCCGGACCCCTTGATGCATGGCCGGTCGGGAAATTGTTGAAATCCTGGTCACGCGACCAGTAGTCCTGCCCGAAGCGGCCCTGCAGGGAAAGCCACGAAAGGATGTCGTATTTCAACGAAACGTTACCAAAGATCCTGTCCCTCCGTACATTTTGAAACTGCTCGGCCAGGGTCCAGTAGGGGTTCGTCCGGTTCATGAACCGGGAATAGATGAATTCGTTTCCCTGCGCATTGTATTTGTTTGCGTCCAGTACATCGAGCGGCATGGAATTGGCCAGGTTGTATAAAGATGTCGGGATGGAGTTGTCCTGGTTAGCTACATTTGGGGGATTTTTGTTATACTCGCTAGAGTAATTGATACTGCCCATAAAACTGAATTTATCCGACAAGTCGTAGCTAAATCCCAGGTTAACCGTCCTGCGGTTAAATCGATTATTTGGCACAATGCCTTTGCTCTCCAGGTTACCTAAAGAAAGGTTTAACCCGCCCTTTTCACCCCCGACGGCCATTGTAATGGTATTAGACACATTTTCACCGTGACGAAAGAATTTCTTTATGCGATCATATTGCGGCTCATAAGGAACATCAAGCCCGTTAAACAATACCTGCCGCATGCCGGGTTGAAACTTTTCTCCAAAGGACCACTGGCCCGAGGTAGGATTGGCTGAGGTAGGACGGATGCCGAGTTCTCCCTGCCCGTATTCGTATTGATAGTCCGTAAAATCCAATGGCTTTTCGTTGGTATAGTTCAGATTATAAGTTACACCGATGCCCTGGCCTTTCCCCCTCGTTTTGGTGGTAATCATGATAACACCGTCTTTGGCACGGGAGCCGTACAGGGCAGCAGCGGTAGCGCCTTTAAGTATGGTCATGCTTTCAACATCGTCAGGGTTGATGCTCGATAAGCCATCGCCGCCATCGGAAGTATTTCCGCCTCCCCGCACAGCGACAGAATTATCCGAAGCTACGTTGCCGGGATTAGTTCCGAAGTTGGTATTGTCTATGGGAACACCGTTAATCACAATCAGTGGATTATTCTGGCCTGAAATGGATGATTGGCCCCGGATACGAATCTTCGACGTGCCCGCAGGCCCGGTTCCAAGGCCTGAGATATTTACTCCGGCTACTTTGCCCTGAAGGGCGTTCATTATATTGGGGGTCCTGTTTACCGACAGTTCCTCAGGTTTTACTGTCGAAGTGGAATAGCCCAGGCTCCTTTGCTCCCGCCGGATACCCAATGCCGTTACCACCACTTCATTCATGTTCTGCCCTGAGCCAGCTAAGGTGATCGTGAGATTCGAGCGGCCTTCTACGGCCGTTTCCAGAGTGGCAAATCCTACGGAACTAACAATCAACACGGCGGTTCCCGAAGCTCCGATAGAAAATTTACCGTTAGCGTCTGTGGCCACAGCTGTAGTTAAGCCCTTTACTTTAACCGTAGCCCCGGCAATTGCCTCACCGTTGATACTGGTAACGGTTCCGGTTATCCGCTGTTGTGCAAAACTGTTAATTGAAAAAAGGGAAACGAGAAATATCATCAGCATGCTGCTGCAATCCGACCGGGTAGCCGGGAAGCGTTTTTTTCTCATAATAGCAAAGTTGTTTTTCTGTGTACGAAAAAGGGAATTCTTATATAAAATAAATATAGTAAAAAAAGAGGGTTTGCAGAAAATTTCAATGTTTTTACATAAAGTTTTTTATATTCCATAATATTTTGTTTTTCACAATTGTGTATCATTTGGATTTAAAGAGTACTTACAAAGAGGTCGAATTGGTTGGTCTGCTAAAACAGAAAGACCATCATGGGTTTATTTATCTCTATGATAGATGCGCCCCTGCCATATATACCTCAGTCCTTCAGATTATAAAACAAGAAGAAACAAGTCAGCAGGTGGTGCAGGATGTTTTTATCAAGGTTTGGCTTACCATTGACAATTACGATCCTGCCAGGGAAAGATTATTCACCTGGATACTACAGATTGCACGTGAGGCGGCTTTTGACAAAATGAGTTCAGGAAATGACCGGCAGTTTCCTACAGCGGTATCAACAGCAGAAGATGGGATATCAGATCTGGTAACGCGTTCGGCAATTGATAATTATGGCTTAAAAAATTTAATTCTTGAATTGAATGAGGAACAAAAGGTGTTAATTGAACTTTGTTATTATAAGGGTCTTACTAATGCTGAGATTGCCGAAAAATTAGGCATTCCATCAGAAACAGTAAAGACAAAGATTAAAATCGCATTATGTAAATTAAGAAACAGCCTTGAGTTAAAAAAGTGAATATACAGGAATACATAGAAAGTGGAATAATAGAAAGCTGCGTTCTGGGGCTTGCTACCAGGGCCGAGCAACAGCAGCTTGAATCGATGTGTCTTGAATATCCGGAAATAAATAACGCAAAGAAGGCTTTTGAATTGGCACTGGAAAATCAATTGATGAAGGACGTAGTTACTCCGCCTGCCGGTTTGAAAGAAAAGGTGTTTCTGTCACTTAACATGCATGGCGTTGATAAGTCATATTCGTATAAGAAAGAAAATAGCTACAATGCACCAGTGCAGAGAATGTATATATGGAAATGGGTTGCCGTTGCCTCTATTTTATTGCTTCTCGGGTCCATCTATTTAACTTATTCCATCCGTGACGAATATCAAAAACTTCAGACGGCAACCAATCAATCAGGAGATCCGTTAAATGACTCAACTTACTTTGATGCTATCATGGTACTTAAACCTATCGTTGAAAAGCCGTCTGTAAAATGGTCGACAATGGTAGAGCCAACAGATTCCGCCCATTGCATGGCGCATGTATATTGGGATACGCTTTCTACAGATACTTACCTGCTTATTGGCAACATACCGAAGCCTGTATCAGATAAGCAATTTCAGCTCTGGGAAATATCAGGTAACCGATCCGTTGACCTGGGTGTTTTTGATGTAAGCAAAGAAGGGAAACTGGTACAAATGAGAAACGTAAATAATGCAAAAGATTTTGTCATTACCATAGAGCCAAGAGGAGGCAGCGCTACTCCTACACTAAAAACACGGTATGCCATCGGCAAATTGTAGCATCCTCAATAAGGCCAATACAGATTTGTCTCTTTGTCAAGTTTTTGTAATATAATTTTAAATTAAGCGTTTTAATACCTTAAAATCGCTTTCATGTATTATCAACCGGCCATTGACAAGTCAAGTATTCAGGATCTGTGTTATACTTATTGCAGAACGGCGTTTGCTTTGGAAACACAGCACTTTCCAAATTCTACAAACCAACCTGCCTTACCCGGCACAGTACTTGAACCATCAAGTGCAAACACAAGTTCAGTGTATAAATTTCCGGGAGAAAATGACTGATTGAGATAAAATAAATTAAGTGCCATTAATTTGATTGAGTCGATTTAAGTCACACACCCTTTCTTCTGTCAAATTTTACAAAAAACGAAGATGGCATCATGGTAAATGCCATGATCTCATGCACATTTTCGGGCGGGGTTACCATAGTTACGGTAAAATTTTTACATACCATGGCCAGCACGGCCTTCATTTCAAGCAGGGCAAGATTATAACCCGGACAGAACCTGGGTCCCGCGCCAAACGGAAGGAATGCCCTTTCGTTATGGACATTATGGGCAGGACAACCGCCTTTTATCCAGCGTTCCGGAATGAATTTTTCGGGATTTGAAAAATGCTCTTCCTTCGCAGCCGCAAATTGCGATTGCGCAATGACCCCGGTGCCCTTTGGAACCAGCGTCCCTTCAACAACTACATCTACCAGTGTATCAAGAAAGAAAATAGGGGCTACCGGTTTAAGTCTCATAGCTTCAAGAGCGACTGCTTCGATGTAAGGCAGCCTCGCAACATCGTCATAATTTTTTATGGTGTTTTCATTTGCCAGGACAAGATCGGCTTCCTCCTGCATTTTTTGCTGAACCTCCGGACAAATATGCATAAAATAAAAGATCCAGGCAATGGTATAAGCGGTTGTATCTTCTCCTGCCATGAGCATCGTTAGCACATTCCCGATGACTACTTCGTTCGATACCGGTTGTTCCTGGTCAGATGCTGCAAGTAAGGCCTGTAGAAAATTTGAAGGATGGTCAATCAACCCCGGATTATGAACCAGTTGTTCTCTGGTCTGGTCTATGATACCCTGCATGGTTGTATGAATAACCTTAAGCGATTTTTCCAATCTCCTGTCTGCTGGTAATTTTACGTATCTCCAATAAGGAACAGGGGAATTAATGCGTTTAAAGAGTGCCGGGAAAATAATTTCAAGATGGTTCTGGATAATATCTTCCTTCTTTTCAAGGGTATTCATGTCGTACCCAAAGGCGAGACGTGATGTGATATCAACAGTGTAGCGCATCAGTTCACCTTTGATTTCAACGGAGGTGTTTTGGGCAGACAATTGATTCCACCGGTTCAATAGTTTTTCCGTTATATGATCAAGCGTAGAGAAGAAGGTCTTTAAATTTGTAATATTCAGAGCCTGTGAAACCAACTTCCGCTGGCGCTTCCAATCATCGCCCTCCGCATTGAAAACGCCGAAGACTCCCATTTCACGAATGATGTCATCCATTTTGCCAAGCCTCCTAAATTTCTCTGGCCTGTTTTTCAATACATACTGAATGGTTTCCGGAGCAGTAATTACCACGACAGGAATAGTTCCCAGTTTAAATTTAAATATGGACCCGTACTGATCGCTCCACTTTTCAATTACTCGATGAAGTTTTTCTGGTGTTATCTGTAGAAGGTTGCCCAGAAGAGGAACTCCGGCCGGGCCGGGGAGTTGATTCATTGTAATTGTTGCAGACGGAAGAGTTCCTATATTTACCTGGTTTGTAATTTGAGCTTGCATTTTGAATACTTAATCTCTTAAAGTTAATGCAAAAACGGACGTCGTACAATGCCGTTGCCCTTTTTGCAGCATGATCAAAGTAATGCCGGGCCTGTGCAAACGGCCCTCTAAAATGTCGTTATTACACCTCCTCAAACAGCACATTTTATGATAGGTTTGCAGAGCAGGAAAAGGATATCAGCAGGCACGATCAAGCTGCCAGGCAATGTATAAAACACAACTTATTATGCTTCAGCAAAAAAATGCAATTATATACGGGGCCGGAGGGTCACTCGGAGGAGCGGTTGCCCGCGCATTTGCGGGTGCTGGGGCTATGGTGTTTCTTTCAGGCCGTAGTCTTAACCCTGTCCAATTGGTAGCGGATGATATTAATTCTTCCGGTGGCAACGCTGAGGCGGCAGAGGTAGATGCGTTGAATGAAAAAGCCATCAACAGCTATGTAGATGAAATTGTACGTAAAGCCGGTAGTATTGATATATCATTTAATGCAATCGGGCTTCAGGATACTCAGGACAAATTTTTGGTGGATATGTCGCTAGTGGATTTTGTACGTCCGGTAACCATTGCCATGGAAACGCAATTTCTAACGGCAACCGCTGCAGGGAGGATAATGATGAAACAAAGATCAGGAGTAATTTTATCTTTAACCGCAACCCCTGGAGGAATAGGATATGCCAGGGTGGGCGGGTTTGGCCCGGCCTGTTGTGCCATTGAAGGATTTTCAAGAGATCTGGCTTCCGAATTAGGACCGCATGGCATCCGGGTTGTAAACATAAGATCTGCCGGATCCCCAGATTCCCGGCCATTTGCAGAAGCATTGGCGGGAGGGGGTAAAGAGGCCAGCCTTTTTCTGGAGAAACTTGAGGAAGATACTATGCTCAAGAAACTGCCCTTGATGGCAGACATCGCTAATGTAGCCGTATTTCTTTCCTCTGATATGGCCGGCAAAATAACGGGGGTTACCATTGATGTTACCTGCGGTACCACCAATGGATTAAATTATAAAGTTCCCTCCATACCGTTCAGGTAAATAAATTAAAACGGCAAAGTGAAAAAGATGATCACCTATACGGTTAATAAAAAGAAATAATACTAATTGCACATCTACACAAAAAAAAAGGAGCCCGGATAGAAATCCAGCTCCGTTTTTAATCCAATATCCTATGAAAAACCAATTACCTATAGTCTAATAGCATGCCAATCATATTTTAGGCGTGATTGGCCGTAGAGTCATTTCGTTTCTTCCCATGGATGGAATATGGAGTTCTTTTTTGGACCGGGCGCCGTTCAAGACAAGTCGGTAATCCATTTTTATAAAGAAAGTGATTTAAATCTTTGGGTTAATTCTGTTAACGATTTCTCAACACCCATCCGCTCCAAAGAGGAGGCGCCGACAAATCCGTGCACTTTGGTATGATCAAGAATTATACGGACATCTTCAGGGGTATTGATGGGTCCTCCATGAGCAAGGAAAAAAATATCAGGATTCACTTCTCTTCCCGCCGCCATAATCTCTTTAGTAAGACGGATTGCATCATCCATCGTACAAGTGGCGTCAATTACTCCGACAGATCCGCCTACAGTTGTACCAACATGGGAAATAATAGCATCTGCACCGGCTTCAGCCATCTTCCTGGCCTCATCCGGTTTGGCTACGTAAACGATAGAGAATAAGTCCATTTTAGTAGCAAGCCGGATCATTTCAACTTCTTTATTAAAACCCATACCTGTTTCTTCCAGAACGTTCCTTAAATGCCCATCAATTATACAGTGGGTAGGAAAATTATTTACACCGGAAAAGCCCATTTCCTTCACCTTTTCCAAATGGTGCCACATTCTCCGGCGAGGGTCGGAGCCATGTACACCACAAATTACCGGAACTTCCTCAACTACAGGCAATACCTCGAACTCTCCGATATTTAATGCTTCCGCATTCGCGTCACCGTAAGCCATTAAGCCGGCACTGGAGCCATGTCCAGCCATCCGGAAGCGACCTGAGTTATATATAATAATTAAGTCAGCACCTCCTTTTTCAATAAATTTAGCGCTAATGCCGGTTCCGGCGCCGGCAGCAATTATTGCCGTGTTTTGATTCAGCGTAATCTGTAAGCGGTCTCTGACTTCCTGCTTTGTATACGGATTTCCTCTTCCTGTCCATTTGTTAGCCATAATATTTTTGTTTTGAGTAACATGCCAGTGAGCATTCAGATTTGTTTTCTCTGTGCAAGATTAGTGCATTGTTAATAATATGGTCTAGCTTTTTTAAGGTTGATAAAATCTACCCATGTGGCTTTTTGATCATGTCGAGCAACACACTGACTAACATCTGCGAAAATTTTTCATCATTGATATGTGCGTCTATTTCAATCACGCTTATTGTTGCTTTGGCATTTTCCTTTATCGTATCAAATAACACCCGGTCGATTTCCGGACGATGAAATATACCACCTTCAGCATCAATTTGAGATATCCCTTTTGTTGGCATTAAAACTGCGACGGCCGCCCCGGACTGATTTATTTTTTTTGCAAGTCGCTCACCCAGGATTCTATTCTCATCTTCATTAGTCCTCATTAAAGTCACATCCGGAGCCCACTTATAAAGGTCGCGCAATTTGTATTGTTCGGGCACCGTATCAAATTGCGCAAAATTTACCATATCCAAGCAGCCCGGCGTCACTACTTGTGGGATCCCTGATTCGGCAGCAGCATTTAATCGATCAGGGCCGGCACTGCAAATCCCTCCGCATAAGTCATCCGCTAATTCTGTAGTGGTAATATCTAAAACGGCATCAAAATAACCTTCCCGTATTAATGACTCCATAGTCTTGCCTCCAACGCCATTCGCATGAAAAGCGAAAACTTCATAACCTTGTGCTCTTAAGAGTTCACTGCATTTGTCTACGCACGCTGATGTATTTCCAAACATACTAATCGCAATTTTTCCATTTGTATGATCAGCCGCTGTATTGATCGCATTGCCCATGGCACAAATGGCAGCTGCAGCTTGTCTTATCAGCCGTTTGCTGATACTATTCAGTCCGGCCATATCTACAATTGAAGGCATTAAGGTAATATCCTTGTTACCTATTTGTCTGGAGAGATCCTTTCCGGCCAGAGTTGTCAAACATAGTTTTGGCACACCTAATGGAATTTCCTGCATGGCAGAAAGGGTAATATAAGTTCCTCCTCCTCCGCCCATGCCGATTGCTCCCTTTATCTTCTCTTCAACGATTAATTTTGCAACAACTTTCGCCGCTCCATCGCCCATGATGCCTACGGCACGTCCGCGGTCCTTGTCATTCTTTAAATCTGTTATAGAATGGCCTGCTTCAAGTGCCACCACGTCGGATTCAACATCAACCGGAAAATTTTCTGTAGTTCCCATTACGCCGGTATTGATCGTTATAACACATTCGCCTTCTGCTTTAATACACTCGTATAAAAATGCAAAGTCTTCTCCTTTGGTATCAAAACAGCCAAGCATTAGAATACACTTTTTCATTGTCGACATACTGAAATTTTTGACGTAATACATTTCAAGGTGAATTACAAGTCGCTGCAACAAAATACGGTCAAATTTGCGGTTATACCGACAATGGAATCAACGTATTTAAAGGAGTTCCTTACGGCGCCGATACATCAAAAAGACGTTTTATGCGGCTGCTGAAACGATCTTGCATGCTAACTGGGCGGCACAACAATAAATTACATCTTAAGTCCTGATACGAATTCATTGGAATCAACGTTAAAGAATATTAATTTGATCCCTAGCTAAAAGTGCTTTGCCAGCAGCTTTTAGCAGCAAAATAATCCGTTATCCGATGAAAATTAACTATGCCGGCTTGATCCTGCTTTGGGTCGCCCTAATGAATTTCACCAAGCCTAATGCCATTAAGGAGAATTTAAAATATGAAGGTTTTCAACTGCAAAAAGTTGGTGAATCTTCAAAGGAATTGCTTTCAGATAAAACATTTACAGCATTAAAAATTGAAATACAATACATGTCAGGCTTCCAGCCCGATACAATAGCCGTTGCAGAACTAAAGAGCTTTCTATATAAACATCTCCATAAGCCCGGAGGAATTAGTATAACCACTAAAGAAATTGCACCTTCTGAGGATATCGTTTTGACGACTGATGACCTTGTGTCTATCGAACAAATTAACCGGACAGCGTTTACCTCTTCCAATGAAATAGCGGTTTATCTCCTTTATACAAACGGGTATTATGAAGAAAATATCATGCTGGGGTATGCTTACCAAAATACCTCTGCTGTATTGTTCGGGAAAAATGTATGGGAGAGCTCAAATGCAATTAAAAAACCTAATCGTACCTATCTCGAAACCCGCATATTGCAGCATGAAGTATGTCATTTACTAGGATTAGTCAATGTTGGTGCTCCGCTCCGCAGCGATCATAAAGACAATGATCATGGCAAACATTGCATTAATAAAAAATGTTTAATGTATTACCAGACAGCCACAGAGGAACCGGAAGGCGCTCTCCTTCCCAAAGAGATTCCTGTGCTGGATAATCAATGCATGGACGACTTACGGGCTAACGGAGGAAAATGAGTTTCTTAGTACCGTTAACGTTGTGCCGTGGGGCGGACTCTTCTTACTAACCTTTCCAGAGTTTGATCTGGCAGATTTTTTATGATTCTACAACAATTTTACCTGTGACAGTCGCGGTACTTTGGCTGGTAAGCGTATTGATAAACCTCCATTCAGCTTTTGCCTCGCTTTTTGTAAAAGAAGCCATTACATAACCTCTCCTGGAAGCGTCCAAATACTTCAGGTCATCAATAAGAAAAGTGTTTGATTGTTCAAACCCAGCTAGTGTTGCAGGATTATTGCCGAATACTGACTCAAAGCCCGGAGAAGAAACTGAAGGGGTTGCAAATTCAGCTCCGGTTTTATTCGCATTAATATCAATTAAATCAGAATGCCAGGCATTGTGTGTATCTCCTGCCAGTGAAATCAGTTTTTTGCCAGTAGCTGATTTGTATATCAGTTCGCGCTCAACAGGATATCCATCCCATGCATCCAGGTTATAGGGGACTACGGTTTGAACCCTTGCTTTCTCTGCCGCCGTCAGGGTCGGATCGTTATTAAGCAATCTTGTTTTAATGGTGATCAGCTCAGTAACAACAGTGTTGTACCGTATAAATAAAGCGGGGTCAGTACTACCCGAAGCAATTTGTCCGATAATTAAAAGAAGTTCAGCGGGAATATACATCTTTCCCATTAAAACCTGGTTTCCGAGTACCTGCCATTTGCTCGTGCTACTATTCAATTTAGACACAAGCCAATTTCTTTGTTCCCCGCCCAGTAGTGTTCGCTGAGGATTTTGCCAGTCAGATAAAAATTTAGGACCATTTAAACCTGTTGGAGTAAGATAATTGGCGTATTCCAGCTGCTTATCCCGGCCTGCGATCCTGGTGTCCAGCATGTGCAGGCTTACGAAGTTATCTATATCAAAGCTTCTGTAAATCGTTGCGTTATCTTGTACTCTGGCGGGCAAATATTCATGCCAAACCTGGATCGCACTCATTTTCCGTGTAAAATAATCTCCTTCACCGGGCTGATGATTTTCAGCGCCGTCTTTATAGGCATTATTTGCGATCTCATGGTCGTCCCATACACAAATAAAAGGCTTTAACTGATGCGCTTTTTGCAATTGTGCATCACTTCTATATTGCCTGTATCTTGTACGGTATTCTTCCAGCGTGATGATTTCACCAGCAGGTTTATGAACTCTGTTTAATGCGATCGTTGATGGATTGGTTCCGTAACTACCAGCTCCGTATTCGTAAATATAATCTCCCAGATGAACTACGATATCTGCGTCAGACTTTGCGATTGCGCCGTAAACATTAAATAATCCTGCCTGAAAATTGGAACAGGATACCACAGCCATTTTAACTTCCGAAACGTCTCCCGGAGCGGGCAATGTTTTAGTTTCACCTGTAACAGAGATCGCTTTGGTTTTTTCGTTTCTGAACCTGTAGAAATATTTTGTGTTTGACTGTAATCGATTTACATCTACATATACAGTGTAGTCACTATCCGTATCTACCTCTACCGATTGGCTTACAATAACTGTTTTAAAGCCTTTATCTTTTGCTACATCAAGAACTATCGAAGGTGTCAATTTCCCATAATCAGAAGGGGTGTAGCGTGTCCAGAGGATTACTTTATCCTGCGAAGGGTCAAAACTTGCTACTCCCTCATTAAAGCCAGCATAATTACCTGGTTTTTCACGATCATCCTTTTTACAACTGGTTAAGGATGATGGTAGTAAAGCAACACCGGTTGCGGCGATTACTGTGTTGCGTATAAAATTTCTGCGGCTTAACTGTTTTAGTATGGTTTCCTTATTCATGTGGAGAGATTGTTTGCGACCAAATTAAAATGTTAAGATCTTCCTGATATTAATTCACCGTTATCCTTAGATTAATTATTTAATTACATCAAGTTGGGGGGGAATCCTTTCCGGTGGTTGATCTCTTTGGCAGTAAACTGGCTCCTAAAATCGCGTTAAGACGCGTTTATAATAATAGTGCATTCAGCACGCAATTCCATTTAACTAGTAGTTGAGTGGGTGTGCAATTTTACAAATAGTATAGCAGGTTCCGCTTACCTGAAAGAAAATCCGGTAGTGCCTTTACTTGTCCTGTATGATGTAACATACCTATCAGGCTACCTATCAACTAATTTTCCTGCCTGTGTTAATTACATTTATCCCATTAAATCTTGTTGTAGGGCAACCATGAGATACGGCACTTGACTGGCCAGGCTCCCCCTTACCGTCAAAAAAAGTTCCTCCTAAACGGTAATCATCTTTATCACCTAATGCAGCGCACGAATTCCAGAACTCCTGGGTATTTGATTGATATGCAGCATTACGTAACATTCCGACTATTTTCCATTTGTGATCTCATAGCATAATTGGCTGCTGAATTGAAAATTATACCGCTGATGGTCAATGGAAGAAGTATTGCGCCCCAGCATATAAATTCCCTTCTCTACATTTTTAACCAGATCAGATGCGCTCATGGGAGATGGACCTGGTCGCAAAGAAACATTAGGCATTCGCTGGAACTGTACATCTTCCCAACTCTGGGCATAACTGCAACCTTGTGATTCACTCAAGCCTATGATATGCGCCTGGTCGCGTGTAGTCTGAAAATTAACCAAAATACCGTTTTTTACAATGTCCCATTCTTTACATATTACCCCTTCATCATCGTATCCAGCTGCCGCTAATGTATCCTTTTGTGTTTTATCGGCAACCAGGTTTACAAGCTCGATTCCGAAATTAAATTTATTAGAACGCAGCTTGTCCAGGGTAAGAAAACTGGTACCAGCCATATTGGCTTCATATCCCAGAACACGATCAAGTTCGGTAGAGTGACCAACAGATTTATGAATAGCAAGAAATAGCTGGCTTGGATCAATGATAAGATCATACTTTCCAGGCACAACTGATTTTGCCTTTAATTTCTCATCCAGGTTAACTGCGGCTTCGCGTACGTCCTGTACAATATCGTAACGAATTTTGTAGGTGGTAACGACGCCTTTTACTTTTTCTTCATCTTTGGGTATAAGATATTCATAACCTTTCCCCATAGGTGCGCTTAAAGCATTCCGACTTTCAAACCTGCCGGTTTTGGGATCTGTTTTAGTTATGGTGAATGTAGGCCAAAGGCGATGGATATCCTGGTCTATATAAGAGCCTTCTGTTGAAGCAAAATACTTTTGCTCATTAATAAGGAAAAGAGAAGAGTTGGCAAAGCTTGCACCGCCTTTTAACCCTTCGTTATTTACCGATAACAGCAAATCAACTTTTTCCTTAACCGGCACTTCAAAACCATTTATTTCAATGGGTGTTTTCCAACTAACATCTCCGTAGCCTTTTTGCGGAGCCAGTTGTACAGGCTCAGACATTAATTTTGAATTTACCTTAGCAATTTCAACGGCTCTCATAGCTGCATTGGCAATGCTTTCTTTATCTAACTTGTCTGTTGATACAAAACCCCAGCTTCCATTCACCAGTACTCTTATTCCAATACCATAAGATTCTGTATTACTGATATTTTCTACTTTGTTTTCCCTTGTTGTAATAAACTGGTTAAGGTGTCTGCCTATACGTGCATCAGCATATTTTGCTCCTTTAGATTTCGCCGCGTTAAGAACTACATCTGCAAGTTGCTTTTTTAAAGCCGTATCAACGGGAGTAAGTGCCTCTTCGATAGAAATGGCATTGGCAGCAAATGGGAAATTTTGCAATATGGTAGCACCTACTCCAATACCTGCATACTCAAGAAATTTTCTTCTTTTCATCTTTTTGGATTCATTTATAGAAGTAAGTTTACTGTTTTATATTTCTACACTGCATCAGAAAGCGAGGTAAAAGTAAATTCCCTGATCTTCATTGGAGGTATTATCATATTACCTACACGAACCGGTTTGCCCAAAGCTTCAAGATTATTAAGCATAGTGATAGGACTTTCATTAAACCTGAAATTTTTAATGGGAAAACTAATCTTACCGTTCTCAATATAAAAGGTACCATCCCTTGTTAAACCGGTAAGCGTCAGGGTTTGGGGATCAACCATTCTTGTATACCAGAAACGGGTGACAAGTATACCTTTTTCTGTTTCCCTGATAAGATCATCGATTGAACCCTTTCCTCCATCCATAATCACAGCCGCTGGTTCCGGTACAGGTTTCACACCTTTAACTTTAGCCCAGTAGCGGGAGCTGCTTAAATTTTTAACTATCCCATCTTTAACCCACGTTATTTTTTCCCGTGATAAACCATCGTTACTCCAGGTAGATGAAGGCATCTCCCGATTCATTGGATCGGAATAAATGTTCACACGTGGATCAAAAAGCTGTTCTCCTATGCTGGCGCCTCCACCCTTTTTACTCATAAAACTACGCCCTTCATCTGCGCTACGGGCATCAAGAGCATCTATAAGAAATCTCATTAACCCTTCGCCTGCCAATGGTTCCAGTATAACGGTAAACTTTGCCGGCTCAATAGCTTTTGCTCCTGCTGAAGTCTCAGCTTTACGTGCTGCATTACGGGTAAGAGCCTTTGTATCCAGCTTTTTTATATCGTTATAGGTTTCACTAACATAACCTGAACCAGTTCCTTCCTGATTTCTGACAGTTACTGCGAAGGAAACATCTGTTTCTTTATTATAAGCAAAAAGCCCTTTGGAATTTTGCATGGCAACAAATTTTACGCCATTACTAAAGAAGCCGGCAGCATCAAGCTTAGCGGCTTTTGCCACATCGAGACTTTGCATGACTAATGAAGCCCTATCTTTAGCACTGACAGATGCTGTATCAGCATTAAATGTAATGGACTCTTTAAAAGTTTGCGGTTCGGGTATAGGCATGTATTCCGGGTTCTCTGGAGCTAACCTTGCTAATTCCTCTGCTCTACGCATCACTCTTTCCAGGGATGCACTATCAAATTCATTAATAGTTGCTGAACCAGTCCTTCTACCAAAGGAAGCACTTATGCTTAATGTGGTGTTGCTTTTTTCTCCTGTTGTTGACACAGAATTAAGTGCAGTGCGGATGTTGCCTTCTACATACCCTGTAAGCACGGCTTCACATTCCTCAGCCTTCGACAAGTTTAAGGCCTTGCTTAAAATAATTTTTGATTCTTCTTTACTTAAAATTGACATAAACACTTAATTTTTAGAACATCAACTTCCCAAAGGCAAACATAATTATTAAACCAATATGGTCATATTAATGATGCGTATCAGGCAAATTGCAACAATGAGTAAGATAAGTAAATACTATTCACGACGAAGCACAAAAAAATGATGCTTACCCGAACAATTAAAAGTTATTAATAAAAAGTATATTAATTAATTATGTGCATATTTGTAATTAGAACTACTCTTATGATATTTATTAAACCATCTTTGATCTTTCTTCTTTCTTCATCACTTTTTTCTAGTTTACACTTGCAGGTAACAGCCCAGGGGAGCAATGAAGAACTTCAGAAACAAATTACTTCGCTTAACCGACAAATAGAAAGCTTAAGCACCGCCCTGACATCGGTTGATAAAGCAATTGATGATATTTACTGGTTCAACAGAGTTGGAGATGTTGCGCATGTAGATAAAGTAATTCTTACCGGTCCTCCTCCCCGTATCGTTAAAAACCCAACGGGGCAAGGTGCTCTAAACCCGGTACGTTTTAGCGCTTATGTTTTCATTCCTCAAAAAATAGAACCAAATAAAAAATATCCTTTGCTGGTTTTGCCCCACGGTGGTGTGCATAGTAGCTTTGGGACTGAATACGCACATATAATCCGGGAGCTTGTTTCGCAGCAATACCTTGTAATTGCTCCTGATTATAGAGGCAGTACAGGTTACGGAAGAGGTTTTTATGAATTGATTGATTATGGCGGATTGGAGAACGAAGATGTGAAGGCAAGCAGGGATTACATGGTACGAAACTTTACATTTATCGACTCAGGCCGTGTCGGTATATTAGGCTGGAGTCATGGTGGTATGATTACACTAATGAATATTTTTAATCATCCAAAAGATTACAGGGTTGCTTATGCAGGAGTTCCTGTAAGCGACTTAATAGCCAGGATGGGATATAAAGGACAAGGTTACCGCGATGCTTATTCAGCTGATTATCACATTGGCAAATCAGCTGATCAGAATGTAGAAGAATACAGGAAGCGTTCCCCAGCATGGAATGCTGATAAACTACAGACTCCGTTACTTGTACATACCAATACAAACGACGAAGATGTAAATGTACTGGAGGTAGAACATCTTATAAAAGCCCTGAAAGCAGAAGGCAAGAAATTCGAATATAAGATCTACAAGGATTTGCCGGGTGGACATACATTCAACCGAATTGATCTTTATACAGCAAAAGAAAGTCGCTTTGATGTTTATAAATTTTTAGCTGACTATCTTAAACCTGCAAATCCATTTAAATCTGTTCAGGAGCTTCAGAAAGCCGGATACGGGTATTAATAAAACGAGTGATAGAGTAATCCTGGCTAAATCAATTATTCTCCTGGATGATACGTCCTTTCAGCTCCCTTCCTCACCTCTTTTTTATAGAAAAGAATGTCTTTATATTTGTGTTTAATGTAACCATCTACCTGGTCTGTAAAGTGTGGAGAATTTGGATCGGAGCTTGCTCCACCTGTTAAGATCGATTTAGCTTTTAATTTTTTGCCAAATTCAACTACGGCTACGAATGTATTACCCGTTACTCCATAACGCTTTTTAGTGTCAGGCGTTTTTTTACTTACATAAGCATTAAGCGCACCAAGGTAACCTGGTGCAGCCGGTAAACCCCAACTTTCATTTGCATCACTTACTTCCTGCCCGACGGGATTGCGCTGGTAACGGTTAATACTACCCCAGCTTACTTTCCATGTACCGTGATCTTTGATCAATGCTGAAACAACTGTTTTAAAACTATCAGCCAATTGTTGTTCAGACATGGTATTGGTTGAAACAGCAGCACCATTGGTAATTGAATATCTTTCCTCGTTGGTATAGGGTTTCTGGAGCGTTGATACATTCTGTTCAATAATTTTTTCAATCCACATTACAGCCAATGTAGTTGCTACCGAGCTGGTATCTGTTCTGAAATCCCATTCTTTCAAAGTTTCAATGGGAGCTTGAAGACCAGTGTCTGTCGGTATGTTTGTATAAGCCCTGATCAGATCGGGAATAAAACGTGCTGCGTTAGGCAGATAAGTATCATGGGCTGCTGCAACAACATCATCCATTGTAGCATGCTGAAGTGTATCGAGTAACCTTACAGCATTCATCGCTCTGGGAGTTTGTCCATCCGGAAACATGAACCCTGGTTTTTTGCTCATTAACGTATCAAAAGATCCGGTGGCATATAACACAGTAGAATTACAGTTCTGTAACCAGCCATTTTTAGGATTTTTGTAATATGGAATGTCATCCAGGGAATAAGTTCCTTTCCATTCAGTAGCATCTGTACTGCCATCAACAGGACGTTTCCAGTCTAAAGAAGGATCTTTTTGCGGAACGAAATTTCCATGCCAGTAAGCTATGTTTCCGGCTCTGTCGGCATATACAATGTTACTTCCCGTCATTACCCGTTTATTAATAGCTGCTTTAAACTGATCAAAATTCCTGGATTTCATTTTCTCCCAATGCATAACAATCAAATCAGTATTTGCATCAATAGTTTTCAAGGTGATCCATTTATTATTGATTACAGATACCACCGGACCATGATGTGTGCGATAAACCGTAAATTTTCTGGTTAGTATCTCACTTCCCTTTTTGTAAGGAACAGTAATTTCTGTGCTGTCAACAGGTTTCATGCTTCCGTTATACTGATAAAAATACTTACCGTCTTTTTGTTCAACTGTTTCAGCGTATAAGTCTTTTCCATCCGATAAAGAAACCGGGTGCATCCAGCCTAGATATTCATTAAAGCCCTGAGAATTACTGAACTGTCCAAGAAATGGAGCCCCGTAAGAATTTAATCCTTTTTTGCTAACCACCTGCATTTCAATACGACCGTAAAATTCAGCATGAGGATTAATTAAAAGCAGGGCATTCTTACTTTGGGTGCGTGAAGGGGCCAATGCCCAACCATTAGATCCAGCCGCTTCACCGGGCTCGTTTGACGTTGCACTTGACATAGGTAATTTGAATACCGGCGCTTTTTTGGCGAAAAATGCAGTAAAATCCTCTTCGGAAATATTGCTTCCGCCAATGGAAGGAATGTCGTTCATCAGACACATCCATGGTTCTGCCCGCCGAATGAGTTTAGGCTTTTTATCAGGATGTGAAATCATATAGAAATTAATTCCGCCGGCAAATGCATCACACAGCTTCTGAAGCCATTTGGGGGAATCTTTATATAGAGCTTTCCCACGTGTGGAATCTGTAAAAATGCGGGTCCAAAGATCTTTGTAAATTGCTGATTCACCATTCACTTCTGCCTGTCTCCCCAGCCTGTTGATCAGTGTCGCTTCAACCTTTTCAAAAAATTCTTCACATTGTACATAAGCCATTCCGAATACCGCCTGCGCATCAGTTTTTGTATATACGTGCGGAACTCCCCATTTATCTTTAACAATGGTAATCTTCCTGGCCTCATTTTTAAGCGACCTGATTTCTGCAGAAGTAAAGGTTTGAGATTGAACATTGAAGGATAATGCAAGGAATAAAAGGATTGATAATATTTTCATCTGATTTATAATAATCTCTTCCGGTTAAAACCACAATACATCGGTGGGCTTCATCTGGTATCCTCACCTTTCTTTTTCGAAGGTAATCTATGGTGAACTATTTGTAAATAAACAGGGGCTCAAATAATCCGGGAGCAGGCTTAGGGCTGTTATTATTTTTGCCTAATAATTCTGTTTACGGAAAGCGGGATCGAAATCGTTGTTATACATGAAGCAATCGTAAGGAGGTTAACAATATCTTTTCTTAAATCTAATCTGGCAGCAATTTGCTGATGCCTATAGTTTATCAGAAATTTATGCCTAAGCTAAAGATATTAATAAAATAAATATTGTTAATTTTAAACACCAAAAATACTAAAATATGGGATAATATAATTTGTTTATTAATAATAAATAAAACTTTATATATACATATTGCTTAAGATATAATTGTAAGGAATATCGGGTTGCCGTTACCTGGTCCTTTTCCAAAAAACTTACGGAAGCAAAAAAAGGCATCTATCAGAGTCGTAAAAGTTTTTTTTTGGCCTTCCCTACATATCTATGCTACATTCACACATTCCTTTCAGAATTTATTTAATCGAGTTTTGCAACAAATAAGATAGCCACAGCGTGTAAATAACCGTTTCAATTAAAACCATTGACGACATTAATCAGCCGCACAGTATTGCCTACCAAAACCGTTAGTGTGGAGTATGCCATTACTAAATATGGACAGTCCTTTGGAGAAGTGATGGAAGCCATGAAAAATTGGGGCACAAAGCATAGAAATAAGATTATTTACAATGTGAAGTAATATAAAGTGTATTGTTATTAAATAAAAAAAGGAGCCAGGATAGAAATCCAGCTCCGTTTTAAATCCAATAAAAATTAAAAGCAGAATATATTATAAAGTCTGTTTTAAAACCGGCAGCAACTGCTTAGCTTTTTCTTTGCGGTATTCTATAGCTTAAAGAAAGTTTAAAAGCCGCACCTTTAGATATTTCAGGGTTCAGGAAAACCGGCTTTTTTCCTAAGGTTGCGAAATCAACTACACCGGTCACCTTATCTTCTCTATTATATATTTCCAAGTTTCTTGTCAAGGAATAAGCAACTGTACCACGGAGCGCCCACATAGGAGAAACGTAATATTCTGCAAACAAGCCCGGTTGAACAAAATTATATTTCATGTAACGGTCCTTGTTATCCAGCCGGTAGCTGGTATTATTAGCCGTTAAGTCAAAACCTGTATTTATCGTAGGGTTTTACGATTGTTTTCATAATTTGTTGTTTTTACTTTTTTTGATTTAATAGAAATGACAGCTTGGTATCAAGCATTTGATTAAGATGTTTGTGTTTAAATGGAACGTTCTTTAATAATCCGGTTTGCTTTTTTGATTTGAAATTGATTTATAGATGCAGATGGAACAGGTTCCTCAGCATTCAGGACCACATCAGGGTGAATTAATTTGTAGACAACAGGTGTAACCAGGCGAGTCAGTATTGTTGAACTAATAAGCCCACCGATAAGTACCCAGGCCAGGGGTGAATAAAACGGAGAGTGTTCAAGCACCAGGGGAATCATTCCCATAATGGCGGTTAACGAAGTCAGGATGATTGGAAGAAAGCGTGTTTCTCCGGCTTCTTCAATTGCTTCATCTATGCCCATTCCTCCGGCCCGTAACTGGTTAGTATAATCAACCAGCAGGATTGAATTTTTGACTTCTATTCCGGCTAAAGCGATAATACCAATAATAGCTACAAAGGATAATGTATTACCTGTGATAAGTAAGATGCCAACGGCTCCTACAACTCCCAATGGAATGACAGAGAGAACAATGAGCATACTTTTAAAAGTTTTAAATTCCAGAAGGAGAATTCCTAAGAAGCCGAATACGGTAATCAGTATAATTGTTCCCAGACCGCCAAAGCTTTCCTGGCTGCTTTCTACTTCACCGGCTGCAGCATAACTATAACCTGCCGGAAACTTGATCTGATCCAGCTTTTCGATAACCTGGTCAGTTACAGCACCGGTATTAAAATCATTCTGTACATAACTGGTGACTAAAACATAACGGTTTTTGTTATAATGCTTAATGAGAGGAACGGATGTTTCATATTCTAAAGTGGTTAGTTGATTGAGCGGTATTTGTGTTCCATTATCAGATGATACGTATAGCTTGTTAAATACATCCTGGGTTTGATGTGCCGGACGGCTGAGAGAAATATTTATATTATGGCTTTCGCCTTTTTCATCTTTATAGGTGGCGATGTTTAAGCCGCTTATCCCCATTCTGACAGTGCGGTCTATCTCTGTAGTTTGTACACCTAATAAAGCAGCCTTATTCTTATTTACCTGAATTTTAATATCACTTGAATACGTTTGTAAGGGATTATTAACATAGATTGTTCCATTGGTTGATTTTAATATATTTTCAACCTGGGCTGATAAGCCTCGCAGGGAATCGAGGTTATCACCAAAAACCCGGATAGCAACAGGTGCTTCAACCGGAGGTCCTTGCTCAAACTGCTTCACCTCAATCCTGGCATTAGGAAAATTATTGAATTTAGAACGCAGGCCTTCTATAATGCTAACCATTTCGGGAAGTTCCATATCCTGTAAACGAACAAATAACTGCGCATAATTACTGGCTTCGTTTCGGGGGGCGGCATTATAGTAAATAGGTGGATTGCCCTTGCCTACATTAGTAAAAACAGCATTGACTTTAGCGTTTTGCTTAACAACCGTTTCGGCATACCTGGCAATGCTGTCAGTCTTATAAAGGTTGGTGCCCAGCGGTGTCTCAATGTTAACCAAAAACATTGGTTTTTCTGATTTTGGAAAAAGGCTGAAACCAATAACTTTAAACAATAGCAAACTGCCGGTGAAAAGAAGTGCAGCAAAGCCTACTGTTAAGTAGGGATGTTTTAAAGCCTGGTGAAGTACAGGACGGTAAATATGATTAATTCCGCTCTGTAGTTTACGCAGCACCACATTGCCTTCAGGGTTTTCGTGTTTGCTGAGTATCAGACTTGACAAAAAAGGAACAACGGTTATTGATACAAAAAGGGAAGCAAGTACAGTGGTAATCACGGCCATAGGCAAACTGCGTATAAAATCACCTGCACCTTCCGGTAAGAATACAATAGGTAAAAAGGAAACAATTAAAATTGCAGTGCAGCCTATAATCGCTACTCCTATTTGATTGGTAGCTTCTATCGCCGCTTTGTAAGGGCTATAGCCTTTACGCAGGTACCGTTCAATATTTTCAATCACTACGATGCTATCATCAACCAGCAAACCAAGAGAAACTACCAGGCCAACAATAGTGAGTTGATTAATAGTATACCCAAAAAGGTTTAAAAGAAAAAGTCCTATGGAAATGGATAAAGGAATAGAGATCATCACCACTGCGGAGGCCCGCCATCCCAAAGGAATAAGCGTGATAGCAACCAGAAAAATAGCGATCATAAAATCCCTGAAAAAATGAGATAACCTTTTATCTACATCCTGGGCCTGCACAAAACCTTGTTCAAGCTGCATATTTGCAGGTAATGTTTTAGAGAATTGAGCTATTACCGGTTCAATTATTTTGTTATCGCTGATGATGTTGGTGTTCTCTTTTTCAGTAATGGCTATAAACAGGCCACGCTTACCATTATATCTTGCCAGATAAGTCTCATCCTCGTGGGATAAATCAACAGTAGCTATATCTTTTAGAAATACTATCCTTTCACCCGAAGCTGCAATTACGGTATTGCCAATGTCTGTCAAAGATGCATAATCACCGGTAGTTTTAATGTTGAATTTTTTACCTCCTTCATCAATGCTGCCGCCGGGAATATTAGTGGACTGTCCTTTAACGACGGTCATTAAACGGCTGATGGGTATATTATTCTGAGCAAGCTTTTGCAGGTCAACTGCAATACGTACCTGTTGCTCCGGATAAGCTAAGATTTTGATCTTTTTAATTGACCTTATTTTTTCCAGATCGGTCTTCAGTTCGTCTGCTTTGTCATATAACTGCTTGTAAGTAGCTTTATCGCTTAAAAGCGCCAATTGATAGGTATTAACATCGGAAGCTTCGAATTTCTGAATTTCAAGGCTTTGCAATTCCGGCAAATCTGCACGGATGCTATTAACCTCCCGTACCACCTCATTGTATTTATCATCTATCTTCACGCCATAAGTAAATTCCACCCGGGTGACGGAAAGTCCGTCACTGATGTCGCTTCTGATTCTTTTAATATCATTCAGCTCATTGATCTTATCCTCAATCGGTTTGGTGACCAGCTTTTCTACGTCCCTGGGACTGGTGCCGGGATATACAGCGATGATACTAAAATTTGGCGCTTTGAACTGGGGGTCTTCGCCCCTTGGCATATTCAGCAGCGAATTGATTCCAAGGGCTAGCGCCAGCAAAAAAACAATGATGGTGAATTGGTAATTTTTTACAGAAAAACTTACTATTTTCATGACTTGCTATTTTTACAGATTTCAATCTTTCGATTAATTATTTGAAATTTTTATTTTTGAAGCCGGAGTGAGATAGGCTGATCCATCTGTAATGATCTCGTCAATGCCATCCAAACCGCTGCGAACAGCTACGCGGTTGTTTACGATGAAAGCAATAGCAATGGTATGTTTCTTTACTACTTGACGGTCCGGGCTGGCAGAATAAACAGTGGCTGTTTGCTGGTTGGCTTCTATCAAGGCATCTACCGGTATAAAATTGAATTTTTGTGATTGAGATGGGGTAATGGTTATTTTTGCTGAAAGCCCGTTTGCTAAACGAACCTGACCAGGTTTTATCTTTACTTTGATTAAGAATGTCCCTGTTGCCGGGTCAGCAGCCTCGCCTATTTCAGAAACAACTGCATGGAGTTGCTGGTCAGGGTATGCTTCTGTGGTAAGCATTGCCGGATCATTACGTTTAATTCTTGCCCAGTCTTTGTCAGATACGCCTATACGAATTACCCAATCATTATCATTGGTGGAATTGATAATGTAAATAGGAGCGCCCGGATTAGCCACTTCACCTTCGTTCATTAATTTCTTAATGACACGGCCGGACTGATTGGCATAAATGGCGGCAAACTGCTTATTGAACCTATTGATCGTATAAGATTGTTGGGCTGTCTCCAAAGCGGTTTTACTGTTTTCATGCTCTTCCTGTGTGGCAGAACTGTCTATGTATAAATTGTTGGTCCGACGGTAATCCCGTTGGGCTTTATCCATAGAATTTTTAGTTTGCATAAGTTGTGCATTGATTTCGGTCTGATTTAGCAGGGCGAGCAATTGTCCTTTACTTACCCGGTCACCTTCGTTTACCATCAACCTGGAAATGATCCCGCCAATTTTAAATGAAAGTCTGCTTTCCTTGTCCGAAGTGATAAGCCCGCTGGAAACGATAGGCAATGCAAAAGATTCATAGGTAACAGGAACAGTTTTAACCGTAACAAATTTGTTCAATTGGTTCCTGTACAGCTTGCTTTTGTTTGCAGGAAGTAAAAAACATGGCACTTACAGCAAAGGAGATTGATATTATTTTTTTCATGATCTTTTATTTTAGCTTGTTTTAAAGTTGGTAGGAGGCAGTTACTTGTTCGAGGTCAGCCAGCTTTGAAAGCAGATTGGTTTGGGCAATCTGGTAGGACTGCTGGCTATTGATATATTGTGTAGATGCATCGGAAAGTTCAACCAGTAACATCAATCCCTGCTGATACCGGTTTTTTGTCTGACGATAATATTCTTTCGCCTGTTACTGGTTGGCCCAGGCGCTTTTGAGCTGTTCTTCAGCAGTATTAATAGCCCTTTGTGCGGAAATCAATTGAACTTCAAACTGTTTTTCCGTATCGGTTAGCTGAGAACTAAGTATTTGAAGATCCAGCTTAGCCTGTTTTGCCCGGCTGGTATTTTGATGCCCATTAAAAAGGTTCCATTTTAGTGAAATTCCACCATTAACATAGCGCTCTGTCGAACTGAAATGGAAGGCTTTGCCCTGATACCCGGCGTTTATATAAGTTGATAAGGTTGGAATATAAAAAGCTTCCCTGATCTTTACCGCATACTCAGCCTGTTTAATTCCGCTCTTTAAAGATCGGAGTTCTTCACGCCGGTTCAAAACATCATCAATTGTAACAGCGTGTGCCAGTGTATCGGCCTGGTTGTACAATGATGTATCGGCTACAATCTCCTGCCCGGAAGATCTGTTTAATAAGAAATTTAAATAAGCCCTGGCAACAATGCCGTTATTTTCAGCCTCTGTCAACCTGGCCTGGTTGGTGTTAATATCTGACTGAACCCTCAATAGATTTCCTTTTAATGACTTTCCGTTTGCTACCAAACTTTTGGTAAGCCGCAGATTTTCTTTTAATAAGATGTCTGCATTGGTGTAAACCGTTTTTTGCTTAATTGATAAAAGCAGGTTATAGTAAGCTGTTTTAATAGTTTTAACCAAACCTCTTTTGTAAACATTTACTTCAGCCTGCTGCTGCGTTATTGCTTCTTTTTTAATTTTATAATTATAATGAAGTTCAGCGTTAACTAATTGCAGCGTAGAAAACAACCTTGTGTCGAGATAATTATCTGGGGCCAGTGTAATGGCCTGGTTGCTCACTTCGGGAAATTTTTTGGAACCGGTTAATTGACTCAAGTTTCGCAGATAAAATTTAGATGGAAAGAAAAGAAAAATAAATAAAAAAAGCAGCATGAATTCTTGTGTAAGCTACTGAAATTCAGTAACTTAAAGGTACTAAACTTGTACAAGGTCATGCTGCAATCCAAAGATATTCAATCGGTAGAAGAGTTAAAAAAATATTTTTCCAATTCAACAAAAATGGTGGATTACCTCGTTAATCTACTTTCGTTCTTTGAATTTAAAAGGGTGTATGGTGTATTAAAGCCATTGAAGAAAAGAGGCTATCATATTATTGATGTATTTCCGGTGTTGATCATTTTGCCTTTTCTTAAACATGCCAGTATACATGCGCTATTTAAATCGCGTAGCAAAGATTTGTCCGGTGCTGACAAGGATGTGTATTACAGATTTAAGAACATGCAAACCATTCCATGGCGTAGGTTGCTGATGAGTTTTGTAAAACGATTCGTGGTCATTATTGAAAAGAAGGGGGAGGCTGAAACACAAGCCAAACGTTGTTTGATCATAGATGATTCCTTGTTGCATAAATCAGGGAGGGCTATAGAATTTACAGGCAAGCTTTGGGATCATGTGAACCATAGCTATCAGTTAGGGCTTCGTTTATTGCTGTTGTGTTATTATGATGGAAAAAGTAATCTGCCGCTGGATTTTTCATTGCACCGGGAAAAAGGCAAAAATGAACAAAAGCCTTATGGATTGACTAAAAAGCAATTAAAGCGGCAATATAAAGGATGTCGCCTTGAAGACAGTGAAAGTAATAAAAGAGCCAGGGAGGTAGACAGGAGTAAAACCGAGGTTGGGATAGAGATGATTAAAAGGGCGCTTCGATTGTTAAAAGTAGATTATGTGCTGATGGACAGTTGGTTTACTTCAGAACGGATGATCGAATGCGTAAGGAGTTATAGCAAACAAAACGTGCACCTGATCGGAATGATGAAAATGGGCAAAGCTAAATACTTGTACAAAGGAAAGTATTATAGTGCCACCGAATTGTTAACCAGGGTCAAACGCAATACAGGTATCAAACGTTGCAGTAAGCTTAGAGCAAGTTATTTGATAGTGGATGTCATGTACAAAGAATACCCGGTCAGATTATTTTTTAGCCGGTTTGGTCAAAAAGGTAAATGGCATTTGATTTTATCAACCGATACTGCTCTTTCTTATAGTAAAGTAATGGAGCAATATCAGGTACGGTGGACTATCGAGGTGTTCTTTAAAGAAAGCAAGCAATACCTGAATCTGGGAGGATGCCAATCTAAAAGCCTGGAAGCGCAGATAGCAGACACTACCATTACCATGATTCAATATATCCTGCTTACCTTAAGAAAACGCTTCGATGACTATGAAACCAGAGGAGAATTATTCAGAGCTACCGGTGAAGAAATGATGGAACAAAGGCTGCATATAAGGTTATGGGAACTATTAATAGTTATTATGAAAATCATTATCGAAACGTTAGATGTATTTGTGGAAGATATTGATATATGCATCAACAAGATTATCAACTCCGGTAAATTAAATGGAATATTGGAATTAATATCTCCAAAACATAAACAAATTCTAACGTAATTTAACTGCGAAACTTAAGTTAATTGATTGAGCGTAGAATAAGCAGGGTTAAATAAATCACCTAATGGCAAATCAATTTTACGGCCGCCTACAGCGTAATTATAATCGGATTGAAAAGATAAGGTTGGATAAAATAAGCCCTTGGCCTCCATCAATGCCTGGTAGGATTTGGCTAAGGTGAAATTCCTCTGCTTTAATGCTTCATTGGCATTTAAACCTTCCCGAACAAAGGCGTCGAGGGATTGGGCATGCGACGTACTAAATTTTATCACGCAGAGGATGATGAGTAAATGAATTCTTTTCATTTCAGTAATTTTAAAATAGTGATTGACTTGAGGAGGCCTTATTAAAGACTAAACTGTTTTTGAAGTTTGTTTACAAAGTGAACATTGTTCACCTTCCATGCGAAAAATAGAATTTACAATTATCAATTAGATATTCGCAGCTATTATTCAGTCCAAGGGAACTAAATAAAATGTGCATTATGGGGGGTTGTAGCTTTTTCATATATAATGTTTATTTTGTGAACATTGTTCATCGATAAGCCAAAAATTATTTTGTTATGGCATCAGTCAAATTATTTACAGCATCATAAATATCTTTTTCAATACGCTTTTGATCAAACATTATTAATCTCTTTCGTGTATACAAGGCGACTAATCCGTGTACAAATCCCCAGATAGCTAAGTTAGCCGAGTTTCCATCCTGAAATCTAAGCCGGTTATCTTGCATGCAAGCACTTACTGTCTCAGACAGAAAATTAAAAGCATTCATGCCGGATACCCATTTTTTATCTTCCGACATTTCCATTGGCTTTTTCATAATAAACATTAAATCATAATATTCTTTATTTTTTAGACCGAAATTGACGTAAGCATATCCCAGTTTTTTTAAACGTACAACAGGATCTTCATTCTTTTTCAATTCTTTAAATACACCCATCATTTTTTGAAAGCCCTGTTCCATCAAAGCATTTAATAATTCGGTTTTATCTTTAAAATAAATATATATCGTGCCTACACTATACTCGATTTTTTCAGCAATGCCCCGGATTGATGTCTTTTCGAAACCGTCTTGCAGGAACATTTCAGTAGCTGCTTTTAAAATAACATTACGCATTTCCAATTTTTCTCTTTCTTTTCTTTCGATCGTTCCCATTTTTTTGAATTGATAAATCAAAGATAGTGAACATAGTTCATTAAACGAACATTTGTATAAAAATTTAATTAAAAAACTTAATTTTAATGTTATTTATATCAAAATATAGTATATGGCCTTCAGACGGGAGTTAATTATTGAAGGCAAATCAGTCTGGCAAATGTCCTGAGGAAAAATTGTAATAATCAGGTTTTCGCCAGGTTAATGTACTTAATTTCTTATAATTGTTTTAATGGATGGAATTAACTTAACGGCGAAGGTTTCTTGGCTTGAAAAAAAGTAATTAAGGTTTTGGCTGTATATTCAAGATTTCCTTCTGCCAAAGCGTGACTGCAATCAGGAACAAGTTCTGTGATTATGTCTGATGCAATAATACTATTGCAGGGCCACTTCCTCCAATTACATAATGAATCCTGGTTTCATTAACATTTGCAAAGTGATGAGTAAAGCCCTCCATACCTTCAACAGGCACACCTTTTACTTTTTCATTAATCATTGCATTTACTGGTTTATGTTTCATATAGCTAATTATTTTGTGAGTTAAAAATTGATTGTTTTTTAAGGATGCTTTTTTTGTCTAATCCTAAAGTTTTATATACGTTTTTATATTTTTGCTTCTTTGGTAGCGAAATAAACCGATTTTAAATATTCTTTGAGTGAGGCCGGCTTCCTGCCTAATAGTGAAGGCAGCACGGTTCGGTTTGTATCAAGTTCATTGTTGGTAATCGCTTCCCCAAAGGCAGCCATAAAGCTAAGAGCCGCTTCCGGTACGCCCGATTCCTTCATCTGAGCCATATAAGCTTCTTTGGATGGGCTAAGATAGGGTACGTGTTTGCCCGATAGTTCAGACAGTAACCGGGCAACGTCTGCAAAGGAGTAAACGGTATCTGAAGCAAATGCATACGTGTTTTCTTTATACTCATCGCTGGCAAGTAAAACCGCTGAAGCCTCTGCCATATCCATGCGTGTAGCAAAGGGCACCTTACCAGACCCTGCGGGAAAGAACACACCGGTCTCCAGCACCTTATCACCCAGAAATACCGGCAACACATCGGCATACAAGTTATTATTAAGCACAGTGTAACGCAATCCTGAGGTCTTGAGATATGCGGCCGTTTCTTTATGTGCGTCTTCAAGTAAAGCAAGGGCAGAATGGTCAGTGTCTTTAAGGTCAAAACCGGTATATATTACATGTTGCACACCTGCAGCTTTTGCGGCTTTAATAGCATTAATATGATGCGCCGCGCGGTCTCCGCCAAGGTCGCTGGAGGAAATCAGAAACAACTTCTCTGTGCCTGCAAATGCTTTGACCATAGAGTTGTAGTTAGTGTAATCGCCGATATGTACGGCGATGCCTTTTTCTGTAAGCCTGGCCGCTTTGGCTTCGTCTCTTACCATAGCAGATATTTGGTTGGCGGGCACTTTCTTGAGGAGAAAGTCAATGGTTGCTTTTCCTAAATGCCCTGTTGCGCCTGTAACTAAAAATCATATTTATTGTTTTTTATTTTTACGATATTTTTATAATAACACAAACTTACATACAGTTACTAACTATTTGTAAGCACTATCTCATTGGTTAGCGCTTACTTTAAGTTAGTAAAGAAAAAATACTATGGTTACAAACAAACCTGGCAAGAAAGAAAATGTATCAGAAGAATGTTCAAAAAATGATTTGATGGCGGTAAGAGATGCTTTGGAAGTATTAAATGGCAGCTGGAAATTACAAATTCTGATTTCTTTGATTGGGGGAACCAAACGGTTTAAGCAAATTTCAAAAGATGTGGATGGAATTAGTGATAAAATGCTTTCAAAGGAATTGAAGGATTTGGAAACAAACCAACTTGTCAAACGAACGGTCTACGATACTTTTCCGCCTACTGTGGAATATTCCGTAACAGAACATACCGGCTCGTTAAAAAACGTAATAGCAGAATTGAGAGATTGGGGCTTATTACATCGAATAAAAATTATTGGAAAATAGTTCTTTCATTGTTAGTGGAGTGTGCCTTAGGACAGTAGCCTTCAGAAATTGTTTTGATTTGCGTGAATTTTAAACGGGTAATGTCAACCAGTTCATTGGGACGTTCAACATCTTCTTTCATCAAATCAAGAATGTTTGTGCCGCCGGCCAGAAATTTTGCATCTGTGTTGGCCATCCCCATTTAAATGGCCACATTTGCTTCATTTGTTGAAAAGAATTTAAATGGTCTCATAATTAAATTTTTTTATCCGCCGGTTTTGAATGATGATTGATTATTTTCACCAGTAAATTGCCAGGCCTGCGCCACGTTTTCTCCAGTATGTACTTCTTTTATTGCCGCAACAATGTTTGGATAGGCACCGCAGCGGCAAATATTACCGGACATTCGTTCCCTTATTTCATCATTGGAAAGTTGAAGAGCACTATTTATGGTACGAACATCGGCTGTTACATAACTTGCCTCACCGTTTTTCGCTTCACTCATCAGGGCAACTGCGGAACATATCTGGCCAGGCGTGCATTAACCACATTGAAAAACATCGTGTTTAATGAACGCCGCCTGCATTGCATGCAGATCTCCCCGAATAGCTTTTGAGACAATCCCTCCCTGTGCACGCATGCGGTTGACAACCTACTCAGATTTTCTAGCCTGAGAGCGAACACAGGGTTACTTCGTTCCGTGTTTTGGTTTTGCGTCAAACGTAGATTCCTGCTCTTCGCCGGGATCAGAGTGTACCGATTAAAGCATCGAAAGTCTTTAATCCTCTTTTGATCCGTACCATTTTGGTCAGAGCGCATCAGTCTCGTTTCGCTCCTTCATCTTAACGACGATTCAACCGCAGGTTCCTGGTCGTAAATCCAATCTGACTTTGCTGGATGGAGTTCCGGATTGAGACTCCCGGTTACCACCTTTTAACCCATGCTCGCGCATCTTTTGATGGTCATTCTCAGATGCATGGGTTACGCGTTCATCCCGATACCGGGGAGATTGGAATTTCACCAACACGAAAACACAGTTAAGCGGCTTGCACCACTCTACGATTTCCCAAAGCACTTGCTTTAGTTCCATCGTAAACGAATCGCACCTCGATAAATATATTGTCTGTAGCCCTGCCTTTGCCATCCATGCTGATCTGTATGCCGTGGTTTTTGAGTAACTGGATGTATTCATCACTGGTAAACTGGCTACCCTGATCACTGTTCATAAGACCTGGAATGCCATGCTTATTTAATGCATGTTCCATCAGATCAACGATCCAGGCTGCTTCCCTTGTATTGCTTAAGCTCAAGCCAATCACATAGCGGCTGTACAGGTCTATGATAGCAGCCAGGTAAAGAAACCCTTTTTTCATCGGCACATAGGTATATCGATTGCCCAGGCATCGTTCGGGCCTGCTATATGGCCCTCCTCACGAAGCCATTCGGTCATTCGACGAGAGCCCTTGAACGGATACAGCAAAAAATGTTCATCAATACGGCGCATGAGATATAAATTCAAAGAACTGTCGCCACGGGGTTTGTAATACAGGCCACTTCGGTGGATGTTCAGTAACTCACATTGCCGCTTAATGCTAAGATTACCGGGATCTTTGTCCACCATTGCCCGGCGATCACTGACACTGTTGTCTACAGCGATTTTTTTTTCAAAAAGTCATTCTCGACCTTCAACTGACCGATCTGAGCATATAACTGTTCAATGAGCTTTTCTTTCTCCAGGGATTTTGACTCATCGCTACCGGCACGCCCAAAGGCAGATTCGCTGTTTTCAAGAAAATGCTTTTTCCAGTCTGTAATCTGTTGGGGGTGGATGTCATGCTTAGCAGCCAGCTCTTGAATAGTATTGCGCTCCTTGAGCGCTTCCAAAACAACTTTCTTTTTGAACTCGGATGTAAATTTTCGTCTTGATGTTCCCATAACTTGACAAATTTAAGGTGATTGTTAAAATTTATCACCCTGTCCTATTTTATGGGTCCATTATATTATTGCACACGAAAACTTGTGAAAAATCCCTTCTGATACACATACATTCCCCGCAATACAATAAGTAAATCATGTAACTTATTTCTAAAGTTGTGTAAGGCGCATGGTTTTTAAAGGCTCAACTTTGCATGCTATAAGAGTGATATGAATAGTAAAAAGCAAAAGATGTAATTGATATTATCGAACTGAAGAAATTAAACTGCACTGATTTTAATGTGATATATCTTAATAAAAGGAAAATATCTTATTTAAAGGATTTGTTATTAAAATCTACCATGCTGAACTAAATGTAAATTTTTGATTATGAAAAAAATTCTCGTTCCCACTGATTTTTCAACTAATTCAAAAAGTGGTGTTCGTTTTGCCATACATTGGGCTACCAGCCTGAAACTGGAACTGGTATTTGTGCATGTACTTCATATTTTGAGAGCTACACGCTGGTCAGATGCTTATTATGAAAAATATGCAGAACAGGAGCTATTATTTTATACAACAAAATTAGAGAAGTTTATAGCGGGCATATACCGTCAAATGGATGTGGACCCTGGTAGATATTCCAAAATCATTATACAGGGTATCAGTCCAGATACAACGCTGTTAGATTATTGCAGGGACAACCCCGATTTTGATTACATCTGCATTAGCACACGGGGAGCGGGAACGTTTCAAAAAATATTTGGTTCTAATACAGGTAATCTTATCACAAAGTCTGAAGTACCGGTGCTGGCCATTCCCAAAAACTACAGAGTATCTGAAATAAAAAATGTAATGTATGCAGCAGATTTGCGAAATTATGCAGATGAAATAACAAAAGTGGTAGCTTTTGCACAGCCTTTGAAAACAAATATTGAAGTCGTCCATTTTACGTGGCCTGATGAGATTTCATTTGATGAGAAAACAATACAAGCGGCTTTTAAGAAACAATTCAAATACGGGTTGAAAGTACATTTTGAAAAAAATGACGGCGTTCATACAATAGTTGAAAACCTGCAACGCCAGATTAAAATCAGGAAGCCGTCGGTTGTTATCATGTTTACCAATCAGAAAAGAACATTTTTCCGAAAACTTTTCCTTTCCAGCAAAGCTGAGGATTTGTCGTTTGAGCTGAAAGCACCATTACTGGTTTTTAGTAAAAACTAAAAAAATAAACTTTTGAGTGATCGGACACAACATTAGCTATTATTAACAACTATAAAGTATACACGTAATAAAATGATCACTACCGCTAATACTGTCGAATTGGAAAAGGCGAAAGCACACATTATCGTGGAGATTATTGAATATGTGCCAAATGCTGTACTCAGCAAAACAATCATAAAAAAAACAACAGGAAATGTTACGGCTATAGCTATGGATGCAGGAGAAGAATTAGCTGAAAAGACGTCAGCTTTCGATACGTTTATACAAGTAATTGACGGAACGGCAGAAATTAGAATCAATGATAAAAATTATATGCTAAGATTGGGTGAGGGCATTATTATACCTGCCCATTCGAAACACTGCTTCAATGCAAATGTTCAGTTTAAAATGATTTCGACAGTTATTAAAAGTGGATACGAAGGGCTGTAGGCAACACATTCACGGGATTGAGTTTAGCGAATAACATGCCTTACTTCTTTGTTTACAATGTTAGCAAGCCAAAGCAAAAGCGTAATAAACAACAGATTTTAAAATCGGCAAAAGTGGATTCCCTGAAGACTGATGCACCATATTTTATTGTCAATTATTTTAAATCTCTTAAAAGTGATGAATAAGGTTCGATAACACCAATGATTCCATCATGATCCACGTACAGGTGGATGTTATAATGGGTTAGAAGAAAATCACATTAAGCTTAACTCAGGTGCTAAATCAACTGTAAGTTATTTGTTGGCAAGATTGACCTTAGAAAAACATTTTTGCTGTCCAACATAAAATATAAAACATGAGAATAGTAATGGTTTTAATATCGCACAGCGAGTTAGGGAACACAGGCAAAAGACCGGTTTTTGGGTAGAGTGAGTACCTGTCTTCGCTGGCGCCAAGCGGGCATAATACTCAACCGTGGTTTGTCAAATATTTTGAACCTTATCACTGGATTATTTGCAACGACAAAAGCAAATGGCTTCCTGCGGTTGACCCAACGCAAAGAGAAACAATTTTATCAATAGGAGCTTTTCTTCAAAACCTTGAATATGCAGCAAGCAATGCGGGTTATAATTGTCAATTAATCTTGTAGCATCAACCAACCAGGATGAAAATATAGTGGATGTAACGCTTATCAAATCAGGCACTGCGGCCGGATTTGATATTGCTAAAATAAAAACCCGCAGAACAGTACGGTCAAATTTTTTAAATAACTTGTTAAAAAAAGAAGATGTAGTGTACCTGTTTAAAGAGGAACAGGAATTTTTCAATTTCGTACCAGGTGGATCAAAAGGACATCAATACTTAAATGAACAAACCATTGAAGCAAACAGGCTTCAATCTTATCGTGATGCAGCAGAAAAAGAGCTCTCTGAATGGATACGGTTTTCGGGCAATGATGCGGAAAAATATATGGATGGACTTACTACTGCAAGTATGGAAATAGGAGGGTTATCAGGTTTTGTAGTTCGTAATTTTTATAACAAAAACAGTGTTATGAAAAAAGATTTTAGAGATAAGAATATTGAAAATGTTATAATGCAGGTATCGCAGTCAGCAGGCTGGTTATTGATTTCAAGCAAAGACGAGTCAGTTACCACATTGCTGGAAACCGGCAAACGAATGCAAAGGCTATTTTTAAAAGTAAGGGATAAAAGCATTGCCATTCATCCGATGACACAAATATTGGAAGAACCTTCCACTAAACAAACAGTAAATCAATCTATCGGTATAAGCGATAATATTCAATTCATCTTACGGGTGGGTTATTTAAAAAGTTATCCTGTACCTGTTTCATTAAGACGACCTGTTGATTGGTTTGTGAGAGCCAAAAATCATTCTACCACAAAGCTGTAAAACACTGAAAGCAGCAATCATTTATGACGACTGTAATAATCTTATCAGGTTTGTTTTTTGTGCTATTATTTATTTATTTTTTATAAGATCCTGGCATTTTCGCTGGGGAGCAACACAAAAAAAGACTAATTATTATTGCCCGGCGATAACCTTGTATCAAAACCAGACTTCAATTCCACAAGAGGGATAACAATCAATTCATCTATAAAAGACAAAATCAGTAAAGAATGAATAAAGCAATAAATAAAATTGGTTTTTGGTCGGGAGTTGTTGCTTTTGGTTCAAATGCTGCATTCGTGTTAGTTCAATCGTTACAGCTTTTGGGAATTCTCAGTTATCCTTATGATGAAATTTTAATTTATGGATTTTCTCTTGGTATAGTTTTACCTTTTTTACTTGGAATGCTTGCACTTCACCATGTTACACCAAATGGGAAAAGGTTTTGGAGTCATGCTGCTCTTATCTTTACAATTATTTATTCAGTATTTGTTACCGCTAATTATGTTGTTCAACTGGCAACAGTAATTCCCATGACACTTAAAGGGACTTCCAACCAGATTAGTATTCTCATTCAAACACCACATTCTCTGTTTTGGGACTTCGATGCAATAGGATATATATTTATGGGTTTAGCAACATTATTCGCTGTGCCTGTTTTTCAAAAACAAGGATTTCAAAGATGGGTTAGAATTTCTTTTTTAGCTAATTCACTTGTTACGCTTTTGATTGCATTTGTTTATTTCTATCCAACGTTTTCAGACAGATTGCTTCTTCTCGGTTTACCTTGGGTAATTACAGCTCCAATGTCAATGTTACTGCTTGCAATACTGTTCAAAAAAAATTTCCTGAAACGTAGTTCCTAATAGATTCTGAACTCTTCAGGAGTTTTACATCACGCTTCAAACTGAAAAACAGATATAATTCACAAGATGGAAAAGCAACCAAAATCAACACGTAATATTCTCCTCGGCTTATTAGCCTTTCTCGGATTAGTACCCGGCATAATTTTATTTATAGTGCTGGGCATTGCCCCCATTTTATTGATGATAGCTTTAATAAAAAAACTAAATTCAAAGCTGGCCAATCAATTTAATTTTTTTAAAGACATGCACTGGTCCTGGTCTTATGTAATATATACGGGCTTTGCATTAATTGGCTGGATTCAAATTCAAATGGTATTTCTTTCAGCCGTAAACTGGTTACATACCGTTTATATGTTTCTTGCGCTACTAATCATATTTGTTGCACTGCTGCCCAGCGTAAGGACTTTATACAAAATAGATTGAAATTTTGATTATGAAATTGAAAATTGGGCGGAAAATAATTTATAAACAACATCAAAAAAGCTAATCATGCTAAAATACATATTTTCCTTTTGTCATCCTCGTTCAGGGCTTAATCCATTTTATGGGTTTTGCCAATGCATTTAACTATAGCAACATCAGGCAACTCACCAAATAAATTTCAAAACCACTTGGTATGCTATGGTTGATGACGGCGTTTTTGTTTATTGTCACCACCATTTTATTCTTACTAAAGAAAGATGCATGGTTGGTATTTGGGTTAATTGCAGTCATCATCTCGCAGATACTAATCTTAAGTGTTTGGAAGGATGCAAAGTTCGGCACCATTGCCAATGTAATTATTCTTGTTGCTTCCGTATTCAGTTGGGGAAGCTACAGTTTTGAAAAAAGCTATCAGAAAGATGTAAAAGTAAATCTGCAACGTGCCAATATCTTGAAGACAGATTTGCTTACCGAATCAGATTTACTGCCGTTACCGGAACCTGTGCAGCGTTACCTGAAATATGCTGGCGTACTAAACAAACCCAAAGTAAAAAATGTACGCATTGTATTTGAAGGACAGATGAGAGATAAGGGGAAAGACTATTTTCCATTCATTGCGGAGCAATATAATTTTTTTGATGAACCCACGCGGTTGTTTTTTATTAAAGCAAAAATGAAAGGCTTTGTAGTTCCTGGTTATCATAAATATAGCAATTCAACAGCTACAATGGATATAAGAGTCTTTGGATTATTTTCAGTCGTGAAACAATCAGGAGATATTATGAACAAAGCAGAAACAGTCACACTATTTAATGATATGTGTTTGATGGCGCCGGCAACATTAATTGACAAACGGATTCAATGGCAGCCAATTGATAGCCATTCTGCAAAAGCTACTTTCACCAATCATGCTATTTCTATCACTGCTACCCTGTATTTTAATAAACAGGGGCAGATGATTGACTTTATATCTAATGACCGTTCAGCAATAACCGATATGAAGCGATATCCATTCTCAACACCTGTTAGCAATTATAAAAACTTCAACGGAATAAATGTAATGACTTATGGTGAAACGATATGGCATTACCCTGATGGAAAGTTTACGTATGGAAAATTTAATTTGAGAGAGATTGAATACAATGTTTTGGAGTTAAAATATTCAATTATGTAAATGACAATTCTATATAAATACTTCCTCAATTGTTTCATTTTGACCACACCAATTTTGGTTTGGAATATTATGTTGACAGATAAACTACCCAAAACCACTAAATCCTGAAATATTATTAAAAACATTTCTCCATTTCTGATTTACGGAGAAAATATTTTTCGTGTAATTAATTGTTTAAGTAAATTGAAATACTGAGAACCACCCTTTGTGAGTAGAACCTTATTATGAAGTGTATAGATTGAAGAACGTTTTTTGCCGGAAGACATTCGATTGGAATGTTGTGATAATCAAAGTAAATGTTCGAAGCAGCACAATAACTGATACATATCATTGCCATTTTATGACGGTGATCATTGTTTAAGGATGCGTCATTAAATAATTTGCTATCAAAAAAATTTATTTTATAATCTCCCCTTCCCCCCTCCTCCGGCTTCTAAGATTACACGCAATATCCAGTATAGCTCATAACTTTGCTTCTTGTAGCTTTTGGCTTTCGTTATGCAAAGGCATTTGTTGCTTTTGTGTTAGACAAAATGTAATAATTCTTCGTACAAAATAATCTTGTAAATTTGTAACAGTATAAAATAGTAACAATATAGCTTTTAATTTCTTATAATTGCTTTCGTTATCCGAATATTATCATAAACGAAGAAATAAAAAATTAGCTTCCTTAAAGAGCTCAGCGACAAAAATCATAAAAGAAAAATATAAATATGTTTGGCAAATTAAACAGTACCGAAATTGAAGAAGTGCTTACTGGAAAACATAGCCAATTGGAAATCTGTTATTGCGTGGGGAGAATTTAAAGAACTTACCGAAACCAGGGAAAGAAATGAGGGTATACAAAAATTATTAGCACGTAAAATTTTAGGATTAGCAAGCAAAACAATGCAGTTATCCCCGGTGTGGCCGTTTGCTTCTAACGAATATTCTGAGAAAATAGACGGGATTATTTTCTGTATCCGCCTGGGTGAAAAAACAGGCCGCTTTGAAAGGAGTGATTTTAACGGTGTCTCTGGTTAATTAATAGATATTTTATTATAATTCTTATTGAATTATATAAAATGAGCTGAGATCATAAACGCCTTTGACAAAAGATTTGAAGAGGTTTGGGAACATTATAACAAATTATTTGAAGGTTTTGAAATAGAGGAGATACACGGTTTCGGGTTAGAAATGAAAAAGCGGAGAGCTTTTATCTGACTGATAAACACGAACATCTTTGAGGAGAAAAAAATAAAAATAGAGAGGGAAATATAAAATTCTTTTATTATATAACCGGCAAAAATCGTAACCATCAAATATAACAAAAAAAGGGTTAGATATCTTTGCGATGAGATGTTGCTTTGAAAAGCCTCGTTTTGTATTTGTAGCTGCTCCACAATGAGGAAAATAAGCAGAAGAAAAAGACGGGGCGGATAGCTGATAAAATACCATTTAATCAGTCCCGGAAAAAATTATTGATTTACTTCCTGATAAGTTGAAAGCTGAATCAGTTCAAGCCTTTGTTATACGCTTCTTGAATTAATATTATTTGTGGATTATTCTGATAAGGCTTTAGGGTATTATTTATCCATCAAAAACAGGCATTAAAAATGATTTGTATATGGTTGCTATTGTCTTTGGTTTACCAGGTTCAGGCAAGAGCTATTTTGCCTCACGGTTAGCCCATCTTATCAATGCAGAATATATAAACAGTGACCGCGTAAGAAGGACGTTTCCTGATAATAGAACTTATTCATTAAATGAGAAGGTCTTAGTATATAATAAAATGCTGGCAAGAATGAGGGAAATGCTGAAAGAAAACAGAAACCTGGTAATGGATGCGACATTTTACAAAAGTGATATTAGAAGAAAATTTATTAACGAGGCTAAACCAAATGAAAAGATCAGTTTTATTGAAGTGAGGGCAAATGAATCTGTGATCAGTGAAAGACTAAAAGAAACAAGAGCTGATAGCGAGGCAGATTTTGAGGTATATAAAAAAATAAAAAATGAATGGGAGCCGTTGTATCAAGATCATTTGATATTGCAATCAACTGATGATAATATTGAGGAGATGTTACACATAGCTCAAAGTTATCTACATTTAAGAAATGACAAAAGAACTAATAAATGAACTGGTTTTGAAAGGGCGGTTTCCGCAAAGCTGTAGTTCACGGGAGTTGATAGAAACACATATTTCATGGGTGATTATATGTGACCATTTTGTCTATAAAATTAAAAAGCCCATCCACTATTCATTCCTTGATTTTTCAACTTTGGACAAGCGAAAATATTTTTGCAAAAGAGAAGTTGAATTAAATAAAAGGCTTACTGATGATATATACCTGGATGTGCAACCCGTAAGGAATATTTCGGGAAGTCTTATCATTGGCGGTGAAGACGGAGAAGTGATAGATTATGCTGTAAGGATGCGAAAATTAGACAGAGAGAGGCAAATGGATGCACTCTTACTAAACAATAAAGTGACAATTTCAGATATTCAGAACTTAGCCGAAAAAATTGCAGCCTTTCATAAAAATACAAGCATAATATACCAAAAAGATTTTCTGGATGTTCAAAATAGGTATAGTGACCTCGGTGAAGAAAGAGATTATTTGAGGGAAAATTCTGATAATAATAACAGTAATATTATAAATCGAGCTATTGATATATCCAATACATTTATTGAAAAGAACAAAGAGCTTTTAGCAAACAGGCTTAAGTCCGGTTTTTTTAGGGATTGTCATGGAGATTTGCATTCGAGGAACATTTTTTTACTGCCATCTCCTCAGCCTTTTGATTGTATTGAATTTAATGATGATTACCGGCAAACAGATGTGCTGAACGAGGTTGCCTTTTTATGTATGGATCTTGATGCATCTGACAGGAAAGATTTGTCTGATTTATTTATAAACCTTTACAATAATCTATTCCCTTCAATGAAAACAGATGACGATCACAGGCTATTCATTTATTATAAAAGTTACCGTGCCAATATACGTGCTAAGGTCAATAGTCTCAGATCCAGGTGTGCTGCGGATGATATTCAAAGAAAATTTGTATTGGCTGATGTAAACAAATATTTACGTTTAATGGATTCTTATATCAATGTGGTAGATAAGTAATAGTGGATGTTCCTTTGCTATACGTGGAAAAAACGCTGATATTGATACAGTTTGACACTTATAAAAGCTTTAAAAGATGAAAGCAGTTTACAAGTTTCTATTATTTACAATCGTTCTTTTTACAAACTGCAGAAGCCAGGAAGTTAAAATAAGGGAAGTTCGAAAAGACATTACGATTAACAAATCCACCGCTATTTTTGACCTGTTTTTGGATAGTGGAAAAGTTGAAAATTTTATTAGCAGTCAAATTCTTAAACAAAGTGATGGCAACAGATTACGCAATTTTTACAAAACCCGAAGTTACCGGTTTGCGTGGTTTACAACCGATGGTTTAACTGAGCACACAAGAGCGTTCCTGAACCTTCACAATAATTACATACAGCTTACGCATGATACGGCACATGTAGATAGGAAGTTGCATGAGCGAATGAAATCTTTAGCGGATGATGATACACTTATTAATCCTTCAGGCGATGAAACCGCTATAACTGAACTTCAGTTTACACAACATTTTTTTAAATATGCGCAACATGCGTATGCCGGCAAAGTTAACCCCGAAGAAGTGCAGTGGCATATACCGGGTAAGAAGATAAATGCTATGGCATTATTAGATTCCCTGCTGGCGAATAAAGGCCAGAATGCAGAACGATGGGAGCCTCTCAATGCTCAATATCAATTGATGAATGCCGCCCTGAAAAGGTATGCTGTCCATAAGAAACAAGGTGGTTGGAAAACTATTATTTCAGAGGGTAAAAAGATGTACAGGCAAGGCGATTCAGCTACTGTAATTAAGCAAACGAAACAGCGCCTGGCAATGGAGGGCGGTTATCAGGTAAGCGATACAACTTCCAACTTTTCAAATGAATTTTCAATAGCTGTCAAAAAGGCGCAAAAGCGGTTCGGTTTCAAACAAGATGGAATGATCAACGCGGCACTTATAAAGGTTTTAAATGTGCCCGTTGAAGATAGGATTGAACAAATACTTATCAATATGGAACGTATGCGCTGGATGCCGAGAGAGCCTCAGGTTAACAGATAATAGCCAACATACCCGATTTAAACTTTATGTTTTTGAAGGTTCAAAAAAAGTTTTTGATATGGATATTGTCGTGGGCACGGCAGCAAACAAAACCGTTGTTTTTACGGATACGTTGAAATACGTGGTGTTTAGTCCGTATTGGAATGTACCCCGGAGCATTGTGCGAAAAGAGATTCTGCCGGGCATCCGAAAAAGCGCAAACTACCTGGTTCGTCATAATATGGAACAAACAGGATTCAGCAATGGGTTACCCGAGATCAGGCAAAAACCGGGAGGCAATAATGCATTAGGTAAGGTCAAGTTTATCTTCCCAAACAATTACAGTATCTATTTTCATGATACGCCATCTCAATCCTTATTTGAAATTGAGAAACGTGCCTTTAGTCATGGATGTATTCGATTGAGTATTCCACACTATAAAAGCCACTATTCCGCAAGATAAGAGCCATCGTTCCACCGGATAAGATACCAAAAATTCCACGCCATAAGAGCCACCTGTTCCACAGGATAAGAGCCACCATTCCGCAGATAAGAGCCACTTAATTTTCCGGTATATAAATTCGGACATTCCGCAGATATGATACCAAAAATTCCACAGGATAAGAGCCAGGTCTTTGGCTTTGCTTGAATGAGCTGTTTGTTATAAATCATCCTTTTTCAGATCGTCAATTTATAAAACCAATTGACATTGCTTCGTGGGTTTAATACTACACTAAACTTCATAAGGCATGTCCAAAAAATTGATTGAAATGAAAGTGGTACGTAAAATGATCCTGCTCTTACAGCGGGGGCTATCGGAAAGACAGATAGCCCGGGAATTAAAAATAGCAAGGGCAACAGTAAACCGATACAAGGAAAGACTGGCTAGCTGCCCTAAAAGCCTGGAAGAGTTGTTGAATATGGACGATGCGGTCCTGGCCGAGATTGCTCATTTCCCCTTCAGAAACGTCCAGCAGAATACGCGTAATGCGTTTATAGTGAACCGTAGGGAGTATTATTTTGCGGAACTGCAGCGTCCGGGTGTAACCCGGATGTTGTTATGGCAGGAATACATAAGGGAACATCCTGAAGGTTATCAATACTCGAAATTCTGTGAGTTGCTGGCAGAGTTAATGTTACCACAGCAGGCCAGTTTTCATGTGCAATATGAGCCGGCAGCGATGATGATGGTGGATTTTGCCGGGGACAAAATAAGCTACATCGACAGATCTACAGGAGCACTGGTTGAGTGCTGCGTTTTTGTGAGCATACTGCCATATAGCGGTTATAGCTACGCGATTGCTCTTGCAAATGAAACGATGCCAAGCGTTATTAAAGCCCTTAACGCAAGCCTTGCTTATTTTGGAGGGGCGCCTTTTAGTATCAAATGCGATAATATGCGTACAGCTGTAATAAAGAGCTGCAGGTATGAGCCGATATTCACAGAAGTGTTTGAGCAATGGGCCCTTCATAATAACATGGCACTGTTCGCTGCAAGGCCATACAAGCCTAAGGATAAAGCGCCAGTAGAGAAGGAAGTCTTGCTCACTTATCAACGTCTGTATGCCCCCTTACGCGACACAGAGTTCTTTAGCCTCGAACAGATCAATGCCGCTTTCCAAAAGCAATTGGAACTACATCATCAAGCCGATTTTCAAAAAAAGGCGATCAGTCGCCTGGAACAGTTCCTGGAACTGGAAAAAGGGTTATTGCAACCCCTTCCATCAACTCCTTTTGTTATTCGCTATAAAGCCGAGTGCAAGGTTAAAATGGACTATCATATCACACTCTGCGAAGACGGTCACCATTACAGCGTTCCCTGCAAGTATATTGGTAAAAAGGTAGCGGTAAACTATGATACCGATACGGTGGAGGTTTTCTTTGAACTGAACCGTATTGCTATGCATAGAAGGAGTTATAAAAAAGGTGGTTTTACTACCGTTATAGAACACATGCCCATTCATCATCAAAAGGTGGCCGAACAGAATGGATGGGATCAGGATTACTTCCTTGGGCAAGCTGCCAAAATAGGCACCCACACACACCAGTATGTGGGGAAGGTATTGAAGAGTAGGCCCGTTATCCAACAAGCCTTTAATGCCTGCAAGGGTATACTTCGCCTTGGGCACAAATACGGCCCTGAACGCCTGGAAGCAGCTTGTAAAAGAGGGTTAAACGGAGACCGTTATAACTACAGCACACTTGATAATATCCTGAAAAACCACCTCGATAAACTCATCACCGACGAGCAGCCTGAACTCTTCCGGATGCCTGACCATCCCAATGTCCGGGGAGGAGATGCTTACCAGTAACTCCAGAACCTTTTTCTTTTTTCAAAAGCAATCATTATTATAAAAAAACAAATCAACAAACAATGAACACCCAAAACACCTTGGAACAGATGCAAAAGCTAAACCTCTATGGAATGATTAAACAATATGAAGCCATACTGGGCCACCCCATCCACGAGCATCCTGAATCACACACACTGCTGGGTATGCTTACTGAAGCCGAAACGCAGTATCGATCCCACAAGCGTACAACCCGTAATCTTAGCCGGTCCAAGTTGCGCTACAATGCTCTTCCTGAACAGATCCATTGTGGCTCGGAACGTGGAATAAGCAAAGAACAACTTCTCCAATTATGTGACGGCACCTATATTGAAAAAGGAGAAACGGTACTTATTAGCGGATCGACTGGAACCGGTAAAAGTTTTTTAGCCTGCGCCCTAGGACGCCAGGCGTGCCTGAATGACTACAGTACCCTGTATTTTTCTATGAGTCGTTTTATTGAAACCATATCCGCTGCGCGCCTCGATGGCACTTATGTTAAATTGGTCAATCAAATAGCAAGGGCTCCCTTACTCATCCTGGACGATTTTGGTTTAAACCCTCTCGATCATAAGATAAGACTTACCTTGCTTGACATTCTTGAGGATAGATATGGAAAGCATGCTACAATTATCACCTCACAATTACCGGTTAACAAATGGTATGAATACATTGGAGAGCCTACCCTTGCCGATGCGATTATGGATAGACTTACGGCTCATGCACATAAAATTAGTTTACTGGGAACTTCTTTGAGAAAAAAGAAATGAGATGTTGTAATAGTACTTTGTGCATTAACCTAAATCTCATTGTTTAACACGCTCTTTGAAAGGATGAATTATAACAAGTGTCGACAGGAAAGGAATGAACTGTAACCTCTTTCAGGAAAAAAACAGAAAATTCCTCCTTCGGAAAGAATGAAAAACATCTCCTCCGGAATAAAACAAATCATCTCCCCGGAAAGAAAATGCTGCCTTCTCAAAACGGTGGCTCTTATCCTGTGGAATGGTGGCTCTTATTCTGTGGAATGCTTGGTATCTTATCACGTGGAACGGTGGTAAACTCCTCGTGGAATACTTACGATTAAGTGATCCTACCAAACTGGCGAGCTACCTGCTACGCAAGCAGCCGGAATGGACAGCAGCTAAAACTAATGAAGCGATGAATGCCTCAAAAGAGGTATGGGTATCACTTAAAGAACAACTGTCGGTATTGATAACTTATTTTACTGCCTGGGTAGATGCGGAAGGGTCACTAAGTTTTAGAGAAGACATTTATGGCAACGATGCTAAAATGGCAAAACTCTTATTTATACAATAGAATGCACAGGCTGGTTATTCGTACTCGTCAAAATTTATGAAGGTCTAAAATGAAGTCTGACGCATCTGTCTATCAATTTCCTGGGATAAAAATGCCTCAAAATCTGTAAATGATGTAAGGTATTAACGTAAATGTGTAACAATGTGTCCTTTGATCAGAGTGACCTTTGCCTTGGTAAGTTTCTTTACTTATACGTTGAAAAAGCTACATGACAATGATCACTGAAAAAGTACTGATAAAAAGCAAAAAGATACCATCCGGAAAAATTACCGACATTTCTGAGGAGGTTACCGGCAAACCAACCATGAAAGCGCTGGTTTATGGCGGACCGGGTAAAATAGAATTAAAAGATGTACCAGTACCAACTATAATCCGGCAAACAGACGCATTAGTAAAAATTTTAAAAACCACAATCTGCGGAACAGATTTAGGTATTTCTCATGGCAAGATCCCTTCAGTGAAACCCGGAACCACACTGGGCCATGAGGGCATTGGTACAATTGAAGAAGTGGGCGATGGAGTGAGAAGTTTTAAAAAAGGGGATCGGGTAATTATTTCCTGCATTACTTCAGATGGCACATGTGAGTACTGCAAAAAAGGTTTGTATGCACATTGCGAAGACGGGGGCTGGATTTTAGGGAATACAATCAATGGCACCCAGGCAGCGCATGTCCGCATTCCACATGCCGACAATAGCCTTCATCACATTCCTTCAGGAGCCGATGAGGAAGCATTAGTGATGCTAAGTGATATTCTACCAACAGGTCATGAAATTGGTGTGCTTAATGGGGGAGTTAAGCCCGGTGATACGGTGGCTATTGTAGGTGCAGGTCCTATAGGAATGGCTGCCTTACTAACAGCACAATTTTACTCTCCTGCAAAGGTTTATATGATTGACCTTGATGAAAACCGCTTAGGAATATCTAAAAAGATCGGTGCTACGGATGCCATAAATTCTGCAACCGAAGATGTTGTAAAAAGAATACTATCCGAAACAAAGGATGGCGTTGATGTAGCTATTGAAGCGGTAGGTACCCCTGATACATTCGATATATGTCAGAATATTGTTCGTCCGGGTGGGCATATCGCTGTAGTGGGAGTTCATGGGCAAAGTGTAGATTTTCAACTGCAAAAATTATGGATACAAAATATAACACTAACCACGGGGTTGGTAAGCACCAATACAACGCCTATGTTATTAAAAACGGTGACATCCGGCAAGCTGAAGCCCTCTGAACTTATAACACATCATTTCAAATTAAATGAAATTCTTACTGCCTACGAAGTATTTGGAAATGCAGGAAAAGAAAAAGCAATCAAGGTAATAATTGAAACTTAGTGCTAATTACAATCACATTATAATAGCAAACTATGATAGATACTAATGATTTTAACATAGATGAAGAAACGATCGGCAAAGCCGGCCTACGGCCATCTGACAAACATATTAATGCTGGAGTTGCAATTGAGGCACGGGTATTTGATTACCCTCATTTAGAAAATGTGTTTTTATCATGGAAAGCGACCTTTATGGCAACACGATGCCTAAGGGTTCATGCTTCCTTGTTTTCAAGGGAAACCATGTGGAGATTACGGCCACAAAAGGGTGCCAGTTATTTCGGAGCATAGTATACCAGTTTAGCCCTATTTTTTTTTGATTTATTTTCTGGCAATGTGTACCAATCGTTTCAAGGTTTTGTGTGTCAATACGGTGTAAAGTGTACCGTTTAGTTTAAAGTCGCATGATTGAACAACGGCACATAGTATACCAGCTCAGATAGGAACGTTTGACAATACGGCGCAAAGTATACCAGCACTTTTGAAGGGCGTATAAGCATTTTATTTCATGGATTTGCTTCAAAAAAAGCATGGCCAACAAAGTAATAAAAATGCATCTTATACGCACCATTATCCAGTCTTTAGAGAAAGGCTTTTCCATTCGTCAGATCTCACGTGATCTTAAATTATCACGCAAAACAGTAACGCTTTATGCTTCCCGTTTACAAAGCAGCCATTATGGTTTAAGCAATCTGCGTCAGCTTGATGATGCTGCGCTGACTTTAATAGTGTACGGCTCACAGGAACCCTCTACGAACAAAGAAGATCCCCGTAAAGCCTGGTTTATTTCCCGGTTACCTTACTTTCTTTCAGAGCTAAAGCGTACCGGTGTTACCGGTCTATTGCTTTGGCAGAAGTATTACAAAGAAAATCCGCAAGGATATGCTTATACTCAATTTTGTGTACTGTTTAGCGAGCACAGAAAGATCAGGGATGTAAGTATGCACTTTGAGTACAAGCCTGCTGAGATGATGATGATCGATTTTGCCGGAGATAAAATTACTTATACCCACAAAAGTAACGGGGAAGTAATTGCATGCCCTGTACTGGTTTGCATACTTCCCTATAGCGGTTTTAGTTATGCTGTGGCTCTGGCCGATGCTTCGATCCCACAAGTTGTCAAAGGGCTTAACCTCTGCCTTCAGTTTTTTGATGGAGTTCCCTTTTCACTTAAGACCGACAACATGAAGCAGATCGTATCAAAAAGTTGTCGGTATGAGCCGGCATTTACCGAAGTAATGCAGCAATGGGCCCTTCATTATAACCTCCACCTGGTGACCACCAGGGTGGCTAAACCAAAAGATTATGTAAACATATTTATTATGCAAACTCGTCGGAGTAATTACCTGCATTGAGGCGTATTAACCGCCAAAAAGTTTACATAATATTAGAGTTGCAAGGGCCGCAGTGTCGCGTTTCCTTTAAATAATAATATTATGTATCGGGATTATTCCTCTTTCGAGAATCTAACAAAAGCAGCTTCGATATATCCTGAAGATATTGGAAGAAGCAAACAAACAGTGGCCATATACAAATGGATTTGGGGCAAGATAGAAATGTATATGAACCGTAATCGTATAGATGATTTTACGCCAAAAACTATAACTGATTACTTAATCAGTGCCTATAGAAACAAATCCATATCGGAGCTTACCCGTCATCAGAAACATTGTTTAAGGTGTGCACTATGTTTGGCCCAGTTTGCAGAAACGAACAAAATGGTGGAAGTGATACATCGTAGGGAGTCCATCGCCCTCACAGGGGAAATCGGGGAGCTAATGGCAAAGTATGTTGAATGGAAGAAATCATTGCGTCTTAACGAAAAAACGTTGCGCGGTTATTCCTGGTATTTATACCAGTTTTTAAAGTATTTGAAGGAATGCGAAACGTACAACCCCGATCTTTTATCACCACTTAAAATAATGAAGTATGCGGCGACGCTGCTTCCAAACGCTGCAGGAGCCAAACACCTCGCATTATCAATTATTCAAAACTTCTTAAGATACCTGTATGATGAAGAAAAAACACGTAAGGATTTATCGCTGATTGTTCCCAAGGATAATTATAAAAAACAACCGAGGCTTCCGTCTACTTATACCAAACAAGAAGTTCTTGTTATATTAAACTCTATTGACAGGAGCACATCCGTCGGAAAAAGAGACTATGCGATGCTTCTACTTGCTGTACGATTAGGAATGAGAGCATCTGATATCAGTGGATTGGCGTTCGACAACCTTTTCATCAAGATCATACATACCATCATCTGGATTTTTTTCAATGTGGTGTTATTCTATATGGCTTACGCAGTTATCATAAATAAAATTGACAAATACGTATGGATTGGCGTAGCTCTTATTTTATTGGGAGGAATAGTGCTGCTTGTATTCGAAAAGATGTGCCCGATTACTTTAATTGCCCGACAATATTCTGATTCTACCAAGGCCAACTTTGATATTTTTCTACCGAATTGGCTGGCTAAGAATAACAAAGCCATTTACACAATCATTTTTATCCTCATAATTTGTATGCTGATTTATAGAATAACAACAAATGAAAAATAAAAAACGCATGATAATTGCACTTTCAATATTCGTGTTGCTCGTCATCACATTACTAATTGGTAAAATAAATTTATCTATCCGGTTTAATAAATAGGTAAAAGAGCTGTTCTCACTCTCAAAAGATATCTCAGAAAAAATATTTGAGTACAAATAATTAGAGGGGTTGCCTGAACCAGTACAACGATACTTTAAGTATGCTTTAAAGAAGGTCAACTATATGCCACTACAGAAAAGCCAGGATTTATATGGAAAGGAAAGACGAATATGTTCACTGCCCGTGACATTTATATTGCTGATAAAGGAAGGTTAGTAGCTTCAGTTTTTTCACTGATTACTGTTGTGGATGGTAAAGGAGAAACGTATAACCAGGGAGAACTCCTTAGGTGGCTTGGCGAAAGGGTTTTGTATCCAACAAATTTATTACCAGGTGAAAGGTTGCAATGGTCATCTGATGCAAAGTCTGCTAAGTTCACTTTCAACTACAATGGGCTATCGCTGTTTTTTATTGTAACATTTAATGATGCCGGTGAGATTATCTAGCTTGAAACAAAAAGATACATGGATAAGGAAAATTTAGAAACATGGATTATTAAACTGGCTGATTACAAAGCAAGGAATGATGTAGTGGTACCAATAACTTTTGAAGTTTTAGGGAGACTAAAAAGAGGAGATTTAAGCTACACGAAGTTTAATGTGAAAAAGATAGAGTATAATAAGCCAGAAAGGGTTTGAATTTTATTATCATTTTTCATCCTTTCTAAAATCATTAACTTGTGATGTAGGAATTATTAATATAATGAAGGTGTATAAACATGTGTTTACAATTATCGTTGCGCCCTTGCTGTTTGCCTGTAAGGAACTTTATATTGCCAGCTCTTGGGAAATGCCAAGTTTAACCCTAAGGAAACACGGTAAAATATTAGTAGTGGCAATTATTACAGCATCTGATACAGTATTAAGAGGCCGGTTGGAAAAAGAAGTTGCAGGCAACTTAAAAAAACTTGGATACAATGCTGTTTCAGCAATGGATGAATATGGCCAAAAAGATTTAGCCAATTTAGAAGAAGAAGCTACCTATATAAAACTTTGTGAGAGAGGCGTTGATGCTATTATTTACATTGCTTTATTGGATAAAGCTAAAGATGAACTTAAGGTATCAGAAAGTTTTAAATACAATTCCAATCTTTTCTATTACAACCGAATTTGGAATTACCGTAAAATTGCTGCAAATCTTTCTGATACTTCATTTGATACTCAACCACTAAAGTCATTCTTTTGGGAGGGTATATTGTTTGATATACAAACGTTAGCACCAATTTATGTTGTGCAGACAAAAACTTTTCAACCTGTTATTGCTGACAACTCTATAGATAGATATAGAATATAATTAGCCGGAGAGGTTTTAAAATGTTTAAGTAAAGTATTTCAGGCAGTAATGTATTATTGAGCAAATTCATTCACTTTTTAAATTGGTAGTTCATGGAGTTTATAGATTATTATAAAGTATTGGAATTAGAAAAAAATGCAACACCAGACGATATTAAAAAAGCATATCGCAAGCTAGCTCGTAAGCATCACCCCGACCTTAATCCTGACGATAAAGGCGCTCATGTAAAATTTCAACAAATTAATGAAGCCAATGAAGTTTTAAGCGACCCTGAAAAGCGAGAAAAATACAATCAACACGGAGGAGATTGGAAACATGCAGAGGAGTTTGAAAAGGCAAGGGAATCACGGCAACAATCAGCACACGCAAACAGGGACCAATCCGACTACGGTGAATACAACGACGGTAATTTTTCTGATTTTTTCTCATCAATGTTTGGTGGAACGGAAAATAAAAGTTCAAAAACAAAATTTAGGGGCCAGGATTATAATACCGAACTGAGGCTAAGCCTTGCCGATGCCTATATGACGCACCAGCAAACAATAGCAGTAAATGGCAAAAAAATAAGGATTACCATACCGGCAGGCATAGAAAACGGGCAGGTAATTAAATTGAAAGGGCATGGCGGACGTGGCATAAATAGTGGTCCTAATGGCGATCTGTATATTACTTTTTCTATTGCTGATGATCCAAAATTTAAGCGTTATGGAAATGATTTACACACTACGGTGTATTTGGATTTGTATGCAGCCGTTTTAGGTGGCGAGATTACCATTGATACATGGAGCGGAAGGCTTAAATTAACGGTAAAGTCGGAAACACAGAACGGCACCAAAATAAGATTGAAGGGCAAAGGCTTTCCCGTTTATAAAGAGGAAGGACAATTTGGTGATCTATACGTAACCTATTCTATTAAAATACCTACCAGTTTAACAGAGAGACAAATAGAATTATTTACTGAATTATCTAAATCTTAATATAAATTAATAGAGCATGGAACCCGAACAATTTATAATAGCAGAGGAATTTTGTGACAGTCATGAAATTGAGCTTTCATTTTTAAGTTCACTTAATGAGTTTGGCTTAATAGACATTATACTGATTGAAGAGAAAAAACTTATTGCTGAAAGCCAGTTACCAAAATTAGAAAAGCTTGTTCGTCTGTATTACGACCTCCAGATCAATCTCGAAGGAATTGATGCGATTGCTAATCTATTGGAGCGGATTAACAGGATACAAGAGGAAAATACCATCCTCAAAAACAGGTTACGTCTTTATGAAAAGCTTGACTTTTGATAAGCCTGACTTTTGCTTCTAATTAAACCCATTTAGTTAATGGCTTTTCTGCTTATATTAGAGATTGTTCAATCTACGAAAGCTATAAAAACTAAATCAGTTAAAAGCTTTAATACCTATCAGTTATTTTAGAATCAAACTATTTTTGTTTCTCTGCTTCCATTTCACCGCTTCGTACCACATCACACTTACAAAACCAATTGACATACTTAATAAAAGTTGGAAAACACTCAGTCTTTCAAATTTGAAAAATTTTTCAAATGGTGGTACAAAAAGCAATAATGCTACAATAGCTATCGTAATGCCTGTAATCAACGGAACAAGAATGTTCTTGTATTGTAGTGTAGTGAATATCGAATAATAAAATGACCGGTTAACATGAGTTAAAAATATATTGGCTGAGATAAGAACGATGAAAACCATTGTACGTGTAGCATCTTCAGAAAAACCCTGGTACACTGCATAGCGGTAAGCCAGTAATGTTCCTGCGGTAATCATCAACCCTTGTATTATACTTGTTGTAAGTTCTTTCAGATTAGAAAAAGTAGTTGTAAAAGGCCGGGGGGGTTGCGTCATCGTATTATTTTCCATGGGTTCATTTTCATAAATAATGGAGCACGTAGGACCCATGATCAATTCTAAAAAAATAATGTGTACAGGTGAAAAAATGTTAGGGTACATCCAACCCAATGCCAGTGGAATAAATACAGTAAGAACAATAGGAATATGAATGGATATGATATATTGGATTGCTTTTTTAAGGTTGGCATATATCTTTCTACCCATTGCTACAGCATTTACCATCGTTTGAAGATCGTCATCTGCAAGAATTAGAGATGCTGCCTGCTTAGCAATCTCAGTTCTTTTTTTGCCCATGGCAATACCTATGTGCGCAGCTTTAAGTGCAGGCCCGTCATTGACGCCATCTCCTGTCATGGCAACAATTTCATTTCCTGCTTTTAGCGCATTGATGATTTTTAATTTGGCATCAGGAAACATCCGTGTGAATACATACGTATCCTTCACTTTTTCAGTTAATTCAGTATCAGTCAATTTCATTAGCTCATCCCCGGTTATGCTTTTTTCATAACCCCTAAATCCAAATCTGTTTGGCAATAGCTGTAGTGGTAGCAACATTGTCACCTGTAACAATTTTTACCGCAATGCCGGCCGAATAAAAATCCTGCAATACAGATTGAATGTTTTTCTTTGGCGGATCGTAAAAGGCAACAATCCCTTTGAAATTAAATTTAAATTCCTGTTGTGTAGCGGGATAGTTGTTTCCGATGAAACTTCCTTCACCCACACCTAATACACGGTAGCCATCGGTTGTTAAAGCTTTGATAGCGTCTTCGATTTGCTGTTTTTCAAACCCTGTCGAGTCAGATACATTCATCAAGGCCTCCGGTGCTCCTTTTGCAGCTATAATACGCCTGCCTGAATCATTCTGAAACAAGTGGGTCATCATAGGCGGCTTACCTCCTAATGGATACTCGTGAATCATTTTGTACCGGGGTCTTTCATCAGGCAAAATTGTTTTAGCATAGGCATTATGCAGCGCCACTTCCATAGGATCAAAGGGAATTGGCTCACTTGCCCACATAGCCAGTTTAATCAGTTCCTTTTCATCATCACTTTCTATATTTTCCGGGTCAGAAATTTTTTGGGATGACAACAAAAAAAGTTTTGCCAGGCTCATTCTGTTTTCTGTTATTGTTCCTGTTTTATCAGTACAAATAATGGTAGCGCTGCCCAGGGTTTCAACTGTCTTCATTTGCTTCACTACAATACCCAGCTTCATCAAACGCCATGCACCCAATGCCATAAATGTGGTGAAGGCAACAGGAATTTCCTCCGGCAAAATACTCATGGCAAGTGTGAGTGCTTTCAATAGACTATCTAAAACATCATAGGAAAGGAAGAAGTTGAATGCCCAAACAATTACAAAAACGACGGCTCCGGCGATCACCATCTTTTTTACGAAATTGTTGATCTGTAACTCCAAAGGAGTCTTTTCCTCTTTTATGCCTTCAAGGCTTTTACCAATTTTTCCTAATCTTGTTTCGTTGCCAATAGCGGTTATGTCTGCAATCGCTAATCCACTGGCTACTGTAGTGCCGAGATAAACGAGATTATTTTTTTTTGGCTTGTCTTTAAAAACGGATAACGATTCTCCTGTAAGAATTGATTCGTTTATAGAAAAATCGTTGGAATGTACTATGATTCCATCTGCGGCAACAGAGGTACCTTCTTCCATCATCATACTGTCACCAACAACCAACTCTTCGCTCTTTATCTCTTCCACCTTCTAATAACTTTACAAGATGGCTGTGTAAGGGTTTTTAATTTTTCCAGCGCATTACGGCTTCTCGAATCCTGGTATAATGAAATGATTGAAATTAGCACAATGGCAGAGGCCAGAAAAATAGCATTTCCGATTTCTCCGCTGATGAGATAAATACATGATGCTACCAATAATAAAATAACCATTGGCTCTTTTGCTATACGTTTTAAGGCATCAAGGAAACCATTTTTCTTTTTATAATCTAATCTGTTGTAACCGTATTTTTCCTTAGCATCAAGCACCTGCTCATTGGTGAAACCTTTTATGTTTAAATTATTTGCAGGCATAGTTTTAGAAGAAATATGGGATAAACTTTTTTGTGATTAAAATCTATGCAAACACGAAGTTGTTTGATAATAAAATTAGAGTTTTTAACAAGCACTTATTCTGCAATTGTTACGGATTATGATTTACTGCAATGCGCCGTTGCCTGCCTTAAATTGTGTCACATCTTTTCCTATTGCTTCAACTTCACCTGCAAGGTCTGTTCCTGGTATAGGTCTTTTTGGTTTTGTAAGTCCAATTAATAGTCTGCCAACAAGCGGAATACCTTTTCTAATTGAGCAGTGTGCTGCAGTTTCAGAAGTAGCAAATATCTTCACTAAAACTTCATCATCCTTGGGAATAGGTTTATCCAACACTTTAGTTTGAAGAACGTCCGGTCCTCCATATTTTGAGCATACTACTGCCTTCATTTTATCTATCTTGATTGTCTAAAATTTGTTGTGTACAGTGCGTTTATCGTAGTCTCTCTCTACACCTGCTATCAACAATGATTAATATAAAAGCTACTATTGATTAATCATCGCAAGTGTAAGCAGAAAAAAACTTTCTTTTATTGCTAACACACTATGAGGAATTTTTTCATGCAAAGCAATCATTTGCCCTTTTTCTAATTCAACCGTTTGTTGTTCTGCAGTAAAGCTTATTTTACCTTCCAGCACCTGAACACTTATGATACCATTGGCAGTATGCGTTTTTAATTCAGCGTTTTCATGTAAGCCAAGCAATACAATACGTAAACTATCAGATTTAAAAAGTGTGATAGAATTATGATCACTTTCTGCCCAGGTTGTTTCATTTGTTATTTGGGTAATAAATTTATTGAGATCCATTTCAACTAAAGGTGCATTCAACATTCGGTTACCTTGCGGCCTTTGTGGAGTTGATTCGTTCGATTTGTTTTCCATTTTAAGAATTTAATTAGTCAGATTATTTTATAATCAAAATTAAAGATGCCTTTACAACCTTTCAATCAATGCTGCAGAGGCTTCATCTGAAGAAATACCATAACCATTTACAAGAATGCCTCTAACACTAAACGCTGGAGGGGAAATAGCATACACAATAGAATCATCATCAGGATTAGATTCTCCTTCCAAACGATATATTTTATCGATCTCAAAATCATCAGGTGATAATGTAGTGTTGATTTGATGACCGGCAACGCATTGATCTTTTATGTTAAGATCCAAAGTATAGCCTTCCTTCTTCAAACCATTAATAGTCTGTGATAATGTGCCATAACTTTCTTTCATAATTCTTCAATTTGCAGGCTTTTTTATAACCCTCTGTTAATAGCAAATTAAATCATGCCGTTTTGTATTTACAGATCTTTTGTGTTGAATTTTATTGTAGAATACCAAACCGGGAATGCTATCCAAAGAAATAATGCCCCAAATGAAAATAACAGCCCGATGTAAGTACCAAAAAAATCTTTAAAAACTGCCCCTGTATACCCCATCATTGCGGATATATCTAATTGAAGTAAAATCAATATGCGGCTAAGGTCAATAGGGTTGAACGCACTAACAGCTATCATTGGTTTTTCCATCGGGTAATCTGCAAACTGGAATAACAGGAACAATACAAATCCATCAAACAACAAAGAAAAATATAACCACAGCATAATAGCAGCGCCAATACCTTTTGCTTTATCTCTTGTTTTTACAGTGGCTAACAAGGCAATTGCCACAAAAATGATACTTAGCAAAATGCCAACTACAATCATCGTAAAGCCAATCATATTAGCCTGGTAAATTAATAGCGGGATGCCTGCGCCTATAAGAAAAGCAATGGAAAGTGAAGCGGCCAATCCTGCAAATAAACTTAACCAGATCGTTTTTCTTTTTAAAGGCTGACTTACCAGCAGTTCAATAAACTCTGTACTGTTGTATATATAGATGGTAGAAAAAACAATGCTCACTAATGGCACAACAATCAGGATAATATTTAATAAGCTCAATAATCCTTTACTGCTGTTATCTTCCAGGCTGAATACGCTAAATGAAGCTGCCAGTAAAAACAGTGTATATACTAATACAATCCTGTTGCGGAGTATATCAGTGATCACATATTTTATTATTTTCTTCATGGCTGTTAATTCGTCATTACATGTGCAATCGCTTTTGAGAGTTTCTCTTCGCCGGTATCTTGTCGTAATGCTTCAATAGTTTTATTAAACAGCAGTTTGCCTTCCTGCATATAAATTATTCTTGTTACCAGGTCATCTAATTCGCTTAACACATGTGAAGTGATTAAAACAAGTTTGCCTTTTTCCTTTTCTGAAATAATTTTTTCCTTTAATTGTTCCGACGCCACTGGGTCAAGTCCTGCCGTTGGTTCATCCAGGATAAGCACCGCCGGGTCAAACAAAAAAGCCAGGGCTGCACTTACTTTCTGCCTTGTGCCTCCCGATAATGTCCGCATTCTTTTATTCAGCAGGTTATGCAGCGAAAAAGATTTAATCAAATCCTCATCCAATGTAGTTTTTTTATTTCTTATATCCTTCATCATATCCAGCACCTGGCCTATGGTCATATTATCCGGGTACCTTCCTATCTGCGGCATATAGCCTATCTCATCCCTGTATTTCCAATGATGCAGAATATTTTTATCCCGGAATGTGATAAAGCCGCTGTCGGGCACTACCATACCCAGTATTGATTTTATCAACGTCGTTTTACCACTGCCGTTAGGACCAATCAAAGCAATGCATTCTCCTTTGTTACAGGTAGTGGAAACATTATCCAGCGCTTTTAATTTACCAAACTGTTTGGTTACATTGCTTGCAATGATCATAGTATTTTTTTATGGGCCAGGCTGAGTACTACTATTAAACTTCATTGGCGTCGCACTCTTGTACATTTTTTCTTTACTCTGCTCCTTCTTTAATAAAATCAAAAAGCTTTTCGCATCAATGGCGCATTGTCTTTCAGATTTTCCGGTGTAAGGCTTGGCAATACCTTTTCTGTTTTATCCAATAACGTTGTTATAAAGCTTCTGAACAATATCATTGCCGGAGGATATTTTTCCACTATCATGGAGTACATGCTAACAGGCCGGTATGGGATATCGCCTATCTTATCTTTATTAAGGTCATACCCTTCGTATTTATCCCAATAATTATTTTTAAACTCATTCAGTACCAGTGAGCCGTTGGTGCCTACATCAAAAGTATTTCCTATAAAATTATTTCGTTCCAATACCACATCCATGCAACTGGCCTGGATTTTTAAGGCCCACCCATTGTTCTCAAACGTATTCCGCTTCATAAAAATCATGTTAGCACCTTCCATAAAAATGGCGCTGGTATTTTTTGCAAAATGATTGCCTTGCATATAGCCATCTGATATTTCTTTCAGCAATATGCCATGCGATGCATCACCCCAGTTTTCTTCAAAATAATTGCTGAACATTCTTATCCTGTTACTAAACATGACAGACACGCCGGAACCGTTATTACTAAAAATATTGCTAACATACATATCATCATTGGAAAACATAAAATGCAATCCATAGCGGATATTATTTACAGAGGTGTTACGCCAGATAATAGAGTTCTTTACAAACTCAAAATAAATTCCATCACGATGGCCGGTTATGTTGTTGCCGATAATACGCATGCTGTCGCTCTTCCAGCAATGAATGCCGTTGCCGCTCTGCTGTTCTTCCTTACTAAAGGCTGTAAGTTTATTATTTTCAATGCTGCAGTTAATGCCGTTCTGAGTGTATATCCCAAAAAAAGTATCTTCAAGAATATTGTTCTTTATTATTACATCTTTGCTGTCGTAAACTTTTATACCGCACAAGTCTTCAAGGCTTGATATACCTGAATGCACTATTTTAAATCCATCTATCACAACACCATTAGCTGCGATAGAAATAATCTCGTATTTTTTTTCGCCATCTAATATAGGGTAATTAATTCCTTTGAGAACAATGGTTTTTTTGATGACTAAGTTTTTCTCTTTATAATGACCGGCATCCACCAACAGGGTATCGCCATCAGTTGCGGCGTCAAGACCGGCAGTTACAGTTTTATGTATTTGGTTAGGTCCAACATGTATTGTTTCTGCCGCTGCAGCACAACAAAAGAAGAAGGATAATATAAAAATGAATGTCCTCATTTCTGCATATCCCCCCAGCTAATTTTGTTTCCGTAAAATTTCGGTAGCATGTTGGTCAGGCTGTCTTCATGGCTAAAGGCAGCTATATTTCCATTCATAGGGCTTTTTAGGCCGGGGCTTTGTAAAAAATGAGCATCATTTACATTTATCAACTTATGCGGGCTGCTGAAATCTGTAAAATAAATTTCACCAATATCCTGCTGCGCTACTTTTTTTGAATTTAAAAAAGCCATCACGCAATGCTCATCATCAAACTTATAAACCTTGCTTTTCTTCGTTACTATTTCAGCACCAAACCGGTTATCGCTGATCGTCATTTTACAAAATTCACAAGTATCTTTTCCAGTACGAATTTGTTCAGGATCGGTATTACATCCGTTAAGCAAGATGGTTATCAGTCCTATAATCAATAAAGAAAGCTTGTTGGTATGCACAATCAGTTTTTTTCCTCTTCTCCATTCATATATTACAGCGCCTAACAGAACTGCTCCAACTGTAACAAAAATCCATCCTCCAACATCTGGCACAGACCAGGCACCAAAATTCAATAATTTTTTATAACCAATTAATGGTGGTTGGTACGCCATGCCAGGGACAATAATAGCAGCATTAGGATTTAAATCATGCCCGTAATCATATTCCCATCGCCAGAAATCAACCATTGCCAAAACACCAAAAGTCACAAAGAGAATGAATAAAATATTCATCCAGCCCCTTTTTCCGGCAATAGCAACGATGATAAAGCAAAGTGAAAAAAATACAATTATAACCGGCAATATTTTAAACTCGGGAAAGTCATCGGCATGCAAAGTTTTCATGCCGATGTAATGATTAAGCCCGTTAATAATATCAACATTACCTGCTAATTTATTTGCATAGATTAACAGCCTTAGGCCTTCCGGATACTGCGGTGCCTGTAAATCTATCCGCCACATGGGTGTGAATAAAACAGCCAATAGCCCAAGCCCACAGATAAAAAGCAAAACCCTAGTCACCGTTGCCATTTTATAGTTCTTCATACAATAAATTGAACTAAAAAAAAGAGATACAAAACATGCAATAGTAAACGCTGCTGCAGGATTTCATGCCTCTCTCCGTAAATACTATTTCTTATAAGCAGTCACCTTGCTCCTGGCACTACTATCTGAATTTGGCATGTTAGTCCCGGTACTAAAACTTATCGGCACATTACTTCCGGCGGGGGACACTCTTACATAACCTGACATTTCCTGATGCAAAGCACTACAAAAATCTGTACAATATATTGGGAACATACCCACTCTGTCCGGTACCCATTTTAAGGTGGAGGTTTCGCCGGGCATAACCAGTATCTCAGCATTTATTGCACCTTTAACGGCGAAGCCATGCGGTACATCCCAATCCTGCTCAATATTGGTTGTATGGAAATATACTTCATCACCCATTTTAATACCTTCAATATTATCAGGGGTAATATGAGATCGGATGAGTGTCAGGTACACATGTACTTTTTTACCTTCCCGGACTACTTTGGTGGCACCTTCGCCTTTGGATGCATACGGGTGGTTATTCTCTTCAATTTTAAAGAACTTAACTGATTTTTCACGGATAACATTGGCCGCAATTGCCTGTGCGTAGTGTGGCTCTCCAATGGTTGGATAGTCCAGTATCAATTGCATTTTATCTCCACTAATATCAAACAACTGGGCACTTTGCGATAATTCAGGGCCAGTTGGTAAGAAACGGTCTTTTGTAATTTTATTATAAGAAATTAAATATTTGCCTGTTGGTTTTTTTGAATCTCCACCCGGTATCATCAAATGGCCTGGAGAATAATACGAAGGTACCCTATCCAATACTTTTAAATCCTTAACATTCCATTTTACTACTTCACTTGATACAAACATAGTTGTATAGGCGTTGCCTTTGTCATCAAACTCAGTGTGTAACGGACCAAGGCCCGGTTTTTTAACTTCGCCATACAAAGCAGCTTCATATTTAATTACGGGGATACCTTCGTAATCTCCCTCAAATGCTTTTTCAGCAATTGCTTTTTGTATTTTATCAAAACTAAATACCGGAATTAAAGCTGCTAATTTTCCACTTCCTACAATGTATTCACCTGATGGATCTACATTCACACCATGTGGAGATTTAGGACAAGGGATCATATAAACCAATCCCGGAAAATCCTTCACGTCTAAAACTGTTACTTCTGTTTTGATTGTAGAAATTGCTGTGTGCGTTTTTTCATCAAAGCGGTTGCTTGCATATTTTACAGCTTGTTTACGTCCTTTACCTGCTTTAATTAATTCTTCTGCTTTCTTCCAGTTTAAAGCCATAATAAAATCTTTGTCACGCTTAGACGCGTTTACTTCCAATAAGGTATTTGCCTGTTCTGTATTATAGCAGCTAAAGAAAAACCATCCGCCTGATTTGCCTTTTCCTGCACGACTTAAATCGAAGTTTACACCAGGGGTTTTCAATTGAAAAGCAATATCCATGTTGCCATTACTTTTATCTACACTGATAAAACTGATGGTTCCTTTAAAATTTTGCTTGTAGGTATTGATGGGTACATCGCCATTCTTATCATCCAGAGGAATGCTAAACCGTGTACCTCCAACAATGTATTCAGAGTTTTCTGTAATAAACGGAGAAGAGTGGTTGCCACCACTGTTTGGGAGTTCTAAAATTTCTGTTGTTCGGAAAGTTGTAAGGTCTATACGGGCAACACGGGGGGTGTTGTTACCATTCACAAAAACCCAACGGCCATCAATTTCGCCATTTGTTTGCGACATTGACACGTGATGCAGATCATCCCATGGCACCTGGCCATGTGATGTGTTTAACATTGGTTTTGTTTCTTCACTATAACCCCAACCTTTTTCCGGATCTACAGAAAAAACAGGAATCACACGAAGCAACCTGCCGCTAGGTATTCCGTAAACGGCTAACTGACCGCTAAAACCACCTGAAACAAAATTGTAATACTCATCGTATTTGCCGGGGGCAACATAAGTTTTAGCGGCAGCATCTCCACTTACAACTGTTCCTGCATTTTTTGGCTTGCATCCGTTTATGCTAAAAATTATTGCAAGGGCAGCAAAGCCAAACGCATTGTTTTTAATACATTTCATTATTATTAGATTTAGACAGCGCTTGTTTTAATAACACTGTAATTATTAAGTTTTAAGCACAATATCACATGGAATAAAATATTTTAAGCCATCATAACTTTGCTTTTAAACTTATAAAGAGAAATGCTGTTTTAAAGTAGGCGTAAGATAAGTATCTTATTTTACACCATCATTTTTCCGCATAAATTCAAGCAGGTTCCTTGCTTCATCTTCAGATAAGTTTTGGTTAGGCATACGTACAAGGCATATCTCCAGTTGTGCCTGAATCTTTGGATCTTTTTCAATCATTGCCTCTGTATTGGTAATGAAATTCATTATCCATTCGGGTTTATTCCTTTCTGAAACGCCTTTCCAGCCAGGGCCAACTAATCTTTCATCAGTGAGTTTATGGCATCCGCTACACTTCACTTCAAAAACCTTTTTTCCAGTTTCTGCTTTGGTGACATCTAATGAAGCCCCTAATTCAACTTTTGTAAACTTTCCCTCACCCCTGTTAGGGTCATATTTTGCAACATCATCATTTTTTTCATCGTTTGCCGGTGTAGTATTGGTAGTTTTATCAGCATTGGAATCAGAATTTTCATTACCTCCACAAGAAGCTGCAAAAGCGACACAAGCCACAACCATACTTATTATAAGTAATTTTCTCATAATGAATTTTTTTTAGTGAAATTTGGTGTTTAGAATTTAGGATAAGATATCTGCTTGCAGATTTAAACGGAGAACAATTTTGTAACACAAGCATTACAAAGTAACCGCTTTAAACAGTTACAGATGTTACATAATTAATTTAATAAGTTACATAATTCACAGCTTTAAATCTGTAGGGTATTTAAAAAGACAAAGAAATTTTAATCTTGAAAAAGTAATACCCTACTCTATACCTGCATGAACTGACTAAAAGGAATGGCTACATTAATTAGATATGAATAACTTCTTACGCAAGTGGCTTCGGATTTCATTTTTTAATTTGCTTCTCGTTGCTGGCCTTGGCGTTATCATGCGTTATAAAATCGCATTTTATCTGCCCTTTATAGAACAGAAACATGTTTTGCACAGCCATTCGAATTTTGCTTTTTCAGGTTGGGTCACACAAGCTTTGATGGTATTACTTGTTTACTATCTAGGTTTTAAAAATGGTGAACTGTTTTTAAAAAGATATTGTTGGTTGCTGTATGCAAATCTTATTACTGCATATAGCATGTTGGTTAGCTTCCTTATTTGGGGTTATGCTTTTTTTTCTATTAGTTTCTCTATACTATCTATTTTAGTTTCATATTGTTTTGCGCTCTATTATTGGAAAGATCTGAACCAAATGAATGAAAAAAAGATATGCCATTCGTGGTTTAAAGCGGCGCTGGTGTTTAGTGTCATTTCATCTATCGGCGCTTTTTTCATCACTTTCCTGGTGGCAAATAATATAAAGGAACCAAATTGGTACCTGGCCTCTACTTATTTCTTTTTGCATTTTCAATATAACGGCTGGTTCTTATTTGCATGCATGGGTTTATTCATCGATCATCTTAGATTCATTATATCTTTTACATTACAAAAAAGAATATTCTGGCTCTTTTCCATGGCTTGTATTCCTGCATATTTCCTCTCTGTTTTATGGGTTCCTATTCCTGCCTGGGTGTATCTGCTTGTAGTTTTAGCTGCGGCAGCACAATTGCTTGGCTGGGTACTAGTATTGAAATCAACCATTTACAATAAACTGCGATTATTTGAAAACCTTGCGAGTCAAACAAAGTGGCTGTTTATTTTATCTGCAAGCGCATTATCTATAAAATTATTCTTACAGCTAGCTTCTACTATTCCCGCATTAAGTAGTCTGGCATTTGGTTTCAGGCCGGTAGTAATTGGGTATTTACATTTGATGTTTCTGGGAGTAATTACGCTTTTTATTATCGGCTTTTGCAAAATGAAGCAATTTATTATTAGCAACAGGTCAGCAAACACGGGTATCCTGATTTTTGTCTGTGGTATTATTTTGAATGAAATTTTTTTAATGATACAGGGATTTTCTTATATGAATTATATAAGCGTTCCATATATTAATGAATTACTTCTGGGTGCGGCTGTTAGTATGTTTTGCGGATTGATCTTCTTAAATCTTGGATTAAGAAAAAAAATTCCAAATATGCTAGATTCTTAGAAAATTTCAAAGCTAGTTTTTTATAGGATAAACGGTTGTATCCATATTTTTAACTGGAAGCATTAACCTGCTCGTTGGATAATCCTTTTATGTTGAAGTTATTTGCAGGTATAGTTTTAGAAGAAATATGGGATAAACTTTTTTGTGATTAAAATCTATGCAAACACGAAGTTGTTTGATAATAAAATTAGAGTTTTGAACAAGCACTTATTCTGCAATTGCTACGGATTATGATTTACTGCTATTGTCCGGGATCAATAGTTCGGTAATTTTTAAGCTGCCAACGCCCCAATATCTAGGCATTCTGATAAAGGCGTTTTATTTTTTTACAATTCAGGTCTAAACCTAAGTTTGAAAATATTCTTTCGGTCATTATTTTGTTATAATACATCAGTTTGATGTTTCGCATTGAAAAGGCTTCTCTTTTTTCTTTAGGCAGACAAAGCCATGTTGCCGCTTTGGCCACTGACACTGCACTGAGCGCCATATTAAAATGAAAATACAATTTGTTTTCACTTCTTGCCTGGCATTCTTCCAACCCTGCATGTTGTTTGGCATCCCTGATCAGAAATTCTATTTGAAACCTAAGTCGGTAATATTTTACTATCAATGCCGGATTTATCAACGTATCGGTACAAACAAAAATATCATATCGCCTGCTTTGCTTGTCCTGCAGGTATACAATCCTTACCGTTCTTTTTAATGCCATGCAATACACTATGCCGCTGTAATAAATTACTTCTCCATCCTCCTGGAATTTTTTAATGCGGCGCTTATCTATATTACCGCAATCCACTTTGCCATCATAGGTTTTGGGCCTACCCCTTCCATTTTGTCTGGGCCCATTAAAGGCATACCTTAGATTAGCGTCCGGACGCATCTTGGTAATAATATGAAGCCCATCTCTCAACAGCGGAGCTATAAAGTCATGCTTCGTAAAATAGCCATCGGCCACCAGATATTTTACCATTCCTTTTAACACCGGCATCTGCTTTTTGATAATGCTCACATAATGGCTTACCAGGTTTTGCTTCTTTGCCTGTAATAAGTCCTTTGATGGCGTTTGAACAGCTTCCAGGGACATCGCAGTGCCAGCTTTCACATCTACTATTGACAAACAACTGATCTCAAGCCCTTTTAAAGTGCATTGGTCTTTTCCACTCCACCATCTACCTAAGCCGGGTGTTTTCTTCCCACTTTTTGGAATGTATGATGGATCAAAGGTTGCAATTAAATCCTTACTACAGCTTTTCTTAATCACTTCAGCATTGAAGGAAACACAATCAAAGAGCTTTTCAAAATGAAGGCGGATGCTTTTCTCACTATAATTACCTATCTGACTCAAATTAAGCATCGTATATCGAACCGGTAATCCAAGCCATAATTCAAAAACTGTGGAAAAGAATTTGAAACGAGGTTTGCTGGTTTGCTTATGTTTTGCAACTTTTGTAAACTTGCACTGACAAGACCACTAATCTTGTCAAAGGCATTAGAATTTGGGTTTAGCATACAAATTTCTAATGCCCTTCTTGTTTTTACCCTAATTTAGTTTTCCACTTATCCACATTTTAAAAGTTACCGAACTATTGCGGGATAAAAGTGCATTTAAAGTCCCATCCTGCAACGAAAGACATTTTTTAAAAAAATTGAAGTCAACTTATTTATCTGGTATTGTTGTTTGAATTTGGCTAATGATATAATTTCCGCTCAAAGAAGGCATTCTTGTAGAAGTAGTGTAAGTATCTCCTTCAACACTTACTATAGTGTATAATCCATAATCTGAACTTCCGCTATAGATATGAAATTGATTGCCCGTAACAAGAGTTAACCCTTGAATAGTTATTTTAAAACCATTGGATAAAATAGAATATTCACTTTGCATTATCAGTTTATAAATTGATTTGAATAATATGTTTAACCCCATCATCAGTAAGTGTAATCAAATTATCTTCCTGCTTCACCCCATCCTCTATAACCATCATTGAATCTGCACCCTCTTTTTGTGTAACTACAATATGGTACATGGTATTCATATATCTGTAGTGAACTTTAAATGTTTTCCATTCTTCAGGAAGGCACGGCGTGAAGCTTATAGTATTGCCTTCTTTTTTTAAACCAATAAAAGAATGAATAATTAGTTGGTACATCCAGCCTGCCGAACCTGTGTACCACGTCCATCCACCCTGACCTTTGTGCTTAGGCTCGGCGTAAACATCAGCAGCTATTACGTAAGGCTCAGTTTTGTATCTGGTAATTTTATCTTCACTGCTGGACCTGTTTATAGGGTTAATCAGTTGTAATAACTCCCAGGTTCTTTTTTTGTTGCCAATAGCAGCAAATGCCATCACTAACCAAATTGCAGCATGTGTATATTGACCACCATTTTCCCGTACACCTGGCACATAGCCTTTTATATAACCGGGGTTAAGGTCTGATTTATCGAAAGGCGGATTAAACAATTGGATAAGTCCATCTTCTTTATGAACAAGGTGTTTATCTGCAGATTGCATTGCTGTATTTATTCTATCCTTTTCGCCGGCCTTTGATAATACCGACCAGCTTTGTGCAATGGAATCAATTTTACATTCTTCATTTGTATGCGAACCAAGCGGTGTACCATCATCAAAATAAGCACGCCGGTACCATTCCCCATCCCATGCGTTTTCAGTGATGTTGATTCGTAATTTTTCTGCTTCAGTTTTACATTTTAGTGAGAAGGCTTCATCATTTTTCAGAAGCGCTACATCTGCAAACTGTACCAGTACATCATAAAGAAAAAATGCGAGCCATACACTTTCACCTTGTCCATGATTACCTACTTTATCCATACCATCATTCCAATCACCGGACCCTATAAATGGCAGACCATGTACGCCAAATTTTAGAGCATATTCAATTGCTTTTACACAGTGGTTATACAAATCTGCAGTATCATTAGAGGTAATAAAAAGATCATAATAAGAATCCTCACCCACTGCTAACTGACGTCCTTCCAGAAAATGTATTTGCTCATCCAATATTGCTATATCGTCAGTGGCGTTAATATATTTTGCGGTTACATAAGGTAGCCATAAATAATCATCGGAACAAGTAGTACGAACACCCCGCCCTGTAGGTGGATGCCACCAATGCTGCACATCTCCCTGTTTAAATTGCCGTGATGCACATAAAAGTATTTGTGACCTTACTAACATTGGATGTGCATGCATTAACGAAAGAACATCCTGTAACTGATCTCTAAAACCAAAAGCTCCGCCTGATTGATAGAACCCGCTTCGTGCCCAAAGGCGACTGGCAAGTGTTTGATAATTTAACCAGCCGTTCGCCAGTATATTCAGTGCAGGGTCAGGTGTATAAATTTGAACAACACTTAATGTTTTTCGCCAATAATCGTGAACCTTTTGTTTTGCTTGCCGCGCTGCATGGGCTCCCTCACTTGCCTGGATAATTTCTAAGGCATGCTCCAAATTCTTTCCCGCGCCTAAGCGAAAAATAACCTCATGCTCTTCTTCTTCCGCCAAATCAAATACTACTTGTATAACAGCACAAGGGTCCAATGCTGCACCAGTTTTACCCGAAAACTTTAACCTTCTTAATCCTTCGGGATTATACAGGTTTCCATTTCTTCCCAAAAATTCAGTCCTGTCGGTAGTAATACTTTTGTTGGTTCCATCTGCATCAAAAAATGCCACCCTGTTTACAAATTCCGAGCTATAGGTATTTTTAGCCAGGATAGCACCGCTGCGTTGATCCAGCTCCGTTATAGTATGCTTTAAATACTTTGTTCGCAGATCTCCCAATACCCATGCTATATACCCGGTGGCTGCAATGCGCCGTTGCCTGCCGGAATGATTACGCAGCTTGATAACAATAAATTTTACAGGATCTTCAATGTCTGTAAAAATGGTCATCTCTGTATAAATACCATCCTCGCTATGTTCAAACACACTATATCCAAATCCATGGCAGGTTATGTAGGGTGAAGTGCCCCGGCAGGGCAAGGGGGACGGCGACCAGAATTTACCGCTTTCTTCATCTTTTAAATAAAATGCTTCGCCCCTGAGATCAGTAACAGGATCATTATTCCATGGTGTGAGCCGAATTTCATGCGCATTATCTACCCATGTATAGGATAACCCACTTTCTGTAACGATGCTGCCAAAATGGGGGTTAGCCAGCACATTTATCCAGGGTGCCGGTGTTTTATTATCGGGGGTCGTGGTTATTACATATTCTTTCCCGTCAGCAGTAAATCCACCCAAGCCATTAAAAAATTGAAGATCGTTCCGTGGTTCAACTGAACTATTTATAAAAGGATATGTTTTTACAGGGCTGAAAAATGGTATTGCCGTTCTGATTTTTACACGCCTGTTCATTTGTTCTTCCAGCGTACCAAATCTATCAGCGATTACAACATGGGCAACAGCTTCGAATAAACTTCTGTCTTCATTTGATGTTTGTTCTGCTGATCTTATAAAAACTCCTCCTGGTTTTTCTTTCAGGTCATTTCCTACACCTGGAGCAATAAGGCTAAGAATAAGATTGTGTAATTCCTGCCTGTAGCCACCATGGTTATCGTTTAAAATTACGAGATCTACAATCAATCCTTTCAGGCGCCAGTATTGATGTGCCTGAACCATTTGCTTTACGAGCAAAATGTTTTCTGCATCTTCAATTTGAACCAATACAATTGGTATATCGCCGGATATTGAATACCGCCATAAACCAGATTGCCCCCTTTTGTTTTTCATAATGACAGCAGGATCCGCACGGAATAATTGATTGGAAAAAATAATGGAACCTGCAAGGCGGGAATACAATTGCGCATCAGCTTCCACTGCGTTAATCTGTCTTAATATTACCTGGCTATGGGTCCATGCAAGCTCTAGTACGCGGTTGAATAAATGAAAAGCCTGGTATTTATCAATAAGGTTATTACAAACTTCTTTGGTTTCTGCTGCACCAGTAATAATATCTACGGTTACCGATTCATTACCTTCCAATACGATCCTGTATTGTATTGAAACAATCGGGTCCAGCACCGATCCGCTACTGCCGCTTAGCGGTTCGGTTCGCTTCATTACCTGTGGCTGGCTTATATTATTTCCTCTACCAATAAATTGATCCCGGTCTGTTTCGTAACTAACATTTAATATTTCTGCTTTATGCACTTTCATTAAATGAAATATCCAGGGAGATGTTTCTTCTATTGAACGTGGTCTGCGGGTACATAAAATGGCATTACGCTGTTCATTAATTTCTGTCTGAACAAATAGATTACTAAACGCCGGATGCGCTTCGTCTGCTGCCTGGGTAGCCAGCACTACTTCAGCATAGCTGGTGATTTCAATTATCCTTCTTTTACGGGAGCGATTAGTGATTTGTATTCTTTTTAATTCAATGTCATCTTCCGGCGAAACGACAATTTCTGTATGCGTTTCCAGTGAAAAATCGCGACGCCGAAACTCAGCCCGCCCCTCAGAAAATACCGCCTCATAATTTTCACTTTGCTGCAGGGTTGGCTGAAAAGCAGATGACCAAAATAAATTGCTTTCCATGTCACGTATGTAACAAAAGCTACCCCAGTTATCGCAGGTAATGTCCTCACGCCAACGGGTAACTGCAATATTTTTCCACCGGCTATATCCACCACCGGCGTTAGTAACCATCACGTGATAATTGCCGTTTGACAATAATTGTATTTCGGGTAAAACCGTGTTAGGAGTATTCACAACACGGATAGAAGGATTGCTGCCCGAAATGATGCTGGCATCACCGGCGTGAACACTTGGAGAATAGAAAGTAGTGACTCTTGGTATCCGTTCCTGTAATAATAGTAATGTGGATTTTAAATGCACCTCAGATTCAAATCTTTTTTGCATAGGTCGGTTATGAAGCAAGTAAGAAAGTGCAAGAAAAGACATTCCCTGATGATGCGACATGAAAGATTTAATCACCACACTTTTTTGTTTCTTCAGTAAACGTGTAGTTGTATAATCAATCGCTTCGTAAAAGCCATAATCACCTTCATAGCCTTCCTCTTTTAATACCTGCAAATTGTTACACGCATCTTTAGGCGCTACCATCAATGCCAGTAATGTTGAGTAAGGTGAGATCACCAGGTCTTCCCCCAAACCCCTCTTGAAACCTATACCTGGAACACCAAATGATTTATATTGATAATTGAGGTGGGCATCTACCATATTATAACCCGATTCCGACATACCCCATGGAATTGAATGTTTGTTGCCATATTCAATTTGCTTACGCACAACAGCCTTGTTTGTTTGATCCATTAACGTCTTCTCGTAAGTGGGCATTACCAGAAGGGGCATCAGGTATTCGAACATAGAACCTCCCCACGAAAGCAGCACTGGTGCACCACCCTGGCTGGTGAGCTGCCTGCCTAATGCAAACCAGCTTTCTTGAGGTAATTTACCTTGTGCTATTCCCACCAGGGTTGTTAACCTGGCTTCAGAAGCCAGAAGATCATAGTAACCATTATCTCTTCTACGATCTTCGGGATGATAGCCTATTGACAATAAATTTTGTGACCTGTCAAACAGAAAATCATAATCCATATTCGAAAGATTCAGGCAGTGCTCAGCAAGTTGCTCAATGGTAATTAGATGTTCAATTGCAAGTCTGGATGATGCTGCCAGCGTTGCACTAAATTTGGTGAGCCATTCATTGTCCGCATCATTTTTATTTATAACAGAAAAAGAATGTTTTGTGTTTAAAAAACGCTGCTCTGCAGATGCAATGTCTTTTAACGAAGGGACAAGTGGGAATTCAGAAATAAATATTTCATATTGTGCAGGTACTGATGAAAATAAAAACCATGGCGCAAGTGCAGCAATATGATTTTTCTGTTGGGTAATTTGGCGCAATACTTTTTGAGACCAGATTTCTTCATGTTCATCAGCTCCGGGTTTTAGTGTTGATAGTATGCTTGTAAAAGAAATTTCCAACTTATCTAAATAGTCTTTTATATCCTTAATCTTATGAATTTTATCTCTGTAATTTTTTTCCAAATCATCACAAAACTTCAACAGTACTTCATTGTCAGCAGCATATTCCAGCAGTACATTAACGGTATCTGCCAACCCTTTAAAAAAACTTTCCTGCACTATCGCATCATCGGGAAGTGCCAGCAGTCCTTGCTTTAAAGTAATAAGATGTCCCGCCATGTTTCCACTGTCAACCGAAGAAATATATTTTGGCAATAATGGTTCTAAAGAAATAGTATCGTACCAGTTATACAAATGCCCGCGGTATTTTTTCATGCGCTGCATGGTATGGATTGTATTGCTGGTACGCTGTACTAGTTCAGTGGAAGTGAGGTAGCCAAAATCATAAGCAGTAAGATTGGATAATAATGACAACCCTATATTGGTTGGAGAAGTTCGGTGGGCAACCCTTTCAACCGGTTCTTCCTGGTAATTATCAGGCGGTAGCCAATTATCTTCTGCTGTAACAAATCTTTCAAAAAAGCCCCATATTTTTCTTGACAGGCTGCGCAGGTAGATCGTTTGCTTTTCAGAAATTGTCATTTTATCTGGAGCCAACGGGCGGTTTATTGCATAAGCAATAAAAGGAGCTGCCATCCAAAAAGTTAGAAAAGGAAGGGCGATCAGGAGAACACCGGGATTATAGATGGTTAAAAAAACATAAATCAGAAGTGCAAAAACCGGTTCAAACCACATAGTAATATATGATTTAAGAATACTGTCTTGCATATTGCGGTTTCGACTGTAAGGATTCCACTGCAGTAAGTTTTTATGAGATATATACACCCTCCACAGCGTACGCACTATAGCATCAATATTTAAAAAAACTTCGTAGGGTAAAAAAATCAAGTCGAGCATTTGCTGCACAAAATTCTCAAGAGCAGTGCGACTGGTATATACAAAGTGCTGAATAAAAATTACGTCGGGAGGCTTGCGGTAAAGCTCCCAGAAAAAATTGACCAAAGATGGCAATACAATAATAAGAGTTACAGCAAGCGTCCAGAACCAGGCAAGCAATGATAACGTCCAACCAAACAACAGCAATAACAATAGGCTCAAGGGAATCAGGCTGCGACGGATATTATCAAATATTTTCCATTTAGAAAATAAAGAAAGCGGGTTCTTATGCAACTTCCTGTTATGGCCGGGCACAAAAGGTAATACCCACTTCCCTATCTGCCAGTCACCCCTTATCCACCGATGCCGTCTCTGCATCTCTGTATCATACCTATGCGGATATTCTTCATACAACTGTACATCGGTAATTAAACCTGAACGGGCATAGCAACCTTCGAGCAAATCATGACTTAAGATGCGATTTTCAGGAAGTTTGTCTTTCAGCGCCAATTCAAAAGCATCCAGATCGTAAATTCCTTTTCCTATAAATGAGCCTTCTTTAAACAAATCCTGATATACATCAGATGTGGCTTTTGTGTAAGGATCCGTACCCGGATCGTTGCCAAACAGGCGTGCGTACAAAGAGCTTTCAGTAGCCGGTAAACTATTTGATACCCTTGGCTGAAGAATACCATATCCTTCAGTAACTCTTTTTTTCTTTTCGTTATAAACGGGTTGGTTTAAAGGATGCGCCATAGTTCCAATCATCTTCCATGCCGTATCGCGGGGCAGTTGTGTATCCGTATCAAGTGTTATAATGTATTTTATTTGGTTGAAGCAAGAAGTGTCTCCAACAATCTCAGAAAAATAGTTGTTGTCTTTGCCTCGCAATAAACCATTGAGATCACCCAGCTTGCCACGCTTTCTTTCATAACCCATCCATATTTTATCAAACTTATTCCATCTGCGTGGGCGATGAAAAAGAAAAAAAGTATCATTAGATGTTCTGCCGTATTTTTTATTTAATTCAATAACCCCGTTTTTTATTGCAAGCACCAGTGATTCATCTGCAGGTAAATGTTCGGAAGCAGCATCTCTAAAATCTGTGAGTAAGGCAAAGTAAAGATTTGCATCACGGTTAGCAAGAAACCTTACTTCTAACCCCTCTATCAGATCATTGATTGTTTCAATACATGTGATAAGTGTAGGTATCACTACCATCGTTTTTGTTTCGGCGGGTATCCCTTTAGAAAAGTCCATCCTTGGAAGAAGGGTTGGCTTTATTGAAATTGTGCTAAACCAATTTACCAGGGAAATTGCGAACCTGGTTGTGGTTAGTAACGCCACAATACAAACAGTTATCATTACTGTAGTAGAAAGTTTTTCTTTTGCAACTTCCTCTATAAGTAACCAGCAAATAAGAAAAGTGAGTATGCTAATGCTGCCCAGGTAAATTAATAAGGGATGTTTGTTTCTGATTCTACTGCATTTTTCAGAAATGCCGATTTGTGCATTGGCAGCTTTTGCTGTAGCAATATAACCTTTACCTGTTAGATAATAACCTACATGCGACTGTTTTGAATTATTATTTAATGCAGCTTTTTTTGCCGCTTGAATAACGCTTTCCGCCACGACCTGCTCTGAAGATTTGCTGCAAAACGCAATTTTTTCAATCGCATGCCTATACTGATCACGGGTACGAAAATCCATTTTTCCATAAACGCCGTTAATGTCTCTGCGAAGAGTGGCTTCAACTATGCTCGTGTTTTCTACAAAATCTCTCCAATTAGTGGTGCTTAAAAAACGAAAGCTGTTAATACAATTACTTACAGATACCTGTGTTGCAGCCTGGTTTTGATTATCAAGTTGTATGAGCTCACTGGTTGTTACCCCCATTTCTGAAAGTCTTTGTTCTATCCAGTTCAGGGGTAAAGAAAGTGTATTGCCTTTTTCAAGTAACCGCCTATTCAATTCTGCCACAAAGGTGCTTTCCATCGGTGGCTCAGACCTGGCCATATCAGCAATAACCAATACCAGATTTTTAGGGTCTTTTTCAGAAATGGTTATCATTTCATCTGCCCACCGGTTGGCAAGGGATCTATTGGTAATTTCTTCAGCAATAAGTATGGAAAGCCGCCTTAAATTTTCTATCAAACCTAACCTGAGCATAATAGGAATTGCCCATAACTCACCAAGTTTTAATTTATCTATTGTTTGGTAAGCGTTTACAAACCCTGTTAATTTAGCGGTGTCCACATGTCCATCACTATGCGAAATAATTTCCACTGCCATATCATATACCCGGGGCAGATCGGCTAATTCACCTTTCAATAGCCGGGGCAATGTTTTACTATAACCTTTAGGTAAATGTTTTTTGCCGGTAAAAATCTGTTCTTCGATCAGGTAAAAATTATCCACTAGCCATTCGGCTGCAGGAGAAATGCGGTTGTTTTGTTTTAAGTTGTCAGACAACAATTCATAAACCTCCAGCAGAATATGCTCATTGTCTGCCAGGCGTTCCAATAACTGTTCTGATGTTTGATTGTAGATGAGTTCGTGCCTTTTGGCAATTGTGACGGCATGTTGTTCTAATTTTTCTCTGGTAAATATTTCGGCTCTTAAAGGGGCTCTTTCGTTTAAGTATTTTGAATTATTGTTGTCGCCGAGAAAAGGATCTATAATATTTTTCTTCAGTTTTGCAATTGCCAGAGGCAGTAATTCTATAAAATCATTCTTCTTATTTCCCCAAGTAACTTTCATCTACTTTTCAAAATTTAGTTTTATGATACTACATATAAATAACCTATTATTCTTCTTGTTTAGCTTAGCTAACAAATGAGGTTAATTCCCATTTCCAATTTAAAATTTCCGGCATGTCTTCACCATGCATTTCAATATAAGCTTTATGATCAAGCAATTTGTTTCTTAAATATTGCTTGATATATGCACCGGTTGAACCTAAGTGCGGCAAACGATCAATCACATCACCTACAAGGTGAAACCTGTCGAGGTCATTCAATACCACCATATCGAAGGGTGTTGTTGTTGTGCCCTCTCCTTTATAACCACGCACATGCAGATTTTTATGATTTGTTCTACGATAGGTAAGACGATGAATCAACGAGGGATACCCATGAAAAGCAAAGATGATTGGTTTGTCTTTAGTGAACAGCATATCGAAATCCTTATCGTTCAAGCCATGAGGATGTTCGCTTTCAGATTGCAGGGTCATCAAATCAATAACATTAACTACACGAACTTTTACTTCAGGCAACTGCTCCTTTAGCAGTTGAACCGCAGCTATGGTTTCCAGCGTGGGCACATCGCCGGCACAAGCCATTACCACGTCCGGTTCAGCTCCCTTATCATTGCTTGCCCACTCCCATATACCCAAACCTGCAGAACAATGTTTTACCGCAGTATCCATATCCAGCCACTGCATGGCGGGTTGTTTTCCGGCTACAATCACATTTATGTAATTACGGCTTCGCAGGCAATGATCCGTTACAGACAGAAGTGTATTAACATCCGGCGGAAGATAAATGCGAACAACATCTGCTTTTTTATTGGCAACGAGATCAAGAAATCCAGGATCCTGATGACTATCTCCATTATGATCCTGCCGCCATACATGTGAGGTTAATAAATAGTTTAAAGAAGCAATTGGTCGCCGCCATGGTATTGAATTGCAAACCTTCAGCCATTTGGCGTGCTGGTTAAACATGGAATCAATAATATGAATAAAGGCCTCATAACAGGAAAACAAACCATGCCTGCCCGTTAGTAAATATCCTTCCAGCCAGCCCTGGCAAAGATGTTCACTTAGCACTTCCATTACACGACCATCGGATGAAATGTGATCATCGCTTTCAATAATTTCGGCAGTAGAAGTACGTTCTGTAATATCAAATAACTTTGAGAGCCGGTTAGAAGAAGTCTCGTCCGGGCCGAATACTCTAAAGTTTCTACTTTCCCAATTAAGCTTCATTACATCTCTTACAAATGCCCCCATTATTACAGTTGCTTCACCTACTGTTGCACCTGGCTGGGAAACTTCAACGGAATGCTTTCTGAAGTCCGGCATTTTTAAATCATGCAAAAAAAGGCCTCCATTTGCAGCCGGATTAGCTCCCATTCGTTTTGTACCCTTCGGTGCTAATTGGGCTAAGTCTGTAATTAACTTTCCGTTTTCATCAAACAGTTCTTCCGGCTTATAACTTTTCATCCAATCTTCTAACATCTTCACATGATCTGGCTTTGTCGCCAGTTCAGACAATGGTACCTGGTGGGAACGCCATGTTCCTTCTACTTGCAGACCATCAACTATAGCGGGGCAAGTCCATCCTTTTGGTGTACGAAAAATGATCATCGGCCAAAGTGGACGTTTTGTAAATCCATTCGTACGTGCCTCCATTTGTATTTGCCTAATTTCACCTATAACAATATCTAAGGTTGTCGCCAGGGCTTGATGCACTTTTTCCGGAACATCACCTTCTACGAAAAATGGGTTGTATCCATAACCCCGGAAAAGCAGTTCCAATTCTTCTTTTGGGATTCGCGCCAGCACCGTTGGGTTTGCAATTTTATAGCCGTTCAGGTGCAGGATAGGAAGGACAACGCCATCATGAACCGGGTTTAAAAATTTATTGGAATGCCAGCTTGCAGCAAGGGCACCAGTTTCGGCTTCACCATCACCTACTACGCAGGCAACAATCAGGTCAGGATTATCAAAGACAGCACCATAAGCATGTACCAATGAATAACCAAGCTCGCCACCTTCGTTAATGGATCCAGGTGTTTCAGCCGATACATGGCTGGGAATACCGCCGGGAAATGAGAATTGTTTGAACAGTTTTTTCATTCCCTCCTCATCTTGTGTAATGTCTGGATAGAATTCACCGTACGTTTCTTCCAGGTACGTATTCGCTACCAGTCCTGGCCCACCATGACCAGGACCTGTAACATTGATCATATTCAAATCATATTGTTTTATGACACGATTGAGATGGACATAAATAAAGTTCAATCCTGGAGTAGTTCCCCAATGTCCTAAAAGACGTGGTTTTATATGCTCCAGTGTTAATGGCATTTTAAGAAGAGGATTATCATACAGATATATTTGACCGACTGATAAATAATTAGCTGCCCGCCAATAAGCATCCATCTTTTGAAGTAATTCGGGTGATAACGTTTCTACTGCAGTGCTAATAGTTTCAACTTGCATAATATTTTAGTTTTTATCTGTATAATTCAAAGCCTGACAAACCAATCCCGCAATCATTAGTTCTTCATTGGTTTTAATGACGTAAACCGGAACTTTGCTTTTATCTGTAGAAATAATTATTTCACTATTTATATTTCTTTTTAGGGTTATCCAGATAGAGCGCAAAGCGAAGATAAGAAATAGACCTTAGCTAATAAATTTAGTATATTTGTACTAAATATTTGAGTATGTTTCAGGGAATCACCATTAGTGAGTTTAATAAGTTCTTTACAAGTGAAGATGATTGCAGGCAGTATCTGTTTGATTTAAAATGGAATGACGGTTATCGATGCCGCAATTGCAATGGGAAGAAAAGCTGCAAAGGCAAGACTCGGTTTCATTTGCGATGTACACAGTGCGGGTATGATGAATCTGTCACAGCACACACATTGTTTCACAAGATGAAGATCCCGCTGCTGAAGGCTTTTGGGATTAACTTTCGGATCTCTGTGCGCAAAAAAGGAATGTCAACCATAGAATTGGCTAATGAATACGGCATCAATCAAAAATCTTCCTGGTTGTTTAAACGAAAGGCACAGGAGGCAATGGCAAGCAGCGGCAAACATCTTCTTAGTGGTCATGTAGAAGTGGATGAATTGATGATTGGGGGAGTAGATGAGGGCGAACGCGGAAGAAGCAAGGGAGATAAGAAGCTGGTAGTGATGGCAGTTGAAAAAGTACAAGGAGATAAAATAGGACGAGCCTATGCACAAACGATTGAAGATGCCAGTGCAGAAAGCTTTAAGCCTTTCTTCGAGAAATATATTGACAAAGATAACACCCAGATTAAGACGGATCAATGGAGGGGTTACTGGCCACTGGAAAGTGAATTTGAAATCAAGCAAAAGCCCTCAAGTAAAGGGAAAAACTTTATGGGATTGCATTATTTAATCATGAATTTGAAAGGATGGCTAAGAGGTATACATCATAAGTGTTCAGAAAGATTCATGAACGGATATTTAGATGAATTCTTCTTCAGATTTAACCGGAGAAACTTTCTACCAACCATCTGGCACAAGCTGATTGAGAGAATGATGCAACATGAACCCTACGCCTATAAAGCAAATGCGACTTAAATGGATAACCCTATTTCTTTTTTCATCTAATTCAATTCACAAGTATTGAAATCTGCTACATATACGGTCACGTACTTCCGGCGCATTTTCACCAATACCACCGGAAAATATCAAGGTGCCTAAACCTCCAAGAGCAGCAGCAAATGATCCTATCCATTTTTTTGTTTGATAACAAAACAGTTCAATTGCTTCGGCAGCACGGCTATCCGTAGCTTCACATTTTAGTAAATCTCGCATATCTGAACTTGTTTCCGATAATCCAAGCAAACCGGATTTATGATTGATAAGATGACCAAACTGTTTCGCCGGCATCTTATACAACTGCATTAAATAGAGGGCAACACCCGGATCGAGATCGCCTGTTCTTGTACCCATGGGTAAGCCCGATGTTGGCGTAAAACCCATACTTGTATCAATACATGTACCCTCTTTCACAGCAGCAAGACTTGCACCGTTACCAAGGTGTGCCAGTATAATCCTCCCCTGTGCCGCTTCATGCCAGGTTATACGTTTAAGTTCCTTCATAAGAAAGGAATAAGAAAGTCCATGAAATCCATAGCGTTGGATACCCATTGCATTGTATTTACGTGGAATGGATAATAATTTTGCTACTGACGGCATTGAAGCATGAAAGGCAGTATCAAAACAAGCTATTTGTATTGACGAAGGATAGTGGTCTTGAAAGGCTTCAATCAACTTAATTTCTCCCGGCAAATGCTCGGGATCAAAGTCAATAATTTTTCTCAATTTCATCTAATAATACAGGAGTAATCAGTTCAGGTGCCGTATGTTTCATTCCATGCACTATTCTGTGCCCTATTGCCTTGATAGTATTAAAGCTGTCTTTCTTTTGCAGCCAATCTATGAGAAAATTTGCAGTAGAATTAAAATTCCTAACGCCAATTTTTACTTTTTCTCTTTGCTTAGTTATGCTATAATAAGAACTGAATGTGGTATTTTCTGTGCTTATATTTTCGATCTTACCGTAAAATAATTGTATCAGTCTTTCATCCATTTGGTATAATGAAAACTTGATGCTGGAAGAGCCGCCATTAATCGTAAGCACACAATCTGTATTTGATTTCATACCTGCTTTACTTTTAACATACTTGCATTAATGGCAACAACAATAGTACTAATGGTCATCAAAACCGCACCTGCCGCAGGGCTTAATAAAACACCCTGTTTTATACAGGACACCTGCTGCTAATGGAAGTGCCACAACATTATACCCGGTAGCCCAAGTCAGGTTTTGAATCATTTTGCGGTAGGTGGCTTTGCCAAACAAGATCAGGTTTACTACATCCCTTGGATTGCTGTTGACCAAAACAATACCCGCCGTTTCCGCGGCAATATCACTTCCGCTGCCTATGGCAATGCCAATATCAGCCTGCGCCAGGGCAGGTGCATCGTTAACGCCATCACCCGTCATAGCAACAAACTCACCTTTACTTTGCAGTTCCTTTATTTTTTCTAATTTTTGATGCGGTAAAACTTCGCCAAAATAACTTGCCATACCCAAGGCTTCACTTACACTCTTTGCTACTTTATTATTATCACCTGTAAGAAATATAGATTTGATACTGTTTTCTTTAAGGGTTTGAATAGCACCGGCAGATTCCGGACGTATCTCATCAGACAACGCAATGTATCCAGCTAATTGAATATCAACAATCACAAACACAACAGTTTCCGTGTCATTAGCAGTATATTCATCAGGAACAGCTATTCCTTTCTCTTTTAAATACCCAGGACTTACAACCAGTATTTTTTTACCTTCTACCGTTGCTTCAACACCTTTACCGGTGATAGCATTAAAATTTTCAGTTGCCGGAATGGTGATGGATAAATCTCTTACTTTTTGCAAAATGCCTGTTGCGATGGGATGTTCTGATTTTTGCTCCAATGCAGAAGCCAGTCGAATAACTTCATTTTCATTCAGATCTTTTTGCAGCGAAACAGTTTTGGATACTTCAAATTTTCCTACTGTAAGCGTACCTGTTTTGTCAAATACAATAGTGGTTATTTTTCTTGTATTTTCAAATGCAGTTCTATTCTTTATTAATAATCCACTTTGTGCCGATATTGCGGTGGATTTAGCTACTACTAAAGGAACGGCAAGTCCCAAGGCATGAGGACAGCAAATAACTATTACAGTTACCATTCTTTCCATGGCAAAAGACAGGGACTGTCCTGTTAAATACCAACCATTTTGCAGCTTTGTCTGCTAAAAGCTGGGTATTTGATTTTGCATTTTGAGCATCCTGTACCAGCTTGATCACCTGCGATAAATAAGAATCTTTTGCGCCATGTGATACCATTACTTTGATTGCGCCATTACCATTTATAGAACCGGCAATTACCTTAGCGCCTTTTATTTTCTGCACGGGTTTACTTTCACCTGTGAGCATGCTTTCATTCAAATAAGTTTCACCATCCGCGATAATTCCATCAGCGGCTACTTTTTCACCCGGTTTTATCAAAATCAAATCACCTTCTTTAAGTGTCTCTGTTTTTACATCATCCACTTTATCCGGCTTCACTAAATGTGCTTCAGAGGGCATTAGTTGTACTAATAATTCTAACTCCCTTGATGCCCCAGCCACTGATTTCATTTCTATCCAATGCCCCAAGAGCATTATGAGAGTTAAGGTTGCTAACTCCCAAAAGAAATCCATTCCTTCTAAACCAAATACAATGGCTACGCTGTAGAGGTAAGCCACTGTAATTGCAAAACCAATTAAAAACATCATTCCCGGATTCTTTGCCCGAGCTTCATCTACCAGACCCATTAAAAAAGGCCAGCCACCATAAAAGAAAATAATAGAAGATAATAGCAGTAAAATGTATTTTGAGCCAACAAGATCAATTTGAAAATTTAGCCATTGTTGTATCATTGGTGATAAAGCATGATTGGTACAGTAAGCGCAGCGACCAGGTAAAACCGTTTTTTAAAGTCGGCAATCATAGCTGAATGATGACCATGTTTACCAGGAGCGTTTACTATAACTGGCTCTAACTTCATACCACACAAAGGGCACTTACCTGGTCCATCCTGTATAATGTGTGGGTGCATGGGGCAGGTATATTTCTGAAGTTGATGTCCTATCTGCTTACTATCATGCATAACAGGGATACCCTGTTTAACAACCGCTTTATTTATTTGTTTGTCTGCTATTACGAGGTTCATTCCACATTTAGGACAACTACCGGGCTTATCCTCGTGTATCTCTGGATGCATGGGACAAGTGTAATACGTTTCTGTTTGAATACTGACGGTGTGAGGTTGATGTTCCATTTATCTATTTATTTATGAAGCCGGTTAAGTAGCAATGAAAATAGCCACAGTATAGTAAAAGTGAAAAGTAGCCATTTAGAGTCTGAACTAATCAAAAAATTTACAATCGTCATTAAACCTATTGAACTGATGCCTGCGATGGCAACGATAATGAATGAACCATGCAAACGTTTGTTAAATGATGTAAAAGAAATAAAAATAATCAGTACCCCCGTTGATAGAATATAACCTCCCAGTACCCAAAAAACTTTTTGCAACCAATTGACAAGACCAGGAAAATTTTGCTTTACATCTTGTAGAGTTGAGCCCATATAGCGCAAATCTTCAGGTAGTAACGGAGGTCGAAAAAAAATAAAGTAGAATCCAATTATAATAAGAATTAATCCGGTAAATGAAAGTAATGACGTTGAGTATGGTTTAATGTTGATCATTTAATCAGCTATCTTTTTTAATATTATTTTGAGTTTTCGAAAGTTTCATCTGTTGTACTTCCATCAAAGATTTTTCAAAATAAAATCCACCCGTTCTTCCTGCTGAAGCACAGGAATATGAATGACGGGAAATGGTAGTGCTTCGTAAACTTCGGTAAGCAGTGCATGAATTTTTTTCTGTGCTACTACATCCTCATTGCGGGCATAATCGTTTACTAATGGAAGACAATCAAGAATAAAAACCTTTTTATAAGAGACGGTGCGCAATGCCTCAGTTAACTTTATATCTTCCGGAAGATTCAAAAAATGATAATAAGCTAGTGCATCAGGAATTGCCCGGTCAAAAAAAAAAGGACTTCAGGTGAAATTTGAGCCTCCTGCTCAATCTGCATATTTAAAACCTCCAATTGAAATTCCCTCTGATTTTTTCTAACTTCTTCTATGGTTTTTCCTTTCAGACGCTGTGTATTGAGATAATGCCTGGCATGTTCAATTGTGGTTATGTAACCTCTTTCTTTAAGTAAGTTTACTGTAGTCGTTTTACCTGAACTTGGTCCTCCTGTTATTACATACCAATTTGTTTGCTTTCTAAGATTGTTGCTGCTGCTATTTGACAATACTTCCATTAGTTTTAATTTATTTTTTCTTAATCAACAAAAAATACATGCGAGGTTAAATTGTAATAGGTTAACTTAAGTTTCGCAGTTAAATTACGTTAGAATTTGTTTATGTTTTGGAGATATTAATTCCAATATTCCATTTAATTTACCGGAGTTGATAATCTTGTTGATGCATATATCAATATCTTCCACAAATACATCTAACGTTTCGATAATGATTTTCATAATAACTATTAATAGTTCCCATAACCTTATATGCAGCCTTTGTTCCATCATTTCTTCACCGGTAGCTCTGAATAATTCTCCTCTGGTTTCATAGTCATCGAAGCGTTTTCTTAAGGTAAGCAGGATATATTGAATCATGGTAATGGTAGTGTCTGCTATCTGCGCTTCCAGGCTTTTAGATTGGCATCCTCCCAGATTCAGGTATTGCTTGCTTTCTTTAAAGAACACCTCGATAGTCCACCGTACCTGATATTGCTCCATTACTTTACTATAAGAAAGAGCAGTATCGGTTGATAAAATCAAATGCCATTTACCTTTTTGACCAAACCGGCTAAAAAATAATCTGACCGGGTATTCTTTGTACATGACATCCACTATCAAATAACTTGCTCTAAGCTTACTGCAACGTTTGATACCTGTATTGCGTTTGACCCTGGTTAACAATTCGGTGGCACTATAATACTTTCCTTTGTACAAGTATTTAGCTTTGCCCATTTTCATCATTCCGATCAGGTGCACGTTTTGTTTGCTATAACTCCTTACGCATTCGATCATCCGTTCTGAAGTAAACCAACTGTCCATCAGCACATAATCTACTTTTAACAATCGAAGCGCCCTTTTAATCATCTCTATCCCAACCTCGGTTTTACTCCTGTCTACCTCCCTGGCTCTTTTATTACTTTCACTGTCTTCAAGGCGACATCCTTTATATTGCCGCTTTAATTGCTTTTTAGTCAATCCATAAGGCTTTTGTTCATTTTTGCCTTTTTCCCGGTGCAATGAAAAATCCAGCGGCAGATTACTTTTTCCATCATAATAACACAACAGCAATAAACGAAGCCCTAACTGATAGCTATGGTTCACATGATCCCAAAGCTTGCCTGTAAATTCTATAGCCCTCCCTGATTTATGCAACAAGGAATCATCTATGATCAAACAACGTTTGGCTTGTGTTTCAGCCTCCCCCTTCTTTTCAATAATGACCACGAATCGTTTTACAAAACTCATCAGCAACCTACGCCATGGAATGGTTTGCATGTTCTTAAATCTGTAATACACATCCTTGTCAGCACCGGACAAATCTTTGCTACGCGATTTAAATAGCGCATGTATACTGGCATGTTTAAGAAAAGGCAAAATGATCAACACCGGAAATACATCAATAATATGATAGCCTCTTTTCTTCAATGGCTTTAATACACCATACACCCTTTTAAATTCAAAGAACGAAAGTAGATTAACGAGGTAATCCACCATTTTTGTTGAATTGGAAAAATATTTTTTTAACTCTTCTACCGATTGAATATCTTTGGATTGCAGCATGACCTTGTACAAGTTTAGTACCTTTAAGTTACTGAATTTCAGTAGCTTACACAAGAATTCATGCTGCTTTTTTTATTTATTTTTCTTTTCTTTCCATCTAAATTTTATCTGCGAAACTTGAGTAGGTTAATCTAATTATCCATATCTACTCGCTGATGTTATTAATCTGTTGATTTACATTTTCATCCCTTCCATTGGATTTGTGCCCTTCTTAAAAATAAATTCGCTCGCCCTGACGTACATCTAATTTGAGCACTGCTCATTCCCCAAAGGATGAGCTTATTTCTCCCACTTTGCTGCAAAGAATTGAAATCAATAGCAATACTTCCTGTAAATGATTTTTGGTTTTCCGATGCCAAAAGATATTCTTCTTTAGCATTGTTTAATTCTTCGCTGTATATGTCGTAAAGCCTATCTCCTTTACGAATGTAATCTCCCACATTTTTAAAGTATAATCGTTCCACTCTTCCCATTACTCTTGAACTGATTGCAGAAGTTTTTGTCTGGTCAAAATTTAAAACCGCTGTTAATACAGTTTGGCTTCCTATATTGCCCGCGTACCTGGCTTCCCACTGGTAAGCGCATGCTGGAGGTATCAAAGTAAACCCTTGCTGAAGTAGTCTTGCTTCCTTCCCTGTAAAAGGGTTCTATAAAATCGATACGTCCCTGGAAAGCATTGGCAGGATTATTGGGTTATACAACCAAAAAAAAAACCTGGATACCGGATGCTTTTTCTCGGACCTCATTTTACTTTTCAGCAACATTGCCATAAGCACAGGCACCAGAAAAATAGCCACAAAAGCAGACCCTATCATGGCAAAGGTTTTGGTAAGAACCAATGGTGTAAACAACTTCTTTTCCTGACCTTCAAGAAATAGTATTGGTGCAAACGATACCAACGTAATCAATATAGAATTGAACACTGCCTTACCCACTAAGACAGAGGAGCTTTCAATTCTCTTTAATCTTTCCTCATTTGAAATCATTACAATCGTTTATTCTGTTTCTTCCGTAATAGATTTTAAAGCATTTTCAACCATCACTATTCGGGCATCCACCAGGTCACCTACGGCAAGTGCAACACCGGCAAGTGACATGATGTTGGAGCTTACATTAAACCAATTCATCATAATGAAGGAAATGAACACACTCATTATAATTGTTATAACCACGATCAAAGCGCTGCGTACATGCAACAGGAAGATGAACAACACAAGCGCTACAACAATGATTTCTTCGATCACTGCTTCTTTTAAAGTAGCAATTGTAGCCTCAATCAAATCCGAACGGTCGTAAGCCGCATGAAACTTTATTCCACCTGGGAAACCCTTCTCAATATCTTTTAATTTTTCCTTTACTTTATCAATTACCTCTTTTGCGTTTTCTCCATATCGCATAACCACTATTCCACCCACCTTTTCGCCTTCACCATTTTCTTCTATAATACCCCAAACATAGTTTGCTACCCATTTGCACCATGGCAATATCCTTAACCCGGATGGGTATTGTACCCTGTGACATTAACGGTATTTCTTCAATGTCTTTTATTTGAGTGATGTAGCCAACCCCTCGTATGATATATCCCATATCTGCCATCTCAAATTTTTTTTTGCCGACATCGTTATTACTGGCTTTGACCTTTTCTATCACATCCATTAAGGGAATGTTGTAATAGCTAAGCTTGTGCGGATCAATTACAATTTGATATTGTTTTTGACAGCCTCCAAAAGATGCCACTTCACTTACACCAGGTACTGTTTGCAAAGCAAATTTTATATACCAATCCTGCAAGGCTCGCAGTTCTCCCAAATCATGTGATGGCGCATCTAAGGTGTACCAATAAATATGTCCCAACCCCGTGCCATCCGGCGCTAACGTTGGAACTACTCCCTGCGGCAATAAACGCTGGGCATAATTAAGGCGCTCCAATACTCTTGTGCGAGCCCAGTAAATATCTACTGCATCTTCAAAAATCACAAATACGAAACTCATCCCGAACATGGAGTTTGCACGGATGTTTTTTATTTTTGGGATGCCTTGTAGATTGCTTACTAATGGGTAGGTTACCTGGTCTTCCATTATCAGTGGGCTTCTGCCCATCCACTCTGTAAATATGATAACCTGGTTTTCAGACAGGTCAGGTATGGCATCTACCTTAGTATTGTTTACCGAATAAAAGCCATAGGCGGCTACTGCTGCTGCTATCAGCAGAACAACCATGCGGTTCTTCGAAGCTCATTTAATGGAATTGCCAATCATACCTTATTCAGATCTCGATGATCCATTTTGTTTGAAAAGTTTTAAAGATTTTGTTACCTGTATTATGATAACGGAACTAATACTTGCAAAAAGAATGATAAGCCATTCTTGCATTGTCATGGATACAATATTCAATGCTTCACGGACATAAGAGATTTGTATCACACCAATTAAAATGATAAGGCTTGCTATTACTGCATACCACACATATTTACTCTTAATTACCTCATTATTAAAAAATGATCCGCTGCCCATATTGAATACATGGAAAAGCTGAGAAAATATTAGGGTGAAAAACAGGATGTTATTACAAACAGCTGCATCCCAAGGCTCACCACTATGAAAATAAAAGTGATTGATTAGCACACCAATTGTGCTTACTGATGCAATAACGATTGAGTAAAAGAAAATAAGCTTCCAACGACTTTTATCAATAATAGGTTCGGATGAATTGCGGGGTGGCAGCTTCATAATGTCAACACCGCCTTTGGTAACACCTAAAGCAAGCGCAGGCAACAGATCTGTAATAAGATTGATGAAAAGTATTTGTAATGGCAACATCTGGAAGTGGAAGTTCATGAGCGCCGCAACAGCTATCACCGCCAATTCACTAAGGTTACAGGAAAGAAGAAAGGTTACAAATTTTTTAATGTTTCCAAAAATAACACGCCCCTGTTTGATAGCTACGACGATGGATGAGAAGGAATCATCCTTCAAAACCATATCCGACACTTCCTGAGCCACCTGTGTTCCCCGCAATCCCATGGCAATACCAATATCAGATTTCTTAATTGCCGGTGCATCATTTACCCCATCTCCGGTCATACCTACCACATAACCTTTTTCTTGGAAAACTTTCACCAGGTCAAGCTTATGTTTTGGATTTACACGGGCAAAAACGGAAGCATTAATCCAATGCTGTTTCTCTTCTTCACTCAATTCCTCAAATTCTTTCATATCCTTTCCAATCAGCGGTACTTCCTCTTCTGTTGAGATGCCCAATTGAGTGCCTATAAAATGTGCAGTGGACGGATGGTCGCCAGTGATCATTACCACTTTTATACCTGCTGTTTTACAATCATTGATGGCGGATAGCACTTCTGGTCGTGGTGGATCGATCATACCTACCAACCCAAGAAAAACCAATTCTTCTGTCAGTGAAGATGGTGTACTATCCGTCTGCCGGTATGCCATGGCAATCATCCTATGACCGGAAGCAGAAAGTTTTTCAGCTATTGTTTCCCAATGCTCCTTTTTCGCACTATCCATATCCTCAACACTATCTCCAAAAACCTGCGTACACTTTAACAGGAGCTCTTCAGGTGCACCTTTTGCAAACACATAAAACCTACCATCGTGTTCGTGAAGAGTAGACATAATCTTTGTTTCACTGGAAAAAGGCTCTTCACCTTTTTTCAAAAACGATGTACGAACTTTTTCAATGTCTTCATCATTATCTTTTGAAAACTTTAGTAAGGCTATTTCCAAAGGATCACCAATCTCCTTTGTTTCCTTTCCTGATGTTTGAATATCGGCTGTGTTGCATAAAACAGCACATTGCGTTATTAATTCCAACTGTTCTTTTTTACCGGTAAAGGGAATCGCTTTCTTCCATGTGCCGGAAGGTACTTCAACAAACACCACCTCCATTTTATTCTGCGTAAGCGTACCGGTTTTATCGGTGCAAATAACGTTGGTGCCTCCCAATGTTTCCACAGCTGAAAGTTTTTTGACAATTACATTATACCGTGACATTTTTAGCATCCCCTGGGCCAGGGTCATCGTTGCCACAATAGGTAATCCTTCCGGGATAGCAGCTACCGCAAGTGCAATTGAAGTTTGTAGCATTCCAATAATCGGCTCACCGTTAATTAAGCCTATAATAAAAATGAGTACCACGATGCCAATGGTTATAAAGATTAGCCTTTTGCTGAACTCTTCCAGCTTTTTTTCTAATGGGGTTGCAGCCTGCTTGGATGAATGAACCAGGTTGGCTATCTTTCCTAATTCAGTTTGCATACCGGTTACTCCTACCAGTATATAAGCATTGCCTTTGGAAACATTAGTCGCTTTAAACACCATGTTAGTGCGGTCTCCTAGTATGGTTGCTTCCGGAAGAACAGAATTCTTTTTGTCTACCGGGACGGACTCCCCGGTAAGTGCTGATTCGTCAATCAATAATTGGGTAGATCGTATGATAATACCGTCTGCGGGTATCATATCACCGGCTTCCGTAAACACAATGTCACCAGGAACGATTTCTTCTGAATTGATTTCATTGAGCTTGCCACCACGCAATACCTTGGCAGGTATAGAGGATAATTTCTTTAAAGCCTTCACAGACTTATGTGCTGTGAACTCCATGTAAAAACCAATAGCTGCATTGATGATAAGCACAAGTAAAATGGCAATGCCATCTAACCATTCTTTAAACCAAAAAGACATGCCTGCTGCGAATAGCAACAGAAAAACGATAGGGCTTTTAAATTGATTAGCTAATATTTTTAATGGACTGATTGCCTTGGCTTCATCTATAGCATTCAAGCCAAAGTGCTCAAGTCTTTCCTTTGCTTCTTCAATACTTAAACCCTGTTCTGTATTACTATTTAATAATACAGTGGCTTCGTCTATTGTTGTTGCCTGAAAAGCAAAGTCGTTCCGAATATGTTCCATTATATATTAAGCAAGGTTCTTTTTATTAACTGTTATCTTAACCTGTGTAAACCTGTCTATGAACTACTCAATACTATCTCACATAAGGTCATTAGCAACTTTCAAAAGAGTAACACCTCAATAACTACTGGATAAAAATGAAAACAGCAATGCATCGTTAATAGCATTGCTGTTTGCCGTATACTGATATGATTGATTCAATTAACCTGCAGCACCGTTATTTTATTATTTGCTTCTATTTGCTATTACTTTGCAATAGTCTATTCACCTTATACATTTTATGGAAATCATCATAATTTATAAGCTCTGCTTCTGTTTTAAAATTAGCATCTAGTGCATCATGAAAAGCATGATTTGCCGGGTATGCATTTTTCAGGTTAGCTGCCGTTAATCCCTTGAGGACTTCAGATGAGGATGCCGTTGTTGAGAAGAAATACTGAGGACCATATTTATCAGCTTCCTTAGGCGAATGTGCTGGATGCTGGTACTTGTAAATAACTATGGCTTCACCAGGATTCATTGCGGCATATCCTTTGGAAACAGCATTTTCAGTAGTGATTGCTGTTTTCTTGGCTACAGAGCAACTTTGCGTAAGTATTATAGAACTACTGACAAACATTAATAAGAATAATAAGTTTTTCATGTTTTTACCTTTTATAACTTGAATAAATTTTCACTCCGCAAAGGTCAAGCCTTTGTATCTGAAAAACATTACACCATTACGGGAAAGAGTTACATAATTTCTTGTTATCTGATCAACTTTCGTATGTTATCTGAATTACGAAATTGAAGCCATTCTTTTTCTGAAGTCACTTGATAAGAAAATTTGTTGCCTCATCATGACTAGCAGCCTCGATGTTGAAACTTTTCTTTTCCTCTGTTATAGTATTATAAAAACGAAATTGATGTGATCGAACTTTATTTGGCCAAAGAAGTAGTATATCGGTATCATATTGTCTAAGAGCATTAGAGTTGGTGTTTTAAATTCCCTGATAAGCTGTTAGAACCTTCAGCTTGATGGCTAAAAAAATTAATTTCAGATTTTATCATCTTTGAATAAAGGCCTAGGTCTTTTTTAATATCCTGCTACTAAAAGCAGGTGTAAAAGAAATAATAATAAAAGTAGTATTGGATGGGGGGGCGAAACTTTTATAATCATTATCAATCCACATAATGCACTGGATACAACAGGGATTTGCACAATGGATTATCCTCCTAATAACAGTATGTGTTGAATACACAGACAAAAGAAATAAATCCAGTTCAAAAACACCCCTTGCTGAAACTTGCTGAGATAAGCATACTGCCAAGTTCTTATGACGATATTTTTTCTGACTTTGACCCAAATGCATATGCTGAAAGAACATTATCAGATGACTTCATCACGCAGGCTAAAAAAATTTAAGAAAATAAAAGGGGAAACAAAATGTCGTTAAGGCTTCTTTTGCCTGCAATAAACGAAATGAACAAGAAGAAAAAGTACCGGGTTGATTTCGGTATTTGAGTATTCCACACTATAAAAGCCACTATTCCGCAAGATAAGAGCCATCGTTCCACCGGATAAGATACCAAAAATTCCACGCCATAAGAGCCACCTGTTCCACAGGATAAGAGCCACCATTCCGCAGATAAGAGCCACTTAATTTTCCGGTATATAAATTCGGACATTCCGCAGATATGATACCAAAAATTCCACAGGATAAGAGCCAGGTCTTTGGCTTTGCTTGAATGAGCTGTTTGTTATAAATCATCCTTTTTCAGATCGTCAATTTATAAAACCAATTGACATTGCTTCGTGGGTTTAATACTACACTAAACTTCATAAGGCATGTCCAAAAAATTGATTGAAATGAAAGTGGTACGTAAAATGATCCTGCTCTTACAGCGGGGGCTATCGGAAAGACAGATAGCCCGGGAATTAAAAATAGCAAGGGCAACAGTAAACCGATACAAGGAAAGACTGGCTAGCTGCCCTAAAAGCCTGGAAGAGTTGTTGAATATGGACGATGCGGTCCTGGCCGAGATTGCTCATTTCCCCTTCAGAAACGTCCAGCAGAATACGCGTAATGCGTTTATAGTGAACCGTAGGGAGTATTATTTTGCGGAACTGCAGCGTCCGGGTGTAACCCGGATGTTGTTATGGCAGGAATACATAAGGGAACATCCTGAAGGTTATCAATACTCGAAATTCTGTGAGTTGCTGGCAGAGTTAATGTTACCACAGCAGGCCAGTTTTCATGTGCAATATGAGCCGGCAGCGATGATGATGGTGGATTTTGCCGGGGACAAAATAAGCTACATCGACAGATCTACAGGAGCACTGGTTGAGTGCTGCGTTTTTGTGAGCATACTGCCATATAGCGGTTATAGCTACGCGATTGCTCTTGCAAATGAAACGATGCCAAGCGTTATTAAAGCCCTTAACGCAAGCCTTGCTTATTTTGGAGGGGCGCCTTTTAGTATCAAATGCGATAATATGCGTACAGCTGTAATAAAGAGCTGCAGGTATGAGCCGATATTCACAGAAGTGTTTGAGCAATGGGCCCTTCATAATAACATGGCACTGTTCGCTGCAAGGCCATACAAGCCTAAGGATAAAGCGCCAGTAGAGAAGGAAGTCTTGCTCACTTATCAACGTCTGTATGCCCCCTTACGCGACACAGAGTTCTTTAGCCTCGAACAGATCAATGCCGCTTTCCAAAAGCAATTGGAACTACATCATCAAGCCGATTTTCAAAAAAAGGCGATCAGTCGCCTGGAACAGTTCCTGGAACTGGAAAAAGGGTTATTGCAACCCCTTCCATCAACTCCTTTTGTTATTCGCTATAAAGCCGAGTGCAAGGTTAAAATGGACTATCATATCACACTCTGCGAAGACGGTCACCATTACAGCGTTCCCTGCAAGTATATTGGTAAAAAGGTAGCGGTAAACTATGATACCGATACGGTGGAGGTTTTCTTTGAACTGAACCGTATTGCTATGCATAGAAGGAGTTATAAAAAAGGTGGTTTTACTACCGTTATAGAACACATGCCCATTCATCATCAAAAGGTGGCCGAACAGAATGGATGGGATCAGGATTACTTCCTTGGGCAAGCTGCCAAAATAGGCACCCACACACACCAGTATGTGGGGAAGGTATTGAAGAGTAGGCCCGTTATCCAACAAGCCTTTAATGCCTGCAAGGGTATACTTCGCCTTGGGCACAAATACGGCCCTGAACGCCTGGAAGCAGCTTGTAAAAGAGGGTTAAACGGAGACCGTTATAACTACAGCACACTTGATAATATCCTGAAAAACCACCTCGATAAACTCATCACCGACGAGCAGCCTGAACTCTTCCGGATGCCTGACCATCCCAATGTCCGGGGAGGAGATGCTTACCAGTAACTCCAGAACCTTTTTCTTTTTTCAAAAGCAATCATTATTATAAAAAAACAAATCAACAAACAATGAACACCCAAAACACCTTGGAACAGATGCAAAAGCTAAACCTCTATGGAATGATTAAACAATATGAAGCCATACTGGGCCACCCCATCCACGAGCATCCTGAATCACACACACTGCTGGGTATGCTTACTGAAGCCGAAACGCAGTATCGATCCCACAAGCGTACAACCCGTAATCTTAGCCGGTCCAAGTTGCGCTACAATGCTCTTCCTGAACAGATCCATTGTGGCTCGGAACGTGGAATAAGCAAAGAACAACTTCTCCAATTATGTGACGGCACCTATATTGAAAAAGGAGAAACGGTACTTATTAGCGGATCGACTGGAACCGGTAAAAGTTTTTTAGCCTGCGCCCTAGGACGCCAGGCGTGCCTGAATGACTACAGTACCCTGTATTTTTCTATGAGTCGTTTTATTGAAACCATATCCGCTGCGCGCCTCGATGGCACTTATGTTAAATTGGTCAATCAAATAGCAAGGGCTCCCTTACTCATCCTGGACGATTTTGGTTTAAACCCTCTCGATCATAAGATAAGACTTACCTTGCTTGACATTCTTGAGGATAGATATGGAAAGCATGCTACAATTATCACCTCACAATTACCGGTTAACAAATGGTATGAATACATTGGAGAGCCTACCCTTGCCGATGCGATTATGGATAGACTTACGGCTCATGCACATAAAATTAGTTTACTGGGAACTTCTTTGAGAAAAAAGAAATGAGATGTTGTAATAGTACTTTGTGCATTAACCTAAATCTCATTGTTTAACACGCTCTTTGAAAGGATGAATTATAACAAGTGTCGACAGGAAAGGAATGAACTGTAACCTCTTTCAGGAAAAAAACAGAAAATTCCTCCTTCGGAAAGAATGAAAAACATCTCCTCCGGAATAAAACAAATCATCTCCCCGGAAAGAAAATGCTGCCTTCTCAAAACGGTGGCTCTTATCCTGTGGAATGGTGGCTCTTATTCTGTGGAATGCTTGGTATCTTATCACGTGGAACGGTGGTAAACTCCTCGTGGAATACTTACGGTATTTGCATTCCATAAGATTTAGTTGATTTTCTTTTTCGGCAATCAAATCAATTTCGCGGGTAACACATTTCCCCTGCAATATTTTTCCCACCTGAACAGTATAACCCCGGTGTTTGAAAAGTTCTCCAATAAATCTTTCAAAACGAAAGCCCGATGGATCAAGCTCCATAGTGCCTCTTTTTAAATAGTAACTGGCGGCATGATCTTTGGAATGCGGGCGAAGTAACCGGAAAGCTTCGCTATAAATTTTTTGGGTGCTGACTCCCTGATATAATTTTGGCAACAGCGTTTCAACAATCGAATTAATTTCATCTGTTGTTGCTTTTGCTCTTGCCAGAGAATTTCTCAACTTTTGAATTAAAAATGGCTCAATATCACCTGATGCTTTTGTAGCTGCTATATTTTTTTCTCCATTGTTCATTATTGTTTGATCCTCTTTATCTTCTTAATACCTCTATATAGTGTTGTATAAGACTATAAAAAAGTAATACTGTATTTTATAAAGCATGCTGAAATAAAAAACCTTATTACCCGTACAGGCACTACAATTTTTAAGTAGGTAGCAGATGAAAATTTAAAGTACCCCGCAATGAAGCTTATCATAGCAAAAGGAAGCGGTGTGGTGGCAGCAAGTATGATAATTATCCATCCGTATTTTTGAAACAGATCACCAAATTTTTTAAATTTCTTTTGGAGTACTACCAATTTTGCAATTTTTGCTTCATTGAAATACCTACCTGCTAAAAATGCAACAAAGCCACATAAGGAGGAGATAATGCCTAAAATAAGCACGATGAAGAAATACTCATTCCAGGCTTTGGATTGATAGATCATCATAAACAATTCTGCTGGAAAAATCCCAATCAGTATTTCGCTGATGAAAAAGGATAACCCCGTAAGCATATAATTTCCGGATACTCTTTGTGCTATGTCATTAAAGTATTCCCCTGCATACTTATTAATCAAGATATTGATAACAACTACTACCACTAAAGCAAGGATTGTCCAGAATACTTTTTGAATAATATATTTTTTAAAAAAAGATCGGTCTGGGGTATTACTTATGCTTGTCTTATTCAATTTGTTTGTTTTGCACTTACATTTTGTATTTTGTAATCCCTTCGTTATCCTTTAATTTATCAAGCGAAATTTTTGTGAACTATTCTTTTCATTTTCAGTTTCCCCCAGGGCATAAGAACATATCCTGCGTTATCTTCTTGTTTATCGGTTAATGCGTTATCTGATCTTTTATCTTGTGCCCAGCAGTCATTATTGTAAAAAGTGGTATCAGCGATATTGGATAAGGCTTCCTTGGTAGCAAAGGCTTGGTGAGGTGTGAGTATAACATTGGAATAGCTCATTAGTTTTTTCAACACCTCATCTTTTATCTTTTGTTTAGAATAAACATGAAAGAAAATCCCTTTTTCTCTTTCATAAACATCTAATCCTAAATATCCAATTTTGCCATTGTCCAGGGCTTCTAAAACCTGATCAGTATTTATTACGGCGCCCCTGGCGGTATTTATGAGCATGACCCCGGCTTTCATTTCATCCAGCATTTCTTTATTGATTAAGCATTTTGTAGCCGTATTTAGAGGGATATGGATCGTTATAATATCTGAGGAACGGCACAAGGTTTTCAAATCAACATACTGCAAGATTATACTTTCTATAAGGTCTTTATTTTACTGAATATCGTATCCTAATAACCGGCAGCCGAAGCCATGCAGAATTTTGGCAATAACATTTCCTGTTCTGCCTGTTCCAATTGTACCTACTGTTTTTTGATGCAAATCAAACCCAACAAGGTTACTTACTGTGAAGTTGTGTTGATGCACCTGTTTGTCTGCCAGGATTAATTTTCTGTTTAGCGCAAGCATGAGCGTTACTGCATGTTCAGCTATTGCATACGGCGAATAGTCCGGCACATTAGCTACTTTTATTCCCAGGGCATCGGCTTTTTTTATATCGACATTATCATAGCCTACTGCCCGAATGGCTATGTACTTAACACCTGCTTCATATAATTTTTGAACCACTGCGGTTGATACATCATCCCCTGTAAAAACCGCTGCCGCTTCATGTTTTTGAGCCAATGTTGTTGTTGTAACACCTAATGCGTCTTCTGCAAAAGTCAACTCATGGTTCATTTTATTGGCATTAACCAAATAAGGATGTTCAAAGTCTTTTATGCTATAAATAATTACTTTCATTTGATATTGTAAACGTACCTGTATTTACTCGAATTACATATCTCTTCTGAATAAAAAAAATCCCTCCAATACCAGTAAAAAATGAAGCCCTTGCCTACGCTCTTACAAACCAATCAACAGGACGTCTTAATGAAACGGGTTCGGGATAATGGTCAACATATCCAACTCTTATTAGAAACTGTATGGTATCACTAATGCCTGTAGATTGGTTTATGTCCTGATTAGTTTGTGTCTCTTCAAGAATTTGCGTCATAGGATGCAGTGCAAGTCCTTTACTGCGAACCTTAAGTAAAAGCATTTGGCACCACCAATACAGGGCATTGCACATCACCCAACAATTCCTTCATGAAACGGGTAGGCGGTTGTTCTTTAATACGCGTAAATGTTTCATATTCGTTTATAATAATAAGGTCGGCAAACATACTTTCATGCTTCAGTTCCTGAATGGCAATATTTCTATCGCTATGAATAGAAAATTTAATTTTTGCTTTTTCGCAGGCTTTTTGGAAATGGAGTACTGTGGCATCTCTTTTCTTTTTGTCTTTTTCATCCAAGCCTTTGATTACCTTATCGTAGTTATCATAGGTGGTCATCACTTTGTAAGCACTGTAACTCCGGTAAATAAATTCGTCTAAAAAAACCCCAACCAGGTGAGCATCGGCAGCCTGCGTTAACTGTATGGAATAGTCTATAGTGCTTTTTGAAATTTTGTATCCATCAATAACTGCTAAAAACTTTTTTATATATAAATAATTTCAAGGGATGAGTAGCATTTATTCTGTCGTTAAAGCCAACACCGGAATTTTAGAGTGATAAGCCATTTTTGTTGTTGTACTCGTTCCTACAATCCTGTCCAGAAAACTTTTGGAGTAGGTTATCATGGCAATAATGTCTACCTCTTCTTTATCATTGTATTTCTTTATTGTTTTCTCAAAATCTTCACCTTCCAACAGTTCCCCTTTAAAAGTAATACCTGGAAATTCTTTCTTTAGGAAAGCCATGTACTGGTTCAATTGGCGGGTATTATACAAATAATCAGATGCGTCAGCTTTATCTTTATTCACAAATACAGCTGCATGTATTGTTGTAGAAAAAAGTGTAGCCAATTCAACGATTTTGCTAAGCAATTCTTTGTTTTCTTCAAAATGATCTGTGGCAAACAATATCGCATCCGGTTCTTCCATTTCATATTCATCTGGAATTGCCAGCACTGGCACCTTTGTACGACCAATTGTATCTGCTGCGACACTGCCCATAAAAATTTCTTTCATACCACTAGCCCCTTTGGTACCCATCACAATCAAATCAATTTGATTACCTTCTGCAAACTCAACAATGGAATTGGCTATTGCACCTTCAACTACTTTCGTTTCAATTTTAATTTCCGGGTATGTAGAAGCTATTGTATTGCGAGTTGAATCAAGTTCCCACAAACCTGAATTACCTGCCTCATCCAAATATTTATTATAAAAAGGTGTATAGTGTTGCTTTAAATTAATCCCAACAGGCTCAATTACGTGAAGCAGAAAAACAAGAGCCCCGTTTTTTTTTGCTATTTCTGCAGCATACATTACAGCCTTCATTGCGTTATCTGAAAAGTCGCTTGGTACAAGAATTCTTTTTATATCACCCTCTTTGGCTATTATAATTAAAGATTCGGATTCAATTTTTATCTGTCCCATTTTGATTTTTTTAATGTGAATAAAGCTTTGAGTTAACTTTTCATAATTGTTAGCCTCGCTTAACCTAAAATCTCTGCACTTTAAAGTTGCTACAATTACAAAGGTCAATCTATTACTTCCCCTAAGTTTTATACAATTACGGAAAATAGTTACATCATTTACCTATTTTTTGATGCAGGCTGCGAATTTGCATTTCTGCTTTAAGATTTATCAGGTAATCGTTTTCACTTCGCATTCTGTCCTTCTCTTCTTGCCGGTTTTGACTCATCATGATAACCGGGGCTTGCAAAGCTGCAATGCAGGATAATATAAGGTTCATTAAAATAAAAAGGATAAGGATCAAATTTATAATGTCCAGTAGCTACGACATTGAAAATGATCCAAAGAGTCAGTACGATGCCAAATAAAATAATTAAACGCCAACTACCTCCAAATCTTGCAACTTTATCAGCGAGTTTTTGTCCCCGCGAAAGCGTTTCTAAGGGATGGTTCAAAAGGTTATAGATGATAGGTTCTTCTGCTTTAATTGTATCCTTCACTATTTGATGCAACTTATCAAGATGCCAATTCTCATCAGCCAATAGTTGGTCAATTCTGTGCTGTCCATAGTTAAATTAAGGGCATCTCTAAAAACTTAAGGTACGAAGCAATGTTTTGGTAAAAAAGATTGTCTTTTATAAAAAACAAAATATGTCAAAAGCCAGGGGATTATTTGACGAGCAAATTCGGTTAGAGAAGTTGAGTAAAAAGCAGGATCCTTTAGAGCGATTAAGCAGCCACATTGATTTCGAATATTTTCGTAAGCCGTTAGAGAAATATTTCAAAAAAGAAATACAGAATAGTAAAGGAGGTCGCCCGGCGTATGATTGCATATTGATGTTTAAGATTCTAATTCTGCAACGATATTATAACGTAAGCGATGATGCCATTGAGTACGCCATATTAGATCGTTTAAGTTTTATGCGGTTCTTAGGTCTGGGAATTAATAATCCTGTACCAGATGCCAAAACCATTTGGTTGTTCCGCGATAAGCTTACAAGTGGCGGTATGATTGAAAAATTATTTGGTTATCTGGATAAGCAGCTAGACAAAGATGGCATTATAGTTCACAAAGGGAAATTGGTGGATGCCTCCATTGTAGAAGTGCCTATCCAACGCAACAGTCGCGATGAAAATAAGCAACTCAAGGAAGGCGAGGTGCCCGAAGACTGGAGTGAAAATAAATTACGTCAGAAGGATGTTGATGCGCAGTGGGTCACACACAATGGCAAAAACTATTTTGGTTATAAAAATCATATTAAAGCCGATAATAAAACCAAACTGATCACAGCCTATAAAGCCACTACTGCCAACATACATGATAGTGAAATGCTGGATGAACTGTTGGATAAAAAAGAAGATGGTGGTCAAAATGTTTATGCAGACAGTGCTTATCGCAGCGAAGCTTTAGAAGAGGTATGCCGCAAGAAAAACATTGAAAGTAGCATACACGAAAAAGGTTATCGCAATAAACCTTTAACCAAACGCCAGCAGCAGCGCAACAAAAAGAAATCAAAAATAAGGGCCAGGGTAGAACATATATTCGGCTTCATGACCAATACCATGAATGAGATGTATTTGCGCTACCGCAACTTTGTAAGAAACAAAGCTGGTATCGGGCTAATGAACCTGACTTACAATCTTTTCAGATTGGTACAATTAAAAGTAGAACTAAAAAATTGAAGGGATACGTGTGCCCATACCTATAAAAAAGGGCACAAAAAAATAAAAACGGGATGAAAAACATCCTGAATTGAAAGGAAGTGCAAGATTATCTAACCCAAATGCGTCAAAAATTAGCCGATATAAAAAGCACTGTTAAAAATTTGGCTTATTAGAGATGCCCTTAATTAAGAATTGTAATGGGCAGCAGCGTAAGATCACACTTTATATATTCCATTCTATGCAGGGGATTTAGTGCCTTTTTGAAAGTATATTATAAAGGGTTTAAAAAAAGCTGGATTAATTACAGCGTTACTTCGTAGTCGGTAGGTTCCAAATCTAATGTTGATGGTTTATTTGTAGCATTGATTAATTCAAAATCGCAAGATATTGTTACTTCTTCACTACCATTATACCTCCTGCTTCTAATAACATGTTCCAAACAAGTCCCCAATCAGTTCTATTAAACTTTCCGGTAATCTTAAAACCGGCTTTCTCGTTTGCATACGGATCATTCAAAATTCCCCCAAATTTTACACTCAATTTTATTTTATGAGTAGTGCCTTTTATAGTTAGGTCTCCCCACAATTCATGGTTTCCATTAACATCTGCCTCGCCAATAGTATTGGACCTAAATGTTATTTGTTTTTGGTTTCTTACATCTAAAAAATTTTTACTTGTTAAATGCTCATCACGATTTGGATCGCCTGTACTTATAGAAGAAGCATCTATCCACAGATCAATCACCGCAGTTGTAAAGTCTTTATCGGTTGTGTGAATGTTTGCATCAAAAGTTCTGAATGAGCCTTTAACATTAGCAATCATTAAATGCCGTGCTTTAAAATAGATTTCACTGTGAGCATGGTCTATTCACCATTTAGTATCGTTTGTCATGTTCATTATTTTCTAAAAACTCGTTAGAGTAGAATTTTATCAGTGCAAGGAGTTTCGCTTTGCAAAGGTGAATTATTTGTCTCTGGCAAGTGTTACACAATTACGGGAATGGGTTACATGAGTTACTTATTTGCAAATGGGTTTTGTTGTCAACTATGAATTGATCAAATGTCGTTGGTTGTCTGCCTGTAGATTTTTTAACCCAATCCGATATGATTGGTTCTTTCTGAATCCTTGGAAGATAATGAAGCCCAATCATTATCAAAATGAACGATACGGGAACGTTCTCCATTCTTTTTGTTAGAAAGAATTTAAAGAGGCCCGGCGATTCGTAATTGATTTTTGTTCCCAATGTTTCAGTTAACTTTTTTGCCATCTCTTTGAAAGTTAGTTTATCGTTGCAGGTCAGCCCATAGGATTTATTAAAATGTGTTGCAGGATCAACAATTATCCGGGCCGCTACATCTCCAATGTCACGAACATCAATGAGCGTAAATTTCGCATTGCCTGCCGGCAGGAATATTTTTTTCTTATAAACCAAGTCACGCTGTAATGTTGTGTAAAAATTATGCATGAAGTAAGCAGGGCGTAAAAAAGTGTACGGAATCTTGCTTTGTATAAGGAGTTTTTCAATTTTATAGTGGGGAATCACGCGGCTCTGTAGTCGGCAATTAACAGTGCACAGAAATTGGCAATTAAGAGTGCACAGCGTTTTT
>JBBJMP010000009.1:0-268321 GCA_037718865.1 Chitinophagaceae bacterium | reverse complement strand
GTGTCCTAACGGAAGCCTAATTAAAAAGAGTATTATGCCCCGGCCAGGGGCAACCTTGTTGTAGCAGCTTAACCATGCATTGTTTATGCCCTCGGAGTGGGCTACCCTTTTCACCAAGTGATAATAAATAATTTTGCTTTAGCCCCTTCTGGGGCAATGGATAAAGATGATCACTTTCTACAAACGTTTTACCCCTGGCCGGGGTAACAATACATTGGCAGGAATGATTTAACCATCACCCCATTAATGTTGAAAAGATGTGTCCTAACGGAAGCCTTGAAAGGAGGAGGTGAATAATATACTTTTCTCCCCTCTTTTTTGAAGGAGGGAAAGTTTTGCTTCGCAAAACTGGGTGTTAAACAAACTGCAACTTCCCTAGCTTTAACAACGAAAAAAAAATGCAATTGGCGTGCACGGATTGCCGGATTTTTTGTTGCATCAGCAGTTGGGCAGATTCTTCTATGGAAACAAGCACAATTTCCAGTTCTTCACTATGGTCAAGTTTCTGTTCGGCCGTTTTGCGGCCACCGGTTGCCATAAACATTTCGGTGTAGTTGTTTAATATGCCCGGATTAGCGGCAAACTTGCCCAGGTATTCAACGGAGATAAATTCATAACCGGTTTCTTCCAGTAGCTCACGCTTCATGGCCGTTGTAAAATCTTCTCCTTCATCTACAAATCCTCCCGGAGTTTCCAGAGCGACCTCTCCGATCGGATGGCGATACTGTTTAACCAATAACACTTCATTATTTTCTGTTAATGCAAACGCAGTAGCCGCCGTAGGAAGCTCAACGACGAAATACGGATCAACGATGACCCCGTCCTGGCGCAAACAACGATCTCGCCGGGCGGTAAAATAAACATGCTTGTTCAGGTATTCGGATGAGAGGATTTGCCAGGTAAGCTTATCCATGGAAGTTGGTTTCATTTTTTTTTATGTGTTTCCCGTAGCCTCAGGCTCTGCTTACCATGCCATTCTTTCCCTTAGCGTACTGATATGAGCAACATGGTGTTTGCCATGCCAGGCGTAAGTTCGCAACATGTTCCAGAGGGTAATGTTTCGCTTGTGCTCAGGGTGAAAAACGGTTCTGTTCCAATCTGGCTCTGAAACATTTTTGATCAGTTCAAGCCATCTAACGTGCAGAGCGTGCAACAAGGTAAGAGAAATATTTACAGGAATGTTCTGCGTATCCGGCAATTGCGCCCACGCATGCTCGTCATATGGCTTGATAGTAGGATTGTCTTCGGTTAATGCCAGCTTGAACCTCATATAGGCATTCATATGACTATCCGCAACATGATGAACTACCTGCTGAACCGTCCAGCCTCCCGGACGGTAAGTTGTGTTTAACTGCGCTTCGTCAAGGTTTAAAATAGCATTTTCGAGCAAACCAGGTAACTGGCCGATTTCAAACGTATAAGCCTGTTTTATCTGCCCGGAGAAAGGTTCATCAGCAAAAGGCTGGTCCACCAGTTTGCCTATCGGGTATCGCAATTTAAGATCATCTGACATAGAGCTAATATTTTATAAAGTGAGAAATTTTTCTTTATCGCATTATTTGGCTGTAAATATTTGCGTAAAGTACAATGTGCCTTCAGGGTCCCTTGATATCCCGATACCGGTATGTGTGTATTTGCCTTCAATGTTGCGGCGATGGCCCGGGCTCTTTAACCAGACATCCAGCACTTCTTTTGCACCAAATTTACCTAAAGCTATGTTTTCTGCAGATTTGTGCAGCGAACCAAGTTTCTGCGCTATTAGCCTGATGCGGTCCTCAAAACCATCATGCCCGAAAACATTACTACGGGAAGACATATTCAGGCTGTGTTTTTCCGCCTCGGAAGAAATGGTACCGTTCAATTCCAGGGGAGGAAGGTCCCTTGTTTCCCTGTAGCGGTTCACCAGGGTATGCAGATCTTCCGCTAACTGGGTCAGGGGAGCCTGAACTCGAGTTGCATTTGCCAAAGAGTGCAATTGTCCGGAACAGGGGAGAATGAAATAAGAAAAGAAGAAGGTAAGTAAAAGCAGGAATCTACTGCAATATGAGAACGCCATAGGTCGGTTATTTGCCCATTCTTTTCAAATTTGATACCAACAACTGCAGAAAAAGCATAAAGCACGAATAGTGATCACGAGCTTGCAACAACACTTCCACTTAAATGCGTTTCCAGCTCTTCCATCATATTCCTGCTTCCGATGAATAATGCTGATCGCTGATGTAAAGCGGTTGGTTGAAGTTCCAGGATCCTGAAAACACCATTGGTTGCCTTACCTCCTGCTTTCTCAATGATAAAGGCAAGCGGGTTGCATTCATACAACAACCGCAGTTTGCCCTGAGGCTTGTTAATGGTCCCGGGATACATAAATACACCGCCTTTTATCAGATTGCGATGAACATCAGATACCATGCTTCCGATATAACGTTGTGTGTAAGGTCCGCCATTGTCTTTATTTTTTCTCTGGCAGGCATGAATATAGGAGCGCACCCGCTCTTCGTATTGCCAGAAGTTACCGTGATTCACAGAGTATATCTTACCATCCGGAGGGCATTGAATGTTGGGATGGCTTAAGCAAAATTCACCTACAGAAGGGTCAAGCGTAAATCCGTTTACACCCAAACGGGTAGCATATACCATCATTGTACTGGAGCCGTAAATAATATAGCCGGCAGCGATCTGCTTGTGGCCCTGCTGTAAAAAGTCTTCTATGGTGCAGGGCCCTTCCAGTTCGGACACTCTTCTGTAAATACTGAAAATGGTGCCAATAGATACATTAACATCAATGTTGCCGCTGCCGTCGAGCGGATCCATTAGCAAAACATACTTGCTTTTATTGCTGACCTCATCATCAAAAATGACGATGTCATCATTCTCTTCGCTGCCGACACCAGCACAATATATTCCGTGTTGTAAAACGCCGATGAATTGATTATTGGCAAACTCATCCAGCTTCTGAACGGTTTCTCCCTGTACATTTTCTTTGCCAATCTCGCCCAGGATATCTACGAGCCCTGCTTTATTTACTTCCACATTTACCCGTTTAGCCGCCAGGCCAATATCCCTGAGCAGTCCGCTCAATTGGCCGGTTGCTCCAGGAAAATCTCTTAGCTGCTGAATCGTAAATTCGTCAAGTGTGTAAACATTTCTATTAACCATACGGCAAGAATTTGTTGCAACAAATGTAAGCGTTTAAAATACCATACATTACCTACAAATTAATAACCTTCATTTTTCGAAAAAACTATTTTGAGCCAACAATAATGGTCTGTTTTAATTTTATCGGCACGTTCTTATCCTGCCTGACAGCGGGCTTCCATCTGGGCATGTCTTCAAATATATCGAGCAGATGTTCATTGATCTCGTCGTTACCACCCCGCAGTATCCTGGGATTTATAACATTGCCTTCTTTGTCAATGATGTATTCCATCAACACATAAACCGTTTTGATATTTTTATCCAGGTACACTGATAAGTCTTTATCCATCTTTTTAAGCAAATCTCCAAAAGCCTCATTGCCTCCCGGATAAACTGGTAACAGGTTAACGGTTGGCGGAATTTCCTTCTCGTCAAAATCAATAATTTTGCGCTGCTTTTTTACGAATACTTTTTTTGGAGGTGGCGGCGGCGGCGGCTTGGGCAAAGCTTCATCGTCAATAATATACTCGCCTTTGTCATTCATGATGATCAGCGGAATCTGTTTATATTTATCAAAGTAGTAAAAAGCATTTTTCATCTTGCTGGCAAAAGGAGTATATTCGGAAAATTGCTGAAAATATTTTTTCAGGTAATCCTCACTTTTGCTGTTTCTGAAATCGATGGGGAATATATGAACAGGTATAAAATCCTGTCCCAGGTTTTTTGCGTGCGCCGCTAAGATATACAATTCGTCTATCTGCTGGTTGGTGATGGGAATACATCCGGTAGTTACACAGCTCCCGTGAATGTAAATATCTCCTCCGGGCTGTAATGAATCGCTGAGCATTCTGTCAGACATGTTCGGATAGTTCAACCCCAATGACAAATGGTATGAGCTGTTTGGATTAAATTCGTTTATATGATAAAATCCTTCAGGTACCTGATAGTCGCCCTGCATGCGTTTAGGACCCAGTGTGCCGGCCAGCGCACAGACCTTATAGGTTTTGAATAATTTATACGTCTGGTTCTTCTCGCTTTTAACCCAAACTTCTAACTGGCTGTCATACTTAAACGAACGGATATACACATACCTGGCCGGCCATTTCAATCCCCTGGATTCAAATTGTTTTATCAGGGTGTCTTCCTTCCGGTTAAGCAGGTCGGTAATTTTGGGAATCGTTTTCTGGTATTCGATAAAAGTGAACGATGAAGCAGCAGTCTGTGCATGTGTGCGAAAAATAACTACAACAGACGTTATCAGGATCAGGAAAAATTTCAACATAGCCGTGCGGTTAGCCTTAGAACGAATGGGTATCATAAATATTTTATGGATTAGTCAACTAGTGCAAAGGTAAAAATAAAGATTTATCCTCCGCTGACAAGATAATTGATTGTTACTTTTCTGCAGCGTAAAAATTTGCCATACTTGCTCACAAGTTTCCCCTTGCCTCCTGCTCCCTTTCAATGGCTTCGAATAACGCTTTAAAATTGCCCTTGCCAAAGCTCCTGGCACCTTTTCTTTGAATGACCTCGAAAAATAATGTCGGCCGGTCCTCCACAGGCCGGGTGAAGATCTGCAACAGATAGCCTTCTTCATCGCGGTCCACGAGGATGCCGAGTTCCTTAAGAGGCTCCAGGTCTTCGTCAATGTGTCCGATCCTGTCTAACAGTTCATCATAATAAGAAGCAGGAATTTTCAAAAATTCCACACCATGGTTTTGCATGTCCCTGACCGTGGTTACAATATTACTGGTAGCGAGGGCTACGTGTTGGCAACCTTCTCCGTTATAAAATTCCAGATATTCCTCCACCTGGGATTTCTTTTTACCTTCTGCCGGCTCATTGATCGGGAATTTAACAAATCCATTTCCGTTGCTCATTACCTTGCTCATCAAAGCCGAGTACTCTGTAGAGATATCCCGGTCATCAAAGGTTAAAATATTCCGGAATCCCATCACCTCTTCATAAAATTTTACCCATCGGTCCATCTGGTTCCAGCCAACATTACCCACACAATGGTCCACATATAATAATCCGCCCTGGTAAGAATTATAGCCTGACCTCCATTCCCGATATCCCGGCATAAAAACTCCGCTGTAATTACTGCGCTCAACAAATACATGAACGGTATCTCCATAAGTATGAATGCCGCTGAGTGCGACCTCCCCGTGTTCATCGCGTAATTTCACCGGTTCCAGATAACTGATACCACCCCGGCCGGTCGTTTCTTTCCAGGCACTTTCCGCGTTATCGACCTTTAATGCCAGCACTTTAATACCATCCCCATGCTGGTAAACATGATCGGCAATATCGTTATCCCTCCTTAAAGAAGTTGTAAACACAAAAGTGAGCTTGTTTTGTCTCAATACATAACTGGCCCTGTCTTTTACGCCGGTTTCAGGACCTGCATAAGCAAGGCTCTGGAAACCAAACGCGGTTTTGTAAAAGTGGGCCGCCTGACGGGCATTACCCACATAAAATTCGATATAATCTGTGCCCTGCAGGGGCAGGAAATCGGGAAGCACATCAGTACTTTTTCCGGTGGAAATCAGTGTAGACATATACAAGGTACTTTAATGGGAGATGAAGGCGAAAGTTGCTTTAACTAAACAAGGGGCTACAAATAACCGAATCAATAGCGAGGGTAAGCATCAATAAGCAATATTTGAGACGCTTATCATTGAAAGTTTTATGAGGATAATCCGGGATCATGGTGTTATGTAAATATACAAGTATTCACGGATAGATTTATGCGGTTCTCAGGTCTCTCACGATCCTTCGGCATCTTAGTATGGATCCTCCTTTTCTCTCTTGTCATCTCGAATGAGCCCACCCGTATCTTTACATAGCGACTGTATACGGGCGAAATGAGAGATCTCATGACGCTTATGAAGACTGCAACTAGTAAACAAATTTACCATCCTGCCTGCTCCGAAGAAATTTCTCCGGCCGCCGCGCAAGCTGTTTAACGTTGCAAAAGCTTCCGGCGGCAGCCTGCGAAATGACAAAATAATTAGGTTCTCTACCAATTTGCCGATAAAAAATTAAACGTATATGTTCCTTCGCTTAATTATTTTTACCCAAATTATCGGGATGGATGTTAAAATAGAACAGGGCTGGAAAGTAGTGTTGAAGGAGGAGTTTTCCAAGCCGTATTTCAAAGAGATCTCGCTCTTTTTAAAGTCAGAAAAATCAACAGGCAAAATAATTTATCCTCCGGGAAACGAAATCTTTAATGCATTCGAAAAAACGCCCTTCGACAACGTTAAGGTCATACTGCTTGGACAGGACCCCTATCATGGCAGGGGACAGGCCCATGGACTGAGTTTTTCTGTGCCCCCGGGAATTTATCCGCCTCCCTCCCTGGTTAACATTTTTAAGGAATTACATAATGATATCGGATTGGCAATACCATCCCATGGTAACCTGACTAATTGGGCGGAACAAGGTGTTATGTTATTGAACGCTTCTTTAACCGTAAGGGCGGGTTTGCCCGGGAGCCATTCGAAGATTGGCTGGATAGATTTTACAGATGCTATAATCAAAACCGTTTCAGGTCTGAAACAACATATCGTTTTTTTATTGTGGGGAAAGTTTGCACAGGATAAACAGGCGCTGATTGACCTTAATAAACACCTGGTGCTGAAAGCGGCGCATCCATCTCCTTTTTCGGCTGAGAAGGGCTTTTTTGGATGCAGGCATTTTTCCAAAACGAATGAATACCTGGTAAAAAACGGGATCGATCCGATAGATTGGAAATTGTGACGGTTTGCCGGGAAACGGGATCTTATTATCAACAGCAATTATAATGAGACTATTTAAAGAAATATTCGGCAGGATCTGGACGGTTTGGGGATTGATCTTATTTGCAGGTACCCTACTCGTTTTTACTATTTCATTTGTTATCATCAATCTGTGGAAGGAACCTAAACGAACGCACATCTTTATGCGCTTTTGCAGGGCCTGGATGAGCATCTTCTTACCTGGTATTGGCTGTCCGCTCACCATAAAAGGAAGAGAGCACTTTAAAAAAGGAGAAACCTATATCGTCGTCTGCAACCACAATTCACTGATGGACGTGCCGGCTTCAACCCTCGGACTTCCGGGGGGCAATAAAACTATCGCCAAAAAAGAAATGGTCAGGATACCCGTTTTTGGGATAATGTACCGCATGGGCAGTGTATTGGTAGACCGGAAAAACGAAAAAAGCCGAAGAGAAAGTTATACCCGTATGAAACAGGTGCTGAACATGGGTTTGCATATGTGCCTATACCCTGAAGGCACCAGGAATAAAACAAATGAACCGTTAAAAGCATTTCAGGATGGTGCCTTCAGGCTGGCCCACGATACCCGTAAGTCCATTATCCCGGCAGTTATATTCAATACCAGAAAAGCATTGCCATTCGATAAACCTTTCTTTCTCTGGCCCCATCCTTTACAAATGCATTTTCTGGAGCCCGTGCCCGTTAACGAAAACGAAACAACGACCCAACTCAAGGAAAAGGTGTTTACTATAATGAAGGAGTACTATGTAAAACACCTTCCTTAGTTTCCTCCATAAAAATAACGGCTCCGGTTTACCCTAATATCTTTCAGCAGGCTTGATTTGGGATTGATGGTGATGTTGAAGGAACGGTATAAACCTACAGGAGTAACATTGATAGACATCTGCCAGCAGTGCATTTCCCGCGACAGGAACATAGACAACGACTGTATCGATGCCGTTTTAAAATCGTAATAAGTATTCATACCCATTTTCCATTTCGGCGTCAGGTTGAAATCGCCATTAAGACTGACGTTCGAATTGATCTCCGTTTTAAAACCGCTGTAATCTGACAGAAAATTTCTTGAAAAACTCAGGGAATAGGAAACGTTAATGGACCAAGGAATATTGAAGTCGGCAAATTCTGCAGGGTTTTTTCTGATGTAGTTCAATTGAGCCTGTTGCTCTTCCATAGTCATAGGCAAATTCTGGTCGCCGTACTGCTGATCAGGCTCTTCTTTCTTTTTTTCTTTTTCTTTACTTCTGAAAGAGGTGGATATGGCTATGTTACCGTTGGTTAGCCGGCCGAGTGAATATTTTCCATCCTGCCACACATACCTGTTTTGGCGAAAACCGCTCGCATCCACTACGTAAGGGTCTATCACGGCACCGGCAGTTATGTTTATTTTTTCAAACAATGTGCTACGCAGGTAGACATTAAAAATGGAAAGTTTAAACGAATCGGCCAGAAAATTATACCCCCCGTTAAAGCCAAAACCATCTATCAGTTTTATCTTGCTGTCACTGCCTTCCGTTGTATCGGTTTTTGACCTGACCTTCATCTCCAGGTTATTATCTACACCAAAACTAATTCCGCCAAATCTTCCTTCCCCAAAAGCGCCATAGATCGTTCCATCGTAAGGTGAAAACCGGAATTCACGGCCGGTGGTATCGATTTGCGTAGAATAATAATCCTTTTTAGCAAGGTCGGGTTTATAGTTAGCACTGATGTTGGGCCTGATTACATGCCTGATCGCTTTAATACGGCTGTTTTTGCCAAAGCCTGCGAAGGTTCCGAAAATAGCCGTATTCACACCCAGGCTAAACGAAACATCCCGGGCCGTAAAAAACCCTTTATTGATGACGGTATCAATCTTTTTACTGTTCCCGTTCCATTGGCGAATGAAGCGTTGGGCATACCATTTCTCCTGATAACTTATGCCCGGAGCAACCTGGAAAGGCCCGAGGGCCGGAAGCGATAAAGTGATCGGAACATTGTGTTGAGCACCCCATTGAAACGTATCGATTAGTTGACGGAAACTGAATAGCGAATCATAAAAAGAAGCCTGGCCGGCAACATTTGAATTCAGGCCTATGCCCAACTTCTCGTACCATTTCGGTTCGCCGACAAATTCCTTTTTTTGAAATGGATAAAAATTGGTTGCTGTAAATGAAATATTTGGCAAACTCAGGTTTACCAGCCTGGTATTATTATTCTGGTTATGGTTTGCGCTGATGGTCATATTGTATTTGTTGTCCCAGTTCTTCGAATAATTGATGGAGGAGTTTAACTGGTTTTGGAAATTGAGGGTCGGATTGTTGGCAACATAGCGGTTAAATTTGGTAGATCCTGCATTGACGTTTGCCGAAAAACTGGTTCCCGGCCTTGCTTTGCTGTCAACACTATGATTCCAGTAAATATTAAAGCTTCTATTGCTCTCATATTCTTTATCCCCGGCATCACTCAAAAACCGCGTGTTTTGGTAAGCCAGGTTGAACTGTCCCTGGTAACGGTATCGCTTACGATAAGTGGGCGTAAGGTTTAGCCGGTACCCACCATAAGAGTAAATGTCAGATCGGAGGGTGACATCAAAATTATCATTCAGCACTTCATAATAACCCAACCCTTCAAGGCCTAACCCAAATTGTTCGTTGGCCGTGAACTGCGGTGGCAGCAGTCCGGAATGCCTTCCCTGTGACAGGGGAAAAAATCCGAACGGAATATAAATGGGTACCGGCACGCCTTCGAACTCAGGATGAATGGGTCCTGAAATGGCCAGTTTTTTATTCACGAGTTTTAATCTTTTGGTCACAAAAGCAAAATGCGGCGTATCGAGATTGCAGGTGGTAAATCTGCCGCGTAAAGCAAAGTATTCATTCTCTGAAATTTTTTTTATTCGTTCTCCAAACACATACATTTCACCCTGCGTAGTATAGGTGCTGCTGGTTATGCCTTTCTGTGTTTTTATATTATAAATAATGGAGTCCGAATCCATATTATTTTCTCCCTGCAAAAACTTGGGCCGTCCAACAAGGGAACCGGCAGAATCCCTGGTATAGCTGGCGACAATAATTTGCTTTTCCTGGTCCATTTCGATTTTAAAGGCACTAAGGTCGAGGTCTTTGTATTTTGTACTGGACTGATTGAAAAGGGTTATTTTTTTGGAAGGCACATCAAGCACCATGGAATCCGATGCCGAATAAGTTACCGGCGCGTCCAGGGAATCTTTAGATATTTTTACATCGATGGTATCGGTTACCTGAACTTTTTTGATGGCTGTATCAATCACATTTGCCGGAATCGTATCGGATCGTGACTTCACTGCAGGAACGGTATCAGTCACTGTGGTTGCCTTAGTAGTATAAAAAAAAGAAGGTGGCGTATAATTACCGGAGGCGAACGACGTTATACTACATATTAACATAGTTGTAATCCATTGTACGTTAAATTTTAGGCTAACTTTACGTTCTTTGTTCATACATTGCTTGAAACAAAAATAGTGATTCACTAATTAACAATATGTGAAGATTGATCGTAACCCAGTAAACTTCTATAAGTATGTTTAAAAAACTGCTGTTCATTTCCATATTGTTCCTCACATACATTTCCATCTTATCCCTTACAAAACACCCTCCTCTCATACCGGCAAAACCGGCTTTAAAAACGATCATCATCGACCCTGGCCATGGAGGCAAAGACCCCGGCGCCCACGGATTGTTTTCTAACGAAGCACAGGTTTCCCTCCAGGTAAGTTTACTATTGGGCAAGGCCATACAAAAAGAATTTCCTGATGTAAAGATTGTATACACCCGGACCACCGATGTGTTACCGGGAAATGCCCCAAATAAGGATCAGGGATTACGCATCCGCGCCAATATGGCCAATGAAGCCCGAGGCGATTTGTTTGTTAGTGTACATTGCAATGCAGCCGGTCTGCGGCCGGGGGGCTGGAATGCCAGACGCCTGGTAGGCACTCGTCCCAAGGTAGTTTATATCGGCAAGGGTAAAAGAAGAAAAAAGAAAACTATACGTGAGCCCATCTATGAATCATATTATGTTGAAAATAAAACTTCAGGAACTGAAACTTTTATCTGGGCTGCCGATAGAAGCACCGCTAAAAGCACGGTGATTAGTGCGGAAGAAACAGGGGAAGATGTAGAAGATTCCTTAAACATTCTGGACCTGAATTCGCCTGAAGCCAGGATCCGGGCCCAACTGTACACCAAATTTTATTTCCGGAACAGTTACACGTTCGCCAAGTTCGTAGAAGACGAGTTTCAGAAATCAGGCAGGGTTTACCGGGGAGGTGTGAAACAACGTAACAACAAGGGCATCTGGGTACTACAGGCAACAGGCATGCCCAGCGTGCTGATCGAAATCGGGTTTATAACCAATAAACAGGAAGAAGAATATCTAAACAGCGAGAACGGTCAACAGGAAATTGTTGGTAATATTATGGACGCTCTCAAAAAATACAAGCAGGAACTGGAATCTTCACCTAAACAGAATACTCCTGCAGCCACGGTTTCTTCCTCCGCTACTAAATGATAACACTGAGTAAGATCAGTACAGACCTTTTTAACAGTCAAATCACTGGCTAAATCGTTACCTGCATGCAAAGTTTTAATACATTTGCTGCGAAATGACAATTAAAGCGTCATTTAAAGCAGTTGAATAAATAAACATACTCGAATGAAGATTACGAACGAAGCCAAGATTGGTATTCTTGCAGTGGTTGCTATTGCTCTCCTTATACTGGGATTTAATTTTTTGAAAGGGAAGAGCCTTTTTGATAAAAGCAAAAAATTATATGCGGTTTTTCATTCTGTTGAAGGGCTGAGCGCATCCAATCCGGTCACTATAAATGGGCTCAGGATAGGTAGTGTAACTGAAATGCAGGAAAAAGACCGCAGCCTGGACAGTATTGTGGTTACCATCACTCTTGAAAAAGACATTGACATCACACGAAGTTCACTTGCCTATATTAACAAAGACCTGTTAGGAACTGCCACGGTAAATATTGCGCTGGGAGATAGCAGCGGCTTTATCAAAGACGGTGACACGCTGAATACACTGGTAACCACCGGCCTAGTTGACGATGTAAAAGCTTCTCTAAACCCCGCTTTGAATAATGTGAACGGCGCCCTAAAATCGCTGGACTCACTGATTGAGGTGGTAGGAAGCATATTTAATCCGGCTACCAAGTATAACTTCCAGGCCATTGTAACCAACCTTACCAAGTCTTCAGTATCTCTTCAGGCACTACTGAACTCGCAGACAGGAGCACTGGCTCAAACGTTGAGTAACATGAACAAGGTTAGCGCTAACCTGGCAAACAGTAATGAAAATATTACTAAAACGATCGATAACCTTGGAAAGGCCAGCACAAAACTGGCAGCTTTGAATATTGAGGAAACTATGGCGAGTATCAATAAGACAATGGCCGGACTAAACGAAGTAGTTGCCAAAGCCAATAGCTCGGATGGCTCACTCGGATTATTGTTGAATGATAAAAAGCTTTATACCAGTCTGGAAAATACCTCGCACAAAATGAACATCCTGTTAGATGATCTTCGTGTACATCCAAAACGTTATGTCAGCTTTTCCGTTTTTGGCAAAAAAGATAAGGGAAACTACCTGACAGCGCCACTGGTTGATTCCACGAATACCGGCAATTAATTATGAACGTCCTATCAGTTAAGATCTTTTTGTTCCTTGCTTTAGTCGTTAACAAGTCTTTTGCCCAGTCGCCTGTTATTACGCCTGCAACAGATACGCCCAGAATAGTGATCATCAGAGATGCAGACCGTTTAAGGTATAGAAAAATTGACTCTACCAATGAGCTGCTGACGGCTGCGGGAAATGTTTTTTTTCAAGACAACAAGACCTTGTTTTATGCCGACAGTGCGGTTCACAACAAGAAGCTGAATATCATACAGGCATTTGGCAATGTACATATTAATGATGCTGACAGCGTTCATACCCGGTCGCAGTATTTGTTGTATGACGTAAACAAAAAACAGGCCTTCCTGAAAAAAAAGGTAAGCATGACCGATGGCAAAGGAATATTGACTACGGAAGACCTGACTTATGATACCCAGCAGAAGATAGGAACTTATAAAAATGGGGGAAAAGTAGTAAATGGCACAACAGTACTGACCAGTAAAGAAGCCGTTTATTATGCCGAACTCAAGGATGTTTATTTCAAGCAGAATGTAAAGCTGAAAGATCCGGCTTACGACCTGCACACGGATTCATTATTGTATAGTACCGAAACGCAGTTAGCTACCTTTATTACCAAAACATACATTAAAGACAGCAGTGGTAGCGACATCATTACTTCAGATGGTTATTATGACCTGAAAAACAAGGTAGCCCGATTCAATAAACGATCAATTATCAGGGATAAAGCACTGACGATCACCGGCGAAAATATTGATATAGACGACAATACGGGCATGTTTCAGGCAACCGGAAACGCGGTGCTGATTGATACAACGCAGGGCATCTCGGTACTTTCCAACGACATTAAGGCAAGCCGCATAAATAATACTTTTATGGCTACCCAAAATCCGTTAATGATCATTAAGCAGGACAATGACTCGATATTTCTTACAGCCGATACCTTGCTGGCCGGAAGGCTTGCTGATCTGCAGGGCGATTCCGTTCAGCCCGAAAGGAAAGATACCGTAAAGAAAGCAACCGTCATTACTGCGTCCGATTCGGCTAACCGTTCCCGTTATATCCAGGCATTTCATCATGTACGCATCTTTTCCGATTCATTACAGGCGGTAAGCGACAGTTTGTTTTACTCAGGCCGGGATTCAATATTCCAGCTCTTCCATAATCCCATTGTATGGGCAAGCAATAACCAGGTGACGGGGGACACCATATACCTGTTTACCAGGAACAAAAAAGCAGAGCGTTTATACGTATTTGAAAACGGAATGGTCGTTAACAAATCGGGTGAAAACCTGTTCAATCAATTAAAAGGAAATACCTTGAACGGATATTTTGTAGAAGGAACGATCGATTACATGCGTGCAAAAGGTTCCGCTGAAAGTGTTTATTTTGCCAAAGATGAAGAGGATGCTTTCGCCGGGATGAACAATGCCAATGCGGATATAATAGATATGTATTTTGCAAAGAAAGAACTGAACCGGGTAGTATTCAGGAGTGAAGTTACTGGCACTATGTATCCGATGAACCAGATCCCCGAAGATAAAAAAATGCTTCGCGATTTTAAATGGCTGGAAGAGAAAAGGCCTAAATCAAAATTTGAATTATTCGGGCTATAGCAGTGTTTGTAACCACAAAGAGCACTAAGAATACACAAAGCAATCACAAAGAATTACTTCCCTTTGTGGTTACTTTGTGTTTACGCTTTTGTATTTCTTTGTGGTTTTAAAAAAGCAATAGCAGTGTTTTTAACCACAAAGAATTACTTCTCTTTGCGGTTACTTTGTGTTTACGCTTTTGTATTTCTTTGTGGTTTTAAAAAAGGCGAACAACTTTTTAATTCTATGTTAAATGGATTACTGACCATATACGTTTCGTGTTATTTTCGTTCCAAAAGAAAAAACGCAACATGAAAAACATACTAACGATTCTGGTATTTGTTGCCGCTACCTTAGCCGGCCCTTCCGTTTTTGCACAGGACTATAAATTAGGTGTAGGTGTACGTTTAAGTAATGCTTCTCCAACCATTAGCAATTCAATTACTGCCAAATATTTTTTCAATCCTTCCAATGCTCTGGAAGGATTGTTGTCTTTCGGAAGCCGGTTTGGCATTGGTGGGTTGTACGAGACTCATAAACCATTAAATTTTCCAGGCCTGCAATGGTACTATGGCGCTGGAGGATATATAGGATTTCAAAGTAGGGACACTTATCTCGGTCCGACCGGTACGATCGGGCTAGACTATAAATTTGATAATATCCCTTTGAACATTTCGGTAGACTGGAAACCGGAGCTCGACATTCTTCCAAAGATCAGTTTTATCCCCGATGCCTTTGGCTTGTCTGCCAGGTTCACGCTTCAGTAAAGAAGACCCTCAGGAGGGTGGTTGGTGAAAACACCATCCACGGGTACAGATGGTCGGTAAAAAAAAATCCCCGCGATGCAGGCATCACGGGGATTTTTTTTATAAAGATAAAAACTGTTGGAAAATTAGTAACCACCCATACCGCCCATATCTGGAGCGCCATGGCTGTGAGCTTCTTCTTTCTTGGGTTTGTCAGCAACCACACATTCAGTGGTCAGCAACATACCGGCAATTGAAGCTGCATTCTCTAATGCTATCCTGGTAACCTTGGTTGGGTCAATTACGCCTGCAGCGAACATGTTCTCATAAATTTCGGTCCGCGCATTAAAACCAAAATCTCCCGATCCTTCCTTAATCTTCTGAACTACTATACTACCTTCAATACCGCTATTTACCACGATCTGGCGAAGTGGCTCTTCGATAGCTCTCTTTATAATGGCAATACCGGTAGTTTCATCATCATTGATGCCTTTCAGGTTTTCCAATGAGGCAATAGCACGGATATACGCCACGCCGCCACCTGCAACGATTCCCTCTTCGACAGCTGCCCTTGTAGCATGCAATGCGTCATCAACACGGTCTTTCTTTTCTTTCATTTCAACTTCTGTAGCAGCACCAACATATAGAACAGCCACACCACCGCTTAACTTTGCCAAGCGCTCCTGTAACTTTTCCTTATCATAATCTGACGTAGTGGTCTCTATCTGTGCTTTGATCTGATTAACGCGCGCCTGAATATCTGCAGCGTTGCCTTTTCCACCAACGATTGTAGTATTGTCCTTATCGATGTTGACAGAAGATGCCTGTCCAAGATAAGTAAGGTCTGCATTTTCAAGTTTGAAACCCTGCTCTTCACTAACTACAGTACCGGCAGTTAAAACAGCGATATCCTGCAGCATTTCTTTTCTTCTGTCACCAAAACCAGGAGCCTTAACAGCTGCTACTTTAATGGTGCCACGTAATTTGTTTACAACGAGTGTTGCCAGTGCTTCACCTTCCAGGTCTTCAGCAATGATCAGGAGCGGCCGACTGCTTTGAGCAACTTTTTCCAGGATGTGAAGGATGTCCTTCATCGCAGAGATCTTCTTATCATAAATAAGAATATAAGGATTCTGCAGCTCCACTTCCATCTTTTCGCTGTTGGTAACGAAGTAAGGAGAAATATAGCCACGATCGAATTGCATACCTTCTACCACGTCAACAGTAGTATCCGTTCCCTTTGCTTCTTCAACGGTAATAACACCTTCTTTCCCCACTTTTGTCATTGCTTCTGCAATCAACTTTCCTATAGAAGCATCGTTATTGGCAGAAATTGATGCCACCTGCTCGATCTTACTATTGTCGTTACCTACTGCCTGAGACTGTGATTTAAGGCTTTCAACTACAGCTATGACAGCTTTATCAATACCACGCTTCAGATCCATCGGATTAGCCCCGGCAGCCACGTTCTTAAGTCCTTCACTAATGATAGACTGAGCCAGCACTGTAGCTGTAGTAGTACCATCACCGGCTATATCAGCGGTTTTGCTGGCCACTTCTTTAACCATTTGTGCTCCCATGTTCTCAATAGGATCTTCCAGTTCAATTTCTTTTGCCACGGTAACACCGTCCTTACTGATCGATGGAGCACCGAATTTCTTTTCAATAACTACATTACGGCCTTTTGGACCTAAGGTGACCTTTACTGCGTTGGCCAATGTGTCAACACCTTTCTTCATTTTATTACGCGCTTCAATATCGAAGAAAATTTGTTTTGCCATATTTGTTAATTTAAAATTTTATGAAATTAATTCTAGAGAATCGAAGAGTAAATTTTAGATCTGCCTGTTACAGGCAATACCTGAGCAAGGAGAGCTCATTAAATTTACACTATTGCTAAAATGTCACTTTCTCTCATAATCAGAAAATCCTGACCTTCAACATTTATTTCAGTGCCTGAATACTTGCCATATAAAACGGTGTCACCTGCTTTAACAGTCACCGGTTCATCTTTTTTACCGGGTCCGGCAGCAACTACCTCACCACGCTGGGGTTTTTCTTTTGCAGTATCAGGAATTATTATTCCACCGGAGGTTTTTTCCTCTGCAGCAGCGGGTTTAACTACTACCCTGTCGTGTAAGGGAGTAATATTTAACTTGTTAGCCATAGTCATTAAAATTTGATTTGTTTGAAATATTTGGTGTGCAAATGTAAACGAATATTATACCAAACGTGTAAAGACTTTAAAAATGAGCATTCTTGACAGTTTAGCTTGGAAATTTGACAGTTATGGTAACCGGCATGCATCCGGAAAATCCAAATTGACAGATTTGCGGTCAGGTAAGCCACTCCCGGCAGCCACACTCCTCTCCTCTCAACACCCGGAATGGCTTGTCAACTTCAAACATCTTGATCTGTTTTTCCTATCTTCGCACCCTCAAAACAAGTTCTTTTAGGAATGATCAGCAGAAGAAACATCCGTGTGAAAGTAATGCAGACGCTTTATAGTATTGAAACCGTTGAGTTTGATATTAAATCCGGTCAGGAAATTAAAACGCTTAAAAAACATTTTGACCAAACCAGGCAGTTATTTGTTTATATCATTTATTTTATCACTGAAGTAGCCAGATATGCTGAAACCTCAGCCGTAAAAAGGGCGTCTAAACACCTCCCGACTGAGGAAGACCTGCACGTAAATATAAAATCAGCCGGTAATGAAATCATGTGGAGGATACTGCAGGATGCCTCATACCAGAAAGCCTTAAAGGAAGACAAGCCCCACCTGCTCCTGGACAAGGAATTGGTCCGCAAGATTTACATGCAACTGGTTGAAACCCCGGAATACCGGCAATATATTGCTGTAGAAGGCCGCGATAATAAGGGTGAGAAGGAAATCCTTACGTTTATCTTCAATACGCTGTTGCTGCCAAACCCTGATTTTATATACCATATGGAAGAAATTTTTACGAATTGGGATGATGACTGCGATATGCTGAACCTCCTCGTACTTAATTATCTTCAGAAACCTGGAAGTTATAATTTCCAGGAAATGCTCAGTAAAGATAAATGGCAGTATGCCAAAGATCTGCTTGAAACTGTTCTTGAAAAAAAAGCTTTGACGCTTGCACTGATCAAACCTAAATTAAACAACTGGGATCCCGAGCGTATCGCCACCCTGGATATGATCCTGATGGAGATGGGGGTGTGTGAATTCCTGTATTTTCAAACCATACCTCCCAAGGTTACAATTAATGAATATATTGATCTCGCAAAAGAATACAGCACCCCCCAGAGCGGCCAGTTCGTCAATGGTATACTGGATAATATTCATAAAGACATGGTGAAGGAAAACACTATGAACAAAGTAGACTTTAGAAAATCCTGATAACAAGGCATTGCTTACCTTTGCCAAAAATATTTTTATTATGCGTGTCCTTTTGGCGCTCATTTCAAATGTGATCCTTGTAGCCGGCTGCGAACAGCTTGACAAGAGCAGTTCTGCTGATCTTAAAGCCTCATCCAATCTGACAACAGTTGATCAGCCAACGGACAGTTCGCAGTTTACCAGTATTGAATGGAAAGAGAAAAACATCCATTTCGGAAGCATCACCGAAGGCCAAAAACTAGAGGTGGTTTATACATTTAAAAATACCGGCGACAAGCCGCTGGTCATTAGTAAAGTAATTCCAGGCTGCGGTTGCACAGTTGCAGAAACCCCTGCAGCACCTATTGCCCCGGGCAAGGAAGGAACAATCAAAGGAGCGTTCGACAGTAACGGAAGACTGGGCACACAACATAAATCGATATCCGTTTATGCCAATACAACGGGGGTTCAACATCATGAACTGGTTTTTGAAGTAGAAGTGAAACCAAAGAGCTGATCACATAAATATTAAATGAAAACACACATGAATTATCTGATTTTATTACAGGCACCGGCGTCTGGCCTTAGCAGTAATGTTCCATTATTGTTAATGGGTGCCATGATCTTGGTATTTTATTTTTTTATGATTCGCCCGCAGGCAAAAAAAGCCAAGGATACCAAAAAATTTCAGGAAAATTTACAAAGGGGAGATAAAGTGGTTACCATTGCCGGAATACACGGTACCGTGAATAAAGTAAATGAAGATGGAACTATTTCTTTGGAAGTAAATCCCGGAAGCTATCTGAAAATGGAAAAGAGCGCAGTTTCAGTTGAGTGGAGCCAGCAATTAAATAAAGCAGTTGTTGAGAAAAAATAGACTAATGATTAACGACTGTATTGCATAATCTGAGTAAGCTTAACCGGATGTTTAAACGATCCGGTTTTTTATGTAATTAAATTTGATCTTATTCATAAGAAATTTCTGAAGCATGGCCCTTCGTATTGGCCTCACCGGGGGTATAGGTTCCGGTAAAACAACAGTGGCTAAAATTTTTGAAGTGCTGGGCATTCCGGTATATTATGCGGATGCTGAAGCCAAACGGTTCATGAACGACGATCCCGGCTTAAAGGCTCAACTGATCCTGCTCTTTGGTGAGGAGGCGTATGTAAATGGGCAACTGAACAGGTCTTACGTCTCCTCCATTGTTTTTAATGACAAAGAGAAACTGGCGTTACTCAACGCCGTTGTGCATCCATTGACAATCAAGGACAGCGAGCGATGGATGCAACTGCAGGAAACGCCTTATGCCATCAGGGAGGCGGCGCTGATTTTTGAAAGCGGTGTCAACAGGCACCTGGATTACGTGATCGGGGTTTCCGCTCCTGCTGACTTACGTATACAACGGGTAACGGCACGTGATAACATAAGTGCTGATGAGGTAAGACGCCGGATGCTTAACCAGTTGGATGAAAATGAAAAAATGAGGTTGTGCGATATCATTATTGTCAACGACGAGCAGCAGCTGGTGATGCCCCAGCTGCTGACCATTCATGAAAAGATACTGCAACTTGCTTCCGGGAAGTGACGAAAATTAAACGGTCTATCACGTAATATATAATTTTGGGAAATCAATCAGGTATTTTACGACATACGTTTCTCGTTGCAGGTGCCAGCCTGGGATGGTTTGCAGTAATACTGCAGTTGATTCTTATCCTGGCTAACAGAAGAATCCCGGTCATCGACACGATCATATCCTTCTTTAGTTATTTCACCATTCTCACAAATATCCTTGTTGCCTTTTGTTTCTCTATTCTTTTATTTTCACCTGCATCAGCATTACAAAAATGGATTTCACGTACCCGGGTTCTGACCGCAGTTACAGTATACATCACTATTGTCGGAATTGTGTACAATCTGATCTTACGAAACTTATGGAGCCCGGCGGGATGGCAATTGGTGGCTGATGAACTGCTTCATTCTGTCATGCCCGTTTTATTCATGCTGTATTGGGTATTCTTTGTACCCAAAAGAAACTTACAATGGAAGGATGTAACGTCCTGGCTGATTTATCCATTCGTTTATTTAAGCTATATAATTGTCAGGGGCTCTATATCCGGATTATATCCTTATCCCTTCCTGGATGTAAAGCAACTGGGGTATAACAAAGTTTTTACAAATTGCGGAGTGCTGTTTCTTGCATTCCTGCTGCTTTCATTATTACTCGTTGCCGTGGCTAAACTGGCAGGCAAGGCATCGCAATAGATAGCTACGCTTTTTTTGCCGGGCCTGTTCTGCATTCAACATTTCTGCAACATATGACGCACATAATTCTTCCGGATTGTACCTATCGAATTCTTCACCTAAGCGCTTCACGTTTTCGCGGTATATATCAAAAATCAAACGTGCATGAAACAACAGATCGGGAAGATCAATTGAGCAAAACAGCGGATTACCACCGCGTAAGCAATATGACTGCTCTGCAGAATAATATTAGTGATCCCTCGAAGAAAATGAAAATAACGTAGTCATTCTTTGCGAACTACGATCAAGATATGGCGGGCCGCTTTAAGGCCTGCAAGGTTGCCAATGGTATTTAGTGTTTTAGCTAATGGAATACTGGCGAGAATACTGCGCAATTTATGTTGCAGGCCGGTTTTTTTCAACAGTGACTCAAGTTTATACCATGGCTTGTCGTACAAAAAACTTATTTCAACTATTGATAAGGGACTGGCACGAACCATAGCTTCGTATGCTTTAGCTTCTCCCCGGTTTAGCTCAGGCAAATAATCTGTCAGAATAGCTATACCACCTTTTTTTAGCACTCTGAAAGTATCTTCCAGTGCAATCCGCTTTTGTTCATCTGGTAACCACCATCCCCTAAGTCCATCGCAAAGGGTAACGGTGTCAAAACTATCTGCAGCAAAAGGAAGTCCAGGCGTAGTCGCAACGAGATATTCCATTCGACAATGGTATAACTCTGCTTTTGCATCGCACCTCTTTTTGCATGCCTTCATAGCAGTAAATGATATATCCGCTGCATAAATTGCCTTGTTAAAAGGGATGAGCAATTCTGTCATTAACCCCTTGCTACACCCCAGTTCTAACAAACTTTTGGGAGCAGCATTGTACCTGCGAATCAGTTGTACGGTATATATGTGCCGGTAAAGTTCCGAAGCACGCTTACTGTATTCCCATGGCTCAGCAGTATTTGTATATTCAGCTTCAAACCATTCATTGTAATCTTTACGTTCGTAGATGCTGATACCATCTACAATTTTAGTGGGGCTGCTTATAAGTGATGGAGCAATGGGGACAGGATTGTTCATTCATGCAAGTTATGTTGATTTTGAAATACACAATTTGTATTAACCGGAGTGTGATGAAGCCCCCTGACCCGGATTTCTGTTATTTGCCTTTAACGAATCCCTTATTTCCATCAATAACAATTCAGTAGTTGTCGGTGGCGGTGGCGCAGACGGCTCAACAGCTTCTTTTACTCTAAATCGGTTTGCAATCTTTATTACCAGGAAAAGGAAGAAGGCAATAATCAAAAATGTAACCGTGGCCTGGATAAACATACCATATTTGAGCTCCGTCTTTCCAAATGTATACATTAAAGACTTAAAATCGATACCTCCGGTTATAAGACCTACAATAGGCATCAATATATTATCGACTACGGCAGTGACTATAGCGCCGAATGCAGCACCAATCACAATACCTACCGCCAGGTCGATAACGTTTCCTCTGAATACAAACTCTTTAAACTCTTTAAGCATTCCCATTTGACGTCATTTTTATTATTGAAATTCTACAACTTACCGCAGCTATTCCTGTATAGTCCCGGCCAGTGACCTGATCCAGGTAGCTATCTTTACTGCGTCTGGCCTGGGTACCTGGGGCATAGGCGGCATCTCGGTAGAATAGTCGGGCCAGTTCTGCGGCTGCGGATTCTTAATCAGGCTCAGGATCTTTTCAACCGTATAGCGTCGTTTGGAAATGTCAGTAAATGAAGGTCCTACCTGGCGCTTGGTTGCGTTATGACAAGCCAGACAGGTGTTTTTTACCAACAGCGGCTGTACATCTTTAAATGTAGGTGCTTTTGCCGAAGCGGTGGCCTTTGATGCGGTTTTACCCGTAGTGGACTTTGTTTCAATAGTATTAGCAGATTTAGCCACCTTGACCGAAGCCTTAGTACTAACTTCACTCAAGGCAAGTTTGGGCCCTTCCGGAATTTGATTTAATGTGTAATATACCATAGGATGTACCAGCGAATATGAATTCTCCCTTTCGCGCAGACCTTCAAGGTTTATGGCATGAATATAATTTTTTCTGAGCTTGTCCACGATGATACGCGCCTTCATGCCATCGGGGGAAAGTTTTATACCTTTTACCGCATTTGTCTCGTTATTTACTGGCGGACTTCCATAAACAGCATGATATTTATAAATAAAACTGGTCACCGAATAAGATGAAATGTCTTCAGCAGACTTAGGGTCAACCGGTTTGGTAAATTCTATTTCAAAGCCATCGGGCATGGCACGTACCGCCCGCATTTCAAAGGGCACTTTATTGTTCCATATCAACCGCTGCAGTCCCATACTTGTTTCCCCTGCAGAGCCCCATCCGCGGTCTGTTTCGCCCACAAAAAGAGAGCCGTCCTTTGCCCACGCCATACGAAGGACACCAGACTGGAAGCCTGCCCGAAAATCCCAGGCTGCCCCCTGGTATTCTCCGTTTACTTTTTCCAGAAACACCCGCATGATCTTGCTTTGACCCTGGTCCCCTACCAGCAACTGGCCGCCAAACGGGCCAAAATTTTCCGCAGGGATAGGAACGATCTCAGAAGTAGAAATGCCAAGTATAGCATAAGGAAGCCAGACGGCCGGCAGGCGTAGCTCTGGTATGTCTTTCTTCATATCAGCCAAAGTGATAAATTTTTCATTTACCACGTTTTCAGGTTTAATGTATCGTCCTTCGGCATCTTTATTCTCCCGTGGATCTATCTTGGCATACAACTGCTCCATACTTAATTTTACCGGAGAGTTTGGCATGTTTGTCCAGCGCAAACCTGCCGGGTGACCAACAAAAGCACCTTTAGGCATATGCCATACGGCTCCAGAACCGATCCAGTCACCCTGGTTATCCGTGTAAAACAGTTCACCGTCAACAATTCCTAATCCACAGGGTGACCGAACGCCTGTTGCCCAGGGTTCCATCTGGCCGCTTTCAGTAATTTTCATAATCCATCCCCTCCAGGGCACCCGGCTTTCACCCCTCCACCATTGTTCATTACCAAAAGCAACATTACCCGAAACAAAAAATGATCCATCAGGGGCTATCTTCGGCCCGAAACTGTATTCATGGTAGTGACCTGATACGGGCCATGCGTAAATCGTTTCATAAATATCTGCCTTGCCGTCTCCGTTAGAATCTATCAGTTTAGTCAGCTCTCCCCGCTGGGAGCAGTAAAATGCTCCATCTCTATACGCCAAACCCAGGATTTCATGCAAACCTGAAGCAAATTTGCGGAAAAAAGGGCGCTGACTGGTCGGATTCTCAGCTATGTATACGTCTCCACGCCTGGTTGAAATGCCCAGGTCGCCGTTAGGTAACACGGTCAGGCCTCCCACTTCAAGCATGACATTCTCAGGCATACTTACGCGCGAGATCCTGAAATAATCTTCTTCTTTTGCAGCCTCCTGTGAATGAGAAGAGGTAAAAATGCATGTTGAAATAATAGCCAACAAGAATAACCCCTTCACTTTACTACAAGATTTCCACTTAACATTATAATTCATATAAAACAATTTCTTAATTAGAAAACAATGGAATAGGTTAATTTATCTTTTACGGGAATAATCAATTCTTTGCCCCCGGCTACATCTCGGATGATGGGTTTTGCGTCGCCGGCATTCAGTTGTAAATAAAACGACTTATTATCTATTACATACAAACCGTTTACCATTTCAATGGTGCTTCCCGATGCCAGGCGGACGTACAAGTCAGACGGTGCATTTTTTATTGATAACTCGCGTGTCAGGCCCTGTCCGTTCTCCATCACCCGGAAGGCATCTTGAACTGTTGCTCCGTAAATGTTATACCTGAAAGTAGGAAGGTCATTTGCGTCCAGGGCATATCCTTTTGGTAAATACCCACTGCCTGTGGTATCTTCAATCCATGGAGCCTGCGGGGAGTTAAGTTTTGCCAATGCAAAAAACGGTTTTCCGAAACGATGGCCTGCCCCCAGTGGCCGCGATGAGCCGTCACCCCTGCCATACCACATTGGAGTAGCATCCAGGAACTGGCCTCGCCATACCTGCACTATATTACCTTTATCCATGTCATAGGTATAGTGTACCTGCTGTGCGCTCCCAACAGAAACGGCGTGAACTACCCTGATTCCTCCGGGGAGGTCCATAAAGCTTCGGATTATGGTGTTAACGGGCGCATCGATCAGGATGGGGTCGGCACTTTGATTTGTCGCTACTGACGTGATGGGATCGCCGATGTAATACTCCCGGATCCCCGGCCCTGACACTGCCATAATCAATGACCTGTTCGTCCATTCTTCGGTTTTGGTATACAACAATTCAAAAGGCAGGTCCCCAGCCGGCAGGGTAACTAAACTTCCGCCTCTTCCTCCGGAAGCGGCCACCGGTTGCTTATTGATTTGTAGAATGCCCCGGCCACCGGGAACAAATGCATTCAGCGAATATTGACCAGGCTCTGCGACTTTGAGGGTACCGCTATAACGTATAAAATATTCTCCGGGCAGGTTGTTAATATTACCGGCAGTCAGGTTCCCCAACGTGCCTTGTGCTTCAGGTGGCAATTTAGACAAATCAGCTTTTGCATCAAATCTTCCTTTAAAAACGGTATAGCTGATATTGGTTAATTGGGGACGGGGTTTGTCGAAGGTAGTGATCTTAATATCTTTTATGGCAATGGGACCGTGATCACCCTGGATTCTCAAAGGACCCTTTGCTGTTTCGGCATTACTGGCTGCTCCCCTTGTAACACCCAGCAGTTCAACATTTTCATGTAGAGTAACTCCGTTCAGATCCAAACGGAGTATTTTGGCATTTTCAACTTTTTTTCCATTGGCATCAAAACGTGGAGACTGGAAGGAGACCCTTAAATACTGCCAGAGTCCCGGGGCACGGCTGGCGTTTTGTCTGGGTGCATAACCTTCATACCCTTTCCTGCCTTCTGGCCGGGCTTCATCCCAGCGGTGATATATAGCCGCGTTGTCTCCGTCGGTTGGACTTTTAACGCCCCAGCTATCCAGCAACTGAACTTCGTAATTACCGTTAAGATAAACCCCTGAGTTTGATCCCTTAGCTATCATATAGACCAGCTCCAGGTCAATATCGCCGTATTCGGCATTCGTGAAGAGGTCGGCACCATTTTTATCAACAGGTAAATTTACCAGTATGCCTGTTCCCTGAGATATATTGAGTGTATTCGGCTTGTTCAGATCTGCGTTGACATCTCCCGCGATGCGCCAGCTTTTGCCCGGGTTTTTAAAAGCGGAAAGATCGGTCAGCGGTATGCTTGTCTGTCCTATCACCGGCGCAGCAAGCAAGCCGGTAAAAAGCATATTAAGTAGTAATCGTTTAGAGAAAACTATGCTTAAATCAGGCATCAAGAAAAGATTCAGCATTATATGATAATTTAAATTTACGCCAATATAGGCCAAAATTCAGGTTTCTTCCAACATCATTTTTAACAATAAAGATCTGCGATTTTATGTGATTACACTTTTCCCATAGAGATTACCGCACAGGCTTATGCCAGGGCTGGTATATAAATTGTTCCATAACCAGAAAAAAGCATAACTATGGGAAAAGATAAAACAGGAAAATTTCACCCTGGAAAAGGAAAACCATCAGGTATAAATAAAGGGGAAGGTCTTGGGTTACATCCCACCCCACCTGAAAAGTTGGAGCAATATTCAGACTTGTCCGATAAGTATACCCAGGGTGCTGACGTGCCGGAACCTGGTTTACCATTCAGGCACCCGAACAGGAACACATCTAAAGGACAAGTTCCCTATAAAGCAAAAGAAAATACGGAAGAAAGTAATAAAAGCAAAAACGAAACCTTTACCGAAGTGCAGGGAGCCGTTGTTCCGGAGGAGCTTCCCGGTATACTATCCAGGGAATTATTTGCTGAACTGGCCAGTTATAGTTCCGGATGCTGCGTCTCCGTTTTCTTTCCGACACATAAGGCTGGTGTGGAAGTAAATGAACACTTCGATCCCATCATTTTTAAGAATGCCCTTCAGGATATCGCTAATAAGTTAAAAGAAAAAGATATTGATCAGGTGTCTATCGAAAAAATGCTTGAACCGGGATATGAGTTGGTCCGAAATGATGCGTTTTGGCGTAACCTATCGGCAGGCCTGGCCGTATTCTTATCAGACGGATTTTTTAAGTACATAAAAATGCCGCTGGCACCATCCGGGGAGATCGTTACGGATACCAGTTTTTATGTATCGCCGCTTGTTCCTGTTATGACCACCAAAGAATATTTTTATCTGCTTGTCATCAGTAAGAAACAGGCGAAAATTTTCCGGGCCGATGCTTTTGGAATGGAATATCTTCCCATAGAAGAGATACCGAATGTTATTGAGGAAGTTACTGGTCCGGATAAGGATGATGAAACCACATTAAAGACTGGCGGGCGCGGAGGAACGGGAGGAGCCAATTTCCATGGAATAGGTGGAGGAAATAACGATGACAAAACAAAAATGGCCACATACTTTGAAGCCGTCGATGATGTTATCTGGAAACAATTATTGAATAAGGAAACAGCTCCTCTCCTGCTTGCCGGAGTTGAATACCTTATTCCTATTTACAAATCGGCATGCGATTATAAATTCATATGGGAAGATGCGCTGACCGGTAGCCATGAGCATGAAGACATTTCAAGCCTGTATCCTCAGGCGAGGGCCAAAATGGAGCCGTACTTTAAGCAGCGTCTTACTAAAGCGCTGGAACAATTTGGCAACAAGTCGGCAACTGCACTTACTTCTTCAATAGCTGCGGATATCATTCCAGCCAGTTTTTATGGAAAGGTCTCGCACCTGTTTGTTCAAAAAGCGGAACATATCTGGGGACTTTTTGACGAGCACGCTAATGAGATCTGGTTTCATGATAACCTGGAACAGGGCAGTGAAGACCTGCTTGATCATTCGGTTGTAAAGACAATATTAAACGGCGGGGAAGTTTTTTTGCTGGACAGGGACGAGATGCCTGCGGATAGTGTTGTTGCTGCGTTGATGAGGTATTAGGGGTAAGGAGTCGGAAGTCCGGAGTATCAAGACATCTTCTCGCCGTGTCATTTCACGAAGCGCAATAAGTTTCTTGTAAGAAATGGTTTTTGCGCTTCGTTGAAATCTTCTAACATGGAGGTACATATTGTTCCTCAGTATGTGCAGCACCCTGCTCGGAGGAGATTTCAAATGATGCGCAAATGAAATGGCTAAAAGCCCCCGATAAGGCGTTAGTAATAACTAATATCCCCAACTCTTCATGATCTTATAATCTTGCTTTACCGCTTCAATAGGTGGTTGACCCTGATAAGATTCCTGCTCGATGATAAAATGGGATGTACCTCCGGTTTTCTTTGCCTCATCAATAACCTGCTTTACCTGAATAAGCCCTTTTCCAATAACCGTACTTTCGTATTTTTCTGCGGCAGTTTTGATTTCATCTTTCACGTGTAACAATTCAAATCTGCCCGGGTATTGTTTTAATACTTCCATGGCCCTGCCGCCTCCGGAATACATATTACCGATGTCCAATTGCTGGGCCACCAGTGCAGGATCGGTATTCTGAAGAATGATATCGTACACTTTTACATTATTCAGCTTAACGCTGAATTCAAAATCGTGATTATGATAGCCAAATTTCATTCCCGATTTTTTACACAATTCCCCGCTTTTGTTGAATACCTCCATATAGCGCTTCATATCATCAAAGTTCTTTCGCAGACTTTCATCCAACCAGGGGCTGATGACATATTTCTGGCCTAGAGCTGCCGCATCTTCAACCGTCATTTTCCATGCATCCGTAAAGTCTTTTGTAGATTCATTCCAGTGGTCTTTGCGCATCACCGTATGTCCGCTTGGCATGGAGAAACCCAGTTCATTCAAAATCTTTTTAAACTCCGGTACTGAATAGCCATAAAATTTCCGATCTACATAATTGGCGTGTTCAACATTTTTGTAACCAATGGCGGCCACTTGCCTGAGCGTTCCCAGCGGGTCTTTTTTCATTTCGTCGCGTATGGAATACAGTTGAATACCGAGATTTAAGTTTCGCTGATTTAAGGCGAATAGCCGACTGGAAAGTAAGGTTGTGCCGGCGAGGGTGAGGGCTGAGGACTTTAGGAAGTCTCTTCGTGAAGTATGCATAATGACAAGTATTTAAGAGTTACTATGATCGAATGTATGTTTGATAAAGATACAAAGATCCTTTTTTATATTGTACATCTGATCACTTCAGGCAGCAACACTGACTCCTGCCAGTGGATTGGTGAAAACACCAGCAGAGTGCATATCATCTATATACATCTACACGTGCTCGTTAGTAAAGACTGGTTTCCCTTTTCCGGTTGCGAAAACACGGAACGAGTAATTGCATTTTTTTTTCGGTTACTTAAATGCCTGATTTTTGTTAACGCTGATTAGTATGACCCTATCCTTTTTCCTCTTTATATGCAATTATTATTTAATTTTAAATAAAATTTATGAGCATTCTCAAGTATATAATGAGACCTTTTGTTGAATTTAAGGAAGAAGAGAAGCCAGGTACTGTACCCGAAAAACCGCCTGCTTCTTCAGCAGATTTTGCGGTTTCAGCACCTGTACTGCAGAAACCAGATTTCTCTCCTTCGCCCGCCCCGCCCAATAATTCACGATTAGCAGATTACCAGAAGCATTTTGAACAATTGATCGAAGAAGCAAATGCAAAAAACAGCCTGTTCCAGGGAACGGACTTCAAAGAATTCATGGACAGCAAAATAGATGTGGAAGCGATAACGGATGAAGGTACAAGGTATAAAACTGCGTTCAATGTATTAAAGAGGACCGGGCTGACCAAAGAGAAATTGCTGACGACAGGTCAGGAATACATTAAGATCATTGACAGCGATCAGAAAGGATTTGAAGGAGCATATGCCCTGCAATATAAAACAGACGTCGAGCAGAAAGAACAGCTTCTCCGGACGAAAGCGGAAGAGCTGAAGGCTGTAAATGACAGAATAGCTGCATTGAACCAGGAGATGAAACAGATCTCCCAGGAATTAGGCCAGAGCAAGGACCAGCTGAATGCAAACAAAAACGCATTCGTTTCAGCAGCTGAAGACAAAAAGAAAGAAATTCAAACCGAATTGCAAAAAATTGCTCAATATTTCTAATAACAAAAAACGTATAAACGAATGGCAAACGAAATAATTAAAAGTCAGTTTGAAACACCAAAATGGGATGCAAAAAAAACCTGGGGAACCGTGATGATGGCGGCCATCCTCGGAGGCCTGGCCCTGCTTTTTTACCTGTTCATATTGCCTTTTTTAATAAACATAGTATGGGGAACCATTCAATTGGTGATTGGCATAGCCATAGCCATTGTACTTTTAATGATATTGACCAACCCAAAGTTCTGGCGGGGGATGCGCTATTTTTCAGAAGCCATTGCTCAGGGATTTTTAGGATGGGCCATTGAAATGAACCCCTGGAACATTTTGAACCTGCAGGTAGAGGAAGCTGAAAAGGACAGGGAACAGTTACGGATCCACGGAGAGAAACTGAAAGCACAGGAATCTTCTCTACAACTGCAACTGGAAGAAAACGAAAAGAACCTGAAACAGGCACAGGAAGAGGTTAAGATCTGCCAGGCAAGGCTTCAGAAAAAGCCGGATGACTTTGATACCCAGCTCGCACTTGAAACTTCCGCAACCAATTTTAATAATGCGAAAGACTTCATAGACGCTGTTAAACCCGTATCTAACGATGTCAAAAACCTGGTTGTCTTTGCCGACAAAGCATACAGGAAATCCGGCGTGGCGTTGTTAAATTCTAAAAACACCATAAAAATTCAAAAAGCAAAATACGATGCCGTCACCACAGCCTCGGCTACTATGGGTAAAGCCATGAAGGCATTCACCGGTAATATGGACCTTAACAGTGATGCAGACCAGGCCATCCAAAAGATCAGGCAGGATGTAGCAAATAAGATCGGCGGAATAAAATCAGCCATCCAGATAACCTCTCAGGCCATGAATGCCCAGGACCTTAAAGATGCAGCCAAAGTGTCCATTGCGGCACAAACAGCAGTCCGGCTGGATGTTGACAGAACATTTAATTACTCAGATTCAATACAATCTTCTGCCACGAAAATTGATAATATTGGTTCAGATAAAGATGACCCTAAAAACAAATATCTTGATTTTTTAAATAAATAAATGTTTCTATCTAATTCGAATTAAATTTTTTTAGTTACTACAAATTACATCATTATGAAAATTAAACCGGCGGGAAAAATTGCTATATTCTTGTTATTGGGTGTCACTATATTTTTTGCGGTCAAACGTTTTATGCCTGCGAAAACGGCAGAGGATTCTGCAACAACTATTGAAAACACCAACACTCCCAACACTACAACCCGGAATGAAACCAAGGCCGGTGACAACACATCAGCTACAGAGAGCCGTGATTTCAATTTCACTCCTGAAAAACCGGTTAACGGCAGTTTAAGAGGTGTAGTCGAAGTCGGCGCAACAGGTTTTAACTCATTTGTCATCAATATGGATAAACAAAAGCGCTGGGAGATCGTTTCAAAGGACTTTGGCGAATCACTTGCTTACGAGGGTTTGGCAACCACAGAGGATATCCGTGCAGGTCTTAAAAAATATCTTTCCAATATGTTTGCCAAGGGAGTAGATAAAAGGGACATGCACTTTGTTATTTCATCCGGTGCACAGAAAGAGCCTAAGACCGGCATCATTTCCAATGAGCTGAAGAAGATTGGTTATGTGGTCAACAACGTAACCCCTGAACAGGAAGGCAAGTACGCATTAAGAGCTACCATTCCCCCTTCTTTTAATGAAAGCTCCTTTATGGTTGACATTGGTTCGGGGAACACCAAGATATCCTGGTATGAAAATGGAAACCTTAAGGCTATGGAAGTGGCAGGGTCAAAATATTACGACAAGAACAAGTCTGACGATGCAATATATAACGAAGTCAAGGGTCAGGTAAGCAAAATACCACAGGCCAACCGTAACGTATGCTTTATCATAGGTGGTGTGCCTTTTACGCTGGCAAAACAGCATCGCCAGAATGAAGAGAGATACACCGTATTGAAAGCGCCGGATAGCTACAAAGGAGAAGACAAAAAAATGTCGTCAGGACTGAACATTTACAAGGCGATCGCTGATGCCACTAAAACCGACACCTTTGTATTCGACTGGGATGCCAACTTTACTATTGGGTTTCTATTGAATCTGCCGTAATAGTGTCATAATGCTGTTCAGCGTCTCCGGCGCTAAACCTTTATGTCCTCTATAGAGCCTATTGTCAAAGACTATAAAGAACATATGGAGTACAAAGTTAGAAACTTCGTACAGTGGACAGTGACCTCAGATTAAGTTCCATTTCTTCCGGTATTTTCGAAATAAGAACTGGTTGGCTTCATTGTCATTTATAAACTTTTCCTCCTGGCTGTTCCATAGCAATTTTCTGTTTAAGCGGTACGAAATTAATCCCAGGTGCATGGGCATTGTCATCCTACGGGCGTACTGGAGGTTAGATTCCGGCTGCTGCCGTAATTTAACGGCATTTATGAAATTCTGCTGATGGCCCGGGGAGCGTTTCATTGTCTGCGGCAGATCAGCTATATCGTTCATGGTTTGTCCATTGATCGTTATCTCCCGGGTTTGATAGTCGCAAATCAGGGTGCCTTTATCGCCTTCAAAATAAGCTCCGATACTTCGATTTGCAGCTCCAGGTACTTCCGGAGGTTGGTGCGTCCAATAGAGCTTAAGACCTTCAAATTCATAGTCTACGTCTAACCACTCGGGAGCGTCTGCAATACCCTGGGAAGCCTTACCGCGTGCGCTAATGCTTTTAAGGCCTTTCGGTTCTATTGACCAATAAACTATATCGGCAATATGGCACCAGAAATCCTGAAAAATCCCACCTGAGTAATCCAGGAAATACCGGTAAGTAAAATGACAGCGTTGTGGGGTGTATTCAACCATAGGAGCCGGTCCCAGCCACATGTCCCAATCCAGGGTTGCAGGGGGCGCCTGATTTTGGAGAGGCCCGAGGTCTGGTGGAGCGCCGGTTTTCCATAAACGCACCGTATGTACGTTACCGATAGCTCCCGAGCGGATGATTTCTGCCACCCTGTGATAGTTGTCACCTGCATGTATCTGCGTACCCAACTGAAACACGCGATTATAACGGTTAAGGTTTTTGAGCATAACCTGTCCTTCCCTCACATCATAAGATAGCGGCTTCTCGCCATAAACATCCTTGCCGGCCTGAAATGCCAGTGTAGCTATCTGGGCATGCCAGTGGTCAGGGGTAGCACAGGTGATGGCATCAATGTCCTTTCGGTCAAGAATATGCCTGAAGTCAGCGTATCCTTTTGCCTGCGAGTTTTCACGCAGTGACCCTAATGTTTTCAAACCGGCATTCAGGTGGCCCTGATCCACATCGCAGAGCGCTACAATGTCCACCTCAGGAATTCCTGCAAACCATTTAAGGTGATTATTGCCCATTCCGCCCATTCCGATATGAGCAATCCGCAAGCGATCGCTGGGGGCAGGTTTGCGAATTATCCCTGGCATAAAGGCCAGGCTGAGTGCCGCAGCCCCGCTTTGCCGGATAAATTCTTTTCGGTTGATAAGATTGCTCATGGCGTAAGAAATTGAAGTGTTGGGAGTATATTTTGTTTTAGACAACCGTTAATTACCTAAGTTATATATTATATTAAAGGACATTCGTTTTATCCTTACTTGTGTAGTACCTTAATATAATGACGCAACAACAGTTTGAACTACTTAATCAAACGGAACAGGACGAAGAAGTGTTGAATCAGGGTGTCTATCTTATCAATTACGACCAGGGCAATATCATGTGCGATGTTTATAAGTTATACCATTTCTTTGTTAAGTTCTGTTATGACCTGAATGAAAATACAGATCCTAAGATAACAGCTTTTACCGGTACTGACGACTTCCATTTGTACGAAAGTAAAATCTTTCATTTTTCGGGCAATTAACCGTAAGCCCTTAGGATACTATTAAATCCAAAGAAGAGATCCGCTTTCCTTACTCCGGTCATTTTTGTAGTAACGCAACCTTTTCTTTCCAGATAGATCTCAGGTGAGTAATTTTGCCTGACTTTAACTTTACCGAACCATCTTTCGCGTAAAGTTTTAATTGATTATAATTTTCATCCGGGAAAAATATGTCAGTCATCACTACCTCTCCGTTATCAGCAAACAACTCGATAGAAGCTACATCAATCAGTAATTGAAGCCTTATGGATTTATCAAGAGATTTTCTGGGTGCGGTATGTTTACCGGCAAACTCTTTGGAGAAATCCTTTTTTCCGGATCCGGTCCGGTCTATATAGAACACGTTCGCTGCCGATTCATACCCTATCAATACCGTTTGACTTTTGGTGTTAGACAGCTCAATACCAAAATCTTTGCTGCTCCGGATCGAATCAAATTCCAATAAAATTTCTGAAGTAGAAACATCAAATGGAACTTCCGGGATAACGCCTTCCCGGCCTTCAACAGACTGCGATCGTATCTCGAATGATTCACCCCTGATGGAGGATAGTTCTTTTACAGGCTCGGCCACTATACGAATGCCTTCATTCGTATTCTTCAAGCTTAGTTCCCGCGGTATGGTCATAGCACTGCGCCAAAGTGCCGTAGGTACTACATTAGCGTATTGCCAGTTGCTCATCCAGCCCAGAAATAGTCGTCGTCCATCGGAGGAAGGAATATTCGACCAGGTTACGCCGGCATAATTATCTTTTCCATAATCGATCCACAACGTAGCATCCGTCCGGTTATCACTGGTAAATTTCTTGCCGTCAAAATTTCCGATAAAGTATTGTGTGGCCGACCCGCCGTGAATGCCTCCGGGATTTACACTTACCAGCATCACCCATTTTTGCCGGCCGTCAATCGTTAAAGGAAATAAATCAGGGCATTCCCATACGCCTCCATGGGCCCCGTAATTTTTGCCAAATTCACTCAGCTTTGCCCATTCCTTTAAATTTTTTGAACCATATAACTCTATATGATCGGTTACAGCCAATATCATCACCCATTGATTTGAGCCTTCATGCCAGGATACTTTGGGATCGCGAAAATCTTCAATGCCCGGATTTTTAAGCACCGGATTTTGTTTGTATTTTTCCCAGGTCCTTCCATTATCTAGGCTGTAGGCTAAACCTTGCGTTTCATAGTCTTTTTTGCCTGACTTTTGGCCTTTCATAGAGTGATAGGTAAATATGGCGACCATAGGCGGATTTTCAGGTGACCCTAAACCCGAAGTATTATTCTTATCTATTACCGCACTTCCTGAAAAAATATAACCCAGGCTGTCCGGGAATAAAGCAATGGGCAAATGTTGCCAATGAATTAAGTCCTTACTTACCGCATGGCCCCAATGCATGGGCCCCCACACAGTGCTGTCCGGGTAATACTGATAATATAGATGGTACTCATTGTTATGATATACCATCCCGTTTGGATCGTTCATCCACATACTATCCGGAGTGAAATGGAATTGTGGGCGATGCGGTTCAATCAGGCCAGCCATGGAAGAACTATCGGAACTTTCATCATTTGTTTTGGTCTTTGTTGTATTATTTGTACATGCAACCAGACTGATTAATAACGCGATAACTATTGGTAAAAAAATCTTGTTCATCTTAGCATATATTTAATGCGTTTGATCCGCCACAAAGATACGGCCGGCTTCATACGCAGATGTTTACCTATCACCCAATTCAATTTTTCATGCCGGTCTTGATTGCCGTTGAATGCTCTGTCCAGACAGAATTCAATTCATGTACTTCCAGATCATGTATCTTTATTCCTGCATTATTAACAGGAAATTCTAATCCATTATTATACCAGTCCGTTGGGGTCGTTATTCCATCCGATCCGGGTGGTAAAATAAAATTGGGGCCGGTTCGCATCAAAGATCATTTGTTGCCTTTTCTGCGATTGCCGGACCGGAATGTTTAAATACTTTTTGGTGATCTTCATCTCAAGTTTGGCTTACTGTCCGTATAAAGACAACATAGCCAAACCCGGAAGCAGCAGCAGTACATTTTTTATCTGCATGGTTATGAATTTGGAATGGTCGGAAGCTTTACTTTTCTGTTTTCAGCCAAATTTCAGTACTTATTATTCTGCACATACACGCCTTTCGTGTAATCAATCTCTGTTTGGGGAATAGGAAAATATTCCTCTCTCCCTTTGGTAAATACTGCTGAGGCGAGATAAGGTTTCCTCGGTTTTTCCTTTGCCAGGTAGGCGTTCAATGTTTCCGCTGCAATGCCCCAACGAACAAGGTCGAAAAATCGCGGACTTTCCATAGCAAATTCCAGTCTTCGTTCCCACTGCAACGCTTTTCGGGCGTTAGACTGTGTCCAGTCGATATTCACTCCGGGCACATATTCATTTATCTGGTAATTGGAAGGATTAGTACCATTTGCAAATTTGGTTCGCCCCGTGCTGTTCTTCGCTCTTGATCTTAATTGATTAATGAGGGGCAAAGCCTCGGCGTGCCTGTTTAATTCGATGAGGGCCTCGGCTCTCCAAAGCAGCACATCAGCATAACGAATGACATCGAGGTTGACTGAACTTCCGTAAAAAGGTCCTTGTTTTTTAAAACATGGACAATCGGCCGCTTGCTGTTCTTTCATATTTCCAAAACCACCGTATAAAGCAGAAATCCGTTCCCAACTATGATTATAAAGAATAGTGGGCTGGTATTTAAACGGATGACCCTGAATGCCCGCAGTATGGTCAATCCGGGGGTCAACGGCTGCTCCGTTAGTAACAAGATCTGCATCTGTCAACGCTACATCATTAAACGTGTCAAACATAGGAAGGCCATTAGCATCCGTTTTAAAGGCATTCACCATGTTTTGTGATGGAATATGAAACCAGCAACAACCGTACTGCGGAGCCAGGCTGTAACTAAGACCTGTTGACAGACTTATTCTACCGATTGTAGTTCCATCGTTTATAGAATACTGAATAGCAAATATAGATTCAGGGCCATTGTCGAATCCGTATAAAAAATTCTTTGCAAAGTCATCATTTAATCTGTACTTATTTGCATTGATTACATCGTTAGTTAAGGTTAGCACTTCATTAAGCCTGGTTGGATTAACGGCTATCACACCATGGTTATCATCCTGTTCATAGGCCTGATAAAGGCGAAGCTTGGCCAGGTAGGCTTTGCCATTCAGTTGATTCGCTCTGCCCACCTCCGGGACGGAAGCCGGTAGATTTGTTATGACAAATTGGAAATCCTCGGAGATTTTATTCCATAACTCATCATTCTTAAATTGACGGTTTGATACCGCCAGTATTCCCTCGTCCGTAAGCGTTTCATCAATATAGGGAACATATTTAAATAAAATCTTAAGCAGGAAATGAAGATGTCCTCTCAGAAAACGCACCTCTCCCTGGCGGACCTTTCTGTTAGGCATTTGAGCATCTGTTAATTCATTCAATTTCCGCAAAGCAAAATTTGCCCGGGAAATAGCAGCGTAGGCGGTTCTCCAGGTATTGGGAAACCCATTGGCACTATTGCTGTTTGTTGGAACGGTCAGATTGTACTGCTCATATGCGTTGTATTCGCCGAGGTCGCCTACGGCGCCTCCTCCTTTATAGGCATCATCGGAGCGCATGCTTCCATAGATCCACATACTGGTAATAGGTCCGGTAAAAACATCATTTCCAATGGCAGCGTAAGCGGCTGTCACCAATGCATCCACTCTCTGAGGGGTGTTGAGCGCATCTTCCGTCAGCGTTCCTTTTGGTTCGTACTCAAGAAATTTTTTACAGCTTACCATCAATAGGATGGCTGCCGTCACCGTAAAAATTTTAATGCTATTATGTTTCATAATAAATACCGTTTATCAGTTAAAATGTTATGTTTAGTCCCAGGGTATATGTAGTCGGTTGTGACCAGTTTCCCAGGCCACCGACTCTTTCAGGATCTTTAGCTGTATATTCCTTGTCTTTTAGGGCAACCAGGTTCTGACCAATCAGGTAGATGCGCAATCCTGCCATCTTAAAACGTTGAAGGCCGGTTGAAGCCAACGTATATCCCAATTGTACATTTCTGAGTTTAAAGTAAGAGGCATTTACCTGACGAAAATCTGATTGCCGGAATTCATCGTTTCTGTTTACCAGGGAGGCCATGGGGATCTTTGTGGGATTTTCGGGCGTCCAGGCATTTAACAAATCACGTCCGTTATTAGAATTTACAAAAACAAACTTATTTAAGTCTCCCATTGGGTCAAAACCTCTTTTACCGGCGACACCTGAGCCAAAGATGGACAAATCGATGTTTTTATAATCGAGGTCAACTCTTATACCGTATTCCATTTTAGGCAACTGAGTTCCAATCCAGTCGCGGTCGGTGGCATTTATCCTACCGTCACCGTTCAAATCCTTATACCTTATTCTGCCAATACCTTTACCCGTTTGGGTTACATGAGCATCCACTTCACCCTGGTTTTGAAAGATGCCGTCAAATTTATACCCGAAAATATCCAGTTGAGAATGTCCGATAACGGAATTTGTTGAAGTGCCCTGGTAGGCAGTACGCACCTCTGGCGGCAATACGGTTATTTTGTCCCGAAAATGAGCTGCACTACCTGTAAAGCTGTAATTTAAACCACCTTGTGTTGAATGGTGGTACGTTAATAAGGCTTCCCATCCCTTGTTAGTTTTGGTGGCCCCGTTGAGCCACCTGACTCTACCTTCGCCGATAGCGCCGGCAATAGGCGGTTGAATTAAGATGTCCTTGGTTTCCCGTACAAAATAGTCAAATGAACCGGTTATTCTACCTCCTAGTAAGCCGAAATCCACACCCATATTCAGCTCATCCGTTGATTCCCACCTCAGGTTTTGGTTTTCGCCCTGAATACTTACATAGCCCGAGGGAAGTGTACCCTGGTTGGCACCGTTAAGGTCATAAGCTGTTCCGATGTTGAGCCAGGAGCCGGGAAAATCTGTAGGTGACACCCTGCCGTTTATCGTTCCATAGTTTGTTTGGAAAAGGCCGAACCTTGCAAGGTTACCGATTTCCTGATTGCCGACCCGCCCTACGCCAGCCCTTAACTTAAGATCTGAAATGATGTTTATCCCACTGAAAAATTCTTCGTTATTTATTCTTCAGCCAAGGGTGAAGGCAGGAAACACGCCGTATTGATTTTGTGTACCGAAACGGGAAGAGCCATCACGCCTCACTGTAGCCGAAGCCAAATATCTGTCTGAAAAAGAATAGTTTAATTTGGCAAATTGTGAAAATAGCCGGTAACCGGAAGCAAACCCCTCGTTTGTGCTTCGGCCGGTGCCGGCGTTCAGGTAATAGTAATTTCATCCTCAACCGCAAAGCCTTCTCTGAAAGCACCCAACGATTCCAAGTCTTCCCGGATTGCTTCCGTACCTGCCAGCGCGTTAAGCCTGTGGACTCCAAGTTCAATTTGATAACTTAAGGTATTTGTCCAGGTCATGCTAAGTATGCTGCTTTCGTTAAGAGAGAGGCTATTTACGCTTCGGCCCAAAAAACCTTCCTGAAAAGCCGGATCAATGTTTTTTATCCGTGTAGTCGAGTAATCGGCTCCAAAACTCGTTCTGAAATGCAAATTTTTAACTGGCTCCAAATCTGCATATACATTACCGAAAATAATAAACCGGTTAGTCTTGTCCCATCGGTTAACGTATTGCATGTTAACTGGATTATTCCTGTCAGAATAACCAGCACCAATAGGGCCTGCATACGCCCCATCTTTTCTAAAAACAGGTATGGTAGGCGCCAGGGTAACTGCAAGGTCAGGCACTGAGGCGCCGCCAAGATCGTTCGATTGCAGTTTTTCAGAAGATCTTGACAACTGGAAATTTTCTCCGATTTTCAGCTTCTCATTAAAGAGAGATGTATGGGAATTAAAACGGGCACTGTACCTGTCATAATTGGTGAAGGCCAGCATCCCTGTATTTTTATAATAAGCCAGATTTATTAACATACTGCTTTTAGCAGTTCCTGCTGATATGGTCAGGTCATGTGAATTAATGATTGCCCGTTCGTAAGACGCATCCTGCCAATCAGTATTTCCAACAGGTTGAAGGCTATCCCCGCCCACGAAAGGCACAATATTTACTTTATTAAGTATAGGTTTGCCGTAGTCTCCGTTCCAATCGTAGGTATAAATTGCCCTATGTACGCTGGGGTCAGTCCTGTCATTAACAGCAGCTCTCCAAAGCACTCTTCCCCTCTCCTCTGCATTCAACACATCTTCCCGCCAGGGTTTCTCTGTCTGCACTGATACACTTGAATTTAGTTGAATGCTTACCCGTTCTTGTCCTTCCTTTGGTTTCCCTTCTTTTGTTGTAACGATGATCACGCCGTTGGAAGCCCTGGCGCCATAGATGGATGCGGCTGAAGCATCTTTCAGAATTTGTATAGAGGCAATTGAATTCGGATTCAGACTGGTAAATACCGCCGAACTTTTAGTAGGTACTCCGTCAATAACATACAGCGGATCAGAATTTCCCAATGTGTTTAATCCGCGTATCAGCAGCCTGCGTGTGCCGCCAGCCGGAGAGCCATCAGTTTCAATATACAAGCCAGGAACACGGCCTTGCAGTGCCTGCATTGGACTTGCTGCAGGAATGTTTTTAGTCTCTTCCAGATTAACAACTGAAACTGCTCCGGTCAGGTCTACCTTCCGTTGGGTTTGGTACCCCGTCACAACTACTGCGTTCAGGTCGTTGGTTCCCTCCTGCATAGTAAGCGTAACATCCTGGGTTGTGTTTGTGACCGTGAAATTTAGCGCATTCATCTCCACATAAGACAAGGTTATAATCTCTCCCACCGATGCCTGTATGGTAAATTTGCCACTGGCATCAGTCGTTACCGATTTGTTTTTTCCTTGTACCGATACGCCTTGCAGGGGCTCTTTGGTAGTTCCGCCGGTAATCGTACCGGTTATTGTTTTTTGCTGACCAAGGGCACACGTAGTGAGCATCAGCATAGCTAGCAGCAATCGCAACCTTTGCATAACAGAAGTTTTAGATGTTGAAATAATCAGTCTTGTTTTGTTCGCAACTAAAGTGAATAAGTCAATTTTTGAAGGGCTCCGGTTTTCCTCAATTGAATAAATTCAATTGAAGTTGTTATAAGATCATACCGGTGATACAAGGGCAGGAAAAAAATCAATCAGCATTTACAACCCAGTGTTTGAAGACTGGTTTCTGTGCTCAACCAATAATTAAGCTATGTTAATTTCCTTTTAAATACCCCATGCTTTAAACGATTAAGCAAAATAATAATTAATCGGCTTTCCAGCCCGATCTTTTTACCAATTTGTTTTTTTTTATTCTTAACAGGTCAAATCGTTTTCTTTTGCAATAACTGAAAACAGTGTACATCCGAGGCAGTAGATAATTAAACGCATATCAAATATAATATTACTTAAACGATTAAATTACAAATATCAAAAAAAAATTTACCCAGTGCAGCGACGTGATGTTAGTATTCTTCGCCATAGTGTATGGCCAACAAATCAGTTCCTTCAAAACATGCTCTGTATTAATCCCTGGTCGTTACTTTCATATTGAATTGGTTTACTTAACTCCGCTAAAGTAAGCGCTGCTATGTCACCAATACTCTCGGTTAGGCCAGCCGGTACGATTATACAAGCCCTCTGTGAATCAAAAATGGCTTCTTCTTCAATCACCTGCCTCATATATGGTTCAATCAATGTCTTTGCCCGTCCGTAAATGCTACCCATAATTATAATTTCAGGATTGAGGATATCAATCAATAATGACAGACCTTTTCCCAGGTATTCTGCACAGGTTTTATAAATGTCGATAGCTACTGCGTCTCCCGCAAAAGCTGCTTCAGCTACCGTTTTTGCTGTAAGACCTGATAAATCATTAAGGCTTTGACAAAAGGAAACCTTTTCTCCCATTTGCAATTTTTGCCGCACTTTCATTTGTGCCAACTGAGCAATCCCTCCACCACTGCAAAAGCCTTCAAAGGATCCGGCTTTGCCGAAACCCACAGGTCCCATTTCAGCTAGTCTTAAATGGCCTACCTCTCCGGCAAGATCAGTAGTACCTGAGTATAATTTTCCATCCAATATCAGCCCGGCGCCCATGCCAGTGCCGAATGTAAGAAAAATCAGGTTGTTATACCCTTTACCTGCTCCGTGCTTCCACTCTGCAATGGCACATGCATTGGCATCGTTTTGCAGCAAAACATTTTTATCAAACCTTTTTTTGGTTAGCTCCACCAGTGGAATATTATCCCATCCGGGTAAATTAGGTGGCGACAAAACGATGCCTTTTTTACTATTTAAAGGTCCGCCGCAACTAATGCCTATGCCGCTTATATTTTTTTTTGATACTGCATGATTCTGCAGCAGCGATTCTGCTGAAACAAACAGCGACTCTATCATTTCATACACAGGTTTGTTTGTAGGCAACACTTCTTTACCCGTTATTTCCAAATCACCGCTTTCCTTTGTCTGCCCCAGGATAACAGCAGATTTTGTACCTCCTATATCAAATCCTAACAACATACACAGGCTAATTTTCTAACAGTGGTGAAATTTTAATTGATTTAAATTTGACGTAACCGTGCTTGGCAAACAACCACAACATGCTGCCTTTCTGTTCCGGTAAACGGTTTACAATACATCTGCGGTTATCAATACACACATCAATAATGTCGTTTTTCATAATGATGTCTATGTTGATATTGTTGTTTAATCCATCTACGGCGTATATACTTGTATTTGCAAGAGTAACTGTCCGGTTATTTGATGAAAAGTTAAGCTTGTACCCGCCGGTAGCTTTTACGTTAGACCTTACATAGAGCCCATACTCTTCATTATTGCCTAGTGGTTCTATCTCTAGTGTTATCCTGCAATTCACCGGGATATTTTCAAAATACCCGGCACCTACCCCATTCGGTGCGCTGATAAGGTAATTTTCCGGATCAGGAGTTGTTGTCATTGAATCGTGAATAAGCTTCAACGGTAGTGACGCAGACGTCGCAGGTATCATTTCTGACGGAAATTTTGTGCCTAACGTACCATCCTCGTGTTGGACCACTTCACGAAACACGGCGCTTCCTCCAAAAATCTCCCGTTCATTATCTTTGTTATCCCTTCTGGACGGAATCCATGCCGCTGCTATTCTTCTGCCGTTAGCAAACTCTGCTGTCTTTGCTACGTTTGACCAGTCTTCATTCAGCGTTTGGTATTGCGGCTCCTGCCACGGACCATAAGGGTTCCTTGATTTTACATAAAAAGTGTTTCCGCTATGGCCATACACCAAATAATACCAGCCATTCCAGTAAAAATGATCCGGGCATTCCGGTACAGATTGTTGACCGGTTAGCAACGGCTCTTTCACTTCCCACTTTTTCAGGTCTTTCGAGGTAAGGTGAACCAGTGCACCGTCGGCAACCTGCATCAATGAATTGTTTTTTTTACTCGAAACAAACAGGTGAAAAACACCACTGCTGTCAACTATTACTTTTGGGTCCCTGAAATCTTTTTCACTATAGCCGGGAGCTGACATATAGAAAGGATTTGGCTTTTGTTTTTTAAAGGTAATTCCGTCGTTGCTGACAGCATAGCTTAATCTTTCATTCACCTTTCCTTCATTGTTGATGAGCCTTGTAGCATAATATGCGTAAAATTTATTATTTGTATACACCACTGAGCCTGTGCAAATAGATTTTTCCCATTCTTCATCTATGCCTAATACCACGGGATAATGTTTCCATTTCTTAAGGTCTTTAGATGTGCTCAACACCCATTGATGACCCCCCAGGCCGTTCAGTGCACGATGATGCGCTGAATCAACCAGCCAGTATAAATAATAGGTATTGTTATGGAAGAAAGGAATACAATCACCTACAAACAAATTTCCCGATGGTGTGAAATATTGCATATTGTTTTCAGGTTGCAGTGCAGGATTGTATTGTACGCTGAACTGCGCTCCGGAATGTGAAATGGCCGATAGAAAACAGCATAAGGTTAAAAATCTTTTCATTGTCTTATTTTGAGTATAACTTAAAGTGATCGGGGACTCCCGCCCTTTCTCCAATGTTTTTCAATGTCTTCCAGTGATTTGCCTTTGGTTTCAGGAATGTAGTAATAGCCCCATATCAAACCTGCCAGGCAAACAAAGGAATAAAACCAGAAGGTAGTAGCAATACCGATGCTGTTTACAAGCTTTAAAAAAGTAAAAGCTATGATGGCATTAAAGCCCCAGTGTGATAAGGAACCAATACTCATCCCTACCCCTCTGACATTAAGTGGAAACACTTCTGATATAAGCAGCCAGCCAAGAGGAGCCAGACTGATGGCTATAAAAATGATATAGAAAACTATGCTCAGAACAGCAAAGACAGGCAGGCTTGCGCCAAGCGCATCTTTAAAATAGAAACATGCACCTAACATGGCTATTGAAGGTATCATGCCCGAAATACCTATCATATACAGCTTTCTTCTGCCCACTTTATCCAATAAAAGAACGGATACAAAGCAGGCCAATACATTTACTCCACCAATAATGATTGAAGGAAGTATAGATTCGGTATTGCTTACAATACCTGCCATTTGAAATATGATGGGTGAATAATAAATAATTGTATTTACGCCTGAAAATTGTTGAAAAAAGAAAATGCCCACGGTGATGATCAAGGCAGGGCGCAACCACGGTTTAAATACTTCCCTTGCACTTGCCTTGTGACGGGAGAAAAACTCAATTTCCTGCTTTAAGTCACTTAATGTTTGTTCAACCCGATCAGGATCTTCTACTTTCAATAATACATTTCTACCTTCTTCCCAGCGGTTTTTAATCATCAGCCAGCGTGGTGTTTCCGGTAGAAAGAACATTCCTACCAGCAAAACAAGCGCAGGGAAAAAACCAACTAAAAACATCCACCTCCACGATTCCGGATCAGCATCGTTGCCCAACCAGTAGTCTGTAATATACGATACCAAGATCCCGATTGTAATCATTAACTGATTTAACGTAACCAGTAATCCCCTTCTTCGGCTCGGCGCGATCTCTGCAATGTACATGGGCACAACATAGGATGTAATACCAATGGCAAAGCCGATAGTAATTCTCATGATAATCAGCACTTCTATGGTCCATGCAAAAGCACAACCCAGGGCTCCTACTGCAAAAATGACCGCATTGATAATGATCATCTTTTTCCTGCCTAAAAAGTCAGACAGCCTGCCGCTTGTTATAGCTCCTAAAACTGCTCCAACCAGAACAGTGGTTGTAATCCATTCAATATTTGCATCACTCAAATTCCAGTGATCCTTTAAAAAAGGAAGTGCTCCTGAGATTACTCCGGTATCAAACCCGAATAATAACCCCCCTGTAGCAGCGATAACAGCGATAAATACAACGTAAGCATTATTACGCATACTTTTTAATTAATAGAGATTGAATAAATCCGGTCAACTTGAAGCTTCAGCTTTCTATAACAACACATTGTCAAAACGCAGCAGGTACAATTTAATTTACCAGGAAAGGGCGGGATTTTATAAACCAGAAATCATTAAGAGCGACCAGTTCGATCTTACATAGTAGTATGGAAGAAAAAATAAGTTAAACCAAATATACTTATTTAATCGTTTAAGCAAATTTTTTAGAAATTACTTTTCTCCACATGATTTTCCGATATGAAAATCTGATTCCAGATATACCTGCCTGCAAACTTTCTTGTGGTTAATAATGTCCATCAGGGTGCTTACTGCCAACTTTCCCATTTCTTCCAGGGGTTGCCTGCCATGAGTAATTGGAGAGTAAAAGAGTTCAAACGCTTCCGCTTCATCAAAGCTCACCACAGCAAGGTCATCTGGGACCTTTATCTGCAAAGCATTTAAACGTTTTAATCCATTAACAGCTAACATCTCCGTTGCAAAGAAAATAGCATCGCAATTATGTGAAGCGGAAACCAATTCCTGTACAGATTTATGTACGTCATCTTTCAAATGTTCTTCCCTTATCTCCTTATGCCACACCTTCTTTACCTTCAATTTATTGTCCTTCATTGCCTGCAGGTAGCCCCGATTTCGTTCGTGCAAATGATAAAAAGAAGTTTTGTAGTTGATCAGGCCTATGCGTGTATGGCCCGTATTTACAAGATGAGTAACGCATTGGTACGCTGCTTTATAATTATCAAGGCCAATGAAATTTGTTTGAATTTTTGGAAAAATTCTGTCAATAAGTACAAAGGGTACTTCGTGCTTCAAAAGGTATTTGATTTGCTCCTCGGCATTTTCAACTGGAACAAGAATTAACCCATCGACCTGACGATTAATTAAAACAGTCATTAATTCCGCAAATTTTTCCTGGTTTTCATCCGAGCTTCCAAAAATGACGGTGTACTTATTTTTCTTAGCTTCGGCTTCGATAGCATGAGTTATTCCAGTAGTAAAACGATAATTTATATTAGCTACAATTAATCCAATGGTATGCGTTTTTCGGGTTTTTAAACTTTTAGCTATTTGATTAGGCTGATAATTAAGTTGTTTTGCTGCCTTTCTTATCTTTATAGCGATTGCTTTACCTACCCGTTTTTCTTCTTCCTGGTTATTAAGGACATATGAAACCAGGGCAATGGACACGCCTACCTGCCTGGCGATGTCTTTTAAGGCAATCTTTTTCCTCATAGAAGTCCTGCATATTGATTAAGAAAATTCCATCAAATATATATTGATAAAATTTTAAAAATGCATAACCTGATAAGTTGGTTTTAGCGCTCATGATGGGGTAGTTGAGCATGAGTGATAAATTCTGTTATCTTATCTGCTTGTATTACCCCTGACGTCGCCCCGTCTGATTGAACGCAATGTGCTGCCGTTGCGGTGGAAAATTTTGCTATCGTATACAGGTCCCATTCTTTAATCATTCCGTAAATGAAGCCTGCGATGAAGGCATCTCCCGCACCGCAGGTATCCGCAACAGCTACGTTATAGGCTCCTAATTCAAATTTCTCTTTGCCGTCCGAGATCAATGCGCCCTTTTCGCCCATTTTTATTCCGGCAATGCCAACACCATTGTCAAGGTAAAAATTCAATTGGTCTTCCGCTTTTTTTAGCCCGGTTATATGTTCCGACTCTTCAGTATTTGGTAGAAAAATATCCAGGTATGGGAGCGCAGGCACAATGACATTGGCGATATTCGTTTTAAATACAGGATCCATGCTGGTGATTATCTTATTTTCCCTGCAGAATTTTAATAATTCGACAGTAGGAAGCCCATCCAGTTTAGGCATGAGTGAACTTCCGGCAATATGCATCACTTTCGAATCCTTAACTGAATCAAAATCAATATCTTCTAAACAAAAGGTATGATTGGCTCCCGGCGTATTGTAAATCCGGCGCTGGCCACTATCCGGAATCATAACAAAAGAAAAAGCCGTGTTTGTATTTGCTTTGGCAATTTTATCCGTGGAAATATTTTCCCTGTTTAAAGATTCTAACAGAACATTTCCAAACTGATCGTTTCCCACCTTACCTTGAATGCTTACGCTCAGGCCTAACCGTCTGGCATCTACACCAGTATTGTACGCACAACCGCCGGGGAACAATTTCATAGAATCGAAATACGCTGACGTTCCTTCTGCAGGAAACTCATTAATCGTATATGCAAAGACATCCAGAACAAGTATTCCCAGGCACGTTAAGTCGATACTTTTTGTATGCTCCATATATCAAAATTTCAGGCGCTGGCAGAATGGCGATCATTTAACGGTCCAGCCAGTGGTTACTAAAATTGTTTTGGTTCCTTTCTTCTCTGGCAATTCTGACATCCGTTATATAGCAACCGATTCGATACCCGCGGCGGCTTCCACCAGCGCTTGAACGCCTGCTTTAGGTCCGGCCGGATTTGATAAGATACCTGTTCCTGCCAGGAACAGGTTATCCCGCCCCAGGCGACTTACATTGACCCCTATTGTTTTTGGATTTAATCCCCCGGAAACGGCTGGCAGTATTGGCTTTAGGGAACACCAGGTCCCGGTGGCTGCCTCGTGCATCGTCTCAATGTCTTCATCTGTGTCAACCAGGTAACTGGCATGCATACCCGCCCGGAAATAATCGCCCCCGAGCAGTCTTACCATTTTAACAACTGCTGAAGGTGAAATTCCCTGGCCTGTGGCTCTTCCCAGTGCTTCGCGCCCACCGCAATGAGCATAAATGGGCACGTTGATGTCAGGATGCTGGCGCAGCAACTGCAGCGAGGAAAAACCGGCGGCAAAAAAGTTGACCATCAGCGCCGTTGCTCCATTCTCGAGGGCCTCGAGGGCACGACCAATGATCCGGTCAGGCGTAGTGGTAATATGAGCAGCATATAACACTTTAAGGCCTGTTTCCGCTTCGGCACGGCGCAGTGCCGCAGAAACTAATTTCACCCGCAGACCAAGAGGACAATAGGTTGTATTCATCATCTTTTCATCGTCTTTGATGAAGCAGATGCCGCCGAGTGCAGCCTGGTAGGCAAAGTCAGCTACCTCTTCAGGCGTTAAACCGGCAGTAGGTTTAACAATAGTTCCAACCATCAATTCATCATTGGTTAAATTTAAAAGCTGCCGCGTACCGTCGATGCCAAAGGCCGGGCCTGGAAATTTATCCATCATAACCTGCGGAATCGCAAAGTCCACGAGCCGCGATTTCTCATAAGAGGCCAATGCGAAGGTAGGCCCCCCGATCATGGAAAGCCATAAGCAGGGGAAGGCCGATTCTTCCAAATCCATGTTGATAAGGGGATAAAGCAGGGAAATGTAACCGCGGCCGGGACCGGTTGGTTTTACCTCCAGAACTTCACCTACGGCTTGCAGGTAAAGATCGGTTGGCTGCGTAGCTGCAACCCATGGAGCGGTCGTCTCAAGCACTACCAGTTCCCGGGCAACCTGTGCGAGGTCGCCTTTGGTTTCAATGTAATAGGTTGCCACAACACTGTCCTCCGGACTGTGTAAACGATTTAACAAATTTTCCATATATTGAATTTTACTTGTTTATAATGGGTGTTACTATTTTAATTAAGCGCTTTCTTTGAGCATAATTTCCGGCATTGATGAGATAGGGAAATTTTTCCGTTGGTATCATGTGTGCAAATTGACTTGCTCCTGTGGTGGACCCGCCAGGGACCAAAGCCAATCGAAGGTTTGTTTCAGATTCTGGCTGCCGTAGGCCAGCGATCCTAAAACGACTGTATCCGCACCGGCAGCACGCAAGGCCGGCACGGTATGGGAACGATTACCGCCATCCGCCGCAAGTTTGATCTTGCCTGAATAACCGTGTTCCCAAATTAACTGCCGCATGGCATTCATACGGGTGCACGCCTGTTCCGACAGGTCCTGTCCCTTCACCCCAACCCGGGTTCCCATCATTGTAACGAGGTCGATGCGATCAAAATAGGGAATGATCACTTCAGGGGGCGTCTCTAATCCCAAAGACATCCCTGCAGTAAGATTTGCACTGCGGATCTGATCAAGAGCATTTGGAACAACCTCACCGTTCTCGTACCAGATCGTAATAATGTCCGCGCCGGCTTCAATAAACTGATCAATTTGATGTAAAAGGATGGCACTGTCAACCATTAAATGCACATGAAACGGCTTCCTGGTCAGTTGGCGAAGCCGGGCAACGAGGTCAGGAAAAAAAAGAAACTGGGGTGCAAAATGTCCGTCGGCTGTATCAATATGATAGAAATCGGCATACGGGTCCATTCGGTTTATTTCTTCCGCCAGATTCGCCAAATCGGCTGACCAAAGTGAAAGCTCGGCCAGTATACGATTGTCAGGGAATTCATGCCATATACTCATAACTCATGTTTTTAAATTTTATAAAATGACATTAAAATTTATAGCAGACTAGTGATAAACAAGTCTATATTTTTCTGAACGTCCTTGTTGTGTTGTTCTTCGCTTATCGATTTGGGTGTTATTTCTCTAAATTCAGCCCGGCTTATGGCAGATGAATATTCCAAACCGTATTCAAAGGGATGAACAGGATCTGATCTATTTGCAAGAATAAGTGTTGGAGTGGTAAGACTCTTCCATTCTTCCCGGTTTTTACTGGGTGAATCGTCAGGGAGGCGTTCAAACTTTACCGCGGTCTCAGCTAATCTTTCATCATTAAATTGTCCAAGGAATGACTGGGCAGTACCTGGGGACTCCTTAAATAATTGAATATAGATATCAGCATGCATAAATAGTTGACGACCGGCTTCAAGTCCGTACTCCCGTACCAATTGTGCAATGAGCTTGAATATTTCGTTGAATTTTTTTTCCATTGGTCCATCCAGCCATGCTGGCCGGACAAGGATCAGTCCGGAGGCCAGAGCTGGGTAACGCAGAACGAAATTCAGTGCAACGGCAGCCCCCATTGATATTCCGCCAACGATCGCCTGATCCAGGTGGAGGTGATCCATAAGCGCTACGATGTCATCAGCAAAAGTGTTGAAATTGAGTTGGTCACTCCAGCCAGTTGCCGTCTTCCCATGCGCCCTGAAATCACAGGAAACAAGCTTTACGCCCGCTGGTGGAGAGTATATTTTTATTATTTGGTCCACACTTCCACCTAAGCCGTGCTGAAAAATGAAAGGTTTTCCCTGAGCGGTTTGAATATAATGAAACAGTAATTCGTTATGTTCAAAGTATGGCATCTTATGCGGTTTCCCGTTTAATAAGAGATAGTTTCTGTTTTAAAAAGTGTATGCTCGTTTCTACCTCCTGCTCTTCCAGGCCGTGCAAAATTAGCGGCCCCCTGAAGTTGTAAGCTTCCAACAGGGTCAGGTATGTATCGTAGTCCAGCAAACCTTTTCCTGCAGCTTTAAACTCCAGGTCGTCAATATCGATTACAATGTCCTTGGCGTGTGCAATCACTATATCACTCCCTAGTAAATGAAATGCGTTTTCCATAGTCTCCTTCATACGCTTTACATTATGGATTTGAAACAGGTTAGCAGCATCCATTGCGACTTTGAGGTGGTCAGATCGGACTTCATTTAATAGCTTTTGTCCCTTTTCTGCCGTGTCAATCACGTTTGCCGCTTCAGGCTCGAAGGCTAACGTCAGGCTGTAGTCTTCGGCAATCCCGATAGCCTTTTCCATTGTTTCCAACAGGTCTTTCCATGCAGAGCTGTCTGAGTTAGCGGGATGCTTTCGCCATATGTTATCAGGGTCGCGGGTACCGGTGCATAAGGTTATCACCGATGTTCCCATGTCTTTACAAGCCCTTGCAAGGGTACGCAATCTGTTTAGGCCCAATTGGCGTTCGGCTACGTCAGGATGGATCATATTAAACGTTCCGGAAACGGCGGCGATCTGGATGTTACGGATGTGGGTCTCGTGCTGAATCGTTTGTGCAATAACGGGATCAATATGGTCCGGTAAAGAAGAAAGGCCGGCGCAAGACATGTTGAATTGAATTTGGTTTAATCCATATTCACAAACGCTATCCAACACCCCCTCCAGAGAGGGCTGCAAAAATGTCTTGGCAAAAATTCCAATATTCATAACAGATTATTTTACTCCTCCGGCAACATCTTCCAGCCTTATTTTTTTACCTTCTTTTACCGACCTGGAAATGGCTACCATGGCCCGCATGGCAGCAATGCCATCCTCTATTGTGGCCCCGTGCATAGGGGTCTGGTGTAAGATAACATCGGCAAACCCTTCTACCTGTAATTTGTAAAAATGCCCATCCTCACCCAACGGCCGCCGGTAAACATGGTCTTTAGACGAAAACACATTGACATCGCTGGATTTAAATAACCAGGGATTGTACGTTTTAGCTACAACACTTCCGTATTCGCCATACACTTCAAACCCCTCGTGCCAATCCATACGAACGGCTATTGTTAAGTCCAAATGACCCATACTTCCGTTTTCATACTCCAATATCACAAACCAGCTATATGCACCGTACTTTTCAACGTGCCAGGCTTGAACGCTTAAAATGTTTCCGCCTAAAAATCTTGCGGTATCTACTAAATGACTGCCATGTGTAAGCATATAATAGCGTTCCTTATCGAGCTTCGGATTCCCTTCGGGTTTTTTTGCTTTGGCACTTTGTTCAATTACCGGCATTACATTATCTGTGAGCGTATATCTGTACGTGCTATCGCAATACCATGCTTTCAGGGCGAGAATTTGTCCCATCTCTTCCTTAATAAACTGTTGTGCGTAAGCAATACCCTGGTCAAAGCGTTTCATATTACCAACCTGGAAAACCAGGCCTGATGACTTTACTTTATTTTTTAACTGCTCACACTCTTCTATGGTTACACCCAATGGTTTTTCAATCAGCACATGCTTGCCTGCCTCAACGGCTTTTAATGCAGCCGGAACATGAAACTGATCGGCTATTCCAATGATAACGGCTTCTACCCGGGGGTCTGCCAGCATCTCGTCATAGTTGTTATATGTAGTCCGGACATCATGAATTACGGACATCTTTTCCAACAGATCCACTGCAACATCACATATAGCATATAATTCAACATTGCGCGATTTACGGCAGGATTCGAAATGAGCAGCCTGTGAAATAGTTCCACATCCTAAAACACCTACCCTTAAACGTTTTTCCTCCTTTTTCATAACTTTTATTTCTTATTAAACCGTTAGATATAAGCCGTGATCGACCGGATGTTCCGCATTCATTTAACATTTATACGGAGTAGACGATGCGTTAAAAAAAATGGTAAGGATTATTTCAGGAAGGAGAAATTGGTCGCTAAGCAGCTAGCAAACCGTGCCATTCCATGCTAAAACAAATTTATAGAAAAATCTTGCTTAATCGTTTAAATTATTTAATTTGGTATTCCTTTTTTTGTTTTTCTCTTCAGTGTGAAAACTCCGGTACTTGAAAACATATTCAGCTTCGATATAAACAGATGAAATGAGTCATTACTTTATAGAAACTTAATGAAATGAAAGCCACAAAATATGTATATGTAATCACTTTTGTTACCAGTGCATTTCTGCAGCAGCTAACCGGTCAATCCCTATACCATGAAATGCATCGTCCCCAGATTCATTTCTCCCAGAAAGCAAACTGGATGAATGATCCCAACGGGATGGTATTTTATAAAGGCGTGTATCATTTGTTCTTCCAGTATTATCCGGATAGCACTGTATGGGGGCCGAACCACTGGGGACATGCCACCAGTAAAGATCTGGTGCATTGGACTGAAGGGCCGGTAGCCCTTTCGCCCGACAGTCTGGGTCTCATGGCTTCCGGCAGCGCTGTCGTCGATGCCAACAACACATCGGGCTTTGGTAAAAACGGAAAGATACCCCTTGTGGCAATTTTTACGCATATTAATTATAAAGCTCCAAAAGAAAAATTAGATTCTTCGCAATACCAAAGCATTGCCTATAGCCTTGACGAAGGAAAAACCTGGACGAAATACGCAAACAATCCCGTAGTAAAAAGCCCTGGCACTAGAGATTTCCGTGATCCAAAGGTGATCTGGTACGAAACGGGGCAAAAATGGGTAATGACAGTAGCCACAAAAGACCGGGTAACATTCTATTCGTCCAAAGACTTAAAGAACTGGATAAAAGAAAGTGAGTTCGGCAAAGAAGCCGGCGCCCACGGTGGAACATGGGAATGCCCTGACCTTTTTTACCTTGAGCTTAAAGGAGAGAAAATCTGGGTGTTGATGTGCAGCATAAATCCGGGAGGGCCGAACGGTGGATCGGCCACACAGTATTTTATAGGCCAGTTTGACGGTAAAAATTTCGTTCCTGCTCACACGGACACAAGGTGGGTAGATTACGGCACTGATAATTATGCGGGTGTCACCTGGTTTAATACAGGTAACCGGAAAATTTTCCTGGGCTGGATGAGCAATTGGCAATATGCCAACGTGGTGCCAACCGCACGGTGGCGGAGCGCTATGACGATACCACGGGAATTGAAATTAAACCGTGTTGGCAATGATATTTTTGTGATTTCGCAACCGGTTCGTGAGCTCAGTAACATTGAGTCGCAGCCGATAGTTGCTCAAAACGTCCAGATTATTAAAAGCTATAGTCTGTCAACAAAAACAAATAAAACGCCTATTCCGGGGCGCATCGATATGCGTTTGGAAGAGATACGCGATTTTTCTATCGTACTATCTAACGATCTGGGTGAACAAGTAGTCTTAGGATATGATGTAAAGCAGCGGCAATATTATACGGACCGGACAAGATCAGGTAAAGTTGACTTTCATAAAAACTTCGCTGGCAAACATGTAGCGCCTCGCTTAACCGATGCAAAGTCAATGAACCTTTCACTGATTATAGATGTGAGTTCCATTGAATTATTTGCTGATGATGGGTTAAGCGTAATGACTGAAATTTTCTTTCCCAGTACACCGTACAATAAAATAACTGTTCAATCAGCAGACAATGTTACCATAAAAAAATTATCGTTTTCTCATCTAAAGAATATCTGGTATTAAATCACATCCTGTTTCATTGGGGTAATGCAGGCAGTACATAAAGGTTGGGTTTTGTTAATGCAAAACCAGGGATCGTTCTATCTGCTCAAGTGATCTTCCTTTTGTTTCCGGCATGATCTTCCAGACAAACAACAGTTGGATTATCATCATTATACAAAAAAACAGAAAGATATTGCCACCACCCAGTTTCTCGACCAGCATAGGAAAAGAGAAGGCAATCAGCGTTGCCATGATCCAATGCGTAAAGCTTCCCAGCGTTTGTCCTTTGGCTCTGACCTGATTTGGAAAGATCTCAGAAATAAATACCCAGATAACGGCTCCCTGACTGAAAGCAAAAAATGCAATGTAAACCAATAAATAAATTGTTATTGCCCAGCCGCTGAATTGTTCACTGTAAAATACAAATGATACCAGGCCCAATGTGGCAATCAGGCCAAAAGAGCCGATTAGCATCAATGTCCTCCTTCCTATCTTATCTATTACATTAACAGCAATAAGGGTGAAGATGAAGTTTACCGCACCCAGGCCCACGGTAGACAGTAACGAGGACTCCCTGCCCAGGCCGGTCATTTCGAAAATACGCGGCGCATAATAAGTAATTGCATTAATGCCGGATACCTGGTTAAAAAAAGCAAACACGACCGCAAGAAAGATAGGAAATTTATATTTTTTTGATAGCAGCGTACCTGCTAAACCAGTTTCGATCTCTTCCTGATTATTTTTCTGAATGGCCTCTAATTCCTGCTCGTAATGTTGAGGATTAATAATCTTGAATACTTTCCTTGCTTCATCTACCTTACCTTTTATTAACATTAACCATCTCGGACTTTCAGGAACAAATCGCAACAGGATCAGGTATAGAAGTGATGGAACAGCCTGAACACCCAACATCCACCTCCACGATGTTTCGCCTCCCTGGCCAATGAGGTAGTTGGAGAAATAAGAGATAAGAACGCCAAGCACTACATTGAATTGAAACAGGGCCACCAGTCGTCCCCTGGATCCTGCAGGAGAAATTTCGGATATATATATAGGCGCTGCCACTGAGGATGCACCTACTCCAAGGCCGCCCATAAAACGAAAAACGAGAAATACATACCAGTTTGTGGCAAGTGCCGTGCCCAGGGAGGAAACGAGGTACAATACAGCAATTAATATCAATGTTTTTTTCCTTCCCCATCTGTCGGACGGTATATTTCCTAGCAAAGCGCCTATTACCGTACCGACGAGGGCAATGGATACCGTTAACCCATGCTGAAATGTGTTAAGGTTCCAGAATTTTTGAATGGATTGTTCTGCACCTGAAATTACGGCTGTATCAAAACCAAAAAGAAAGCCGCCAAGCGCAACGACGATACTCCAGAGAAAGACTTTTCGTTTATTCATATACCAGGCAGTTAGAGAAGCAATATAAATATTTTACAGAAATAGAACTTCAACAATCAGTGTTGTGAACCATTACGCACGTTTAATAAATATCGTGCTACATCGGCAAGGTTTTGTTCTGTCAGTCCACCATCAACGGGATCAGGCATAAAGCTTTTTTCCTGCCTGATCTTTGAACTTATTTTACTTATGCGAATGACGTGTTTTTGTCCGGATATATCTTTTATTACAAGGGTTTCTTTATTTTCCGACAGGAGAAACCCATAGAGCGATTCCCCATCTTTAGTACTTATCAGCCAGGGTTCATAACCAAAAACAATTGCTGCACTTGGGTTAATGATAGCATCCAGTAGTGCTGTCTTATCAAATTTTTTTCCGATGGTAGTCAGATCAGGGCCAATGGTATTCCCTTCATTACTCACTTTATGACAAGAGGAACAATGACCCGTAAATATTGCTTTTCCTCGTTTTACATCTGCAGGTAGGTTTGAGATTTCCTGTATAGGAAACACTTTTCCTGCACCTGGTCTTTTAAAGTAGCTACCTGCCAGCACCCTGATAGAAGCGTCAGGATTTTTAAATATTTTTTCTTCTACAAACGGTACCATTAATTCAGGTAATCTTTTTTCTGCCGCCAGGCCAATCAATAACTGGGCACCAACAGAATCTGCAGCCATCTGCTGCACACGGTTCCTGCGTTCATATGTCGATTGATGTTCATCAAGGATGATTTCTTTTTTTACTTTCATTTGAGCCAGCTTTCTCTCATAACCCGTGTTAAGACTCAATTTGCTCCAATCAAGCAATGTGTACCAGTCGTTAGTTTGCCGAAAAGAAAGCCAGTAAGCTGCCTGCTCAGCGACGTCTTGTAATTTACTTTTAGAGAGGTTAACCATTGCATCAGCAGCAGTTTTATCATTTATAAAAGATAAGGCAGTTAACGCAGCCTGCCGTTCATTGGCTGACAGCAAGGCATCATTTGCCCTTGCCGTTAAATCCTTTACTGCTTCTACTGGGTGCAAGCGCCAGGCAAGAGCTGTCATCTGGTTATTCCATTGGGAAGCAGGCTTGTTTTCTGCGAACAATTTTATTACTTCAGCATACATTTCCGGCTCATGACCCTGCAGCCCTGTTCCCAGGGTTTCCAGATACCAGCGATCTTCTCCATCAAAACTTTTAATCAGTTCAATAAAAATATTTTTTGTCTTTTCAAAAGGAAGGCCGCTGAGCGAAACCGCTACTTCTCTTCTGACAAAGGCTGAGCTGTCAGAGGCTATTCTTGCGGCGTAGGGCAATATGTCAGTTACAGACTGGCGTAAGGCCCGGTACGCTGTAGCTCTCAGCTGTGGATCAGTAGAATTCAATACTTTCACGACTTCGGCTTCACCTGCTTGTCCTAACTGTGCCAGTAACCATACGGCTCTTGCCCGGATATAGTAGTTTTTATCAGCAAGTAATGACTTAACCGTTTGTACGGATTGGTCGCCTTGCTGCCTTAATTTTTCAAACCCCTGGTTACGCACATTAATTGCCGGGCTTTTCAGCGCCAATAATTGCCCACTGACTGTGTTTAGGTCTATTTGAGGTGCTGTAAGTTTTTTGTTTTTAGGTGAGATGCGATAAATCCGTCCGTATCCTTTCTGATCTTTCATCTGGTGGCCTCCGACTACAGGGTCGTACCAATCAGTTACATAAATGGCTCCATCGGTGCCAATGGTCACATCACTGGGTCGAAACCATTTTTCTTCGCGTTGATTCTGAACAGAATCGTTCCAGACATACCCCTTGTTGTCTTCAACCAGTGAACTAATGAAATTGCTTCTTTTGCCCAGGTCATAACCCGATCGTTTCAATGCAGGGTAATAGCCGAATACTACGTTTCTTCCGGCATCTGCACTTAATAACAGGCCCAGGTAATGTTCTCCTAAAATATCGCTTTCATTTATTACTATTCCTGATGGGGCGCCAGAGCCCGAACGGTCGCCTGCAGGCATTACGCCGGGATCATCCTGGTGCCAATGCGCGTTGAAAATATCTTGTCCCGGGCGCTGATCGGCATGCCAGTAGCGGGTTCCATCGGAACTAAAATATCCGGCATTACCTCCTTCCATCAACCACGTGGTTCTGCAGGTTACTACCTGGTCGTCATTATCGTTCTGCCATAGATTACCGTAAGAGTCGGGAATGATCTCATAAGAGTTTCTGAAATTATGGCCCATTACTTTAAGGCCCGTGCCATCAGGTTTTATGCGTAAGGCTAAACCACCCACCCACACTTTGCCATCATCGCTTTTTTGATTGCCCTGGTTCCCCCTACTGTAAGGTGAGCCTCCGACGTAAATGCTTCCTGACCGTAAAGTCCAGCCGGCCCTGTCTGTTACAATATGCGGACCCGCGTTGCCTGCATTGAAATACCAATTTCCGTCGGGTCCTGCACAGACGGCGTGTAAAGAATGATCATGATCTTTGCCACCAAAACCGTTAAGAAAAATTTCCTTTTTATCAGGCACATCATCGCCATTGTCATCGGTGTAAACGATCATATTAGGCGAGCAAGAAACCACTACTTTGTTTCCAATCACTGCAATACCAACAGGAGAAATTAAGTCCCTGTCTTCTACAAAAACTTTTGACGTGTCTGCGATGCCATCCCCGTTTGTGTCCTCCAATATCATTATTCTATCTCCTTTGGGATGGTGCAGAAATGTTGAAGGATCATTATTGTAATCCCGGTAGTTCACTGCTTCTGTAACCCATATCCTGCCTTTTATATCTACATCCATATTGGTAGGATTATAAAACATAGGTGATTCTGCCCACAAGGTTGCTTCCAGGTCATCAGGCAGGTATAGATCAGGGCCTTTTAAAAAAGTATGCTTTGTGGCAGTGATGGATTGAGCCTTTGATGATTCTTTACGGTTCACAGAAGAAACAATCAGGGTAAGGACAACCGGAAAAAAACATAAAGAAATAATTTTTTTCATACTATGGCTTGCAGCATTTAAAGTTGAGCTGATTATACCGGCTTTTTAAAAAGCCCCCGGAGAAATTGTAAATTTTTGACGTAGCTTTCTACCACATCAGCTTTATTAGGTATGGCTCCTTCAATCTGCATCCACCCATCGCCGAAATAATTCATCTCGTATATTAGGTCACGAATTTTTTGCCAGGGCAACGTTCCTTTTCCCAACAGGAAGCCGTTTTCTTTCATATGCAATTCGCAAATCTTATTGCTGCCTAATTGTTTCACTTCTTTAAACACATCATAACCAGCATCAGCGGTATTGCGAAAGTCCACATACGCTTTTACGTTTCCGGAACCGACCTTTTCTATAATTTCCAGGTGTTCTGCTGCATTTAGATATGACTCGATACCCAGGATAATACCCTGTTTTTCTGCATGAGGTGCCGCTATTTTTAATCTGCGTATCACTTCTTTTTTCCCTTGTTCATCGTTGCGCAGGTCATTCTTGTTAAAGAAAGCAAGCAGAACGACGGAGACGCCAAGATTCTTTGCCACTTCTATACTATCCCAAACCCATTCCTCGGTACGAGGGTCTGATTTATACGGTATGTTATTCAGCTCGCCAATAGCAATGCTTGAAATTTTTACTCCGGTTTTACGAGAGGCATCCAGATAAGATTGCTGAAGTGATGAATTGCGCAGATGCAGATTATTCTTTTCAGAGCCCATGTTTACCATGATCCCATCAAGGCCAATTTGTTTTGCAACAGCAAACGCTTGTATGTCACTGTTTTTTCCTATTGACCAATCGCAGGCGCCGATACGAAACTTCCGCTTTGGGCCGGCAGCGAACAGTTGATCAAATTCAGAAACAGGGCTGAAAGCTGCCAGGAGTGCGGTGTTTTTTATGAGTTCGCGGCGTGTTAGCATAAAGCAGCATTGATCTTTTATAATAAACTGTAGTTACCACTGCCCGTTTTAGTATGTTCCAACCCGTCCGCCGGGCACTTCGACTTCACACCTGGTTTACCTGTAAAGAACAATCCCTGACATTTCTGGCACCAGCGCCACTCTTTCTGTCCGGGAGCAGTTGGCGAGTTCATCAGCAAGACATAGTTCGCACTGCCTTCCTTGTTATGCCCATTGTTGTCTGCCGGGCATTTCGATCCAGGATGACCACCGAAAAATAGTCCCCTACAATTTTTGCACATTCGCCAATCGTTCTGCCCGGCAACCCACCAATCTTTTTGTTTGACAAAAGGAGCAAGATCAATCATAAGTGTATAATATCCACTTTGATTTTGATCGTGTTGCCCGCCAACCGGGCATACTGAGAACGGAAGACCCCCGAAATATAGGCCTTGACACTTACGGCAATAGCGCCAGTTACCTTGCGCATTAGGAGGCAGCAACTGTATCAGCGAATAGTCGCCACTCCCCGATTTGTCATGCTGCCCTCCCCCCGGGCATACCGACCCTGGATGGCCACCGAAGAACATACCCTCGCATTTTTTGCACCAGCGCCAGTCGGATTGACCAGGTGTATTCGAGGAGGTAAACGGAGCGCAGTAGTCTCCACTACCAGACTTACTGTGTTCGCCTCCGGCAGGACATTTCGATCCTGTATGGCCGGCGAAGAATAGTCCCTGGCACTTATTACACCAACGCCAGTTTCCCTGGGCGCCAGGTAAAGCGGCATTTTCTACAAGTATATAGTTGCCACTATTTGCCGGGCTGTGCCCGCCGCCTGCGGAACACTTGCCTACTGAACCGGAGCCAGATAAGGCCCCCCCGAAGAATAGTCCCTGGCACTTGTGGCACCAACGCCAGTTCTCCTGACGTGTTACTATATTATTGGGCACTACAAGTTCTCCGGCCTTGGGACGCCAGGCAGGGTGATTTTTATCTTCAAATAATATGGGAATGCTGACTCCGTAATCACCTTCATGATTCCCATAAATCATTACCTGGAAGTGCAGATGGGCAGCGCTTGACGCTCCCGTATTGCCAGACAGGGCGATAATCCGCCCCTGATCCACCCAGTCGCCTTTCTTAACATAAACTTCATTGTGCTTAAGATGGGCATAGCTGGCAATAGTGCTATCGTGATGCCTGACGAAGACAAAATTTCCTCCGGCAGGCGTAGGACCGGTCCGGTCGCTGGCTGAATCGATAACAGTTCCCGATCTGGCTGCCAGAATCTTATGGCCCTCGGGAAAGCCGAAATCGAAGGCGTAATCCCCGTGCCTGTAATCCGGATCGGAATTGGGATCATCCCAATTGGGTTTCCCAACTATGTTCCATTGGGGGTCTACCTCGAATGGAATGCGATACAGTGCTGTAATCATTGGCTGATGAGCTTAAACGTTTCGTTAAGATCGCCTTGACTTACCTTCAAAATATACACACCGGGTTTTACCAGGTGGCATTAATACAATGATGCCGTTAGATAAGGCTGACCTTTTGTATAAGATCTTCCCATCAATGTCATACAATTCCAGATCCGTATGCTGCGGATTCGCCAGTGACACGTATACCCTGAAATAACTTGTAGAAGGATTGGATATACCGCTACGTTAATTGGTTTATCAATAGTTTGCGCAACCACATCCTTCCAGGCACTCTGACTTTATACAAGATTGTTGCTCTAAATCTCCTTACTACTTGTTGCTAAATCAAAATGGAGGTATCAGAAATTATCTTTCCAGTCAATGAAATGTGCCCTGATGATTAAATGTAAGAACTTGTTTTCAACAAACAAACCTTTGAGAACGAAATGCCTAATTTAATTTTTTGCTTTAACTGTTAAATTAATACCTTTAAAAATGTACGCTTTATTTATTGAGCCTTAAGAGGACAATAGCTAGACAAACTAATGGCCGCCCCATCATAAGGTATTCATTCGGATTTGTGGGCGGATAAAGTGTACTGATTTCCTGTCTGGTTATGATGCCATTTGAAAACGAATAACGGTGTTATTCTACATACATTTTAAATAGCTTGGCTTCTTACTATTTAATTGAAGTACCCCAAGAAAATAATCTGGATTTATTATAAGTCATTTTCAACTCAAAATTGTCATCAAAAAAAATTAAGAAGACCAGTTACTAATATTAAGTATAGCTCTACCATTTTTAAAAATAACAACGATAATCATATGAAATTTAATATCCTTAGATTGAGGGGCAACTACATTGTCCTTATATTTCTGACTTTTATTCTGCATTCGTCTTATTTAAATGCGCAGTCCGGTACCGGCTTAGTAAAAGGGATTGTTCAAAATAACAATAATGAACGCTTGCCTGGTGTTTCAGTCATCATTAAAAATTCAAATACAAACTTTACATCCGGTACTGATACAGATAGTTCCGGCGTTTTTACCTTTTCGGGAATTTCTTCAGGTGGCCCTTATACTTTCACTTTTTCAACCGTGGGGTATGAGTCACAAACTTTATCAGGTTACAATATAAAAGACAATGTAACCTTGTCTTTAGTGATTAGTATGAAGAGTTCCAGTGCTTCGTTAGAGCAGGTAGTAGTGATCGGTTATGGTGTACAACGCAAATCCGACCTGACTGGTGCTGTAGGTTCTGTAAAGGCAGAAGCGCTGCAGGAACGGCCCGTGGCCTCGCTCAACCAGGCTTTGGCGGGCCGCATCACCGGTGCGAATGTTTCCATTAACTCTGGCAGGCCAGGCGGGCGGGCCAATATTAGGATTCGCGGTAGTACCTCCGTCAGTGTTACCAATAACCCACTATACGTTATTGATGGAGTCATACTTAATGTAACCAACCTTGCCAACGGCAGCACTCCCATCGATTACATTAACCCCAATGATATCGAATCCATAGAGGTGCTGAAAGACGCCTCGGCAACAGCTATTTACGGGGCACGTGGAGCAAATGGGGTTATTATGGTTACAACCAAACGCGGAAGCCAGAAAGGCGGTATGGTGAACTACGATACTGACTGGAGTGTAGGCGTCCTGACGCGAAAAATGGATCTATTGAACTCTCGCGAATTCTTAATGGTAGAGGATATTGCTTACCAGAACGCTCAGAAATATGATCCTGTGGGCTGGGCAGGCGGCAAATATAAAGATCCCAAAACAAAAAGAATCAACCCTCTTCTTTTTGATGCCAATGGGAATCCCTTGTATGATACCGATTGGCAGGAAGAAGCCACGCAAAAAGCACTCACCCAGAACCATCAATTATCTTTTACCGGCGGAAATGCCAAAGACAATTTTGGCCTTTACCTGGGTTATAGAAATGAAAATGGCCTTATCCGGAATTCCTGGTTAAAACGCTACGCAGCCCGTTTCGTGTTTGACAGCCAGATCAAAAGCTGGTTAAAAGTAGGTGGCACCCTAAGTTATAATGATCAAAATGAAAGCCAGATCGACCCCCTGGGAGCCGGCGGGATAATTGCTATGCGGCAGGTATTGGAAGCACTGCCTATTATCCCGGTGAAATACCCGGACGGTCGCTGGGGCGGCAATGAAGATTATCCGGGCATGGAAGGCGGCGGCAATCCTATAAACATTGTAGAGGACAGGAAATACTTACTCAAGACCCAAACTATGCTGGGTAATATGTATACCAATATTAATCTGGCCCCGGGTTTGGAATTAAGAACCACCCTGGGAACCAATATCATCAATCAACGGATCGATTATTACGGGGGACGAACGCTTAATTACATATCCCGCAACCAGGGTGGCGATGCCTCTGTGAACAATGCCCGGCATAATTCGTGGCAATTCGAAAACTATCTGACCTATAATAAAAAGGTAAGCCAGATTCATTCCTTCAATGGCTTATTAGGTTTATCGTGGCAACACGTTGACCAGTTTACCAATCAGGCACAGTCCCAACGATTCCAGGACGATTATTTTATGTTTAATAACCTGGGGGCCGGGGCCAACCCGGTAGCGCCGAGCTCCAGCACTAGTGCCTATGGGCTGAACTCTTATTTCGGGCGGATCAATTATCGCTTAAAAGAGAAGTATCTGGTAACCTTTACCGGGCGGGCTGACGGATCCTCCAAATTCGGCTCGGCTAACCGCTTTGCCTTTTTCCCATCGGCGGCTTTTGCCTGGCGGGTATCAGAGGAAGAGTTTATCAGGGATATCCCGGCTATTTCCAACCTCAAGGTACGCACGAGTTATGGGGTGACGGGCAACTCGGAGATTACCGCTTACCAGGCCTTGGCCGGGCTGGGCAATTATTCCGTTATTTTCAACGAGACCCGAAGTATTGGTATAGGCATCAACCGCTTAGCCAACCCGGACCTGCGGTGGGAGAAAACGCATCAGCTGGACGCAGGTATTGAATTGGGCTTGTTCAAAAACCGACTGACCTTAGAAATGGATGTGTATCGTAAACTCACTACCGATATGCTTCTGAGTGCTCCCGTTCCTTCCAGCAGTGGCTTTACCACCGTCACCCGCAATATAGGCAGTATGGAAAACCGCGGGGTCGAGTTTGCCCTCAGCACGGTAAATATCAATACCCAAAATTTCGGATGGAATACCAGCTTTAATATTTCAGTGAACAGGAACAAAGTTGTCGCCTTAACAGGTGGAGCCGATATCTTTTCTGGTCCAGGCATTATCCGGGAAGGAGAACCGGTAGGATCCTTCTTTGGTTATAATCATCTGGGCACCTGGGAGGTGGACAAAGAATCTGAAGCAGCCAAGTATTTAAAAAAACCAGGAGATGTTAAATATAAGGATGTGAATATGGATGGCCAGATCAATCAAACCGACCGGGTGATCATCGGGAAAGGGATCCCGGATGGTTTCGGCACCCTGCTCAATACCTTCCGTTATAAAAACTTCGACCTCATAATAGACTTGCAATACATGTATGGCAACGATGTCTTGTTCCGTACCAAGCACTCAACGGAAGACCGCCAGGGAATCGCTAATAGCCTGGCAACGGTATTAAATGCATGGACACCCACCAAACAAAACACGAATATTGCCCAATTGCGGCCCGTGTCTGCCGGTTATAATACCAACGAGGATTCCGACCGGATACAAGATGGTAGTTTTATACGTGGCCGCAACCTGGTATTGGCTTACCGGTTCTCCCCGGCAATCACGGAAAAACTCCGCTTGAGCCGATTGAGGGCTTACGCTTCCACCCAGAACTTTTTTCTGGTTACTAAATACGTCGGTTATGATCCGGAATCTTCTACCACCGGCGGTCCTTTCGACCAGGGTGTGGTATTGTACGACTACCCGAAGCCCAAAGTTTTTATGGTAGGGCTTAATATTGGTTTATAATCTTCATTCAAAAAGAGCACATGAAAAACATTATTAAAAATAGCATTCAATTATTTCTTTTGGGCGTGCTGTTCGTTTTCAGTTCCGGGTGTAAAAAATTTCTGGAAGAACCCGACAGGTCAAACTTCACCATGGAAAATTATTTTTCCAAACCGGAGCATGCTGAAAGCGCGGTGAATTCAATTTATGAAAGTTTAAGACCTACAACAGGAGGCGGATTCAACGGGGCGCCCTGGATGATGCTGGAGTTTGCAACCGGCCTGGCAAATACGGAATTGGGACAGGCGCAAAGCAGCATCAACGTGCGCAACCTGGTCAACAATGCAGACAATGAGTATGGCAACACCTGGTGGATAAGCAGCTACCGCGGCATTGGCAATGCCAACCTGGCCCTTGCTAAGATCCCCGGCATCACTATGGATGAGGCCCTGAAAAAGAAGTACCTGGGAGAAGCCTACTTCTTTAGGGCCTATTACTATTATAACCTGGTGAGAATATTTGGCAAAGTGCCTTTGATTAACCAGCCGGTAGGATTAACTTCAGAGACACTCTATCCTGACCCGGCTACCGAGGAAACCATTTATAAACTGATCGTGGAAGACCTAACGGCGGCAGAGTCGAGCGGGCTGCCTTTTACAGATGTCACTGGCCGAGTTTCCCTGGGGGCCGTAAAATCTTTATTGTCCTCCGTGTATCTCACGATGGCCGGGTTCCCTTTGCAAAAAGGGGCGGAATATTTTCAGAAAGCAGCCGACAAAGCCAAAGAGGTCATCGTGGCGAATAGGTACAACCTGTTTGCCTCCTACGATGACCTGCACAACCCGGCCACCAAAAACCGGGGAGAAAATATATTTATGGTTCAGTTTGCTGCCAATATCCTGGCTTCGAACTGGCAAACCTCCATTATCCCATATAACCAGGGTATCTCGGCTTATTCAGATGAGACCGGGGCCATATTTGCCAATAAGGAATTTGTGGAATCCTATGCCCTTGGGGATAAAAGGACTAAGGAAAAGCAGTTTTACTACCGCACCTATACCCTTAGCAACAACCGGAATCAAACCGTTGACCTGGGCGGCTATTACATCTTTAAACATTTCGACACACAAGCACATCTTACCACCACAAGCAGCAGCCTCAACTGGCCTTTAATGCGTTATGCTGAGGTACTGCTGATCTTTGCCGAGGCAGCCAATGAAGTATCCGGCCCGACGGCGGAAGCGTATAAGGCAGTAAACGATATCAGGAATAGAGCCGAGTTGCAACCCCTTGAAGCGCTGAGCAAAGAACAGTTCCGGGAAGCAGTATTGCGGGAACGCTGGTATGAACTTAGCTATGAGAATAAAACCTGGTTTGATATGGCCCGCCTCCGGAAAGCGTTCAACGTGGCCACCAAAGCCTTTGATAATTATGTAGGGCATAAATTTTCTTATGGGCCGGTTTTAAAAGAGCGGGAGCTCTTGTTCCCGATCCCGACTGGAGAAATCAGGAATAACAGCAAGCTGGTTCAGAATAAGGGGTATTAATGACATAATATCGAAGCCACTATATGTCCTGTAATGGCTTCGATTAGTGAGCTGAGCAATCTTCTTTAGGTAATTATTTACTTTTTAGATTTGATAGTAATGGAAGCAGCTGGTTAAGGTTAGAAACAACCGGATCAGAGTTGTATTTCTCCAGAAGCATTTTTGCCTTAGGCAGATTAACCTGTGATTCAAAAATACTCGTAAAAATCAGCATTTAGAACTCACCGGATAACTCACCAGAGTGCTGATATTATTTTCATTTCTTTAATAGAATGTGGATAAAAAAAACCGCAAACCATTTGATTGCGGCATTTGCCAAATTGATATTCTGTAGTCGGGGCGACTGGATGAAAAATTCTATATTAAATCATTCATTATCAATAAGAAATACTGAAATACTTTTCTTAACTCACCGTTTGCCTCACCTTTCTGATAGCATTAAAGAACTTACACAAAAGTAGGGCTTTTTTATAAGTTGTAAAAGCCTTCATTTATCCGTTTTCCAACATGTTTTGTATATCCTCATGCTGATAGTAGATGATGCCGCCGACCTTTGAAAACTGTAAACGCCCGGTATCACGCAGATGCTGCAAGGTTCCGGACGATATCTTTAACAGTCTTCTGACATCGGAGGATTTCAACCATTGCTTTTCGGGAGCAGAATGTTTCTGACTTATCAGGTACTTAATCTCCTTTAATAAATCGTTGCGGAATTGATCAAGGTCACTTACTGTAACTAACTGGTCGCGTGTATACGCTTTTCTCTCTATAGCCGTATGATGCGGGTTTGGTGTTTTTGTTTCCATGTCTCACTATTTCTTTGTTCACAATAAAATACCATTTACAAGCAGCTTAAAATTAGTGAATAATACAAATATGATGAACAAAGATTTGATAAGAAACTTTTAAAGGTTGTATAATAAGTTCTGAAAGTAGATATGGCTGTTAATTATAGGCTTCAACGTTCAAGTCGGGGGAGAAAAAGAAGCAGCTATGAATAAAAATCCTAACTGCTTATTTGTTAGTGATTATGAATGTGACCATAAAAAACTCAATTACTGGTAAATAAAGGAAAGTTATCCTCCTGGATATTTGGGAAATCCACACAAATTGGTTCTGCGCCAATTTTGGTGGTAGTATATGGAATGCAGGATCACTTGCTTCCTCAACAGTTCAAAACCAGCTTTGCCATACATCTGCAGCTTGATTATTTTCAGTTTCTTGAACTGGCCTTCCAACTGCCCATTACTCCCTTGCAGCGTTAATGCACTTACCACTGCCTCTTAGTCACTTAGCAGTCCCATGGCTGCGTGGGCATATATTATGTGAGCGGAAGGCTGGTGTATCTACCTTTACCCTTTTGATATGATTTTTTGCCTTCTTTATTTCTACTAACTTTTTAAATAAGAATAGTAAAAGTCATAAGTTTATTTTATGTTATAATAAACGTTATGTTAAATAAATCAACCACTATATAAGTTTATGTTTTCATTGTGCAAAATAAAAGGTTCCATATTAGTATCCTTCTTTTTCCTTAACCGGGAGGAAATACCGTTAAATCACTGTTTATATATTTACTCCTCACATTAAATTAGTAGTGTGATTAAATAAGGCAGATCCTCTTTATCAATTTAACCATACATATAACTTTATGGAATCAATAACTTTATTTCCAATGATGCACAAAGGAACTGAGCAGATATTGATTAGATGCGAGAATGTTAAAACCATGAATGATACGATCAGGAAGATCCCGGGTGTTAAATGGAGTCAGACGCATAATTCCTGGTATTTGCCATTAAATAAGGAAAATTATAATCGTATTCATCAGGCGCTACATCATTTGGCAACTTTAAATACGGATGAACTTAGGAAATATTTATTAAAAAAAAACATGTCAAACAAACAGAAATATCCAAAGACAGGTTAATTCAATTAACTTCGAATCCACCCGCTAAAGCTGCACCAGTTCTTATACCATCAGCCCCTGAGCCATCAACCGCATACCGGTTAAGTTATGAAAACCTGAAAAGTCTTGGAGAAGCAATTAAGCAATTGACCCTTAAGGCTTACAGCAGCAGTACCATTCGAACGTACCGGGGCGAGTTGATGGTGTTTTTTCAGGCTATTGGCAAGATCCCGGCGGCAAGCTTAACTACGGATGACGTGAAACTTTACCTGTTAAAGTGCTTAAAGGAGGGCTTAAAGGAAAACTCGCTGCATAGCAGGATCAATGCCCTAAAGTTTTATTATGAACAGGTTTTAGGCAGGGACAAGTTCTTTGTGGACATACCACGACCCAAAAAGGCTCAGCAGTTACCCAATGTGTTGGGTGAAAATGAAATCACCCGCCTTTTTAATGCTGTTAAGAATAAGAAGCATAAAGCCATTCTTTTCACCGCTTATAGTGCCGGACTACGGGTGAGCGAAGTAATTCATTTGAAATTGAAAGATATTGACAGCGACCGGATGCAGCTTTTCGTTGAACGTTCGAAAGGTAAAAAAGACCGTTATGTAAACCTCAGTCCTGTTTTGCTGGACATTCTAAGGAGCTATATTCAATTCATACAGCCCAAACCGCTAACCTATCTTTTCGAGGGCCAGGTTCCCGGAACGATGTATAGCGTTAGGTCGGCACAGCAAATATTCCAGGCGGCCCGCAAAGCTGCCATTATACGAAAGGACGTAAGTTTTCACAGCTTACGGCATTCTTTTGCCACACATATCCTTGAAAAGGGCATTGATATCCGCTATATAAAAGATATCCTTGGGCACTTCAATATAAAAACTACAGAACGTTACCTACACGTGAAACGGGACCAACTGATTAACATCATAAGTCCACTGGATGATATTTGGAAAAAAGGCCAGATTGACTGGTAGGTTATTCATGATGATCCAAAACTTTAACGCATGGAAAACGTCGTTAGCGTCATTAATACGGATCGCTAACAAATCTACTGAAAGAATAACTTTCAAGCCGACTTAGCTATTCAGCAATTTAACTGGCGAATTGACGATGATATTGCCCCTGGAAAAAATGAATAGATATCTTTAAAGAAGCTATAGTAAACCATCTAATTTCTTGCATATGATACACAAAATCATTACTTTGTAGTGCATTAATTCAGGTTATAGTACCCGTAAAGGTTCGTGCAGCGCCTAAATTTACCTAAGTTTCAAGTCGAAGTTAATTCAATCTAAACATTCGATGTAACTGAGGGTAGCATTGCTGTAAAAATCATCCGGCATATTTCTAAAGTAAGCGTTCTATAAGTGATCCTAAGAAAGAATGTAATACCGGTTTTAGTTTGATTGTCATGAAAAAAAGTAATGCTCACTCCGAAATGCTATTGTATTGACGCATGTAACAATTTTTTATGTATCAGAGAAATACCTTGATTATCAACAACAATATTTTTTACGCATTCGGCTTATAGCTATAATACTACCGTTGGGCGTCATACGTACGAACACTAAACTCACATCATGCTTATATTTAAAGATACTAAATTCATTAAATCACCATTTGACAACGAAGCTGAATTGGAAAGAGTTATTGTAGAAAACTATGAATATTGTTTGGCCCCAATTCATTTTATTTACCAAAGTCAAAGATTAAAACAGCGGATGGTGGAGGAACAATTCCTGACGGTTTTGCAATTGACATAGAACAAAGAAAGTGGTATCTGGTTGAAGCAGAATTAATGCATCATAGTGTTTGGAATCATATTGCCCCGCAAATAACAAAACAATTATTAGCATCGCAACAAGCAATTACAAGACGTATTATTATAGACTTATCTGTCGACCAATACAAAAATGACCCATCCATTAAAGAAAAATTTGACGAATTGAATATCGCTGAAATAAATGTTAGGCAGGTACTCGGTGACATATTAGAGACGGATCCAATAGTCGGCGTTCCTATTGATGGGGTGACTAAGGATTTAGGAGATTGGGCGAGGACACTCAAGTATAAGGTAAAACTTTGGCTAGTCACAAAGTTTGTAGAATTCAATAATCCTCAAAATATAGTATTTGAATTCCCTGAAGAATTTAAACCAACACTAGACACAGACAAGAGGCTGAAGAGCTCAATAACCACAAGGAAATCAATCGGTATGATGTTGAAATAAGTGACTTGGTCAGCAGCAATTTACTGAAAGTAGGAGACGTCTTAGTAATGCCTTATAAGCCAAGACACGGGCAACCAAAAAGGTATGAGGCTACAATACTTGAGGACGGCTCATTATCACTATTGGATCAAGTATTTGGAAGTCCTAGCTACGCCGCTTTAGCCGGAATTAATGACTCTGGAAGCGTAAGAAAAACAGTAAACGGGTGGACGTCATGGAAAACAATGGATGGAAGGCTTCTATCAGAATTGAGAGAAGCGTTCTTAGTTTTGGAACCCACCCAAAATTAGTACGAACGCCCAACCGTGCATTGGTGCCAGCAGGGCGAGACGTTGAAGCAATAGGCTGCAGTTCATTGCCAAGCAGTGGTTGGGCAGGACATTAAAGCCGAGCGATAAAACGAACAATGATCAATTAGCTATACATTTAGCAGCGGTGCCGGGCCGACGAATGTAAGAGCCCTGCCGGACACCAATGCGTGTCCGTTGTGCGTCATGGTTTGGCAGTCTTTTTTCCACCGGCAAACGTTACTTGTTGAGGTATCTCATTAAAATAAACTGAAAAGAAAAGTAGCTTGTCCATTAATTTCAGTTAATTTATCGCAGGTTTATTATTCTCCACCAATGATTTGTATTTATAGTCACCTTTTGCTTTTAAAAATTCTTCGTTTGCTTTTATAATCAGTGCCGGATTTATATATAAGTCAATAGCTGTTAATGCCATCGCCTTTGCAGCCACCATCATACCCTTAATACCGATTTCTGTTCCTCCGCAGGCCACTGCCTGCCAACTATGCACAGGTGTACCAGGTATCCAGGTGGCGGCATTTAAGCCGACGACAGGCACCACATAACTCACATCACCTACATCCGTACTTCCGCTGAATGTTTCCAGCTTAAAGGCTTTGATCTCGGCAGCACTTTCTATTGGCGGAGAAGCGTCTAAAAATGTAGCTTGTAACTTTTTGCCATAAGCGATTTCTTCTGCGGTATAGGTCACTCCTCCTACTTTTTCTAAATTTTTATGCATGGCTTCCGCCAATGTATAGTTCAATAGCATGTCATGAACACCGCCTATTAATTCATAATCCATTGTTGTACCGGTACCCAACCCAGCACCTTCCGCTGCTTTTACCACTCTTTCAAAGATTTTCTGCACCTCCTCTTTTTTTGGATGGCGTATCGTATATTGTACTTCGGCAAAATCAGGCACTACATTGGGTGTTTTACCTCCATTAGTGATTACATAGTGAATACGCGTTTCCTGTGGCACATGTTCCCGCATCATATTTACCATATAATCCATTGCCTCTACAGCATCCAACGCACTTCTGCCTTTTTCAGGTGCAGCGCCCGCATGAGAGGATATACCTTTAAACCGGAATTTGACATTGAGATTAGCTAAAAAAGTTTTGAGCGTAGCTTTATTATAATCATAAGGATGCCATTGCATAATAACATCCACATCATTGAACAATCCTTCTTTCACCATAAAAACTTTTCCGTTGCCTCCTTCTTCAGCGGGGCATCCATACAAACGGATCGTACCACTAAACTTTTGTTGTTCCAAAAGCTTTTTAATTTCAATCGCTGCTGCTACAGAACCAGTTCCTAATAAATGATGACCACAGGCATGCCCGGCAATTTTACCTTCAATCATTTTTTTTTCAGGGATGGCTTCCTGAGCCAGACCCGGCAAAGCATCAAATTCTGCAAGCATACCAATAACCGGTTTTCCACTTCCATACGAAGCTATAAATGCGGTGGGCATACCTGCTACCCCTATCTTCATTTGAAATCCATTATCATTTAATGCTTTTTGTAAAAGGGCGGAACTCTTTACTTCTTTAAAACGTACTTCTGCATAATTCCATATTTGCAGGGCAATATCTTTATAGATCTTCTGCTTACTATCTAACTCTTGCATCACCTTTTTTTTTATAACAGCTATTGCATTGTTCTGCTTTTCAGTTTGTCCTTTAAGATCATTGCTAATCAAGCAATAAAAAAAGAAAAGTGCCGCGAGTTTATGCATAAAAAAAGTTTTTACAGTAGAAAGATAGGATATCTCAGGCTTATAAAAATACATAAGTTGTAACTGTTGAAATCTCAGTTCTTTTCAATTATATTCAATTTTTACCACGAACGCACAACGTTGCATTCAAGCAATTGGGGCGGGACGTTGGAGCAATGAGCGACAGGCCACTATTCAGCATTGGTTCCAGCAGGACACCATGGCTTGAGCAACGGAACAAACAATGAGCTATTTGTTATAAATTTGGCAGCGGCCCAGGCGGACGAAACACAGATGCCCCAACTGCTTAAATGCTTTAACGTTATGCGCCACCATATTTGCATCATTCATTCGGTGCGAGGTTATGGGACAAAGATAAACAGCAGAGTGCCCGTGAATCAATTTTTTCAAATCTGAATTAATTGGAGAGATGAGTAAATGAATGAGTAGGATTTTTATCAATGCTACATTCTGCGGACAAACTCACTCCGATACATTTCCAATCAGCTTTAGTTGAGAGACCTAAACGGTCGAATAAATTTTGTAGTGGCTCCAAATAATGTAATATAAAAAGTGTGACAGTGTGCCCACTCCGATGCATTTGTTTTCCAATCAGCTTTAGTTGGGCGGCTTGGGCGGAGGAATAAATTTGTACCGGTTCCAGAAATGTAATATAAAAAGTGTGACAGTGTGCCCACTCCGATGCATTTGTTTTCCAATCAGCTTTAGTTGGGCGGCTTGGGCGGAGGAATAAATTTATACCGGTTCCAGAAATGTAACATAAAAAGTGGGACAGTTTGCCCACTCCGATACATCTGTTTTCAATCGGCTTTAGTTGGGCGGCTTGAGCAGTTGAATTTTGCTGGGCAGGTATTCAGATATTAATAGGTACGTACTGATCACAGCCATTAATTGATAAGTTTACTAAATATTTCTACATTCCGTTGTTGCGAAACCCGGACAAAGAAATCAATCCAAATCTTTTTACCCTGGTTGTGCAAAATACTTAACGAGGAATGGCGGCGCATAACCCTGCATTTAAAAAATTGGGGCAGACGTAATCCGTGATTGAGCTTTGGATCATTATTCAGCAATAGTTCCAGCGGACGGAATTATTTTGAACTTTTGGAATATATTTGAGCAATAAATCAATTTTGAGCATTTGTTAGCCGGGCCGACGAACATGAAATGCCCCAACTTTCTAAATGCGTACACGTTAGCGGTAATGCCTTTTAACTCAGCAGTCCTTGAGTTTGAGCTGAAGATTTCGTAAATTTGATCAGTGACAAGGCAAAAAGAAATAAGACTTGGTTTTTGGGTGGACAAACTTACAAACTCTATTGAAAACACTATTTCCGGAGAAGTTTTCGATACAGCCATTACCCTATTAACACAGAAGGACAGCAAGCAAATCAAAAAGAAACACGGGGCTTTTGACTGGCATATTGAACTGAGACAGCAGGATCGACAGGTTTACAAACTAAGCGCTGTTCAAAACCCCACCATTATACAGGGACTCATCAGCCTAACAGACAAAGGCGACCATATCTTTATGGACCTGATTGAAAATGCCTACTTCAACAAAGGAAAGAAAAAGCTTTACAGCGGTGTAGCCGGTAATCTGGTTGCTCTTGGCTGCAAACTTTCTTTTGAACGTGGTTATGAAGGAATAGTTTCTTTCATTGCTAAAACACAACTGATTGAGCATTATAAACAGACCTTGGGTGCCAAACTCTTTGCCGGCAACCGTATGTTTATAGACACCAAAGAAGCCCTGACATTAGTATCTAAATACTTTAAAGACTTTGACTATGGTAAATTTTTAAGAAAATGGATGAGAAAGACTTTAAGTTCGAAAATCGTACTTTAAGTAAAAAAGAAGATGAAGCGTTCAGTGATTTTCTAAAGAACAGGAAGCACAAAATAAAGGCAAGGACAAAAACAAAAGTAAAGGCGAAAGTTACCAATGCGTAGATGGCACTACCGCTAACCGTGCATCCTATGTACCTTAGGTGATTGAGACCAGTTAATATGGTAGGATTTATATTATTTCTTTTGAAAGAGAAAGATTAATACCTGGATTAACCTTTCCCCTTCGCAAGATTTTTTTCCTTCATCAAAATTAATGTTTTTATCAACACACCTAGCATCCTATGAGTAGTCAAATAATTTTGTTCGTTGAAACAAAATAAACGCTACAAGTCTCTTTTATTTTTGTTCAGTATTTGTGCTTAGCCCTCTAATTTGTAGGGGTGGCGCAAATCAGGTGCTACATTCTTAGTCGAAGAAAATACTTCGCTCTTTGATTATTCATGCGATAACAAATTTTGTTTAGTAGTCAACCTGCGGTTTTATTTTTTCATATGTTGATGTATAAATATTTTTATTTTCATCTTTTAAAAGAACCCCGCTACAGACTTAGCGACGTGTATTCGCATACACATGCAAGGTTTAGTAGTCAGGATTCTTTATTATTTCACCAGCCCGTATTCATAAGACTGTTGGTTGATAAGAACATAGCGAATCCGGTTCAGCAGTTTCCTGGCTATCTTAATGATTACAATACTACTATCTTTTCGTTTGACTTGTTCCTGGAAATATAGCGCCATAGCAGGATCTGTGCGTTTGGCTGTCCAGGCGCTTTCCACCAGGTCGCTGCGTAGCTGGCGATGCTTTCTTACGGTCAGCGTTAACTTGTTCTCTTTTTGGCCGCTACTTTGCTCCATGGGCAACAAGCCAACAAAACTGTTCAGGTGATAGAAAGTAGCAAACCGTTTAACCTCACCAATTTCTACCAGAATGCTGGCGGCAGTCAATGGACCAATTCCTGGAATAGTACGTAGTAAATAGTAATTCTTTTTATAGCGTTCTTCCCGCATCATTTTCCGAATCGCGGTACTGATGCTTAGCAGTTCTTTGCGCAAGAACTCCATTTGGTGAATCATATAGTTTACTGCAGTTCTTCTGCTCACCTGTTTACAATCAATGGCCTTTAACCAGTTAATAAAGTTATAGCTCCAGCTGGCATTATCGTACTGTTCCGGTATGTCAATACCACTGAATGCCAGGCAACCTTTGATCCGGTTTTTGCAACGACACAGATCTTTCCAGATCCTTTTGCGATGCCTGAAAAATACGCGATCTGCTTCTTGTTGTTCATCAGGAATGTAGATCCCGTGTAATACGCCTGATTGTAAGCGAAGAGCGAGATTGCGGGCATCACGCGGGTCAGTCTTTTGCAGCGTGTCTTTCTGAGATTTTGGAATATCAGCAGGATTTACCACCAGGCATTCTATTCCAAGGCGGGTTAGCTGCCTTTGAATCCAAAACCCAAATTTACCAGCCTCATAGGCGGCTTTATAATGAGCATTGGGATAGTTCTTTTTTAAGTAGTCGGCCATGATAGTTGGATTTGGTTTCTGATGGACGTTTTTGATAAACATGTCATTCAAATGAATTCCTAAATTCCAACTGTCTTTATGAACATCCATACCCACGTAGATGGTTTGTCCTGCGAAATTTGCTGTAATTTTATGCATAGCTGTTGAGGTTTTAATAATAAAATTAAAAGTTACTGTAGCGGTTTTATATTGTCTACTTTTTTAACTGCCTCAACAGTTTTTAAGGTTACATGGAGACTTAGCGCCAGCAGGGTCTGACGTTGGAACCTTCGGCAGTAGCCTGCTCATCGGCAGTGGTTCTGGCAGGACTTTAGTAATGTAGCTTTAAGTTGTTATCTTCAGCAAAGCATTTCAAATCAGCACCGGTCATGGGCGGACGAATATGATTGCCCTGCCATCGCTAATGCGTAGCCGTTATGGGCCACCATTTTGGAGAACTTTCCTTAGGGGACAGATTAGATTTTCAGACAGCCTGATGGTGCGCCCACTCCGATACATTGGTTTTCAATCGTCTTCAGTTGGGTGGCTTCCGCAGACGAATAAATCTGTGCGTGTTTTCCAGGAAGCTAACATCAAAAGTGTGACAGTGTTGCCCACTCCGATACATTGATTTTTCAACTGTCTTCCGTTGGGCGGCTTCGGCCGACGAATAAATCTGTGCGTGTTTTCCAGGAAGCTAACATCAAAAGTGTGACAGTGTTACCCACTCCGATACATTGGTTTTTCAATCAGCTTCATTTGGGCGGCTTCGGCGTAGAATAAATCTGTACGTGTTTTCCAGGAAGCTAACATCAAAAGTGTGAAAGTGCGCCCACTCCGATACATTGGTTTTTCAATCGGCTCCAGTTGGGCGGCTTGAGCAGACGAACAAATTTGTACCGGTTCCGGAAATGCAAAATAAAAATTGGGACAGAGCGCTCACTGTGATACGATTTGTTTCCAACAGGATTCATTTTGAGGACCTCCGACAAGAGACGATTTCTGGTATTGTTTATAAGACAGTTAAATCCTTTAAATGCAATGGCGGCCCATAACAGGCGGTTTACAGCAAGTGGGGCAGAGGTGATAACAATCAGCCGATTATCAGTACTGTACATTGGTCCGGGCTCGACATTAGTAATTCAGCAGTAGAATAAACAATGAGCTTTTAGTTATAATTTTAACTTCGGCCTGGGCAGACGGAATGTACTTCCCCACCTGCTGTAAGCCGTAAACGTTATGGGCCACCATTTTGGAGAACTTTCCTTAGGGGACAGATTAGATTTTCAGACAGCCTGATGGTGCGCCCACTCCGATACATTGGTTTTCAATCGTCTTCAGTTGGGTGGCTTCCGCAGACGAATAAATCTGTGCGTGTTTTCCAGGAAGCTAACATCAAAAGTGTGACAGTGTTGCCCACTCCGATACATTGATTTTTCAACTGTCTTCCGTTGGGCGGCTTCGGCCGACGAATAAATCTGTGCGTGTTTTCCAGGAAGCTAACATCAAAAGTGTGACAGTGTTACCCACTCCGATACATTGGTTTTTCAATCAGCTTCATTTGGGCGGCTTCGGCGTAGAATAAATCTGTACGTGTTTTCCAGGAAGCTAACATCAAAAGTGTGAAAGTGCGCCCACTCCGATACATTGGTTTTTCAATCGGCTCCAGTTGGGCGGCTTGAGCAGACGAACAAATTTGTACCGGTTCCGGAAATGCAAAATAAAAATTGGGACAGAGCGCTCACTGTGATACGATTTGTTTCCAACAGGATTCATTTTGAGGACCTCCGACAAGAGACGATTTCTGGTATTGTTTATAAGACAGTTAAATCCTTTAAATGCAATGGCGGCCCATAACAGGCGGTTTACAGCAAGTGGGGCAGAGGTGATAACAATCAGCCGATTATCAGTACTGTACATTGGTCCGGGCTCGACATTAGTAATTCAGCAGTAGAATAAACAATGAGCTTTTAGTTATAATTTTAACTTCGGCCTGGGCAGACGGAATGTACTTCCCCACCTGCTGTAAGCCGTAAACGTTAGCGGCAACCTTAGAAGACGTTTCCTAAGTGTGAAACGATATAGACATCACCAATATTAAATCTACTATGAACTGGAAAAAAATCGGATTATTTTTATTGCTTTCATTAGCTATCGTTTTTCCTTTATTGGTTTATGTAAATAAATTTTATGCAAATAGTCTTTCTCCTAACTTAAATATTTGGTACTTATTTAGTCAATATGTTAGTGGGACAATTGGTCCCATCATAGCACTATTGACGTTGTGTGTTACAGGATGGATAGCTTTTGAATTTAACAGTTATCAAAAAAGACAAACCACAATTCAGCTTTTTAAAGAATTCCGGACTGAAGAACTTCGCAAATCAAGAAGTAAAGCATGGGAAGTAAAAGCAAATTGGAATGACAATACAAAGTCCACTTATAGACAAGGTTTTATCAATTCAATGATTGAAGAAACTGAAAGTTGTATTTCTGGTACACCCATAGACAAAGAACAAATACAAGCAGTATTTGATTTACTAGCGTTTTATACGATGCTTAGTACATATAAACACGAGGGCAAGACAATTAGACATTTAAATTATTTTTATTATGCATGGTGGAGAAAGTTTTTAGTTGAAGTAGCAACAATGTATGACACCGAAAGGGAAAAAAACTTCAACGAAGAAATTATAACTCACAAAAAGAAAGGCTTTGACAGTAAATGTTTCTTGCAAAGCATCAAGTATGTGCCGAAACTTAAAAAACTTGATAATATTTGTGGATTGACAAAATTAGACAACATAACAAGCACTTATGATATTTACATTCACAATAGTTAAAAGGTATGCCGCTAACATAAGTATTGCTGCAAGTGTGGCTGGACGTTGAAACTTCGGCTGTTTGCATCGCTGTACTTTTGTTCCGGCAGACGAATATCTATTTGGCTTTTTGTTGTTAACTTCAACTTTATATTTTCAATTGGGCAGCGGTTCCGGGCTGGACGAACAATGAATTCCACACCTGCAGCAATACCTGTACGTTGTAAGCCATTCCCCATTTTTCGAGATCGAAAATAATTTCTCCAGCTAACGACGCGGATGTATCTTTCCTGCGACTCATTGCAAGACCCTTGTAAGCATTGGTGCCTTCGAGCCCGTGCGTCATTCTGGTTGGAATGTAAAAATCCCGGTGTTCAAGCACCGGGATAGTTGATAATTTCAGTGGAGGAGCTACTTGCTACCCCGTTCAGAATAATTCTCAAGTGTAAAAGTACATTCCCTCTGAGTCATTTTAAAAAAATCTATTATGACAAAGAACAAAATGGAAATGGACGTTATTCACCCCCATTGTGCGGGTATTGATGTGGGAAGCAGATCGCATTTTATAGCCGTAGGCCAGGGAAAAGATGATGTAAAAGAGTTCGGCGTTTATGCCGATGATTTAACAGCCATCTGCCTGCATCTTAAAGGACATGGCATTACATCAGTTGCCATGGAAAGCACTGGCAATTACTGGCAAAACCTATATGTGGAACTTGCAAAGCATGGCTTTGATCTGACGCTCTGTAATGGTAAGTTCACCAAGAACATAAAAGGGAAAAAAACGGATGTAAAAGACGCACGCTGGATACAAAAGCTGCATAGCATCGGTTTGCTCACCGGCAGCTTTCTGCCTGATGAAGCAACAGAAACCCTGCGTACTTTTTGCCGTCAAAGGCAAAACATGATCGACCTTGCCGCAGAAGCAGCACATAAGATGCAGAAGTATCTGAAGCTACTTAATTTTCGCCTCGATGTGGTGGTGAGAGATGTCTGCGGGCTTACTGGCATGGCTATCATCGCCGACATCTGTAAAGGCCAGCTTGACCCTAAGGAACTGGCCAAACACAGACATTTCAACTGCCGTAAGTCGCAGGAAGAAATCAGCAAGGCATTGAAAGGAAATAACAGGACTGATTATCTCTTTGGTCTCAAACAGGAATATGAAAGCTATTTGTTTTATCAGAAAAAAATAGCTGAATGTGAAGTGCAGATCAATGCTTTTCTTAAAGACCAAATCAATATCCATCCCGATAAAAGAGAGTTAAAGACGGATGATAAGAAGCATAAGCGCATCAATAAGAATGCCATTAAAGGCATAGATCTTAACCAGGCCTCCTTCCGGTATTTTGGTGGGACCGACCTGATGAGCATTGAAGGATTGAGTCATTCCTCCATTCTTACCATTATGAGTGAAGTAGGGCCGGAAGGATTTAAAAAGTTCGAAACAGCAAAGGAATTTGCATCCTGGCTTAGACTGGCACCCAACAATAAAATTAGCGGGGGTAAACTGCTTAGTAGCAAAACGCCAAAAGGAAGCAACAGGTTAAAGATCGCACTGAGAAATGCTGCAAATGCCATCGGTAATTTAAAAGATACCCATCTCTCTGATTTTTTTAAACGAATAGCCTATAGAAAAGGCAGAACAGTCGCTGTAAGCGCCACCGCCAGAAAGCTGGCCGTCATTATCTGGAACATGGTCACTAAAGCTGTTGCCTATAAACCACCTGTACAATATCTTTTCCTTGATCAAAAAAGAAAACTTAACGTCGTGCAGAAAATCAAAAAAACCATCGCTAAATTTGAAATATCTAATGAAGAACTCGGATTTATATCTACTTAATTTTCAACCTCCGAGCAAACGTTAGTCAGAATTTTAGAACGACCGACAATGACACAAAAATTCATAATTGTAGGTGGAGGCATAGCGGGACTGACAACCGCAATTGCACTAAACAAAATTGGTATCAACCCAACAATTTTTGAAGCAACTCCTGAAATTAATGTAGTCGGGGCTGGTCTTGTGTTAGCGTCAAATGCAATCAAAGCATTTCAGAAGTTAGACATTGCTGACGAAGTAATTAAATTTGGGAGACTTATTCCATCATTTACCCTCTACGACCAAAAAGGAAAGCCCATAATTAAAACAGACAGCAAAGCGATTAGTGAAAAATATGGAGTGGATAACTTCACTATTCACAGAGCCGAATTACATAAACTATTGCTTTCAAAAATTGACAGTAAGATCATAAATACAAATAAACACGCTATCGATATTAAGCAAACAAAAAATTCGATAACAATTAAGTTTCGAGATGGAAGTGTTTACGAGACAGATTTTTTGATTGTTGCAGACGGTATCCATTCGCCAATTCGTAAGAAATTATTGCTAAAAACAACCCCAAGATATTCGGGCTATACTTGTTGGCGAGCTGTAATTGAAAACACGAACTTAAACCTGTCGGAGACATCTGAAACCTGGGGAACGGCAGGACGTTTCGGCATTGTACCTTTGGCAAACAATAAAATTTATTGGTTTGCTTGTGTAAACGCACAACAAAATGATAACGCAATGAAACAATTTAAAGTGGCGGATTTGCAAAGACACTTCAAAGACTTCCACAAACCGATACCAATGGTTTTACAACAAACAGAAGATGAAAACCTAATTTGGAACGACATTATAGACTTGAAACCTATCGGCCAATATGCTTTTGACAATGTAGTTTTGATTGGTGACGCAGCACATGCAACGACACCAAATATGGGTCAAGGTGCTTGCCAAGCAATTGAAGACGCAGTAATTCTTGCAGACGAATTAAAAAATAATGCAGACATTCAAAAAGCATTTAAGCAATTTGAGCAAAGACGACTGAAAAGAACTCACTACATAGTCAATGCTTCGTGGACTATTGGAAGAGTAGCACAGATTGAAAACAAAATGTTAGCCTCAGTAAGAAATTTGGTAATTAGACTTTTACCTGCAAGCATAAACAAACGACAACTTAAAATGCTATATGAAGTGGACTTCTAAAGAACCGACCGAAAAAAACGGCTTACAACAGCAGGTTTGGCAATAGGCTGGCTGACGGAAGAACAATCAGCTACAACTCACTATCAGCAGTAGTTCCAGCTTGACGTTATAAATTGAGCTTTTAGTTGTTATCTTCATCTTTAGTAAAAATATTGAGCTATGGTTCCGGGCAGACAATTATAAAATGCCAGCCCATCGCCAAGCCTTACCGTAAGCAGCAAGGCTAGAAAGCACCAAACGATTTTAAAAAATTATGGCTAGGAAACGATTAAACTCTGAAATTCCAACTTTTGACGAACTATTTATACCTACTGTCAAGGCACTTTTACAGTTAGGTGGTTCAGGTTCCAATGAAGAAATCAATAGTAAGGTTTATGAAATTGCACAAATATCTGACAACATTTTGCAGATTCCTCATGGCCAAGATGGCGCAATAAATGAAGTTGACTACAGACTTGCTTGGAGCAAAACATATTTAAAAAAATTTGGACTTCTTGAAAATTCAACAAGAGGTATTTGGGCATTACTAAAGCCAGACATAGATATTAAAACACTAGACCCTGAACAAATAAAACGAACTGTTAGGGAGCAAACCAAAACAGTAGAACAAAAAATAGAGACACCAATTCAATTAGAAAAAGCAATTGAAGAGGAAGTCGAAAGAACAGAAGAATGGAAAGAAAACCTATTAAACACTCTTTACAATATATCGCCCGCAGCTTTTGAACGACTTGCCCAAAGGATATTACGGGAAAGCGGATTTTTTCAAGTCCAGGTAACTGGTAAATCGGGCGATGGTGGTATTGATGGCAAAGGCATTGTAAGAGTAAGCGGATTGTTAAGTTTTCATGTCATTTTTCAGTGTAAACGATACAAAGGATCAGTGACTCCAAGTCAAATAAGAGATTTTCGAGGTGCCGTCCAAGGACGAGCAGACAAAGGACTTTTTATCACAACGGGTACTTTCTCACGAGAAGCTCTAAAAGAATCAACAAGAGATGGTGCACCTCCCATTGACTTAATTGATGGTGAACTTTTGTGCGAAAAATTAAAAGAATTGAAATTAGGTATTGAAACAAAAATGACTGAAACTGTTGAGATAAAAAATGATTGGTTTGTAAATCTTTAGGTCTCAAAGCGCAGAAGCCCTGCCGCTTACATTGCATTAGCGCTAGCAGGGCACGACGTTGAACAATGAGCTACGGATCAGCTTCGGCATATGGATCAGGCTGGACGTTATTAATTTAGCTTTTAGTTCATATCTTCAACGGTATATTTCAATCAGCAGCGGTTTCGGGCGGGACATCATCTATTGCCCTGCCATCGCCAATGCGCCATCGTTGTAAGCTATTTTATTCGGCACCGCATGAAAATAAAAATCTTATTTTTGTATTGGAATGACAAACATAAAACTTGGACAAACATAAAAACCTAAAGTAATTGATGGAAGAAAGAGTTGCATTATTCGACCGACATATTTTTGTTTTGCAATAAATTTCAGCGAGTTCGAGAATAATTGTGAAAGGAGTTCCATTATGGTAACTAAGGTGCCTGCTCCAGTTCAGCACTAAGTCAAGTGCAGACTGCTTTTAATGCATTTGCCTAAGAAAATGTAAATTTAGCTTGTCACAATGTTGGCATTTAAAAGGTTCTGATAAGCTAATTATTTTTGGAATGGGTTTGCTTTAAAAGTAAAATTATCTATTATGCAAAATTGGAAAAGTCATTTAATCAATATTGCTCTTTTATTGATTGTTGGATACCATTCTATATCCCAATCATTGCCCCAAATTTCAAATAAAGGCATTCAGTTAATCACCTACTATTTAGAACTAAAAACTAACAAAAGAATTGTTCCGGGTATTGTGGCTGTTGTGGCTAATAAAAAAGAAATAATTTATCAACGTGCCTCCGGTATCAACAGTATGGTCAATAAAGATTCATTGCGAATTGATCATCTTTTTACCATATTGTCTATGACAAAAGCAATTACTGCTGTTGCTGTCATGCAATTGTATGAGAAAGGTAACATCCGCATAGATGATCCGATTGCTGAATATCTTCCTGAATTGGATAGCATAGGCGTAATTGACCAATTTAATAAACAAGATACCACTTTTTCAATAAAACATCCGAGCCAGCCCATAACCATCCGGCATTTGTTAACGCATACTTCCGGCATTGGTTATGAATGGGATAATCGGGTTTTAAACATGATTAATCAAAAAAAATATGGTGGTAAATTATGGCAACCATATACTTATTATCCGCTGTTGAATGAGCCTGGCGCTAAATGGAATTATGGCATGAGCTACGATGTTTTAGGAAAACTGATTGAAAAGGTATCGGGTATTTCATTAGATAAATATTTCTACCAGAATATTTTTAAGCCGTTAGGAATGGAAAACACCTTTTTTACAGTTCCGGAAAATAAAACCAGCAAGTTAACAAACTGGTACGCAAGAAATAATGGTGTATTAACAGAGCAACAAAGTCTGGGAAAACAAAAACCAAATATAAATGGTGGTGCTGGTCTTTACGCAACAGCGGAAGATTATACAAGGTTTCTGCAAATGCTTTTAAATAAAGGAACATTTAAGGGAATCAAAATCCTGCGAAAAGAGTCAGTGCAGGAAATGACTAAAAACCAAATAGGAGATTTATTTATTGAAACTCAAGTAGGCGCTATGGCTAATATATCGAACGATTTTCCATCGGGAGCTGGTAACGATAAATTTGGTTACGGATTTGTTATTACCACAAATCCTGATAATGATGGTACTAAAAGAAAACCGGGCAGTTACAATTGGGCAGGAGCATTCAACACCTATTACTGGGTAGATCCAAAGTCCGGCATCATTGCTATTATTTTAATGCAGATATTACCCTTTTATGATAAAGATTGCATTGAGATTATGGATGGATTTGAGCGGCTTGTATATAAATATTTGAACACAAATAATGCGCGAATACCTATAGGCTATAGAAAGGGCAAAAGGTGATTAAAAGCGGATTAGTTCATTAAGACAAAACATTAGCATACGAGTCTATTTTTTACAATATTTAAACAAACAACTATGCAAAAAAAACTAGTAGGTTTTATTATAGCAGCTGCTTTACCATGTTTAATTTTATGTCAAACTACAAGTAAAACCATAAAGCGAGAAGGAAATGTTAAAGATAACGAGGCGATTAAAAAAGTCGTTGAAGATTTGACAGAAGCCTGGAATAAGCACGATGTAGCCGCTTATGCAAAACAATTTACTGCTGATGCTGATTTCACTAGTTGGGGTGGCAGAAAAGCGCATGGCCGTGACAGTATAAAAGCAGATCATACGCCGTTTTTTAATGGAATGTTTAGGGAAAGCATATTTACGATAATTGATAGCCACATAAAGTTTTATGGAAAGAATGTTGCAACGGTGGATGCTGAAATGGATTTGAATGGAGCTTTTGATTATGATGGAATAAATAAATTACCTACAAGGAAATATTTTCCTCTTTTCCTAATGACAAAAGATAACGGTAAGTGGATGATTGCTGTTTATCATAATGTCTTATTACACTCTCACGATCCTAAAGTGCTGGAAAAAATGAAAAAAATTGTGCAACAATAAAATAAACCAGATTAGCAGTCAAAAGAAAGAAAGGAATCCAGATCAAACGAATCTCAATAATATTTAAAGATAAATGCTGATAGATGCCTTCTGTTTTTCATACACCTTTTTCTGGTTCTATAGTTTTTAATATGATTAAAAACTTACCGATGGTGGTAGAGACTTTTAAGGCGGAGGTGAGAAAAACAGCTTACAACAGCGAGGTTTTGCGTCAGCGGGGGGCGACGAATAAATCTTGATCTTTTGTACCACTATCGGCTGCATATCCAGCCGACGTAACACGTATGAGCAATAGAATATATTTTCAACTTTTGTATCTTTAATCGGCTTCAGTTCCGGTCTGGACGTTTTCCAAATGCCCCGCCGAACGCAAAGCCCTGACGTTATGCGCCACCATATTTGCATCATTCATTCGGTGCGAGGTTATGGGACAAAGATAAACAGCAGAGTGCCCGTGAATCAATTTTTTCAAATCTGAATTAATTGGAGAGATGAGTAAATGAATGAGTAGGATTTTTATCAATGCTACATTCTGCGGACAAACTCACTCCGATACATTTCCAATCAGCTTTAGTTGAGAGACCTAAACGGTCGAATAAATTTTGTAGTGGCTCCAAATAATGTAATATAAAAAGTGTGACAGTGTGCCCACTCCGATGCATTTGTTTTCCAATCAGCTTTAGTTGGGCGGCTTGGGCGGAGGAATAAATTTGTACCGGTTCCAGAAATGTAATATAAAAAGTGTGACAGTGTGCCCACTCCGATGCATTTGTTTTCCAATCAGCTTTAGTTGGGCGGCTTGGGCGGAGGAATAAATTTATACCGGTTCCAGAAATGTAACATAAAAAGTGGGACAGTTTGCCCACTCCGATACATCTGTTTTCAATCGGCTTTAGTTGGGCGGCTTGAGCAGTTGAATTTTGCTGGGCAGGTATTCAGATATTAATAGGTACGTACTGATCACAGCCATTAATTGATAAGTTTACTAAATATTTCTACATTCCGTTGTTGCGAAACCCGGACAAAGAAATCAATCCAAATCTTTTTACCCTGGTTGTGCAAAATACTTAACGAGGAATGGCGGCGCATAACCCTGCATTTAAAAAATTGGGGCAGACGTAATCCGTGATTGAGCTTTGGATCATTATTCAGCAATAGTTCCAGCGGACGGAATTATTTTGAACTTTTGGAATATATTTGAGCAATAAATCAATTTTGAGCATTTGTTAGCCGGGCCGACGAACATGAAATGCCCCAACTTTCTAAATGCGTACACGTTATGGGCCACCATTTTGGAGAACTTTCCTTAGGGGACAGATTAGATTTTCAGACAGCCTGATGGTGCGCCCACTCCGATACATTGGTTTTCAATCGTCTTCAGTTGGGTGGCTTCCGCAGACGAATAAATCTGTGCGTGTTTTCCAGGAAGCTAACATCAAAAGTGTGACAGTGTTGCCCACTCCGATACATTGATTTTTCAACTGTCTTCCGTTGGGCGGCTTCGGCCGACGAATAAATCTGTGCGTGTTTTCCAGGAAGCTAACATCAAAAGTGTGACAGTGTTACCCACTCCGATACATTGGTTTTTCAATCAGCTTCATTTGGGCGGCTTCGGCGTAGAATAAATCTGTACGTGTTTTCCAGGAAGCTAACATCAAAAGTGTGAAAGTGCGCCCACTCCGATACATTGGTTTTTCAATCGGCTCCAGTTGGGCGGCTTGAGCAGACGAACAAATTTGTACCGGTTCCGGAAATGCAAAATAAAAATTGGGACAGAGCGCTCACTGTGATACGATTTGTTTCCAACAGGATTCATTTTGAGGACCTCCGACAAGAGACGATTTCTGGTATTGTTTATAAGACAGTTAAATCCTTTAAATGCAATGGCGGCCCATAACAGGCGGTTTACAGCAAGTGGGGCAGAGGTGATAACAATCAGCCGATTATCAGTACTGTACATTGGTCCGGGCTCGACATTAGTAATTCAGCAGTAGAATAAACAATGAGCTTTTAGTTATAATTTTAACTTCGGCCTGGGCAGACGGAATGTACTTCCCCACCTGCTGTAAGCCGTAAACGTTAGCGGTCATGCTATTGCGATTAGCTAATAGTGAAGATACTAAAGAAGCACCATGTTTCAACAATTCTACGAGCCGCATCCAGCCTTAAAAGGATTTGTAAACAACATCGTGATACACGCGGTGAAGGTTGATGCTACGCAAGCCCGACGGAATTTCTCTATCCCGCCGCTTCCCGAACAGAGCCTGATTTTTTATGTAAGAGACCGACCGGCTTCAGAAGATGTGTCCACGAAAAGAAAGGAAAAACTGCCATCTTCACTCGTTGTTGGTCCCAATGTTAATAGGCATATCATTACTCCGGGGGCTGATCATTTGATAATAAATGTGGGATTTCAACCGGCAGGTTTATATCGATTTTTAGGAATACCCTTGAGTGAGCTTTTATGCAAAGATGTATTTGCGGGGCAGGAGCTGCTGGGAAATGAAATTAACGAAGTAAGTGACCAACTAGCCGAGGCTGATTCTTTTTACAAAATGAAAATGATCGTTGAAAGTTTTCTGCTTAAACATGTAGACAAATTAAAACAAGCCTTACCTATTGATCAGGTGCTCTCCCTGCTTATTAAAGAACGCGGATTAATTAAAATAGATCAACTGGCATCTCATGCGTGCTTAAGCATCCGGCAATTTGAAAGGGTATTTGAGCAACGGATAGGGTTACCACCCAAACATTTCTCCCGTTTGGTGAGATTTGCGCAGTCCTGGATTATGAAAGAGCAACATCCTGACATTAGCTGGATAAAGATTACTCATGAATGCGGGTATTTTGACCAGATGCACCTAATACGAGACTTTCAGGAATTTGCCGGTGTCAATCCCTCATCTATTGAATTGGAGATTTTGAGATCCCCGGCAAAATTTTTTAACCCGCTCTTTTAATAAGATGTCGCTTTTGTACTATGCTTTTGCCTTCCCGTTGGGATACCTTCGTAAAAAATAAATCATCATGAAAAAACTAATAACTACAAGTGTGTTATTGCTAATATCCGGGCTCCTCTTTGCTCAAAATCGTACCGCAGATGAAGCAGCCATCAATAAGCAGGTTGATGCTATGATATATAGCTGGAACTATCATAATTATGACGATTTGAAAAACTATGCCACAGAAAATATGGATTGGGTGAATGTTGTAGGTATGTGGTGGAAAGGACGAAAAGAATCACAATATTCACACCAGATCTATCACAATACATTTCTTCAAAAGTCGGTAGCAGAGAAAAAATCGGTGGCCATCCGATTTATAACTAAAGATGTGGCGATAGCCCACGTTGTGCAGCATTTAAGCGGAGATGTTATATTGCCTGATGGGAAAAAAGAAGTCCCTACTGATACCATGGGTACCTTTGTATATGTAAAACAAAACGGAAAATGGTTAATGACAGCAGGACAAAATGTTGCTATTGTAAAAGAAGTGCAACAACATGACCCGGTCAAACAAATGCCGAAGAACTAACCAAATTTTTTCTATGCTTAAAAAAGGAAATATTTCTGCATTTTTATTCCTCGCTGTAGTCTTTATAAACATACAGGCGTGCAGTGACCAAAAGGAAAATAATGAAACAAGCAAAGAAGAGTGGGTGTCAATATTTAATGGAAGAGATTTAACAGGATGGGACATTAAAATTAAAGACCATCCTCTAAATGAAAATTATAAAAATACTTTTCGTATTGAAGATAGCATGATTCGGGTTTCTTATAGTGATTATAAAAAATTTAATAACAAATTTGGACACCTTTTCACACAGGCACCTTATTCATATTATAAATTAAAACTTGAGTATCGGTTTGTTGGCAATAATGTTGCAGATGCTCCGGAGCACTGCATTGAAAATAGTGGTATAATGCTTCATTCCCAATCTGCAAAAAGTATGGAGTTGCACCAGGACTTTCCCGTTTCATTGGAGTTTCTACTACTTAGCGGAAATAGAAAAGATGCTATTCCAACCGGAAGTGTTGTAACGCTCGGTACTTTTATTGATTATAACGGAAAGCCTAATACGGAGCACATCATAAAGTCTAATAGTAAAACCTATTTTAAAAATGAATGGGTCAGTGGAGTGGCTGAGGTTTACGGTGATTCTTTAGTACGTCACATTATCAATGACGATACAGTTTTGATCTATACGCAGCCAAAAATAGGTGACGGCTTTGTAGCCGGCATGAGTACATGGACTTTTGCACATATTATGGATAGCACAGTATGGCTTAATAAAGCAAACACTCCATTAAAAGAAGGTTATATTGCTTTGCAAGCCGAAAGCCAACCTATTGACTTTCGCAAAATAGAACTGCTTAATCTTGTTGGTTGTACAGATCAAAAAGCAAACAATTATAAAGACTACTATATTAAATCAGATAATAGTCAATGTAAATACTCAAACGAATGAATCAGCTGACCTTCGTGGACAAAGAAGCACGAACCGCTAACATTAAGCGTATTGAAGAAAGCCCCCGGATTTAAAGAATGATTTAAAAAATAAAAGAGCCCTGGAAATTAATACTTCGGGGCTTTTTGCAATACGGTGTTCAGCGACACCGGCTATAATAACGTCTGTGATTTGGGTAAGGTGTTTTGTATTGTTTTTGGGAAGGTTGCTATATGAATGTACGGTTACCAATCAGGATTTTTGCTTATAGTTAGCTGCATGCTCTGCATAATATCCCCTACCCAAAAACGAACTTTGTTGTTGGAGAAATAAAATAATTTGTAAGTGTTATGTGGTCTTATTAACAGTAGCATATTTTCTTTTTATTTTGGGAGAACCCCTGTTACGCAGATCTGCCACATCTACCAGGCAGCCATTGTGATAAATCAATGTTTTTATTAACTCCATATGCCCTTGCCCACATCGGGGCAGCGTGAGATGTCTTTGCCGGTTTGCAGCAGCAATCGTAATGCCGCCGGTATGTGTATCCGTGGCATAGGTGCAGGTAAGCGCAGTTGGGCACATACTGCTGCTATACGCTCCATTTTATTTTTAGCATGCAGGTAGCCTGCATGCCGGATCTTTACAAAACCTTTGGGTAAGATGTGCTGCTCAAAGCGACGCAAAAATTCCGGATGGGTAAGCACCATTACGTTTTGCTTATTGCCATCTGCATAATCTTTGTAACTAAAACTGATGTGGCTGTTATCTATCTGCAATATCCTGTGGGCGGTAATGGCAACCTTGTGGGTATAGCGGCCAAGATATTCTATTATTTGTGCCGGCCCGCCAAAGGTCGCTTTGGCATACACATTCCACTTCTTTTGACCTACAGTGGCAAGTATGTTTTCCACTGCCTGGCTGTCTGTATATTTTAAACTTCCCTTAGCTATATACTTTCTTAGGGCAGTTAAAAAATAGCCCTTGTATATTTTTTCCATGGCTCTGCGGGGAAACAAAAAAAGGCCATTGGCTCTCCTTTCTTTTATCCATTTACCAGCGCCATCCATACCTCCGCCGCTTACTATGTTATGCGTGTGTGGGTGAAAGCTGAGGTCTTGTCCATGAGTATGCAGTATGCTTACGATGCCCGGTGTACCACCTAGGTATTTTTTGTCTTTAGACAGTGTGGTAATGGTATGCTGTGCAGCTTCAAAGAGTAAACCAAACAGCAGCTTCCTGTTGCCCATGCACAACCTGCGTAGTTCCTGTGGCAGGGTAAATACCAGGTGAAAATAAGTAGTGGGGAGCAACTCGCCCATTCTGTCTTCTATCCACTGTGCACGCCTTGTACCGCCACAACTGGGGCAATGCCTGTTGCCACAGCTATGGTATTGGTAATGCAAGTGAGAGCAGCTTGCATTGCTGCATTGATAATGGTGCACACCAATAGCAGCCGTGTGACAGCGACTTAGTTTGCTTAATACAGCCTGGCTGTAACTATTAAAACTTGTGGTGATGGGGTGGGCAAATATTTTTGATTGCAGCAGTTGCCTTCTCTCATTTAGCGGCTGCTCCATACACTACTGCATCTAAGGGAGAAACAATGCCAAGCTGCGTATGTTTTTGCAAATGCAAGTACACCATGGTAGTTTCGATCTTGCTGTGGCCCAGCAAGGTTTTTATCACGTGGATATTGTTGCCACAATTAAGCATGTGCGTGGCAAAGCTGTGCCGCAGCGTGTGGGCTGTAAAGGGCTTTGTTTTAAATCCTGCTTTGTCCATAGCGCTGTTTACCACCAATTGCAAACTGCGCACATGCATGGCTCTTTTGGTTTGCTTGCTGGTAAATAAATATTGCTTCGGCCGCCCTTCCTGCACGTACAGCAGGCGCAATTGCTCCAGCAACTTTACAGGCAGCAGGGTGTAGCGGTCTTTGGCTCCCTTTCCCTGAAAAACTTTTAGCCGTTGATTAGCGCTCTCTATGTCTTGTAAGCGCAGCAGGCATACTTCGCTTATGCGCAGGCCGCAACCATAGAGTAAACCGATTACACAATACTCTTTTACACTTAGTGGCGCTGCAAAGAGATGAACTATCTCCTCTTCCGTCATAATGTTGGGTAGGATAAACTGCTTTTTAGGATAGAGGTTAGAGGGCACAATGTAAGGCGCTGGCAGGATACGTTTAAAGAAAAAGCTGCAGGCTTGTGCCACGCTGCGGCATTTTGCACGGCCTACTTTATGCACTTCTTTTATGTACTGCATATACTGTTCTATATCTGACTGCTGAATGTCTGCAACTGCTTTATGGTTGTAGTACTTAAAGAGAAGCGTCATCTCCTGACAGTAATTGCGTACGCTTCCCTTACCATACGACTTTATTTGCATGGTTTGGTGCAGTTTGGCCAGCCACGCTACAGCATCTGCCCGAAGTTCCTTTGCTGAAATCTCATTACCTTTCATTTTTAATGTTTTTGATGAAAGGCAAAGGTGGCAGAATCTTATTGGAAGGTTCTCACCGAAGGTGTTGCTTGAACATTGCATTTGCAAAAGTTTGGCAGGACGTTGGAGCAATGGACATTTTATCGCTCACTATCATTTGTTCGGGCTTGACGATCTTTGTGGCACATTATTTCTGAACTTGAACTTTTGATTTTCAATTTTACTTCGGTTCCGGGTAAGACCAGCGTCAAATTCCAAACCTTCGCAAATGCAGACCGTTGTGCGTCATGCGACAAACAGACGCAAGTTTCTTTGAAAAAATTAATTTTCTTGTATTGACAGGACTTCATTTTCAAAACTACAATCATGAAAAAAATATTCTTTCTTCTCATTCTTCCCTTGTCTTTGCAGGCTCAAAAAGATTATTCTGCATTATTGGATAACTACATGCAGTCATCAGTTGAAATAAATAATTTTTACGGCAATGTACTTATTGCCAAAACTGGCAACGTCATTTATCAGAAGTCTTTTGGTTATAAGGATTTTCAAACAAAATTCCCCTTAGACAAGAATTCGATGTTTGAGATAGGTGGTGTAACCGAGCAGTTCACATCCGCAGCCATAATGTTGTTAATAGAGCGAAACAAGCTGAAATTCACTGACAATATCACCACATTTTTTCCAGAATTTCCATATAAAACCATTACCATCTGGCATTTGCTTACGAGTACATCTGGTTTACCTGAATTTTATGAAGAAGTAATGAAGGACAGGTGGACGGAGAAAAGACTTGCTTCCAATTCTGATATGATACACTATTTATCATTGGTAAATGTACCCTTGCATTTTCAGCCCGGACAAAAGTATGAACGCACGGGCACTGGCTTTGCATTACTCGCCTCGGTGATTGAAAAAATAACGGGTCTTAGTTATAGAGATTTTTTACAGCAAAATATTTTTAATCCTTTGCAACTTAAACATACAACTGTGTTATTAGGGGCACATGCGCATAAAACAGCCAATGCGGAGTATGCACAAGCAATTGCCTACGATGAAATAGCAAAAAAATACTTACCAGCAGACAGCTTATCACCAGAGTTTTCTGCTTTTTTCCCTAATATTATTTCTATTACCGACAGCGTTGCAGGGATAGCAAATATCATCAGTACAACAGGTGACCTGCTTTTATGGGACAGGGCTTTAAAGAATAATACACTGCTTAATGCGAAGACACAAAAAGAAATGTTTGCTCCTCACGTTTTAATTGATACCGCTTCCCAAATATTTTACGGCTATGGCACTATGGTTGGCAAAAACGAATTAGGCAATTATGTGATGAGCCAAGAATTGGGAAACTTTAGTTTAGGCTTTAGTACTTCTTTAATACGTTATACCGGGAATGACATAACTATTATAGTAGTTTCAAATAAAGCAAAGGAAGGTCTTAGCCAGCGTATCAGCGGCGCCCTGTCTTATATTTTATACAACAGGGAAGTAGTTCCTCTATATGTTCATAAAGAAGTTTCCATAGATACATCTTTACTGGATAGATATGTTGGAAAGTATAGCATGCCGCTGATAATTGAATTGGTAAAAAGAGATGGGAAACTTTATAGGCATAGGGCAGGAGTGCCCGATACGGAGTTGAAAGCAGAATCGCCTACCAAGTTTTTTTATGTATCAGATAATGCCGATGAGCAATTAGAATTCGTAACAGATAAAGATGGTAAAGTGGTCAAAGCCTATTACATTGGAAATGGATTAAAGAAAGAAATTAAGAAACTATAGAAATTTCAATTCGTATAGAAGCACGAACGCACAACAAAAGTATTTGCAATAGCAGGGGCGACGGAAGAGCAATCGGCAGCAGTAACATTAATCATCAGCAGTACCGGGCTTGACGTTATTAATTAAGCTATGAATAATTTCTTTTTGCATCAGTTTTTCAATTTAACTTCGGTTCGGGCGGGACGTTAATAAATGCCCTGCCATCGCAAATACTCGCTCCGTTACCTGCAAGGCTAATTGACACTCTACAATAATAAAAAATGATACCTGAATTAGCTTGGGATTTGATTCCCGAAAAAATAGAAGCTCCTGATTGGGCTTTACGAGTTGCTGAAAAGTCAAATATGGAAGGCCGGCAACGAAGAGCATATTTATTTGCAACGGAACTAATTTCTAATTTTTTGGATAGACTAGAAGACAAAAATTATCTTTCAACACATTACTTTGAAAGGTTTAGAGTTGTTGATATTTCAGCAGGGTTTATTCCAAACTATTCAAAAAGGAGGAGACAAGAAAAAGATTTTTCAAGATATGAAGACTATGCTTTTGGACTTATAATCGGAGTTGATGTAGACTACTATGATGAAACAAGCTATCCTTTTGGCGAATTTGGTGGTCGAGGAATAAATCCATTCATATTAGAGCCTAGGAAAATTGAATACCACAATGTACCAAATATAACTACACCGTCATTTGCAGTTAGTAGTTGCTTTGTAAAGCCAAAAATTGGAAAAAAATTTTATTACAACAACCCTTGGAGTTCGGGCATTCTTTCAGTTAGACATGCTTTTGGACCAATCTATCAATTGGGGACAAGTGTATTTTTATCAGACGGCACACAAAGTTCAATTGTGGAGATTGACCAGTATAGTTCAAATATTGACGCAGCTATTATTGACTATCCAAATTTACCAAGCAACTTAAACCCAATTAGTTTAGCAAGTTCTATTGCACCTGGAGACAATATTACAGTTAAGACTTCGTCAAATAATTTCAGCGCCACCGTCTTACGCATATTCGAACACCCATCTTCATATAGTTCTCTTTTTGGACATAGAATTTTTATTGACACTACAGGTGTTCAAGGAGATAGTGGTTCTTTGGCGATTAAAAATAATCGAAATACTGATGAAGCAGTAGGGCTATACATTGGTTGTTTGAAAATTAATCCTGACGAAGGAATTCTTCAATCAATGCGACAGGTAACAAATGCTTTTGAGTTAGATATTTATGTTTAAAAATAACAATATGAACAAGATAAAAATTATCACTAATTCAAGTACATCACAAATAAACCCAATTCGTGGTGGTGGTGAGGAACAAAGTTTAGCAAGTAATGCAATAAAGAAAGTTGGGGAAGCAATTGAAGTCGGTGCCGAAACTATTGAAGAACAAATTTTAAATATTTTGAACGTTTTCAATTCAACTTTTGACAGAATTGAAACTTCGGCAAGTAAATATAAAATTGACGAGTTCTCATTGAGTTTAGCTATTTCTGCCGAAGGAAATATTGGACTTGTTTCAGCAGGAGCGGAAGCAACTATTGAGGTAAAATTTAAAAAGACACCCTGACAGCCCAGCAGGTAGTCGAGTAAGCAAGGGGAATTTCACCCCCTGCTCCTCACAGAACCGTACGTGAACCTCTTGATTCATACGGCTCTTCAAGAAAACGTTTTCAATTAGTAAGCTGGGCATACACTCCAATGGGCAAACAGGCTGGGCTGCATCTTGTACAAGGTGTTTAGCCACTTACGGCTTTTGTACAGGTTCATCCGCTTGTTCCATTTGCACCACTTTTCCAGTCGTCTGTTTACAAAGCGCCAGATGCAGTTTAAATCCCGTTTAATTAAGGCACAGTAATAGTTTTGCCAGCCCCTTACCAAAGGGTTTAGCAAGTTAGCTACTACATAAATGCTGCCTGTCCGGGTATGTAATTTAAGGCTGCGTACTTTATCCATTATTGCCTTCTTCGACTGCCTTGATGGCGATGGAAGGATAAGCAACTTGCGCTCACCCCGCACTTTCACCCATTGTGGTTTAAATTCAAAACCACCCATTTCATACGTGTGGGTTTCCCCTTCTCTTGGGTTGGATTGGCTTCGGTCCAGACACACAATTTTGGTTTTAGTGGGATGAATCGTCAAGCCACAGTCCGTGAACCGTTTTGATAACTTGCCTAAAATGCTTTCAGCTATTTGTTTGCGCCTGGCATGGATGATGATATCATCTGCGTAGCGTTCAAAACGGATGCCCGGATAGTTTTTCAGCATCCAGCCATCAAACACCACATGCAGGTAAAGATTGGCTAACAACGGACTGATCACACCACCTTGTGGCGTGCCTGTTTGCGGTTGTGTGACACTCCCATCTTCATTTACCACACTTGCTTTTAACCACCTCATAACGTACATGGCCACCCATTTCTCTTTACAGTAGAATGAGACAGCCTTTAACAATAAATCATGCGGTATGGTATCAAAATAACTTTTGATGTCAAGGGTGATCACATATGGATACTGCTGGCTGTTATGCGCTGCCCTGGTAATGGCATGGTGCATACTTTTGCCGGGTCTGTACCCATATGAGTTTTGATGAAAATGAGGCTCCACGTATGCCTCCAGACACTGCCGTACTACCTGCTGGGCTATTCTGTCTAACACGGTAGGCAATCCCAACTTGCGCAGGCTGCCATCCTTTTTGGGGATGCTTACTGCTTTAATCGCTTTTGGAAAATAACTGCCTGATGCAAGGCGTACCCACAACTGGTATAATAGCTGGCTACGGTGAGCATGTAAATACTCCCACGTCATGCCATCTATTCCGGCTGCCTCTCCTCCTTGCTTTACCCGGCTGTACGCCTCCCATACCATTGAGGTACTGATGGGTACGCTTACTCCTTGTTTTGAAAACAGTTCAATCATCGCTTTCGCTTGTTTTGTGTTATTCAAATTTTTGTTCTCTTGTGTACCCCTTTGCTCTGCATATTTTCATACGCTTCATCGCTACTACGGATACATCCGCCCCTGAGATAGTTTATGAAGCACTATTACAACTTACGGGTGCTCCGTTTGTTGCCTTATACTCTATGCCCTTTCGTACGTCCTGGCGAACCTGCAGACGTGTTTACCTATTAAGACATATTCAACTAATCCCAGGTTCTCCAGTTCCGTTCCTGAGCCTGTCTGTAAGTCCCGGTAGCTTTATCCCGGATGCAGTTAACACTTCTGGCAACTTATAACGAATGTTAACCCCGTCGAAACAATCATGTGCATCGTTTCTTTTTGCATCACTTAGCAATTATCGAGACCTCACAGCTACTTCACTGTACGTTCGGCTCTTACAGACACACCTGTTGTATCGTTCACCACCCTGCTTCTTAAAGCAATGCAGCATACAACCGGTTTGATGGTGAAGGTTGCTCCGCTTCTCCCACCGAGGGGCCTTCCCTCATCTCAAAAACAGCTTCGCTGGACACACACAATGCATTGCCAAAAGTCAGGGCTGGACATTGAAACATCGGCTGCAGTTCGCTATCAGCTTTGGTCCGGGCAGGACGGTTTCAATTTAGCGTTTGTTTTTAACTTGTGCTTCATATTTTCAATTTGTCTTTAGTTCCGGGCTGGACCAGCATCGGTTCCCTGCCCTTCGGCAATGCAAAACGTTGGCAGCAACTGTAATTGCGACAATAACCTTAAAAATGAAATTTGATTGTAAAAAAATATCAATTGATGACGGAGAATTTGGTTGTACTGTTTCCCTTTCGGAAAAGCCGGATGATAATGATCCGTCGAAATCAAAGATGACGTTAAAGATGTCAATTGATGAGGTATTAGCATCTATTGGACAGTATGTTCTGCTTCAAAGGACTTATCCAGAAGACGAGTTCGAGGAAGATTATTACTACATAGAAACGAGTAACCAGGACATATCAAGTAGATTAAAAGATTATAGAATTGACTTATATCGGAGCAAATTCTTAATGGCTTTCGATAATGAATTGTTTGAAATTAGTATTAAATCGAACGAAAAAGAGTTTGATAATTTAAAAAAGGCATTAAAGAAATTAACTAATAAAACCGGCGAGCTGATCATTCACGACTAATCGAATTCGGCCTCTATGAAATTATTATAAATTTAGTTAGTTACACATACGTACTAAATAAAATGTTTTACTGCGGGAACATTTTGTTACTGGCTACACCGGAACAGCTGCTGCCAACATTCGGGTTACAGCAAGTGGGGCAGGACGTAAAAACAATCGGCTGTAATTGTAATTCTACTGTAGTCCGGGCAAGACGTTATCAGTTTAGCAGTAGAGTAAACAATGAACATTAAATTATAAATTTGGCTTCAGCTATGGGCAGACCGAATGCTATTTCCCCACATGCTGCAAGCCGTACTCGTTGTGCGACATGCGGACGTGATGCGAGTTCTTTCCTTAAAATCGAATTTTCTCTGAGCGACGAGCAAAATTCATTAAACTCACCACACATGAGAAAAGTATTGCTTCTGCTTTTATTAACTATCACCACAATGATGGTTTCTGCTCAACGGGGATTTAATTATTATAATGATTCCAGCCGGGTTGGTTCTCCAAATAAAAAGGCATACACCTATTTTAAGAAAGCTTATTACGACTGCATCTGGAAGTGGACGAAAGCAGGAGCAGACAGTGCTGAATATTATCTAAAGCTGGCTATACAGGAAGATTCTAATTATTCGGCGGGTTACGCATTTCTCGCTCATGTTTACCAATTTAAAACTTACGATAACCAGGATTTCGATAAGAAACTTGCATTGGAAAAGAAATATGCTGAAAAGGCAATGACTTTTAATCCAAAAACTGGGGATGCTTATTCAGTTATGTCTGATGTAGCATGGACTGAACACGATACGTTACGGGCACTTAACCTGTTGCGAAAGGCAATAGCGATGGAGCCCGATAATGTTGGCAATTATATTTTTCTTGCCATCAGATTTACACAAATGGGCACAGCCAATGACAGCGCTATTTATTATTTGCACAGATTACTTCAATATGATCCTGAATACGGGCAGGCTTATATGAAACTTGGAAACGTTTATAGTTGGGGCAAACATAATTCTGACAGTGCTAAATTTTATTACCGAAAAGCGATTGAACATTATAAAACAATTAAACCGAGAGATAACAGGATGATGGATGCTTATTATTGGCTTGGAGGAGTTTATAAAACTGAAAATAAATATGATTCGGCTGTTTATTACTACCACCTTCTTTTAAAGGAGCTGGAACCTTCCGATATATACATAAAAGATATGCGTCTCAATTTAACATACAAAGCATTGTATGAATGCTATCAGAGTTTAGCAAGTAACAGTGTCTATAAAATCATTGAACTGAATGAAAAGCGAATAGCAAATAATGCAAATGATGCAGGTCATTTACTGGATATACTTGAAGGAAGTTTCATGGGCATCGAACAGGATTCGGTCTATGAGAAATATGCATTGCCTTTGGCAAGACGCATACAAACGATTCATTCAGCCGATCCGTATATTAAGACCTTTGCAGTAGATGACGAATTCCGCATCCTAAAAAAACTCAAAAGAAACGATGAGGCCATAAAAGTGCTCCAATCATATCATGCAAAAAATCCAAAAGAACCGGTAATACTTTTTGAACTGGGACGAATGAAAATTTTGGGAAATGATATTAAAGCAGGAATTACTTTTCTGCAAAGAGCAAAACAAAATATAAACGAGGTTTTTACAAAACCAATTTTCATTGACGAATTAAATAACGCAGATTTTGATAAGGTGAGAAATGTATCCGGGTTTAAGAAGTTAATTGAATAAGGTCTATACAAAAGAAGCACGACCGCACAACAACATTTAGCAGTATAGCCGATAAGCCCCGAGGAAAATAAAGCTGGTTAAGATAAAAAACAAAAGCCCTGAAGGTTAGACTTCGGGGCTTTTGGCTATACGCTGTTCAGCGACACCGGTCGGCCTTAGGAGGATTTGTAGACTTTATGCATCTTCACTTTTGCTTTTTAGTAAGTTTTGGCAGCCGTTGCATTGCTTTTTGTTTAAACATTTAGCAGTATAGCCGATAAGCCCCGAGGAAAATAAAGCTGGTTAAGATAAAAAACAAAAGCCCTGAAGGTTAGACTTCGGGGCTTTTGGCTATACGCTGTTCAGCGACACCGGTCGGCCTTAGGAGGATTTGTAGACTTTATGCATCTTCACTTTTGCTTTTTAGTAAGTTTTGGCAGCCGTTGCATTGCTTTTTGTTTACACTTTCCCTTACCCAATCCAGTTGGTTTTTGTCGGCTTTTTGTGTCTATATTTTTTTTGTTTTTTCAATAGGCTTACAGGATTTTAACATTTAGCAGTATAGCCGATAAGCCCCGAGGAAAATAAAGCTGGTTAAGATAAAAAACAAAAGCCCTGAAGGTTAGACTTCGGGGCTTTTGGCTATACGCTGTTCAGCGACACCGGTCGGCCTTAGGAGGATTTGTAGACTTTATGCATCTTCACTTTTGCTTTTTAGTAAGTTTTGGCAGCCGTTGCATTGCTTTTTGTTTACACTTTCCCTTACCCAATCCAGTTGGTTTTTGTCGGCTTTTTGTGTCTATATTTTTTTTGTTTTTTCAATAGGCTTACAGGATTTTATATACTTTTTTAGGGCGAGGTCTCTGTTTTTTATCCGCTGCCTTTGTAAATCTTTTACGTTTACCAATGTGCCATTATGGTTTAAGTAACTGGCTGTTATTTCCATTTTACCTTCCTTGCATTTTGGGCATACACTGTAATCTGTTCCGGTTCGCTGCAGCATTTGCAGGCTAAAGGGTATTATTACTTTGGGCATGGGTTTGGGCAAATTTAATTGCTGGTGTATGGCTGCTACTCTTACGTTTTTACCATTGTGTGCCAGGTATCCGCCATGCCTTATCTTTACAAACCGCTTTGGTAATATATGCTGTTCAAAGCGGCGCACAAATTCCTGGTTGCTTAGTGTCATTTGTTTTTGCTTTTTGCCATCGGCGTAATCTTTATAAGTAAATATTGTTGTCCGACTAAAATCGGGTTAAAATTGTCTGTAACGCTTTGCTAGCAAAGGTTACAGGGTAAAAATTGACTGTTTCAAAATTAGGGGTAGTTCCCCTAGATTTTTTATGTTGAAAAAGCAAACGACGCATTGTGTGTTTTTCTCCAGGCTTTATAGGTGTCTTTAATAAATTCCAGCAATGCCACATAACTCGTCAGATGCAACCGGATAACTGTAATCATATTGGCAAAAGACTTTTTGGTAGCGGCTTTCTTCCTGATTACCACCATTAGTAATTGGGCTATCAGCACACAATAGATCTGCATTTTGATAGCGTTGGAGCTCTCGCCCCAGAAGTAGCGTAGCGGAAAATTCTGCTTGAGCTGCTTAAAGAGCAACTCAATCATCCATCGGTTTTTGTAAATAGTAGCTATCTGTGATGCTGGCAAAGTAAAATTATTGGTGAGGAATACATATAACTTGTTTTCGTCTGTTTTATAAGTTATCCGCCTAAGTTTTAAACGTTGTACCACGGTTCCATTCTGCTTTACTGCTACGGTTATGTATTGCTCTTTCAACACCCCTTTGGCTTTTTTCTTTCTGGTTTTATCAACCAGCACTTTGGTGACATGGAAATCAGCATTATCCTTCATGCGGCTTACGAACCAGATCTTCTGGGCTGTCCATTTAGCAAACTGATGATAGGCATTATATGCCTTGTCGAACACGAGCCAGCTATTAGCAGGCACCTTGAGATGATACAGGAACTTACGGTCATGCTCCCTGGGTTCGGTCATACGGACAACCTCCGTAACCCCACTAAAAGCATCCATCATAGCATGTACCTTAATCCCTCCCTTTTTCCTGCCTCCTTCCAGCGGATTGCGACCAACGCCTCGCAGCAGATCACTAAAAAGCTGTATAGTAGTACTGTCTATAATTTTTAGTTTTCGTATGCTTAACCCCTTTAAACGGCTGTCCGAGATAAAACTGTGATATTGCCCCAGCAATGCGTAATAAATCGTTTCAAAGACCTGATAGCTGCGTTTGTTATTCGCATCTGATAATGTACTACGGGCCGGTGCTTTATCCAATCCTAAATGGGTCAACTTTCCTTCACAGGCTAAAAGGCCTTCGCACAGCTCCCGTAGCCCATTACAGTAGCTGAATACCCCGTACAACATGCTCACTAAATGAACCCGCAAGGGTAATCGTTTATAGTAGCGATTGGAATTGTGTTTTCTGCTGGCTGCATTTATTATCGCAGTAGGTATTACATCTAATATTTGTGATAAAACCGGCTGTCCGGGAAATTTCTTAATTTCATCCATAGTTTATTGTTTAAGCGTAGTAACTCAAACATAAACTATTCGGGGTGATTCTTACGAATCATCCCCTTTTTTTACATCCAATTTTTACTATTTTAGTCGGACAACAGTGATAATTTAATATAATTCAATTCTTACATTATGCGGATATACGGGTGTAATTAAATGTTCAGAAGTGGCCTAAACCTTCATTAAACAGGCTTATTAACGAAGAATTTAATAGCATTTAGGTGCTCTATATGAAACAGTCAGTTTCCAACCATAGTCTCTCGCAGTCGGCTGAACATAAGTGTTCAGATTTGATCGTTCAACTCTGCAGCCTTTAAAGTAAAATGATTAATGGACAAATAAACGTTAATTAAGGTATACGGACAATACAGGTACAACGCTACATTAACCTGGAACACAGTCCTAATACTTTTACCGTCATTGATAATGCAGTAAAAATTTTATGATAGAAATAAAAGAAAGAGAACCAATGAGTATAATCACCCATTTCATCACAGTATTAACAACAACTTTAAACTTTTCTGCACCAAACCTATCACCGAAGACAGTGTAATATTTGTGATTGAAAAGGGTAGCCGGGTGCTCTTTTACGTCTACCCGCAACACATCATACTCTTGCTTTATTACGGCTTTTAAAGAAGTTAGCTGCTCGTCTGATAAAGTAAAAGGCAAAGCAGTCATCTTTGCCAGTTTTTGTTCCATGCTTATAATTATCCGGTGCTGTGCTTCCATACTTTCATGTAGCTGGAGCAGTTCTCTTTTCTGGATGTCTAATTCTTTTAGTTGCCGGAGTATATCATGCATCACGGTTTCCATAACTTCCTGTTCCATACAATCAATTTTAGTGTTTAAAAATGAGTTTGTGACTTCATAAATGCTGAGATCGCTTCTGCTTTTTCCGTTTCTTTTTTACCTTGTTGGGATCTATTCCTACCTGATTCATTTCTGGTTGTAGCAACATCTCTAAGGTTTTGACTATACCGTTTTTCTGTTGTTCATATTCCGGCGTTTGCGCTTGCTGATTAAAATCTTTTCGAAGCGGGCTGCCCATATTTTTCTCGCTATTCAGGCTATCTTTTTCAACTGTTTTATGCTCCTGTTGAAGAACAGATTTGCTGGATAAGATTTGTTCTATACGCATTAAGGAATAACCTATTTCACTGCCTTTAACCTTTACATTTTTATCGTCAAGAAAAGAGATGCCTCTACCCCTTAGAACTTGGTAGCCTCGTTCCTTCATGGTGGCTTCAAAATGAGGATATGATTGAGCAGTAGAAAGGCACTGCCGGATGTTTTCTTTAAGCCTTTCTTTTCGCTGATCCAGCCTCGGGATTTGCCGTTGTTCTTTGGATATATAGCGCCTTGGGGACAGCACTTGTTTGAGTCCATATTTAAATTCCATTTGCCGGCAGTAAGCAGCCATCTTTTTATAGCTGTTGCTGTCCGATACGGTCTTCCCATCAAAACCATTCCGGTTGGCCACCAGGTGCAGGTGCTGGTGATCCGTATCCCGGTGTGCTATGGCGATGTACTGATTGTTCTGGAAGCCCATTTCACTGGCACAAGCCTCACATAGTTCCTCTAATTTATCTTTTCGTAATTGCTCACCCGGCGCGAGGCTTAGCGTAATATGCATCACAGGCTTCGACGCCTTTTGATTAAGCAGCCGAACCTCATTAAACTGCTGGATTAATTCCTCTTTGTTTCCGAAGCATTGGTTGTAAAAAAGTACTTCGGCCCTGTTCTTCAAAGCCACTTCCTCCGAGTGTTTCAGCGCCTTATCTTCCAGGCAATAACTCAGGCAGCCTCGGAAGGATTTTCCGGTGGAGATTTTGCCGATCATTGCAGGTATGTTTTAATGTCTTTAGCAATTTGTTTGAACTGACCGGAGAAGTATTGCAGTTCGGCCCGTTCCAGTGCATTTAATTCTTCAATGCCATTGCGTTTTTTAGCAATCTGATTGAGGTTAGCCGCCATGTGATTAATGGTAGCGGTGAAGGCTAAAACTTCTTTGGGTAATACTTTTTGCTGCCTGTCAATTTTTCCACCTATTCCTGTTTTTCGTAAGAATTCGGAAACAGAAAGCAGTGCTGCTTTTGCTTTGGATTCAATTACTTTTCGTTCAATCAGGGTACACATTACAGTTAACTTCTGATCAAACTTGACAATTTTTTTAGGCCGCCCTCCCTTACGGGACGCCTTTGCCTGTGTTGTTTTAATTTCGTCCATCACAATTTCATTTACACGTATTGTAAAAAACACCTGAAGTTTTTTTCTTTTCACCCGCCCTCTTTTTTGAATGCGTCAGCATGAGGATGAAAAAGGTTTTGGCCGGGCCAAAACATAGCTGGCTCCCTACATTCAAAAATGTCTTCCTCTTTTCAGGCTTTGCTTTCGTTCCTGCATTTGAGTATACCTCAAAAATTCGTATATGCCCTTATGCTGCTGGTATAGAAGACGCTGGTCTTTGTGTTTATGGAACCAACTGAAGGCTTACCATATAGCTTAAGGCCAATCATAACGAGGTCTAAGTAGCGGTGAATAGCAGCATGATTTTCTATTAAATTCTGGCTCTTTTTATAGAAGGAAAGAAAGTTTAAAACAAGAAAATGGGCATGTCCTTCTGGCAGAGGCAATCTATTTTTACACAGTAAGTTTTGCGTCAAACATGGGTAGAAAAGAAAGGCGAAGCAGCCTTCAAAGACTGTAACTTGTTCCCGTTTATTTACTCCTTTTTGTTGCTTGTAAAGAGGCGGATGAAAAGAAAAAATAAGGCATATTTTTGCCGTTAATTTTTTCCTGAAATCGGAGAAGGAATGCCCTTGAAACAGGTGCCAAAATTCATCAGGTTGCTTTTTTTATCCCTGATATTTTTAAGTACATGCCACAATCTTTTGTGGCACTTCGTTATGTCTGTTGCCTTGCCCTGACACACAAAATCATACGCTTCATCATCCTCATTTTAGCGAATCATCGGAGATTTACAGACAGGCAAACCTCTGATGACCTATTACATTCTTACTTTCACTAATGGTATACGCAATATGCTCTGTTCACCGCTTCAAATTTCATGATTTGAATGGTTACTTCAACTGCTTTTTCAAGTCTTCTTTACTGGGCAGATAGAGCTGGTATTCTTTGGCGAAGATGGTCTTGTTATCCTCCGGTAAAGTGAACTCCACCACCGCTTTATTTTCCTCTTTGCACAGCACAATGCCAATCGTCGGATGTTCGTCCGGGGCCTTTATTTTCCGGTCATAATAGTTGACGTACATCTGCATTTGCCCGATGTCCTGATGGGCTAATTTTCCAATTTTCAAATCCATCAATACAAAGCATTTTAGCAGCCGGTTGTAAAACACCAAGTCTACATAAAAGGAGTCGCCTTCGAAGGTGAAACGCCGCTGCCGTCCCTCAAACAAGAAACCCTTACCCAGTTCCAGCATAAAGTGCTCCAGCTTGTTAATGATGGCTGTTTGCAGGTCACTTTCTGAGTAACGGTTGTCTTCTTTTAAATCCAGAAACTCCAATACATAATGGCTTTTTAAAACGTCGGTAGGCGCTTCAACAATCTGCCCTTCCTGGGCCAATTTTGTTACGCCTTCTTTGTCTTTACTTAACGACAGCCTTTCAAACAACGCTGCATTGATTTGCCGCTGCATCTCCCGTAAAGACCAGTTATTTTTATAGGCCTCTATTTCATAAAACCTACGTTCCTTTTCATCCTTAACCTTAAGCAACTGAATATAGTGCGACCAACTTAATGTAAACTGTTTTGAAAAATCATCCAAAGCCTGTGGCAGATCAGATTTCCCAAACACTGTTTGGGAAATTGAAGCCTGATATGTTAAATAAAACTGGCGAAAATATTCCAGGTTGGAGGTAGAGTAACCCTTTCCATATTCAGCCGTTAACTGCTCGCTTAATGAGGTAATGGTTTCTTTAGCATAAGCAGCTCGTTGCTCCCCGCCTTGCCGCTCTTCCACAATCATTTTTCCGATTTGGAAGTAAGTAAATACCATTGTTGTATTCACATTCCGAACGATCTGCTTACGGGCCTCTTCAATGAGTGTTTTAATCGATTGGAAAAGAGAACCTTCTGCTGAATTGTTAGCCATGATAAAAAAGTTTATACTGTTTGAAAATAATCATTCTTTGATGCTTAACCTTTTACGTAACTGCAGCATATCCTCACTCACCTTCTTCTCTAAAACACGGGCATAAATCTGTGTTGTGGATAGCTTGGCATGTCCCAGCATTTTGCTTACGGTTTCTATTGGAACGCCATTGGTTAAGGTAACAGTGGTGGCAAAGGTGTGCCGGGCCATATGAAAGGAAACGTGCTTTTTGATTACACAAGCAAGTGCGATCTCTTTTAAGTAAGCATTGATCTTTTGATTACATAGATAAGGAAAAGCGGCGCCTCTTGTAACCGCTCTCGGATCATTGCTGTATTTATCCACTAATACTTTTGCCTTGGGAAGAAGCGGCACATGAACACGGGTATCCGTTTTCCGGCGGGCCGTTTTAATCCAGTATTCCCCATCTTCGCCCAGGGCAATATGAGAAGGGGCAAGATGCATCAGGTCAATATAGGAAAGCCCGGTATAACAATTGAATACAAATAAGTCGCGGGCAAGATTGAGCTTGTGCACAGACAGTTCGATTTCTTCTACAGTGGATAGTTCCAGAGTAGTCAAGAAGGGCTTGTCTACTATTTGGAAGCGCAGGCTATACTGAACAAGCGGGTCTTTGGGAATCCACTCCAACTTAGCGGCCAGCGTTACCATTTTCCGGAACCGCTCCATGTGCTTCATAACCCCGTTATTAGTTAGCGGTCTGTTGACCTGTAGCGGTGCATGCCGCCTGAGAAAGAACTCGAATTCAGTGATGAACTGGTAATTGAGTTCAGACAATACATATCAGCTTTACCCTGTTTGTTTTTCAGCGTACCGGGCACCAGAACCTCTTTCATATTCACGTTGTGATACTGTATAAGTGAACATAGTGTATGCTCTGCGGTTCCTTCACCTAAGAAAAGCGCTTTGATACTTTCCGGGGTAATCGGCTTATGCGCCAGCTGCAGTTCCCGATAACACTCCATCAGTTTAAAACGGACATCACCAATGTAGTTGTTTAGTTTTCGTTTTTCCTCCCTGGTTCCCCGGACGCGACGGGCTTTTGCGTTCCACAACTGGGGATCAACAGTTTTCTTTAAAGAAATTTCAAGGCGCTTTTTGTTTACGGTGATGCGTACGTAGATGCTTAAAAGACCGGATGCGGAGGTTCCGGAGCGTGCAATAAACTGCACGCCAAAAGTGTTGGTAGATTTCATCTCACACAATTTTTTAGTTAAAAATTACAGCTCTTCACTACTACCTAAAAGGGTAAAAACAACAGCGTTAAATCGCTTAAGCGAAGATACGGGAGCAAGGTATTCGGAATCAACTCACCTTTTAACTCACCAGAATCCTGCATTAAAATGTATTTCTTTGATATGGAATGTGGATAAAAAAGCCCACAAAGCATTGACTTTGTGTGCTTTTAATAAAATGTGCATTTCTGCTACGTCGGGGCGACTGGATTCGAACCAGCGACCACCAGACCCCCAGCCTGGTACGCTACCGGACTGCGCTACGCCCCGAACTTTTGTCAGTGAATGTAAAACTAAGGCAAAATTTGAATTATAAAAAATCAAGGAACAAACCTTACCTTCGCTCAACTAATTACCAATGAAGGTTTTAATCAAACAGGTAACCATAATAGATCCCACATCTTCACATAATAAAACTCAGCAGGATATACTCATCAACAACGGATTTATAGAAAATATACACCCGAACATTAACGAATCGGCCGATATGACGATCCAGGAAACCGGCCTCCACATTTCACCAGGTTGGATCGATGTGTTTGCCCATCTTTGCGATCCCGGGTATGAGTATAAGGAGTCTCTGGAAACCGGCGCCTTTGCAGCCGCCGCAGGAGGTTTCACCACAGTAATGGTTATTCCAAACACGAAACCGGCTATCGATAATAAGGCGCAGGCTGAATATATCTTTCAGAAATCCAAATCACTTGCAGTAAATATCGTACCCATCGGGGCCGTTACAAAAAATACGGATGGTAAGGAACTGGCCGAAATGTATGACATGCAAAACAGCGGTGTTAGCACGTTTTCTGATGGTTTGAATTCTATACAATCCGCCGGACTTTTAATAAAAGCGCTTCAATATGTAAAGAGTTTTGAGGGGGTGATCATCCAGATACCTGATGACAAAAGCCTGGTACCGCACGGACTAATGAACGAGGGTATTGTTTCCACAAGGCTTGGACTTCCCGGCAAACCCATGATGTCTGAAGAACTGGTGGTTGCAAGAGATATCAAACTGGCAAGGTACACTGGATCAAAACTACATTTTACTGCAGTTACGTCGGCAAAGTCTTTGGAATATATCCGGCGCGGCAAAGAAGGCGGCATCTCCGTCACCTGCTCGGTTACTCCTTACCACCTGTTCTTTTGCGATGAAGACCTGATGGATTATGATACCAACCTGAAAGTAAATCCTCCCCTGCGTACCCGCGCTGATATGATGTCTTTACGCAAAGCGGTAGAAGAAGGTGCTGTAGACTGTATAGCAACCCATCATTTGCCGCATGAGTATGACAGTAAGATGCTGGAATTTGAGTATGCAAAAGACGGCATGATCGGGCTGGAAACGGCCTACTGCGCTTTAAAAACGGTTTTACCACGAATGCCGGAGCAAAGATGGGTTGAATTGCTTTCCCTGCAGCCTGCGGCCATATTCAATCTCCCAATCAACAGCATTGAAATGAATAAAGCGGTTGTGCTGACCATTTACCAGCCAAATGGCAATTGTATATTCACTAAGCAAAACATCCGGTCAAAATCAACAAATTCTCCGTTCCTGGGCAAAGCGCTGAAAGGCAGAGTAGCAGGCATTTTGAATGGAGACAAACTTTTAATGAATCAATAAAAAATACAACTTATGGAAAATAAACCGACTTCCCATATTGTTGCCGGCACTATCGTAGGAGCCGTCGCTATCATATTGTTTCTTGTTTACTATTACACCGGGTTGTCTTTCAAAAGAAATTTTTGGGGTTGGATACCAGCGCTGGTCACCCTGGGCCTGATCGTTTTCTTCGTTATACAATATGGGAAGGCCAATAACGACCGGTTGACTTTCGGCCGTTTATTCAACTATGGCTTTAAGACCACGGCTATCTTTGCCCTGATTATGACGCTCTTCACCGTTTTGGTTGTATACCTGTTTCCTGAATACAAGGAGAAGTTTATGGAAGAAATGTATAACCAGATGGATACGAATTCCAATATACCCGAGGAGCAGAAAGAAACCGCCTTAAATATGACGGAAAAATTTTTCACCATATCCATGATAGGAGGAGCATTATTTATGAATATGCTCATAGGAACCATAGCCTCCCTGATAGGAAGCGGAGTGGCTAAAAAAACTCCTCAAACTCCTTTTGACCAACAAACGTTAAGATAATGGATCTAACCGTAGTAATCCCTGCATATGACGAAGAAGAATCATTGCCTGAACTATGTGCCTGGATTGAACGGGTTATGGAGGCTAATAATTATTCTTACGAAATAATTATCATTGATGATGGAAGCAACGATAACACCTGGAAGGTAATCGAATCTTTACCTATGCAGAACCCAAATATCAAAGGCATTCGCTTTCAGCGCAATTATGGTAAATCAGCAGCGTTGAATGAGGGGTTTAAGGCGGCTAAAGGGCAAACAGTAATCACTATGGATGCAGATATGCAGGACAGTCCGGAAGAAATTCCTGCGCTACGCCGCATGATCCTCAACGAAGGCTTTGATTTGGTCAGCGGATGGAAAAAGAAACGCTATGACCCGTTGACCAAAACTATTCCTTCCCGGTTCTTCAACTGGTTTACCGCAAAAATATCACGTATTCCCCTCCACGATTTTAACTGCGGGCTAAAAGCCTACCGCAGCAAAGTGGTCAAAAGCATTGAAGTTTACGGAGAAATGCATCGGTATATTCCTGTTATCGCACGGTGGGCAGGTTTTAGAAGAATCGGAGAAAAGATTGTACAGCATCATGCGCGTAAATACGGTACGTCAAAATTTGGCTTGGAACGTTTTATCAACGGATTTCTCGATCTGGCATCGATCATGTTTGTAGGAAAATACGGGAAACGCCCCATGCATTTTTTCGGACTTATGGGAACCCTTTTTTTTATGCTCGGTTTTTTAATGAGTGCCTATCTCATCATTTCAAAACTGATCATTACCGGATTTAGCCTGAGCAATCGCCCGCTGTTTTACTTGGCCCTTACTTCCATGGTCATAGGCACCCAGCTTTTTGTAACCGGTTTTGTGGCTGAATTAATTGCCAGGAATTCACCCGCAAGAAATATTTACCTGATCGAAAAAAAGATTGGGATTTAACCAGTTCTTCACCTATAACCTCATCACGGTTTTCCAGTGCGAGCCCTGCCCTTTCCAGGCAATGCCTCCAGTAAATCTGAATTTCATCATGCAAACAGTGGTCATTTTAGGTCCGGCATATCCTTTCCGAAGCGGAGGCATCACCACCTTCAATGAACGGCTGGCGAGAGAATTTCAACAACAAGGTTATGACACGGTCATATATACCTTTTCACTTCAATACCCCGATTTTTTGTTTCCAGGTAAATCCCAGTATTCAGACGAACCACCTCCTGACGACCTGAGAATCCTTCAGAAAGTAAATGCTATCAACCCGTTCAACTGGTTGATCGTTGGACATGAATTAAAACGAAGGTCTCCCGACCTGCTGATTGTCCGCTACTGGCTACCATTGATGGGCCCTGCCCTCGGCACTATCCTGCGACAAGTAAAAAATAACAAGCATACGCGCATCATTGCTATTACAGACAATATTCTTCCTCACGAAAAGCGGATAGGAGATATTATGTTCACCCGTTATTTTCTAAAAGCCTGTGATGGCTTTGTAACCATGAGTGAAAACGTATTGCATGAACTTCGCAAGTTTGAACCGGTCAAGCCTGCTATACTGGTACTGCATCCCCTGTATGACAATTTTGGCATGGCAGTCACAAAAAATGAAGCAAGGAAAATATTGGGATTAAATGAGGAGGATAACCTGTTATTGTTCTTTGGGTTCATTCGCAGATACAAGGGTTTGGATCTGCTGGTGGAAGCACTAAAAATCGTTCACCGGCAACCTCAGGCACCCGATATAAAACTGATCATCGCCGGCGAATTTTATGAAGACGAGAACAAGTACCAGGATAAAATCGACCAGGCAGGCATTCGTGATAAAATAATTTTCAGGACCAGTTATATCCCGGCCGAAGAAGTAAAATATTATTTTTGTGCCACCGATGTTGTGGTGCAGCCTTATCGTAATGCTACACAAAGCGGTGTAACTCCCCTCGCCTACTATTTTGAAAAGCCGATGATCGTTACCAATGTTGGGGCCCTGCCGGATTATGTTCCGCATGGCAGGTCCGGACTGGTAGCTGAACCCAATCCTGAAGCTATTGCAGAGGCTATCCTGACCTATTTTCGATTAGGCGAACATCAGTTTATTCCTCATCTTCGCAGCGCCAGGCTACAGTATTCATGGTCAGGTCTGGTGAAAGCGATTGTGGAAATGTGAAGTAAAACAAAAATGATCTACAGAAGTAAAGCACCTTTGCGCATAGGGCTGGCTGGTGGGGGCACAGATGTTAGTCCGTATAGCGACCTCTACGGCGGGGCCATCCTGAATGCTACTATATCTTTATACGCAAGTGCGAACATTCAGCCTATTGAGGAAAATGCCATTATCATGCAGGCACTTGACAGAAGGGAAGAGCAGCGTTTCGACTGGGCGCATCAGCTTCCCCTTGACGGAAGCATGGATCTTTTGAAAGGAGTATATAACCGCATTCAGCAAAAGTACAGTCTGCCACTCACAGGTTTTCATTTGTCCACTTTTGTTGATGCGCCCGCTGGGTCAGGATTAGGGACTTCTTCCACCCTGGTGGTCGCCATCATCGGGGCCTTTACGGAAATGCTGCGCTTACCCCTTGGTGATTATGACATCGCTCACCTTGCTTACGAGATTGAACGGGAAGACCTTGCCATGGCAGGGGGTCGGCAAGACCAGTATGCAGCTACTTTCGGCGGTGTCAACTTTATGGAGTTCATGGAGAAAGACAAGGTTATCGTAAACCCTTTGCGCATCAAACAGCAGTATTTATTTGAACTGGAAAACAACCTGCTGTTGTACTTTACTTCCACCAGCCGCAACTCGGCAAAAATCATTGAAAAGCAAAGCAGGAACGTGCTTGACAAAAAAGAAAAATCGATTGAAGCTATGCATCAATTGAAGCAACAGTCACAGATGATGAAAGAAGCTTTATTGAAAGGAAGGTTACATGAAATTGGTGAGATACTGGATTTTGGTTTTCAACAAAAAAGACAGATGGCCGAAGGCATATCCAACAGTTTAATGGAGGAGATCTATGAATCCGCAAAACATGCCGGGGCAACAGGCGGAAAAATTTCCGGTGCCGGCGGCGGAGGGTTTATGATCTTTTATTGTCCGGATATTACCAAATACAAGGTCATGGAAGCCCTGGAAAAATTCGGGGGTTACTGCAAAGGATACCAGTTTACTGATCATGGTTTAACTACCTGGACGATTTAGGTTGGTCAGCAGTCCTGAGTAAGGAATCTGAAGTCCGGAGTTGAAATGAGGTTAATGTTTTAAAGTAAATAAAATCATGCACGAAAAGATCAGGCAAATTATCCGGTCGTCAATAGATGTAAAAATGCAACTACTTGACGATGAGAGTATGCTTCAACAGATACAAGTGGTGGTTGCCATAATGGTGAAAGCTCTCAAAAATGGCAACCATGTATATTTTTGCGGAAATGGAGGAAGTGCAGCGGATGCTCAACATTTGGCGGCCGAACTGAGCGGTCGGTTCTATAAAGACCGTGAGGCTTTACGTGGCGAAGCCCTGCATTGCAATACTTCTTACCTGACGGCAGTAGCAAACGATTACAGTTATGATGAGATCTATGCCAGGTTAGTAAGGGGGATAACAAAAAAAGGCGATATTCTGATTGGCATATCTACTTCCGGTAATTCTGCAAACATTGTTAAAGCATTTGAAACGGCAAGAGAGATCGGTGTAATCTCTATCGGCCTGACCGGTCTCACTGGAGGTGTAATTAAAACGGTAAGTGATTACTTGTTTGCTGTTCCTTCTGCCGATACACCACGCATACAGGAATCACACATCATGATCGGTCATATTATTTGTCAGTTTGTGGAAGAGGAGTATTTCAAAAATGAATAGTGGTATCAAATGATCAAAGAAGCAATCATCCTTGCGGGAGGACTCGGCACAAGGCTTCGTCAGGCAGTTCCTGACCTTCCCAAGGCCATGGCACCGGTATTGGCTAAACCTTTCATTGGTTACCTGATCGATTACTTTTACAATCAGGGAATTCAAAGCTTCATATTTTCGCTGGGTTATAAACACGAATTGCTGGAACAGTATTTAACAACCCAATATGGGAATCTCCACATCCAATTCAGCGTTGAAAAGGAGCCACTGGGTACTGGTGGAGCTGTCAAACGGGCCTGCAGGCTGGCTACTGAAAAAACGGTGCTTGTTCTTAACGGCGATACTTTCTTCAAAATCGATTTGTCGCGCCTTGAAGCTTTTCATCAAATGTGCGGGGCGCATTGCACCTTATCGTTAAAACCTATGACTATGGTTGACCGATACAGCCTGATTGAGCTGAAGGAAGATTATTCCATCGATCGCATCATACAGAAACAGTATTTTGAAAATGGACTTATTAACGGCGGCGCCTATGCGCTTCATGCCATAAAATTTCTACAGGAAGATTTGCCGGAACAATTTTCTTTCGAAACGGATTACTTAGAGAAATATCTGGGCAGCCGGCGGTTTTACGGGGTCGTACAGGATGAATATTTTATCGATATAGGCATACCTGAAGACTTTGAAAGGGCGCAAACCGAGTTAATGCTAAACATACGTTAATGCTTCCATTTGAGAAAATTGATAAAAGCTGGACCTTATTTTTAGACCGCGACGGCGTTATCAATGAAGAGAAATACATGGATTATGTTTATCATTACCTTGAGTTCAAATTTCTAGACGGCGTTCTGAAAGCGCTAAAAAAATTACGGCCCTGCTTTGGAAGAATCGTCGTGGTAACAAATCAGCGGGGAGTGGAAAAAAAGCTGATGACAGAGGAGGCGCTGACTGATCTTCATCAGCAAATGATGAGGGATATTGAAGAAAATGGATGTAAGATAGATGCCCTGTTCTATTGCACCTCTCTCGATGATCACCATCCTGACCGTAAGCCGCAGACGGGCATGGCTAAACTGGCAAAAAAACGATTCCCGGAGATTGAATTTGGCAAATCAATTATGATTGGCAACACGGTAAGCGATATGATGTTTGGAAAAAATGCCGGTATGTACACCGTATTTGTGCAAACCACCAACCCTGACCTTCCCCTTCCACATCCTGCTGTTGATTTGATGGTAAGAGATTTGCCTGCATTTGCTGACCGTTTGAGCTGCTTTTAACCACCCACCTTGATAAAATGAAAAAGCATGAATGCCCCGGCCCGGGGCAACCGATTTGTAGCACATTGAGGTTACCACTACTCCACCGGAGCCAGATAACCGGTTTCAATATACTCTTTAAAATTTAAAATGTCTTTCTTGATCATATTTTTAAAAACCGGATTAATCAACCATGCAAGACCGCTTCCGATATGCCCTGCAGGAGGCCTATAGGTAATCACTACTCTCAATTCAGTGCCTTCATGTCCAAGTGCATCCTGAAAGTCAACTTTACCCGCATTTTCTACCGTAGCTCCTGGTAATGACCTCCAGGAGATCAAATTTCCTTCTTCCTCTTTGACAATCTCTGCATCCCAGTTAATGGTTGTAACATTTCCAGGTACATTTGCCTCCCAGTGCGATTTTCTGTCATCGATTTCCCTGACACTTTTGAGATGCTTCATGAACAAAGGAAGATTTTCAAGCTTACGCCAAAACTCATATACCTCCTTTCTTGGTTTGTTAACTATGATAGTGGTTTTGATATTTACCGATTCGGGTTTGTCTGTATATGTACTTCTTTCTGCGGCTTTATAAGCAGGACAGTAACCTGAAGCACCGCGATAAACTAAATATCCACCTATGAGAGTTTGTAAAATACTACCTCTTCTCAAACCCCTGGTAAAGAAAAATGCTCCCAATGCAGCTGAAACAATCCTTTCATTATTACTTACGTTGATGACGTGACTTCCGAAAATCTGATTATTTCCTGTTGGATCTGAAGAATTTAATTGCATAGAAAATGTTTTTGTAAACTTATAAGATACTAAAATCGGGCTGCGTATAACTGGAGCATACTTTTTTAAGAAGGCTTATCTAAACTATTCAATATCAATTTTTTAATTTCTTTTTCTAAAGGCAATTACTGGGTGCGGAGTGGAGATTGTGGAATAAAATTTTAAAAATCGAGTATTTATGTACACAATCTATCCGGCTATCTAGTATTAGGATACAAAATAAGCCAACGAACATGGCTGATGTCGCTATTCTGTTAATGTTTTCTTTAAAACCCATTTTGCTATATATACTAGGCTTTCCTTTCGTTACCGGTATAAGCTTATTGTAACTTTACAAAATGATAGCAGCACCTTCTAATACCTTGTACAAAAAATTATTTCTTTTTTTATGCTATGTGATCACTTCATGGTCATTACAGGCCCAAACTTTATCCATGTCGGATAAAAAAAAATTATCGAGAAGTGAAGACTCACTGATGGTATTAGCGGATAGCATGGTAAACGGCCTGTCACCGGCCCGGCGCTTCCGGTCAGACAGCAATTTTGTCCGCATGCTGGTAAGGACGCTGAAGACAAAACATTCATTTAGGTTCCCTTTTGATTCGCTGCAAGTTGTTTCCAAATTATATTCTCCCGATAGCACATTTCGCATCTTTACCTGGCAGCTAAAAAAAGATGATTATATGTACCTCCAAAAAGGGGCCATTCAAATGAACACTTCTGACGGCTCTTTAAAGCTGATGCCTCTGTTTGATGCATCTATGTTTACCAGCAAACCCATGGATTCTGTCAGAACTAAAAGCAATTGGATCGGTGCTATTTATTACCGGATCATTCATAAATTTTACAAAGGTAAAAATTATTATACCTTACTCGGTTTTGACGACTATTCCATCAGCAGCAACCGAAAATGGATGGAGGTGCTTACATTCGGTGAAAACGGAGAACCGGTTTTTGGTGGTCCTTACATTTCTTTTAAAGACGACACGACAAAAAAAGCGATCCAGCCCCGTTTCGGTATGGAGTATAAAAAAGAAGCCAGAACCACATTTAATTATAATGCCGAACTGGACATGATCATTTACGATCATTTGATTTCTGAAACTGACGAACCTGAGAAAAAAGATACTTATATTCCGGATGGCGACTTTGAAGGTTTTAAATGGAAAGACGGGCAATGGGTGCACGTAGACAAAGTGTTTGATTTTAAATTAAAGGATGGCGAATTTCCGGTTGACGAGGCCATAAGAAATAATGAAGGGAACATCAACGAAGAGAAGTTGATGGAGCGATCCATACAAAATGAGCAAAAAGCAAAAAAGGTACCCAAGCCTCCGGTAAAAAAGAAATCAGGAAATTAGGAAGGTGTCGCATATAATCTGCGAATCCGCGGCCATATCATCCAGCTAATCATTTAACTTCAACACCGCTAGGAAAGCTTCCTGAGGCACTTCTACATTACCAATCTGGCGCATACGCTTTTTACCTTCTTTTTGTTTTTCAAGTAATTTACGTTTCCGGCTTATGTCACCTCCATAACATTTGGCAGTAACATCTTTTCGCATGGCACTGATATTTTCCCGCGCTACCACCTTGGCCCCGATGGCAGCCTGAATGGCGATCTGAAATTGCTGGCGTGGCAACAACTCTTTAAGTTTCTCGCACAGTTTTCTCCCAAATTCCTGTGACCGGGCACGATGGATCAAAGCACTCAGGGCATCAACCTTTTCAGCGTTAAGCAAAATATCCATTTTCACAATATCGCTCTCGCGGTAACCGATCGGATGATAATCAAAAGAAGCATATCCTCTCGTCTGGCTTTTCAGTTTATCATAGAAATCAAATACAATTTCAGTTAAAGGCAGTTCGAAAACCAGTTCCACTCTTGAGGTGGTTAAGTAACTCTGATTGATAAGGATACCGCGTTTACCCAGGCATAAGGTCATAATATTACCGATATAATCTGGTTTGGTGATGATTTGTGCGTTAATAAAAGGTTCCTCAATTCTTTCGATGCGGCTGGGTTCCGGCATTTCCGCCGGGTTATTAACGACGATCTTTTCCCCTCTGGTGGTATATGCGACAAAACTAACGTTAGGAACGGTTGTGATCACCGTTTGATTGAATTCCCTTTCCAGGCGTTCCTGGATGATTTCCATATGAAGTAATCCTAAAAATCCGCAGCGAAAGCCAAAGCCGAGTGCCTGTGATGTTTCAAGTTCAAAAGTTAAAGAGGCATCGTTTAGCTGGAGCTTATCCATACAATCTCTCAACTCCTCAAACTGGTCGGTATCAACAGGGAAAATGCCGGCAAATACCATGGGCTTCACTTCCTGAAAACCCCGAATCCCTTCCGTACAGGGGTTAGACACGAGGGTGATGGTATCACCTACTTTTACTTCTTTGGCGTTTTTAATGCCGGTTATAATATAGCCCACATCACCCGTTTTTACTTCAGGCTTTGGTTCCATGGTGAGCTTTAAAATGCCTACTTCATCGGCTTCATATTCCAGGTCGGTGGACACAAATTTGATCTTATCGCCTTTTTTCAAATTTCCCTGGAGTATGCGGTAATAAACAATTATCCCGCGGAAGGAATTAAAAACGCTGTCAAACACCAAAGCTTGCAGAGGGGCGTCCGGATTGCCTTTTGGGGCCGGAATCCTGGCCACGATAGCATCAAGGATTTCCTGAACCCCAAGACCTGTTTTTCCACTTGCCAGTAAAATGTCCTCCTCCTTGCAGCCGATCAGTTCCAGAATCTGGTCCCTTACTTCGGGGATCATCGCGCCATCCATATCGATTTTATTGATAACCGGGATGATCTCCAAGTCATTGTCCATGGCCAGGTAAAGGTTTGAAATAGTCTGCGCCTGTATGCCCTGTGTGGCATCTACAAGCAACAAAGCGCCTTCGCAGGCAGCCAGCGCACGGCTTACTTCATAGCTGAAGTCAACATGCCCTGGTGTATCGATCAGGTTAAGTATGTATTCTGTATCGTTGCTCCAGTAGTTGATCTGGATGGCATGGCTTTTAATCGTTATGCCCTTTTCGCGCTCCAGGTCCATGTCATCGAGCACCTGTGCCTGCATGTCACGTTCGGAAATGGTATGGGTGATTTCCAATAACCGATCGGCCAGCGTACTTTTTCCATGGTCAATATGAGCAATAATGCAAAAATTTCTGATATTCTTCATCCTGGTGCTTCCTTTTATATGCGGATGCAAAAGTAATTGAAATGCAGCAAGACGCAAGGTGCATGGAGTAAGTATTTACCGGATGTAATGAGTAATGAGTAGCCCGGATCATCAATAGATCCGGTCGCTTTCATCATAGTCTATCAACGTGCTTGTAACCGAGCTGTTAAAAACCTCATCTTTGTTAAAGATCACCTGCCTGAGCAGATCATGAATGGTTATTACGCCGGCGAACTGTTGTCCATCAAAAGCCACTAAATAACGAGTTCTATGCGAGTTCATCAGGTTCATACAATATTCAACAGTATCAGAAACTGTCACGATCGGCAGATCCGTAGCCATCACTTCCATGACCGCCGTAGAATCGCTGGACCGCCCTTTTAATATGACTTTGCGGCTATAGTCCCTTTCAGAAAACAAGCCGTTAAACTTATCATTGTCCATCACGATAAGATAACTCAGGTTTACGGAATTCATCAGGTTTAGTGCATCAATGACCAGAGCCGTTGGCTGAATGACGTTGAATGGCTTGGGCTTACTGGAGAGCAGATCTCTTACGGTACGCATATGTATAATTCTATTTTATGAGCTTAAAGATCGCAATTTATTTTTTAGATCATACTGATTTCCTTTATTCAACCTATCTATGGAGGACTGGCACCATAGATCGTACTTCCCGCACGGTGTTTCCTTTTAGCCGCATATTATCTTCAACTGAAAATGGTACATTCGCAGCAAAATATTTTTATGGACGTAAAGACTTCCTTCGAAAAAGCGGTTGCAGAAAGCAAAACCTTGTCTGAGAAGCCCAGCAATGAAACCCTCTTAAACCTTTATTCCTTATACAAACAGTCAACTGACGGTGATGTTAACAGCGAGCCGCCGGGCATGTTCGATTTCGTTGCAAAAGCAAAATACGAAGCCTGGTCATCGTTAAAAGGAAAGTCAAAAGAAACTGCCATGCAGGAATATATAGCCCTGATTGATAAGCTTAAAAATTAGATCGGTATCTTACCCTGCTCATGCAAGAATCTTTACTTTCCTTACTAAGGTGTCCCGTTACCAGAACCGAAATGCGCTTACAGGTGATCTCCAGATCTGTAAAACGATTAAACGGCGTAGAGGAAGATGTTATTAAAGATGGAATCCTGTTTGCGGAACAAGATTGGTTCTATCCGGTCATAAACGGAATTCCGCGTTTAATCGTCGAAGCCCTGATCGACTATGCGGATTTCTTTCAACAACATTTACCAGACTATCACAAACGGAAGGAAGCGCTACTCCGTAATTTCAGGGGACTGATACAGTACGCCACTAAAAAGAACCGGCGCACCAAGTTAAGTTTCGCACAGGAATGGCGATTATACAATTATGAAAAGGATAAGACCTGGGACGCCGATACAACAGGACTGGTTGAACGCTTTCTAAAGGAAACGGGTGAAAATGCAGAAACCCTTCAGGGCAAACTGATTTTTGATGCAGGATGCGGAAATGGGTTGCTTAATCAACTGGTTGCCCGGCAGGGAGCTATCATACTCGGAATGGATTTCAGTTTGAGCATTGAAAGAGCTTATCAACGCAATGCCGAGCAAAACGCCTTGTTCATCCAGGGCGACGTGCAGTTCCCGCCGGTTGCTTTCAACCGGTTTGATATTGTTCACAGCAGCGGCGTATTGATCTGCACGAATAATACTGAACTGTCTTTTTCCTGTATCGAACCATGTGTAAAAGAAGGGGGTAAATTAAGCGTCTGGTTATATCATCCCCGCAAAAATTTTCTACATAATGTTTTCAACCTCAGCCGGCGCTTTTCTTCCAGGCTGCCGGTAAAACTTCAATACTATCTCTACCTGTTTACGTTATTGCCGGCTAGTTACGTCATTAAGCGTATCAAAGGCAACAAGCAGAACTTCAGGGAAATGATGATAGACATCCTGGATTGGTTTTCGCCTGAATTCCGTTGGGAACACACTAACGATGAAGCTGCAAGCTGGTTCACCAAGAGGGCTTATCGCAACGTGAAGATCACTACTACTAATTTGTTTGGTTTTAATATTATTGGAACGAAGGGGTGAGATGTGAGATGTGAGAGGATAAGAATTGGCACATTCATTCGCACATCCGCACATCCGCACATCCGCACATTGTATTATATGTCTTCACAAATTGCTGAGCCACTTTTTCATAACTGAAACGTTCTTTTGCCCGTGCAGCGATCTCTCTCCGGTCATAATTTTTATAATTCGTTAGCATCGACCTGATGGCTTTATTTAGCTGATCAATGTTTTCTGATTCAATCAATAGCCCATTCGATTCATTTATAATTTCAGGTATCCCGCCAACATTAGAAGCTATGACCGGCAACCCACACAAAAGCGCTTCTACAAGAGTACAGGGTAAATTTTCAAAGCGGCTGAACATGATCATAGATGACGCCTTTCTCACTTGAAAGGCCACCTGCCGGTAAGGCATTTCTCCCAGCCAGACAGTAAAATTTTCTAACCCCAACTGCCTTGACAGCTCGTATTGCTGTTGCTTATAAGGGCCGATTACCAGCAACTTCCAGGATACCGCTTTCGCACCCAGGCTGGCCAATGCCTGAAGGATGCCTTCTATATTTTTCTGATACGTCAAACTTGACACATGCACAAAGGTGAATTCAGCCATTTCACCTGCTTCATAATAGAATTCGTCCGTGTCTCCTACATTGGTAATAACCGAACTTTTCTTCAGGGAGAACAGGGAACGCAGCTCCTTCCGGTTAGCCTCGCAAACCATGGTAACCAGCTCTGCCGACTGCAGGATCTGCTTTGTGCTGCGCCTGAAGATCAGGCTGCGCTTAAAAAAATTATCTGGATTCAGGTGATTATAACCGCACCAATGTTCGGATACCATTAAGGGTGTTTTATATATTTTTTTCATCCAGATCCCAACAATACCTGCACGCATAGGCACATGAACGTGTACAAGATCCGGAAGGCCGTTCTCATTAATATGTTTTCGGATAATCCGTTTATTAAGGGCCAGAAATTTTATAAAAGATATCAGTTTATTTATCAGCAGGCTTTTTGTAACTAACGGTTTATAATAAGCAATGATCTCATGTAAACCATTTTCCTGTGATTCGTGTATAGTGACATCCTTTGTGTATCTTCCTTCAGCATCTTTGATCACATGAAGAAGGGCAACCGGCACCAACCTGGCTACAGCAACGGCATGCCTTTTAACAAAATCACCATCGAACGGAGCTATCTTGCTGGGGTACCAACTGGCAAGCCATAATACTTTTTGCATACATAATTTATTTAGCCAGTACCATCATGGAATAGCCACCCCACAATTTAGCGCTCATGTCTTTGCTTAACCGGAAGGAAAGATTTCTAAGCCGTTTTTGCAGGCGCCTCTTTAATGAATCAGGAGATTGTTCATCAATAACTGGTTTCGTGTAAAACCAGTCTATGACCTGGTATCCGGTATCTTGTAAGAACCAACATACCATTTCTTTACAGAAATAGTGGATGTGGCCCACAGACTCCCTTTGCTGTAACAAAACGTGCGACTTTATCATGGTTCGGCAACAGAGGTCGAGGGGAATGTGAAAAACAAAACGATTGCTCCTGGTTTTTAGCTTCCTTAAAAAGCCGTAGTAATCATCCACATGTTCTAACACATCTATAACAAGCAGCATATCAACCTCTTCACTGCTTACCTGTAAATAATCTTCGTTGTGAAATGTAAGACGGTCATTTTGTTTAGGTACGGCCAGGGCAATAGCCTGCTGCGAAATATCATATCCCTTTAATGATTGTATGTTCGCATCTTTAAGAGATAAAGCCCGCAAAATGCCTCCCGCTCCGCAGCCCACCTCCACCATGGAATGTGCTGAAATATGATTTCTTTTTATTATCTGGTAAATGAGATCGGCTTTCCAGGCCGCATCTTCTTCATGCCAATCCGGATGACAGGTAAAATACTTTCCGCCGGTATACAGGTCATTACTACTGTGTTTCATATCATTTTAGCATGGTGGTAAATAACGAATCCTTCATCCATACAAAATCCGATCTTTTAATTGCAAAAAATCCTGACAGGGATGTGTTGTATTCTTTCCGGAAGATCATCAGTACGTATGCATGATACAGTATATAACCCATACTGCTTATCAGGGCCGCAGCACGAATTCCCCACCTGGGTATAAATATATAGTCTGCAATCATAATAAAAAGCAATGCTGCAAGGGAGCCTTTTATATTTACCATCATCTGGTTCTTACCTGAATAGTAAGCAGTCAAAGGGTATAAGGCGGAAATAGAAAGGAAACCGGGTATCAAAAGTATAAAGGGATGATACATGCTGGAAAAGGTGGAACCAAAAATCACCGGGAATATCCACTTGCCTGTTACTGCTAAAGAAAAACAACACGCACCGATAACAATTAATGAGATGCGTGACAAGCGTTTTAAACCCCGGTTAACTTCTTCTTTCTGTCCTCCGGCAACCATGGGAAATACAGCACTGGCCATGATGGAAGGCAGTGTAATGATCAATTGCCCCAACTTGGAAACCTGGATATAGTTACCCAGGTCTTCTGCACTGCAATAAGTCTTTACAAACCAGTAGTCTACGCGGTACACAAAAAAAAAGATAACATTGGCTGCAAATGCCACCAGCGAATAACGAAGCAGTTTTTTCAACTCTTCTAATGAAGGGAGAACCGGCGTCCATTTGCCCGGGGAATAGAACCCCAGCACGGACGCCACCAGTAAACCCTGTAATAAAAATGCCAGAAAATAGATATACAGGTAACTATTTGCGTTTAAAAGGGCCATCCTTCCGGTAATGGTTATCCATAGAACCGCAACCAGCAACACGTTACAAAAAATAAATATCATATTTGGCAGCGCGAAATTTTTGCGTGCATAAAATATGGATGCGCAATAACCGGTTAAAATATTACCACATACATAAGAAAATGATGATACCAGGAAAAGCCTTTTATCGAACGGATGGCTCCCATCCGGCTTGTCAACGTAAATTATACTTAATACAAATACAACCAAACCCACGATGAAGGTCCATGCCATGGAAAGATTGAGCAATTTTACGGTAGATACCTCATTTTTCGAAGCAAAAAATCCCATGCCTGACTCAAGGCTTACACTGGCCACCAGTAAAATAAGCGCATATGCATTACTGATAAAATAAATCCAGCCACTGCCGGATGCCTTAAAATAACGGGCGATCAGTACATTGAGTATTAGCACAGTAAAAAAATATAATCCTCTCCAAATAACACTTTGAAGGATTAGCTTTTTTAATTCCATGAATAGCCGTTAAAAGCGTGACCTGTTTTTAATTGAGGTGTAATTTACTGGTTTAGTGATTACTAAGTTGAAATGTAGCCCGCAAAAGGGTCTGGAGGGTAACCACCCCGGTTTGCTGCGTAAACCTTCCCCTCCCTGTAAAGAAGGGTAACTTACTTCCGGTAATACAACGTATATGAAGTATCGCGTAGTATGGGAAAGCGGGTGTTGAAATATTTATTAAATAAAACCCTGAAACCGTTTACGGAGCTTATTGTGTTGTACCACGGGGAATAATCCCCATCTGAACAATAAACTGCATAAAGGATAGCACAACTTTCCTTATCATATAAGGGGTCATCTTCCCGGAACTTAAAGCCATGATCGCCCTGCAAAACTATAACGATATCCCTTTGACGGTATTTCGCCAGTATAGTATCTACCAAACGCGTGATCACGGTGTTGGTATACTTTACATGCTCTATGTAGTTTTCGGGTGCTATGCTAAACCCGTTTTTATAAGCAACCGTGCCATCAGCATTATACATGAAGGGCTCATGGGGAATCATAAAATGGAAGAGGAAGGCGGATGGATCTTGTTTCAGGGCTGCCTGTTCCAGTCCGCGGATACTTCTGTTTATCAATGCATCGTATGCCGTATCGAGCTGCTGCAAAAACCTGATTTCAACAAGGGAATCCGCTTGTTGTTTGTTAAACGCAAGAAGTGTAGGGAAATTCCATCCGATATCGTGCTGGATCCTGCCTCCCAAGGTTTGAAAGTCGAGCAGCGATTCGGGTACATCTTTAAAAGAAATCATGCCCCTGCTGATATGATCCTTAAAATTAAAGATGGTATGGTTGTTAACCGCATATCCCGCTTTCCCGAATACCTGTAGCACATTGTTGTCATATATGGAATAAGTTCCCCGGGCCAGGTCTTTTAGTGTAACTACGGAATGTTGGTGCAATCCATTAAGATACACCATGTCAAGAGTTGACACCAGTGAATAATGTGTAACATTATAGTTACTCATTGCCGAATCGGCTACCCAAAATTGCCTGAACCGCAGCATTGAATCCAGTGGATTATTAAATTTCCATACTTTTTGTAATGTCCTGCTGGCCGCATATTCATCGAATACAAACCAAAAAACATCCGGCCTGTTCATAACTATGTCTGGTCTGAAATTTTTTACCTGCTGGTGATGATGATCTCCAAAATCCTGCTGTTGGTTTGCATTTGAAGCAAGGTTATACACCAGCCAGCCCGTTTCCATCGTTAGGTTGATTAACAAAAATATACTCATGATCTTCACCGGCTTCTCAACATGTACTTGTCTTCTCTTCATGTACATGACAAGCACCAAAAGCAAAATGACCAGCAAGGGCAGCAAAACGGCATACCTGGTCAACATGTGAAAGATAGCAGTATCCGGTACAAGGTCTTTAAAAACACCAAACAAAAAATACAATACGAGAAGTAAAAAAGAAAAGAAAAAAGCCCTGGCCCGTGACCTGAAAATAAAATATGAAACTACGGCTATGACTAAAGTAATGGCACTATAAATAAGCAAAAGTCTGCCTGACACACTTGCAGAAATCAACCCGGCGTTTTCATTAACACCGTGCAAAACAAACGAAACCGGAAAAATCAAAAGCAGTAAATAATAAGAAAGATAATTTCTCATGTTTATGGTAATTGTCAGTCAGGCAACTTTAAAGTAGCCATACTGACACGGAAGTTCAGATATTACTCCCAAAACTTAACCGGGTAATCAGTGCATTTTTTATATTGAACAAGATGCAGTTTAAGGCCCAGCTCCTCCAGTTCTTTTTCGCTGATCGTTTCCTGCATTCTTCCGAAGAGTATACGTTCCTTGAAGCGAATATGCTGTTCAATAAGGGTGGCAAATATCTCGAAAACCCTGTGGCGCTGGTCAAAAGTATTTAACCGCTCCAGGATGGAATGAAAGATGGAATGATCGGTTCTGATCATGTTGATATACCGGTCTTCTACTTGATGTCTTACAAGGAAAGGGATAAGAATTTCCTCTTCCACGGTGATTTGTTTTTTTAGGTCATCTTTCCAGAAAGTATTTGTAAAATCGGTAAGTAAAACAATATCCGCTTCTTTTTTTACACCTTTTTTTATCAGAACGCAGCTCATTAATTCATTATGATGCTGCCACGACAATGGCTGAAGACTTTTATCTCTTTTCATAACAAGATACCTCCGGTAATTCCACTCAAAAATTATTCAGATAATACTCCTGGTGTGATTATTATCGTAACATTAACTATTTTAATGCCTTGATGATCTGAACAAATTCCTGAGCGCTTAGAGAGGCACCACCTACGAGTCCTCCATCTACGTCGGGCGAAGCAAAAAGTTCGTGCGCGTTACCGGCTTTAACACTGCCCCCGTATAAAATGGAAATCTTATCAGCAATGTCTTGCCCGTATTGTTTTGCAAGCAGGGAGCGAAGACTGGCGTGCATTTCCTGTGCCTGTTCGGTACTGGCCGTTTTGCCCGTGCCTATGGCCCAGATCGGTTCATACGCTATGACAATATTTATGACCTGGTCGGGCGTTAAATGAAACAACGATTCCGTCAGCTGTTTTTCAACAAATTCATTCTGGCCGTTTGTTTCACGGATGTCTAACGATTCGCCGCAGCAAAAGACCGGTATAATTTTCTGTACCAGCAAGAGATTTATTTTTTCTGCCAGCATTTGGTTTGTTTCATTGAAATACTCCCGGCGTTCACTATGCCCAACCAGGCAATACGCTATTCCGATGGAATACAACATTTCGACAGATACTTCCCCGGTAAATGCTCCTGACAATTTGTGGTAACAATTCTGGGCAGACACTTCAAAGTCATTCGCAATAGCCATTTTATCTTTTGCCATCATAAGGTAAGGAAAAGGCACTGCAAAAATAGCCTGCTGATGAGGCTTTAACTGAATGTCTGCATCTAACACTTCTCCCAATAACTGTTCGCCCTGGGTATAGGTCAGGTTCATCTTCCAGTTTGCTGCTGCAATTTGTTTTCTCATCTTTTTGTGATTTAATGATTGTCAAATATATGCCGGAGTTTATCTACTTCTTCCCCGGTTAGCGAATGATTTTTCAGGTTTTTCCATTTATTGATATCCAACAGCGCTTTATCAAAGTCGTACCGCGCCAACCCGGCACCCCACGAAAAATGTGGTATGTAGGTCGGCGTAAGTCCATCACTAAAAATATTGCAGCATACACCAGCTATGGTTCCTGTATTGAAAGAAGTGTTGATGGCACAACGCGAATAATCACCCATCAATAATCCGCATTTTATTCCGGCACTGACTGACTGGCCCGTGAGCCGGTCAGTAAGCCGGATTTCACCTGCATTATTTTTTAAATTTGAATTAGACGTACCTGCACCGAGGTTGCACCACTCTCCGATGACTGAATCACCCAAATAACCATCATGGGCCTTATTGCTATAGCCAAGGATGACCGAATTCTTTATTTCGCCTCCGCCAACACTATAAGGACCGATCGTCGTAGCCCCGTAAATCCGCGCTCCCATTTTAATAACTCCCCCCTCGCATAAAGCAAAAGGCCCCCGGATCAGGCTACCTTCCATGACCTCGGCGTATTTACCAATGTAGATAGGACCAGTCGATGCATTTAGCGAACTGTGCTCTACTCTGGCCCCTTCTTCAAGGAATACGTGTTCCGGACAAATAACTGCATTTGAAAGTGGAATGGGCTGCGAAGTTCTGCCTGTAGTAATTAGTGTAAAATCCTGCCTGATTGCCCAATCATTATATTGAAAAATATGCCAGGGGTACTTAATAAATTTATGGCCACCCGAAAAGAGATTGTTCCCTGATTTAAGGGACTCGGCAACCTGTTTGGAAGGTAAAAGGTTTGATGGCAGGTTTAGGTCAGCAGGCCCTGGTTGCAGCAACCATTTTTCCCGGATGGTTAAAATACCTATCCTGATATCAGCTATGGACCTGGTAAGGGTAAACGGAAACAGTTGTTCTTTAACAGCATCATCATCAATCAGGTTCATGTAGTAAAACTAATTATTCATGCGGATAAAGAATAATCCCCTCCATAAAGGAAGGGATAATTTTACGCTAACAAATAATATTACTTATGTCCTTATTTGGCCTTTTTTTCGTAACGCTTATTAAATTTATCGATACGTCCGGCAGTGTCTACAAGCATAGACTTACCGGTAAAGAAAGGATGAGATGTATTGGAGATCTCTAATTTAATTAATGGATATTCATTGCCATCTTCCCATTTCACAGTTTCCTTGGAATAGGCTGTTGAACGGCTAAGAAAAGCATGACCATTACTCATGTCTCTAAACACTACAAACTTATAATTTTGGGGATGAATACCTTGTTTCATAACGTTTTAGTTTCTACGGATTTTGCCGTAATTATCTAATGAGGTGCAAAAATAATACTTTGACCTCAGATAGCAAACAAAATTTGATAGTCAGCTAACAATATACAGTAAAACCTCACTCATAGGAGGCGACCTATTTACAATGGTATAGTATAGTGGCCTTGCCCAAATTGCCAAACTGATAACTGGTCAGCCGGTTATCGGCATCAAAACTATGATTGATTAAATTTTCTTTAAAAACAGTGGTTTCAACGCGGACCCGTATATTTAGAGGGTTAGTAACTTCAGGGAAGTAACCCAAGTATTGCAGTAAATAATAACCATTATCATAATCCATGTAGTCATCTACATAAAATTGTTGATTTGCTTTTCTGTTGTAATCATATTGATAAGTATTATTCCTGAATGAAAGAATATTTCCGTAACTATCATAAGAGACGGAATTCAGCTGGCTGGTTTTATTTCCGTCTGCATCAGTAATAATTGTTTCTACTGCTGTAAGGCGGTTGTTTGCATAGAAAAATTTATTTGAACGGATCTTTTCTTCATAGTTGATTAACTTATCACTACCTATGAGCGACTCTACCCGCCCGTAGTTATTTAAGTAAGCAGACATTACCGTATCAAACTGGTTGTATTTATCCAAAAATAACAGATTCCGTTCTTTACGTACGAGAGTTAATTCCAGGTGCGCCAACCGGGCCGGGGAACTTATGTTCCAGAATGAACAATCAATTTCCTTAACTATTTTGCCTGAAGGATCATATTTTTTTTTAAATAAAAATGGGAACGGTATGGAATAATCATCATAGTAAGGAAGATGGTATTCTGCCACATCACAGCCATTGCCCTTTGGGTTATGAGTGATGTTTTTCCAATCAATGATTTTGCTACAGGATAAAAATGATGTTGTGGCCAATGCCATCAGGACAAATAATGTGGGGATTCTCTTGTTCATCTTAATAATCGTTTTGAGTTAAAAATGTTGATTCATGTTAATTTATACGAATAATGATTCGCCACCTGATCATATTTATACGTAATGCTTAAATGGCCAGAATAGAGGATTTAGTCCCTGGGTTGATATTGGAAGAAGACAGTCAGCATAATTGACTAGCGGGAACAAAGTAATATAGTATCACGTTTTTCATAGACGGACGGGGGATTGACAGATATCAGACTTTATGCAACTCGTTGCTAATGTTGTACAAATATATAGGGATTTGCCTCAAAATCTCAACTTTTCATATTTATGTGTTGCAAGGCTATTCCCAAATTCCATGCTTTTGAAGCCTGTATAACTTCCTGCAGATCGTCGATCTTTTTAGCGGTCACCCTGACTATATCGTCCATAATAGCAGGTTGAACTTTCAGTCCACTATCCTTGATAAACTTTACTATTTTTTTTGCATCCTCCTGCTTGATCCCGTTTCTTACCGCTACATCCCTTTTAACCACTTTGCCGCTCTGGTAAGGTTCCTTGGAAAGATCATAAATTTCGGCCGCCAGGCCCTGTTTGATAGTCCGGCTGATCAATACGTCAATGATCTGGTTTAATTTCATTTCGCTATCTGCTTCGAGGTTCAGGACAAGGTCTTTCTTATTCAATGCAACCTCAACATGAGATCCCTTGAAATCAAATCTGTTTGTGATCTCTTTTTTTACTGTATTGATGGCATTGTCCAATGTCTGCAAATCCACTTTGCTGACGATATCAAATGAAGGCATGAGTAATTAATTGATTAGTGATTGACTATATGTGCATAAAATTATAGAATCAGCTGCAGGAATCGCAAAATATTCCAAATATAGTCCGGCCGCTGGAGTGGCCTAACAGTGAGCGGCCTGACAGGGAATTGCTTAAACGGAAGCATCCCGTAGAAACGGGATGCTTAACGATAACTAACAACCATATATAGAAAGCTAATTAATAGAGGTTAAGAGAACTATTGTTGCTGGCCACCTCCTACCCTGCTTTGTTCATCCTGCGAGCTGCCTGTTTTTCGTTTGGCAGGTCCGTTATTCTGGGTTTTGCCAAACCTGTAACTAAAGCCCAGGCCAACTCTCCGGTTGTCCCATTTATTTCTGATGGTCATATCTATTTCACCAAATTGTGTAAAACCCCTGAAGTTTTGAATGTAGAAAGGATCAATTATATTTAGTTTCAGGGTACCCTTGCTTTTGATGATTTGTTTGGAAACTCCAAAGGAAACGACTCCCATAGGCTCGGAGACGATTAGTCCGCCATCCTGCATCTTAGTTCTGTAAAACCCGCTTACTTCACCGCCCCATCCTTTTTTAAATTTCAACTGATTGTTGACATTAAACATTAAAGAGCTGATGTTTACATTTAGCTGGCGGTTATTTACTATGCCATCATATTTATTATTGAAAAGATTGGCAAATATACTGGTGGTCCACCACTTCGTCAGGGCCTTGTTATAACTGACGGACATACCTATATTTCTTCTCCTGGCTATGTTTTCCCTGGTCAGCAGGGTAACTTTGGTAACATTATTTTGCTTTAACACATCGTTTATAATATCGGTGGTCTCAGTGAAACTGATGTTGGTATTGAGCTCTCCCTTAAAATTATGGCTAAGCTCCAGGTTATGACTGAATTGGGGAGTCAGGAACGGATTGCCTTCTCTGTAAGTATACTGGTCAAGAAAGTATTGGAAGGGGTTCATATCCTGGTAATTCGGACGCTGGATCCGTCTGCCATAAGACAGGCTGAAGTTGTTCTTTTTATTCATGGCATAACTGATATAGGCAGTCGGAAACAATTGGCCGTAACTCCGGTCGAAATTTTTCTGATTAATCATCTGTTTACCTTTGGCTTTGGTATATTCGTAACGTAAGCCACCCTGGATGCCGATCTTTTTAATGTGCCTGCTGTAATTAAAATAAGCAGCGTTAATATTTTCATCGTAAAGAAAATGATTGCTGCGCGTGCCATCATTGATCCATTCATTTTTTGTATTATCCAGCTTGGTGTACTGTGCGTTGTTATCCGTTTCTACATAACTTGATTTTAATCCCGCTTCTATTTTTGCGCCTTTCTTCAACGGGTGCACATAATCCATTTTTGCAGTGTATATCTTAATATCTGACGGAAGGTTTCCTTTCAGAAAAAACGAATCAATCAGTTTATGGCCAGGGTTAAAAAAAGTGTAGTTGAAAGAAGATTGACGGCTCGTTGACGTATACCGTACATAGTCCACATCAGCCGTTAATTCTCTTCCGGCTGTATCGAGCGTTTTGCGGAAATTAATGTTTGTTCCGATATTTTTCCATGGATCCTTGCTTCTGCTGTCGGCAACATTTGTTGAATCCAGCTGACCGGCTCCGTTATAAATATCCGAAACACTTGCTGCGGAAAATTGGCGTGGATTATACATGGCATTTACAACAAAGCCTATAGAGGTTTTCTTATCGATAGCGTAATCCATCCCTGTACGCAGGTTATGATTCTCGCCCTTGAACCGTTGGATGCTCAGCTGGTCAAAAACAGAAGTTAGTTCATTGCTGTTATTTCGGAATTTGCGTAAAATATTCAGGTCGCCGAAACCCTGCCAGAAGGAGTAGCTATAATTGGCAAAGAGGTTTACTTTGTTCTTCTTATAATTTACGTTTATACTGTTTGGCGATTTTGGATATACGCCCTGCACATAACTCAGGTTTATGCTACCGTTGAAGCCCGACAGGCTATTCTTTTTTGTTTTTATATTGATGATACCGCTGTTCCCGGAAGCGTCGTATTTTGATGAAGGCTGGGTCATGATCTCGATCGTTTCCAGCTGATTTGCCGGCATGTTTTTTAACAGGTTGGCCAAGTCTTGCCCGCTTAAAAAGGTCTGCTTTCCATCCATAAGAATAATCACGCCTTGTTTACCTTTTAAACTAATGATACCATCCCGGTCAACAGAAATTCCGGGAGATTTTTCCAATACATCCATAGCTGTTCCACCGGCATTTGAAATGAATGCTTCCACATTCACTACCGTTTTATCAATTTTGTTCTCAACCATCGGTTTTTTGCCCGTAACCGTTACTTCCCCAAGCGACTTACCGGAGTTTTCCAACTGCAGGGCAGGGAGTTGCACTGTGGATTTTGCTGCGGTAATCTCAAAAGCTTCGCTGCCCTTTTTTTCAAAACCAACTGCTGTAATATTAATCAGGTATTTACCTTCTGCAATTTTTTCCAGTTCAAACTTTCCCTCACCGTTTGTCACAGCGAATTTCACCAGGCCCTGATCTTTGACCCGTAACAACTGCACGGTCGCTGCTTCAATTCCCTTTGACTTAGGATCCACCACTGATCCTGTGATCTTACCTGGCTTTTCCTGGGCATAAGAAAGTAATGAGGCAAGTGAAAGGCTTAATAGAAGTATAAATTTTCCCATACAGTTAATTTTAAAAGTGATTAAATTGAGTTTGAGAAGCTGCCGTGAAAGTGTACATCAAACAGTGCTTTAAAAACATAAATAGTGACGACAGGACCATCCATGACACAAGCGGTCTTTTTCAGGTACGAAGAATTACGTAGAATTTGTCGTCTGCCCCTCTTTCATTCGTACCCAACAAAGGCCTCTTGTTTGTTATGCCTCGCCTGAACGTGGTGATTAATCCGGAATTAGCTTCCGCTCATTTTCACCCGGCTTTGCTCATCCGAACTACCACCGGTCTTCCTGTTGTTTTGGGCTCCTTTAAGCGGCTTGCCAAAGCGGTAAGTGAACGTGATATTAGCCACCCTGGAATCGCGTGTACTCCAAAAATGCGCTTCGGTTCTTTGAAACATGATGTTACCCTGTACTTTCTGCGTATAGAACATATCTCTTACATTTAAACGAACACTGCCCTTATTTTTCAATACCTGTTTGGATATTCCTGCCGATACCTGGCCCAGCGGTTGTATGGAGATCTGACCTTCCACACCCTTCGTTCTGTAAAACCCAGACAGTTCTGCTGCCCAGCCATTTTTTAATTTTAACTGGTTGTTTATATTCACCATTAGATTGCCCGCTTCAACCTGAATCTTTTCACCATACAATTCTCCGGAAAACTGGCTGTAATTATAGTTTGTGTAAAAAATGGCCGTCCACCATTTTTGAACCGGAACCTGTGCGCTTACCGAAATGCCGGCATTGTTACGTTCACCGATATTTCCGTTTCGTACAATGGTTGCATAACCAGACTGCTCAAAGGTTTCTGTAAAGAAATTTTTTGTAACGCTGTAGTTAACGGTTGTTGTCAGAAATCCTTTGAAAGTATGGGATAGCTCGATATTATTTGAAAACTGCGGCTTGAGATAGGGATTGCCGGACTGATATGTATAATTGTCCAGGAAGAAAAGGAATGGATTCAGGTCCTGGTAAGCCGGACGGTCAATTCTTCTGCCAACATTTAACCCGAACTGATTGTTCTTGTCAGCGGCATAACTTAGATATACTGTAGGGAACCAACTGTCGTAACTACGGCTAAAGGAAGAATCCTTTCTTTGGGGGTTACCCTTTTGTTTGCCGGTATAGTTGGTGTTCTCATAACGCAAGCCAGCCTGCACTCCCCACTTTTTTATCTGCCTGTTAATATTGATATAGGCCGCATTTATGTTTTCGGTATACTGAAAATTATTTGTTTTATTATAATCTGGCATCCATTGACCAACCCGCAGGTTGAAATAATTGGCGACGTTATCAGTATTTACATAACTCACCTTTAATCCAGCATCCATTTTTAAACCTTTAAATTGATGGGTATAATCGGTTTTAGCGGAGTATATGTTGATATTGATGGGTAATATACCTTTCAGTTCCTCCTGGTTCTTTTTAGTCCAGTCAGGTTTGAACGAACTGTTGATATAGTGTTGATTGTTGTTGGATGTATATGTAACGTAATCTACATCAGCAGTTAATTCCCTGCCGGCCGAATCAAACTGGTGACGAAAGTTCAGGTTAATTGACCCATTTTTCCACCGGTCATTATTATTGCCCAAAGAGAATACAATTGAGTCCACCACATGTGAACCATTTTTCAGGTAGCTGGTATTGGTTCCGTTATATACTTCGGGAGCAATAAAACCCGATGCTACGAAACCAACAGTTGTTTTATCGGTAAGAAAAAAATCCATCCCTGCTTTGAGGTTCCTGTTTTCGTTGGTAGTCCTGATAAAAGAGGCTTGTTCAAAGATGGCATCTATAGATTTACCATCTATGTTTCTGTACCTGCGTAAAATATCAAGGCCCTGAAATCCATTGTTTTTATTATAACTGACGTTAAGGAAAGCATTCATTTTACCAGTACGATAATTCATATTGATACTATTATTGGTTTTCGAGTATTTTCCCTGGCTAAATCCTGCAGTGAGACTTCCATTAAAGCCCTGCATTTTAATTTTCTTCGTTTTAATATTTATAATGCCGGAATTACCGGCTGCATCATATTTTGCCGGGGGATTAGTCATGATCTCGATCTGGTCAAGTTGATTGGCATTCATATTTCGCAACAGGTTCACTAGTTCTGCACCGGACAAATAAGAGGGCTTTCCATCTATCATGACCATAACGCCCTGTTTGCCCTTTAAACTGATATTTCCATCTTTATCGACCGTAATACCGGGCGATTTTTCCAGAACCTCCAGAGCGGAAGCCCCGACATTCGTTACTGCACCATCTACATTAACCACCGTCCTGTCTATCTTTTGCTCGATCAATTGTTTACGGCCAACTACAGTTACAGCAGAAAGATCTTTTGCTATTTCCCTGAGCTTAACAGGATTTAAATGAATGGATGGGTTAGTAACGTCGATTGTAAAGGTCTTTGAGTAACCTTTTGAATAACCTACCGCTGAAACAGAAACCAGGTATTTACCTTCTCCTATGCTGGTAAACCGGAAATTGCCGGCTTTGTCGGAGACACACATGTGTACAAGGGATGAATCATTTGCTGTTAAGAGGGAAATGGTGGCAGCCTCCTGCCCTTTCTCTGAAGCATCGTTTACTGTGCCTGAAATATTTCCGTTTACTACTTGTGCGGTTGAAATATAAGCAGTGGTTAAAAATATTAAGAGCGGTAGAAGCTTTTTCATTTGGTTATTTTGTTTAGTACTGGTGCTTGTTAGTTACAGTATAAAAGTAGGTACTTTGCATTACAAGGATCAATGTTTTGTGTTAGATGGCTGATATCACTGACGATTGGTTGAAATAATCAAGGATGGTGTGACGCTGGTCAAATAAGACTTGTTACATTTCCGCCTATTATTCGGATAAGGGGTAAGTTTGTCTTGCGAGCGGCATCCATCTGACATGAATGCGTTGTAAAAGTATAAGGGATGAGTTCCTCTTCAAATCCTTATGTCAATGAGTTGACGTTTCTGTTGAATGAAATGGAATGAAGTATTTAAAGCCTGCGTTATGTTGTACTTTTCAAACCGCCGGGAATGGCGTGGGATGAAAGCCTATAAATATGGAGAAATGGCATAGCTGCCAACAAAACGTTTAAGTTGAGGATAGTTTTTGAACGGCTGACGAAGAATGCCTTTTTCGAAGGTATGCAAGCAAAACGAAGCCGGCTACTATAAATGAAAATGAAATTATCTCGGCCTGTGTCGGGTGAAAGCCGAAAATAGAATAAGTAGTATTCACGCGTATCTTCTCAATCAAAAAGCGTTCAATGCCGTTAAGAATAAGATAGATGGCAAAAATATAACCTGGAATTTTTATTCTTTTACGCAGTGACCATAGAACGAAAAACAGTAACAGGCAGGATAAGATCTCGTAAAAAGGGGTTGGAAAAACCGGTATGGGAAGATAGGCGCAGTATTGACCTGTACAGTCCGTCAACGGTATCCCTTCATTTATAACATTATGCGGGTAAGCATACCCGAACATCCAATCCGGCAAATAAGTGGGGCCCTTAAAAGATAAGTGTTCTACCTTATCCATGCTGCCGAATGTGCGGACAAAAAAATCATTATTGGCTTGTAAAGCGGATTGAAACTGAGCCCCGGAAGCCGGTAATGACTTGCCCTCCGGGTTTGAAAGATAGGCACTGTTAATTATGCCCCAGTCTCCGTCTCCGGCTACCTGGCAGCCTATTCGGCCAACTGCATACGACAACATCAGGCTGGGGGCGGCAGCATCGTTTAAGTGCCAGATCCCTATGCCATGCTTACGGGCATACCACCATATAGCGAGGGCTGCACAGATCAGACCCCCGTAAAAGGTCAATCCGCTAAATGATAACAACGACCCCAGGGGATCACTTACCAATTCATCCCAATTTTCGAGGTTGTGAAAAAGTTTGGCTCCTAAAAAGCCGAAGACAGCCGCAAATATGACCAGGTCACCTACCCTGTCGTGCGGCCAGATCCGAATTGTTCTTTCTTCAGGAGTAGAAAGTTTTTGCTTGTTTTTTTCCCACCATTTCAAGCCGGCAAAAAATAGTCCTGCTGAAATACCTATTAGCCAATTTCCTTCAGTGGAAAAAATAATCTCCGTAGGGTTAACGGTCGGTGAGTTGTTTGAAATTATCGCACCGAATTTATAACCAAGTATAAATCCCAATAAAAAGTTGAGGATGAGTTCAAGCGGTGTGGCAGGCTGGCCAACAATGATCTTTGCTTCTTTATAATGCAAGAGGCCTAGTTTGCTTTTTCTTCGTAATTCACTGGCTAATACCAGTGCCGCCGAAATAAAAGCGAGAGCTACAAAAAAGCCAAAAGAATTTACAAAGCGTAACCCGGTCCATTCTACTCCAAAAAGGTCTTTAAAGGCGTAATATAAGTTAGGATACATAAAAAAAATTTCCTGCTTCCATTACCATTGGTAAAATGAAATTACAAGTTTAATTGAAAATTCAAAAAGGGCTCATTATTTAAGCCTGGGTAGAAAAAGCCTCTCCCAGACCGGAAGAGGCTATCGCCTTTCGAGAAAAGATAACCGTAGTACACGGCCATTAAATTATTTTAGCAATACTGGTCAAACGCACCTATCAGGTTTTGAGCGATCATTTGAGCAGAACGGCCTTCTATTTGGTGACGTTCAATGAAATGAACCAATTGCCCATCTTTAAATAATGCTACAGACGGAGAAGATGGGGGATAAGGCAATAAAAGCTGGCGTAATTTATTCACTGCTTCAATGTCAAAACCAGCAAAGCTGGTAGCAAGGTTATCAGGCTTTTTATTAGCATAGTGAACAGCCATCAACACGCCTGGACGAGCCGTACCGGCCGAACATCCGCAAACTGAATTAACCACTACCAATGTAGTTCCCGGCTTAGCGAGTTGATCTTCCACTTCTTCAGGGGTTTGCATTTCCTGAAAACCAAATTCGGTCAGTTCCTCCTTCATCGGCGTTACAATTTCTTCCGGATACATATATCTACTATTTTAATTTTTAAATTTCTGCAAATGTACAAAATAAAAGCACGGGAGAGATGATTGATAAGGATTTAATAAGGGTGTTAAAGATTAAGTACGGCATTATGTCATACAAATTATAAAGATCAGCAATTATGTCAGGGTTAATCAATTAAAGACTGCAGATGTTTCAGCTATAAGGAGGTAAACGGGATTGGTACATCGTTTGAAAAGGTATCCCGACAATAATTAATTAAACATTTAAAACTATAAAAATGACAGTCTACAGCGTAAACAACAGGCCGGTCGCGAAACCCTTCAATTATCTGTTCGACGAGCTATTCAACGATTACCCCGCTGCTTTTGGAAAAAGCGTTAAAAGTGCGGTAGCACCTGCAAACATTAGTGAAACGCTAGAAGCTTACCAGGTAGAGCTTTTAGTGCCGGGTAGAAATAAAGAAGATTTTAAAATAAGTATTGAAAAAGGATTACTTACCATCAGCTACGAAAAAAAGGAAGAAGTTAGTAAGGAAGATTCAAAAAACATACGGAAAGAGTTTAGCTTCAATAGCTTCACCAGAAGTTTCAGCCTTGATGAAAAAGTGGATACCGATAATATACAGGCAAAATATGAAAATGGATTGTTGAAATTTTATCTCCCTAAAAAAGAGCAGGCAAAAGAAGTTACCAGGCAAATTTCGATTCAATAAAGTGTAAGAAATCTTTTATTGCAGTTTGTTTGTTGATCCCGGGCGCAACCCGGGATTTTTTGTGTCTTTGTTCTTTATAGTTTCAAACTATAGTCCAAGACTAGGAAGAACATATGTAGTACGAAGTCTGGCGACTTACTTACAGCAATTCCTTAGATTTTAAATTACTTAATATAACCAAGGATCTTCAACATACTTTGGGCCGTTTGTTCTTTTGCATATACCCAGTCCACCAACTTGCCATTTCTATCTTTTTCAACAATGATATGTTTAGGTGAGGGGATCAGGCAGTGTTTAATACCCCCATAACCGCTAATCTGATCCTGGTAAGCACCGGTATGAAAGAAACCTACGTATAAGGGTTCTTCTCCGGTAACCTTTGGCAAAAATACTTCATTGATGTGTTCTTCAGAATCATAATAATCATGGCTGTCGCAGGTTATTCCTCCCAAAACTACCCGCTGGTATTCATTGTCCCACTTGTTGATGGGTAACAGGAGGAAGCGCTCGCCGATTCCCCAGGTATCCGGTAAAGTGGTAATAAAGGAAGAGTCGATCATGTACCAGATCTCGCGGTCATTCTGGGTTTTCTGACCTATCACACTGTAAATATGTGCCATGCTTTCACCGACGGTGTAACTTCCAAATTCTGTATAAATATTAGGCATAGGCACTTTCGCCCTTTTGCATGATTCTTTGATGTTCCGGGTGATCTCGTTGATGATGAATTGGTAGTCGTATTCAAAACCTAATGAGTGTTTGATAGGAAAACCTCCGCCAATATTTATGGAATCCAATTCAGGACAAATCTTTTTCAACTGGCAGTAAAGATTGATCACTTTGTTCAGTTCACTCCAGTAATAAATATCATCTTTGATGCCCTTGTTCAAAAATATATGAAGCATTTTTAGCTGGAACTTATTTTCATAACCCTCTATGTCATCTACATAAAATTCCAGAATGTCCTTGGCACGCATTCCCAGGCGGGAGGTATAGAATGGAAAAGTCGGTTCCTCTTCAGCGGCCACCCTGATCCCCAATTTAAAAGGCACTTTCACCGATTTCCGGTAAGCTTTCAATTCTTCGCGGTTATCCAGCACCGGTATCACATTTTTGAACCCGGTATTTAACAAGTTGGCAATCCTGCGTGTATAACCCACCTGTTTATACCCGTTGCAAATGATAAAAATATCCTTAGTTATTTTCTTCTTTTCATATAATTTCTTAATGATCTCGATATCGTACGAATAAGAAGTTTCCAGGTGAATATCATGGCTCAATGCCTCTTCCACCACAAAGGAAAAATGCGAACTTTTGGTACAATAGCAATAATGATATTTTCCCTCGTATTTGTATTTCTTAAAAGCGTGGGCAAACATTTGCTTAGCCTTATTTATCTGCATGCCTATCTTGGGTAAATAGGTCAGTTTTAACGGGGTGCCGTATTTCTCAATTAATCCTTTTATGTCAAGGCCGTTATATTGAAGGTAGCTATCGTCGTCGAGATCAAAACCTTCCTGCGGAAAATTAAAGGTTTGATTCACAAGGTCAAGATAGGAATTGTTCATTTACATGCAATGGGTTGTAAATAATGATTTTAAAAAAACACAAATCTAACAGTTTGAATCAATAAACTAAAAAACCGGGTGCTTACTGTTACACCCGGCTTGGTTATCTTCGACATCCTGCAGTTTACTTTACGGAGGCTACCAGATTTTTAAATGTTTCCGGTTCATTCATGGCCAAATCTGCCAATACCTTTCTGTCGAGGCCAATTTCTTTTTGATTTAACCGGTGTATAAATTCCGAATACGTTAAACCTTCCGCTCTTACAGCCGCGTTTATACGGGCGATCCATAACCTGCGGTATTCCCTTTTTTTCAACTTCCGGCCTACATAACTGTAAGTAAGCCCTTTTTCAACAATGTTTTTCGCAACAGTATAAACATTTTTACGTTTGCCGTAAAAACCCTTAGCTTGTTTTAAGATCTTTTTCCGTCGTGCCCTTGATGCAACAGCATTTACTGAACGTGGCATATCTGAATAATTTTTAAGATGATTAAGAGGATTAACTTTTACCTTAAACGCAACAAACGCAACACATAATCCCTGTTAGCGGAATGGACAACGCCATCTTTTCTCATATTGCGCTTCCGCTTGGTTGATTTTTTTGTTAAAATGTGACGTTTAAACGCTTTTTGAAATGTAATCTCTCCTGTGCCGGTGACCTTAAACCTTTTCTTGGCACTCGAATTCGTTCTAACCTTTGGCATGTAGTTACCTTTTATAATTATACCCTGCTGGCGGCACCGCACCGGCGGTACACTTATGGAGCCTTGTGGGCAATGATGGCTGCTATGAATACAGCCATTCTCAAAATGGAGCGCAAAGGTAAACAAAGTATACAAACCATTCTCAAAAAAAATCGGATCTCCGGTTAACATTGTGTTTAACCAAAAATCCGAAATAAGTAATGAAATTTTTTAAATGGAAAAAACCCTTAATCTAATAAATAACTCAGGCTAAAAACCACTCACATTCAACCTGCCGCCCGTAACTGTTTTTCCGGTTAACGAAGCAGTAGGTACTGCACTGTCCAAAATAGCGCTTTTAATTGTTGCGGCTGATGCTCCGCCATGGCTGGCAGCGTATAAAGCCGCGCCTCCCGTTACATGAGGGGTTGCCATCGAAGTGCCACTATAGGAAGAATAGCCATTAAAAGCTGTAGTTGACCATATACCAACTCCCGGTGCGCCGATGTCAACCGTAGTAGATCCAAAGTTGGAAAAAGTAGCCAGGGCACCGGAATTTGAAATAGCAGCTACGGCTATTACATTAGCGAGGTCATAATTCGACGGGTAGCTGGCTTTGGTATCATTATTATCACCCACTCCGTCAGATCCTCCATTGCCGGCTGCCGCAATAAACAATATACCCTGGTCATTAGCCCTCTCAATGGCATCGTACAAGGCTTGGGAAAACCCTCCACCCCCCCACGAATTATTGGTGGCTACGATGTTTAAACCATGCCTGCTTTTTAAATCAGTAAAGTAGTCCACCGCCTTGACAGCGTTGGCGGTAGTGCCGCCCCTTTTGCCCAGGAATTTACCCGAAATCATCGTGACGTTCCAGTTTACCCCAACCACCCCTGTACCATTATTGCTCTTAGCACCGATGGTTCCGGCCACATGCGTTCCATGATCGTCAAGGCTGCCCCTGGTTCCTCCATCATAAGTTGAATTATTATTTCCATCAAAATCCCATCCGTGGGTATCATCCATATACCCATTGCCATCATTATCCAAGCCATCGACTGGGTCGAAACTATTTGTCCACACCTGTCCATCCAAATCCGGATGGGTAAATTGAATGCCTTCATCTATTATACCGACATAAACCGCCGTTGAACCGGTATTCCCTGCTGCCCACGCTTCCTCTGCCTGGCTGCCGAATTGATTATTCGGACGGGTAGCGTCACCGTACATCCCCCACAATGAGCCGTTGGTAAAATAGGGATCGGTCGCTACTGCCTGGTGCTCGTATATGTAATTGGGCTCAGCATATTCAATATCAGGCTGATTCTTTAACAGGTTAAGCGCATCCAATACATCTAAAGAAGTATGAAGCAGGTAAACACCATCTTTCTCCCCGGCACGCTCCATTTGCTTGGTAAGAATTTTCTCAGATACTTTTCCGCTGATCTTTGCAAATGATTTATCCTTTTTATCCTGGGAAGTACCTGTTTTAAACTTGACAAGTATTTCGTTAGGATTATATTTATCAACTTTTTCCTTATTGGCAGACAAGCTTCCCTGGGATAGATCCGGTACCAGTCCGCCTTGTAAGGCGCTTTGCTGATCCAGATCTTTTTTACAACCTGTAAAAATGCCTGCGGCTAAAAAAGTGACCCAGATCACCGGCTTGAAGCGGAAATAACCAAAGCTGTTTGGCATGCGAATTAATTTTAAACAGTAAATTGAAAAAGATGTCTAATCATTCAGTTTCGAAGGTAACATAATCAACGGGAAACGGATTGAATAATGCAAAGTTGTAAAATCAGGGTGATTATTTGTTCGCCTTTTTCTGGGGCTTAGGTGCAAAAATGACCAGCATACGTTTTCCTTCCATTTTTGGCATGCTTTCTAAAACGCCCACTTCCTTCAGGCGGTCAGCAAATTTCAGCAGTAATAATTCACCTCTTTCCTTAAACTGTATCGCCCGGCCTTTGAACTGCACATAGGCTTTTACTTTATTTCCATCCTTTAAAAACTTTTCAGCATGTTTACTTTTGAAATCAAAATCATGATCATCGGTGCCCGGGGTAAAACGAATTTCTTTAACCTCCGACACTTTGGCCTTTGCCTTCATTTCCTTTTCTTTCTTCTTCTTTTCGTAGAGGAACTTATTGTAGTCGATGATCTTACATACGGGAGGATCAGCTGTCGGAGAAATTTCCACCAGGTCAAGGGCCTGGTCATGAGCCATACGCAATGCATCCTGGATGGAATAAACGCCTACCTCAACGTTATCTCCTACTAAGCGCACCTGGGGTACGCGGATCATCTGGTTGGTACGGTGTTCTTGTTGTTGTTCTTTTCTGAATCTTGGATTAAAACTTCCCCTGGGGGGTCTCGGTGGAAATGCCATTTACATTTTTTAAGTGAAAAATATTATACGTGTATGATCACGACTGCCGGCTAACGATCTCCTGCCTTGTATCTGTAATGAATGCATCAATTTCTTTCATCCCCATATCTCCTTTACCCTGCCGGCGGACAGAAACCTGGTTTTCATTCATCTCCTTTTCGCCCAGGATAAGCATATAAGGTACCCTTGCCAGCTCAGTGTCCCTGATCTTTTTTCCTATCTTCTCGTTACGGTCATCAATCTCTACACGAATATCTGCAATTTTCAGAGATTGTAAAATAGTTTGTGCATAATCCATAATCTTGTCACTGATGGGCAGGATCTTAACCTGTTGCGGAGACAGCCACAAAGGAAATTTACCGGCGTAATGCTCAAGCAAAAAGCCAATGAACCTTTCATGGGTGCCCAGGGGCGCCCTGTGAATGATCAGGGGAACTTCCGGCTGATTGTGCTGGTTCGTAAATTCAAGCTTGAAGCTGCGACCCTGCGCAAAATCTACCTGGTTGGTAGCCAGGGTGAACTCACGACCGATAGTGCTCCATATCTGAACATCTATTTTGGGACCGTAAAAAGCAGCTTCATCCTGTACTTCCACAAAGGGCGTGTTTGTTCTTATCAGCACATCTCTCACCAACGCTTCTGTTTCTTTCCATAGCTCCGGTTCGTCGACGTATTTCTTACCAAGTTTAGCCGGGTCATGTAAGGAGAGGCGCATCACATATTTGTCTATGCCAAAGATCTTGAAGTAAAGCAGGTACATTTCATTTACTGCCTTGAACTCTTCATAGAACTGTTCTTTGGTACAATAAATATGAGCATCGTTCATGTGCAGGCAACGTACGCGCATCAAACCGAATAACTCACCACTCTGTTCGTAGCGGTAACAGGTTCCGTATTCTGCTAACCGCAAAGGCATATCCCGGTGACTCTTGGGTTCAGCCGCAAATATTTTATGATGATGTGGGCAATTCATTGCCTTAAGGTAATATTTAACGCCCTCCAGTTCCATAGGTGGGTACATGCTGTCCTGGTAATAAGGCAGGTGCCCGCTGGTGAGGTAAAGGCTTTCCTTGGCGATATGAGGTGTTACCACTCTTTTATAACCTGCCTTTGTTTCGGTCTCTTTTGCCAGCTTTTCCAATTCTTCAATGATCAGGGTTCCATTTGGCATCCACAAAGGCAAGCCCGGTCCAACTTCATCATCAAAGGTAAATATACCCAATTCCTTACCAAGCTTACGGTGATCTCTTCTTTTGGCTTCTTCCAGCATGGCCAGGTATTCATCAAGCTCTTTCTGGGAAGGAAAACTGACACCATAGATCCTGGTTAACATTTTGTTCTGCTCATCTCCTTTCCAGTAAGCACCGGCAATGCTGGTCAATTTTATTGCCCTAATAAACCCGGTATGCGGAATATGAGGACCGCGGCACAGATCGGTAAAACCACCCTGGGTGTAAAAGGTGATGTTTCCATCGTTTAATCCGTTTAACAGATCCAGCTTGTATTCATCTCCTTTGTCCGAAAAATAATGAATCGCTTCTTGTTTGGATATCTGTTTGCGAATGTATTGACTGTTCTGTTTTGCCAGTTCGTTCATCTTAGCTTCCAGCTTGGGCAGGTCATCTTCGGAAAGCTGCCTTTCTCCCAGATCCATGTCATAATAAAATCCCTTTTCTACAGCCGGTCCTACCCAAAATTTCACTCCTTGAAATAAAAATTCCACAGCTTCGGCCATTAAATGGGCAGTCGAATGCCAGAATGTGGATTTAGCCTTATCATCGTCCCAGGTTAGCAATTTTAACGAAACGTCATCATCGATAAGGCGGGTGGCGTCCCATACCTCTCCGTCAATACTTGCCGCTAAAACCTTTCTGGCCAAGCCTTCTGATATCGACTTTGCTACGTCTAGGGCTGATACGCCTTTTTGATACTCTCTAATAGCGCCGTCTGGTAAGGTAATTTTGATCATATAAAAATTCCTGATTAAAGGAGTGCAAAATTAACGAAGTATTGGCAGATAAAGTGGCTATTACGCCGAAATTGCACTTAATTACATTGTAGTTAAAGACAGTAGTTGTATTATGAAATTAAAATTACTTATCCTTTCATTTTTGTTTATTCATTCGGCTTCTGCACAGGATATATCGGGCATCTGGCGTGGCAGCTTTTATTCTTCCGATAAATTTTTAAGTAAGTTAAATACCGAAGACCGTTATAAGTTAGAGGTACAAGTAGATCAACGCAACCAAAAGATCGATGGCGTTTCCTATTCGTATAAGTCAACCGTTTTCTATGGTAAAGCCGTTGCCAACGGAACGGTAAATGTGAAGACTGGAAAAGTAAGACTTGAGGAGTTAAAAATTGTTGAGATAAGAATGCAGCAGAATAGTTATGCCTGTGTCATGACATATTTCCTTCAATACACAAAGAACGGAAATGAAGAAATTCTCGAAGGGGATTACTCCAGCTATGGCGAAAAGGATTCTATTCCTTGCGGAAAGGGCAAGGTGTATCTACGGAAGGTGACTACTTCAGATTTTTACAGGGAACCTTTCCTTGTGAGAAGGGAAAATGAAAAGAATAGTAAGAAAGTTTCGCCGCCGGTCGCAAGGAAAACCAGTGTCAGTGCGCCAATAGCTAAAAATACTACATCAAGCCCCAAATCAAAACCGGCCATGCCAGGCAAACCTGTTGACAAAACGGTTACGGCAAAAAAGCCGACTGGTCCTCCCATAGCCAGGACAACGCCTAAACTTCCCGCAAACAAAACGGGCACGAGTCAAAACAATAATATTCCGTCTATAACCAAATCTTCTCCCAAGACAACGGCTAAACCTCCTGCAAAGACGCTTGTTACCAGAGGGGATCCCGCTGGCTCAAAGCCATTAAACAATAAACCTATTGGCGACATTGGCAAGGCGGATTCAATAAAAAAAGATGATCGTTCATTCAGAAAAACAATATCCGTAAACATTCCCAAGCCATTAGCCACCCGCGAAAATGAACTGGTAAAAACAATCATCGTCAATAGCAACGAGGTGTCTGTGAACTTGTATGACAATGGAACGATCGATGGTGATACCGTTTCAGTTTACCTGGATAAAACCCTTATAGTATCCAGGCAACTGCTGACAACGAAGCCCATCTCTCTTAAGTTGACTCTCGATGAAATTACGCCTTATCATGAGCTGGTAATGGTTGCCGAAAATCTGGGGACCATACCGCCCAACACTTCATTAATGGTAGTGAAAGCGGGCGATAAGCAGTATGAGGTGCGTATCACTTCTACCGAGCAGAAGAACGCGGTGATTATATTTAAATATGAAAAGCAGTGATGAGAGTCTGAAGTTACCGACTTGCCACTACCGACTCAAACTGCCTCGCCCTGACTTCCTCTCCTCGCCATGGATTGTGCCAGGATACTGGCAGCGATGAGCTGCAACGCATGGTACAACATCAGGGGAAGTAATACAATTCCGACAATCTCGCTGCCGGGAAACAACACCCTTGACATAACCGTACCATGGACCAACGATTTTTTTGAACCACAAAAAACGGCCGTGATCCTGTCTTTCCGGCTGAATTGCAGAAGCCGGCAGCAAGCGTGCACGATCATGTATACGAGGAAGAATAATCCGGTCATGCAAATACCCAGTATAACAATATCCATTATACTGAATCCGGTAAACATCTTTCTGGCAAAAGATTCACAAAATGACGTATATACGATAAGTAAAATGATGCACTGGTCAAAATAGCGCAGTACCACACGATGCTTTTCTGCAAAAGCTCCCAGGCGGGCGTGCAATGTCAAGCCTGCTATCACAGGCACCAGTACCTGAAGCGTTAATTTACTGATAACCGTTCCAAACTCGAAATGATTTGTAGCGGAATGAAGCACCAATCCCATCCATAAGGGAGTGATGAACACGCCGATCAAACTGGAGATGCTGGCATTAAAAATGGCTGCCGGTAAATTTCCCCCGGCAATAGACACCATTACGACGGAAGACGATACGGTGGAAGGCAATGCACCGAGGAAAAACACGCCCAACCAGATGAGCTGGTTATTGCTACTCTCAAAAAAAAATTTACCCGCCAGTACAAGAACAGGAAATAAAACAAAGGTGGTAAGGTGAACAACCAGGTGCAGGCGCCATTTACTTAAACCAGCCTTTAATTTTTCAGGACTGAGCCTTAATCCATAAAAAAAGAAAATGAAAGACACTCCGTAGCCCGCAACCTCCGCAAGTCTGTAAGGGCTTTGCGTCTCTCCGGCTTGAGGCCACAGGTAAGCCAGGAAAATCATGGCTATCAGGGACAGCACAAAGCCATCTAAACCTGCGCGCTTAGCAAACGTTAATACAGAGGAAGTTCCGGGCTGATGTTTTTTTTTAACAGAAGCGGTCATGCTGATTTATTCTGGTGTCTTTTTTTTGCTACCGATCGCGGATCGTTTACCTGGAGATGCAGGTAAGATCAATGTATTAACCTGTCCCGGTGTTTTTGATCGATTGGCTCTGCTGCCTGTTAAGGCTAGAGGCGCAACGCTGTTTTCTTTAATGATATCAGTGGCTTTTTTATCTTCCCTTAACCGCAGAAATATAGGAATGCGTAATAGGTTATCATTAGTCCACTCCTGAAACTTTACCTCGCAAACAACCTGGGGAGTCACCCAGGTGGCAGCCATGTTGGTCTTTGGCTTTTTGTTGAACGGGCACTTGTCTGTAATCAGTGGCTGCAATTTTTTGTATACCTGAACAAGCCCTTTATCATCCAGTCCCGAGCCCGTATGACCGATATAAACAAATTCATTATTTTGATACATTCCGAGGATCAGGGCACCAAAATGTTTACGGCCTCCCCTTCCCTCAGTAAAACCGGCGATGACCGCTTCCTGGGTCCGGTGGGTTTTAATTTTAAGCCACTGGCTGGAACGAATGCCCGGATGATAAGTGCTGTCTGCTTTTTTTGCCATGATGCCCTCCAATCCCTGTTCTAAAGCCAGCTTAAAAAAAGCCTTGCCTTTTTGCATAATATGATCGCTATACCTGATGACGCCATCTTCCGGTATCAATGCCTCCAGTATTTTTTTTCTTTCAATCAACGCCATGTTATTCAGCGAATATCCTTCAACCCACAATATATCAAATACATAGTACATAAGGTCACCTTTCCCCGTTCGCTGCCATGACTGCAACTGCTGAAAATCGGAAATCCCATTTTCATTCAGGATGATGATCTCGCCATCTAATATTACATTTATTTTTAAACGCTGTAATGCTTCTGTAACAGGCAGGTATCTTGACGTAAACGAAAGATTATTTCTTGACAGCAACTCAACCTCTCCATGAATAACTGTAGCTACTGCCCGGTAACCATCCCATTTTAGTTCGAACAACCAGCCGGCATCGTCAAAAGATTCTTTAACGAGTGTAGCCATCATAGGTTTTGCATGCGCCGGCATTATAGAGACATCACCTTTCGTGATTAACTGCCTGATCTCTTGTTTTAGTATTGCTTTTTTGCCATCCGTTGCAACAATAGATCCCTTGTAAGCTGGATCCTTTTTCACTTTGGGCACGGCGGTGTCGAGAGCGATTTTACTATTTTTCTTGTTTACTGATAAACCCATACTCTAACATTTACGCATACTATTTACGGTTAGCCTTAAGAAAATCCTGACTTTTTGGAATACTTTCCCATCCCCGGAATTTTTACGATGTCTTATGCCTGGCCAGGGGTTGATAATCAATACATTCTATTTATGGCATTCAATTCGCAATCTATCCGTATAGCTTTAAACGCTACTTTTCTAAACCTATAAAAAATAAATCATGATCCTTCATCTATCCACCCGTACCTTCCGCATGTTGCTGACTCTTGGCTTTATAAGCTGCTCCACCTTCGTGTTCTCTCGAAATCTGGCTATAACCGACACTATTGCAATTAACACCTTACAGGAAGAAATCATAACAAACTGGACTGCCGAACAGAACAACAGGAACGTGGTGCTTCACTGGACCTCTGCAACGGAAAACAACCTGAGCCATTTCATCATTCAAAAAAGCGCTAATGGAATTAATTACACAGATATTGCCATTTTCTTTGCAGCCGAAAAAGGTTATACAAGAACAGGATATAAATATACGGACAAACTCAATCCGTCTGACAGTACGGTGTATTACCGCCTGAAAACGCAGGACCTGACAGGAAAGAACAGGTTATCTGATTACCTGACTGTAATCATGGGCAACTCAACGGGCGAAATCCTCAGCGCTGTCTCTCCAAAGAAGCACAGATAAATGCCGGTGCTTACCGCTTACTGAAACACAAAGGCCAACCATGGGTTGGCTTTTTACATTTCACTCATTGAGCGTACAGGATGCCGATTACAGTTAATTTTGTTTGCATAAATAAGCAGACACTGTAGATGAGATCACCTAAGCAATTATTTCATGAAAATTCAATTCTGGTCTGTCGGCAAGGCGCATGAAACTTATATAAAGCAGGGCGTGAATGAGTTTACCAAACGCATTAACCATTACTATCAGGCGGAATGGCATATTCTTCCAACAGTAAAAAACGCAGGGTCACTGCCCGGGCCCGAACTGATCATGAAAGAAGGAGAATATATACTGAACGGCCTTAGAAAAGACGATTATCTGGTTGTTTTGGATGAAAGAGGCCGGCAGCTAAGTTCCGGCGGACTCGCAGATTTGATACAGTCAAAAGCCAATGATAACGTCAAACAATTAATTTTCCTGATCGGCGGCGCTTATGGCATAGATGAAGCAGTGTTGAAAAGGTCAAATTTTTGCTGGTCATTATCCCTGCTCGTATTTCCCCATCAATTGGTTCGCCTAATACTGGCTGAACAAGTGTACCGGGCTTGTACGATCATCAGAAACGAAAAATATCATCACTCCTGAATTTATACGATATTCGCGCTCACCAATTACAAGAGATACATGTTCTCCATCACCCTGATTATTATTATTATTACCTGCCTGGTTTCCTTTGCTGCTTTGCAGAATGGAAAGATCATGCAGGACCTGCTATTCTGGCCTGCTGAAATAGAAAGCCGGAAACAGTATTACCGTTTTCTTACCCATGGGCTATTGCACGCCGACTTTGCGCACCTTTTTTTTAACATGTATTCATTATATGCCTTAGGCACCTATGTTGAATCAAGGACTTTTCCCAATCCGGACATATTCGGCGACAACGCGAAGATATTTTATATAGTATTGTATGTATCGGCAATTGTTATTTCTACCTTGCCCGACTATTTCAAGAACAGGGATAATTCTGCCTATCGGGCACTGGGCGCCTCCGGTGCTGTTTCTGCCGTGGTCTTTGCTGGGATCATCCTTGATCCGGATCTTTCCCTCGGTATTCTTTTTATTCCGATTCCCATTCCGGGATACATTTTTGGAATCCTTTTTTTGGGCATCTCTGTCTATTTAGCTAAAAAAGGAGGAAGTAATATAGGCCACGGCGCTCACTTTACAGGTGCTGTTTACGGGTTAATATTTGCCATTATTGCGGCCAAACTGTATGCAAATTATGATGCGATGTCCATCTTTGTAAACAACATTTTTAACCGTTACCAGTAAACCTGATTTGCAGCATGTTTTCGGTTTTTGGGGTAATCTTAAACCGGTTATCGATCCGTTTTCCCAAAACCCATACGATCTTTTTGTTCATTTCTATAACCCAGGTATTTTCCTTTTCGGTAATGGACAGTTTAAGGTCTGTTAAAAACCGGCTAAGCTTCTTTTTTTTCTGCATACCCAGGGGATAAAAATAATCACCCTGTTTTCGTTTTCTCAGCAGCAAGGGAAATATAAATTCAGCGGCATCAAGTTGAGCAATGTCTGAAGAAGCGGATAATGGACCATTGTTTAATGAGAGGAGTTTGCATTCGAGTTTCCCCAAGGCAAATGTCAGATCCTGGTTGCCGTTTTCGATGAGTATATTTTGGGATAACTGCGTATGACGTGGAGAAATAATTAGCCAGTTACGGTTTTTTATGATCCGGTATTCGTCCGATTGAACATATTTCCCTGATCCGCTGTCCAGTAAGGCGACAATTTCCGCAACCTGATGGGGTGTAAATCCATAATCTTTAGTGATCTCATACATTACCGATTGGAGCGGGGAAATTTTCTGTAGCTTAAGGACAGCAATATGGATCTCTTTTTCCTTATACTTCATAAGATTTTTCTTATGCCCGTTTACCGCTTGCCGGTATAACTGTTCAACCTCACGGAACCGCGAAATGTTACTCAGCAGGTTTTCTTCAACGCCTGGAAGTATCTTTCGTACTGCGGGTATCAGTTCATTACGGAAATAGTTCCTGGTATATTTGATTGAAGCATTGGAAGAATCTTCCACATACTTCAGCTTATGCTCCTCAGCATATTTTATTAAATTGGTCTTGCGGGCAAATAGTAACGGCCTTACCAGATTACCTTGCTTAGGCAGTACAGCCCGGAGGCCGGCAATGCCGGTACCTTTAAAAAAATTCATCAGCATAGTTTCCAGGTTATCATCCGCATGGTGGGCGGTGAGGATGTAACGGGGAGCCGGGAGTCTGGAGTCGGGAGCTTGTAGGTCGTTAGCAGTGTTTGAACATTCGCCATGTATGATGTCATTAAACCAGGCGTAGCGTAATTCTCTTGCTGCCACTTGTATAGACAATTTATTTTCGCCTGCATAGGTTTCCGTTTCAAACCGTTTGATCCAGGTTTCTACTCCATATTCTTTGCCAAGCTGTAACACAAATTCCTGATCCCGCTCACTCTCCTGCCCCCTTAGCTGAAAATTACAATGCGCTATGCTGAAGCTTAAGCCAGACTGCCTGCACAAGGCACATAAAACCACAGAATCAACTCCACCACTTACCGTAACCAGAAGGTGATCGTTTTGGAGAAAAAGATTTTCCTCTTTGATAAAACCGGTAAATTGTTCAAAAAGGTTCATGTATTCTTGAATTAGACAGGTTAATCTTCCTCTATTTATTCATCAATAAGGTCTTCGTACGCCGACTGTAATTCATTATAGGCGTGGTTATCTCCGGCTTGTTTTGAAGCTGCCATGCCTTTTTCGTATACCCTGACGGCTTCGGCTGTTTGCCCGGTCCTTTCCAGCAGTTTAGCCAGGTGGTAATAGGAACCGATGTAACCGGCTTCCCTGTTCAGGATCTGCTCAAATAAAACCCTGGCATCCTCTTCGTTGCCTGTTTTGATGTATTCGAGGGCCAGTGCATGCTGCAGGAACGAGTCATCCGGACAATCATTCAAAAGTTCCCTTATAGTATCAATCCTGTTCATAGAGGCATATCTGGTTTGAGGCTCAAGGTTCAAGATCTGGGAGGTCATAAACAAAAAAATTTCCCAAAACGAACCATAAATGGTAGCCTTAAACCACTATCTTTGCGAATAGTTGCATAAACAACTTTATTTTAAATCGTAAAATAAGTACATGAAGATTTTAGTCTGCATTACTAAAACTCCCGACACCACGGCAAAAATAGCCTTCACCGATAACAATACGAAATTTGCCCAGGCAGGTGTTCAATGGATCGTTAATCCCTACGATGAATGGTATGCCTTAATAAGGGCTATTGAACTAAAAGAAAAAGATGCATCTGTCATCATTCACCTCATTACGGTAGCCGGTTCAGATGCCGAACCGATCATCCGCAAAGCACTGGCCCTGGGAGGCGATGAAGCTATCAGGGTAAATACCGACACGCACGATAGTTATTATATAGCGTCGCAAATAGCAGCTATAGCCAGGCAAGGGGCTTATGATATTGTCTTTACCGGGAAGGAGACCATTGATTACAACGGGTCGTCAGTTGGCGGTATGGTTGCAGAGTTTCTTGACCTTCCCTTTGTTTCGTTGGCTACCAAATTCGAACTAAACGGAACTACGGCTACAATGAGCCGTGAGATAGAAGGCGGTGAGGAAACCTGTGAAGCACACCTGCCCGTTGTAGTAAGCTGCCAGAAAGGATTTGCTGAAGCAAGGATACCGAACATGCGCGGTATTATGGCAGCAAGAACCAAGCCCCTGAAAATTATGGAGCCTGTCCCGGCAGAAGCGTTGACATCAATAGTGAATTATGAATTGCCCCCTCCCAAAGCCGGGGTCAAACTGGTTCCAGCAGATAGTCCGGAAGAATTGATAAGGCTATTGCATGAGGAGGCGAAAGTGATATGATGTGCAAATGTGCAGATATGCAAATGTGCAAATGTGCAGATGTGCAGATAGAAGTTAGGCGACTTAAAAAAATTATTTGATGGTGCGATGATTTCAATTTGCATTACGTAAATGAACAATCTTCATCGTGGTTTATCTGGTGTGCTCTTATAAATTTTCACATTTGCACATCCAAAAAATCAAAATAATTAATTATAATACAATACTATGTCAGTTTTAGTTTTTATCGACCAGGCGGATGGTCATATTAAAAAAGCTTCGTATGAAGTGTTAAGTTATGGTGCCGTACTTGCCAGACAAATTGGTACAACGGCCGAAGGTATCGTTTTGGGTTCTATAACTGAAGACCTCTCTGCCCTTGGCCGGTTTGGCGTTAAAAAGATTTACCAGGTAAGTAACGAAATCCTGAATCATTTTGATGCCCAGGTTTTTACCCATGTTATCGGAGAAGCGGTGGGTCAGACGAATTCCGGCGTTATCATATTCTCGCATAATGTAGATGGTAAAGCCATTGCGCCCCGATTGTCCGCAAAACTGAAAGCGGGGTTAGTGGCAGGCGCTGTTGCCCTGCCAGATACCAGTAATGGTTTTGTTGTCAGGAAAAATGTTTTCAGCGGCAAAGCATTTGCAAATGTGGCCCTGCATTCTGCCATCAAAATTATATCGCTTAATCCAAATGCGTTTAAAGTGATTGAGGAACAAGGGGTGGCTGAGGTAGTTACTTTAGATATTAAAGTTGAGAGCCCTAAAGTAAGGGTGGTATCGGTTGATAAAATTACCGGGGAAATACCGCTGACAGAAGCCGAACTCGTTGTAAGTGGCGGGCGGGGTTTAAAAGGGCCCGAGAACTGGGCACTTGTTGAAGATTTGGCTAAAGCACTTGGTGCTGCAACCGCCTGTAGCCGCCCAGTGGCTGACGCCCATTGGAGGCCGCATCATGAGCACGTTGGCCAAACCGGTTTTGCCATTGCGCCTAATCTGTATGTTGCCCTGGGCATTTCCGGAGCCATCCAGCATTTGGCCGGGGTTAACCGGAGCAAGGTGATCGTTGTTATCAACAAGGATGCCGAGGCTCCTTTTTTCAAAGCGGCCGATTATGGCATTGTAGGCGATGTTTTTGAAATTGTTCCCAAACTAACGGCAGCGGTTAAGAAATTGAAAGGTGCCTGATGATACGAATTGGCTAAATAAAGGTAATTTTAAATTAAATTTTTTAAAAGGCCTTTCAAAAATTTTGAAAGGCTTTAATTTTTATATTTGCTTTCATAAAAATGAAAAGACCACACTGCTGGCTTAGGATATGAGAAAGATCGAATTGGAAATTGTAGCCCTTTCACACAGCATAACGCAAACACATTCATATGCTGTAGTGATGGGAGAAGTAAACGGACTTCGCCGACTGCCCATCGTCATTGGGGGATTTGAGGCACAAGCCATCGCCGTTGCATTAGAGAAAATGCAACCCAGTCGCCCGTTAACCCATGATCTGATGAAGAACTTTATGAGTGCTTTTAATGTGGATCTTTCCGAGATTATTATCAGTGACCTTCAGGAAGGAATATTTTATTCAAAACTTGTTTGCGTTAGCGAACATGATACAGTAGAAATCGATTCCCGGACCTCTGATGCGCTCGCCCTTGCTGTACGTTTTGGCTGCCCGATCTACACTTACGAACATATACTGGATAGTGCCGGCATCCTCATGGAAGATACCGGTAAAAAGAAAAAGGGAAGCCTCGAAACAACAACACCTGAATCATCCGGACGTGAAGACCTTAGGTCTATGACCCTTGAAGAATTGAACACCCTTCTGAATGATGTGCTGGAACAGGAGGATTATATCCGGGCCATTTCCATTCGCGACGAGATCGCAAGCAGGAAGAGATAGTTCAAGGTTCGAAGTTCGAAGTTGGTTCAAATTACGACGGATGATTATGTGAACGTACAAATACAATGGTTAACCGTTTTCTGCTTACAACAACTCCAAACCCTGAACCCTGAACTCCGAACCCCGAACTTTTCCCCATGATCGTCTTTCCAAACTGCAAGATAAACCTCGGACTAACTATCAAGGGTAAACGAATTGACGGGTACCATGATCTGGAAACGGTATTTTACCCGGTCGGTGTCAGGGATGTATTAGAGATTGTTTCCGCTGGCACTCGCGACTTGCAAGGTGAAAACACACCCGTTCATTTCTTTGATAGCGGGCTACCGGTTGACGGAGATAAAAAAGAAAACCTCTGCGTTAAGGCTTATAACTTGTTGAAAAAAGATTTTAATCAGCTCTCCAGGGTCAGCATGCACCTTCACAAAGCGATACCCATAGGTGCGGGTCTGGGAGGCGGCTCTTCCAATGGTGCCTTTGTATTACAGCTATTGAACAGCATGTTTTCCTTGAATCTCACCAACGATCAACTCATCTGTTACGCAGCTCAACTGGGCAGCGATTGCCCGTTTTTTGTTATCAATAAACCCTGCCTGGCTACAAGCCGGGGTGAGATCATGGAAGAGGTTCCGTTAGACCTTTCTGCTTATTCGCTGGTGCTGGTTAACCCGGGTATACACATAAATACCGGCTGGGCCTTTTCCCAACTTGAGTTTGCCCCGGAAAGGCAAACTGCCCCGGGAGCCACCCACCTGAATGAAATCATCCTTCAACCGGTTTCAACTTGGAAACAAACACTGGTTAATGATTTTGAAAAACCGGTATTTGCATCGTTTCCGGAGGTAAAAAAAATTAAAGAGGACCTTTACCACGAGGGCGCTATATACGCTTCCCTGACCGGCACCGGGAGTACGGTGTATGGATTGTTTGAGAAGGCAACAATACCAGGTATAACATTTTCCGCCGGTTATACCGTCATGATCTCCTGATTAGTAAACTGCCCTTTCCCATTCAAAGCCTCAAACGACAGATGCTTTCACATCTCACACATCCATTCAAATAATTATCATTTTCTTCCAGACTGAAAACGTAAATTTGAGTATGTTTAGATACCTGGATATTATAGGAGCCAGCTTAAAAATGGCCCTGGAAGAATTCCGTTCCAATAAGCTAAGAACCTTTCTGTCTTTGTTTGGAATAACCATAGGCATTTTCTGCATCATCAGTGTACTGGCCACGGTTAATAGCCTGGAAAAAAATGTGCAGAATGATATTAATGCTTTGGGTACGAATTCTATATATATTGATAAATGGGAATATAGCGGTGGGCCCGAATATCCATGGTGGAAGATGGTTAAAAGGCCATCCATGCGTTATGAAGAAATGGAGTTGCTGCAACAGAAAGTAAACAGCGCAGACAGAATGGCTTTTAAGATTGAGTCCCAGGACAAAGTAGAATATGAAGATAACCTGGTAAATGGGGTAAAATACTATGGCTTTTCTGAAGATTTTGTCAATATTCAGACAGTGGAAATTGAACAAGGCCATTATTTTCAACCAAACGATTTTGACCAGGCCGCCAACTCGATCATAATGGGATTTAACGTGGCTGAACAACTATTCGGCAAGCCCGAAAACGCCTTGGGCAAACAAGTTGAGATCAAAGGTAAGATAGGAAACGTGATCGGGTTGATCAAAAAGCAAGGAAAAAGTCTGATTAATATCTGGGAATTTGATGACTCTATCCTTTTGTCCTATGGCTTTCTGAAGACCATGGTCAGGGAAGAAAACGCGAACCCGGTAATCATTGTAAAAGGAAAAGATAACGTTACGGTAGCACAGCTCAAAGACGAACTTACAGGCGCTATGCGCTCTATCCGTAAATTGAAACCCACGGAAGAGGATAACTATAGCCTTAACGACATTGAACCATTTAAAGAATTTGCTTCCGGAATTTTTTCCGGCATAAACCAGGGTGGATGGGCCATAGCCGTTTTATCGCTGATTGTAGGTATGTTTGGTGTTGCCAATATTATGTTTGTGACAGTTCGTGAACGCACCGGCCAGATAGGTCTAAAGAAAGCGATCGGTGCCAAACGTTCTACGATTCTGCTTGAGTTTTTATTGGAATCCGCCTTCTTATGTATCCTGGGAGGGGCCATCGGCTTATTGCTGGTATTTATTCTAACCCAGATCATTTCTGCTGTTTTTGATTTTCCCATTTTTATTTCCGTAGGCATTATGGGATTGGCCGTCACCCTTTGTATTATCATTGGCATTCTTGCCGGTATTATTCCAGCCTCTATTGCCGCAAAGATGGACCCCGTGGTGGCCATACGCTCCAAATAATTACTGATGCCTATAACTATTCTGGCGATAGAATCTTCCTGTGATGATACTTCGGCTGCTGTTTGCCGTGATGGTCGTATCCTGTCCAATCATATCGCCAACCAGTCCGTGCATACAAAGTATGGAGGAGTAGTTCCGGAGCTGGCCAGCCGGGCTCATATGCAACACATTGTTCCTGTAGTTGACATAGCATTAAAAGAGGCGGGACTTACACTTCAGGATATGGACGCCATTGCCTTCACGCAATCGCCTGGTTTGATCGGCTCGTTACTGGTAGGCGCTCAGTTTGCCAAATCCCTTGCATTAGCCCTGGATAAGCCGCTGATCGCAGTGCATCATATGCAGGCACACGTGATGGCAAACCTTATTGAAGATCCCAAGCCCCAGTTTCCTTTCCTTTGTTTAACTGTAAGCGGGGGACATACACAGATTGTAGAATGCAAATCACCTGATACGATGAAAATAATAGGTGAAACCAGGGATGATGCTGCGGGTGAGGCCTTTGATAAGTCGGCCAAACTGTTGGGACTCCCCTATCCGGGAGGTCCCTTTATTGACAGGTATGCCACATCGGGTGACCCTAGACGGTTTATGTTTCCCGAACCGCAGGTTCCGGGGCTGGACTTTAGTTTTAGTGGATTAAAGACGGCTATCCTGTATTTCATCCAGAAAGAAACGGCGGTAAACCCCGCTTTTGTTGAGCAGAATCTTGCCGATATCTGTGCTTCGATTCAGCACCGGATCATAACCATCCTGATGAATAAACTAAAAAAAGCATCAAAGTTAACAGGGATCAGGAACGTCTGTATTGCAGGAGGGGTTTCCGCCAACAGTGGGTTACGACAGGCTCTGACAGAGTTCGGCCAGCAAGAAGAATGGCATACATTTATACCTCCGTTTGCCTATTGCACGGACAATGCCGCGATGATAGCGATAACGGCTTATTATAAATACCTGCAACGGGAATTTGCAGAACTTTCCGTTAGTCCATCAGCACGCGCCGACTGGTACTAGTCTAATGAGGTTTTCTCAATGTAAGCAGGCTTTCTTTGTGAAACCTTTGTGTTTTTTCCTTTGCGACCTTTGTGGTGAATACCTGAAATCAGTTTTTGTGCATGTCAACTACTTATTTTAAATTTAAAAAATTTATTATTCAGCAAGACCGGTGCGCCATGAAAGTATGCACCGACGCCTGTTTGTTCGGAGCCTGGACGGCGGAAAGAGTCGGGAGTCGGGAGTCGGGAGTTGGAAGATTGCCCGTGGTTGGTGTTTTCACCAACCACCAGCCAGGAGACATCATTGAAGGAACTGTAAGTGGCCAGTCTTCAATGCATACTGTCTTGGACATTGGCAGCGGCACAGGCTTGCTGGCGCTGATGCTCGCACAGAAAAAAGCTGCGATGATTGATACAATTGAAATCGATGCGGATGCCTACCGGCAGGCTGCAGGAAATGTCTCCGCCAGTCCATGGAGCAGCCGGATACGGGTTATACATGCTGATGTAAAAAGCCAGCGGTTCCCGGCAAAATACAACCTGATCATATCCAACCCTCCCTTTTTCGAATCACAGCTTCGTTCACCCGTTCCTGTTACAAATACTGCGAGGCACGATACAGGACTGAGATGGGAAGAACTGATTTCGGTTGTTGGAGAGAACCTGCGGGCGGATGGTCTTTTTGCGGTCCTTCTTCCCTATTCACGTTCGGATCATTTTATAACACTTGCCGGTTCAGCCGGGCTCCATCTGCATACCGCTGTTTACGTTAAACAATCTTCAGCACATTCATTTTTTAGAACTATGCTCTTTTTTGAAAAACAACCCTGCTTCACAATAGAATACGAAGAACTGGTCATTAAGGAAGATGGCCGGTATTCGCAACAATTTACTTCTTTACTAAAAGATTATTACCTCAATCTATAAAAGGCATTTATGAATGAACGAAAGTACAGTTTCACATTCCGCCTGCATAATCTTCCAGGTATTTATACGGCATGGTAAGTTGCCCTTTCTTTACGATCGTTGCCCGTTCAATAATTGCAGAACTATCACTTAACAATTCTTCGAGCACAAATTTCAGCAGTTGCTCGCCAAAGTAGCGTGAGGCATCCCTGGGCAGTTCATTGGGCAGATTGTTTACGGCCATCAAATCTATGGAACCGGGCAGGTAAGGAACTGTTCTGAGGCGGCTGATCCTGTCTACGCCATATACCGGATCATTGATGCCGGCATCGCCAATATTACAAGGCACGGAACCGTTACGATCATCCGTAATATCGGCAATGGTTTGTATGCGGAATGATTTATCTACCATATGCTGCCATTCGAAAAGGCGGGGAATGCCGGTATCCCAGTAGATGCCGTTCATAAGGATATCTGTTTGCGCGGAGTAGGGTTGAAATAAGCATCTATAGTTTTGCGGCCTGGAATGAAAGTCTTCGCGGGAATATTTACCTGTTTCATGATGCGCATAGAGGTGCGCCCCTTTCAAATGAACATAAACAGGATAAGAAAATGCCCTTTCAAGATACTCTTCCGGTTCCACTTCGATGATGCCAAGCAGGTTCATGATTTCAAGTATGCCGCTTGCCACGCGGCCCGATCCTGTAACCGCTACTTTAAGGATGGGCAGCCTGAGTCCAAAATAAGTATGTATCAGCTTGCGGAAAGTTTTATGTTCATGTACTTTTGCGAGATTAAAAAGGCCCGTCCGCTTTCCGTAAGCCATCATGCCATTGTGTGCGCCAACTACTCCTGCAAAAAACCCAAACCCGATGATACGCTGTCCATCTTCAAACTCCAGGCATTCGTAATCTATCAGTGTAATATTTTTTTTCAGGATGGATTGTAATAGCCGTTGATTATGCGGTTGTTTTTTCTTGGTATGGGAAAAGAAAAGATAGGTTTTACCGTCAATCAACTGCTCTGCAGGAACTTCCTTGATCCCCAAAAGAATATCGCAGTCGCTGATATCCTGTTGAACCTCCACACCTGCGGCACCGTATTCCCGATCAGAAAAGCACCGTTTTGTGGAGCTTTGCACCACAATGTTGACCTGTTCAATATTTTTATGGATCCATTTGCATTGAGAAGGTATTAAGGCTACGCGATTATCCAGAGGAATCTTTCCTTCACTAATCAGTCCTAGTTTTAACATAAGTAGAATTGCTTTGAAGAACTGTAAAATACAAAGAATACCTGCAATTGTGCGGATGTTTCCCTCTTCATCGAGGTTATGGTTAGGACACATCTTTAAGAAAATTAAAGCATTATGCCCGGGCTCGTGGCAACTCGTTTGTAGCACATTGAGCATGCATTATTTTATGCCCCCGGATGGGGGCTACCCTTTTCAAAAAGTAATAATAAATAATTTTTGCTTAGCGTGCCCTGAGGGTAGCCCCGCCGGGGCAATTTTTTACAGATGATCACATTTCTACAAACGTTTTACCCCTGGCCGGGGTAATAAGTACACTGGCAGGGAATGATTTAAACATCACCTTATACGTATTAAAAAGCCGTGTCCTAACAGTAGCCTCATCGAAGAGAAGCATGTTTGCGTAGCAAACCGCAGTGATTAGTGGTTTTGCCGTTAGCCCGCGGTCGGTGTGTCACCAACCACCAGCCGGGCAGCTTATTATATTTGCATAAGTTGGTATTTAGGTTTTTGCTATTTTTAATGAAACTTGTCATCGTATGAATTATTTCGAGCTGTATGAGATTCCGGTATCCCGCAGATAAATATTGAACAAAAAGCAAACCGGTCGTTACTAATTTATATGATGATGGTGGCGCCAGTTATCGAGAGTATAAAGAAGGTGTTACTACCGAAGAAGGGTATTGCAGTGAATGATTTTTATTATAAAAAAAAAGATTTGCAACGTATCTTGGACAGGACTAAGGGAATACGTAATATTGACTCCCCTTTATAGAAGCGCTTCTTCATGCCCGGGTGGCGGAATTGGTAGACGCAGCAGACTCAAAATCTGCCATTCGCAAGGATGTGCTGGTTCGATTCCAGTCCCGGGCACCACACCCCCTTACAAAGGGGTTTTTTTATGCTCAGACCATTCCGTAAAATCCTTGCCTGACAAGGGAAACAGCACTTTAGCTTCCTTTGATCATCTTTTGTTTATCCATTAGTTTCCCACATTTTGTTACCGTATTGTTACTTCAGTAACAAACTATAATTAATTTTCATACCTTTGGGAAACCATTGTATAATAAAAGGAAACACAGATGAGTGTTACTCTTCGCAAACGCAAAAACAGTGATGGATCAACTTCCCTCCTGCTAGACATCTATCACAACGGCAAAAGAACCTATGAATTTTTAAAGGATCTTAAATTATATAAGCCAGCAAACCTGGCTGATCGGCAAGCCAATAAAGACAAACTTGACCAAGCCCTAAAGATTGAAACCAAAAGGGCACTTGAGTTATCGGTAAGTGATTACTCCATGATCACAGATACGGGGAAAAAAACCGAGATCGCCGTCTGGATGGAACATTATGTTGACGGATATAAAAAGAAGGATAAGCGGAATATGGTAGGTGTATTCAAGAAATTCAAAAATTTCTTGTCTGAAGATAAAAAGACCGGTTTGACATTTGGTAAACTTAACGAGTTGATCATTTCAGACTTTCAGGACTACCTTAGGCAACACAGCAAGGGCGAAGGGGCAAGCTCATACTTTAGTAGGTTTAAGAAAATGATAAAACAGGCGTATAGGCAAAAGTTGATATCGATAAACCCGGCAGCAGAAGTAAAGACGATCCAAGGTAATTCAAAAAAGAAAGATACTCTGACATTAGCGGAAATACAGACCCTGTTTGCTACCCCTATCGAAAGCAATGAAGTAAAAAAGGCCTTTATATTTAGCTGTGTCACCGGTCTACGTTGGATTGACGTTTCACGCCTCCAATGGAAACACATCAATATACATAACAGGTACATGGACGTACAGCAGACCAAAACAAATAGATCTGTTAGAATCAGCCTGAATAATACTGCACTTGCACTTTTGGAAAAAGAAGGCATGCCGGATGATCTTGCCTTCCAACTTCCTACGCCAAATGGTGCCAATAAGACGTTAAAGGCTTGGGTGAAACGCTCAGGAATCAAGAAAACCATTACCTGGCACAATGCCCGGCACAGTTTCGGGACTAACCTTGTATTCTTTGGTGCCGATATTTCAACAGCTAGTAACCTGTTAGGGCACTCCTCCCTGAAGCATACTCATCGGTATGTAAAAGCGGCCAACGAACTGAAAGAAAAGGCAACAGACACTTTGAATATTGATTTATAGAAGCAGCTTACTCTATACAACATTTATTAAATGAGAGATGTATTAGACTTAAATCTTGGGGAGCCTAAACGGTCAACTCGCTATTCAGGCGAAATAGAACAGCACGGCAACATCTTGAAAAAAATGACCGATTTAAAGGAAAAGCTGAACTACTATAATAGACATATATGCACGCTATGTTACACGTTTAATCCAGAAGGTTTACATTGTTACGGAGATGACGATCAAGGGCGAGGTGAAGGCGAAATATTTTTTAATAAGGAGGCCGATAAAAACAACGCTCCGGGCTTTGAACTTTATTTAGAAGTACGTCAACAAGAAATTGACCGGCTTAAAGGACTAATAGAGTCAAAGCAAACATATACAGACAAACTAACATGTTTCATAGAACAAAAAGCTGGACAACACAGATACGACGAATTAAAAGTGCATACCAACGAGTATGAAAAATTTTTAGCTTATGGAGCAGGGACAGTACCTCCAAATTTATTAGGTGACAATGATGTTATAGATTTGAAGCCGGCATCACCTGAGGAGAGAAAGGGTTACAATTTATATATCCGGAAGTATGTAGAACGCTTAATAGAAGATCCAACAGTATTTTACCGCTTGATTATACATAATTATTACGGTTTTTTATGTGAGCCAGCAATCAGGTTATTTACAAAGCAAGTAAATAGGGCATTAAAACCAAAGGATGCCGTAGAAGACGAGGTAAAAAGAATAGAAACTAAATTCTTTGCTAGAAACTTTCCTAATTATCCTGAACGGCTTTATCCGTATTCAATAGAAAATTATCTGGAGTGGGAATCTGCTTTATTTAATGCGTTTATAAACGGGCATGATTATGATTTTAGCCGTAGAATGTTTTCTGAACATGAAATGAAAGCATTTATTCATGTTGAACAGATTTTCGAGTACTATAAAAAAGTGCTGAATCTTAAATTGACTAACCGGGATCAGAAAAACGTGTTAACTGGTGCACAATTTGGACTTGATTTAATTCGAGATGAGCTTCATACACGCCTTATAGTGATTGAAGGCAAAATACTCTCTAAAATCGAACGGTGGAAGCAAGGGTTCGATAAAATTGAATGTGCGGCTTTTTGCGAACTTCTCTTTGATAAGAAATATTTTGTGAAGGGATCAACTAGGATCAAAACTGTAAACGCGTTTGCCTGCAGTAAATACGGTAATCCAATAAAAAATCAATTGGGCAAAACAAGAGAACCCGCCCGGAAAACACATAAAACTCTTCTATCAAACTTGTTTAAGTAGGGTATACTGTACCGTACAGTACCCTAAATTTTAAATCCCCTGAATCTTTCTTCCAGCCTGCATTTGCGGGCTTTTTTAATGCCTGTACCCTTCGAAGTATACTTTTCTTATCATTGTCTATTATATCATCTTTGAGTTAAATTTCAATGTACAATGGATTTTCTAAATATCGACAATCGACTTTCAGCAATCGAAAAGGCCCTAATAGCCAATAAGCGAGTTCTTACATTCGACGAAGGGTGCCGGTATTCAGGTTTTAAACCCTCCTACATGTATAAAATGACAAGTGCCGGAAAGGTCCCGTTTAGTAAGCCAAATGGTAAAACTATCTTTTTTGATAAAGAAAAGTTAGATGAATGGCTCCTCTCTAACAGCAGGAAGTTAGATGACCAAAGGGAAAAAGAAGCCTCCAATTATATTGCAACGCACTAAAAACAATTTAGCCGGGGGCAAATCCGGCTAAATGGAAAATAATTTAGTAACAACCAGGCAAAGATACAAAATGTTTATAGCAGATAGTGGAATAGTGAAAGATACTTCCAGCAATTTGACGGACTTTTTAGACCTAGTTGATGATTTTGAACAAGAAGCCGGTAATTTATACGAAGCCACCCCTCACGAAGAAATTCTATCAGCCATTTTAGCTAATGCACAAAAGATAAACTTCCTGCAATACGCTTTTCCCGACTGCGAAAAACTTGTACAGGAGAGAGCGCTTTTAGAAAGCCAATCATCAGAAGAGAACAGCCAGAAAATAAGATCCATCGACGAGAAGCTTTCAAAAATGAAGCTTAAGACCAAGCATTACCTGGTAATCACAATCGAGCAAACAATAAATCTAATTAAATCAAACAAGTGGGGCATCTGTTTGAATAACGGGCAGGTGTATTTATACAACGATGCATACTGGAAGTTGATCGATAAGGAAGGACTGCAGAAATTATTCGGGGAAATTGCCGAAAAGCTGAGTGTCCCAACGTTTGATGCCCGTCATTATCATTTTAGGGAGGAACTTCTAAAGCAGTTTTACGCAGTGGCCCACCTTCCCCGGCCCAAACGAGGCCGGGAAAATTTACTGATGAATTTTAAGAACGGCACACTTGAAATATTCCCGGATAAACAGATTTTAAGGAAACCATCTGCCGAAGATTTTCTCACGTACCAACTACCATTTGAATATAACCCCAATGCTTCGGCAATCAAATGGCAAATTTTCTTAGATCGGGTTTTGCCTGATAAAAGCCTTCAGGATGTCCTGGGAGAATACTTCGCCAGTGCATTTATAAGTAATCGTACTCTGAAATTGGAAAAAGTGTTAATGACTGTAGGCTCCGGCAGCAACGGAAAAGGTGTTGTCTATGAGGTAATTACCGAGCTATTTGGAAGGGAGAATGTCAGCAACTTTTCATTGGAAAGCCTAACGGATAACCAAGGATATTACCGAGCTAAGATTGCAGATAAGCTACTGAATTATTCATCGGAAAATAGTTCTAAGGTTGACGCCAATTACTTTAAGCAGCTTGCCAGCGGGGAAGATGTGCCTGCCCGTAATCCTTATGGGGAACCTTTTCAGATAAGTGACTATGCAAAGCTGATTTTTAATACCAATAAGCTCCCTAAAGAAGGGGTCGAACAAACCCACGCATTTTTTCGCCGGTTTCTTATTATACCCTTTGATGTGACCATATCCGAAGAGGAAGCGGACAAGGAGTTGCACCTTAAAATAATTGCGCGCGAACTGCCAGGTGTGTTCAACTGGGTCATGAAGGGTTTACGCCGGCTGCTATCTCAAAAAGGGTATACAGCATGCGAGGCGGTTACCAGGAAATTAGAAGAATATAAAATTCAATCGGATAGCGTTCGATTATTCTTACAGGATGAAGGATGGGTGAAGGCTCCTGAAAGTGAAGCCATATTTATGAAGGACCTATACACAAAATACAACCTTTACTGCAACCAATCTGGATTAAGGGCAGTATCCATTAGAGAATTTTCCATAAGGCTTAAAGAGGCTGGATATGAAACCCGCAGGGTTGGTTTAGGTGTTAAGGCCTACTTGACGCAATCTGCTGCTTAAGATAATGTAGGGTATGTAGCTTATGTAGGTAAAAAAAAAAAATTAGAAAATGAAAGAAGAATATATATATAAGAGAGGGGAGAGGAAAAAATAAAAAAAAGATTGTTTTTGTGGCTACACAACCTACACAACCTACACAAAGGCGTTTTAGAGATGAAAATATCACAGAGTACCATATCGGAAATTAATGACAAACTGGGAGATATTATCTCATCTTATGTGCTACTTGGTACAGGAAGGCAAAAAGTGGCTCGCTGCCCCTTACCCACCCATCGGGAACGTACTCCCTCATTCAGCTACAGTAAATGGCGGAATATGTGGAAATGCTTCGGATGCAATGAAGGTGGCGACGCAATTAAATTTCTTAAACTTATGCACCCTGAAAAGACATTTACACAAATCATTGAAACCGCTGCATATATCCTGGATTTACAAATACAGTATGGAACCGATGGAACCTATACGCCAGCGCCTAAAGTTATTAAGCCGACATCTTTTGAGGTTCTTGAGCTTGCCATTTTAACAGAAAAGGTTAACGCAACCAAGGGCCGCCAATTGAGTAGCAACCCCTTATTAGCCAACCTTGCCGAAATATTTGGTGATGATATCGTTAGGACCGTTATTGAAAGATATGCAGTGTCATTTTATGGCGAATGGATAGAGTTTCCGCAAATTGACATTCAAAATAGATACCGCACCGGGAAAGACATAAAATATCTTCGCAACGGACATAGGTGCAAGGAAACAACCCCTCAATGGGCTCACACTGGAATTACGGACAACTATAAGCAGTGTATCACAGGAGAGCATTTATTGAACTACTTTCCTGAAAAGCAAATAGCCATTGTCGAAGGTCCTAGCACGATGTTATTTATGTCCTGCCTTTCCTTGTATGCCGAAAAGAACACTATTGTTCAGCTCCAAATCTTTACGAAGTATATATGGCTCTGTACCGGTGCAGCAGGCGGTGTAAATCTCGCTGATAAGGACATAATTTCTGTGCTATCCGGAAAACTTGTTACTCTTTATCCGGACACTGGTGCATATACTGCGTGGGTAAAGTATGCTCATCAAATGAAGCAGAACGGCATACAATCGGCAGTTTCCTTACTTATGGAGAATGCTTACAAAGCAGGCAAAGTTGCAAGAAATACCGATTTGAGAGATTATTTTTCTCAAAACATAGAAGGTATTAAGGAACTAGTAAATACGCAATATAAGCCTTACGAACACCCAGAGGCGCCACTCTCTCTTAATGACATGCTTCATGTTAATTCAGTGGTTTATACCGGAGCGGCATACGGCAACATACTTATGGCTTGGATAAAAACGACTAAAGGTGATTATGATATTCTTTTTACTGAAGATGGTGAGGTGATCACGGGTAAACAAAATGACATAAATATCAAAAAGATAGAGCAGTTCTATGAGAAGAGGTTTAGTAACATTCGGGTAGACAACATACCAGCCTACGCCATGCACATTAAAAACAATACAAAAAACTAAAATTTAGATTATGAAAACACAACACACAACTCCGGAGCATGAGATTCATTTAGAATCAAAAGGATTTGTGCAACACATGGAATCAAAAGAAATAGAAAGGCAAAGGGATTTATTGATTTTGGAAATTGCCTCAAGGCTAAAACTTGATGAGAACTGGGAGTATGAGCTCTTCATAGGCCATTGTAGGAAGCTCCGCACTGAATTTGGAAATATCTTCCGGTAATTTAATGAAAGAACTTTGGGAAAATATGATGAAGCAGCTGAAGCTGGAGCACTTAAGAGCCACGGCTCCCGGCTTCTTTGAAGCGTCCGGTGGCTATACTATGCAGGTAAAACCGTATACCGATAAGACAAGTAACGGCCTCGCGAAAGCCATCATCGATTTTATAAACTTCAATGGTGGTGATGCCAACAGAATTAATACAACCGGTACTATGCGAAAAATTAAAGGGGAGATGAAATGGACGCATGGCGGAACTAGACGGGGAACCGCTGACGTGCATGCTATAGTGAACGGCCGTCACGTCAGCATCGAAATCAAAATCGGCAACGACAAGGCAAGTGAACACCAACTGAAGGAGAAAGCTAGGGTTGAGCGGGCGGGAGGGTTGTATCTTATTGCACGCGACATGCCTAGTTTTCTTACATGGTACGACAGCATTTTCGTAAACGCAGCAACAACCAAGTAACTATGATAATATTGTTTTTCATTGTAAAAATCAATGGATATGCCATTTAAGCCAGGCGAATCCGGAAACCTATCGGGCAAGCCAAAGGGAGCAGTGAATAAGTCAACACTTAAGCTAAGGGAAAGTATTACCTGCTTTTTAGAAGATGAATTCGAGAACGTCAAAGCAGATTTTCAGAAGCTGGAACCAAAGGAACGGCTCAAGTTCTATACTGATCTCCTTCAATTCGGACTGCCGAAGCTGCAGGCCACTTCTATGGCACTGAACTTTGAAGACCTGACGGATGATCAGATCGATGAAATAATTAACCAGCTAATGAATAAAGCATGACAGCTATCAACCTGGATACCCGGGCAAGCAAGATAGAGTTCCTGCAACGACTGCAGAAAGGCAAGGCATCAATTCAGGATATCATGTCAATGGTCTTTGAAACATGGAACCATTATGAAGATGAACCGGACATTTACGTTAATGGGGATACAGGTGAGGAAATCTCCGCTACTGAGATGGCCCAAAGGGAAAAGCCCAGGCCGAATAGATTATTTGAAATAAGAACATATATAACCAGACATGAAGAATAAACCTACCACCAGAAAAGAAAAGATCCAGCTGTTGAAAGACCTACAGCAGGGCAAGGTGTCTATGGGTGATATAATGCCACAAAGAGTTGAATTATGGTTTAAAAAGAAGGGCATTTATCGCAACGACCAGAAAGCGTTGGTTTTTGATGAGGAGCAGTGGGAAGAATATTGTCAAAGGAATCAATGGAAGAATGTCAGACTACTTGTTTTTGTAAATGCGGCAGAGGAACCTCTAGACAATGAGGATGATTATTAAATAAAAAATGAAGTGCATTACATAGCTCTCTCATCATCTACCCGTACTAATTCCCAGCCAATCTATACTTCCTCTTAATTGTGGGTCATGAGTTAACAATCTCCTTTCAAGATCATTAATTTCGCAGTGATAATTCGAATATTATACCCAGGGCCAAGTTATTAGCTATATTTATGAATCTCTCAAGTACAACAAATGACTTACTTAAGATTACTCTTAACAGTATTAGTTTTTATTTCAGACTACGCTACACAAGCGGCAGATACATCTTATGTGCGCATGGGTAAAAAAAGTGTTGCCCTGCCGACTAACGCTGATAAGGTGACATACGAGACAATTTTTAATTTTGATAGTATTTATACGGACAAGCAGATATATGAAAACGTAAAGATGGCCATCTCTCGGTGGTTCGTACAACCAAGTATAACAACCAATAATCATTTATTTAAAATGAACAATATCGATCGGCAAATTATCAGCGAAGATCCGGAAACAAAAACTATAGTTGCTAATATGATATTTATAACCGCGAGGCAACCTAACGAACCAAAAGACTTGCAGAACGATTTAATTGTAATATTCAAAGGTAAATTTATTGTTAGGGAGAGTCGAGTAAAAATGATTTTTGATGACGTTAATTATTACTTTACCTCCACTGGAGTTGCATTACTTGCTGGTCCTCAAAACAGCTTATTCAATATATCGCTAGATTCATTTACAAAAAGCTATAAGCTCAATAACTATACTTTCAATAGGCTTTTTACGGTGGATTACAAGATGAAAACTTTCGGTAACGCAGTAGCTGCAGAGATCATCAAGAATATCAAACAATCAAGCTTTTAAATAGGATAGCCTTTTATGAATCTGGTTCGTCTTTATATTTTGGGCCAGTATTCAATTCATAAAGATCTTGGAAAATCTCAATAATATTTGTTTGTTTCTATTCTCTTAACACAATAATATCGTAACTTTATTGTTGATGAAAAGCACGGATACAAAACCGCTTTTCTCCTCAGCCAAACATACTCTTTCGAAAGAAATTACACCATCAACTCCGCCTTTAAATAAAATAATTCACTCTTTTAAAAGTACTCAAGCAGGCTTGGGAGAAAATTACGACAGAGAAACATTTATTGTGAACATTGACCTAATGAACAAGGTCAGGGACATTGCCTACTGGGACCGCCAACTATTAAAAGAAACGGTAGAGGCTGCGTTTACCAACTATGTGGATACCTGGGAGAAGAACGGCGGCAAGCTAATGAGCCGGCCGGATGTAGTAAAAAACAGGGAGAAGCTCCGTAGCAATTCAGGTCGTAAGAAAAGGGAAAAATAAAATAAATATCATGGCAGACGATGGTGTTTTGCGAATAAAGATTGGTGCCGACATTCATGAGGTTACCAAGTCTTTAGCACAGGTACAAAAAGAGCTTAAGGGGTTTCAGTCAGCCCTTGGAACGGCAACAAGTCCTAAAGGCGTGTCGGAGCTTAATAAACAAATAATCCATACCCAGTCATTAATTAAGGGCATCAAGGGGTTTAAAGAATTAGGTGCAGGTTTGGGAGGCATTGCCCCTGGCGCTAATCAGGCCAGTAACGCGTTGATGAACCTTGGTCGCATCGCCCAAGATGCACCTTTTGGGTTCATAGGCATATCGAACAACATTAATCCTCTATTAGAATCTTTTCAACGATTGAAGACTGAGACGGGCACAACAGGCGGAGCCTTAAAGGCCCTGGTATCTGGGTTGGCAGGAGGTGCAGGTTTAGGGCTTGCGGTATCCATCGGAACCGGATTACTTGCTGCCTTTGGTGACAAGCTGTTCTCCTCAGCTAAAGGTGCTAAAGAGGCTAGAAACGCCTTGCAGGAACTAATACGGCCAATCAGGGATATTCAGAGCGCAGCCGTAGCAAACACCGATGTAGAGATCGTTAAAGTTAATGCTCTGGTTGTTGCCCTTAGGGATACGCATAAAACGTACGCTGAGAAGAAGATCGCATTAGAGCAGTTGCATAATATCAACAAGAGCTACTTCGGCGACCTAACGTTAGAAGACAAGAGCTTACAAATCCTTACAGGTAGGGTCAAAGAATACACTCAAGCTATCATTGCACAGGCAAGGGTAAAAGGCTTAACTGATGAGTTCGGAAAGGTTGCTTCAGGATTGGATATAGAGAATGCCAAACTTGAAAAACTTACCGAGGCTCAGAAAAAAGCAGAGAAAGATCATAGGTCTTTAACGAAGGAGTTAGGCCGATCGCCTGTGCCAGTACTCTCCGGATCGTTAACATCCAAAGTCTCCACGGATGCAGCTAGGAATGCGGTAAAAGATCAACAGGGAATAGTTCAGGCACTGCAGAGCCAGTATAATTTATTAACTGCTAAAATAGGAGAGGCTACAGCGGCGACACTGAAGTTTAGATCCGCTGAAACTACGCCACCTGGTAAAGTTGGTAAAACTCCAAAATCACCTGCAGATGCGACACTGGATTTCCTTAAAGAACGTATCGCCCAGCTCGAGGAACTAAAAGCAATAACTGGCCGGTTACTAAAAAAAGAAGAGTTTGAATTGCGGGATTTCAAAATTAGATTGATTGTCCGCGATACAAAAAACCTGGGTATAGACCCGCAAGAGTTCAAACTACAGCTGCAGCGTTCTATCGATGCTATCATGCATGCCGCGAATGTAAGTGCTAAAGTAGGGATTAAGCTAGACGAAAATCAAGACGTTAACGGATTAATTAAATCGATTAGGGATGTAAATACTTCATTAGCGACGCTAGGCGCTCCATTACAAAATGCCGGCCTAAAAATAACACCTCCTTTCACCGAGGCAATAACGCAAGCTGAAAAGTTGTCCGCCGTATTAAATAATCTCCTTGGCCCTGCTTTCATGGGAGTTTTTGAAAGCATATTTACAGGGGGTCAGAATATCCTTAAATCCTTTGGGGAAGCTATAAAACAAGTGGTAGCTAAACTTGCAGCAGCAGCGGTGACAGCGGCTATATTCGCGGGCATTATTGCACTTGCTACAGGCGGAACGGCCAATGCTGTAAAATTTGGATCGCAATTTAAAGGCTTGTTTGGTGCATTGTCTGGCTTAGGGGGACTATTAAACCCAACCAAAAATGCCGAGGGTGGTATTACTACACGTGCCCATTTTGGAATTGTCGGTGAAGCGGGCCCGGAGGCTATAATACCATTGAGTCAAATGCCGGGTATCGTAAGGTCAATGGGTGGCGGAGGAAGTCAGATATTCATACCTGATATAACGATCAAAGGATCAGACTTAAGGGTGGTGTTTCGTAGAGAGGAGAATCGATGGGGAGGCTCATTTTCGTAAAGAAATAACAATTAATAAAAAATTCTATTTATGGGACATTTAACAGATTTAGTTAACCGCCTTGTAAAACATGCGAATTCATCCAGTTCTGAAAACGGCATATGTTATTTAGAAATAACAGCTCAGTACCTATATCCGTCAGGAATTACAGGCAGTTACTTTGGTATAGTCTCAACCCCTGTAAAATGTTCGGAGGCCCCGAATAACTGGATACTTCCGTCTTGCGGCATTTTAAAATTTGGATTCGGGCATACCGAAACATCTACAAAAGCAAATCTTAATTTTATTGCGAAGGCCATAGAGGAGCAATCATTTGCTACATTGATAACATTTGACAAGAATATCAGGCATACCGCCAAGAATATTAAGATAATTCCTGGAGGTCTATTAATTGGAGAAACGGGCATCCAGACGGAAATAGGGAGGCTGACAATCGGCTTTAACCCGGTAAAAACGCCCTGGGGGCTTTAGTGAATCGAACTAGAATAAACAACTAAAATAAGCATGAGTACTAACGGTTACACGCAAATTAAAATCAACAACCAGGAAATAGGCATAAAATTCGCCTCTGCAGCACTTTTACAAATCCGGGAGAAGGTAAAAGGCAATCCTATGTTGTTTAGCGGAGATGAATTAACCCAGGCGGATGTGGCGCATCTAATCTATGCAGGATATTGCAACAACTGTTTGAGAAAGGATGAACAACCGTCCATACCGTTCGAAGACTTTTTCGATTTCGTCGAGCAATCAACCGCCGAGGTATTACGGACTATTATGGAATGTTATATGGGCAGCCCCTTTGTGGCACCTTATATAGACAAGGCTGTTGTAGGGACCGGTGAGCAGGCGAAGGAGAAGGCAAAGGCAGGCAATAAAAAGATTGCTCGAAAAGCGCCACTCAATTGATCAATCATACCGGAGCTCGGTTATCTTAGTTCTACGGCAGCCTATTTCCTGCATTGCCTCTTGTTGCGTCATCCAGCGGCTTTTACCGAGCTCCTTTACCCTATCGGCTAGAAATTATTGATTAACACCGTAATATTACGTTTCGGCTGTAGATATCCAACCGTTCATTTTTTGATACCCCAAAACGCATTTTAAATAAAGGCCGTAGTCCGTTTTACATTAGGCTTTTTGGGAAGTTGTTCCCATCTTTTGGGAAGCCTATTATTGCGTTAAGTTGTTCAAGTAATGTAAGCGTCTCTCTATATTCTCTTGCTTCTGCAAGTTTTGTAAATTCAATCTCCGCATTTGCATGTTCGTTTACAAACGCTTCGATTTCATCCAATGTTACACGAAAGAACTCCTTTTTATAATTAATTCTATTTATCCTTCGGTCCTTAAATTTCTTATGCAATTCATATTCTAACTGAGGGGCATTTTCTGAATATATAATAGCGTGTATATCAAAATGAAAAGGAACAGATGCATCACCTAATTCCTTGACTCTTTCTAAAGGATCTAATCGTCTGGTCATTCCAATCTTATAAACATTTTCTCCGAAAGAACCAATATTTGATATAACGTAGATGTGGCCAACCTTTGTCATTTGAGCTAAGGAAATTGCCCGTTCCTTTTTTTCATGTGCTTTTTGCAAATTGCTTTCTAGTACTTTTATTTTTTCATTAAGCGCTTCAATCTGAAATGGATTGGCAAAGTTGGTGTTTAATTCCTGTCTCGCCTTATCCAACGCTTTTTGATATTTCCTCTCTTCATCTTCCGCTTCACTCTGTGCCTTCTCAAACTCTTTTTGTGCTTTTTCCTCTTCTCTCATTTGTTCTCTTATTTGTCTCTGTTCTTCTTTTACTTCATATCTTTTTTGCTCATATTCATACGTTAAGGAAAGTTCTTCTATTTTGAGATTAAGATATTCCTGTGTAATGAGAATATTATGTGTATTTCCAAGTTTATTGACGTTATTGAATGTTTGCAATATTCTTAATTCAGTTTTTGAGGCATTGTTCCACTTGACTTTTGCGATAAGCCCATCACATTCCCCGTTGAAAGCATAAAGCATCAATTTGGTATATTGCTTTGTCATTTTTCGTCCTTCAGCAGCGCTACCTCCTACCATCCATTCTGTATAACATTTAATGGCTGACTCTGCAGTGATTAGGTTTTTTTGCTTATGACAATTAATTTCGAGCGCAGTTTTATATTGCTCAGGCAAATCAAACGAGAACTTGGATTGATATAAGCCATATTCCGAAAGTTCCAGCGTGTCTTTGTATAGACTTATCTGCTTTTCTAAATCATGGTAAATTATTATAGCATCTTGGTATGTTTCATTTAATGGCTGAAACTTCAATTTCAAGTCGTTAATTTCAACTTTCATAAACTCTGCTTCAGCTTTTAAATCGTTATCATTTTTTTGAGTCTCTTGGTATTTATTGGTTGCTTCTGCAAACTGGTTCTGTAAGGCTTCGTTTATTTGCTGCCTCTCCGAAATATTTTTTTGTAATTCCAGTAATTGCCCCGAAACTTTTTCCTTCTTTTCACTTGATGTTTTAATTTCGGTTTCTAGTGCGATTATTTCCTTTTGTTTGTCACCCTTTTGATGAGCTAAATTGGATAGGCTCTGAAGTAAAGAAGACTGGCTGTCGCATAATTGTTTGATACTATCTTGAAGGTTATGAACTTCAATTTTTTTAATTTCAATTTCTTTATGGATATCCAATATAGGTGTGTATTTTGTTTGAAGCTCACTATTTTCCTCTTTGAGTTTCTCGATTTCGCCTAGGGCTTCTTTCAGGAGTTTTTTAGTTTTATTGAAGAACAGCATGCGTTATAAATATAAGAAGTTAACAGTTGGGGTGAAGGAATAGGAATTATACACGACGTTTGTATTAGAGGTACTATTGCCGAGTAAAATCGTTATAAAATCAGGAACGGATAAACCGAAAATTAAATCATAAGGTCAAGGGATGTCTTGATAGTGGGATGAGCAATTATACAAACAAAGTTCCAATCATACAAAAATTAAAAACTCGAATTTGAGTAGTGAAAAGAAAATTTAAGGGTATAACGCTTCAATTTTAGAAACTTAAAAGGTCCCGGGATTATTGTCTATTTCTTTCCATATAACATGATCTTCCTTCACGTATTTTTTTACGAAAATCACCTGGGTATCGGGCCATTCTTCTTCTCCCATTTGGTAATATACTCGACCAGAGCATCATCAATAATATCCTTCAGCGTCCTTTCGTCTCTGAAGGAAATATACTTAATCGACCTCATGCTTTCAGACCGCAAATACAATGAAGTCCTTTCCATTTCATTGGGGTGTAATTTTTTAGGGCGTGCCATGTAGCAAAAGTATATATCCTGCAGTTGTTGTGCAAATGTTTAAAAAAATAATTCTTAAAATAGTTCTTTAATTATTTGCATAATTAATTATTTAAAGTATATTTGAATTGATAAAAGAAAAGGCCGCTTTTCCGTCTAAAGTTGAAGCGACCCTTCTTGAAAGATTAAAAAAACCTATTCAACGGCAAATTTATGTCAAATCAGCCATCCGGGCAAACCCACAACAGTGGTAAATCCGGTGATTCCCCTTCTAACTCACATTCTAAAGGCACAGCAGCCGACTACAGGACCACTTCCGAGCTCCGCTCAGCAATGAAAGTCATTGACTGGAGCTTCACCGACGAACAGGGCGTTCATTGCGCCTACCAACTCGGCGCGAAAGAGATCGACTTCATTGCCACTTCCGAGCAGATGGCTACCCAGCTAGAGAAGCAAAGCTATATCTCCCGGTTTGAGGAGATCGAGGGCGAGATCATCGTCTTTTACGAAGCTGAATACAACTACCCGGACGAGTGCGGCAACCATGTGCAAAACTGCCATGAGGCCGAGGAAACATTGAAAGAGTTCATGAGCACGTTCAGCCAGTATCATTGGATCAGCTTCCTGGTAAGCTACGAATACCTTAACTCCTTGAGAAGGATCGCAGCTAAGGCGAAGGAGCCCTACCTGAAACAACTGGCCAGATCCCTTGCCATGACCGAAACTCGCGCCTAATTTAAAAACCTCAAAACCAGATAATCATGAACACTCTTTTAATAGAACCCGTCCGGATAACGAAACCCGAAACTTTCGATGTACTTAAAGCCGCTGAGGCTCAAGGCAGGCTATGTAAGCAAACGCGCGAACCGCATTTTGCACCCTACAAGGGAGTTTGCTATGGTTGCAGGCGCAACATATATGAACAAGTCGATCGCGGCAGTTATCATACCGGCGTATCAGTGGAATCTGCCGGCATATCACACATAACAGGCTGCCCTCATTGCCAGGAATCTTATTGCAATTGATCAAACTTGAGGTCCGTTTTTTAACTCCGTACAATAACCCTTGAAGAAAATGAGTCGAATGCACCGGATCAAGCGGATACCGGTCAAGGTTAAGCGATAGCTTAAAAGTGAATGCAAAGTACATCCGCAAGTAGAATGGCCTTAAATGGTCTTAGAATGCGAAATAATAACCTTAAATAAAATAACCATGAAAGAAATATTCAGCCAGACCGACAACATTATGACTTACCAGGATCTATATATCAGCCTGCTTTGTGTAGCATTAATATTTATTGTACCGGCAGTAGTGCTGTACGTACACAACAAGAGGAAACTTATTTGATAAACTAAACTCAAGCGTATGACCAAATCAAACACGCCAACTAAGAGGCAGTAACTAAAATGAAAAGCCCGGGCAGCTGGTACCTGCCCAGGCTTTGATTAAAACGGTTCAAAAACCATTTCCTAATATTCAATTACAAATTTATGTCAAACCAGACAAAGCGGGAAGAACAAAACTCACCTTTCAAGCTCACCTTTCCTGAAAAAGGAGCTTTAAACGACAGCGACGACATCAAGCGGCCGGACCTGATAGCCGATCATTTTTCTACCCAGGCAGCGCCATTCACCTTCCACAAGTTTCTGATGGAACACCTGCTGGATATACTTTCAAACAATTTTTTTGAAGGCTACACAGAAAAAGGGTTTAGAGAATTCTGCTTCCGTTACCAGGTCATCGCTGACGCCATCTGTGACCTGGAAAAACATGCTGCAGACAAATCCCTCAAGCACGATATCCTGCATTTTATGGAGCTGGTGCTGAAAACGCCCGAGGATGAGCTCAGCGAGGCTGAGCAGGCAATGGAAACGATCATCGATGAATACGGCAGCTTAACTAACGGCCTGCATCATTACGCGGCAGATTACCGGCACAAAAAAAACAATCCTTAATCCTTTAAACAATCGATTTATGTCAACACTGATAAATGAGGCGTTGCCTCAACTCGAACTCCCCCTCAGCGGGATCTTATCATACCAAGAAAAAGAGAAGGCCGCATCAATAATTGCCGAAGCTATAAAGCAGAAGCACGAGGATGTCGGATCTGTGCCGGATGAGCACGTTTTCCGTTTGATAAACGAGCTGGAGGACGGGTTTGACTGCTATACATATTTTTTCTTTATCCAAGATTTACTGCTCATGATGCTTAAGCCAGAAAATGCAAAAGAATTGCATGAGAAGCACGGCAGTGACGCTCCAAAATACTTCCATAACCTACTTAGATTCTTTGACTTCTTAGGTCAGGAGAAAAAGCTAAGCGCCTGGATTGATCTTGAAAAGGTGACGAACTGGAACAGCGGCATGGATGACCAAGCGGTTTACATACTGTGGCGGGAATATGTTAACCCTGAGCAGAAAGGTCACATGCAGTACTGGGAAACGATTAAATACAATTCAAAATGAATACGTATGTCAAAAGAATTAAATCATAAACAACAATCCAACGGTGGCAAATCATATCGCTGCAGCAACTGCACGAAAAAAGCATGTCCTTTTGCTGCCTGTTCATCTTCGATTCAGGAAAGAATGTGTCCAATTATCCGAAAAAACGAAGAGGAAATTATTACTCACGACGAATTTCAGAAGGAGCTAAATAGATTTTTAGAAAGGCACTGTAATTAACCCGACTGATTGAACAAAACACTTTAACCTGATTTTTATGTCAACCAAATTTAACCCCTTCGAAAAAGAACATACCGGTGATATGCCGGCCGGTACCGAATTAAACCTGCCGGGCATTCAATACCAGCAAAAGCTCCTCCTGGAGCACCTGCGCAATGGTAATACTATCAACTTCCTGCAGGCCCGGGATATGGGTATCGGATACCTTAACAGCCGCATCGCGGACTTACGTAAAGAGATAACGATTCATTCCAGGTTCATCAGGATCAGTAATGTGAAGTGCAAAGAATATAGCCTGGCGCCGTTCGAAGAAACAAGCATTGATTCGGCCAAGTATGATAAAAGCATTATAGCAAGCCGGCGGACCGGCTGAATAAAGACGCCGCCCTAATTGGGTTAGATTCGGCAGTATTTTTAAATGACCCCCGGCTTGTTTCTACTCGCCGGGTTTTTTAAATGGCTACCAATCGGTAGTTGTATTGCCGCACCTTACAATGCAATAAAGCGATAGGAATACTTTGATAATCAATGAATCAAATTTTTCAGTATAAATGAACAACCGGCCGCTAATCAGCACCAGTTGGGCTGGACATAAAAGCCGAGCAGTGAACGAACAATGAACGATTTGTTATAAATTTGGCATCGGCACCAGGCGGACGTATACAGAGGCCCCAACTGCTTAAATGCATACTCGTTGTGCGTTATGCCAAAGAGCACTCTAAAAAACAGTCAAATGAAGAAATTTACGTTACTTATAACTTTATTATGGCTGACAACTATAACAGCTTTTTCACAACAGCAATACTCAATTTTTACATACCGACAACTTAAAGAGTTTGAAGGGCAGTATGAATATAGAAATCAATCGCCATTTAAAATTGCAGCATCTCCAAAAGACACGCTATTGTATGCGATTATTAATGACACAAAATTTGAGTTGACACTCATTGGTAAAGATTTATTTATAAGTAAAGCTCAAGAGAAGATACAATTTTTCAGAGATTCATCTAACAAAATAATTGGCTACATTTTAGATGATACCAAATTTAAGCTATTAAGTAAGAAAGTTAAGTTCCCAAAGGAATTGTGGTATGTACGAATCGACACCTCGAAAGGATACAACTATGTACAGCCTAAAAACACCAAGGATGGATTAGCGACTGGAAATATAGACAAATCAGGTTTAGACATTGCTTTATTAAATGAGATGATGCTGAAGATTTTGAATGGAACATATCCTAATGTACATAGTGTCCTCATTATCAAAGATGGCAAACTTGTTTTTGAAAACCTGCTTACCAATCAAAGCGGTTTGGATTGTGATATAACCAATCCAAAATCTGAAGGACATGAAAACAAAATGAACAACAGTGATGATTGGGTAAAATTTACGCTTGACTTACCCATGATTGATAGTGCGGGTAGCATGGGAAGGTATTGTTCGGGTAATACTATTGTAGCTGGTCGAATTATTGAAAAGCAAACAAAAATGGCTTTGCCTGAATTTGCGAAACAGACTCTTTTTAAAGATTTAGGAATCAAGAATTATGTTTGGAACTTTAAACCTGACAAATCAAGCACTGAAACAATTTGCGAAGTGTACTTAAATTCAAGGGATATGGCAAAATTTGGGTTATTCTATCTTAACAAGGGTCAATGGAATGGCAAGCAAGTAATTTCATCTGATTGGATAAAACAATCCTTAACAAAGCACTCAGCAGTACAAGGTGTAGATTATGGTTATTTTTGGTGGATTAAATATTTAGACGCTGATGGAGTTAGATATTACGGCAAGGCAGCACAAGGCAACGGTGGACAAAAAATTTTTATTTGGGAAGAACAAAATATGGTAACCGTTATAACAGGAGGCAATTACAACGCTCAATCACCATCTGACGAACTGATTAAAAAATACATATTACCAGCTTTCAATAAAAAATAGAAAAATAGTACTTGAGGAAAGGCACAAACGCACAAGTATATTACCGATTAAGCCAGATGGTTCTATTTTGAGCGAGTCCCAATGTGGAGTATTATAATTACCCTATTCTGGCTCTTCATCATCATTATCATCCCCGCTAAGTTCAAAAGCCAGAGTTTCCCTATTAACATTTTTTAACAATTTATCTTCTGCTTCAATAAAAGGATCATACCAATCAGCTTTCTTCCTTGCCCACTCCAACCAGTTTATAAATTGCTGAGAAGTGTCATTTCCGAGAGCAACTGCTTTTCGTTCTACAGCATCAATATACTCTCTAAGATTTTGGGATTTATGAAACCTTGATGACTCTTCAAGCATTTTAATAGTATCGCTCAATTCCTGTTCCTGGCGCAGGAATAGTTCCTTTTTTCTTCTTTCCCTCTCCTCATATTCTCTCCGCTCCTTATCCCGTTTTATTCGCCAGTCCTTCCGTTCTTTTGCAGCAAGTTCTAAATAGGCAATAATTTTAGACAATTGACTTTCGAGTACAAATTTTCCATCTTTCCATTCGCGGTAAGCGCGTAAAGCTAAAATTCCGGTTGGTTTATATATTGTTCTGTTTCCCCACTCGTCCTTTATAACTTCTGCTGTCATTTTTTCCCGAATAAGCATATCGAAATCTTCTCCTTCAACAGTTACATAAGCAGCTCCATTTTTGATACCTACATCATGGCCTCTGGCCCGAAGAGCCTTAATGAGAGTGTTCATAAATCTAAGAGCTCTGCTTATACTTCCAACTGCTACTCTTATATTCAGTCCATTGCCGGAAGTACTTACGGTGCCAACGTATAGTTCCATATCTGGCGGTTTATTTATAAGTGTATTCCTAGCAGTAACGATAAGCTCGTCAGGATTTATGAGTTTGCGAGGTACATTGAGTTTTGATTTAAGATTAAATTCAATTTCCTTTTTCAGGGCAATTAAAGGCGCCAGGCTTTTGAATACCTTTTGAGTATTTTCGTCTCGTAACATTACAGTTATTGCTTCATCTCTGGAATGCTCGGAAGGTAAGGATGGCTTTGAGGACTTCTTAGCAAACTTAATTTTCTGCCAATGACCAGCCTTAGGTAAAGGGATATTGTTCTTTATACAGATCTTACGTAATCCTACGTCTGAGATCTTGTACTTCTTTGAAAGCGAAAGGACGGATTCAGACCAAACTAGATCATAAAGTTCTTGCCGGGTAAATACTTGTTCTTCCATTTGAATTTCTATTGCCTTCCACCAATTGCCGTTAGCAATCAGAGGCAGATACCTCTCAATCTCATAGTAAATTTTATTTATTCTTTGCCTTTTCTATTTTTTCGAAATATCTTTTCTTTGAAAGCTGCAGATTGCCGGCTTAGCTGCTGACAATATTGCTTAGCCTGGGCTGTTATAAGGCCCCACATTATTTAGCCTTTTTAACTTCGCAAAGTTCCAATTGCGATGTGAAAGCATCATCGAGCCGGACTGTATGAGGCATGCCATCAAACTGAACCTCAACAAATGGTCCGTCCACACTCACGACATTACCATACAGGCAGTCCTCATTTTCCCGGACCAGGACCCGCTGGCCGGGTTCGAATTTGAAGTTCCATAATTTATCATTAAAATGAATATTCAAGTTCCTGAATTTTTATTTTGTTCTTCAATCCTCTCTCCAATCCAATCTATAATTTTCGGGTCAATAAATGGGGGTAATGTTCGGACTGCCAGACATAATCCTTATCCTGCTCCACAATGAAATGACAGCTTCCGTGAACCGGATGAATGCAATAAATGAGATAGCGGCCAGTAGGAGCAATTCCGGTTTCAGCCGGGTACATCTCCGGATGAATGGAAAAATAGACGCTTTGTCCGTTTAGGTCAAAGTATTCTGTTAACGATCCGTAATCTGGCTGTTCGATGGCGTTAAATATAATTGGTTAGTTCCGCAGGTTCTGGCGACCAAAAACCGGCTTTATAATCCAGCAATTATAATCTTTTCTGCTCATAACTTCCCCCAGGCTCTTTTCTATGTAAAAGAAGCGATCTAGACCGGCAAATGAGATGGCTGAGGAGTTTAGAAGTAAGAGTTAATGATCTGTAGTAGGTATATTTTACAATTTGTGTTACCTTATTGTTACTCACAAAAATGATATGTCAAATAAATTAATGATTATCAGTTATTTACACGTGTAGTATTGTTCCAGTCCCGGGCACTAGATAATCAATTACTCCTAAAAGCTCATTCTCGAGGGCTTTTATTTAATTGCAAACAATTTGGAAGCAAAACTAATACACCCTTACAAAACTAATTTTTACAGTACGCGGAGAGTAAGCGATGGCTATCGTGCCGGTCTCTACTATGCCGATGTGATGCAGGGAAAAGAAAAAGGTAACCGTAAATCTGATGAAAGCATCAAAGTGATTCTTCGTTAGCAATCGAGATTAATTCAGACTCCTGAAAAAAGCCGTTTTAACCGTAAAAGCTTTATTAATGAAGAGATGGTATAGAATACGTAATTGCTGAAGTGGGAAATATTCAGCAATTAAATATAAAAAATATTTATTAAATGATGTTTTTATATAAAAATTAATATTAACTTAACATATTCTTTATAAGTGTTTATACGTACAGACACTTTAAAGGAAACACATCTACTATACCCCATAGAGGCTTACTGCATACATCCAATTTTATTCTATTGCTTAATAATGTTAAAACTCAAAATAGAGTCTTAGCTATTATTAACTATCTAAAGTGTTTAATAATTATTTTAAAATAATTAGTGTTGATTTATTCAACATTAATAGGGCGAAGGCGAAAACCCTTAAAATAGAGTAGCCACGATTGTTTCATGTTAAATTTTTTTTATGATTACGTTAGAAAAATTAATGTCAGAATTGAAAGCAGAGTCTTTTAATGAAATCGTTGCCGGAGGTGGTGACAAATGCGGAAGCAAAAAAAGTAAGAAAAGCCACAGCCGCAGCCGCCGTAGCCGTAGCCACAGCCGTAGCCGTAGCCGCTCCAACTCTTGCTACAATCCCTGCTATTAATCAATTGCAATTAACTATTGCTTAATTGTGTAAAAAAGGATTAGGAGGTAACTCCTAATCCTTTTAATTAGAATCGGTTTTGTATTATGAAATATACATTATCCAGAAATATAACTATTGCAGATACAAATGATTTTTTCGAAGGAGATGCTCCTGAAAAATATAGTCATGGATACTATATTTTAAGCGATGAAAGACAGGAAACGGACTTTTTGATTAATGGAACTATTAAATATTTTTTAGATAAGTTTTTCATTCCTAAAACACAGCAAGAAGTACTGCAGGAAATAGAAGCAGAGGTTAATAGTGATGCCAGTGTATTTGAGCAAACATGTAACACCTTTTTAAAGTATCTAATAAAAAAAAATTTTTTAGTTGCCGAAAACACTGAAGAACCGTTACTTTCAAAAGAAACTCTGTTTAGAGAGGGAGATATTATTGATAATTATAGCGTACTGAGAATTCTTAGTAATAAAAGTAACATAGATATTTATTTAGTAGTTGATACAAGAAACCAATATAATTATGTACTTAAATTATTAAATAAAAATAAAGTAAGTAATGAACATCATTACCAAAAAGAACTAAAGCAGTTAGAAAGAGAGTATGAGATGCTTTATGATGTAAAAGAAATTCCAAGCATTAGCCACGTGTATGGGTTTAATAAAGAGAAGGAGCTTTATGCTTATATTACACTGGAATACATTAACGGCAAATCACTATCCAGATATATAGATGAACAGGAACCATTAACTAAAGAAGATTGCCTGCAAATAATTCAAGGCATTATCTATGGATTTTCCTTGCTACATGATTGCAAATTAATACATGGTGACATACATGCATCAAATATTTTGGTTTTAAAAGATAAAACTATAAAGATTATAGATGTAGAATTATCAAGAAAAGTACAGGTTGAAAATGAGCAGGTGCTTAAATTTGGAGGAGTATACCATTACATGCCTCCTGATCGGATTAATAATACGACTTCGAAAAAGTTCACGACTCAGCCAGATTTATATTCTGACGTTTACCAGATTGGATTATTGATATATCTTATCCTTTACAATACGTTACCTTTTGAAGGATTTATATGGGAAGAGCTAGCCTTTAATATTAAAGAAGCAGAAGCCCAGTATCATGAAGAGTCATTCCTGAATTACCCTGTTCCAATACCGCTGATAGCTATTGTAAAAAAGTGCCTGAATAAAAAGCCATTGGATAGATATGCGAATGCCGGAGAGATTTTAGAAGAGTATAAAAATTACGTTTTTATATAAATGCTGATTTTTTTTTAATAAGTAGTTTTTATAAGAAGTAATAAAGCAGGAAACAAACACTGGGCAGCAATTTGTTTTAAAAGAACCGTTTTTAGCAATTTTTTGGGAGATAAAATGGTCAAATTTAAAAGCAACAGAGTCATTTACGTCAATAGCAAAAAATAAATCTTTACCTGTAACGCTATATCTTATATAAGAATGGAGAGCAAGATTGAACAACAGTTAAAACATAACGATTGTGGCATAAGTGCTGTAAAGATTGTCTATAATTTGTTCAATATTCACGTTAACAGAGATTACATTGAAGAAAATATTTTTTTAAATGAAAACGGATCGAGCCTGCACGATATAAAAGCTTTTTTCGACAAACAACATTTCAAAACTGCTTTTAACCTGCTCGATACGAATACGCTGAAATACAGCCCCGATAAAATAAAAAAACACCTTCCGTGCATTTTGCCCATTAAAAACAGACAGGGCTTGCATTATGTAGTGATTAAAGACATAAAAAAAAATAAGCTTCAGGTTCTTGATCCGGCCAAAGGGCTGAGCTACCGGTGGAGCTTTTCAGAGTTAATGAGCAGGGCTTATACCGCCACTACTAACTACGATTATGTAAGCAACAGCGATCTGTTGCAACAGATGATCATAGACGAACTTGCTCTATATAATTTGCATGCACAAACAATAGAAGATCAAAACAAAGGAGATGTTTTGAATAAGCTTACCTATTTTTCCTACCTGAAAGAAAACTTTGGCTTTGCAAATGCTGAGTCCGAAAAAAGTTTTTTAAAAGACCTCCTTTTTAACCAGCAGTTAAATACACTGCCAAAGCAATTCAGAACACTAAAATTAAGTGAGGCAAAATTAAGGATTACCGCACCTGTCGTATTATCTATAAACATAACCGGAGCTGTGGTGTTGCCTGTTGCTCAGGCAGCCCCTGACGAGAAACCAGTTAACTCATACCGGCGGCTTGTAGCTGAAATGAAACCTTATCATAAACTATGGGGCATCTATATCACTGCTGCATTGGTGGCCGCCTTTTTTGCACAACTAACCATATTTGCTAACCAGATTTTAATTGATACTATTTTGCCGAGTTACAACTTAAATGTGCTTGTTTTGTTTGCTATAGGGCTAGGTCTTTTCCGGTTGTTTAACCTTGTATTATCACTATACAGAAGTTTTATATCTATTCATCTGGCTAATATTTTCGACAACTTTTTTCTTACTTCATTTATTGAAAAACTTAATTTCTTTCCTATCCGCTATATACACACCTTTAGCCGTGGCGACCTCAGCGAAAGAGTGAAAGATAGCATGAAGCTTAAAACATTCTTCATGAGTTTTTTTACAGGAATTGTTATTGATGCATTTGTTGCCGTGTATTCATTAATTATCCTGTTCATTCTAAACTGGAAAATAACCTTGATCGTGCTGTTTATTTTGGTTCTTTTTATGGTTTGGTTTTATTTAATTACTCCCTACATTCGCGAAAATGAAAAACGACGCTTTCTGGAAAAGTCAAATCTTTATTCTTCGATTTTTGAAAATATTGACGGACTGCAGGTAATTAAATCGTTTCGTATGGAAGGCCTGTTTATGCAACGTCTGGCTCCTAAAATAAAAAGCATTCTTGCTATTCAACGGAAAGTAAGGTATGTGAATCTTATTAATTCCGGCATTATTAATTTCATTATCATAGTTGCCGGTATACTAATACTTGTACTACTCTCGAAAAATGACATCATTGATAAAAGTATTAGTGTAGGTCAGATTATAACATTTATCGCTTTATCATTCCAGGTATTTTCATCGGTAAGCGGGGTACTTGAACAAAATCTGGACCTGCAGGAAAACAGAATAATCTTAGACCGTTATTTTGATTTTGGCAAAGAGGACAATAAATCCATTGCTTCCCAGCATAACAAAATAAAATCTTTTGAGCTGGATAGCATTGAATTTAAAAACGTAGCCTTTCAATATATACCGCAACGTCCAGTTTTCTCAAATTTAAATATCATTATTAATAAGGGAGATAAAATAAGGCTAGAAGGATCAAATGGCGCTGGTAAAAGTACTTTCTGTAAAGTGCTGTCTCTTTTATATGCTCCGGATTCAGGCGACATATTCATTAATGATGAAAAATACCAGTTTTATAATTCATCTTCTCTCAGAAAAAAAATATTGTTGGTAAGCAATGAAGATATTTTGTTTAATGATACGCTGGGATATAATATCACCTTTGATTATAATAGCAGTACTGCTGAAATACTGGCATTAGCAAAGGAGATTGGCTTGTATGAATTTATTGTGGAAAAAGCGGAGGGACTTGATTTTATAATTAATGAGCAGGGCAAAAACCTCTCTACCGGACAGCGTAAGAAGATACTTATCATGAGGGCATTATTATCCGAAGCAGAACTGATGATCCTGGATGAGACGCTATCCGGAATAGACCAGGAGTCTAAAGAAAGGATTGAAACTTATTTGAACAGTTTAACGCACCGGTCTTTTATTATTATTTCTCATGAACCTTTAAGCCATCTAAAATTTTCTAAAACGTTAAAAATGAATAATGGAAGCATTGAACAACTACAACTTTACGGGGTTTAATTTTGCCCTGTGGTTCTACCGCATCCTTCTTAGCATCATCACAATAATGATTGTGCTGCTATTTCTTTTAAAAATAAATGAAACCATTTCTATTCGCGAGGGAGAAATTGTATCCGCCAATCCGCAAGCCGATTATAAAGCGCCGTTTGAAGCGGAGGTAGTAAAAATAAATGTAAAGGAAGGACAGCCTGTAAAAAGGGGCGATACGTTAATGGCTCTAAAGAATATTGAGTTTGCCGACCAGCATGCCAAAACAAAAGCCGAGATAGAATACCTGCAAAAAAAGATACAGTCCATGATCGTTTTGATGGCAGCCATCAAAAAAAAGAATTCAGCTATTGACCAAGTGGGCACGATTACCTCAAAAAAATACCAGTTAGGTATTAACCGTTTGGTAGATGATATGAAAACAATGGATGAACAATACAGTTATCAAAAGCAGCGGTTATCGGCCGCTAATGAAAAATACGTGGGTGATTCCATTTTGTATAAAAAAGATATGTTGAGCAAGTACGAATACAACACTACCAAAGACGCCAATTTAGCTCTAAAAGAAAATCTTTCCACTATGGAAAACCAGCGGAGAAAACAGCTGTCTGAAAAGAGTCTGGCGTACAATGATTTTACGCGCGAACAGAATAATCTTTTGCTCAGCAAGGTTCAGCTGGAAGAAAATGCACAAGCTTTAATACAGGCAAAAAACGAATACGAAAGCCAGCTACTACAGGCAACAAGCACTTTAAGAAAACTAGAAAGTGAATTGAACAAGCAAAATCTTATTGCATCAACTTCGGGTATTGTCAACTTTCTTTTTAATACCAAACAAACCAGCAACTTAATTACCAAAGGCGATCTTTTGATCAGCATTGCACCTCAGACCATTTCTTATTATGCCAAAATAATTGTTCCGGAAAAAGATATGCCGTACATAAGGGCGGGGCTTGATGCGCAACTTAAATTAGGTGCTTACCACAATTTTGAAAAAGGCATGATTAACGGACAAGTTTCCTATGTAGCCGAAAGAAAGGAGAACGATAAATTTTACGCATTGGTGCAATTGCCTGTCAGCACCAGGTTTAGGTTAAAATCAGGGTACAGTATTTATGGTGAAATCATCATACAGCGATTACCCTTGTACAAGTATTTTATTAGAAAAATATTTAAGCGGTTTGAGTAGCCTTTATTTGATAAAGCATTAACAGAACCATTATGCAAGAAATGATGTTTTTTAAAAAAAGTCTCCTACACCTGCTCTTAATTGTAATAGGTAATTACTTTACTTCTTTTCTTGCTGTAGCCCAAACGGCACACACACTGGAGCATTGTTATCATTTAGCAATTGAAAGAAGTATAAATTTAAAGCAAGCACAAAATAACATTACTGCTGAAATAATAAATCGGAAAACGGCACAAAATCAGCTGCTGCCATCCATCTCATACAATATTGGTCATTATTTCTCTTTTGGGAGAAATATTGATCCGGTTTCGAATGATTTTGTTACTGAAACTTTTAGTGGTGGTTATACAATGCTGGGATTGCAAGTACAACTCTTCTCCGGGTTTAGCAGGATTAATACCATTAAGCAAAGTGCTTATTTAGTAAAGTCGCTGCAATACGAAAAAAAAAGGGCGGAGCTTGAATTGCTGTCCAATATTACTATCATTTATTCACGGATTTTATTAGCCAGAGAACGGTTAGCTGCAGAAAGAAATAATATAGAAAGCACAATGGAACAATCTAAGATTGTACATGAAAAAATAAAGGTAGGAAGGTTAACTAAATATGAAGGCTATTTGTTCGAGTCACGATATAATTCGGAACTTTCTACAATAACTTCTTTACAAAATGACTCTCTGGCAGCCATGCAGGCTATGAAGCAACTATTGAATATTCCCTACCAGCAGGGGTTTGGGATTGCTTCCATAGATACAACCGTTTTAATATCGATAAATAAAAACAAAGCCAGCATAACGGAATTTATAGATTCGGTGGTACATAACCATCCAGCTATAAAACAAGCTCAAATGCAAGAAAAAGCAGCACGATTGAATGAAAAAATTGCGAGAGGTAATTTTTTCCCTTCCATTTACATAGGTACAAACCTGTCGTCTAATTATAATGCTAGTCAAATAGACAGAAACGGCGACAAAATATCTTTGGAAGATCAATTGAATAATAACCTTGGCCGGAATATAAATATTGGGATGCGCATTCCAATTTTTTCTCAGTTTGAAAATGTCAATAGGATTAAAAAAGAAAAGATAAATATTTCTAATGCAGAACTGGCGACTCAGGAAGCTAAAAATTTAATCGTCACCAATACCCTTCAGGTGATTAATGATTTTAAAGCGGCCAAGGAGCAATATAACACCACAACAACGGCTTTACAGTTAAACAAACTATCCTACAATTTATATGAGGAAAAATACAGGTTTGGGCAAATCAGCTCTTTGGAGCTCTTAAATTCAAGAGATATTTTGAATAATTATACGTCACGACACATACAGGCTAAGCTTCAGTTATATTTCCAATTTCAGATTATAGAATTACTGAAACATTATTGATAAGTTGTTATTTCCTGCACTAAAAAGTAACATGCATACTAAACAGATTCGTTGATTTATTGTACACCTTAAGAATCCTTTGGTCCGAATGATGTGGCACGGCCTAACAAAGCACAAAGCTGGCGGTCGGAAGATGCTGCCAATTCAGACATCATCACCATTGATGGCACCATGTATATTGTAAGAGGGGCAACCCTAATGACAATGGCCCGCATGGCTCGGCTGCCCTTGGAATGTTATTGACAAACCAGCATCAGTTTGACGGCGTTCATTTTACTGATTTGAATAGTGACAGTTTAGGCGAACAGCGAATTGGGCTCCTTCATGGACACCAAGACAAAGGTGGTGAATGTTCGGATGCGCCACCAAGAGCGAAGCGATTTCAGGTCAATGACGAAGCAATGGTGTATGTGAACGGAAAGATTTTGATTATAGCCCGCGAGTTTAGAAACCGGCAGCAGGGTTATCCTCCTTTCAGAAGGCTTGTATTTGGACTTTTTGATATTAACACGTACAAATGGAGTTCACATGAACCATTTACCGTATTGTGGTCTGCCATGAACCCGGATAGTTGCAATTCACGATTCACGGGTATTAATGCAACACTTGAAATCATCAGCCTCATTGATCCAAAAAGTGGCAAGCCGGTTATATTATTGTTCCATAACGAATTCAGGAACTCTATGATAACAGGTTTGTCTTTTGACGGAAAAGATTTGAATTTGCATTCTGATTATCCAACCAGAAAAATTTTTAGTAAACGGGATAGAGATGCTGTTTACGGGCAACGGGTACTGTTTGACAATGGTATTTATTATATGCATGTAAATGCAGGCTCAGGCAGTACTAAGCTGCGCAAAGACTGGCCGGATCGTTTTCAGTTGTTCACAGCGTTAGATCCGTATCAAAGTACCTGGACAGAAAGTAGAGAAAACAGCAATAAGGTGCGTCCTTATTTTACACGGGGCGAGGAAATGGATCCGGATAATGCTGCCATCTGGCAGGGTACCATGTTCAAGTTTCGCAATCGTTATTATATGTACTACGGAAATTATCATTCCATAAATAACCGGGATAATGCCTATGATTTGTATGATGAAGCACACAGCGGCTCAAGAGTAGGTTACGCCACCGCAAATTGAGAAAGATAACAGATGTTAATTACCAACAGCAAGCATTTTTTTATTGCTTGAAACTTTAAAGTCCGGAGCCATTGGCGCTGTTCTTTTTCTAGAATCACGAACAGGGCCGCCGCCGATGGTTGCTGCCGTATTATTATCTATCACATGAAGCTTTGAGATGATCCTGGCAACGTCTATTCCCCAGGGACTATTTTTATTTGTCTCCACGGAATAGCCCCATGTTTTTTTAAATTCATCAATCACTCTTCCGTCAGGGCTATATTCCGTTACGATGGCGAATACATCCCACGCCGCATCGTCCACCAGGTAGGCACCATAATTTTGAAAGGCTGTAGCTAAAATTCCAGATAGATGTTTTTGCGAACGGCCACTTCCGTACATCACGTTGTGCATGCAGTGATAATGTTGCTGATAGAAGAAAAAGCAATTGCAAGAAAGGTTTCATAATAATCCCCCTTCGATTTTGAATTACAGGTAATGCTTCTTCCAGTTGTAAAATATCTATCGACTTCCAATAACCGGAAATTGGGAAATACGCAAATTAGTGCAGCCATAAGGTATTAAGGTTATGTCCTCCGTTTCCTTTTCTGTCTCTATTCCGTACATAATACTAAATGGAATCGGCCCCGTCATGTCGTTATAAATTTTCCAGGAAGGAATACGTTTTGCTTTTGCCCTTATTTCAATGGGAGCACTTTCGGGGTTCCAGGGATAAGGGGATGCATCGCCCTTTTTGATAATTGTAAAAGCTTCCTGCAGTTTATCACTGGGAACATGTATCAATCCATAATTCCAGGGTGTTTTGGGATGTACTTCGTAGTAAGTATCACCAAAATCTATCGGGTCTTTCTCATTCTTTACGCTCTTCCAGTCTTCGCCTATTTTCAGTGCGTAAACAATGGGGCCCCGCTCAACGGACACCGAGTTTTCGTACCATGTATTTTTAAAAATATGCATCGGTAATTGCAGCTCGACTACATCGCCGGATTTCCACTCCCTGTTAATCTTTACAATTGTGTCGCCTACTAACTCCTGATAGGGTTGGCCATTGATTTTTACGACTGCCTTTTTACACCATTCAGGAATGCGAAGATGAAACGGAAAAGAAACAGACTTTACTTTTCTATTTGTTGTAAGTGTAAATTTTATAGTTTCTTCAAACGGATAGGCTGTTTCTTCTTTAAAGGTTACTTCGGTACCGTTTGCTACATAGGCTTTTACTTCACTTGGCGAATATACTAATGCAGCTAAGCCTTTATCTGGAGTTGCGTACCATAAGCTTTGGGTGAACTTAGGCCAGCCCTGGTGCATGTTAGAGGTACAGCAGGGATAGCCGGATAACAGGCCATAGCAAAGATCGGTACCGCCGTGGTTAATATCGAAGTTGCGCATCTGCCGGGTGACCATTACCTGGTTGGCCTGCTGAAAGTATTGCCTGTTTATAAAATCGTCGGTTACCTGGGCGGGCAGGGCATTAAAGGCAATCTTTTCCAAATGATCGGCGTAGCCCACATTTCCGGTGATGCCAATCATAGTTTCCAGAGTGAACATCATTTCTACGGCCGTACAAAGTTCGGAACCCTGAGTTGGGTTATTGCCGTGCAGAGCTTCGTCTCCGCCGTATAATCCATGCGCCATACCGTTATACTTTTTGATATCTTCAAAGCCTTTGTTGGTTGCATCCACATATTTTTTTTCAGGGTGGTGCTGGTAATAAATGAGCGGTTCTTTCATGCCCTGGGCAAGGTTTACACAATGAATGCTTCCTTCTTTTGAAAGCATATCGGTAACCAAAAAGGCATTTGTGAAATCGAAGGATTGTTTATGAATTAAATCACCCAACTCAAGCAAAAATTTATCACCGGTAATATTATATAGCCAGTAAACGACCATCAGGTTATCGCCGCCGCGGTAGCGTGCCCAAAACGTCCAGTGATCCAATGGTTTTTGGGGCAACTCTTTTAACTGGTACTTAAAATAGTTCGTCATTAAGTGAATTACCCTTTTATCGCCGGTGGCGGAATAATACTGTTTTAAGATTTTCAGCATCACCATCTTGGGCCACCAGTCCCGGCTGTTATCTCTTTGTATTCCCCGCTCGTGAGGATAATCTTTTGATGGTCCAAAGTAGCCATCGGGCTGCTGACTGTTTAAGGCCCACTCCACCCACGGTTTTACTTTAGCAATGAGTTCCTTATCGTCAAGGATATAAGCTAAGGGCAGAAGTCCGTCTATCCAGTAAGGGCCACGCTCCCATTGGTCGCCATCACCGCCCAGCCAGCCATTGCGGTTATTCATTACCAGCGGATATAATTTATCTAAATTGCCCGTGGCCCCGGTTTTTTGTCGTACCAGCTTTTCTCTTAACCAACCTAGTGGTTTAATAGCGCCTAAAGGCAATTCCAGGTAAGGATTTTGACGAAGAGGCCCGCGGCTGTTAGTATAACCTTCAAAAGTATTGTTCTTTTTTACCTGCCCGATAGTAGTAAGAGCAAAACTTATGAAAAGAATTTGAAGGAAGGATTTACGTTTCATTTATGGCTTTTTTAAGGATATTCAAATGATGATGCCTGACAATACAGATTGGGTTTTTTATTTCCGTAAGGATAAGAATTAAATTTAAATAAAGGTGGTGACTTTATTTCTTTATATTATTTAAATAAGTTGTAAGCCTGGCTAAATAAATTTTCCCCTGACTTTCATTATTTTATTGAGATGATTAAATAATCCTACCGCAGATATTAGTGTCCAACAACCTTCAAGTATGATAAAAGGTAAATATTTTAATAGGACTGATGCTACACAGGCAATTCCCGCTCCCAGAAGATTCAAAAACAAATAAGTCAAACTATCTTTTGCAATTTTATCTTTCAAATTGAGGAAATAAGCAATCAGCAAGATAGTAACTCCAACAGATCCCGTCCAGTCAGTTAGTGTCATAACCTGAGGTTTTTTACTGTTTACCCGACGTTATGAGATTGCCATTGGCGAATTGGAAGCACGAATGTCAGGTGACTTACAAGATAGGATTGTTTTGTATTAGTCACAAATGGAGAAAAATAAAGAAACATCTAGTTATGAATAACTAAAAAGCTACGTAGCTGCCTCAGACTTCTATACATAACTCTTCTGGCAGAGGATACATGCGAAAATTTAAATATTTCAGCGATTTGTTCATAGCTTAAGCCTTTAAAATAGAAATAGTAAATTGCTTCTCGTTCGATGCGATTTAATTTCCTCAAGGCTTTATTCAGTTCTTCCAGTTGTTCGGCCTTTACCTGTTTGTTAATATAAACGGCCTCGATAGACAATTCCACGCCAAAATGAGCGTATTCATTGGGCTCTTTTACATTATACTGCCAGTTGTTTTTTTTGAGATATTCAATTACCCTTCTTCTGAAAGCCTTCAATAAATACATTTTAATTGAATTGGTATCTCCAAATCCAAACCCATTTTTTCTTAAGTAAAGAAAAAAATCCTGCAAACAATCGCGAACCAGCTCCTTATCGGGTGAATATTTACATCCATAATGATAGAGCACTGCAGAATAAGTTTTATAAATCCGGATAAAGGCTAATTCATCTCCTTTTTTAAAGGCGGCCCATAGTAATTGATCTGCCAGTTTATTTGGCTCGCTAAAATTTGTAGATTCCGCTTTCCTGGGAGACGAAAAAGTATAACCTGGGACATTGCCGGTTGGTAATCTTTTTCTTTCACATAGCATAGTAAGAAATTTAATAAGCCAAAAAGCGAATAGGCATTAATTATAAAATCAGTTAATTTAAAAGCAGGGAGTCCTAAGCAATCTTCTTATACCAAATTTCTAATTTAATAATAACAAAAGTTTGCAACCAATTCGCCAAAACTGATATTAAAGTAACATCAAGTAGAAGGATATAGTATAAAAAAGGTAAATTTTATACCTTAGAGGTATGAAAGGATATATGAAACCACACCTATTGAAAGTTTCTTTGAAGCCCGAGTCTTCCTTCAGTATTTCTCAGAATAAAGGGCCTAATTTTTATAACCAATGGCACTTTCACCCTGAAATAGAATTGATATATATTCATAAAGGAAGAGGAACCAGGTTTATAGGTAATAATGTTTCCCGTTTTGCCTCAAACGAATTGATGTTAATTGGTTCCAATCTTGATCATATGTGGCGTTGTGATCCAGAATATTTTTTAAAGGGATCTAAATTGAAAGCGGAAGTAACGGTTATTTATTTTCATCGCGATTTTTTAGGGGATAGATTTTTCAATAGTCCGGAATTGAAAAGCATTAATTCTTTATTGGAAAAGGCAAAACAAGGCATAAAAATAACTGGCAACACAAGGTATCAGTTGAAGGATCTGATAGCTAAATTGTCGGATGCAAGAGGCTTAGAAAGAATTGTTATCTTACTGACGATCCTTGATAAAATATCTACTACAAAAGAAAAGAAATTTATAAATTCAATGTATCATCCGGTTAAATTCGAAGAAGCTGAAGCCACCAGATTAAACAAAATATTCCATCACACACTAACCAATTTTCAAAATAAAATATCCCTAATAGAAATAGCTTCGGTGGCCAATCTAAGTCCAAAAGCCTTTTGCAGGTATTTTAAATCAAAGACGAGAAAAACGTATTATAATTTTTTATTGGAGATCAGAGTAGCCCATGCATGTAACTTATTATTGGAAAAAGATATGACTGTTTATGAAGTTTGCTATGAAAGTGGCTTTAACAATCTATCGAACTTTAACAGATACTTCAGGAAAATCATGAATAATACTCCATTGGGGTATAAAAAGGAACACCTGCTTTTAACAGAGTAAATATAATGCAGGTACAGGTAATGCATTCAAGGCTCAGGTTTCCGTAACGAAAACCAGAATGGCAATTATTGGCTATCGTCTTGTCAGAGTAAAACATCCAATGTTTACAACATTATAGTGGGCTGATTGCGACATTGCGTCATAACCGTCTCTAACCGATTACTTAACGTCTCAACAATTTATTATTTACAATCCGTTCCATTAACACGTCTCTTTGATACCGGGAAATAGGGATTTTGAACTTATTAATATGCAGAATGTGTCCCTCGATAGAATTAATGCTGTCTATAGCGACAATAAATGATTTATGCGGTTGTATGAACAGGCTAGCAGGAAGTATTTCCCTGATTGATGTCAGGGTAAGGTGAGTAAGGATTTTCCGATCTGTTGTTTGAATGGATATGTAATTTTCCAAAGCCTCAATAAAGACAATACTTGTAAAAGTAATTTTTTCCAATTTATTATCTGATTTTACAAAGATGTAATCCTGGCCAACGGATGATGATTGTTGTCCCTGAAAGTATTCGTATGCTTTATTAGTCGCTTTCAGAAACCGCTCAAAAGAAATTGGTTTTAATAAGTAGTCCAGGATATCCAGCTCAAAGCCTTGTACAGCATATTTTTCGTAAGCCGTTGTAAAAATTACCTTGGGAGAATTGGGCAGGTTTTTTAGAAAATCAATGCCGGTTATATATGGCATCTCAATATCAAGGAACAGCAAATCAACAGCTTGCTGCTTCACCATTGCATTTAATTGCAGCGCATCTTCGCAAATGCCTTTCAGATCGAGGAAATCAATTTGTTCAATATAACCTTGTAAACCTTTCCTTGCAAAAGGTTCATCATCGGTAACAATGCATTTAATGGTCATTTTTCGTTGTGATCGTTTATGTTCAATTTTAGGGTAGCAATGAATCGGTTGTCCTTTTCATGTACCACGAATTTATGACTGTCGGGATACAACAATGTCAGCCTTCTTTTAAGATTTTCCAAACCAATTCCTCTTTTTTTTTCAGTTACGACTCTTCGAGGAACTGAATTCTCCACCTCAAATATAATTTCAGCATCAATTTTAATTCCTGCTATCTTGATCTCATAATCTCCGCCAACGTATTTAAAAGCATTTTCTACCAAAGGCAAAAATAGTAAAGGATAGATCTGATCTTCATTCAGCGAGGTATCAAAATTTACATGAAGTCTTAATTTGTCTGAACTTCTTGCTTTTTGAAGTTCGATAAAGTTATTTAGATAGGTTATTTCCTGGCTGATGGGTACTGTCTGCTGCTGATCGTATAGCTGATATCTAAGCAGGTCTGAAAATTTTTCAATACTTTTTTTGGCGGCAGCCACATTTTCATCCATCTGGAAATAAATGGTATTTAAGGCGTTGAACAGGAAATGCGGATGGTACTGCGCTTTTAGAAATTTTAGTTCTGTTTGCAACTGATCATTGGTGATTTTCTCCAGCTGCAATTTATAGTCTACATAGGCTTTCAGATAATGATTTCCCCGCGCAATGGCAAAATATAACATCACATACAGCACAGGTACGATGTTGGCAATCACAAAATCATTTAGCTGTAATCCATTATCGGTAAGCGCAGCCATCGGAATAATGGTGCTGTTGATCAGCATTGCACAACCCAGGTAAACAATAGCAAATTCCTTCACAATAGTTTTACCATTAATGGGCGTGTTTCTTCTTTCGCTGAAACGGCGAATGAAGTAATCAAGCATTAACCGCATTATATAACTAACTCAAGTTTCGCAGATAAAATTTAGATGGAAAGAAAAGAAAAATAAATAAAAAAAGCAGCATGAATTCTTGTGTAAGCTACTGAAATTCAGTAACTTAAAGGTACTAAACTTGTACAAGGTCATGCTGCAATCCAAAGATATTCAATCGGTAGAAGAGTTAAAAAAATATTTTTCCAATTCAACAAAAATGGTGGATTACCTCGTTAATCTACTTTCGTTCTTTGAATTTAAAAGGGTGTATGGTGTATTAAAGCCATTGAAGAAAAGAGGCTATCATATTATTGATGTATTTCCGGTGTTGATCATTTTGCCTTTTCTTAAACATGCCAGTATACATGCGCTATTTAAATCGCGTAGCAAAGATTTGTCCGGTGCTGACAAGGATGTGTATTACAGATTTAAGAACATGCAAACCATTCCATGGCGTAGGTTGCTGATGAGTTTTGTAAAACGATTCGTGGTCATTATTGAAAAGAAGGGGGAGGCTGAAACACAAGCCAAACGTTGTTTGATCATAGATGATTCCTTGTTGCATAAATCAGGGAGGGCTATAGAATTTACAGGCAAGCTTTGGGATCATGTGAACCATAGCTATCAGTTAGGGCTTCGTTTATTGCTGTTGTGTTATTATGATGGAAAAAGTAATCTGCCGCTGGATTTTTCATTGCACCGGGAAAAAGGCAAAAATGAACAAAAGCCTTATGGATTGACTAAAAAGCAATTAAAGCGGCAATATAAAGGATGTCGCCTTGAAGACAGTGAAAGTAATAAAAGAGCCAGGGAGGTAGACAGGAGTAAAACCGAGGTTGGGATAGAGATGATTAAAAGGGCGCTTCGATTGTTAAAAGTAGATTATGTGCTGATGGACAGTTGGTTTACTTCAGAACGGATGATCGAATGCGTAAGGAGTTATAGCAAACAAAACGTGCACCTGATCGGAATGATGAAAATGGGCAAAGCTAAATACTTGTACAAAGGAAAGTATTATAGTGCCACCGAATTGTTAACCAGGGTCAAACGCAATACAGGTATCAAACGTTGCAGTAAGCTTAGAGCAAGTTATTTGATAGTGGATGTCATGTACAAAGAATACCCGGTCAGATTATTTTTTAGCCGGTTTGGTCAAAAAGGTAAATGGCATTTGATTTTATCAACCGATACTGCTCTTTCTTATAGTAAAGTAATGGAGCAATATCAGGTACGGTGGACTATCGAGGTGTTCTTTAAAGAAAGCAAGCAATACCTGAATCTGGGAGGATGCCAATCTAAAAGCCTGGAAGCGCAGATAGCAGACACTACCATTACCATGATTCAATATATCCTGCTTACCTTAAGAAAACGCTTCGATGACTATGAAACCAGAGGAGAATTATTCAGAGCTACCGGTGAAGAAATGATGGAACAAAGGCTGCATATAAGGTTATGGGAACTATTAATAGTTATTATGAAAATCATTATCGAAACGTTAGATGTATTTGTGGAAGATATTGATATATGCATCAACAAGATTATCAACTCCGGTAAATTAAATGGAATATTGGAATTAATATCTCCAAAACATAAACAAATTCTAACGTAATTTAACTGCGAAACTTAAGTAACTAACAAGAACTACTGTAATTATTTCTATTATATTCGTGAGTAAAGGCCTGTTCCAGAAGTTATACCGTGAAGTAGTATCATTCACCAGACGTACGCTTGTGTAGATGATCAATCCAAATAACAGCGGGGAAATATGTTTCCAGAAAAATTTCATGTCAGTGACAAATTACAACATTCAAGCAGTAGTTTCTGCAATCCGGGTTAATCCATTAGGAGAGACACTCAATTCCACTTGCGAGTCCCCTATTTTTTTCTTTTGTGACATTCCAAACAAATAACGCAGCAGATTACTTGGACGAATAATCAAATGATATATAAACATGACTACGGCAAAGGATACAATCACAATAAACAGATATTTAGATAAGATAGAATCTGACACCTGTACTACGTAATAAGCAACAATTACAATTATGGTTTGATGCAGGATATAAAACGGGTAAACGGCTTCATTCGCATAATTCAGTATCCGGTGGTTTATGTTAATGTACTTTTTCCCGTAACCGATTATTGAAAGCACCCAGAACCATGCCGAGGCTGGAAACAGGGCAAGAAAAGCATACGTCCACCAGCTATCTTCCCAATTAACGATGGTATCCCAGGGTTCTCTGCCATTCCATGTAAAATAGTTAATACAAATGATCGTAATAAATGCCATCAGTAAAGAAAATCGCCTGTTTCGTTCCAGGCTGTCAGCAAATGGCTGTTGGCTAATACAAATAAATCCGGCCAATACAAAAAGAAACCAATAGGGAAGCCTTGACCAATCATGAATGAGATCATTTGTCTGGGGAAATTTTATTGACAGTGATGTATAAACGATAATACCGGGTACGATTAACAGATAGATCCATTTGCCGTTTGCAAGCCATTGAAAATTATTGATCCATCTTTTTCCCGGTTCGGAGGTCATCCATACAAAAAATGGTGCACCGAACAGGTTATATAAAAAGAGATAAAGGATGAACCAGAGGTGGTGCCAGCTTGTGTTGCCTTGCGGATAAGGTCTACCTTCAAATATTTTTGGATAGAAGTCTACATAATTTCCTGTAAAACCCTGTGTCAATCGTTCCATATAAATTTGGGGAGGCACGATCATCAACATCCCGAAAAGCAATGGAATGATTAACCGATGAAATCTCATTCCAATAAATTGCTTTGCCGTTTTCCTTAAAAGAATGAAGTAACATACTCCTCCGGAAATAAAAAATAGCAGGGGCATACGGAACAGGCTTAACATGAAATTAAACTCAGTAAACAGGTCGCTGGTTTCTTTATTTTTAATGTGCCATTCTTCTCCGTCTGCAAACGGCATTGCTGAATGATAAACTAACTCAAGTTTCGCAGATAAAATTTAGATGGAAAGAAAAGAAAAATAAATAAAAAAAGCAGCATGAATTCTTGTGTAAGCTACTGAAATTCAGTAACTTAAAGGTACTAAACTTGTACAAGGTCATGCTGCAATCCAAAGATATTCAATCGGTAGAAGAGTTAAAAAAATATTTTTCCAATTCAACAAAAATGGTGGATTACCTCGTTAATCTACTTTCGTTCTTTGAATTTAAAAGGGTGTATGGTGTATTAAAGCCATTGAAGAAAAGAGGCTATCATATTATTGATGTATTTCCGGTGTTGATCATTTTGCCTTTTCTTAAACATGCCAGTATACATGCGCTATTTAAATCGCGTAGCAAAGATTTGTCCGGTGCTGACAAGGATGTGTATTACAGATTTAAGAACATGCAAACCATTCCATGGCGTAGGTTGCTGATGAGTTTTGTAAAACGATTCGTGGTCATTATTGAAAAGAAGGGGGAGGCTGAAACACAAGCCAAACGTTGTTTGATCATAGATGATTCCTTGTTGCATAAATCAGGGAGGGCTATAGAATTTACAGGCAAGCTTTGGGATCATGTGAACCATAGCTATCAGTTAGGGCTTCGTTTATTGCTGTTGTGTTATTATGATGGAAAAAGTAATCTGCCGCTGGATTTTTCATTGCACCGGGAAAAAGGCAAAAATGAACAAAAGCCTTATGGATTGACTAAAAAGCAATTAAAGCGGCAATATAAAGGATGTCGCCTTGAAGACAGTGAAAGTAATAAAAGAGCCAGGGAGGTAGACAGGAGTAAAACCGAGGTTGGGATAGAGATGATTAAAAGGGCGCTTCGATTGTTAAAAGTAGATTATGTGCTGATGGACAGTTGGTTTACTTCAGAACGGATGATCGAATGCGTAAGGAGTTATAGCAAACAAAACGTGCACCTGATCGGAATGATGAAAATGGGCAAAGCTAAATACTTGTACAAAGGAAAGTATTATAGTGCCACCGAATTGTTAACCAGGGTCAAACGCAATACAGGTATCAAACGTTGCAGTAAGCTTAGAGCAAGTTATTTGATAGTGGATGTCATGTACAAAGAATACCCGGTCAGATTATTTTTTAGCCGGTTTGGTCAAAAAGGTAAATGGCATTTGATTTTATCAACCGATACTGCTCTTTCTTATAGTAAAGTAATGGAGCAATATCAGGTACGGTGGACTATCGAGGTGTTCTTTAAAGAAAGCAAGCAATACCTGAATCTGGGAGGATGCCAATCTAAAAGCCTGGAAGCGCAGATAGCAGACACTACCATTACCATGATTCAATATATCCTGCTTACCTTAAGAAAACGCTTCGATGACTATGAAACCAGAGGAGAATTATTCAGAGCTACCGGTGAAGAAATGATGGAACAAAGGCTGCATATAAGGTTATGGGAACTATTAATAGTTATTATGAAAATCATTATCGAAACGTTAGATGTATTTGTGGAAGATATTGATATATGCATCAACAAGATTATCAACTCCGGTAAATTAAATGGAATATTGGAATTAATATCTCCAAAACATAAACAAATTCTAACGTAATTTAACTGCGAAACTTAAGTAAACTAATACTCCGAGAATGGCAAACATACGTAGCCAGTCCAGGTAACTTTGGCGATCGGTTGTTTTCATATTTAGCCTGTTTCAATAAAATTATGCATGGGCGCCTGTTGTAAGAAATCTGTTTGACGTATGGGCGGTTTGAGGTGGCAAACAGGTTATACTTACTAAGAAAACCCCGGTTCCTTTGAAAACATTTCTTTGCAATTTCTTCCGACCGGAATTCACCCCGGAGATATGCATAGGAGTATTATCCTGCTGTTAATCTTACTTTTACCTGCTGGAAGCGTTAATTTAGTTGAAGTGGTGGTGAAAATGCTGATCTCAAGGTAATATCTTTTTAGATTTAGCACAATAATTTGTAATATTTGAAGTAAAATTATGTTGGTAGACAAAATTAAAATAAAAAACAAACCATGAATACTACTTCAATTACCGCGGCTTCCAGACCATCAAAAGGGCTGCATATCATTCTGTGGATATTGCAGGTACTCCTTGCCGGCTTTTTTGCAATGGCAGGTTTTATGAAACTAACAACCCCAATAGAGACAATGGCCGCTCAGGCACCCTGGGTTCTCAATGCTCCCTCTCTCTTGATTCGGTTTATCGGATTATCCGAAGTTTTAGGTGCATTAGGATTGCTCATTCCATCACTGACCAGAATCAAACCAAAGCTGACAGTGTTGGCAGCATATGGTTTAGCCCTGGTGATGGTTCTTGCAGCATTGTTTCACATGTCAAGAAAAGAATATTCCGCTATTCCCATTAATATACTTGTAGCAGGAGTAGCCCTTTTCATTGCCTGGGGGCGTTCAAAGAAAGCACCCATACCAGACAGGCAGGAAAAGATTGCTTCATGACCTGATCCGTATATAAAAATCACTTTACTGTTTCACAAATGTAACAGACTGGATATGAAAATGTAACAGACTGGATATGATTTTTATCAAAATATCGCAGGGTATACATTCCTGCAGGCATGTGGCGCCCCAGTTAAATTGTAACGATGCCGGTGCAATAAAATCGTTTCCTGCCGTAGCCATATTTATCGGCAGGATCTCAATATCAATTGAAGAAGGAATGCTGCCTCCACCTTGAAGGTTAGCTACAATATTTACAACGTTGGCTGTTTCATTTACACTAATTTTTGTTCCGACAAAGCTGACATTTGTGATGACGCTTTGTGCTTGTATTTTTTGTGTTAAGGCAACCAGTAAATACAAAAAAAGGCACGGAGTAATGTTTTTCAGCATGTGAAGAATTTAAAAACAAAAGTGATCTTCACCGTTAGAATAAGCGATATTTTGCTGTTACATTAACATGATTTAATTATTAAGAAATTGTAAATAGATAGAAAGTCTTCATGAGTCAAAGAACGTCACTTTCATTCGATCGCTTTATACTCTTTAAACAAACTGATTTTTGTGCCTTCAGCCTGCCTGCGGTAATCTTTCCATCTACCGTCAACGAAGCCATTGATCTTGCTTAACCCTTCTTTTATTGCGGTTTCTGCCATGTTCACTAATTTTTCTTCCTGCTCCCCGGGTGCCAGCGGCTTAGCGGTGATATATGTCCTGGCTTGCTGAATTTTTGTCATCAAGGTCTGTTGCGGAGGCCTGGAGATGCCCTGCTTGTCAGACTGTTTCCCCCTGATGAACTCACGGATTGACTTGACAGAATCAAGCATGGCCAGGGTTATTTTCCGTAACGAATCTGATTCTTTGCCTTCTAATCCTTTCAGCTGCGACTGCATTTTGGCTGCCACATCTTCGATTTCAGTTAACCGGTCCATAGCCTCGGTCAGTTTGCCTGTGTTGGTTTGCAACCGGTTGTACAATTTACGTTGCGCCATCTTTACCTCGTTGCGATTGGCGATGCGGGGATCGTCTTTTACCGTAACAACAGTTGAATCCGTATTCTTTGCCAGCCTGATCACTATTTTGTAGGTTCCGGGGAGAACCTGCAATCCTGCCGGTTCTGCCGTACCGGCATCCGGCCGGGGGGAACCCGGTTCGCGAAAACCCTTTTCTTCCATCCCCCAATATAACCGGTTAAAACCGCTATCTGCGCCCCATCGTAATGTCCGGATAAGCTCATTTTTGTCTGTATAAACCTGGACCATTACGCTATCCGTTACCTTTTTTAACGAGTCTTGATCAGATGGCCTCCGGCTTAGGCCCGTAGCCTCATCCCTTGGCAGTGTCACCGTTTGGGCAGGAATCTCAAGCGAAGGTTTTTGAAGAGAATCCATAACCGGAAGAAACTTTTTACCAACAGTGTCTTTTTTTGTGCTTAAACGTTTTGCAGTGCTTATTTCCTTCTTTACCACATCCTGAACAGTATTGATGAAGAACGAAACGGGAACGCCCCTTTTTTTGTTTTCAGCATCCCAGAGTCCATAGGTGCTCCAGTCATAACCGGTAGCCGGTTTGTATTGCGATTGGTACGATACCGGGGAAGGAAATGCAGTAATGCGGCTGGTAAATTTCCTGCCGCTGTTTGCCGTTATTTTTCTCAGGGGCCGGATATCATCCAATATCCAAATGGCACGTCCGAAAGTTGCAATTACCAGGTCGGCTTCGCGCTCCTGCAGTGCCAGGTCATAAGTGGAAACTGAGGGATACCCGTTTTTCCATTGCTGAAAGCTGGCTCCATTGTCAACGCTTATCCAGAGCCCATGTTCCGTGCCTGCAAAAATCAACGCTTCTTCTTCAGGGTCTTGCAGAACACACAACGCATACCCTTTTACTTTACTTTCATCAACCAAACGGGTCCAGGTTTTTCCGTAATCCCGCGTTCTAAAAATATATGGCCTTGAATCACCTCGCCTGTAATCATTTGCCACAACGAAAGCTTCGCCCGCCTGGTGTTTGGAAGTTTTTATCTGCGGTATCCATGCTCCGGCGGGTAAGCCGCCAATCTTACCGCGAAAGCTGGTCCAGGACTTTCCGCCATCCCTCGTCAATTGCACATTACCATCATCAGTGCCTACCCAGATAACCCCTTTCTCTTTATATGAAGGCGCCACGGTGATGATAGTATTGTAGGTCTCGGCGCCGGTAATGTCTAGTGTAAGGCCGCCAGTCTCCCGGGAAAGCTCCTGAAGCCTGGCATTGTTTGTGGTGAGGTCAGGAGAAATAGTTTCCCAGCTTGCTCCTTTATCGGTACTCTTGTGTAAGAACTGGCTGCCAAAGTAAACCGTACTATTATCAAACGGATCCTGTGCTATGCCGGTATTCCAATTAAACCGGAATTGAGTCGTATCCAGCGAAGGAGGTTTTACAAACCAGCTTTCTCCGGTGTTGATGTTTCGCCGTCCGAGGAAACCACCCTGGCTCATGGAATACACCCAGTTTGCATCATCGGCATCAGGCATTACATCAAAACCATCTCCTCCGCCGATGTTGTTCCAGAAGTAATTTCTTAAACCGCTATTCGTCCAGGTATACGCAGGTCCGTGCCAGCTTCCGTTATCCTGCATGCCACCCATCACATGGTATGGGATCTCGTTGTCGACGTTTATATGATAAAACTGGCCTACCGGGAGCTTTTCATCAAATACCCAGGTTTTGCCACGGTCCCGCGAAATACCAATACCTCCATCATTTCCTTCTATAATCAGGTTAGGATCTTTTGGGTTGACCCACCAGGCGTGATGATCCGGGTGAATGCCCGAGTAGGGCAATAAAGTATTAAAAGTTTTGCCTCCGTCTTCACTGAAAGTAACCGTAGAGTGTATATCATAAATCCGGTTTTCATTTGCCGGATCCACATAAATTTCCTGGTAATAAAAAGGACGATCGGTTACATCTGCAGGATTGCTGTTTACCAGTTGCCATTTGATTCCGCCATCATCACTCCTGTACAACCCGTTTTTTGCTGCCTCAATTTTTGCATAGATACGGTCAGGCATGTTACGAGCGATGGCAATACCTATTCTTCCAAGTTGCCCGCCGGGTAATCCGTCTTCCTTACTTAACTTTTTCCAACGCTTTCCGCCATCTGTAGTCATATACAGTCCGCTGCCAGGGCCGCCGCTTTTCATGTTCCAGGGAGTTCGCCGGTGCTGCCACATGGCCGCCAGCAACTTGTTGGGATTTGCAGGATCCATGACCAGCTCAGCGCAACCTGATGAATCATTGGTATATAAAACCCTTGACCAGGTTTCACCACCGTCAGTTGTTTTGAAGACTCCCCGTTCCGCATGTTCCGCATAAGGATTACCGATGGCAGCGGCAAATACGATGTTATCATTTACAGGGTCAATGATAATGCGATGAATGTTCCTGGTTTTTTCCAGTCCCATTCTTTTCCAGGTTTTGCCTGCATCCAGCGACTTAAAAATCCCTTCACCGATGTTCAACGAATTGCGCGGATTGCCTTCACCGGTTCCTGCCCAAACCACTGAAGGATTGCTTTGCTGAACGGCAATAGAACCTATATTTTGTAAGGGCTGATCATCAAAAACCGGTTTCCAGCTATGGCCGCTATTTTCGGTTTTCCATATACCCCCGGAAGCGGCACCTGCATAAATAATATTGGGGTTATTGATGACAGCATCAATGGCAACAATACGCCCACTCATCCCTGCCGGACCAATGCATCTGGGCTTCCAATTCTTGAATTGATCGAGTGAAATGTTTTGCGCATAACCTCTCAGGGATATAACAAACATAACAAACATTGATAAGGACAGTATTCGCATATTACAAGTATGTAGCGTTAAACTTACGTAATATAGAATAGATTTTTTAAAGGCTGCCGTCGATTCAGCAAAACACCTGTCGCCTATTATAATTCAAATGCCTGTGCGAGCAGTTCAAAAGAACGCTTTCTATCAGCAAAATTATCCGTCATTGTAGCCACGACGATTTCGTCAATGTCAAAACTTTCGGCCAGCTCGAACAATTGTTCCGTTACCTGTTGCCGGGTGCCTGATATTACCCGACCGCTGTTATAACGTATACGTTCCATTTCGGCCGGTGAAAAATGATAATCCTTTATCGATTCGTAATTACCCGGCTTATCAAAATTGCCCTTTTCGAACTGAAGCAATCGGTAATCCATAAGTTTGCGCATTTGCCGGGCTTTTTCTTCCGTGTCCGCGCAAAGAACTGAAATCGAGAGCAGAGCCTGCGGCAAGGGGAATTGTTCTGACGGCTGGAAATGTTCCCTGTAGATTTTAGCAATCTCCGGTTGTGCCTGGCCGTTAATAAACCGGGCAATGGCCAGGCCCATTCCGAATTGTGCGGCAATCATACTGCTGCCACCGCTGGAACTTAGTATCCATTGCATGGGCACTGACTGAGACTGGGGCACGGCCAGCAGGCCGCCGTATTGCGTTTCGGCTGTATCTTTGAAATAATGCTGGAGATGGGTTAGCTGGCGAAGATAACTGTCTTCACTGAAATCGTTAGAAGGGTTAAGCACTGCTGCCGTAACACGATCACTGCCCGGTGCACGTCCCATGCCCAGATCGATGCGGCCCGGAAAGAGCGTCTCCAGCATCCGGAAGTTTTCGGCCACTTTTAAAGCGCTGTGATTCGGGAGCATGATGCCTCCGGATCCTATCCGGATATGACTGGTTTCATCAGCCAGCTTGACCATCAGCACTTCGGGTGTCGAGCCGGCTATAGATGCCGCATTGTGATGTTCGGATACCCAAAAGCGCTCGTAGCCCAACGCGTCAGCGAGTTTGACTGTGGCAATGGTCTCTTCAATAGCCTGGCGGGCTGTACTACCCTGCCTCACAATCGACTGATCTAATACGCTTAATTTTAATTTTCGGGTCATACGTCTGGCTCTTAACCTCAACATAAACAACCGCTGCAGACTTTTGTTGCGACATTTCAAAAGCATAAGCGGAACGGGATCACGAAGTTTAACTGGCAGTTTGCTATGCCTGATTCCTGTTCTCTTAACTAATTCCTAACAGCTATGCGATCCGATTTAATCTTAGGGTGTTCTATTAAATCGTACCTTTTAAATTACGAAGCGCTGTGTTTTCTTTATTTGATGCAAATGTCATAAATCGGTGTAATTTTAATATAGTGAAGAATCAAATTGTTATAGCCTACCTTATTTGTTTAAGTCCCTTTTTTGTTATCGCTCAAACTGTAACCGGCTTTTGGAAAGGAACCCTGAATATGAATAAAGGCTGCTTTCCGGTAAATCATATCGAATTACAGATAACGATTAAAGGCGACAGTATCTATGGTAATTCATATCATTACCTGGATGTGAACAATTACGTTAAAAAGAATTTCACTGGTTCTTATCAACCCGCATTAAAAAAGATTTTTTTACAGGAAGAGCTGGTAACCACATTTAAGATCCCTTCACATTGTAAAGTCTGTATAAAAAAATATGAACTGGCATATACCCGGGAAGTTAACCAGGAGTTTTTAGAAGGTGACTGGAGCGGTGTGCTGATGGGTACATCCATTGATTGCGAAACCGGGCCCATCAAACTTTCACGGATCAAGGAATCGGCATTTAAAGAAATACCTGAAATTATTGTCGACACCGGTGAGATCAGATTGGATTTTTATGATAACGGCCAGATCGATGATGATACTATATCGGTGACGATCAATAACAGAACGGTTCTTTCCAACCAAAGACTTGGTGAAAAACCAATAACCACTTTCGTCAGGATCGACCTGAAGAATACATTTCATGAAGTGAAAATGATTGCTGAAAACCTGGGCTCCATTCCACCCAATACAGCGCTTCTTATCATCACCGCGGGCATCAAACGTTATGAGCTGTTTTTAACCTCTTCAGACAAAAAAACGGCCACGGTTCGGTTTCTGTATGAAAAAGGGAATCTGGAGCATTAATGTTAGTTGTGAGGTCTAAACCTCCAACCTTACTCGAAAATGCTTATTGCCGGCTGAATCTTATTTTTCTTCTTCTTTGCCGGTAAAGACTCTCCCCTGATCCAGGTTTCCATTTTGGCTTCAAAGATCTGCAAAGGCATGGCGCCATCTTTAAGCACCTCATCATGAAAAGCGCGCTGATCAAAGCGGTTGCCTAAGGCCTTCTCTGCCTTGCTGCGCATTTCAAGGATCTTGAGCTCGCCGATCTTATACGAAAGAGCCTGGCCTGGCATCGATATGTATCGTTCGATTTCCTGAATGGCATTAGCTTCTGAAATGGGCTCATTATCCACACTATACTGAACAGCCTGCTCGCGGGTCCAGCCCTTGTGATGCATTCCTGCATCAACAACAAGCCTAATGGCCCGGTGCATTTCGCCCTGGAACTGACCGAGGCGCTGATACGGATCCTGATATAAACCAAGGTCTTTACCGAGTCTTTCGGCATATAATCCCCATCCTTCCACGTAAGCGCCGTACCTGCCTACCTTCTGCAAATCAGGGATATCCGGGTTTTCGGATTGTAAAGAGATCTGATAGTGATGACCGGGAATAGCCTCATGAAGAAAGAGGTCCTCCATTCGCCAGTAACTGTATTTCGTGGCATCAAGCACGGGAAAGTAGAACACACCGGGACGCGAGCCGTCGGGCGTACCGCCCATATAATGTGCCGCTGAACTTGCTGCTCTATATTTTTCAATCGGCCTGATTTCAAAAGCTGTTTTTGGAACCATATTAAATTGCCTGGACAAATGAGGCTTTATGCGCTCGTAGATCTGGTTATAGCCGTTGACCACATCTTCATCTTTTTGAAATGGGAAAAATTTGGGGTCCGTAAATACATATTTAAAGAATGCCTTCAGATCGCCGTTAAAGCTCACCTCCTGTTTTATCTTTTCCATCTCCTGCCGAATCCGCTTTACTTCATTCTGTCCGATCTCAAAAACCTCGCCGGCAGAAAGGTTTGTGGTGGTCCAGGCCTTTACGAGGTACGCATACTCCGCTGCTCCCTGATCGACGGCAGACAAGGCAACGGTCTGCCTGGTAACCGGCAGGTAGTCTTTCTCTATGAATGACAGTAAACGGGTAAACGCAGGGTTGATTTGCTCATTGATGGCCTTGATATAAGCAGCCGTCAGGCGCTTTTTATCTGATTCTGAAAAATTAGCGGGCATATTCCTGACCGGGTTATAGAATATACTTTTGGTGACGGAATCTACCAGCATGGCCTTGATTTGGGGAATTACTTTTTCCATCACCACCCGCGGCTGAACCCGGTTATGCAAAATTCCTTTTTGCATATTAGTTATGGCTGTATCGGTCCATGCAACAAAGCCGTCAACCCGCTTTAGAAAATCATCATAGTCTTTCACCGATTTAAACGGGTGAACGCTGCTGCCTGATCCCATTTGTGAAAATGAGATCCGGAAGTCCTGCATCTGGCTGACGGGTGTAAGGTAACTGGCGTACTCAAGCCCTTCACGGTATTTTTCCAGGTCGTACCGGAAGATCTGGTAGCTAAGACGGTCTCTTGCAGAAAGCCGCTCAGGAGTGTATGCCTTCAGGGAATCAAGATACCTGCTGCAAAGACTTTTTGCCTGGTCACGATAAGCCTGGCTAATGGGGTTCTCCAACCGGTCGTTATACCGGTAGTCGCCTTTGTAGGAAGCTACTGTCGGGTTTAATTGTAAATATTCTTCGTAACACGCCTGCAGCATAGACCGGAAACGGCTGGATGCAGGGGCACTGGTTTGTGCAGCTGAAAACAAAGACCAGATCATAACCGAAATAAGCAGGGAGTGGCGCATATTGGTATTTTAAATGAAGGGCAGGTATGACGCCTGGCAATTTAATTCATTTTCATTCTTTACATTGACCATTCATAATATTAGATACTATAAAAAGACCATTTACGAAAGTATTTCAACTACATTTTTTTGTATGTTCTCGGTCATCCTTTGCATGGGCAGGTCGTTGGCATCTTTTCCAAAAGGGTCTTCAATTTCTTCGGCGATCAACTCCAGGCTGCCCAGAACATAAAATACAAAAACCACCACAGGGATCACCAGATACCCCAGGGCTAAGACATATCCGACAGGCAGGGTAATGATGTAGATAAATATAAATTTTTTTATAAATCCGCTGTACGAATAAGGTATGGGCGTGTTTTTTATTCTTTCACAAGCTCCGCAAATTTCAAGAAAAGCGGAAGCTTCCACATTCAACAATAATAACTGGCTTCCCGATATGTGTTGATGTTTGTACAAAAATTGTAACCGGCTCATAATAAGAGAGGCAATCTGGTTCGGCACATGTTTATTACGGTCGAAGTCGGGGATTTCAGGATGGCGTTTTTCATCAAGGGAAAGCCTGGTCTTTTCGGATTGTAAATGAGTTTTGAGTTCCAGGGCAAAACGCGGAATGATCTGCTTGAAGAAGCTCCGGTTTTTTTCATCTTCATGCGTTAACATGCTATTCAACTTGACAGCCATATTGCGACTCGTATTCATCAGGGAGCCCCATAACTTTCTTCCCTCCCACCATCGATCATAAGCAGTGTTCGTTCTAAATACAAGCAATACTGAAATGGCGAACCCCAGTAAGTTATGAACCACCGATACATTTTTTAAATGACTGTCTGCGGACACTTTAAAATATTCGATCTCCAGGTAAGCAATCAGCCATGCATAGAACGCAATGGCAAACATTAATGGCAGCAGTTTTCTGAAGGTATCGGTTTTGTGAAAATCAAGCACAAAACGAGCCCAGTCTTTTGGATTATAACTGATCATAGGCCTCCATTAATGATTATGTAACGGCGCAAAATCAAAGCAAGATTAACCCGGCTTGGCATCGGATAAGCCCTTTGATTCCCCTATTAAATCACCGGCTTCTTAGGCGGCAGGGCAAAAGCGATCGCATCGTGCTCGAAATGGCCCTTGTGCGAACCATCACAAAAAGGCTTATTATTTGACCGGCCGCAGCGGCAGATGGAAACCAACTCCCTTCCTCCCAGGTCATATCCATTACCGTTCTTATCTACAATCTCGAAATCACCTTCTACCTTGAGAGAACCGTTATTGTTTACTGTAATCTTTGTTGTAGCCATTGTTGTTTTTAATTGGATGGCAAATGTAATAAAACGAATGCAGTTGTTTACATTTCATCGAAATTAACCAGTGATCACGCCTGTTGCGCATTATATATTATTTAACATCAGCAGTGCAATAGCAGGTAATTGCCGAACGTTGGGTCAACACGGAATAATCAAATCTGATCTGTCTTTAAATAAACAGCCATGCACAAGATTTATTTGCTCCTTCGAAATAATAAACAGTCAGGCCCGCACAGTCTGGAAGAGTTGGTGCAGTTAAACCTGAAACCCACAGACCTGATATGGGTTGAAGGAAAAAGTTTTACCTGGTCCTACCCTACCGAAATGGCAAGCTTAAAACCCTATGCGTCTGAAGAGAAAGAGGTTGCCCCCGAAGTAACGCGAAACGCTTCGGCACAATCATTAGCGACTCACGAGTCTTATATGCCTCCGGAGGAAAACAAATCCGGAATGCCAAAAGCTTTAACTGGCGGAAATGTTTTTGTAAGCATGCCCCCTCAGCTTGCTCCGAAGCCTGACCCTGTTCGACAAACAGCAGATGCCTACAACCTTGAACAAAAAGCAGAACAATTGAGGGTCCGGGTGCAGGCACAACCTGCTTCGAATCGTTCAGACAGGGAGGATACGATACAGGTAAAATCTTCGCGTACACTTGATGAAATGGAAGAAGATTACACTTCCTGGATGTATAAAAAGAAATCAGCAGGTAAAAAGTTTTCTCCACGATTGATGGCTGCAGCGGTTGCTTTACTATTACTGGGCGGAACCTATTTTGTCATAAAATTCGTTACTGCAACCGGAGAAACTGCTGACGTTCCCTTAACTACAACACCTGTAAAAACCAGCGATGAAGCGCCACAGTCTTTATCAATGGTATCAGAAACTATTCCTGAAGAGATCACTCCTATACAAGAGGATATTCAGCTTAATGAAGGTCAGGGCGAGCCCCTGGTGCATAACGCGGCCCTTGTTAAACCGCGCGTCAAGAGTAATACCAGGGTTTCCGGCAAACGGGAAGAAATAAAAGCCGTTCCTGCCAAAAAGAGCCAGGAGGAAATTCCGGAAAATAAAGAATTGCAACAAGCGGGCAACAGCGAAACGTTGGCCAAAGCAGAAGATGATGCCGTGGTATCCAAAACTCCCAGGAAGAAGAAAAAATTCAGTGAAAAGCTGGATGATTTTCTAAATGGATTAAAGCGGAAGAAAGTTCAGGAACCTGAAGCTGTCGGCAAGCCGTTTGAAGAACCGGAAACCAGTTCTTCAAACGGAAAGATGCCGGAGAGAAAAGCGAAACGCAGAAATGATGAAACCCCGCCAGTTTTAAAAACGGAAAATATTGAAGAATTGATAGATATTACCTCCAGCGAACCTTCTGAAAAGTGGATGTTGGGAGTCCAGGATTTAAAACTTACGCTTCACAACAAAAGCAGTGAAACAATAAAAACAGCAACTGTTGAGATTCGCTATTACAGTGAACAGAACGATCTGCTGGAAACAAAAACGGTAGTATTTTCCAAAATACCCGCTAAAAAGTCCACGACAATGGCAGCGCCTGACCATAGGCTGGCCAACCATACAGATTACCGGCTTGTATCGGTGACTAATTAACCACAATCTCGCTAAGAAAAACCCAGGCAGGTTTACCCTTTTCTTTATGCCAGGAAGGTAGAACGTTCAACCGCCGGACTAGAATACGGATAGCCTTCACCTGTTGCGGAGCAAATTCCAATTCTTCGGTCACTTGTAAAGGGTCTTCATTTTTTTTAGGCATCCTTGGTGTAAGGCTGCCTATTGGCTTTAATTGACCCTTTTCCATGCCTACCCAGATATCGAGTTTGACAGGCGGAAAAATATGTGCGCCGGTATTCTGCAACAAATGAAATAAAACGGACCTGACCGTAACGGCATTATTGAAATAAAGATAGTATCCGGCGTCATTTTTATGATAACCCAGCCATTCCTCATTTCGGAACTCCAATGGCCCCAGACTCAGGTCGGTTAAAAGAGATGATTTTGCTGTTCTGTATGTAGGATCGGGCGGAGTAATGAGTTCTATGGAATCCGGTTTAAGTCCTTTCTTAATGTATTCGGATTGGCTGGCCCTGCTTCCAAACCAACCGTCTTTGAACGCCCGGGCAATGACCGTTGCATTTTTAGTTAACCTGATAGGATCTTTGTACAGTTCACCTTTAACGCTATCCGGTACAGAACCGTCAATGGTATACCTGATTGCAGCCCCTTTAAAAGGATGTTTGATCTTGACCCGCATGGAGGTATCAAAAAATCCTGAAGCTGTTGCGATCAGGGGTGGAGAAAGGGCAATAGTATCCCGTCCGTCATTCATAAAACCGGTTTCAATGCGAAGGCGCGGAAACATAGTTCGCATTGTTGAAACCTGAGTACTGTCAATACGGGTATCCCAGATAAAAACCGACGTTAACTTCGGTAAAGACAGGATATTCTTTAATGAAGTATTGGTAACCGATGTTCCGGCTAAAGCAATCGACTGAAGGTTCTTCAGGCTGCTTAACTGGCCAATGCCCTTATCTGAGATATCCGAATAATTTAAATTTAATCTCGCAAGGTTAGGCAGCTCACTGATCAGTTTGAGGTCCCCATCTTTAACCGGCATTCTGGCAAGGTTTAACTCTGTGACCTGTTGCTTGACCGTCAACACATCTTCCAACGCTTTGGATGAATACATGGTTCTCCCGTAAAACCGCACCGCCAGTGCCGGAGAGCCTGCATTTAAGGGTTCAACTACCCGGTAATTATTATTTAATGACTTTATGGTTTTCGCGTCTGCAGGCTTGAATCCGTAAAGGGTTTGGCTAAAGTCGGCCTCTTCTGCACCAAGGAACCTGGAAGCTACGATACGGAAGGAATCTTCTATCGGCAACGTGGTTAGTTTTTTATCCAGTAAAGCCCCTGACCTGACCCAGGCATACAAAAGGGTGGCTTCATCTTCGGCAAGCTGCGGCTTTAACCGCGGAGGCATGTGCTTTTTATCTTGTTCCGGCAGATGGATCCTGCGGATCAATAAACTAAGCTCAGGCTTACCAGGTATAAATAGTGGACCGGTTTTTCCTCCTTTAAGAATGCCTTTGATATTATCAAGCAATAAGCCGCCTTTAACACTGGCTTCTCCATGGCAGCTGACGCATTTTTGATTCAATACCGGTTTGATCACATCGTCAAAAATTACGGCCTGCTCAACCGGAACTTTTTTATCGGCTGAAATGGGGGCAAGCAAATAATTTTCGCCATGTGTAAGGTCGGCCCCCCAATGTCCTGTGGCAAATATCAGGACAGACCCGAGAACAGTAAATATTTTCCCGACACTCCGGCGCGTTACAAAATACGAATCAAAAACATAAAATACAGTGGCCGATAAGGCAACGGCCACCCCGCTCCATTTATGCCATTGCAAAACAGAGCCGCTTCTCTCCTCTTCTACCGATAACAACAATCCCATGATGGCAGTAATCACTGCTGACAAAGCGGCAATCAGCCTGACTCCTTCAAACCATTTCCAAACAACCGCTTCATGAAAAGGTATCCACAACGAAAGAAAGGAAAGTAATAAAAGCACTATAGGAAAGTGAAGAAACATGGGATGCATTCTTCCCGCAATTTTCAACCAGGAAGGAATGTGCAGGTGCCCGGCAAAGGCCAGAATAAAAATCATGAAAATAAGTGCCCCAACCAAAATTCCCTGAGCTGTATTTTTTACTCTTTGCATGTTTTCAGGTTTCGGCATCGGTCCCGGTTGCCTTCAGGTGGAATGCTTGGGCTAAGAACCCTAAAAGGATCAGCCTGCTAGCTGACCCTGCTGAACTTGTAAGGATAAACTTTACCGGAGCTCCATTGGGCCACATAAATATTTTCATCATCATCCACGCATACATCATGCGGATGTACGAAAATCTTTTCTGCCTGGGCTAGCGGCTGCAATTGTTCATGTTGATAAACCGGGGCAATACCTCCAATATTAGAAACGCATTTATTGTTTTTATCCAGGATGGTGACAAATCCGCTGCCTGTGTTTTTCAGGTCTGGCGAACGCAAAACAGCAGCATACAAATAATCTCCTTTAATAACGGGCCTGCATACACAGGCCCCTGGCAAAGAGATCGTTTCCATATATTTCCCATCCATTGAGAAACGCTTGAAACAGTTACGCGTGCGATCGGTTATAAGCAGTGTTGGAACCAATTTCCTGGTATCCACGCAAATGCCGTGTGCGTTATCCAAGTTTGCGGGCTGGTCGCCCTTGCCGCCAAAAAAATTTTTCAGTTTACCCTTTGCGTCGTAGTGCATTACGTACTGGGATCCGTAACCATCTGCAATATAAAAATCGCCGTTGTTTAATATGGTTGTTTCGGTAGGCACAAAAGCCTCTTTGTTGGGGTACACTCCGGTTTCCGCTGGATAATCAATGGTTTGAATAATCTTTCCCTCAAGGGTTGTTTTGAACACCTGGTGCAACTTGGTATCTGTGATGAACAAAAGATCCCCGCCGCTCGCTTTTTGAAGGGTTAATCCATGCGCCCCCGGAAACTCATGTCCTGAAGCCCGTAACAGCTTGCCTGATTTATTGTATGTAAGCAGATTATTTTTTGTCTCATTGGTAAGTAGTATAATGCGGCCCCTGCTATCCTGCACCATTTCGTGGCAATCGTTGACCGGATTTTTTTCCGGGTTTAATGTTCCCCAGGTTTTATCCATGGTGTACCGCATGTTATTATGCCCGTAAACCGGGCCCTTTCGCCGGGCAAACAGGTCTTTAAGGATGATAAACCCAGCGGCTGTCAAGGCTGACTGGCGTAAAAACTTTTTTCTATGCATTCAATAAGCGTTTAGGTAATAATATCCCTGACCAGTTTCCCTGACACATCCGTCAACCGGAAGCGTCGGCCCTGGTAACGAAAAACGAGGCGTTCATGGTCGAGGCCAAGTAAATGTAAAGCTGTTGCCTGGAAATCGTGAACGTGGACGGGGTTGCTTGTGATGTTGTATCCAAAATCGTCGGTATCTCCATAGACTACGCCCGGTTTAATACCACCTCCTGCCATCCAGATAGAGAAACATCTCGGGTGATGGTCCCGGCCATAGTTTTCCGGGGTCATCTTTCCCTGGCAGTAGTTGGTACGACCGAATTCACCGCCCCAGATTACGAGGGTTTCGTCAAGCAACCCTCTTTGCTTCAGGTCAGTGATCAAGGCGGCTGAAGCCTGGTCAACATCTTTGGCCTGGCCTTTCATCTCTTTCGGCAGATTGCCGTGCTGATCCCAGCCCTGGTGGTATAGCTGCACGAAGCGCACCCCGTTCTCGGAAAGCTTTCTGGCCAGCAAACAATTTGCCGCATAGGTTCCCGGAACCAAACAGTCCGAGCCGTATAATTTAACAATATCGTCTGACTCTTTCGATATATCCATGATCTCCGGTACTGCTGTCTGCATCCGGTAAGCCATCTCGTATTGTTGTATACGGGTGACGATCTCGGGGTCACCAAATTCTTTATAGCCCAGCTGGTTCAGATCAGATATTTTATCAATCATGTTGCGGCGGGCATTTTTGTCCATGCCTGCCGGGTCCTGAAGGTAGAGTATGGGATTTTCACCGCTACTGAATTGCACGCCCTGGTGAACGGAATCAAGAAACCCATTGCTCCACAATTTCGAATATACTCCCTGGCCGTTTCCTTTGCCACGCGAAAGCAACACACAGAAGGCGGGAAGATTTTTATTTTCCGTACCCAGTCCGTAACTAACCCATGAACCCATGCTGGCCCTGTTGCCCTGCTGGGCACCGGTTTGAAAAAAAGTAAGTGCAGGATCATGATTGATGGCTTCGGTGTGCATGGATTTAATGATGCAGATGTCATCCACGATCTTAGCCATATGTGGAAACAGTTCACTTACCCAGGCACCCGATTGTCCATGCTGACTGAAAGAATAATAGGAACCTACTAGGGGAAAGGATTTTTGTTCTGAGGTCATGCCAGTAAGCCTTTGACCCTTACGTATAGATTCCGGAAGGTCCTGACCCACCATTTTTGTCAGCAGGGGCTTGTAATCGAATGATTCCAGTTGTGAGGGTGCTCCGTTTTGAAACAGGTAGATCACTCGTTTTGCTTTAGGAGCAAACCGGGGAAGACCAGTCAAATCCATTTCATCTTCTGCTCCACCGCTAAACAGTTCCGGTATTAATAAAGAACCCAAAGCAGCACTACCCAGCCCGATGCTCAGATGAGAAAGAAAACGCCGCCTGTTGATATTTAAACTGTTCTCCAGTAATTCTTTCTTCATGGTAAAAAATTTGTGCGCACATTTGCACATTAGTTTTATGACCTCGTAATTGCCTCATCGACATTGTATATGGTTTGTATCACCTGCATGAGCGCCGCTAGCCGGGAAGGTGAAATCTTTTCATTGCGTTTATATTCTCCGACCTGGATAATCTCGGCGGCGGAAGCGGGACTAGCCCTAAAAAAAGCATCCTGTTCCTTCCAATAGTTTACAAGTATTTCGGATTCTTTTTTTGTAGGACTACGACAGATAATTCTCTTGAATGCATCAACAATGTTTTGATCCGGAGTTGCATGAGTGCTTAACAACCGGTCTGCCAGCGCCAGGGACGCCTCCAAAACCACCGGGTCGTTCATCATAACCAGCGCCTGCAAGGGTGTATTTGTCCGGGAGCGTTTAACCTCGCATTCATCGCGGTTGCTCGCATCAAATATTGTTTTGCTGGGCGGAGGAACGGTTCTTTTTATAAAAGTATACATGCCCCTGCGATAAAGCTGGTCGCCGTGATCCTGTTTGTAGGTAGTTAGTCCCCTTCCTGAAGTGGCAAGTTCCCATAATCCGGGCGGCTGGTAGGGTTTTACGCTGGGCCCGCCAATGGCCTGCTTCAGCAGTCCACTGCTGGCCAGCACCATGTCGCGCACCAGTTCTGCATGAAGCCTTATTCTTGGTGCATAAGAGAGGTAAACGTTCTCAGGGTCTTTTTTTATTTTATCGGAACCGGCCACTGCCGACTGCCGGTAAGTAGCAGACATCACGATGTGTTTTACCAGTCGTTTTATATCCCACTTATGATCACGAAAATCTACCGCCAGCCAGTCAAGCAGGGCCGGATGCGAAGGAAGTGAACCCTGCATACCGAAATCAGCCGCTGATTTAACAATACCGCGGCCAAAAAATTCCTGCCACATACGATTAACAAACACCCTGGCCGTAAGCGGATTTGCCGGATCAAACAACCACTGGGCCAATCCCAGCCTGTTCCGAGGATAACCCGGCGCAAAAGGTAAAATAACTGCAGGAGTGGAAGCCTGCACTTCTGCGGTGGGTGCGTCATAGTTACCACGATCAAGGATAAACGTCTTTCTGAGTGTATCCCTTTCTTTCATTACGGAAACCTGCAGTTTACTCGTATCCTGCTTGTTAACAAAATGAAGTATTCCCTTAAGGTCATCCGGAGTGATATCCATACGCGGATTTTTGGCGTAGGTTTCCGGACCGCCCACATTTGATTCATGTCCCACTTCCTTGATGTTATTAAAGAAGGCGTACACCTGGTAGTATTCTTTTTGTGAGATAGGGTCAAATTTATGATCATGGCATTTAGCGCATTCGATCGTAATCCCCATAAAAGCCCTGCCCAGGGTGGTAGTGCGGTCGGAAACATATTCCACCCGGTATTCTTCGTCAATCACTCCCCCTTCTTCGGTGATTTTATGATTACGGTTAAAGCCGGAAGCAAGGAGTTGTTCCTTCGTGGCATCAGGTAACAAATCACCTGCCAGTTGCCAGGTAACGAATTGGTCATAAGGCATGTTTCGGTTAAAAGCATGGATCGTCCAATCTCTCCAGGGCCACTGGCTCCGGTAATTATCATCCTGATATCCATGAGAATCGGCAAACCTTGCCAGGTCAAGCCAGGGCAGCGCCATACGCTCGCCGTATGCTGGCTCCATCAACAGGTCATCCACTACTTTTTCGTAAGCGTTGGCTGATGGGTCTTTAAGAAAAGCATCTATCTGTTTCGGCGAAGGAGGAAGGCCGGTAAGGTCAAGCGTTACTCTTTTAAGCAATCTTTCCTTATCCGCTTCCGGGTTTGGTTTAAGGTTATTTCTCTCGAGTTGCTGCATAACAAACCGATCGATCTCATTTCTGCACCAACCGGGGTTGTTAACTTCCGGCAGGGTGGACTTACGGGGAGCCATAAAGGCCCAGTGCGGTTCGTATTTGGCTCCCTGTTTAATCCACCGGCGGATGACTTCAATTTCTTCTTTGTTTAACGGCTGAAGATTACTGGAAGGCGGAGGCATCCGGATAGCCGTATCGGTTGAATTAATACGAACAAATAGTTCTGATGATTCCGGATCGAATGGTGTAATCGCATGAGCTCGGGGATGCTCCTTGAGTGCTTTGTATGCTTCTTCTGCTATGTCTAGTCTAAGACCGGCTTCACGTTTATTAGCGTCGGGGCCGTGGCAGTTATAACATTTATCAGATAAGATGGGACGAACCTGGAAGTTATAACTGATCATTTCCCCACCAGTTTTAGTGTTCGTTTTGTCGGAACACGAAAACTGGGTCAGTATTAAGCCGGTGGATATGATCAAAACAACTGTTAAAAGCTTTTTCATTGGCTGCCTTTGAAGCAATGACTCGGGATAAATTACAGTGTAAGATAATTAATCCTGCTTGCTTTTAAGCGGTAAACCCGGTCTATTTGCACAAATCTCCTAAGTTATCTAATGGCCACGTTCTGTGAGCTTCATGAGGGTATGGTATTGAATCCAGGCCCCGATAACTTCATATTCTTTTTTTACTTTCTCAGGGTATTTATGGGCCAGGTTGTTTAACTCATGCGGATCTGTTGCCAGGTCATACAGCTCACTTTTATTGGTAGAAGCATTATAGATATATTTCCATTTCCCTGTCCTTGTGCCAAATAAAAAATCGGAATACGGACAAATGAAGAATGTCCGATCACGGTTTGTATCCGTTAATAAGCTTTTGCCCTGCCATTCTTCCGGTGTCTCAACACCTGACAAGTGGCAGATTGTGGCGGGTATATCGATGATGCCGCCCAGTTGCCGATCAACAGTTCCGTGAAACAGGATGGGATTATACAGAATGCAGGGTATGCGGATGTTTTCCTCGTAGATTTTAGCCGCATGCGAGGTCTGGTTGTGAGTGCCGAAGGCTTCACCATGATCACCGATTACAATAACCAGTGTGTTGTTTAGTTCATTTCTTTTCTTTAAACCTTCCATCAGCATGCCGAAAGCTTCATCTCCATGTTTCAAAGCACTCAGGTAGCGGTTAAGGTCTTTATTTCCGGGGGCGTATCTGGGATTCTCCTCCCGGGTAAAGTAAGGGTAGTGTGTTTGGTTGGTCCATAATACGCTGAATTTTTTTACCTTTTTATTCGCATCATGCCAAAGGAAGTATTCCTCTGTTACACATTGGTCATCCAACCCATCGAGGATCGAATGGGTATCCCTGAATTTTTTCCGGTCACATGTGATGCTCTTGACGTCCTTAATGGTTTCAAACTGCTGGTTGGCTGCATATTCATCCATCCGGCAATATTGCAGATCAGAAGAGAAGAACAGAGATGATTTCCAGCCAGACTTTACTAATATTCCCGGAAGGGACGGGATGCCGATCCCCGGGTTCTCTACTGTTACTGACTTATAACTAATCAGCGGGTATACTCCTGAAATCAAAGAAAACAGCGAACTTGGCGTACTTGGTATGTGTGCATACACGTTAGTGAAAATCCGGGATGCCCCTTTCCATTTCTTAAGCTGGGGCGTTACGTTAAAGGTGGAATCATACAGGTTTACGTATTGCTGCGGTGTAGATTCGAGAACGAACAGAACAATGTTGTTGATCAATCCGTTAGTATCGTATTGCGGGGTTTCTGCAATATTATGGATGTCATGAATGTATTGGACGGATTCCTCGGATAACGGCATTGAAAATAGCTGCGCTTTCCGGTCAGCTGTAAGCAATGACATTCCCAGAGAAAGAAACGGGTTTTCCGTGTTCCGGGGATAGCTATACGTCTTGTATTGATAGATGCTTATTAAAAAAAGCAAACTTACAGGCGTCCAGAGCAGCGCTTTCTTTTTTAGCGTGTTCAATTGCATCAGCACCTGGGATGCAGCGTAACCAAGCATCAATGAGGCTGCCAGCAAAAGTGCCAGGTTAAGGGCCATTGTACCGGTAAGGTTTTTTAGAATGGCATTTTTGGCATCTGTTCCCTGCATAAAATCTGAATAATATATCCATTGATAATTCAGAGGCCTTCCTAGCTGGTTGACGATTTCAATGTTTGATAAGGAAAATAAAATGGTCAGCAAAAACACCACAATGGAAAAAAAGCAAATGACGCGGTTTAGAAAATGAAGATGGCGGGTTAGGAAATATAATCCGTACATACTCAGGCCTGCAAGAAGCAGCCAAAGGAAATCAAAAAATAAGGTGCCCGGAATACCGTCCCACCCCTGCCAAAACAATCCATTCATTTGTACGCGTATGACCATTGACATCCCCAGGACGGCGAGCCAGAGACCCATGATAAAATCATTTGTTTTAAATGCCCATTTCCGGCCTGTAATGAAAAACAGGAAGAGGACAAGGATGCCAGACACAACAGCTATCGTATACCCTGCTTGTAAAATGTTGTAACCGCTGACCGTCAGGTACAGCGCACGATCGTTGACGTGAATAATCTCTTGTTCTCCGAAAACGGCATGATAGTTCATTGTCCAGTTTGAATCCCAACTATCAGCGCTCTTTCCATTCTTGGTTTTAGATATCCAGAACATAAAATCCATTTTCGAGTCAGGTTCTAACGAGATGGCCACGGAAAAAGAATCTGACTTCTCTTCCATCCGTGAATAGGCAAGATTGTCCTTTATATACGTGTTTTCCGGCCAGTATTTTTTTTTAGGCTCCTTCCACTTATCTATCCCCCATACCAGGTACACTTCCCCGGCCTGCGCTGTATGATACACGATCCTTTGCGTGATGACAGAATGATTTCGTGTTGAATCGGCATATGATTGCAAACAAAATATGTATAAAATAATAACGGGCAGGATTTTCTTCATATTGAGCTCGCTTGTAGATTTTTGTACTTGCTATTTTTACATCTGTCAGCTATAAAAGCTTTCCGGACGCACGCTTATACGTGGAATGACGGCTTTGCTGATTAATCAACCACATAAAAACAGGCATTTGCTGTGGCGATCTTTTGTTCGTTTTCAAGGAACAGGAATATCCGGTACGGACCGGTCGACACAGGCGCTTTAAATATAAATTGATGGCCGCTGTTGCCTTTGGCTTGGCTACCGTTAGTAGCACTCCTGCTGTCAGGTAAGGCCAATATGCCCTTTGAGATGACCATGCGCTTTTCCTGATTTTTTGTAGGATCAAAGTATAACTCGCCATCATCTTTTTCAATTAGCCAATGTAATACCGCCTTACTTTGATGAGCGGGTGTAATAAACCGGGCTATACATTTCTTTCCCGGTTCCAGATAAATGCTTTCTGCAGCAGGCTGATTGTTAATATCAAGGGAAATGATTGTCGAGGATCTTTTAACAGGCCAGCTTCCCGTCCAGGAATATTGTAATCCATCCACAAGTTCCGTTTGATCACCTGATTCTGTAAAAAAACTAAAATAGGTGGGCGTGCACTCGTTTTTCTGGCCCCAGTAAAATGCATAGGACCCCAGGCATTGATTACTGTCCGATCTTATGGCCTTATAGGCGTTCACCATAAAACGCCTTTTTTCATTACTGGTTTGTTCTACATACGTATACCAGTCAGTGCGTTCTCTAAACCAATATCCTGTCGGGCCATATTCCGAAATGATATATGGCTTCTCCCAGCCAAATCGTTTTATTTTCTCCTGAAGGGTATGAACAGATTGGTATGAATTGATGCTGATCAGATCAATATTATCCCCAAAAGCTTTCGCATAAAGCAATTTCCCGGCACCCTCAATGGCTGACGTTACGGGGTGGTCCGGGTCCAGGTCGTGGATCATCCGGGCAATTTTATCTATGTGTATCCATAGCCGTCTTTCCAAGAAGAAGTTGCGGGGCGAAAGCTTTAAGCCAACTTCGTTTCCGATTGACCACATGAGCAGGGCAGGATGAGCCTGGTATTTAATAATTTCTTTTTGTATCCTGTTAAACTGCCTGTCTACCGCTTTTTCATCGTTGTAATCCATCTGGGGCCCGGCAGGCAGCAACTCTAAACCGAGCATAACCGTTAATCCCAAAGCCTGCGCTGAATCCAAAAGTTCCTTTGCATTTTTTGTATTATGTATCCGTATAGAATTACCACCGCTATTAGCAAGCTTTCTTAAATACCTGCCTTCCTGGGTACACACTCCGTTTATGTAGTAGGGTTTTCCATACCGGTAAATCCGGTATTGCTTATCAACCACCTTGATTTGTACTGTTCTATCACGTTGACTGCCTTTTTTATCGACCGGATTACAGGAAAAGATAATCAGGCAGCTAATAATTAACAAGGCGATTTGTATCCGATTCATTTGTCGCTTTTTTTAGGCCAGTAAATGTTTACCGGTTTACTCGCCGTAATTACATTCCCATTGTCATCACTAACATAAACGTATAAACGATAACGCTGATCCTTAACTGGCAATGTGATTAAAGCAGTCTTATCGTCATGTTGATTGTTTACCTGGATCTTTTCTGTGTAATCGTTGCTGTACAAATGCCATTCAATATTTTTGAAAACCCGGTCGTTATAAATGGCCTTATATTCATAAGAAGCTCCTGGCTTAATTTGAAAGTCCGGTCCTGCAATAAACAAGGTTGTTGCAGGTGCTTGTACTGGCTGTTGCTTCCATACTTGCTGCAATGCATAATACACAGGCTTTTTTCTTCCTTTAAAATCAGTTATTCCGAACCAGGTGGCCGTACCTTCAAAGCGGTCGCGCCAGGAAAAGGCAATTCCCCCGATGTTATAACCCCGATTCTTCAGCACATGATGTTGCCATTCATCGGTGTATAAGCGGGCCTTCTTCATGTCATTATCTTCTTTAACTGCACCATACTTATCATACCTCGAAAATTCCGTATTCCAGTAGCCTGACGGGCCGAATTCGGATACCAGGTAAGGACGCGTTGAATCGAAATCATGTGTCAGTTCCTGCAATCTGCTGATCTGCTCCTCGTAATAAGAATTGATACCGATTATATCAATGGATGGGACCAACTGGTTATAAGCGTACAGTTCTGCGGGTAATTGCCAGGAATGCTCCAATGAGGTAAATACGGCCCGGGTTGGATCAATACCGTGGATTTGCGCTGCTATAGACTCAATCATTTGCATGTATGCCTTTCTTACCGTGTTGAGGTAAGGCTGATCATAATATTTTTTCAGCAACCCGCTGGTTTCATTGCCAACAGACCAGCCCAACACGGAAGGATAAGCTTTGTACCTGGAAACGTTCTTCACTGTTTGTTCAATATATCTGTTTACCTGTACGGTATCTTTATAATAATCTACAGCCGGATCAAACCAAAACCCATAAAGAACTTTTAACTGGTTTTCACCGGCTATGGTAAGTATATTTTTGTCATAAATAGAAGGGTTATACCGCCTGATGGTATTGGCACCGGCATTCTTAATGTCCCTGAAATCTTTTTCGAGCTGCCTGCGCGTGGATGGGTAATTGCCTTCCCGCCAATCATGTCCTGCATTGTAAGCAATGCCTTTGATGTAAAAGGGCTTACCTTCTACTATGAATGTGTAGGAGCCGGAGTTACCGCGTAAATATGAGCGCTTACCCTTTTTTGAAGTAGTAGGTGATATGCTGACAGATTCGGTGGACAGTTGATGAGAAGACCAATGTATTTTGTTTCCGGTTAGCGCTTTAAGTTGATGAGTTATTAACTCTGGATGCTTAATGGTCCAGTCAATATACTCCGATGATAAAGAAGGCCGCCATGACGTTACCCAGTTCTTGTCTTTGTCACTGTTAAAGAAGACCAGCGATTTGATCTCCGGGTAATCAGCATGGATTGACCGCAATGAACTATTAACCCATTGCGTAGCATCTCCCCCATAATTTGTTGAACCGAATTCGGCTAGCATAACGGGTTTGTGTAGCCGTAGCAGATCCTTCCTGAACGGGTTATAGATCTGTTCGAACGACAACCAGTTCCCGTTAGTTGAGGCGAGGCCGTAATTTAAACAGGTCAATCCTACCCAATCGACATATTGTTCTCCCGGGTAAAATTTTTCCATAGACCCCGGATTCCAAGGGGTCCATACCCAGGTTACGTTGCCCACTCCCAGGGAAACAAAAACAGAAACAACTTTTCGCCATGCCGCTTTATAATCTTCCGGACTATTACCACCTGTACCGGACCAGGGATAAGCAGGATTATCTGCTTCATGAGCAAATCGAATGAATACCGGTTTATTATAAGCACGGATTTTCAGCGCATATGCCTTGATATAAAAATCAAATGTCCCATCTGCAATGGCCTTCAGCCCTTTCCTTTCTTTTCTAAGTCCGGGATTATCCGGCCGTTCTGGAAAGCTGCTTACCCAGGGCTCCCAGGTGATCATAGGTATAGCGCCCCGGTCTGATATTTTATGCAATAGCTCACCAGGAAATTGTTCCAGGCTTCCAAGGCCCCAAGACGAATAGATAGAAACGACCTGCAATGGGCTTCCAGCCTGTTGCTGAAAGCAATCAACCGGTTGCAGGGAATTTTCTTCTTGTACGGTCGGAAGATATACTCCGGTGTAGAAGCCGCCGGCATGTCGATGTTCTGGAAATTCCGATTCTCCGATCGGTTCATTGATCTGATCTTTCCGTCCGGCAAAGATAAAAAAGGCAATCAAAACAACAGCAATAAGCGGCGCCCCCATTCTTAGCCCTTTGTATATGATTGGCAGGACAGACATTTTCAGGTGTCTGAGTCCTCGCAACGATTGTTTCAATACTTGTTTTGTGGTAAGAGTCTTCCTAAAAGACCAGATCATATGGTGCTGTCCAGCAAGGATTACAGCACTTAGCAGTACTATATTGACCACGGAATATCCGGCCATAAAAAACATATATGGATTCCAGTCATTGTACAGGCCGTACATAACTGCCACCAGGCTTATCAAACAAACGATTCCGTTAGGTAAGCTTAATAGCCAGTTATTCCTGTGCGCTTCGGCTTTGGGTGTAGCAATGTATGGCACCTTTTTTCGGAAAATAGTGTAAAGAAATCCCGACACAAATACCCACCAGGAACCAAATAGCAAAATGCCCCCGGAAATATGAAAACCATATTCATATTTTTCAAGAAGCCATTTTTGGGCATACTGCCTGATTAATAAGCTAAGCACCAAAACAGGCATCAGCGTCAGGAGAAGATCGTTTACTTCAAAATAGACTGGCACATACCCGGTAAACAAAGAAACTACAGGAATGGTAATATCAATCAGTGTAATGATACCCACTGCATAATGTAAAGGCAGTAAAAAATAATGAAGCTTTTGCCTCAAGGTGAATTTCTTAAATAACCTTGGGTACACATGGAACAGCAACTCAAAAGTTCCGCGCGACCATTTAATTTGCTGTTTGTAAAAAGCGGCTTTTGATGCGGGGACGAGCCCACGGCTAAGTATTTCCGGAACATAAACCGACTTCCAGCCATAAGCATGAAGTTGCATGGCAGTATGCATATCTTCTGCCAAGCCGGGTGCATGGCCGCCAATTGACTCAAGCGCATCACGCCTGAATGTACAATTTGCTCCAATAGCCTGTGCCGTTCCGTAACTATTCATGCACATCATCATCGGTCCGTAAAAAGTATAGGTTTGCTGTGCCGCACCTTTGGCTATCCAGCTTTCGCGCACGTTTTTGTACGCCTGTACAACCTGCACATAGCCTATTTCAGTATCTTCAAAATACGGCAGAACCACATCCAGGAATTCGGGATTGGGCAGGTGATCAGGATCCAGAATAACACAAATTTCACCGGTTGCCATCTTTAGCGCATTATTGATGTTGCCGGCTTTTGCATTAATTTTTTCGGTTCTGGTAACATAAACTACCTCTATCTTTTTGCAAAATTCTTTCAAAACAGAATCATTGCCTTCATCGCATAAATAAGTGGTGTGCGGGTAACGAACGCGTTTCATTGCGATAAGCGTTTCCTTTATCATTTCTATGGGCTCGCCGGGTACCGAAGTGGTTAACATATCGACCCTCCAAACCCTGGAGGAAACCGGTCTGTCAGGAATTTTGATGGCCCAGTAGTGATACCATTCAAATAAGATCCTGAGGAATTTATACGTTATCGAAACACATAACAAAAGATAAAGCGGCAAATAAGCGATGTGTTCTAACTGAAAAAAAAATGCAATAAATGTAAAGATTAAAATGATTCCGCATAATATCATTAATCGCATGATAAAGCGCTCGCCATTTGACGGGCTCTTCATTCCTGTTAAGCCACCAGGGCTTACCGGATTCACTGGACGATCAACTAATATTTTCATAAGGAATTACCATATAACTAATTTCAAAGCGGTTGTACGTATAAAGAAATCACGTTCACTATTTCAAAAGTTTTCACACTTAACCCGTTTAACTTTAAACGTCCGGACTTACCGGATATTATCTAATGGGATATAAGCTTTCCCATTGAAAGAGGATGTCTACCATCATATTACATTCAATAAAATATTTATTATATTGAACAAAACCGATAAAATAGGCGTAAAATTGCAGTATTATTAAAATTTTAATAATTGTAATACGTAGAGGTCGCAACTCTGCCTACTGCATGGAAGAAATTGCTTTAACTCTTAAAACTTGGACATGGGCTTAGTACATAAACCCGTAATAGTGGTCGTTGGCAACGGCATGGTAGGTTACAAATTTTGTGAGAAACTGGTTGCCAAATCTATAAATTTTCAGATCGTTGTTTTTGGCGAAGAACCACGCCATGCTTACGATCGCGTTCACCTGAGCGAATACTTCAATGGCAAAACTGCAGACGACCTGAGTCTCTCTACTCTTGGCTGGTACGCTGAACATAATATAACCCTCCATACCGGTGATCCAATACGAGAAATAGACAGGGCTAATAAAGCGGTGCATTCGCTGAGAGGTCTTATACAATCATATGATTACCTGGTGCTGGCCACCGGCTCTTCCGCATTTGTACCTAACATTCCAGGCATTGAGAAGGATGGCGTCTTCGTTTACCGGACCATCGAAGACCTGGAACTCATCAAGGGTCATGCAATGCAAACAAAGTAAAAAAAGGAGCCGTAATTGGAGGAGGCTTACTGGGACTGGAGGCAGCAAAAGCGTTGTTGGACCTTGGCGTGCCGGAAACGCACGTCATTGAATTCGCTCCCCGCCTGATGCCCCGCCAGATCGATGCTATAGGGAGTAATATGCTTCAATCCAAACTAAGCCAGTTAGGACTGAAGATTCATCTGAATAAAAATACTAGCACTATACAGGGTAATGGCAAAATGGAGTCATTACATTTTACCGATGATACCAGCCTGGAATGCGATATGCTTGTAATATCGGCCGGCATTCGTCCCCGCGACGAATTGGCACATTTGTCCGGCCTGAACACAGGTACCCGGGGTGGCATTTTAGTAAATGAAAAATTACAGACCAACGACCCGGCCATCTTTGCGGTCGGGGAATGCGCTTTATACGATGGGATGATATATGGACTTGTCGCGCCGGGTTATGAGATGGCAGAAGTGGTTGCCGCCAATCTTTCAGGAGCAAGTAAATCATTTGCCGGCTTCGACATGAGCACCAAACTGAAATTGATTGGTGTCGATGTGGCAAGCTTCGGAGATCCTTATATCACTGAACCCGACTGCCGGACCATCATATTTGAAGATACCCACCAGGGTGTTTATAAACGCATCAACCTTACCAGGGATGGTAAATACTTACTAGGTGGTATTTTAATTGGTGATGCCGCGGCTTATAATATTTTACTTCAAACCGTCAACAATAAAATCACTCTTCCGCCTCACCCAGAAGACCTGATCCTTGGCGCTCGTGGAGGATGCTCCTGCGAAGCTGTTTCAAAAGGAACCATTTGTCAGGCGGTTACCGGCGAACAGGTTACCACGGTGAACGGAATGAAAAAGTGTACCAAAGCGGGTACCGGATGTGGAGGCTGTATCCCCATGGTTAAAGACCTGATCGTTGGCACCATGAAAGCAAACGGCATGTATGTGAAAAATGACATCTGCGAACATTTTCCATACTCCAGGCAGGAATTGTATGACCTCATCAAGATCAACCAGGTGAAACACTATGATTCCGTTTTAAATAAGTTTGGCAAAGGCGATGGTTGCGAAATATGCAAACCCGCAGTGGCCAGTATTTTTTCAAGCGTTTGGAATGAGCTTATTGTAAAACAGGATACTATACAAGACAGTAACGACCGCTACCTGGCCAACATTCAAAAAGGAGGTACCTATTCCGTAGTACCCAGGGTCGCAGGTGGTGAAATCACACCGGATAATCTGATACTAATCGGAAGTGTAGCTAAAAAATATGGCTTGTATACCAAGATCACCGGTGGGCAGCGTATTGACATGTTCGGAGCTCATGTAAGTGACCTGCCCGACATCTGGGAAGAACTAATGCAAGGAGGAATGGAAAGCGGTCATGCTTATGGGAAGGCCCTGCGTACGGTAAAAAGTTGTGTGGGCAGCACCTGGTGCCGCTTCGGATTACACGACAGCGTCTCTTTTGCCGTGGAACTGGAAAACCGTTACCAAGGCATCAGGGCTCCGCATAAAATAAAAAGCGGAGTCAGCGGGTGCATACGCGAATGCGCCGAGGCCCAGAGTAAAGACTTTGGTGTGATTGCAACAGAAAAGGGCTGGAACTTATACGTCTGCGGCAACGGTGGTTCAAAACCCCAGCACGCGAAATTGCTTGCTTCCGACATCGATAAAGAAACCTGTATCAGGTACCTTGATCGTTTCCTGATGTTTTATATTAAAACGGCTGACCCACTAACCCGCACTGCCACCTGGCTCAACAAAATGGAAGGCGGCATGAGCTACCTTCACAATGTCATCGTTAATGACAGTTTGGGCATAGGTGAACAATTGGAGAAAGAAATACAGGTGCTGATTGATGGTTATATGTGTGAATGGAAAGAAGTGGTTGAGGATCCGGAATTGCGTAAACGATTTGCTCATTTTGTAAATGCGCCGAAGGAAAAAGACCCGACGGTTGAATTTGTAGAAATGCGCGGGCAGGTGCATGCGAAGCAATGGTAGATGGAAGTTAGCGTTGGAGACTTAAATAACTTTTAAATCAGTTTATCCATGAATCAGGCAATAGCCACAAGATGGTTCCTCGCGTGTAATGTAGACGACATACCTGAAAACGGGGGAGCTTGCGTAAAATACAATGATACCCAGATCGCTATTTACAACTTTTCGCGTCGGGGAGAGTGGTATGCCACTCAAAATCTTTGTCCCCATAAACAGCAAATGGCATTGTCACGGGGAATGATAGGCAGCACTGGCGAAGTCTGCGAACCTAAAGTAGCCTGCCCATTTCATAAAAAAACATTCTCTTTAATTACAGGTGAATGTCTCAGTGGAGATGAATATCAAATTATTACCTATCCGGTTCAAGTAAGGGATGGAAAAGTATATATTGATGTAAATCAATAGCCGTAAGTTTGCCACGAGATCAACGCCATGTACGTTATGCTTGTGAGTGAAATTTATATTTACCCGGTAAAATCCTTTGGAGGTATTTCGCTTCAATCGGCTGCCGTTACCGACAGAGGATTACAGTACGACAGGAGATGGATGCTGGTAGACGAGAGCGGCCGATTTCTTACGCAACGGGAATTACCCGCGTTAGCCCTGCTTCAGGTCGCAGTAAATGACCACTATTTAACCATTCAACATAAACAAGCAACTGTTCCTCCGCTTACTATTCCCATTAAACCGGAACAGGTCGAAATGCATCCGGTTACCATCTGGACCGACCGGTGCGAGGCCATAAATACCGGCAAGGAAGCCGCGACCTGGTTTTTCGAACTGTTAGGGGTGCGTTGCAACCTGGTTTACATGCCGGAACAATCAATGCGCCGGGTTGATCCCATTTATGCCCTAAATAATGAAATCACCAATTTTTCAGACGGCTACCCTTTTATGATGATCGGCCAGGCATCACTTGATGACCTCAATAAGAGATTGCCGGTTCCACTACCGACAAACAGGTTTCGACCGAATATAGTGTTTTCGGGCGGGCAACCTTACCAGGAAGACGAGCTAAAATCTTTTAAGATCGGCACGATCAGCTTCTTTGGGGTTAAACGGTGCGGCCGGTGTGTGATTATTACCATTGACCAGGAAAATCTGTCGAGAGGAAAAGAACCCCTGAAAACACTGGCTGGTTACCGGACGGAGGACAATACGGTTTTTTTTGGCCAGAATTTGCTGCACCGGGGAGAAGGAAGGATTTCTGTAGGCGACCGGCTGGAAGTGATATACAACTAAAGATTTTATGTAATGCGGGACATTTCCCATAAACAAATTACCCTTCGGACAGCCCGGGCAATTGCTGTCCTGTTCTGTTCGCCTGCTACTGTCCAGTTGATTATGAATGACCAGCTTCCGAAAGGAAACCTGTTTGATGTGGCCAGGGCCGCCGGATTTTCAGGCGCAAAGCTTACCCCCCAGCTTCTGCCCCATTGCCATCCTGTATCGATAGATGCAATGAATATGCAGTTCGACTTTCTGCAGCAGGAATTACATCAGGATTATTTCCCTGAGCACGTGTGGGAAAGATCGGGAATTGTCATAATCGGAGAAGCAAAGTCTATCGGACGCACGGGTATAGAAATGGAGATGCTTACCGGAGTGTCCATTGCTGCCCTGGAGATCTACGATATGCTTAAGCCTGTCGATACCAACCTGGAAATCGGGCATATTAAGCTGCTTGAAAAAAAAGGCGGCAAGAGCGATCGCAATAAGTTCTTTTCAACCCCTCCCACCTGCGCGGTGCTGGTATGTTCCGATTCCACTGCTTCAGGACAACGGGAAGATACAAGTGGTAAGCTGATCCAGCAAAAACTGAGTGAAGTAAACGCCCACGTGAGACATTACCAGGTGGTTCCCGACGACAAGGAACAGATCCAGGAACAGGTTCGCCAATGGGTTGAGGAAGACATCCATTTTATCTTTACCACGGGAGGTACGGGTCTCGGGCCAAGAGACAATACAGTAACGGCCATTCGAGAGATCCTTGAACGAGACGCTGACGGCATAACGGAAGCCATGCGTGTGTATGGCCAGATGCGAACTCCTTTTGCAATGATGAGCAGGGCGGTAGCCGGTTCCATAGCCCAAACCTTAATCATAACCCTGCCGGGTAGTACGGATGGATGCAGGGAATCGCTTGATGCTATCCTTCCGGCCGTTTTTCACGCCCGGAAAATGATGAAAGGAGGAGGGCACTGAACCCTGAACTTTGAACCCCTGAACTATTTCTATGCTTACCTACCAACAAGCGCAACAATTAATCCTTGCACGTGCCCGTTCGTTTGGCAGCGAAGTCATTGATATCAACCACGTTCAGGGACTTGTGCTGGCGGAAACTGTTGTAGCAGACAGGGATTACCCTCCGTTTAACCGGTCTGCGATGGATGGCTATGCACTTATGTTTTCAGATTATCAAAAAGGAATCCGCGATTACCAGGTTATTGAAACAATCTTTGCCGGGCAATTTCATCACGCGACTTTGGAAACTGCACAATGTTATAAAATAATGACAGGCGCCGCAGTTCCCGATCCTGCCGATATGGTCGTCCGGCGTGAAGATACCATTGAACAAAATAATGCGGTTGTTTTGAAAGCAGTAAACAGCAGTCAATATCAGCACATATCGCTGCGGGGAGAAGACCTGAAAGCCCTTGATGTGGTCATCTCAGATTCCCGATTATGCAACCCGGCGGTAATCAGCCTGATGGCGGCCCTGGGTAAGTCAGCGGTAGCAGTAAAAAAGCAGCCACATATCGGCTTGTTCACTACAGGCAATGAAGTAAAACCGATTGATTACCCGCTGAATCCGGTTCAGATCCGCAATAGTAACAGGTACTTGCTTACCGCATTACTCAAAAACTGGAATATAGAACCCCAAATCATTCAACACATCCCCGATGATAAGGAACAAATGCACTCGGTTCTTGAGAAGGCAATGGACCTCGATATAATCATTCTAAGCGGCGGCGTTTCGGCAGGTGACGCCGATTTTGTGCCTGAAGTGATGGAAGGATTGGCTGTTAAGCAATTATTTCACAAAGTTTCTATTAAACCCGGAAAGCCCTTTTGGTGTGGTGAGCTTAAAAGCGGGGGATTAGTGTTCGCGTTGCCGGGAAATCCCTTTTCCTGTCAGGTGACATTTACCTTGTTTATCAACCCATATTTGCACGCTTGTTTTGGATTGCCAGAAGTGACCATGCAAGAGTTGCCATTACTGAATGCCCGTTCAAAAAAAAGTATCCTGGATGAATTCTTTCCCGTCCGCATACATCGTCCTCAGCCTGCTTTAGAGACTGTTTTCTTTAACGGTTCAGGTGACATAAGGGCCGGTTTACATGCTGACGGCCTAGCCATTCATCCGGCCGCCATTAAAACGCTGGCTGACGGTGCATTCGTCAATTTTATACCATTTACCTTTCTTTGATGACAAAAACAATGGTTTAAAAAAAGCATTAAATATGATAAAAAATTATATTCACTGCTTTAAAGTCGGTTCCAATAAAATACCCCTAATTTTGACACAGGTTATTAACATTAAAACAAAACATATACAAATGAGCTGATATTTTTTACAAAATGCCCCGCCCGGGAGTCGCAATCCCAAACGGGGCTGAAGTCAAATTGCTTTAACAACTTAAAACTTTATAAATGTATCCAAAATCGCTGATAATACCAGCAGATGGATTTATTTTATTTGCGTGTTCGCTTCTTTATTTTCCTGTTTTCTCTCAAACTACGTTATCTGGTCAACTTCGTACCCGTTCTGAACTTAGAAACGGTACAGGAACACTGAAACCGGTCGGCAATGACGCCGCCTTCTTTACTTCGCAACGCACCAGACTCACTTTAAATCACAAATGGAACAAGGTTATTTTTCAAACATCTGTCCAGGACGTGCGTGTATGGGGGCAGGATGCTTCAACAATCAGCAATAACGATGGAAACAAATTCGGTATACATGAGGCATGGGCCAATATTATTCTGGCTAACGTTAAAGACAGCTCCTTTGACAAGTCTTTACTTGAATACTTCAGCCTAAAGATAGGCCGGCAGGAACTTCTTTATGATGACAGCCGGCTGTTGGGAAACCTCGACTGGCTTCAACAGGCCAGAAGGCATGATGCCGTGGTTTTTAAACTTCTTCAAAAAGGCTGGCAGGCAGACCTTGGGCTGGCATTCAATCAAAACACAGATGCCTTTAATTATAACGGAACCTACTACACTCCGGCTAATCTGCCCCCGTATGTAAAAGATACAAAAGGTAACCTGGTCCCCCTTCCACAGGGACTGGTGCCATTAACCAATACCGCCGGCGTCAGCACCAAAACCGGAAGCCCGTTCTTAATGAACCCTCCCAGTACGAACGGAGTAAACCAAAACTATAAGGCCATGCAGTTTTTTTACGTGGCTAAGAAATTAAATCAGACCAGTCTGTCATTCCTGTTACTAAGCGACCAGTTTGGAAAATATAAATTGGATTCGGTGCGCACCCTAACAGGAACAGATACCGGCTATGTATTTGGCCGCAGGTTTAATCAAAAAGGGGTAAATAACCGTTTAACCACCGGCATTCTGTTGAACAGCTCATTGGACAAGAGAAAACACTGGAGCCTGCAAGCCGGTTTTTATTACCAGGGTGGTAATGATCGGGACGGGCTGAAATTGTCTGCATACACAACAACTGCTTCGCTTAGCTTTTCATCCAAGCTGATGTCTTATACCGCCGGCTGGGATTACGTTTCGGGTAACGATGCTTTCTCTTCTTCTTCAACCAACCATCGCTTTGATCCTTTATATGGAACCCCGCACAAATTCTGGGGTTATATGGATTACTTCTATGCCGGAACCGGCTCTCCGGTCGGCGGGCTAAGTGATCCCTACTTTAAGATCAAATACGTTTCACCAAAGAAAAATCTTTTAATAGGGCTCGACTATCATTATTTCTCCCTGGCCAGGGATCAAAGAGACAATACCGGTAAAGCCATCAATAAATACCTGGGAAGCGAATTCGACCTGGTCGGCAATTATAATCTGAATAAGATAACCACCGTGGAGTTGGGCCTGGCATATCTGGCTGCGGGCAGGAGCATGGAATATGCCAAAGCGATAACCCCGGGAACTTCAAAACTTAATTCCAGCTGGGCTTACCTGCAGATTAACGTCAAGCCGGAATTCTTTTCCAAATAACACCCTAAATGACCCTGATACCTGCTGATTGTTTAGTTACCGATTACTTAATAAAAAACACAATAACATGTACACCATGAACCAGCCCCTGCAAAAACTAAACATATTCAGTGGAAAGGGTTTGCAGATGCACACCTTTCATATTACCTGGATAACCTTTTTCTTTTGCTTTTTCGGATGGTTTGGCATTGCTCCTTTAATGCCTATCGTTCGCGAACAGCTACATCTTTCCAAGGCGCAGGTTGGCAATATCACCATCGCTTCTGTTTCTGCCACTATACTTGCCCGGCTCATCATCGGCCGTTTGTGCGATACCATCGGGCCCCGTTTATCCTATACCGTGCTCCTGGTGCTGGGAGCAATTCCGGTTATGTGTATCGGGTTAAGCAACAGTTACGAAAGCTTTTTGCTTTTCCGCTTTGTAATTGGTATCATAGGCGCTTCTTTCGTAATTACCCAGTTCCATACATCTATGATGTTTGCCCCCAATATAATAGGAACTGCCAACGCAGTTGCAGGCGGATGGGGAAACCTGGGAGGCGGGGTAACCAACCTGGTAATGCCTTTGATCGCCGCAGCGTTTGTTGGTCTGGGTTATGTGGATACCGCCAACTCCTGGAGGTACGCAATGATTGTTCCAGGTGCCATTTTATTAATCATGGCCTTTGTTTATTACAGATACACCAAAGACACTCCCCGGGGAAATTACAGCGAGATTCAGCGCGAAACCAAAGAAAAAAAGAAAGGAAGCTTCATGGTCGCTTTAAAAGACTACCGCACATGGATACTTGCACTAGCCTATGCTGCCTGCTTTGGCATTGAGATCACCGTTGACAATGTAGCAGCCATCTACTTCGTTGACAATTTTAATACGTCCATCATCATGGCCGGAGCACTGGCCGGTATTTTTGGATTTATGAACATATTTGCCCGCGCACTAGGAGGTATTTTTAGTGATAAAGTGGGAAGGCAATACGGCTTAAGAGGCAAAGGCCTGCTTTTGGGCGCCCTGCTGTTGCTTGAAGGTGCAGGCATCATTTTATTTGCACGCTCGGGCAATCTTCCCATGGCCATATTTTCCATGTTGTTATTTGCCCTTTTCCTTAAAATGGCCAATGGCAGCACGTATTCCATTGTTCCTTTTGTGAATAAAGACGCTATCGGCAGCGTGAGCGGAATCGTTGGAGCCGGTGGAAACATCGGTGCCATGCTCGTGGGCTTTTTGTTTAAGTCAAGCAACATCAGCTACGCTGAAGCCTTTTTTTATATTGGTACCGGCGTAGCTCTCATCGGAGCAATCGTATTTGCTACGCGATTTCAAACCGCTGAGGCACGTGAAACTGTTATTACCGAACCTGTTCTCAACACGGCGTAGCCTATTTCGTCATCCACTTCATAAAGATGTCCCTGCATAATTCCAGAAATGAGTCTTTTACCACTACCTGCTGCTACTGCGGAGTAGGTTGCGGCCTTATCGTTCATAAGGACAAAAAAGGGCAGCTTTCACTCGAAGGAGATAAAGAACATCCGGTAAACAAAGGGGCGCTTTGCAGCAAGGGGTTAAATCTTCATTATACAGCCAACGATAAAACAGACCGGTTATTACATCCGCAAATGCGGTATAATAAAATGATGCCCCTGCAAAAGGTGAGCTGGAACGAAGCACTGGAAAGAACCGCGGCTGTATTTAAAACATTTATCACAAAGTGCGGACCGGATTCGGTTGGTTTTTATATATCCGGACAATGTTTAACGGAAGAGTATTATGTGATCAACAAACTCGTAAAGGGATTTATCGGTAGTAATAATATCGACACCAATTCCCGTCTTTGCATGAGCAGCGCCGTAGTTGGCTATAAGATGGCTTTGGGCGAAGATAGCGTTCCGGTGTGTTATGAAGATATTGAACAGGCCGACTGCTTTTACGTTACCGGTGCAAACCCTGCCTGGTGCCATCCTATCATCTGGCGGCGTGTCGAGGCCCATAAGGCAGCCAATCCGCATGTTAAAATCATCGTGGCCGACCCGCGGCGCACGGACACCTGCGCCATAGCCGATGTGCATCTGCAGTTAAATCCCGGTACTGATATCATTTTAAATCATGCCATCGGAAGAGTACTGATTGAAAACGGGGACATCGATGTCGAATTCATTAAAAACCATTCAGAAGGCTTCGAACAATACAAAGCACTTGTATTGCAGAAATCAATGACCGAGGCAGCCTCTCAGTGTGGCATAAACGAAGATGACATCCGGCTCGCTGCCAGGTACATCGGTGACGCAAAAGGGTTTCTAACCATGTGGACGATGGGGCTCAATCAAAGTGTTATAGGCGTAAATAAAAATCTGAGCCTGATCAATCTTAATCTGATCACAGGCCAGATCGGCAAACCGGGCAGCGGGCCATTTTCGCTTACCGGGCAGCCAAATGCGATGGGTGGGCGGGAAGTTGGCGGCCTTTCCAACCTGCTGCCAGCACACCGTGTTATGGCTAATCCGGCCCACCGGGACGAAGTTCAGCAATTCTGGAACGGCACTACTCTTTCCGATAAACCCGGGTTTACAGCCACCGAAATGTTTGAAGCGCTCAATGACGGGCGCCTAAAAGCCATCTGGATCGTTTGCACCAACCCGTTAGTAAGCCTTCCTGACGTTCGTTTGGCTGAGCAGGCATTACAAAAAGCAAAATTCGTTGTAGTTCAGGAAGTCAGCGACAAACCCGAAACGTTAAAATACGCAGACGTAGTGTTGCCCGCCGGCACCTGGACGGAGAAAGAAGGTACCATGACCAACTCGGAAAGGAGGATCAGTTACCTGCATAAGATCACCGAACCACCGGGAGAAGCCCTCGCTGACGCAGAGATCATTTGCCGCTTTGCACAAAAAATGGGCTTTCACGGATTTGACTTTGCAGATGCTTCGGCCATTTATGATGAGCACGCCCGGCTTACCGCCGGAACTAACATTGATGTGAGCGGGGTCAATCACAACATGCTTAAGTCAAACAAAACCGTGCAGTGGCCACTCCGGGCGGGTGAAGCCGGAACCGGCACAAGCCGGCTATTTACAGACAAAATATTTCATACCCTTTCAGCCAGGGCTATCATTCATCCAGTGCCCGATAATATTGGCAGCGAACAAACGGACAACAACTTCCCGTTTGTGCTGACTACGGGTCGTATACGCGACCAGTGGCATACGATGAGCAAAACCGGCAAGGTTAATAAATTAAAACAACATATATCACAGGCATTCCTCGAAATTCACCCGGATGATGCCAGGCGGTTAAATATACGTGACAAAGATATTGTCGTCGTGCAGTCACGCAGAGGTGATGTACAGGTTAAGGCTTCCCTTTCTGCGGGAATAAAAAAAGGGGTAGTCTTTCATTATGAAGGAAGCCTGCTGATGAATATCATCAAGATCGATGGCTTTGACCTGTGCAGCCTGGGTTTAACCGAATGCCCGAACGATCCCGATTATGAAGAAATTGTATTTATTGACAAGGCAAGACGCTACTACAAAAAATGCATCATACACCAGGACAGGCTGGTAGGTGCTATCCTGATTGGTGATAAAACAGAATTCAGGGAGTTTAAAGAGCTTATCAGCAATAAAACTGAGCTGAGTGAAAAACGGCTGCACTTATTACGCACGGGCAAGAAGACTGAGCCGGTCCTGGGCAAGCTGGTTTGCAGTTGTAATAGTGTGGGCAAGGAGAATATCAAAATCAAAATCTCCGGAGGATGTACCGAGCTTAAAGAACTTTGTACACTTAGCGGTGCAGGTACTGGCTGTGGTTCATGCCGGCCTGAAGTAAAGACTATATTGGACGAGTTTCTGCTAGAGCAGCGAATGGATGCATTAATCACAATAGTAAATGCTTGAACTCTTAAAACACCATGTACCGTAAAACACATGTGGTCAAAATCAACCTGTATGGTGGCATTGTATCTGCAGGGGATATGTATGCGATCGTGAACGCGGCCGAAAAAGCCGGTATTGAAGAAGTACAGTTTGGAACCAGGCAACAGCTTTATATGCGTGTAGAAGATCATCGCCTGGCTGAACTAGATATGGTATTACAAGAACATAACATTGACTTTGAAATTAACAATGATCAATACCCGAATATCGTCAGCTCATATGTAACAGAGGAAGTATTTCAAAATGCCAACTGGTTACGCGAAGGCTTATATAAAGACATCCTTGATCTCTTTGATTACAAGCCGCAATTAAAGATCAACGTCATCGACAATGTCCAGACCTTTATACCTTATTTTACCGGGCACCTTAATTTTATAGCATCGAACACGGGTAATTACTGGCATTTGCATATCCGCTTTCCCAGATCAACGATCGTTTATCCCTGGAAAGGACTTATCTATTCTCATGATATTCCCCGCATCAGCCGTATTATTGAAGAAGTGGTTCTTGGCAATAAATTTCTTTTCTACGACAAGCCGGCTGTGGATGTTGATGTGCTATATATGATGGTTCACGCCAGGCACCATTTTATTATTCAGGAGGTTACGGAACCACTGCAGTTACCCAATTTCCAGCTTCCTTATTATGAGGGTTTTAACCGGTACGGGAACAAATTCTGGCTGGGAATATACCGCAGGGATGAAATGTTCTCACTGGCATTCCTGAAAGACATCTGCATGGTATGCCTCAAAACCAAAATAGGCCAGTTATATTCAACACCCTGGAAATCGCTCATCATAAAAGGCATTGATCAGCCTGACCGGAAACTGTGGGATTATATACTGGGCAAATACAGGATCAACGTAAGGCATGCATCCAATGAGCTTAACTGGCAGGTGGCCGACCTGAGTGAAGATGGATTAAACCTTAAGCGATACCTGATCAGGCAATTCGATAGAGATGATGTCCGTACGTTTGGGTTGTGCTTTGCCATCAAGGTAGAGCCAAAATCAGGGTTATTCGGTTCTATTGTCATTCAGAAAAAAGGAAACGAATCTGCAAACCAGCGCAGGGGCCTGGACCGTTACGACATCCTTTTTACTACCAATTTCAACCCGAACTCAAAAGAGTATGTGGTTTTTCGCAAAGACGTGGTAAAGGAAGACCTTGCTACTTATTTAATTTCGTTATGCAAATATTTTTATGAACTGCAAAGTAAAGAGGAACTGATCTCTCACGAGGCTTTTCGCCAGGAAACGGTAAATGTCAAACAAGAAATATTTTCTACAAATCAATGGTTCCACTGCAAACACTGCTTTACAGTATACGATAAAATTTACGGTGATGAAATGAACGGCATAACACCGGGAACAGCCTTTGAACAAATAGTCCACTTTGAATGCCCTATCTGCGGGGCATCCAAAGAAGATTTTCAGTTAGTTGAGAGACCGGTGCTGAATCAGGCTGTGCATTAACCACCCCGCTGGTAAAAGACTTCATCTTTTTGCCAATTCCCTCTCCTTTTTGAAGGCTACTGTTAAGACACATCTTTTAAAATACGTCTATGGTGATGTTGAATCATTTACTGCCGGTGTACTTATTACCCCTGTCAGGGGTAAAACGTTTGTAGAAATGTGATCATCTTCACCAAATGCCCCAGTGGGGCTACCCTTAACATGTTGTGCTAAGCAAAATTTATTTATTATTACTCGTTGAAAAGGGTAGCCCCCCGTCCGGGGGCATAAAATAATGCATGCTCAAGTGCTACAAACCGGTTGCCCCTAGCCGGGGCATAAATCCTTTTTTAATTTCTAAAAAGATTTGTCCTAACGGTAGCCTTTTAGTGCATAGTTACCCCTGTCAGGGGTAAAACGTTTGTAGAAATGTGATCATCTTCACCAAATGCCCCAGTGGGGCTACCCTTAACATGTTGTGCTAAGCAAAATTTATTTATTATTACTCGTTGAAAAGGGTAGCCCCCCGTCCGGGGGCATAAAATAATGCATGCTCAAGTGCTACAAACCGGTTGCCCCTAGCCGGGGCATAAATCCTTTTTTAATTTCTAAAAAGATTTGTCCTAACGGTAGCCTTTTAGTGCATAGTTACCCCTGTCAGGGGTAAAACGTTTGTAGAAATGTGATCATCTTCACCAAATGCCCCAGTGGGGCTACCCTTAACATGTTGTGCTAAGCAAAATTTATTTATTATTACTCGTTGAAAAGGGTAGCCCCCCGTCCGGGGGCATAAAATAATGCATGCTCAAGTGCTACAAACCGGTTGCCCCTAGCCGGGGCATAAATCCTTTTTTAATTTCTAAAAAGATTTGTCCTAACGGTAGCCTTTTAGTGCATAGTTACCCCTGTCAGGGGTAAAACGTTTGTAGAAATGTGATCATCTTCACCAAATGCCCCAGTGGGGCTACCCTTAACATGTTGTGCTAAGCAAAATTTATTTATTATTACTCGTTGAAAAGGGTAGCCCCCCGTCCGGGGGCATAAAATAATGCATGCTCAAGTGCTACAAACCGGTTGCCCCTAGCCGGGGCATAAATCCTTTTTTAATTTCTAAAAAGATTTGTCCTAACGGTAGCCTTTTAGTGCATAGTTACCCCTGTCAGGGGTAAAACGTTTGTAGAAATGTGATCATCTTCACCAAATGCCCCAGTGGGGCTACCCTTAGTATGTTGTGCTAAAGCAAAATTTATTTATTTATTACTCAAGTGCTACAAACCGGTTGCCCCTAGCCGGGACATCAATCCTTTTTTAATTTCTAAAAAGATTTTTCCTAACGGTAGCCTTTCAAGGCGGGCAATAACCGGGTGAGTTCCCCACCTTTTTGAACGAGGGGACGGATTTGCCCAGCAAATCCGGGGGTGATTACGGTTTTATTTGTCCTATCTTTGAAGGTGTAACAACTATTGTTTATCAGAATCTGAACATGAAATTAATTGCAGATCAATATGGCCGAAGCTTCAAGACCCTTCGGGTAAGCTTACTCAATAAGTGTAACCTTGGCTGTACATATTGCAGTATCGGCGATGAAAATGAAAGTTTAATCAAAAGTCTGCCGAGGAGAGAGAAACTCCCTGCTGATCGGCTGTTGTCTATTATTGAACAGCTTCATAAATATCTCCAATTAAAAACTATCCGCCTCACCGGTGGGGAACCCCTGCTTTACCCGGAGCTGATTGAGGTGATTGAAGGCGTGAAAACGATGGGTATCCCTGAAATTAAATTAACGACCAACGGGTTTCTATTAAAACGGCTTGCTGAGCCCATGAAAGTGGCAGGCATGCAATCTATCAACGTGTCGCTTGATGCAGTGGATGAAAATGTTTTCTTCCTCATTAGCAAACGAAACAACGTGCAACGCATCCTGGACGGCATCGATAAGGCATTGGATACGGGATTGCAGGTGAAGATCAACAGCGTTGTAATGAAGGGAATGAATGACTCCCAGGTGCTGCCTCTGCTGGAATATGCGTTTAAGCGGGGTGTCACTATCCGGTTTCTGGAAGTAATGGCTATGGGTCACCTGCACCGGGAGCCTGAAAAATATCTGTTTCCACAGGTCGATCTGCTTGAAGTCATCGGTCAAAAATACGAATTTCACAGATTACACCGGCAGGATTCCGCAACTGCCAACTACTGGCAAACCAGCGAAGGCTTTACCTTTGGCATTATAGCTAATGAAAGTGAACCGTTTTGCCATGATTGTAATCGCTTGCGGCTCGACAGCCAGGGTAATGTTTATGGATGCCTGAGCGACAATCATCCCATATCGCTCCTTAACGTGCACGATGATGAAGACCTGCAGCCGAAATTAGAACAGGCATTACAGCAAAAGCAAAGGCTGAAGTTCACGGGTAGTGAACTCAGTATGCTGGAAATTGGAGGATAAAAACTGAAGTTTGATTCCAGGAAAATTTCCAATTCAACCGCTGATATTAAAAAAAAAAGTCCCGCAGCGTCGCAGGACTGATTCATCGTACAATATATCAGTACACTATATTGTTTTACTCGCTTTTTTGTATGCAGACCATTCATATGTACCAACACTTTCAAGGTGGATCTTTTCAGTTGCATTTTCTATGGTGACGTAGTATTTAGTGGTACCCTCTTTAGCATATTCAAATAACTCGGATATCCAGAATTGTGAATAGTTTTCAGTCAGGCTGATGCGAAGATTTATAGGGAGTTCAGTAGAGTAAATGTTGCGGGTTATACCCATCAAATCCCCATCCTTCGTAAAGAAGGAAGTCAGGTTTTGTCCGTTCCATTGAAAACTCGCCTTGAAATAAGCATCTGTAAATTCCCAACTTGGGTTTGTTGCCTGTGCAAATTTCTTGGCGAATGCATTGATTACTTTTTCGTTAACGCCAGTTTGAGTGTTTTGCGCATAGGTGGTAGCGATTACCATCATGACAGCTGCTACAAGTGTTACCATTTTCTTTTTCATTTTTAAAATTTTTATGGTTGTGATTATTTATGATGTAAAATTAGACCCCAATTATCCTGCCTTACGATAAAAGAGATGAAAGCAACAAATGCTGCGACGAAAGTAATAACAGAGAATTTTTTCATGAACCATTCATTCCGGGAAGTATACCGGTTTTCTGTCTGAACAGCCCGTGGCCCTATGTTCAAAAGAAAAAACAAAGTACCTTTGTAAACTAAATCAGCTTTTGTATTCGCTGGAAAATTCGGGTTAGCCAACATCTTGACCAGGAGGTGAACACGGAACTGTGAAAGGCAAAATTTTAAGTAGTAAAAATTAATTATGAAAGTACAGGTATTCGCCAAGCTGAAAGACTATTTCGATAAAGAATTTCAGCTGAACGCAAACATTCAAAATGCGGAGGCATTGAAGGAACATCTGATCCGGTCTAATCCTGCGGCAGCAGGCATTCTGGAACGATGCCGGTTTGCAGTGAATGACGAATTTGTCGATACCCATTTTCAAATAACAGAAAATGACACCATCTTTATTATCCCACCAAGCAGCGGTGGATAACGTGTTTCCGGTTTCAGAGCAACCGCTCGACATTGCCGGTTTACTGGCTGGGACTCATCACCCACGGGCAGGAGCTATAGTGTTGTTTAGCGGAGAAGTTCGCAACCATAGCAACGGCAAAGCGGTTCAATACCTGGAGTATGAAGCGCACTCGTCTATGGCTTCAGCAATGATCCTGAAAATTATAGCCGAAGCAAGGTCGCGGTGGGATCTAAACATTGCCCTGGCGCAACACCGCTTGGGTAAAGTAGCCATAGGTGAATCTGCCGTCGTTGTGATCACCGCGTCTGCACACCGCAGCGAAGCGTATGCCGCTAACCGTTTTATCATTGACAGGATTAAACACGAAGTACCCATTTGGAAATGTGAATACTTCATTGATGGCACTAGTGAATGGGGAGGCAACTGTAATTGCCACACTATAACCGGAGATACAGGAAAGCATGTGTATGATTAGAGTTCAGTGTTCAATGTTCGTATGAAGCCAACCATTACCATAGAATATTGTCCAAAATGCGGGTGGATGCTTCGCGCTGCTTACATGGCCCAGGAACTGCTGACTACATTTACCGATGACATTCAAGGGGTATTGTTACAACCGGGCGATACAGCTGGCACCTATAAGATATATATTAACGACTCCCTGGTTTATGACAGAAAAAAGGAAGGAGGTTTTCCAGAGATCAAACAGTTAAAACAAACAGTGAGAGACCTGATAAATCCTTCAAAAACGCTGGGTCATTCGGATAAATGAACGTGCTTCTCTAATTTAATCAATCACGCTTATTCTTGCAGAGAGCTGTAATTCAGGATTCTTATCTTTTATGCAAATGAATACACTTTTAGGCGTCGTTCTGTGTGGTGGAGAAAGTAAGCGAATGGGTACGGACAAAGGATTGATCATAATCGGCGGTACGATAAGGGCAAAGTATGTTGCCGCTAAGCTGGAACCATTTAAGCTTCCGGTTGTCTTTTCAGTAAATGAATCACAAGTTTCAGCATATGCTGAACACATTTCACCAGATAATTTGGTTATAGATGCCGTTGAAGCCCATGGCCCTTTGAACGGTTTGTTAAGCGTACATAATAAGTTTCCTGATAACGACCTGCTCCTGTTATCTTGCGACATTCTTGATCTTGATGAAAAAACGATCAGTACAGTATTAGATGTCTTTCAAGCAGAAGCGAAACATGACTTTATCGTGTACCAGGATATTGATTATGCACAACCTTTTTGCGGCATCTACAGATCGGCAGGGTTAAGAAAACTGCTGGATAATATGCAATCACATCGTTTGCATAGTTTTAGTCTTCAATCGGTATTAAACGAAGGATATACCCGGAGATTAGCAATCATTAATCCTGCCGCCTTTAAAAATTATAATTTGTCGTGATCTTAATTAGGTAATGCGGATCAATGGTCATTCAATGGCAAACCCTTTTGCTGGAAGTCTTTCCAATTCAGGTATTCTTCACCCTTGCGTTGCTCGACCATGGTTATACAATTTTCTACCGGGCATATGAGTTTACAAAGATTGCAGCCCACGCATTCTTCTTCTTTGATGGTATACGTGTTGTACGGTTTTCCCCAATCGAGGCGGATAGACTGGTGTGATGTGTCTTCACAGGCGATATAACAAAGTCCGCAATGGATGCATTTATCCTGGTTTATATTGGCCACAATATGATAATTGATATCCAGCTCCTCCCAGTGCGTGATGGCAGGAACAGAGAGGCCTCTGAATTCATTGATAGACGAAAATCCCTTTTCGTTCATCCAGTTGTTTAACCCCTCACACAGGTCATCAATGATACGGAAACCATGAGTCATAACTGCGGTGCATACCTGAACAGTAGTCGCCCCCAACAATATAAATTCAGCGGCATCCCTCCATGTACTGATGCCACCGATACCTGATATGGGAACCCTCCGCGTTATTTCATCCTTGCTGATCGTAGACAACATTTTCAAGGCAATGGGTTTGACGGCTGGGCCGCAATATCCACCATATACCGATTTTCCTGCTACATAAGGATTTGGCACAAATGTATTCAGATCAATACCGGTGATAGATTGAATGGTGTTGATCAGGGATAATGCATGGGTGCCTGCTTCGACGGAGGCCCGGCCTGTTGGGACGACGGAGTGAACGTTCGGAGTCAATTTGGTGATGACAGGAATAGTCGCCGCTTCAATAACCCATTCCACAACCATTCGTGCGATTTCCGGATCCTGCCCTACAGCTGCCCCCATGCCTCTTTCCGTCATGCCATGCGGACAACCGAAGTTTAATTCAAGTGCATGGGCGCCTGTATCCTCCACCTGTTTGATCAGCTCATGCCAGCTTTCCCTGCTGTTGTCGGCCATCAGCGACACGATCATAGCCCGGTCAGGGAACTCTTTCAGCACCTCCCTTATTTCCTTCAGGTTAATATCAAGGGGTCGGTCGGAGATCAATTCTATATTGTTAAAGCCCATCACCCGGCTTCCATTGTAATCTACGGCCGAGTACCTTGAGGATACGTTTTTTATCTGGGTACCCAGGGTTTTCCAGACCACGCCACCCCAACCGGCTTCTAAGGCCCGCAAAACATTATATTTTTTATCGGTTGGCGGCGCACTCGCCAGCCAATAGGGATTGGGAGAACGGATACCTAAGAAATCAGTACTAATATCAGCCATAAGATAAAATTAAAATAAATGAAGCTGTACGAAGTCGGAGACTTCGAACGGCAGACTTCGCATAGCATATGGCCATCAAGCCATTCCCAGGTATGCCAGAATACCGGCAGCCCCTTCCTTTCCGGCCTGGACAGCGTCAACGACTTCCTTACCTCCGTTCACACAATCGCCGCCCGCAAAAACACCATTTATACTGGTAGCCCCGGCATTATCAATCATAACACGGCCTGACCTGTTGTTCAGTGCGTTTCCGGAAACCAGCTCGGTAAATGGGATTTGGCCGGTTGCCTTGATCACCATGTCTGCTTCCAGGGTAAATGTTTTACCGGTATCTACGGGCCAACGCCGCCCGGTGCAATCAGCTTCCCCTAACTCCATGATGCTGCAAAGCAGGGCCACACATTTTCCGTTCAATCCCATCACTTGTTTCGGTGCGGCCAGCCACACAATATGGCAAGCATCCAGTTTAGCTATATCGAATTCAGCTTGTGTGCAGGGCATCTCTTCCTGTGTCCGGCGGTAAAGCAGGGTTACCTCCATGGCACCCAGGCGCTTTGCCTGAGTGGCCGCGTCGATAGCAGTCATGCCCATGCCTATCACCACAACCTTATCTCCGACCGGCACTTTGTCAAAACCTTTGCTGCGGATATCATAGATGAAGTGCAGCGCATTGATGACTCCTTCCAGATCCTCGCCCGGAATGTCAAGTTGCCGGGCTAAGCCAACGCCTATTCCCAGGTACACGGCATCATACTTCTTTCGGAGCTCGTCCAGGTTAAAATCTTTTCCAAAAGCTGCATTGTATTTGATGTCAATACCTCCCAGTGAAGTTATATATTCCACTTCCTGCCTGCAAAACTCCGGGGTCACTTTATACGCTGCAATGCCATAGGTCATCAACCCGCCGCCTTTTTTCTCTTTCTCATAAACCGTTACGTCTATGCCTTCTCTGGATAGTACATGTGCACAGGACAATCCGGCCGGACCAGCCCCGACAACGGCCACTTTTTTACCGGTAGAAGGTTTCCTGCTAAACAAGCGCCATTTTTCTTTTATCGCCTTTTCAGTAGGGTAGCGCTGCAGGCGGGCAATCTCAATAGGCTTTTCTTCCATCAGGTTGTACACACAAGCACCTTCGCATAATTTTTCCACGGGACAAACCTTTGAGCAGCCTCCTCCGAAAATGTTGGCTTCAAATATCGTATGGGCTGATCCCTTCACGTTACCCGTAGTGATCTGCTTGATAAATTTGGGTATATTAATGCCGGTAGGACAAGACTTTGTGCAGGGCGCATCATAACAGAAGAGACAGCGGTTGGCTTCCACCAGGGCGGTATCACCGCTTTCAAAGGGCGGATGAATATCGCTAAAATTTAATTCGTATTGATCGGCCTTTAACCGGTTATTTTCAATGGCCATCTGCTTACATTAATCTAAAAAATATTATACTTTTACAGCTCAACCAGAGCACCATAGGTTTCTGGCCGCCTGTCCCGATAGAATTGCCAGACACTTCTGACCTGTTCAATGAGATCCAAATCAAAATCCGCTATCAACAATTCGTCTTTATTTTCAGAAGCGATCGCAAAGATCTCTCCGCGCGGATCTACAAAATAAGAAGATCCATAAAACCGGCCAAGATTCCAGGGCTTTTCCTCCCCCACCCTGTTAATGCATCCCATAAAATACCCGTTGGCAGCCGCATGTGCAGGTTGCTCGAGCTTCCAAAGGTATTGAGATAAGCCGGCGACTGTAGCAGACGGGTTATAAACGATCTCGGCTCCGTTGAGTCCCAGGCAGCGAGCACCATCGGGAAAATGACGGTCATAACAGATATACACCCCTACTTTTGCATACCTGGTCTCAAACACAGGATAACCCAGGTTGCCTGGCTTGAAAAAAAACTTTTCCCAAAAGCCGGATGTATGCGGGATGTGATTTTTCCGGTATTTTCCGAGGTAAGAGCCATCAGCATCAATAACGGCCGCCGTATTATACAACACGCCGGGCTGTTCTTTTTCATAGACCGGCACAATCATAACCATATTATATTGTCTGGCATATTCGGCCATCCGTTCGGTAGTGGGCCCGGGAACGCTTTCCGCAGAAGCATACCATTCTTTATCCTGCCCCGGGCAGAAATACGGTGTATTGAATATTTCCTGAAGGCATAAGATCTGTACGCCCTGCTTGCCGGCGTTTTCAATAAACGGAATATGCTTTTGAACCATGGCTTCCTTGATCTCTGCTATGGTGCCTTCGCCTTCGGTCTTTGGAAGGCTCATCTGGATAAGGCCTGATTTTATTATTCGTGGCATTTTAAAAATTTTAGTCAAGAGATGTATGATCAAGGCACTTCATCCATTCAAACAGACAAAGTTCTTTAAATGCAATTTCGATTTTTTCCTGATATAATAAATCTTCAATGTCAGGAGACTTCAACGAAGCGCAAAAGGCCACTTCTAGGCAAGCACCTATGGCGCTTCGCTGAAATGACAAGGCAATAGGATCCTGACTGTCATTTAAAATCTCTTCAGAGTAGGGTTCTAAAGATCCCGGTGCTCATATCTTTCCATCCACTTTTTTCCTTTTGATAAACTGGCCAAAACCCTTGCTAACAAGACATTCATCATTATCGACGGCCAATTTACCCCTGAGCAGAACAATTTTGCATTTACCTGTCACCTGCCAGCCTTCATAAGCGGAATAGTCTACGTTCATATGATGGGAAGTAGCAGAAATAGTATGCTTTACCTCAGGATCAAAGATGACCAGGTCGGCATCAGAGCCGATAGCTACAGTACCCTTGCGGGGAAACATGCCAAAAATCTTTGCCGCATTCGTCGAACACAGTTCCACAAATTTATTCAGTGTTATCTTTTGCTTAATCACCCCTTCAGAAAAGAGCAGTTCCATTCGATGTTCAATGGCCGGATGCCCGTTGGGTATCAAGGAGAAATCATGCTCTCCCCGTTTCTTTTGTTCCCACATAAACGGACAATGATCGGTGCCCACTACCTGCACCAGATCCTGGTTAAGGCCGGCCCATAAACTAACCTGGTCTTTTTTCTCACGCAGCGGCGGACTCATTACCCACCTGGCGGCTTCAAAATCTTTCTCATATAAAGATGCATCTAACAACAGGTATTGGATACAGGTTTCTACAAACACCTTCTGGTTTCTCCTGGTGGCATTTCGAACAGCATTCAACGCTCCCTCGCAGGTCAGATGAACAATGTAAGCCGGACAGCCCGTAAAATTTGCCATATCCGTAAACCGGGCCGAAGCCTCTGCTTCCGTTACTTCGGGTTGCGATAAATAGTGATATAAAGGAGAAGTCTTTCCTTCCTGCCGGTGTTTGGCAATAAGAAAGTCGATCATGTCGCCGTTCGTAGCATGGGTAGTGACCATACCACCCTGTACTTTCACTTCATTCATCAAACCCACCATCTGCCGGTCATCGATCATGAGGGCACCTTTATAGGCCATGAAAGTCTTGAAAGAGCTGATACCTTCCTTCTCCACCATATCTTTGATCTCCGCTTTGGTATTATCATTAAAGTCTGTAACTGCCATGTGGAAACTGTAATCGCCTACGGCGTTCCCCCGGGCCCTGGACTGCCATTCTTCCAGCGCCGATCTAAGCGAAAATCCCTGCTTCTGCAATATGAAGTCAATTACTGTGGTTGTACCTCCGTACAAGGCAGCCCGGGTACCGGTCTCGTAATTATCACTGGAATAGGTGCCCATGAAAGGCATGTCAAGGTGAACATGCGGATCAATGCCGCCAGGAAATACAAACATACCGGAAGCATCTATCTCAGTATCGGCTTGCTTATTCAGGTGCCAGCCAATAGCATTTACCCGCTCCCCTTCGATAAATATGTCGGCTGTGTAATCATCCGTCGCCGTGATGATCCTTCCGTTCCGTATGAGTATTGACATTCGAAATCTCTTAAAATGATTAAAGCGTTTTCATGTTTTCAATTCCAACACTCTCGACTCCCGACTCCCGACCCCCGACTCTTTATATTTTCGCATCATGATGAAATAACTTAGCCCGGAAACTAAAAAACCCACAAACCAGGCATAATGGTAAATTTCCGACACCCAGGGCCAGATCCTGTCTTTGCTGATCGTCCCGATCGTGGTTAAAAAGCCCGGCACATTGGGCAGTATGCCTAAAACCAGTGCCGCAATGGCAGCCCAATTAAATCCATTTGTAAAGCTATATTCACCTTGCTTTTTGTATAAATCGTCTAACCTTAACCGTTGGTTGCGGATAAAATAATAGTCCGCGATCATAATCCCACCTATCGGTCCAAGCAAACTGGAATAAGCGATCAGCCAGGTGAATATATAGCCGTCCGGACTGGCAATCAATTTCCAGGGGAAGATGAGTATGCCGATAATGCCGGTAATATACCCACCGGTTCTGAAAGTGATTTTTTGGGGAGAAAGGTTGGCAAAATCATTGGCCGGACTTACCATATTCGCTGCAATATTTGTAGCCAGGGTAGAAATGACCACCGCAATCATAGCTACGCTTACTAACAAACGGTTTTCAAATTTTCCGGCCAGCACCAGTGGATCCCAGATAGTAGTTCCGTATATGATGGCAGTAGACGAAGTTACCACTACACCTATAAAAGCAAACAAGGTCATGGAAGATGGCAGGCCAATGGCCTGACCCTTAATCTGTGCCTGCTGGCTTGTTGCATAACGGGTAAAATCAGGGATGTTCAGCGAGAGTGTCGCCCAAAAACCGACCATGCCGGTTAACGCAGGGAAAAAGTATTGAAAGAAGGCCGGGCCTGATTGGAACCTCGACGGTTGAGCCAGAATAGGACCCAATCCTTTTGCCGCAACGATGGCCCAGACCAGCAAAGCAATTGCCGCAAACGGTAGAAAAAAGGCTTTAAAAACGAGTAGTTTTCTAATGCTGTCTACACCCAGGTAAATGATGTACATGTTCAGCAGCCAGAATAAGAAAAAGGTAATTGCCGGGCCCGTTGCCAACCCGAATGAAAACGGAAATATGGCTGGAAGTGTTTCCAGTGAGGGGATCCACAACCTTGACATCTGGTACAAGGCATAGCCGCCAATCCACGTCTGAATGCCAAACCAGCCACAGGCAACGATGGCGCGTAACATCGCCGGGATGTTGGCGCCGGTAACGCCGAAACTTGACCGGGCAAATACTGGGAAGGGAATACCGTATTTTGCTCCGGCATGGCCGTTCAGTATCATCGGTATCAGCACAATGGTATTGCCCAGGAAAATAGTAAGGATGGCTTGCCACCAGTTCATGCCCCCTTCGATTAATGAACTCGCCAGCATATAAGTGGGGATACACAAGCTCATGCTGATCCACAAGGCGACATAGTTCCAGGTGGTCCAGGTGCGCTTATCCGTTGGAATAGGCGCCAGGTCATCGCTGTAGAGATCGGAAGATCCGGCGACCGGATCAGCATTGATTTTTTCACTCATGCAATTTGTATTATTGATTTCAATCCGGCAGCACGATGGTGGTTGGTGAAAACACCAACCACGGGCAAACTTTATTTCGTTACATACTCATCCGTTATCTCAAGCGCTTTGCTGATCATCGACAGCCCTTCATCAACCTGTTCTTTCGTGATACAAAGCGGAGGGGCAACGAAAATATAATTCCACCTGACAAAGGTGTACATGCCCAGTTCTTTCAATCTCGCAGCCGCTTTATTCATGACAACCATCTCTTCTGGTTTCGCATTATAGGGTGCCATCGGTTCCCTGGTTGTTCTATCTTTTACAATCTCAAGGCAACCCAACAACCCGGTATTTCTAAAATCGCCGATACTTGGGTGCCGGAACTTTAATTCTTCCATCTGGCTATCAATATACTTTCCCATAACAACGGCATTCTCAAACAACTGATCATCTTCATAAATACTCAGCACTGCTAATCCGGCGGCGCAGGACACGGGGTGGGCGGAATATGTTAACCCGAGCATCAAAGGCTTATCATTGAAGTGGGCCGCTATAGCGTCAGACACGATCAAAGCGCCCAGGGGAAGGTAACCTGAGGTGATCCCTTTAGCGGTAGCGATCATGTCGGGAACTACTCCGTGCACATCTACTGCAAACCATTTTCCGGTTCTTCCGAAACCACTCATCACTTCATCCGCTATTAATAATATACCGTGTTTATCACAGATGGCCCTTATCTTTCTTAAATAATCAGGTGGATATTTAATACACCCCGATGTTCCGCTTTCGCCTTCCATCAGAATGGCGGCCACATTTTCAGGCCCTTCAAATTCCACCACGCGTTCTACATGGCTGATGCATTCGCGATGACACCATTCCGGCTCTTTGCCCCAGGGACATCTATAGCAATACGGGTCTTCGACGTGGATCACGTTCGGAACCTGCTGTGCATCGGAAGCCAGTTTCCTGGGATCTCCGCCGGCCGTCATTGCACCGTAAGAGGCGCCATGGAAAGCCCGGTAGCGAGCAATGATCTTATGCCTGCCGGTATAGATCCTGGCCAGCTTGATCGCATTATCTATGGCAGAGGCACCGCAAACCGTAAACAGCGTTTTATTCAGTCCCGGTGGGCTGACAGAAGCCAGTTTCTTACCCAGTTCGCCCCTTACTTTACTGACACAACTGGGTGTAACATAACTCACCTGCTGCATCTGTTTCGTAACGGCGCCGGTTACTCGCTGATCACCATGGCCGATATTCACATTCATCAAACCCGAAGAAAAATCCAGGTACCGCTTACCATCATAATCATAGAGGTACACTCCTTCACCATACTTTACGGCAATAGGCGAAATACCCTTTTGTTTGCTCCATGAGAACAGCGTATAGTCAAAGTTATTCTGAAGAATCTCTTCAGTCTCCGTTTGTTGATGAAAGACGGTATCGGGCATTTGAAAGGATTATTAAAATCAAATGAAGCATTGATCAAAGTAAAGCGTCACTGTCTGGGAAAGTTGATTATCTTAATCATGGTAAAGCAGAGACGCCTTCCAAACAAAGTTAATATAACGGAGCCGTTGAAAAATTATGTATTATCAAGAATTTGCAGACGATACAGCAAAATTAAAAAGGAACTTAAACAACACACCAATGGAAGAACAAAGCGTAAACACCCGTAAACTGGCAGCAGAAAAAGCAGTGGAATATGTTAAACAGGGAATGATCGTAGGTTTGGGCACAGGCTCTACTGCCTACTGGGCCATACAATTACTCGGGAGCCGGGTAAAGCAAGGGTTGGAAATAAAATCATTGGCCACTTCAACGCAATCGGAGTTGATGGCCCATGAACTGGGAATCCCTATCATTACTTTTGCCGAGACCGACCACCTGGATATTACCATTGACGGGGCAGATGAAACGGATGAAAGCCTAAACCTGATCAAAGGTGGTGGTGGCGCTTTGTTGCGAGAAAAAATTGTTGGCTCAGCCACTGAATTTTACATAATTATTGCAGATGAAAGCAAACTGGTCAACCACCTGGGTTCGTTCCCCTTACCCGTAGAGGTGGTTCAGTTCGGCTCTGAACTCAGTTTCCGGAAATTACAAACTCTGGGGTGCAGCCCCCGGCTAAGGTTGACAAACAACAAGCCGTTTGTCACTGACAATGGTCATTTTATCTTTGATTGTGCGTGCGGTTACATCCTGGAACCGGACCTGCTTCATCAGCAACTGATCAATATTCCGGGAGTGGTGGAAACCGGTCTTTTCCTGAATATGGCTGACATAGTCATTTTAGGTAATAAGGACGGGGGCACGAGGATTATTAGGAAGCAGGCAACATAGGGGTTCGAAGTCAGAGACATTCGAACCGCGTGGTTATAGTTGTTCGAAGGGCACTTCAAACATACCCTCGAATTGAAGCCTGTTCATATTCCGGTAAACCCCTTCATCAAGGGCAATCAACTGCTGGTGAGTACCCGTTTCCCTCACGACTCCCTTTTCCAAAACAATGATCTTGTCCGCGTTGCGTATCGTGGAAAGGCGATGGGCTATGATAAAAGAAGTGCGGTTTTTTCTCAGGTTATCCAGGGCTTCCTGTACCAGTAATTCGGATGCTGAGTCAAGAGAACTGGTGGCTTCGTCGAGGATAAGAATAACGGGATTTTTAAGGATAGCCCGGGCAATGGCAATGCGTTGACGCTGACCGCCGGAAAGTTTAATGCCGCGTTCCCCTACTATGGTTTCGTATGCTTCCGGAAAACTGGTTATGAATTCGTGAGCGTGCGCCTGCTGTGCCGCAGCCTGTATCTCCGCAAAATCTGCATCCGGTTTACCATAAGCGATATTTTCACGGATCGTTCCTCCGAAAAGGATCACATCCTGGGGAACCAGCGCCATTTGTTTGCGAAGTTGAGATAACGGAATTAGAGAAGCCGCCCTGCCGTCGAAGAATATCTGCCCAGCATCAGGTTCATAGAACCGTAAAAGCAACGCTGCAATAGTGGTTTTGCCGGCTCCGCTTTGTCCGACAAGCGCAATCTGCTGCCCGGGTTCGGCCTCTACACTAATGTCTTTCAAAACTGGCAACTCCTTCCTGGAAGGGTAACTAAAGGCTACCTGCTGCAGGCTCACATGCCCCGTCAATCTGTATTGATCTTCGAGGGGCTCGTTGTTTGTCTGGATAGCTTCCGGCGTGGACCGTAACAGTTCCCTCACCCGTTGTGTAGCACCAAGGGTTCGCTGGAGCTGGCTGTACAGGTCGGCAAAGCCTGCCATGCTGCCACCGACGAAAGCGGTATACACCACAAAAGCGGTAAGGTCACCAAAAGAAAGCTGGCCAGCTTGCATTAGCCCGGTTCCATACCATACAACCAACACAATGGCCCCAAAAACGCTAAACAGCAGAAATGAAACAAACAATCCCCGGAACTGCCCGTTTTTAATGGCCATTTTAACCACCTGCCTGAGGCTGCTGCGGTAACGGTCCACTTCATACCATTCGTTGGAAAAAGCTTTTACATTACTGATTCCCTGGAGGGTTTCTTCAACAATAGTGTTAGACTCAGCCAGTTGGTCCTGGGTTTTGCGTGAAAACAGGCGGATCCGTTTTCCGAAAATCACTGCTACAATGACAATGACCGGAACTACGGATAACATTACACCCGTAAGCTTTGGCGAGATATACAGGATCAATCCGATGCCAATGAGTAAGGTAAGTATTCCACGCAATACTTCAGCCAGTGTAGAGGTTACAGCATCTTGAATCTGTGAAAGGTCGGCACTGATACGGCTCGACAATTCTCCTACCCTGCGCTGCCCGAAAAAATCCATGGGCATGGTAATCATGCGCTGGTAGATATCCTTACGCATGTCTGCAAGTGCATTCTCTCCTACTGCAGTGAACAGGTAGATTCGCATAAAGGAAAAAATCATTTGTATGCACAAAATCCCGATCATCACCAGTGCAATGTAACCTGGAGAAAGTGTATCAAGTCCTTCGCTGATAGCCTGGGCACTGTCAATTAGCTTTTTCAACAGGTACGGAAAGGTCATGGTGGTGAGAGCGGAAAGGCCAATAAAAAAAAGTCCCCCGGCAAACTTCAGCCGGTATGGTTTAACATAGGTAAATATCAGCAAGGCTTCCTTAAGCGTTTCCTTATTCAGTTTTACCTTAGGTAAGTCTTCTTCAGATCTGGTGCGAGCGCTGCGATTATAACGTGCCATTATTTTGTAATATCAATAGAGTACAATATCCGGGGTTGATTGTTTGTGGTTAGATAAATTATATAATTAGCATCCTTGTGGTTGGTGAAAATACCAAACACGGGCAGGACACCAACCACGGGCAGGTCTGCGCTTAACGCTCTCATGCCTCAGACCTGACAGCAGTTTCTTCAACAACGTTTGCATCCAATTCTTTCCATCTAAAATAGTCTTTGGCATTGTTGAAGCATATGTCCTGTATGAGTTTTCCTATCCAGCCAATATCGTTTGGCAATTCTCCGTTTTCTATTTCCTGGCCAAACAGATCGCACAGTATCCGGCGGAAGTATTCATGGCGGGGGAAAGAAAGAAAACTTCTTGAGTCGGTGAGCATGCCTATAAACCGGCTCAGCAATCCCATATTGGATAACGCATTTATTTGCCTCACCATGCCATCTTTCTGATCGAGGAACCACCATGCCGAGCCATATTGTACTTTTGCGGCTACAGAACCATCATTGAAATTGCCAGTCATCGTTGCGATCAGTTCATTGTCGGCCGGATTTAAATTATAGATTATCGTCCTGGTCAGTTTATTCTGGCTGTCAAGCGTATCCAGGAAGCGAGACAGCGCCCTGGCCTGGGAGTAATCTCCGATCGAATCCCAACCGGTATCCGGTCCCAGTGAACGCAGCATGCGTGAATTATTGTTCCGTAAAGCTCCTAAATGATATTGTTGCACCCACCCTTTTTCCCAGTCCCATTCCGCAAACTGAACCAGCATGGCTGATTTAAATTTATTCCTTTCATCCTGCGTCAGTGTTTCACCTGATCTGATCCTGGAAAATATGGAAGCAATTTCCGGTAAGGTATATTCTTCGGAGTATAATTGTTCTAATCCATGGTCGGAAACCGTGCAGCCTGCGCTGGCAAAGAAATCATGCCTGTTTTTTAAAGCCTCCAGAAAATCATCAAAGGACGAGATGGAAACATCTGAAACCTGTTCAAGCCTGGTTACATAGTTGTTGAATGTAGCCGGATTATCAACGTTCATGGCCTGGTCAGGACGAAAAGCAGGCAGGATGGGAATTTCAAATCCATCCTGTTTCAGGCGTTGATGATGCTCCAGCGTGTCTATGGGGTCATCAGTGGTGCAAACGAGTTTTACCTGCATTTTTCGCAACAGGTTGCGGACAGAATAATCGGAAGTTTGCAGCTGACCCGTGCATGCTTCATAGATCTCGGCGGCCGTATCTGGATTCAGAATCTTATCAATATTAAAGTACCGCTGAAGTTCAAGGTGGGTCCAGTGATACAATGGGTTACGCAGGGTATAAGGCACCGTTGTGGCCCACTGTTCAAATTTTTCAGCATCAGACCTGTTTCCGGTAATATAACTTTCATCCACGCCATTGGTACGCATGGCTCTCCATTTATAGTGATCCCCATAAAGCCATGCCTGTGTCAGGTTCTCAAAGCTGGGGTCGGTTGCTATCATTGCCGGGGAAAGGTGGCAATGGTAATCAATGACAGGCATATCCTTTGCGAAATCGTGATAGAGCTGCTGGGCGGTCCTGGTTTGAAGTAAGAAATTCTCGTCTAGGAATTTTTTCATATGTTGAGCTTGAAGTTTAATGGAGTGTGACCATCTGGAGTACTCTGACTTTACAGCGATACTCCGCGTTTCCAGGGGATAAAATCTTCCTGCCCGTTTCGCACTGCAGCAACCTCAACCTCCCCGCTGGCTACCTGTACGATGTAATCGAGTATTCTTTCCCCTGCCTGCTGGATGGTTTCCTCACCTTCTATGATGGTACCGGTATTGATATCTATAATATCGTTCATCTTTTTAGCCAGGATGGTATTGCTGGATAATTTTACGACAGGTACAATGGGGTTACCGGTAGGTGTTCCCAGCCCGGTGGTAAAAAGAACCACAGTGGCCCCGGTAGCTACCTCGGCAGTAGTGGATTCCACATCATTACCTGGTGTACACAACAGGTTAAGTCCAGGTTTTGTCACTTTCTCCGGGTAATCCAACACATCGGTGATGGGTGATGTACCTCCTTTTTTTGCAGCACCTGCTGATTTGATTGCGTCTGTAATTAGTCCGTCTTTGATATTACCCGGCGAAGGATTCATATCGAATCCTGACCCAACCGCCTGTGCCCTTGCATTGTAGGTACGCATGAGCTCGCTAAAACGCTCGGCGGTAGGTTCGTCAATGCACCGATCGCTCAGCTCTTGTTCTACGCCGCAGAGTTCCGGAAATTCGGAAAGAATGACGGTGCCATTAAGCGCAACCAGGATATCAGAAGTATACCCAATAGCCGGGTTAGCGGAGATACCGGAAAATCCATCGGAACCGCCACATTCCAGACCTATGATCAGTTTACTCAATGGGGCCTGTTGTCTTTTACACTGGTTAGCCGTAATCAGCCCCGCAAATGTTTTGCGGATAGCCTCAGATAGTAAAGCTGACTCCTGCCCGATCTTCTGTTGATCAAGAATATACAGGGGTTTATCGAAATTAGGGTTCCTGTTCTGGATCTCTTCCATTAGTATACTGGCCTGTGCATTCTGGCAGCCAAGGCTCAGCACAGTTGCACCAGCCACGTTCGGGTGGGTGATATAGCCGGCAAGCAGGCCGCACAAAGCCTGCGCGTCCTGCCTGGTGCCACCGCATCCACTGCTGTGAGCAAGGAACTTAACGCCGTCAACATTCGGGAACAACCGTTCGGTGTGTTGCAAGGTGGGATTTTCCAGCAGGTCGGTTGTAAGAATTTCCTCTGCCGTCTTTCCTGCCCGGTATAATTCAATAAGCTGTTGCGCCTGTTTGTGGTATGATTTATTACGTCCATAACCCAGGTTTTTTACCAGGGCCTCCTGCAGTACTTCCAGATTCCTGTTTTCACAGAATACCAGGGGAACGACCAACCAGTAGTTAGCAGTACCTACACTGCCATCGCTGCGGTGATAACCCATAAATGTCCTGGACTTCCACTTTTCCACCTCCGGTGCTACCCAATTGGTTTTGCGCTCGCCTACGGTAAAATCATTAGAAGCATGCTTCACATTTGAGGTAGATATTAATCCGCCGCGCGGAATGTCATTTTGGGCTTTGCCTACTAATACACCATACATAAATATGAAATCCCCCTGTCTCAAATCAATGGTAACAAATTTATGCTTTGCAGGTATACTGTCTTGTAACAGGTATTCAATGCCACCATAACTTATGGTTTCGCCTTTCGTAAGGTTCGTCAAGGCAACAAGCACATTGTCATCGGGATGCACTTTTAGAACGTTCATTTTCATTTTGCAATAGTTGATTTTAGACCGGGAGCCATCCGTTTAAGCGCTTATAAAAGACCAACACCGGAAAACAATCTGTAGTTCTAGAATCCGACCAGCGTATTTACAAGCCTGTTTTGCATGACCTGCAGCGCACCGTCATTTATGAGCGATTTCAGCCTGGCGGTAACCGCTGCTGAAAATCCAATTAACGCTGTAAGGTCCATTTCCCATAAAGATTCGTCCCGCATTATGTTCTCTACAAATTCATTCAACGGCAACGAGTTCCATTTTTCACTTAGATATGCCGCTTTATCATCCTGGATAATGTACTCCCTGCCACTGGCCTCTCCCGCATATTTCCCGTCTTCCTTCAGTTTGGATCTCATGAAGAGCAGATAAGCGGCAAAACCAAGGACAAAGTATTCGGGTACTGACTGAAACTTGGAATAATAGCTCAATAACACGGGCAAATTACGCATTTTCATTTTGGAAGTAAACTGTGCGGAAATGCTTATCCATTTATGATCGATCTGCGGGTTACGAAACCGGTCCAATACGCTGATCGCAAATTGAGACGCTTCCTGCTCTGAGATGTGTTCACCTACTATTGCCGGGGCGATGTCAAACCTCATCAGGTTACTTACATACCGGTTCATCGCTTCATTTTCCAGCGCTTCTTTTACGGTTCCAAACCCTGCTAATATCGCCAGCCCGCATGAAAGCGTATGCGTACCGTTTAATAATCTGAGCTTCAACTCCCTAAACCTGGTTATATCAGGGGCAATGGCCACGCCTTCATCCACCTGGCTAAACGATAAGATTTCTTTTACCTTTTCCGATCCGGATTCAATAGCCCAGAGCTTGTAGGCTTCCGCTACCAGCAACAGGTCATCCCGGTAACCTAATTTGGTTTCAATTTGTAATTTCTCCACAGCTGCAGGAGCACCCGGCACAATGCGGTCGACCAGTGAATTACAAAAATGATTACTATTTTTTAACCAGTCTGTAAATGCCTGTTCCAGGCTGTTTTGCCGGGCCAGGTCATGAACGATGGCTTCCAGTTTGCTGCCATTCTCCGTGATCAGTTCCGTCGGTATGATCACCATACCGCTTTCGTTGCTGCCTCCAAAAGCATTGTAACGTTCATATAAAAAAGAAAGCAATTTGCCTGGAAAGGAAACAGGAGGTTGTTGCCGGATATCTTCTTCCAGAAAACGTATTCCTACTTCAGTGGTGTTGGAGATAACCAGTTTCATTTCCGGGTTATGGGCACACATCAGCACCTGGTCCCATTGAGACCTGGCAGACAATACCCGGCTGATCGCTGAGTTTATACTATTTTCTTCGACATTTTTACCATCCAGTATCCCCCTTACACATACGGTATACAAACCATCCTGTTTGTCAAAAGTAATTGAATCGCCACTGTCAGTGGATTTGATGACTACAACCCTTCCGTTGAAAACACCCTGGCGGTTGGCTTTATCGATAAAATAATCAGGCAGGCCACGAAGCAGAACTCCTGTTCCGAACTGGATGACTTTTTCAGGCAGGTTGAACAGATTTGGGGGAGGTAAAATAGCGGAATCCTGGTTTAAGCTTGCTAATGCGGATCGGCTAAGAATCATGGCATATTGTTTTAGTTGTCAACCTGAAGAAAATGTGCAAATGTGCAAAGATGCTGCCCGTGGTCGGTGTTTTCACCAACCACTGCGGACTTAAACTTTTCCATCCACCGACCACGGGTAAAGGGTTCCCAACATGATTACAGTCCTGATAGACCCTGGCTGACCAGCCAACGCACCAGATCTTCAGCCGCTTTGTAGTTTTCATATTCAGCAGGAAGTTTTCTTCCGTCCGTATATTCGTTATATAACCAGGGGTCGCCGACCGCAAACACCATACCCTTGCCTGATTTCGATACGGCCATTACGATACTGCCTTTGTCTCCCAGCAAACATTTTGCAGGTGGTTTCAAGGCCAGTGATGAGAACTCCTTCATGTAGAGCTGCCTGGCGGAATGAAACACCGCATGTTGTGGCGGAACCGTTATTTTACCCATTTCATACTGCGATCCCAACACGCGGTTTTTACTATCCTCGTTAAAACGAATGCCGAAAGCTTCTGCAAGCCGGTTAACATGCTCAAATTCCATGTTGCCTGAGTCATTGCCCATTAAAACAAGCGTACCGCCGGCATTTACCCAGTCCGTAATGGATTTGATATGATCGGGATCAATATAATTAGGTTTGCTATTTTCTTTTTTAGAGTCCGGATCGACGATAATATAAATATCAGATTGTTTAAGATTATCCGGTCCGGGAGCAGAAGAAAGTTGATTCAATCTGGCACCTGCATGTTGAAATACCTGCCCTAAAACGAAGAAACCATTATTATCTCTTTCTTCCCACAAATAATGAAATGGCTCTGTAAAGCCGGTTGCGGCTTTGATTGTTTCGTTATTAAAAAAATTGTCAAGCGTAACCGTTTTACCCTTTGCTGTTTTAGGGATGGCCGAAAGCTCCATTTCATTACTCGCCAACAAAAAAGCACCAACTCCTTTTGGATCGTTGGTAATTACTTTTTCACTAAGGTAATATTCGTAGCTGCCATCGCGGTAAGGGTTACCCCCTAATCCGGCTACACTGACAGTACCCTTTAGATTGGTCAGTCCCTGTGTATCGGTTTCCATAAACGCTTTAATAATGCCATCGTAACCTTTATGCACAACCGAGGCATAGGAAGCAGGCAGATAATCATGTCTTACGGCTTTGGCCAGCGCATACACAAACATACTGGACGCAGATGCTTCCAGGTAGTTTCCTTTAGCAGTTGCTTTATCCAGTATCTGGTACCATAACCCTGATTTCGCATCCTGGAACTTTTGCACTGCTGCCGCGAACCGTCCAAGTATTGTGATAAGCGAATCTCTTTTTGGATGGTTATTCGGAAAATAGTCAAGCACATCAACCAGGGCCATGCCATACCAACCCATTGCCCTTCCCCAAAAATGCGGCGAAAGACCGGTGGTTTTGTTTGCCCATTTTTGTTGCCGGGATTCATCCCAACCATGATAAAGCAGACCCGTTTTGTCGTCCCCGGCATGCCGTTCCATAAGAATGAATTGGCGGGCTATATCATTGTATGCGGTGTCTTCATGAAACAGGTTGGCATATTCGGCGTAGAAAGGCTCTCCCATATACAGACCATCAAGCCACATCTGGTGCGGATAGATGTTTTTGTGCCAGAAACCACCTTCTGACGTTCTGGGGTGAGTACGGAGTTGATCGCGTAATCGCTGCACTGCTTTAAGATACTTGGTGCTGCCGGTTACCTTGTACAGCAACAACAGGGATCTGCCGTTCTTTACATGATCGATATTGTATTCATCCGACCGGTACGAACGGATGCTCCCATCTTCCCGTACAAACAGGTCCATGCTCTTCTGAATATAATTGAAATACTTTCCATCGCCTGTACTGTTCCAGAGGCCTTCGATCCCTTCCAGTACTACTCCCTGGTCGTAAGCCCATTTTACCGGTTTGCCGGGGCTCATTTGCATCGAATCCTTCCAGATGGTCATAACGGTGTTGGCCATTTTTTGCGACCAGGACTGCGAATAAATCCGGAATGTACAGATACACGCTGTGAAGCAAAGCAATAGTCGTAATGGTGTCATCAGTGGCAAGTTAGCAAGGTTATCGGTTTAGTAATGCGTGCTGCACGACTTTATTTATGCAATCGTTCCCGCCAGTCAGGCTTCCTTGAGTGGCAATAGCCTAACAAAGATTGCAGCATATTTTAAATACATTATATTTATAAGGGTAAGTTTGATGATATCCCGAAGACTCATTGAAAACGTAACAAATGAAATTTGAAGCGGTTACCATCAAGGATATAGCCAAAGCGCTGCATCTATCTACATCAACTGTATCCAGGGCTTTGACGGGAAGTTATGAGATCAGCGAGGATACTAAAAAGCTTGTGCTTGAATATGCAGAGCGTGTGAACTACCGGCCGAATCCTATTGCCCTCAGCCTAAAAGAAAGGCGCAGCCGGTCTATCGGCATCGTGGTCTGCGAGATCGCAAATACATTTTTTTCACAGGTAATAAACGGCATGGAATCGATAGCCTACAGCAGGGGTTATCATGTTATCATTGCACAGAGCCATGAATCTTATCAGCGGGAAGTGATAGGCCTTAAATATTTGGCATCGAGGTCCATTGACGGACTACTGATTTCAGTATCTTCAGAAACTACCGATATAGGCCATTTCAAGGCTTTACAGGAAAAAGGCCTGCCCATTGTTTTTTTGACAGGATTGCCGAAAGAATGGAAACGCATATGGTAATTCTCGATAACTTCCAGGAGGCGTACGAGGCAACGCTGCACCTGATCGTCAGCGGATTTCGAAACATTGCACATGTTACCCATTCCGCACATTTAACGCTTGCCAGGGAAAGATTAAGAGGATACCGGCAGGCCCTTGAAGAGAACCATATACCTTTCAATGAGGACTATGTAAAACATTGCAGGCACGGAGTGATGATATCCGCCGAAATAGAAAAAGGCATTATGGAGCTGTTAAGCCTTAAACACAAGCCGGATGCTATTTTAACGGTAAGCGACCGGCTAACTACAGGCACCCTTCATGCGCTCAAAAAGGCAGGACTGAAAGTGCCGGACGATATGGGCATCGTGGGGTTTTCCAATTCCGATATTGTCGACCTCCTCGATCCTTCGCTGACGGCCGTAAAACAGCCTGCTTTTGAAATGGGACAGCTGGCCACAGAACTACTTATTCAGCTGATAGAAAGCAAGAGGCCGGTACATACGTTTACAACGAAGGTGCTCAAGGGAGAATTAACGATACGCAATTCATCGGTTAAAAGGTAACCACCCCTTACCTCTCACGGTAGCCTTTTATATGACGGGCGGGTTTGCGCAGCAACCTGCGCCTGCTAAAGCTTTGGCGGTGGGCAAGGCCGGGGTGGTTATTATCTTGCCCCTCGATTTATTTTGCCTCAAACTGAAGATACCGTTTAACAGCCTTCATCACTCCCGGGTGTTTTGATTTAGGGATCGATGAAAACAAAGCGGTTTCAACACTCACCTGATTATTCTTTATCGAACGCTTCCAGCTTCCTCCTATCTTTCCGTCTATAACGATCATGTGATTAAAGATGATATGGCCATCCCGGCTCAGCGTATCCGTGGTATCCTCCTGCATGGCAAGCTAACCCAACCGCAATCCGACGGCGGTGATCCTGGCACGTTCAAGTGCTGCTTTTAGCGCTACTCGGGTAAGTTGATTTCCTCCTTTCAGCGTTTTTATCAGCGTTTGATAACTCCGTTTAAAAACAGCCTCGTCCAGTTCCAGTTTACGAAACATCGAAGCGCTTACCGCCAGCACACGCGGAGCGGTTAGGGTTAGCATCCAGCGAATATCTGCGGGGGTAACAAAATGCCAGGTCGGCCGCAAGACATGGGTGCGCAAAATTCCACCGTCATTAAATGCTTTTTCTACATCTTTATCCACCAGTTCGGGCAAACGCAACCCGATCGCCCATTTTGCCAGGGCATATTCCTGTGACTGCATGGCGCCCATCCAGCCTACAATCTCTGATGGTTTTGTAAATGCGCTATCGGCTATTTGCTGGTTGATAAGACGGTAGTGGAGAAGGTCAGCATTAGTCATGACTTAATGTTTGTAAAGGGCAAATTAAGGAAGTGTGGCCGCAGATGAATAGATTAAAACAGGAAGTGTTCTTTGAGGATTAGCTTTGCATAGCTGAATTATGATGACATCAACTTTTTTGACGGCTGAATGGCGGAAACTCGCCATTGCCAATTACGCAGCGGACAGAAAATGGCTGCAGGCATTGATACCTGCAGGAACTGAGTTGGATACCTGGAACGAAACCTGTTACGTAAGCCTGGTAGGTTTTATGTTTTTAAACACCCGCCTGATGGGTGTGCGTATTCCGTTTCACAGCAATTTTGAAGAGGTCAACCTGCGGTTTTATGTCCGGTATAATCATATGGGCCTTTGGAAGCGAGGTGTGGTGTTTATCAAAGAGATTGTTCCCAGGCCGGCATTGACCTTTGTGGCCAACAATGTATACAAAGAGAATTATGAAACTATGCCAATGGCTCATACCTGGAAAATAAAAAGCGATAGCCTTGAAGTGGAGTATAGATGGAAAAAAAAGGAGTGGAATAACCTTAACGTTTCAGCCTCTCCTTTACCACAGATGATCAGGGAAGGTAGTGAAGAAGAATTCATCACAGAGCATTACTGGGGTTACACAAGGGTCAGTGATTTGATTACCTCCGAGTACCAGGTGGAACATCCCAGGTGGACCGCTTATGCAGTTAATCAGTATTCCATAAGAGTTGATTTTGCAGACGTTTATGGAAAAGATTTTGGTTTCCTGGGTATGCAGGAGCCTATTTCCGTGATGCTGGCCGAAGGTTCTCAAATTGAGGTAAGAAGAGGGATTATCATAAAATAATCTGCGAATCTGCGGTAACATCTGACACATTAGACGTGCAGTATTTTATGCCCCCGGAAGGGGCTACCCTTTGTTAGCACAACAAACCAAGTGTTGCCCCGCTGGGGCAATATT
>JBBJMP010000033.1:0-57501 GCA_037718865.1 Chitinophagaceae bacterium | reverse complement strand
CGGCTAGGGGCAACCGGTTTGTAGCACTTGAGCATGCATATTCATGCCCCGGCTAGGGGCAACCGGTTTGTAGCACTTGAGCATGGATTATTTATGCCCCGGCTAGGGGCAACCGGTTTGTAGCACTTGAGCATGCATTATTTATGCCCCGGCTAGGGGCTACCCTTTTCAACAAGTAATAATACATAAATTTTGCTTAGCACGACATATCAAGGGTTGCCCCGCTGGGGCAATTGGTGGAGATGATTACATTTCTACAAACGTTTTACCCCTGACAGGGGTAAAAATGCACTGGCAGGAAATGATTTAACATCACCATATACGTATTTGAAAGATGTGTCCTAACGGTAGCCTTAGATAGCAGGGGGATTTTATGCAGTTACAACGAAGCCCTGAGAGTAAGATGAAACGGCAATTCAACCCTATTTTTTTTATTTTCCAGGATCATCCTGGCAGCCAGGGATCCCATCATGGCAAAATCAGTTGAAATGGTGGTGATACCGTCAAGAATCACTCTCTGTAATGGCATTTCATTATATGAGATTACGCCTACCTGTTTACCTGCCAATAAGTTTAATGAAATAATGCGTTCGATCAATACAACCAGGTCATCTTCCATCAGGCTGATGTATACTTCGCCTTCACCGACAGGCTCGTTGGAAATATCTTCCACTACCTGGCAGTTAAATGCATAATCCTGACAAAACCGTTTAGCTCCGTAAACAATCTCCGGCGGGTAATAGCTGTATTCAGGGAAAATTACTTTGATCGTGTGGTATTTGCTTAGTTGGAATATCGCCTGCTTTAGCGCATCATAGATATCTTTCTCAAAATTTTCATACACAGCGGCGTATTCTCCGTTTAAACCGGGAATTTGTTTGTCCAGAACGACAAGTTTGTTCTTTGGGATGGTGTTTATGATCTCATGTACATTTTCCGAGTCTTCCAAAAAGTGCGGAATGATTACATAATGTGAATACGGTTCTTTCTTGCTGGACAATAACTTTCGGAAAAGAGAAAGGTCGTTGTGATAAATATAGAAATCTACAGAAGCCTGTTCACCCAAAACGGCAATCAGTGAATCGAAGATGATCTGTTTTTGTATAGTAAGCTTGTTGAATAAAAGCAGGACTTTTATCGTATGGCGGAATGACGTGTTCTTGATATAATAACCTTTGCCCGGTACGGATTCCAATACGCCGATATTCCTTAAATGCTTATAACATTTTTCTGCCGTATCTCTGGAAATTTCATATTCATCTTTCAAATCATTCAATTAAGGAACCAGGTCCCTGTTGTTGATATACCCGATCTCAATGGCTTTGAGTATGCCTTGTACCAACTGTAAATGTTTTGGGGTTGCAGAAAACGCATCGATACGTTATTGAATTAAACAATCTCATCGGATTTTTAAAACAACTTGGCTTTACCTGCAACACACTCATGGGCATCTTTATTTAATGATTATTGTATTTAAATGTCCGTGCCTGGAGATCTATACGAGCTACTGAAAAAGTCTATACAACTGAATTGTACTATCAGCAACAGATTATGGCTTCGGACAAAATAACATGGTAAATGATTAAAACCGGTCAATCACTCTAAGTTTATTTACGCAATCGTTCCCGTATTAAATACGTTCACCGATTCAAACGGTCTCGTTTCTCTTGCCTATTACCATGCAGCTGGCAACTAGCAAAAATCTGTTACCTTTAAAATGCTGATTAATGAATACGGCATGTATGAAAAATTAATGTTACTTGCTATAATTGTATTTATCTGCATCCTAGTCATATATTTAAACAACAGGTCATTGCCTTTAACTCCTTCTACTTTCCTTGCCCTGGGCGACTCATATACCATTGGTGAAGGCGTCGCCATTTATGAAAGTTTTTCTTATCAAACGGTTCAGTTGCTTCGCAAGGCAGGTCATTCTTTTAACGCCCCGGAAATGGTTGCGAAAACCGGATGGACGACCGGTGATTTAAATAATGGAATAAAAGATACTGTGCTTCAGAGCTCCTATGATGTAGTTTCGTTGCTGATCGGTGTCAACAATCAGTACCGGAAATTATCCCTAAATGAATATGCCCTTGAATTCGAGCAGCTCATCAGGCAGGCTATCAGGCTGGCCGCTGATAAACCCGACCACGTATTTGTATTCTCTATCCCCAACTGGAGTGTGACGCCGTTCGCAAAGCGGATGTCGGGGGAACAACTTGCAGGTGAAATTGATGCTTTTAATCATGTCAATGAAGACATAGCCAGGCAGTACCATGCCCGTTACCTTTCTATTACCTGGAACACCAGGGATGCAGCATCGGACGAAAGTCTACTGACAGCCGATGCATTACATCCATCTGGAAAGGAATACGCCAGGTGGGCCAATCTGCTGGCTGAAGAAATTTTAAGGACGTTGGTCCGCTGATCCGCATCCTTTCACCACATCTTACCCAGATCCGCTACAATCGTTTTAAATCCCATAATAGTCATCATAACCACAACAAGCCAACCGGCCAGGCTCATCCACAAGGGGTGTTTATAACCCTTAACCAGCCTTTTCCGAAGAGCGGCAATCAGGATAATGGCAAGGGCAACAGGAAGGATGAATCCGTTCAAAGCGCCTACCAGGATCAATACCTTTACCGGCCGGCCAATAAATGCAAAAATCAGGGTAGAAAAAACGATAAAAGCAATAGTGAGGCCCTGGTGATTTTTATCAAGCCAGGGATGAAAGGTGCGAAGGAAAGACACTGAAGTATATGCAGAACCCACAATTGACGTTATTGCAGCACTCCACAAAACCACTCCGAAGATACGATAACCCGTTTCACCGGCAGCATGCCGAAATACGGAAGCTGCCGGATTGGCGCTGTCAAGGCTGAAGCCTCCGGCAACTACGCCCAACGCAGCAAGAAAGAGCAGTATCCGCATGGTAGAAGCAAGCAGGATTGCACTTATGCTGCTTCGGGTAACTTCAGGCAAAGCGGCTGGCCCGCGTATATTCGCATCAAGCAAACGATGTGCTCCTGCAAAGCTGATATAACCGCCAACCGTTCCGCCAACCAAAGTTACAATCGCTGTGGTATCAATGGTTTCAGGAATAAAACTGTGGTGGATCGCTTCCACGATGGGCGGATTGGAACTGATGGCGACGTATAAGGTAAGTCCAATCATGACAAAGCCAAGAATTTTAGAGAACAGGTCTATGGCCTTGCCGGCTTCTTTAAACCAGAAAATGATTATTGCAATAACGGCACTTATCACGGCGCCCGTAAGCGTATCGGTCCCCGCTACCACGTTTATTCCCAAGCCCCCACCGGCCACATTGCCGATGTTAAAGGCAAGGCCGCCGGTGACCACCAAGGCAGCGAGCAGATACCCTAAGCCGGGTAACACCTGATTGGCGAGGTCCTGCGCACGGAGTTCAGTAACGGCAATAATCCGCCAGATGTTTAACTGGGTGGCTATGTCCAGTAAAATGGAAATGAGGATGATGAAACCAAAACTGGTCAGTAACTGTTCGGTAAAGACCGTGGTCTGGGTGATAAACCCGGGGCCTATTGCTGAAGTTGCCATCAGGAAAGCGGCACCCATGACGGGGCCTTTCAGGAACCTGGTAAACGCGGGCCTTTCAGGGTTGCTTGATAATGACATGATGTTGATTCAGGGTTTCATAAATCGTTTGCACAAAAGGCAGTGCGTAGTTTCCATCACCGTGAATGCAAATGGTTTCGGCCTTTACCGCTACGGGCAGTCCATTTAGTGCCGTTACTTTCCCCTCATGTACCATTTGCAAAACCTGTTGCTTGCAATCAGTTATATCTTCGATCAGCGCGTTTGTTTCTGTCCGTGGAGCTAAGGAGCCATCGGCAAGGTATCTCCTGTCGGCAAACGCCTCACTGGCCGTCCTCAGGCCAAGTTGTTGGGCCGAGTCGATCAGTACACTGCCGGAAAGCCCATAAATAATGATACGCTTATCAAAATCAAAAACCGCCCTGGCAATGGCATCGGCAACAGCCTTTTCCCTGGAGGCCGTATTATACAAAGCACCATGGGGTTTTACATGGCTAAGCCTGCCGCCGCAAACCTGAACGAATGCAGCCAGGGCACCGGTTTGGTAGAGGATGATATCATAGATCTTTTCGGGCGCCAGAGGCATCGCCAATCTGCCGAAATTTTCTTTATCGGGGTAACCGGGATGAGCGCCGATAGCTTTCCCTTTCTCCATGGCCGATTTTACCAGCTTATGCATAGTATGCGGGTCGCCGGCATGAAATCCGCAGGCCAGGTTAACCGAACTGACGTAATTTAAAAGGGCGAGGTCTTTTTTAAGGTCATACGTTTTTTCAGCCAGCGTTTCACCCATATCACAGTTCAGGTCGATGGCTAGCATAAGTAGCTGTTTAAATGATCCGAGCAGGCTCTTTGTAAAATCTGCAATTGCTGGTGTTGTGAAAATAGCAATTGCTCAGCGGCCTCAATATCTACAGGTGTAAAACGAAGGGATGAGCCTGGCGAAAGCTGGGCAAATTTTGGCAGGTGGGCAGAAATCACATGTCCTATCCTGGGATAACCTCCGGTGGTTTGATGATCCGCCATTAAAACGATTAATTGTCCGTTTGGTAATAGCTGGATGGTGCCGAAATGAACAGCAGAAGAGAGGAGCTCGTAACTATCCCCGCGAAAAAGCGATTTTCCTTTTAACTGGTAGCCCATCCGGTCCGAAGACGGGTGGACCCTGAACGCCGACTTTAGCAAATTGTCTTTGGATTCACCCGTTAAGGCTTCGAATTCATTCCCCCTGATAAAAAGAATGTCTTCAGGGTGGCTGTACATTTGAGCCACGTCCGGCCTCCAGGGCAACAGCTGGAAGTTACTTTCGGACCTGAACAGTCGCGACAGGTCATTGGTCGATTCCCTAAAACTCAGCTCATCTCCTTTTTGTAATTTTTTTCCCTGCCAGCCACCGAGGCCCGCTTTAAGGTTTGTACTATAGCTGTTTAACCATTGCTGCATTCCGCCAAATCCGCCATGGACAGCCAGGTAAATGCTGGAGCCCTGCTTTTTGCCGGAAAATTGCAGGATGGTGTTTTTTCTGATGAGCACAGGCTGCCAGCCCGGCAGCGGCTCATCATTTAGGGTGGGTTTAAAATCTGCGCCGGTAATGCAGATCAGCGCATCATGCTTGAATAAAATCTGGGGACCCGGAAAATGTATCTCCAGCACCGCTTCGTTTATGTCATTGCCCGTTAGCATGTTTGCAATGACGGATGCATAACGGTCCATCGTACCACCAGGATTCAGTCCATATGTTCCCCCGCCAAAACGGCCAAGGTCCTGTAAAGTATCAAGCACGCCGGGTTTAATGATCAGAATAGACATGAACGATTTAAATTTTAGGTTTTAGTTTTCCGGTTGGCTTATTCGTTCATACTCGTTGAGTGTTATCGGATAGAACTCTACATAGTTCCCTGGTTTCAACAGTGAGAATTTCTCATTGTCTTTAACGAACAATGCGACTGGCGTTCTGCCAATGATCTGCCATCCACCCGGCGAGTTCAGCGGGTAAATACCGGTTTGATTACCGGCTAATCCTACAGAGCCGGCATCAACCACTTGCCTCGGCACTTTCTTCCGGGAAACCGTCAGCCTTTCGTCTGTTTTCGCCATATAGGCAAAACCGGGTAAGAAGCCGATCATATAAACACGGTAAGTTCTTTCTGTATGTAACCTGATTATATCGTCGATGGTTAACCGCTTATCATTGGCGACGAATTCCAGGTCGTAACCAAACGAGAGGTCATAACATACCGGTATCCTTACCAGGTCGTTCGTTTTTTCAACCACGGAAGATGATTGATAGGCCGAATAAAGATTTTGCCTGACGAACTCGAAGACCGTTGTCTGTAATTTATATTTCACGTGTATGGCAGGCGCATCATATACAACAGTGACTGAACCGTAAGCAGTGATAAGATCTTTTAAACCTTCAAATGGGTTTTTGCGCAACCAGTCAGCCATGGCCATTACTTTATTATTCAACTCCTCACTGATGATATTTCCCATATCGAAAGTTATGGCTGAATCACCAATGGCGTAGACTGTATATTGATTTTCTGAATTCATGTAAGTGGTACAAAGTACGAAATACGAAGTAAAATAGTGCAGCAGGACGGTAGCAATACACATCTTTCAGTTCGCTACGCTGAGGCGACCATTAAGGCCGGATTTTTTAATTTCAATGTTATACGTTAAAATTGCACGGCAAGAACCAATTGCCTGAACACGATTTTGATAAGTTGGGTAATAAAATAATACAACAATCATCCTATGGCGAAGAATTTATTGATAGTGGAAAGCCCTGCGAAAGCAAGAACAATCGAAAAAATACTGGGGGAAGATTTTGAAGTGAAGAGTTGCTACGGTCATATCCGCGATCTGGAAAAGGATGACATGGGGATCGACCTTAAAAACAATTATAAGCCACGATACAAAGTTCCGGAAGATAAGGAAAAAGTAGTAAAGGAGCTGAAGGGACTGGCGAAAAAATCAGGAGAAGTATGGCTGGCAACGGATGAGGATCGGGAAGGTGAAGCCATCAGCTGGCATTTATGTGAAGTATTGGGACTGGACCCCAACACGACCAAGCGAATCGTTTTTCACGAGATCACCAAGCCCGCTATTGAAAACGCTGTCCGGAATCCCCGCTTATTAAATATGGACCTGGTGAATGCGCAACAGGCCCGGCGCATCCTTGACCGGATTGTAGGCTTCGAGCTAAGTCCGGTATTATGGCGGAAGATGAGTATGCGAAACAACCTGAGTGCGGGCCGTGTTCAAAGCGTAGCGGTGAGATTGATCGCGGAAAGGGAAAGAGAGATCAATAACTTTTCCACGGTCAGCTCATTCCGTGTGGAAGCGTTATTTACGGCCAAAGACCTGAACGAAAAGCAGGTCATGTTCAAAGCCGAGGGTAGCAAATACGCTTCCTCCTCCAAAGCTGAAGATTTTTTAACATCATGCATCGGCGCCACCTATTCGGTGAGAGATATCCAGGTCAAGCCCGCAAAAAAGACGCCCGCGGCCCCATTCACCACTTCAACACTGCAACAGGAAGCTTCACGCAAATTTGGCTATTCAGTGAGTAAGACCATGCTCCTTGCCCAAAAACTCTATGAAAGCGGAAAGATCTCGTACATGAGGACCGATAGTGTGAGTCTTAGTGAAACTGCGGTTCAAAACGTAGAAGCACAGATCAATAACCAGTTTGGAAACCGTTATGTAAAGATCCGCAAATACAAGAACAAAAATGAATCGGCCCAGGAGGCCCATGAGGCCATCCGGCCTACCTATATGGAAAACAATACGGTCGAGGATGCGGATACCAGGCGTTTGTATGAACTGATTTGGAAACGTACCATAGCTTCACAGATGGCGGATGCCGAATTGGAAAAAACAACGGCAAAAATCACTATCTCTACCAATAAAGAAGACCTTACCGCCCAGGGAGAAGTACTGAAGTTTGACGGCTTTTTAAAAGTATATATTGAGGACAGGGATGAGGAAGAACTGGCCGATGATGAGGCTGCGGAAGGCATGTTGCCACCGTTGACCGTGGGCCAATCACTGCCGTTGAAAGAAATGAAGGCTACGGAGCGGTTTTCCCGACCGGCTCCGAGGTATACGGAAGCTTCCCTGGTAAAGAAACTGGAGGAACTGGGAATAGGGCGCCCGTCTACCTATGCACCTACCATCTCAACAATATTAAAAAGGGGATATGTAGAAAAGAGAGATAAAGAAGGCATTAAAAGGGAGTTTGGCATCATCAGGTTGAAAGACGGCATCGTTTCCAAAGAAACAGGTTCAGAAAACACCGGCGCCGAAAAGTCGAAACTTTTTCCGACCGACCTGGGCCTGGTAGTCACAGATTTCCTTAGCCTGTATTTCAAGGATGTGATGGATTACGGGTTTACGGCCAAAATAGAAGGCGAGTTCGATGAAGTAGCCAACGGCAAGATCAAGTGGAGCTCCATGATTGATGATTTCTATCTTCCATTTAAAAAGGATATTGATAATACGATCGAAAATGCGGAACGCATAAAAGGAGAGCGGGAACTGGGTGTTGAAGAAGCTACCGGTAAAAAGATCAGTGCCCGCATGGGACGTTACGGACCTATGGTGCAGATTGGTGATGTAAATGACGAAGAGAAACCGCGTTTCGCCAAATTAAAAGCAGCACAAAGCATTGAAACGATCACCCGGGACGAAGCCATGGAACTTTTCAAGCTCCCCCGTAACCTCGGACAGTTCGAAGAGGAGGACGTATCTGTAAGCATAGGCAGGTTTGGCCCCTACATAGCTCACGACAAGAAATTTTATTCTTTGGGCAAGGAATATGATCCTTATACCATCTCGCTCGAAGAGGCCATGCCCATCATTAGTGAGAAGCGTACCGCAAAAGATGAAAGGACCATCAAGGTTTTTGAAAAAGAAAAAATCCAGTTGTTAAAAGGCCCCTACGGCCCTTATATTAAACAGGGCCTCCGCAACTTTAAACTCCCTAAGGAAAGGCAGGACAACGCCAATGACCTCACAGTGGAGGAAGTGAAAGCCATCATTGAAGAAGTAAAAGCGAATCCGCCGAAGAAAATGGCCAGGCGGAAGAAAGCGTAAGAAAAATGTGCGGGTGTGCGAATGAGCGAATGAGAAAGTTTAGTAGTGATCTACATTCCTGTTCTATGGCATTTATTAGCACATTTGCACGTTCGTCTCTACTCCTGAATCTGTGCAGTCCGATTTTCCTCCATTCGCAAATCCGCACATCTATTCACATCTGTGGATAAGTTTGCCTTCCCATATTCATCAGTTAGCACGAAATTTATTTTGCATTATATTTACAACCTTTTTTTCTGTTGTGTCGTATATTAATGATGGTATTGGAAGTATGGTAGAAACGCGAGAAATATCAGCCCTTTTTCATTTAATTGACGATCCGGATAACGAAGTATTTACTACCGTTAGCGATCGCATAGTTTCTTTCGGCAAGCACATCATTCCTAACCTGGAGGACCTCTGGGAAAATACCCCTGACGAAGAAGTACAGGAAAGAATCGAGATGCTCATCCATCGGTTGCATTTACGAGACCTTACGGCAGAGCTGATACAATGGAAGAATCAGCCTGAACCTGACCTTCTCATGGGCTCGTTACTTGTCGCCAAATTTCAATATCCGGAACTGGTGATTTCTACTGTCATGCAGGAGATTGAAAAAATACGCCGGAACATATGGCTGGAGCTGAACAGTTACCTTACTTCACTGGAACAGACCAACGTAATAACCACTATCTTGTACAGCTATTACAACCTCAAGGGCGTTGAAATATCATACAAGGATCCGAATGATTTTCTGCTCAACAAGGTGTTGGATACCAAACGTGGCAACTCGATAAGCAACGGCATTCTTTACCTGATTATGAGCGAACTGCTTAATGTACCTATACACGCCATTAATATACCAAGGCAGTTTATTTTGGGTTTCTTTGACCAGGGTACCGGCGTCTGGGAAGATCTCCCTGACAATCCACCGAATAAGATCCAGTTTTACATCGATCCGATGAGCGGCCAGATATTTACGCATAAAGATGTGGAAACCTATTTCCGGAGAATGTCAGTACCTCCTACTTCGTCTTATTTCAGGCCAATGAATAACCAGCGGATCATTCAATACCTGCTTGAAGAATTTTCAAAATGTTTCAGCGACGACCGCAACCGTTATAAACAAACGGAGCTTCTTCAGCTTGCAGTACTGCTTGATGCACCCGCAGAAAAAAACCCATAAGGTAATGGCCTTATGGGTTAGTCATTTGGTGCCTGTTTTTACATCGTTTTATACTTAAGGCTGTAGCCATCCCTGTACTCCCTTTTGATGAACTGGTTGGCTTCATCATAATTGGTCACTTTCATGTTGGCGGCATCCCACAGGATCTTTTTTCTTCCTGTGAATTTGCCCGCCGAATCTTTAAGATACCAGCTTCGCAGGGCCAGGTTTGAAAACAACACTGTTTCTGTCAGCGGACCGGCATAATCAAAATCCGAGCTGGTTTTACCCTTTCCATATCCCGCAATACAGGCATTTACCCATTGCGCATAGTGCCCTTCCTGTCCACCAGGAACTCTTTCAATGGTCTGGGGCACCTTTATATCTTTGGTTTTTGAAGTAGGCAACAGTGTAGGGTTTGCTCCATAACATCCACACATCATTTTACCTTTGGTGCCTTCAATGATTGCCCCACCGTCAGCATTACCCATCGGTTCGTCAGGACCTAATTCGTCGGGGCGTTCAGGGCGGATGTTTCCATCCATCCAGGTAAGCTTAACATCCGGCTTGCCGTTCTTCCCTGGAAATTTTAATTTGATAGAAGAAGCCGGAGGGCAGCTTTCCGGGTGATAGGCCGGCTTCCACATGGTTTCATACATATCGGCTACGCTGCATTCCACCTCGGAAGGATATCCGAGGCCGACCACCTTAAAGGCAGGGTCAATGATATGGCATCCCATATCGCCCAGGGCACCCGTTCCAAAAGCCCAGAAACCACGCCAGCTAAACGGCACATAGGTCTTATGGTAGTCGTGAAACTGGGTAGGGCCCAGCCACAGGTTCCAGTCCAGTTCTTTGGGTACCTCTTCTTTCTCAGTGGGTGCACCTATTCCTTGCGGCCATACGGGACGGTTGGTCCAGCAACGGATGGTATGTGCATCTCCGATCAGCCCCGCTTTATACCACTCCTGCATGGTGCGTACTCCATCGCCGGACGAACCCTGGTTACCCATCTGTGTCACCACCTTATAACGATGTGCCGCCTCGGTTAAGACCCTGGCTTCATAAATGTCATGCGTCAGCGGTTTCTGAACATATACATGTTTGCCCAATTGCATGGCTGCCAGGGCTGCTACAGCATGTGAATGGTCAGGTGTCGATACGGAAACCGCATCAATATTCTTCTGTTCCTTGTCAAGCATCTCCCTGAAATCCTTGTAGTATTTAGCATCCGGAAAACTAGTCCTGGATTTTACGGACGAACGATCGTCGACATCACAAAGTGCAACGATATTGGCATTGCCCGATTTAAAAAAGTTTGCGATGTCGCTCTGGCCCTTACCGCCGGCTCCGATACCGGCGATATTCAGTTTATCACTTGGCGCTACAAAGCCGCGTCCCAAAACATGCCTGGGCACGATAAAAAAACCGGTCGCTGCCAGTGAGGCGTTGCGGATAAAATTACGCCTGGATCCGTTATTTGAAGCGTGATTCATATGTCAAATTTTTTTTTAAGTTAGGAAGAACTGGTGAATTATGATCAAACACGTTACATTTTAATTCAACATCAGAACATTCTTTATTTTAACCACGAAGTTTCCCTTTCCTTTTCTTTGTGGTTAATGAACGGATTTTATTAAGTTTGAATCCATTTAAAACAAGCGCATGGCAACCACGATCAGCGTTCGTAAAGGGGATATTACAAAACTAGGTGTAGATGCGATTGTTAATGCCGCTAACTCTTCGTTGCTTGGCGGCGGCGGCGTAGATGGCGCAATACACCGGGCCGGAGGGCCTGTTATTCTTGAAGAATGCAAGAAGATCCGAAATGAAACAGGGGGTTGTCCCCCGGGCGGGGCAGTGATCACCAGCGGCGGAAACCTGAAAGCAAAATATGTTATCCATACGGTTGGTCCTGTGTATCGGGGCGGAACCGCGAACGAGCCCGTGCTACTGGCTGATGCCTATCGCAATTCACTTCAGCTAGCCGTTGATCATGGATTAACATCCATCGCTTTTCCGAATATCAGTACCGGAATCTATGGTTATCCCAAGAAAGAAGCCGCCAGCATTGCCATCAGCACAACAAAATCATTTATAAGCCAAAGTAGCAGCCTGGAAGAAGTAATATTTGTATGTTATGATGAGGAAAATTATTTTTTGTACCAGCAGTTAGTATAACATTAACGATTAACCGACATGGACTTGCTCCGGCTGAAAATAACCAGGATAGACCTCGCTGCCGGAGATGCGATTCTTGTTTACCTGGAGGAAGCAGACAACAGGCCGGTTCACTATGAAGCCGGCCAATTTTTTACTTTCCTGATTGACCATCATGGGAAGGAAGTCCGCCGCTCGTATTCGATCACATCGACACCCGGCGTTGATGAAAACCTGTCTGTAATTATAAAAAGACGGGTGAATGGAGAAATCAGCAGGTATCTTATCGATCACCTAAAGTCAGGCGACGTGCTGACTTCCCTCCCGCCTTCGGGACGATTTACGTTGGATATTGAGTCGTCTGAGGAAAGAACGCTGTTTTTTATTGCTGCCGGCAGCGGCATCAGCCCTATCTATTCACTAATAAAAAAGGCCTTATTTAAAGAGCCTCAATCAAGGGTGGTGCTCATCTGCCAAAACAGGGATGAAACAAAAATAATTTTGAAAGAAGATATAGAATCTCTTCAACACCGGTTTTCGTCACGATTCGTAAACATTAACCTGCTGAGCAACCCAACCGGAAAAAAGCATTTTCCCCGGAGACTGAACAACAGTTTACTGGAGCGTTTAATATCGGCCCATGCCGGACCTTCCCGTTTCAGGGAATTTTATATTTGTGGCCCCTACCCTCTTATGCGGATGTCACGGTTTGTGCTCAGGTTGATGGGGTTTCGCGAAGAACAGATACACAAGGAACACTTTGTCATTGACCCGCTTCCACCGCTTCCGCCATTGATTACGGATACTTCCTCCAAGGTTATCAAATTGCGATGGAATGATGACAGGTATGTATTTGAGGTATCTTATCCCATGAACATCCTACAGGGGGCGTTAAATCATGGCATACGACTTCCGTACAGTTGCCGGGGCGGAAGGTGTTCTACCTGCATTGCACGTTGTGTAATGGGGAAAGTAATTATGAGCCTGAATGAAGTGTTGACAGATAAGAATCTGCAGGAAGGTTTAGTGCTTACCTGCGTAGGTTATGCGGAAACCGACCTGGAACTGGAACTGTAAAGATCATCCTGTGTAAAACAAAACGGCAATAACATGCAGGCTTCTTTTATAACGTATACCTTCCCCTCCATACCGCCAAGTATAAGTTTGATGGGCTGCTTCATCCTTATCTCATATTCCAGTAGTGATTGCCTGCAAATGCCGCAGGGCGCTATAGGATGATCGCTGCTGATTGTGTCGCTCCTGTAACTGATTGCTATGGATTCGACAGGTGTATTAGGGGAAACAGAAGATGCTGAAGCAAGCAATACCCGTTCAGCACAAATACCTACAGGATAAGATGCATTTTCCTGGTTGGTACCCGTTACTATGATGCCATTTTGAAGTTTAGCTGCAGCACCTACGTAAAAATGCGAATAAGGGGCGTAAGCAAGAGCCGAAACTTCCTGGGCTTTCAGCAATAGCATGGCGTCCTGCGGGTCAAGATCAGCTGCCGATTCATATACCTGGAAGGAAAATTGAAATGTGTCTACCTGCATCAGAATGGTTAATATTTACAGATCGGAATCCCGCCAGTTTTAAGCCGCAGATTCGCAGATTTAACTACCCGGATTATTAGCAACCGGCGTTTTATTTTATTCCCTTAAATAATCGATTCCAGCGGATGCTTTTTTCGGCACTGTCCCAGCTCATCCAGATGAGGGAAGCGCTGCCCACTATGTGATCTTCCGGGACAAACCCCCAGAAACGCGAGTCTTGTGAACCATGGCGGTTATCTCCCATCATCCAGTAATAATTCATCTGAAAAACATACTGGTTGGTCTCTTTGTCATTAATATAGAACTTACCATCCCTTGTCTCCAGTCTATTGTGTTCATAAACCCTGATGGCGCGTTCATACAGCGGGTAATTTTCGTTGGTTAATAAAAGGGTAGCTCCTTTTGCCGGTACCCATAGAGGTCCGAAATTATCCTCGGACCATTTACGCATGGTATCGTAAGGATAAACTTCAGGTTGGGTATTTAACTCGGGGGTAATTCTTTTTGCCAGCCCGCTTTTAAGCATTTTATCCTTGGCCTCATTGGTTATCAACATACGAAACGTATTTGGCTGGCTCGTGGCACCAAATTCTTCCGTATTATCTGTTTTTACATTATATTCTTCTTTCATCACTTCTTCATCGAGTTGCTGACCGTTCGTTTCCACATAATAGTAGGTTTCTGAAGCAGAAGGCAGGAACGGCGCCTTGCCGTTAATATAAACCAATCCATCTTTAATCTGTAAAGTATCCCCGGCAATAGCAACGCAGCGTTTAATATAATTTTCTTTTTTATCTACCGGGCGCACAATGATCGGGTAAGAATCTGGGTCCTCCAGCACAATTTTCCTGCCCACGTCTGGATCACCCTTACCTAATGCCCGGATTACGTCGTAATACGGAATGGCAGATTGGTATTCATCGCGGTTGATAACCGTATCCCCTGCTGGAAAATTAAATACGACCACGTCATTACGCTTAACAGGGCTTCCGAACCAACGGATATAGGGAAGTTTGACCAGTTCGGAATAAGACTTCCCGCTTCCACCGGGAAGAGTGTGGTGAACAAAAGGAACAGACAAGGGAGTATTGGGAAGCCTGGGACCGTAAGTCCACTTACTGACAAAAAGAAAATCATTGATCAGTAACGTTTTTTCCATGGAACCTGTAGGGATCGTATACGCTTCGAATACAAACAAACGGATCAGTGTAGCGGCAACAATAGCAAATATGCCTGCATCAATCCACTCCCTGACGGGCGATTTACGATGCACCTTGACCACAGCAATACCCAGGTATTTGTCTTTCTTATTGAAACCAATATATAAAAAATACAGGGGTGCCGCCACTACGGCCAGTGTATGCTGGTAAAACTGGAACTTGCCATACGGCTTTACAAATTCAATATAAATGCCCAGTGTAACAAACCATCCGACCACCGGTATAAACTGCCAGAACACCCAATGTTTTGGTCTTTCGGCCAGATCCAATATGACTGCAGTATTATAAAATGGAATAAAGGCTTTCCATCCGGGTAAACCTGCTTTCCTAAACATTCCATACATCCCCGGCGAAGGTAATAACACCAGCAGTAAAGAAATGAAAGCGATGATCATAATCTGATAAGAAGTCATTCGGTGATTTTTAAAATTCCGGCAAAAGTACCATTATGAACGTTATTAGCCTTCATAAAGATATCAGCCAGGATGTAAGGAAACTTTAAATTGTCGCTATTCCTTGTAAACGATTTGTTAAAGAAGCGGGTTTGTTCTAATTTTCAATTAAGGAGCATCCATTGTTTGCCGTATGAATCATTTTTCCATCAAGGACATTGAACGGATGAGCGGGATAAAAGCACACACGCTGCGCATCTGGGAACAGCGGCATGGCCTGCGGTTCTGTAAGCGCAAAGCAAGTCTTCACCGCTATTACGATAACGAAGACCTTAAACAGATTCTGCGCATCGCTTACTTGTATCATAATGGTTACAAGATTTCCAGGATTGCCACGCTATCACCCGATGAAGTCAAAAGCCTCGCTATTACAAGTATAGGTGACAACAGTTACGACATTTTCATCAACCAGATGATAGAGGCCAGCATAGATTATGACCAGCCGCGATTTGAACGTGTAATCCATAATGCCCTGTTGCACCTGGGTTTTGAAAGAACAGTAGTGAACGTCTTTTACCCGTTTATGGAAAAGATCGGCCTGTTATGGATTACGGACCATGTAATACCTGCCCAGGAACATTTCAGCAGTTACCTTATCCAGAAAAGGATAATCATCGCCATAGACGGGTTGGATATTATTGCAAAAGATAACGATCAAATTGTATTGATTTTTTCTCCCGAAGGGGAATTGCATGAAATTCCCTTGCTTGTCATGCAATATATATTGCGTAAGCATGGAATAAAAACCGTTTATTTAGGGTGTAATATTTGCCTGAAGGAGCTCGTTTATTACTGCAAGCATAAACCGGTGACCCATTTATACTTTCACCTGATCACTAACTTTATACATAAGGAACCTGAAGAGTATCTTAAGTGTTTACAGGAAAACCTTGGCAGTAAAAATATCATTGCTTCAGGGCCTGCCTTGCGTGATGTACTGGTTACCGGTATTCGTATCATCAGGTCATTGGAAGAAATGATGGAAATGAATGAAACCCTTGGCCTGAGTAGTTAGGGGAAATGTGAGATGTGAGAGGTTAAGCTTGATTTTGCTTCCTGATTAATCGCCTGCTATAAAGACAACGCATCATATTCTCCTCGGGACCACGTTATTAATGACATCTTCACTCGTGATGCTTTTACCGGAAAGGATCACTAATCGTTCAACAACGTTCCTCAGTTCGCGTATATTACCGGTCCAGTGGTAATCTTTCAATTCATCCAGTGCGCTTTGATCGATGGCTTTCTTGGCGATGCCGTATTCGGAGCAAATGTCTTCCAGGAATCGTTCCGTAAGCAATGGAATATCTTCTTTGCGTTCATTGAGAGAAGGTACATGTATCAGGATAACGCTTAAACGATGGTAAAGGTCCAACCGAAAATTTTTTTCTTCCACTTCTTTCAGCAGGTCTTTATTTGTTGCTGCGATAACGCGCACATCCACGTTGATGTCTTTATCAGCACCAACCCGCGTTATTTTAGCCTCCTGTAAAGCACGCAATACCTTGGCCTGCGCACTTAAACTCATGTCACCGATCTCATCAAGGAAAAGTGTGCCTCCATGTGCCTGTTCAAACTTTCCGATGCGCTGTTTGATGGCGGAAGTAAAAGAGCCCTTCTCGTGGCCGAATAATTCACTTTCAATCAGCTCACTGGGTATTGCCGCGCAATTCACTTCTATGAGCGGGCCGGAAGACCTGTTGCTTTTTTCATGAAGCCACCGGGCCACCAGTTCTTTGCCAACACCGTTTTCGCCGGTAACCATCACCCGGGCTTCCGTAGGGGCCACTTTTTCAATCGTGTCTTTTATCTTCTGAATCGGGGATGATTCGCCGATCATATCCTGCACTTTTCCTACTTTCCGTTTTAAAACCCTGGTTTCTGTAACCAGGGAGGTTTTGTCAATGGCATTACGGATCGTAATGAGCAGCCGGTTAAGATCGGGCGGTTTTGAAATATAATCAAAGGCCCCTTTTTTTACCGCTTCGACTGCCGTTTCAATCGTACCATGCCCGGATATCATAATGATAGGTACGTCGCCGTTTGCTTCCCTTGATTTTTCCAGGAACTCAATGCCATCAATCTTCGGCATTTTTATATCGCAGAGAACAACATCATATGTTTTTTCCTTAAATCTTCTTAAACCTTCTTCCCCGTCACTCGCCTCGTCAATTTTGTACCCCTCATAAGATAAGATCTCGCCTAATGTTTTACGGATAGACTTTTCATCATCTATAATCAATATGTTGGACATTGGTGCAGTATTGTTTCTCCAAAGAAATACTTCGGATTGTGTGTTTAAATTTTTACCTTCTTGATACACGTAAAGATCATCTTGATCTCACCCTTATTTTCATCAAAAGTACAATTTATGAATTGTAAACCGGTTATATTAGCCGTTGCGGATAACAGTTAGTCTATTTAGAATTTCCATCCTTACCCGCTTGGAATAGTAAATCCTGCATATCGAGGGAAAACACCTACACATAACTTTCGGATTTTTACTAAAAAAAATCAGGTATAAATGATTATAATAAAAAGCACTAAGAAGCTTAATTTTGAGTAGCCATTAAAAGTGATAACAAATTAATTGAAGCGTATGCCAAATGATCCCCTATATAAAAGAATTTCCAAGATCCCGGTTTGGGAGGTGGTTATGAAGTTGTCATTTTTGGCCGGGTTTTGTATTGCTACCAGCACCTGCTTTTTATTAATTGTGAAAGGCATTATCAGTGCACTTTCGTAGATGGAGCAAAGATTTTAATTGCCGCAGATGATAACCGATTTTTCCTTGTATCAGCATCGCAATCAACCCCCCTATTTCTTCATATACATCACTTCTTTAACCAGTTTTACGGTCCTGGGAACATCCGGCAGATAGGCTGCCACCAGGTTGGGAGCATAATGCATCGGAGCATCGGCACTGGTTATACGGCGAATGGGTGCATCCAGGTAATCAAACCCTTCTTTCTGAATATTATAGGTTATTTCAGAGGATACAGAGGCAAACGGCCATTGCTCTTCCACGATCACTAACCGGTTGGTTTTCTTGACCGATTCAAGGATGGTCATCCAATCCATCGGACGGATAGTTCGCAGATCGATTACTTCAGCGTCCACCCCTTCCTTCTCCAATTCTGCGGCAGCGCCCAAAGCAACCTTCATCATCTTATTAAAGGAAACAATGGTCACGTCTTTTCCTTTCCTCTTCACATCTGCTTTTCCAATAGGGATCAGGTATTCCTCTTCAGGCACCTCTCCCTTCTCACCATACATAACCTCGCTCTCCATAAAAATGACCGGATCGTTATCCCGAATGGCGCTTTTCAACAGGCCCTTGCCATCATAGGGATTGCTTACCGAAATCACTTTCATACCGGGTATATTGGCAAACATGCTTTCGAAAGCAGAGGAGTGCTGGGCTCCCAGTTGCCCTGCGGATCCGTTGGGCCCCCTGAAGACAATGGGACAACCAACCTGGCCACCGCTCATAGCAAGCATTTTGCTTGCTGTATTGAGGATCTGGTCGAGAGGCAATATTGCGAAGTTCCAGGTCATGTATTCAACGATGGGCCTTAATCCGTTCTGTGCCGCACCTACCGCAATACCGGTAAAACCCAGTTCAGCGATCGGTGTATCGATCACTCTCTTAGGACCGAACTCATCCAGCATGCCCTGGCTCACCTTATAAGCCCCGTTGTATTCAGCTACCTCTTCCCCCATCAGAAACACCTTTTCATCACGTCTCATCTCCTCACTCATAGCTTCCCGTAATGCCTCCCGAAATGCAATTTGTCTCATTATCTGTAGTTTATGGAGTGGCAAAAATATCGGTTGTTCACCAATTCAGCAAATCATCTTTACACACTGACTTACCCCTCGCGGATGACCTAGAAGCGCTGTGAAAGGCCCTCCCCACTCCCAGTAAATTTTCTTATGTAACTTAGTCCTTATGGAAAAAACTATCGAACAAATGCACCCAACTGTTGGCCGCAAAAGCATCCCTGCAAAATGGCTGATAGTGCCAGCTGTTTTTCTTCTATTTAATACCGGCTTTTTGTATTCGCAGGAAGATCCCACCTACCCCGCCAGTATTGAAGAAAAAATCAAACAGGTTGAAAATAACCTCGCCGGAAAGATACGGATTGAAGGAGAATCGGCCTGGAACCTGCAGCAACGGGCAATCCCGGAAAGTGCTGAACCGGGAAATGACCAGGTTGCGACTGACGCCTTTCCTGGAAAATGAAGCGGCCTTAGGTGTTTTTATTTTAAAGAAAGGCAGCGAAACGTATTTTTCGCACGGCGGATCCAACGAGGGTTTTCGTTGTCAGTATTTAGGCAGCATCACCAGCGGTAACGGCGTGATAGTAATGGTGAATTCAGATAATGGCGCTATCCTAACTGGTGCGGATGGAGTTATTGAAAAACTTATTCTGTATCAGAACGGAAGAGAGATGCCTGCGAAAAAAATAAAATAATGTTGGTTTGAATAAGTTAGTAAGTTTTTTGTGCCCTCTTCGTGTAACTTCTGTATTCTTTGTGGTTTTTTAACCACAAAGGTCACTAAGTACAACACAAAGAAGCCACAGAGATAATTTGAGGATCTGCGTTGTCGCTTAGTATACAAAGTCAGTAACCACTTTGTGCTCTCTTTGCGTAACCCTTTGAAATTCTTTGTGGTTGTTTTTAATCACAAAGGTCACTAAGTACTACACAAAGAGGCCACAAAGGTGATCTCCTGCGCGATGCAGGCAACCATTTTCAGTTACCTTTGCCATTTTTTAAACCATTCAGTTGAAAGCTATATTTGATCTTGTTATCATCGGGGGCGGTCCTATCGGCCTCGCCTGCGGGCTGGAAGCACAAAAAGCCGGCTTACATTATGTCATCCTCGAGAAAGGATCCCTGGTCAATTCATTGTTCAATTACCCGGTAAATATGACCTTCTTTTCTACTTCGGAAAGGCTGGAAATAGGTGGGGTTCCATTTGTGTCTAATAACGTAAAACCTACCCGGTCCGAATCACTGGAATATTACCGGAGAGTGGCTTTGGCTTATCACCTGAAAGTAAAATTATTTGAACAGGTCACCGGGATCATGAATGAAGATGAAGGCTTTTCTGTGATCACAACCAAAGATAGCTACCCGGCAAAAAACATTGTTATCGCTACCGGGTTTTATGATATGCCTTTCCTGCTTGGAGTAAAGGGTGAAAATCTTCCGAAAGTATCGCATTATTATAAAGACCCGCATTATTATGCTTTCCAGAAAGTGATTGTAGTAGGAGCCATGAATTCGGCTGTAGACGCCGCCCTGGAAACCTGGCGGAAAGGTGCAGAGGTTACCATGGTAATTCGCAAAGGACAGATCGGTGAACGGGTGAAATACTGGGTGCGGCCCGATATTGAAAACCGGATCAAAGAAGGATCTATCAAGGCTTATTATTATTCCGGAATAGCGGAGATCCGTGAGCGGGATGTAGACATTCAGACGCCCGACGGAATAGTGACCATCGAAAATGACTGGGTCATTGCACTAACCGGTTACCAGCCAAATCTGCAATTTTTACAAAAGGCCGGCATCACATTATCTGATGATGCGGTTAGGAAACCCCTGTATGACGAAGAAACGCATGAAACCAATATAAAGCATATCTACCTGGCGGGAGTGATCTGCGGTGGCATGGATACCCACAGCCTGTTCATTGAAAATTCCCGGGTTCACGCAGAGCGGATTGTGCGGAAGGTTAAAAATGAGTTGGTTGTGGGGTTGATGAAATAGCATCATCTGCCCGCGGTCCCAGAATTCCGGCGCGAGGTCATTAGAACCAAGTATTTTTTTGCTTTATTTTGTAAAAGCCGAGAGGATGCAAACGGCGAAACTTCGACGGTTGTACACCTTGTGTAGCCCTGATTAATTTCAGGGCTATTTTTTTGCAAGGTGGACAGCTTCTGCGAAGCTGAGCCGAGAGGATGTACCGGCTCAACATCTCCGGTTATATTTTGTATATGACAGTTTTCTTCAAAAGACTGATTGGTTTTCCAAAGTGAATAGATAATGGCAAGCAATTTTTTTTGCACGGCCACATAGCTTTTCATTTTAACATGATGCTTTTGTATTGTCCTGTTGAATAATTGAACAAAGGGCGCTACCTGGTAGCGGACCACATTCAAGGCTGGCATGTGCAGCATGCGGCGAATATGCCTGTTCCCCTTTTTAGAGATCCTGGTTTGGCCTTTGTGCTTGCCTGATTGATCTTCAACCACGTCATAGCGCCAATAGCTTACTAATTGAGATGAGTTCTAAAAAGCAAAAAGCCACTGGTTTCTGCCAGCAAAGTGGCCACAGTCATTAAGCCTACGCCTTTTATCTTAAGTATTCCGTTTACTTTGCGTTCAATTGCCGGATTTGACCTGCATTATCTGCATGTAGGCGATTATTAATATTGTTCTCAAATTCTGTAAACTTTCATGATGGCGGGTAAGAGCGCGCAGAGCGTAGAAAAATTCATTCATTGGTCGCCAGGGCTCTAATTTTTGCTCAGCTCCCATTTGGCGAAGGCCTTTAGCATCAATTTTATTATTTTTAGATTTTAGGCCGGTAGCCTGCAGGTATTTCTTTGATTTATTAGGAAGGACAACTGCTACTGTAAACCCATGATTAAATAAAGACATCGCGCCTTGTTCGTAATAAACGCCCGTTGGTTCCATGGCTATGTGCAGAAGAAACTAAAATCAAATTTTCCTCGCGCAGAACATTATAGATTACATGTTAAGTATGATGGCCAAGTTGCTGCCTTTAGTCCTTTTTTTATTTAAAACAAAGATATGAGTGTGCAGCCTGGCGCTGTGCAGGGCGTTCTCGTGCCAGGCATAGGTATGACGAAATTCCTTTATGAAGATTTAGGTTTTTCGTTTTTTAAAGTATAAATGTTTAATGTAACGACAGGAAAAATATCATATAGTTATGCTTAGAATTTTCTCGTGTGAATGGCAATTGGTGTAATATGTAATATTTGAAATGAAAGGGCCAGGAGTGATAATAATATTAGACCTTCCCTTAAGCAACAAGCACGAGCATGCAGCAGCGCAAGCCCAAACAGCATACTCGCACCAGGGTATAGTATTGTATTGATGTTATAATTTATTATATTAGCTGAAAGGTTTTACATTGCTAGTTGTATTGCTGTACGAAACAATTTAATAAAGCGAATCAACGGGTATTGAAAATCAATCTGTGAATTTGGAGCGATGCCTCAAATACATACGTTGAACCAACATTGCCTATCCGGCAATGAGTTATTGAGCGATGATTTATCTTAGCGTTATTCTTTCATTTTTAAAACGTTAAGATCATGGAAAAAAAACGCTCAGTCCGCAGCCAGTTGCGGCATTAGAAAAAACTGGTCAGTTTCTTGCTTTGGGTCATTACAGTGATATGACCATCCGCAATTATTTGGGTGAACTTCGTTATCTATTTTCTTATTATCCTGATGTTGCTCCTTTGGATTTTGATAGTGAGATGGTGATGCAGTACCTCCTCTATCTTACAAAAACACTCGGATGCGGTCGCAGTAAATGCTGCATGGCGGCTCAAAGCATTTCTTTCTTTTTCAGGCACGTGTTGCAAAAGCCGTATGTCATTCCAACGGTTATCTACCCGCGTAAAGTCAAAACACTTCCTCCTGTAATGAGTGCAGAAGAGATTTTAAAAGTAATCAATGCCATTGATAATGTAAAGCACCGTTCTATTTTAATGCTGTTGTATAGTACCGGCATCCGCTTAAGCGAACTGGCTTACTTACGTATTACGGATATTGACAGTAAAAACATGCGTATAAAAGTTGTTCAAGGCAAAGGGTTAAAAGACCGCTATACCATTTTATCACATCATGTGTTGCTTGAATTAAGAGCTTACTATATTCAGTACCGCCCTGTAGAATATCTTTTTAATGGCATGGGCAAAGGCCGTCGTTATAGCCAGCGGAGCATCCAGAAAGTTGTCCAAAAAGCAATTATCAAAGCAGGACTTGAAAACAAGGATTATTCTGTTCATACCATCCGGCACAGTTTTGCTACCCACCTGGTAGACAACGGTACCGATCTGCATACCGTAAAAGAGTTGCTAGGTCATAGCAGTCTGGGGTACTACGATGCAATATTTGCATTTAAGTCAGAAACGCATGGAAAGTGTTGTAAACCCTTTCGATATGCTCCCAATAAATATCCCTGACCCGTTGGATCACTTAACGCCAGGATCTTTGCTACAACGCACCCGGTAATCTTTCATGTATGCAAGTCTATACACCGCCACGGGCAACCGTGCAGCAGGTGCTATTAAAGCATCATGCAGATAGCTCATCCTGTGCTCATGTGCAAAAGGTGTTACAGCGGTTAAGAACCTGTCGTACTTCTGTGTTGGGACATCATGTGTACAAGTGTAGTGAGGAGTCATGCGGCCATGTAAAGTATCAATATCATAGCTGCAGGGACAGGCATTGTCCGCAGTGCGGTGCGCTCAAAAAGCAGGAGTGGGTAGAAGCACGCATGGCAGAACTGCTACCGGTGAAATATTACCATGTAGTTTTTACCCTGCCTCATGAGCTTAACAGCCTGGTCATGGGATACAGAAGGATCTTGTTCAAGCTCCTCTTTGATGCTTCATCCCAGACGCTGCTGAGCTTTGCTGCTGATCCAAAATATCTGCAAGCGCTGCCAGGCATCATTAGTGTGCTGCACACCTGGGGCCAGCAATTGAGCTTCCATCCACATATCCACTGTATTGTAAGCGGTGGAGGGATTACAGTTGATAACAGATGGAAAGAGGCAGCAAAAAATGATTGGAATTTTCTGTTTCCGGTTAAAGCCATGAGCCAGGTGTACAGAGGAAAATTCCTGGAAGCCCTTAAAGAACTGATAGATGACAAAACAGTTGTACCCATGGCGGGCACAGATATCAGCGCGCTGTTGAATCTGCTGTACCGCAAAGAGTGGGTTGTGTATGCCAAAGCGCCCTTTGGCGGGCCCCAGGCTGTCATTGAATACCTGGGCAGATACACTCACAAGGTAGCTGTCAGTAATCACAGGATAACAAGTATCAATGACCAGGATGACACCGTGAGCTTTAACTATAAAGATTACTCAGATGATAACAAACAAAAACAGATGACCTTAAGCGGAGCGGAATTTCTGCGCCGCTTTGAGCAACATATTCTGCCCAAAGGATTTACCAAAATAAGAACCTACGGCTACCTTGCAAATCGGAACCGACATCAGCGGATTGGGGAAGTGCTTAAAAAAATGCAGCTGCCCCGACACAAACCTCTGATAAAGATACCCATGCAGGTCCGCCTGATGGAGCGGTACGGTATTAATATCAGTGAGTGTCCGGGCTGTAAGGGGAACAGCATGCAACTCGTAAAGGTCTATTATCCATGGAAACAGGCAGATGACGGATGATAGAAAAACGGGCACATCAATACGGTTAATACATTACAAGCAACGCCTGCCAAACGTAATGACAATAGTATGCGCGGGATAGAAAAATTAGAGCAACTACTGGTAAATGCAAAGAAGAAAACTTATTTTGGAGGATCAATCAAAGGTGTTCGAGCTTGCAAAAGCAAGGCAACCTTGATTGTTGGACTAAAATTAATCTTGGAATCAAACAGGTAGAATCAGAAAGGTCGATACTTTCTGCCTAATAGCAGTCTTTACGGCAACGTCGGCCAACTCAAAAGTATACCGCAAGGCCCCGTAACATAAAATGATGCGGGGCTTTTAAGGGGGGCCTTTCGGATACTTTTCTATCTGTTAGGCCCAATAGGGAAAACCCACTAACTTCAACATAGAATGGCAATATTCGATCTTTTTTCCAAGCGACAAAAACGACTCAGAGGAGAAGTGCCTGATGTATTTACCTGTGACTTTATACACTCACCGCTGAGAGTTCAGATTGTACATATAATTCGAGACGTAATTGGCGAGGACAGATATACTACTGATCATCATGCTGAGGACGTTTACGAATTTTTACACAAAGCAGTTTGTAGAGAGTATGGTGTTTTCAAATTAGGTAGTGGATATAATGATACTCATCAGGAACAATTATTAAATTATTTTTTAAAAACTGAGAAAACAGCTGAAGCAGTTGATATTATAGAATTATCATTTCGATATTTTGATACCGTTCTAAAAGAAGATTATTGGACAGACTCCCACCATACATACCCAAAATTGAAACCAGATGATGCTATTGCCGAACTAAATGACCGTTTTAAAGAACATGGGGTCGGTTATGCATTTGAAGCGGGGGAAATAATTCGCATCGATTCAACATATATTCATAGCGAAATAACAAAGCCTACTATTTCACTTCTGTGGAATAATAAATTTAAAGGTGCAAATGAAGAATACTTAAAAGGTCACGAACACTACAGACATGGAAGAAATAAAGAGTGCTTAGCTGAATGCCTAAAGGCATTTGAAAGTACCTTAAAAATTATCTGCCAAGAAAAAGGTTGGGCTTTTAATCAAACAGACACTGCAAAAAGACTCATTCAAATTTGTTTTCAAAACGGCCTTGTTCCAACTTTCACGCAAAATCAATTTACTTCGTTACAGAATTTGCTTGAAAGCGGCATCCCAACAATAAGGAATAAACTTGGTGGACATGGTCAGGGACAAATTCCACAGAAAGTAGATGATGAAATGACAAGATATGGTCTTAATCTGACTGGCACAAATATCATTTTTTTAATTGAACAGACGGGCATAAAGTAGACACTACTGGGCCTAACATTCGGTTTGCTGCTGTGCTGGCCGACGAACATATTCTCATCGTTCAGTTCACTATCAGCTTTTGATCGGGTTGAAGAATATAAATGAGCTTTAGTTGTTATCTTCATCATCAGTTTTTCAATATGCTGAGGCTCCGGCCTGGACATTATAAAATACCAGCACAGCAGCAAGCCATCACCGTTAGCGGTAATTTTTTACGACATTGAAAGATTTAACATTACATCAAGTTTACAAAACTGCTTCAATGGTTGAAGGTGCAATAGACTTTGGTTTAACTGTAAATTTTCCAAACAAAAAAAATATTGATATAGCAAGACAAAAGGCAATTGCTTTTGACAAACAAACCTTACTGCATTTATTCATTAAGCAAGAATTTATTAGCCATTATAAGCACTGGTTTATGGAAATGGCAGAAGAAGTTTGTTGGGACATTATAGAACTTCAGTTTATTGAAGAACAGTTTTCTGAATATGGCGTTGACATTGATTTTTTGCAAATCAAATATGATGAAAATGATTATCCTATAACTACAAATAGACAAATACAAAGTTGGTACACAAAAAATTCGAAAAAATTTACAACACTTGCAGAGCAACTATGTGACGAAATATTTTTCATTCTTTTTTCCAACAGAAAATTACTTCGCAAATTCAATGAAAATAACGCAGCGAATTTTACTAAATTTTGCTTCACCCAAAATCAATTGACTATCAAAGGGACATTAAAACGACAGAGAATTCCAAAATGGGTTCAGAAAGCCGTTTTTCATAGAGACAAAGGACGTTGCTCATTTTGCTCAACTGACTTAACTAAGATTATAAACATTGAGTCGACAAATAATTATGATCATATAATACCACTTGATTTGTTTGGTATTAATGACCCTACAAACATTCAACTACTTTGTGAAACTTGTAACTTAGACAAACTAAATCGGAATACAAATGTTGGTACAAAATATCAAGAATGGTTTATTTAATTATAGACGTTTATAATTATGGCAGGACTAAAACTGCAGGCAACAAACAAGGCTTTGTGCAATTCGGGCTGGACGGAAGTGCAATCATCAGCAGTACAAATCCCGCTTTATATCCGGCGAATATGAATTGCCCCAACTTTCTAAATGCTTACACGTTGGCTGAAATTAAAATCAATTATAGCATACAAAAAATTTAATCATGAAAAAAATCAGTCCATTTTTTGCAACTCTGCTTTTCGTTTTGCAATTATTGTTTTGCAACAATATCCAGGCGCAGGAGAATTGGGTTTCGTATTCTCAGAAAGTTGCAACTAAAGGCTACGAAGGGCATCGCTTCCGGCTTCAGGCGCTTGTTAAAACAGAAACGGGCGATGACAGCCCATCCGCACGCCTTTGGGCAAGGGTAGATAAACAAAAGGGATTCAGTTTTTTCGATAATATGTGGAATCTCCCTATTCGCAGCCGTGAATGGAAAAGTTATTCAATCGAAGGAAAAATCGATTCCGGTTCTACTCAAATAGCTTTTGGTGCGTTATGTCAGTACAACGGTAAGTTTTATTACGATGATGTGAAATTGGATATTGAAACTGAAAAGGGCAAATGGGTGAATGTTTTTACCGCCAACTTTGAAAATGATAAAAATGTACTCGATCAAGGTATTAAACGCTGGAGATCTGGCTTTAATGACAATTACAAAGCTCAGATTGTAAGTGGACAAAAGGCTCAAGGAACAAAATGCCTTTTGATTGAAGGTACAAATGTGCCTAGTTATGGTATCAATAACAAAGTTGGCAAATATGCGGAGGTAAATGGTATACGATTGTATTACGAAATTTATGGACAAGGTGAGCCCTTGTTAGTTTTGCATGAATTCGGAAGCTCTATTTCAACTGCGGGGCTTTTCTACCCCGAACTCATCAAAAAATATAAAGTTATAGCCATTGATAACCGGGGACAAGGGAGGTCATCCGATAATGATTTAGAATTAACCTATGAACAAATGGCGTCCGATATAAATGCGCTTTTGGTTCAGTTAAAAATTGATTCCGCTTTCGTTTGGGGACAAAGTGAAGGAGCAATTATTGGTTTGATTTTAGCAATGACTCATCCTGAAAAAGTGAAGAGGCTATTGGCTTTAGGCGTTCTTGCTCAACCAGATAGTGCTGCAATTTTTCCATGGGCCTTAAAGTCTATTGAAAAACAGTATAAAGAAAGTACTGACCCTAAAGTTAAAAGACAAACCAAACTTGGCCTTGATTATCCTCGAATACCGTTTTCAAATTTATCACAGGTAAAAATGTCTGTTTTGATAATGGCAGGCGATAGAGATTATGTTCGACTGGAACATACACTTAAAATATTTCAGAACATCCCAAAATCACAACTATGTATAATACCCGGTACAACTCATAACGCCGCATGGGAAAAAAAAGAATTTTTTTTAATGATATTGAATGATTTCTTCCATAAGCCTTTTGAAATGCCTGATACTAAAGCCTGGTATGAAGAATAATACTCCTTCATATAAAAGCAATTTGACAAAAAAAGGGAACTTCAGCAAACATCTATAAGACTATGCGATAAGCCCCCAAAGGCAAGCCCCCATCAAGAACATCTCGATGTGGGCTTGTCGCATAGTCTTTGTTGACTGAACTCGCGCCGCTGTTGGAAACCTATGGGGAAAGTATCACTCCGGCTCTTACACTTAGTAACGGTGGTGGTTTACTAATGAGGTATATAAATGGGGTTGGTATTTAAAATATTTCATTCCCATCATTGTTATTTTAGATTTTGACAGATGCTTTTCTCATCTTTTCTCCTTTCTTTAATTGCATGAGCATAATATGGCCCTTAAGCTTTAAGGCTTTTTCAAAAAAGAGTTTTCATAGCCATACGGGCTTTCGAACTTCTCTATTCTTTTTGAACAGGTACCGGTTTATCTTTTGCACCTGTTCGTGATATTGTCATTACTAACGATAATTTACCGACTTTGCAGTATTTGCATTGATGCACATTTTCACCGTAACGTATAAGCATGGATGTGGCATAATCGTAGTTAATAACCGGTTTAGGAGGTGGCAGTTTTAATTGTTTTAATATCGCTGCTATACGCGTCGTGCGTCCCCGGTTAGACAGGTAGCCGTAATGCCGGATCTTGGTAAATCCTTTCGGCAGAATATGTTGCTCAAAGCGCCGTATAAATTCAGGTGCCGGCAACTCCATATCTTTTTGCTTATTACCATCTGCATAATCTTTATAACTCAATGTTACTTTGCCTTCAGCAGATATAGCTTTTATGCCGTTGTTGCTGATAGCCACTTTATGCGTATATCTGCCAAGGTATTCCACCACCTGCGCCGGACCACCCAAAGGTGATTTGGCATATACTACCCAGTCCATAGTGGAAAGCTCTTGCAGGAACTGATTCCAGGTTTTATCATCCTGGAACCAATGGATTTGTTTACTTGCTTTTAATCCTTTCAGTTGGTGCAAGAAATAGCCCCTGTATACCTGCATCATCGCACCGGTGTGAAACAAAAAATTGTTTTTGATTTTCTTGGCTCGCCTCCAGAACGTTGTTTGCTGTCATGCCACCACCACTGACTATGCAATGGATATGGGGATGAAAGCTCAGTTGTTGTCCTCAAGTATGTAGGATGCCGATTACACCCAGTGTGGCACCCAGGTGTTTGGGGTCTTTGCCAAATGTATTCAAGGCATACCAACTGCTGTCTTGTAAAAGATAAAATAGCTGAGCGCGGTTGCCCATCACCAATCCGTTAAGCTGATCAGGCAGGGTGAAGACCACATGAAAATATTGTACCGGTAACAGTTCGCTCATCCGTTTTTCTATCCATTCTTGTTTTTGCAAACCGCCGCACTGCGGACAATGGCGATTGCGACAACTGTTATACCGGTATTGGCTGCCGTTGTTGCAATCGCCATTACTGCAATCGTACACGTGGGAACCGCAGGCCGGAGTGCGACATTGCAATAACTGTTGTAATACCCTGGCAGTATAATGCGTTTGCTGATGTATAACTATGAGTAGCTAACACCTGCTGTAAACCAGGGCTGCTCATGGCTGCAGGGGTTAATCTGTCCAATGGTGAAAGGATCTGCTGACGCACATAGGTGGTAAGATGCAGGTACACCATTGTTGTTTGAAGATAGCTGTGACCCAGCAGTTCCTTTATGGCATGGATGTTACAGCCTGCGTCCAGCAGATGGGTGGCAAAACTGTGACGCAGCGTATGAAGGCTGAAAGCGGTATTAAGCCCTGCTTTCTTTACTGCATTTTGCATAAGAAGCTGCATGGCACGGTTACTCATACGGCTGCCTTTCTTACTACCGTTGAATAGATAATCCTCTGGCCGGTACTGGCGGTAATAATCGGTTAACTGTTTTAAAAGTACCGGCGACAGTAAAGCATATCGTTCTTTGGAACCCTTGCCATGGGTAACCTTAATACGCATGGCTGCCCGGTCAATATCGGAGAGCTTAACATAAGTCGCTTCATTGACCCGTAAGCCCGTTGCATAAAAGAACGCTAATACGGTTTTACTTTTTAGCGATTCCGGAGTGGAGATTAATTTGGTAACCTCCTGCGGACTCATGACCTCTGGAAGTCGGAAGTTTCTACGCGGATAGAGTTTGGAAGGAAGGATAAAGGGTTTGGTTTTCGGACATACTCTTTGAATGCGTAACTATTGCTCTGTTTGTTCTACCCTTCACACAGCTTTTCCCTTACGTCCGTCAACGTTAAAAAAATGACTATTAATTTATGCTTCACATCCTGGTTACAAACTTGTGATCTGTCTGCATACATAAGCGGAAGCATGGTGAGGTCTTTATATCAAATAAGTTTTTTCTCAGATTTTTTTATTTGATAAAGAAGGCAAACTTATTTATCAAAATGTTCTGTCAAAAGACGACGATGGCCACTCGGTATTGAAGGAAATGCTTCATAAAATATTTACTGGCAAGATGCAACAAAAAGTTAATGGAGGATAGAAAGTTCAATATTTTTATAATTAGAACATAAGGGTTCGAAGTCTGAGAATTCAAACAGCCTTTGGATACCAACCACGATCCTAAAACGCCTTTTTAGGATTTGCAATCTTTTTTACCTCGTTGATCTGCTTATCCAGTTCCGCAGTAAGTTCCTTTGTAACCTGGTAAGACGCAACCGTTGGCTTTCCATCCCCCGATTCAACAATTTTCCATAATGACGCTAAACGGTTGTTTAGCCTGATACCAAAATTCAACGGATCCTGGTTACTTTCATTTTTAACCTGGTAAAGCGTTTCTTCAATAATGCTTAATTGCTGTATCAGCTTTTTTTCGATATCGGTCTTCACTTTTTTCTTATTCAGTGTTTCTTTTATGTTCCTGATCTGTACGACCGTTTCGTTGGCCCTGCTTACCTTGTCCCTAAGCTCCATGGCAAGTTTAAACTGTTCCTTCAGCTCGGCCATGGTAACATGAGGTGTGCGTGGGTCAAACAAGATCTCAAAAGAGTGCATTATGGTGTCGCCGGCAGCCGTAAGTTTTGCTTTGTATTTTCCTGGCAGCGCCCACGGCCCCTGGCTAATCCGGGCACCCCATAAGATCATACCCTTAAAATCTGTGGCTCCCGGGTAATGAAGGTCCCATTCAAACTGGTTGATACCCTGGATAGTTCCGGGCGGCTTGGCTCTTGGAGCAAAAAACTCATCTCCTTCATCTTCAGGTGGTGCTGCGGCTGCGGAATCTGCCTGTGGCTTTGCTGCCGGTGTTGAAGGTATCAGGCCAACAACGGAATCGGCTTTTGGGTTGACCTGCCCTGCTGTCGCCGCTGCTTTTGCCGAATCGGATTTCGCTTTGTAGCCCCTAAAGGTTTGTACCAGTGCTCCTGTAGAATCCAGTATCTCCACTTTGAGGGAATCCACCTGCTTTTTAAGATAGTACTGGAATATGGCATTCTGCGCTCTGCGTACGGCATAAGTAGGTTTGAAGAAAAATACATTGGCATTGGGGATTTCCGGTTTGTATTCGCGTAACGGGCCAATGTCGTCAAGGATATAGATAGAACGTCCGTGGGTACCCACTACCAGGTCCTTTTCGGTAACCACCAGGTCTGCAACCTGTGTGTTAGGTAAATTCAGTTGAAGCGGCTGCCAGTTCTCCCCATCATCCAGAGACATCCAAACCCCGTGCTCTGTACCGGCAAAAAGCAATCCCGGCCTTACCAGGTCTTCCCTTACTGCATGAACAAATTCATCCGGGGGAAGGCCATTGACCACTTTCTTCCAGGTCTTTCCATAATCGGATGTTTTCCAGATATAGGGCGCACGGTCACCCATCTGATACCGTTTTGCGGCAATATAGGCAGTTCCGGCCTTGTGCCGCGATTCATCGATGATGCTTACCCGGGTATGTTTGGGCATGTCAGGAGGTGTAATGTTTTGCCAGCTGTCTCCATTGTTCCGGGTAATGTGTACCAGCCCGTCGTCTGAACCTGCCCAAAGCATGTTTGCGTCATGGAATGATGGCGCCAGCGCAAAAACGGTAGCATATACTTCTACGCCTGTCATGTCATTGGTAACGAGCCCTCCGCTGATTCCCATCGTAGCGGTGTCGGCCAGTGTCAGGTCCGGACTGATCTTTTTCCAGGAATGCCCTTCATCCGTGGTCATCCATACGTGCTGCGAGCAAACGTATAACCTGTTCGGGTCAACCGGAGAAAAAACAATGGGAAAGGTCCATTGCCAGCGCTCAGGAATGTCTTTAGGAGCTTCACCCATAAAATACCGGGGATAAGGTTCCACCTCCTTCATCTCACCTGTTTTTCTATTGATGCGCGTAAGTACCGCGGAATAGCTGCCGGCGTAGAAGATATCCAGGTTTTTTGGGTCCTGCGCAATATAGCCGCTTTCACCTCCGCCTACCGCATAGGTCCACTGATCCCTTTTCAGGGTATTTTGCCTGGCCTGCATAAAAGTCCAGCCCTCACTGGGAACGGCTATGGTTGAATTGTCCTGCTGTGCACCGGCAACATGATACGGAAAATCTTTTGTGACCATGATATGGTAAAGCTGTGCCGTTGGAAAATTTTCATCGGTCCAGGTTTTTCCGCCGTTTACGGATACCGCTCCGCCGCCATCATTTGCCGTCACCATGCGCAGCGGATCTGCAGGATCGATCCAGAGATCATGGTTATCACCGTGAGGTACCCTGATCGTTTTGTCAAACTTAACACCGCCATCGGTTGACTTGAAGAAGCCTACATTCAGGCCATAGACAACGTTTTTATCCTTAGGGTCCGCATACAGTCGTGAGTAGTAAAATGCCCGTTGGCGAAGCTTGCGGTCCTTGTTTACATATTTCCAGGTCATACCGGCGTCATCAGAGCGGTAAACTCCGCCTGAATCGGCTTCGATGATCGCCCAAACGCGCTTGGGGTCGGCCGGTGAAACCGTAACGCCGATCTTACCCAGTGGTCCTTTGGGCATCCCCGGTTTTTTAGTCAGTTCCGTCCAGGTCTCTCCTCCGTCGACAGATTTGTACAAACCGCAGTCATCGCCACCTCCCCACATTTTCCATGGTGTGCGGTAGACCTGCCACAGGGCAGCATATAACACCTTTGGGTCTGTTGGGTCGATGATCAGGTCTTCGGCGCCGGCTTTATCACTTTTATACAACACTTTTTTCCAGGTTTTACCTCCGTCCATAGTACGATAAACGCCCCTGTCCGTATTGGCGTTATACGGATGCCCCAGTGCGGCCACATAAACAATATCAGGATTTGTCGGATGGATACGGACACGCGCAATAGCCTGCGTAGTCTTCAGTCCCATGTTCTTCCAGGTTTTACCGGAGTCGAGGCTTTTGTACACTCCGTCGCCTTGCATGATATTGCCGCGAAATTCCGTTTCGCCCATTCCAATGTAAACAATATCCGGGTTTGATTCTGATACGGCCACAGCGCCTACAGAAGAACTTCCAAGCTGGCCGTCTGTTACCGGTGCCCAGGTATTTCCGCCGTCGATTGTTTTCCATAATCCGCCGCCTGTAGCGCCAAAGTAATACTCGTTCTTACGTGAAGGACTACCCGAAGCTGCAGTGGACCTTCCGCCGCGGTTGGGCCCGATGTTACGATACTTGAGCCCCTTGAAAATATCTGCTACCGGGGCAGGCGACGACAGCTCCGGTGTTGCGGTACCGGCGGGTTTTTCTGCAGCGGAAGACTGGACAGACGATGCTTGCTGGGCGGTCAGATTGCCTGCACCGAAAGCCAGGCGAAGGCTGATAAAGCTGGCTAAGCTAAACGCGTTGATCTTGTTCTTATGTTTCATTATTGTTTTTAAGATGTTAACTGCCTGAACCGGTCAGGCAATTTAGTCTATTAAATGATTTTGTTGCGTTGCAACCACTCGTTAAAAAGCCTTTTTTGAATTAGTAAGCTTGTTCAATTCCACGAGTTGTTTATCCAGTTCCGCGGAAAGGTCTTTGGTAATTTGGTAAGAAGCGTCCGTTGGTTTGGCATCACCCGTTTCCACGCTACGCCATAGAGCAGCCAACCGGTTGTTTAGTTTTATGGGAAAATTCAGTGGATCCTGTCCGCTTTGATTCCTTACCTGGTACAAAGCTTCTTCTATGGCGCTTAGTTGTGCAATGAGCCTGTTGTCCGCTGCTGACTTTTCTTTTTTCTTTGATAATGTTTCTTTAATGCTCCTGATCTGGATAACCGATTCGTTTGCCTTGCTGGTTTTATCCCTTAACTCCATGGCGAGTTTGAATTGTTCCTTAACATCTTCCAGGGTAACATTTTTTAACCTGGGATCCAGTGTAATTTCAAAGGGATGCGTGAGGGTTTCGCCTGCAGCGGTAAGTTTAACCTCGTATTTTCCCGGAACGGCAAGCGGCCCCATTTGCGGACGCGCACTCCACACGATCATACCCGGGAATTCAGTCGCTCCCGGGTAGCGCAGGTCCCATTCAAACTGGTTAATGCCTTCATTCACCGTCGGGGGTTTAGGAGCTGCCCTTCCAAAGAAACCAGCGTCGGAATCTTCAGCGGCTGAATCAGCCCTCATTCTGCCAGTCGGTATTACGCCGCTGTTGTTAACGGAATCCAGATTCTGGTTTCCCGCCAAAACCTCGGGTGCCTTGTTTGCGGAATCCGATTTTGCTTTTGTTCCCTTAAAGCTTCGCACGAGCTTTCCTTCACTATCCAGAATATCTATCTTCAGCGAATCAACTGCTGTCGGCAGGTAATACTGGATCATAGTGTTCTGCACCCTTCTTACTGCGGTAGAAGGTTTGAACAGAAAGGCCTTTGCCTTAATGATCTCCGGTTGAAATTCACGCAGAGGCCCGATTTCATCTAACACATAAATGGAACGTCCATGAGTACCTACCACCAGGTCATTCACTGTTACCGCCAGATCAGCAACCTGGGTATTGGGTAAATTTAACTGGAGAGACTGCCAGTTTTGACCGTTATCGAAGGAAATCCTGAGACCATGTTCTGTGCCTGCAAAAAGCAGCCCGGCACGTTTTACGTCTTCGCGAACGACGTGTACATAATCATCCTCCTTGATACCGTTGATGATCTTGGTCCAGGTTTTACCATAATCTTCCGTTTTCCAGATATAGGGTGCACGGTCATCCAACTGATAACGTTTGCCGGCAACGAACGCCGTCCCGGGCTTATGCCTGGAGGCCTCGATAATACTGATGCGCGTAAATTTGGGCATGTCAGGAGGTGTAATTTTCTCCCATGACCCGCCGCCGTTCCGCGTTATGTGTACCAGGCCGTCATCTGAACCCGCCCAGATGGTGTTTACATCGTGGTAGGAAGGAGCAAGGGTAAAGACCGTAGCGTAGATCTCGGGCCCATTCATATCACCGGTAATTACTCCACCGCTTTTTCCCATGGTAGCCGTATCTGCCAGCGTCAGGTCCGGACTAATCTTTTTCCAGGTTTGTCCTTCGTTTGTTGTCAACCATACATGCTGCGAACAAATATACAATCGCGTTGGATCGACAGGAGAAAATACGATAGGAAAGGTCCATTGCCAGCGTTCAGGAAGGGCGCTTGCAGGTTCCCCCGAAAAGAATCGGGGATATGGCTGGATATCGCGTGTTTGGCCGGTTTTGCGGTCAGTACGCGTTATCAATGCGCCCTGGCTCCCTGCATAAAAGATGTCCGGATTTTTAGGATCCTGGGTTATGTATCCGCTTTCCCCTCCACCAACGGCGTACATCCACTGGTCTCTCTTCAGGGTATTTTGTCTGGCCTGCATAAAATCCCATCCTTCGCTGGCCACAGCCACCGTTGAATTGTCCTGCTGGGCGCCGGCTACATGATAAGGAAAATCATTGGTGACCGTTATGTGATAAAGTTGCGCCGTAGGAAAGTTTTCATCCGTCCAGCTTTTCCCTCCGTTCTCCGACACGGCTCCTCCCCCATCATTAGATGTGCCCATTCGCATGGGGTCGGTCGGGTCTATCCACAGGTCATGGTTGTCACCGTGAGGAACCCTGATGGTTTTATCAAACTTAACGCCTCCGTCAGTGGATTTAAAAAAGCCCACATTAAGTCCGTATACAACATCTTTGTCTTTAGGATCTGCATACAAACGGGAATAATAAAATGCCCGTTGACGCAGTTTGCGTTCGTTATTTGTCAACTTCCAGGTCATTCCTGCATCGTCTGAACGGTATACTCCGCCGGAATCGGCTTCCACGATCGCCCACACCCTTTTGGGATCGGCAGGTGAAACAGTAACACCGATTTTGCCTACCAGGCCCTTTGGCATACCCGGTTTTTTTGTCAACTCAATCCAGGTATCTCCGCCATCCGTTGATTTGAATAACCCGCTGCTTCCCCCTCCGCCCCACATTTTCCACGGCGTGCGGTACACTTCCCAAATGGATGCATACAGCACATCGGGATTGGTTCGGTCAATGATCACGTCGGCTGCGCCTGCCTTATCGGTTTTATATAATACTTTGTTCCATGTTTTACCGCCGTCCCGCGTTCTGAATATGCCCCGATCTGCATGAGGTCCGTAAGGGTGGCCCAGCACGGCCGCATAGACTATATCCGGATTGGTAGGATGCACCCGCACCCGGGCGATGGCCTGCGTGTTCTTCAGCCCTACATTTTTCCAGGTTTTACCGCCATCGGTGGTTTTATACACCCCGTCGCCCTGCATAATGTTGCCGCGGAATTGCGTTTCGCCAGTCCCGATATATACAACATCCGGATTTGATTCCGAAACGGCAACGGCCCCTACGGAAGAGCTCTCCATTTGACCATCGGTAACCGGTAACCAGTTTAGGCCGCCGTCTATGGTTTTCCACAACCCGCCGCCCACGGCTCCAAAATAATATTCATTCTTCCGGGATGGACTGCCCGAAACCCCCAGGGACCGGCCTCCCCGGTTGGGACCGATATTCCGGTACTTCATTCCTTTAAAAATATCCTCCGCGTTAATAGCCCCTGTTCCCCGGGAAGCAGTGGCTGGTTCACCTACGGTCAGAGACAGCTGGGAAAATGCGGGAGAAACACACATCATACCCAAAAGGATGGTTGCCGTTATCAAACAATACACTGAGAAATACCTGGTATGCATAATAGATAGTTGGTTAAATGTAATGAGAAATCATACAGTGAGTACCCCGGAAATTCGTTACTTATACGCTTCGTTTTGTACCATGTTTTCATTAGAATTCATTTCAAACGACGGTATGGGAAACACCTGCCTGCCGGCATTGGTTAAACTTGTAGGCGGCCCGTTTCTTCTTTCAACCATCACTAATTTTGTAAGGGCCTGACCGGTACGTACCAGATCAAAAAAGCGGTGCCCCTCTTCTGCGAATTCGAGTTTTCTTTCCTGCAGGATTGCTGCACTTAATTCTGTTGCCCCGGTGATGCTCAAGGCATCCGAACCGGTCCGGGTATGTATACGGTTGAGGTCGGCCAATGCTCCTGTCAGGTCATTTGTCTTAACCCGTGCTTCAGCGCGGTTCAGGTACATTTCCGCTATCCTGATCACGTGAATGTTATCAACGTTGCCTGCCTTCTGGTATTTTGTCGGGTAGTAGAATTTAGAGGTAGCATCATAACCAAAATATTTACCTCTGGAGTCTTTCGGATCGGCGGTAGCTTCCTTATAATAACTTTCATGCGCCGCCAGGTCACCACGTCCGCTTAAAGCGGAGGTAAAATACCAGTTTCTTATACCGCTTTGGTCGCTGGCCGTGAAGTTCAGTTCAAATATGGATTCTGCATTCAGTTTGCCGTCAAAAATAGCGGAAAAAGTTGCCGACAGCACATACTTGGGATCGTTGATGACCTGGGTAGCATAGGATATAACCTGATCGGGCTTATTTACATAGAGATAATACCGGCTTAGCAGGGCCCTGGCGGTTGCCTTAACGGCCTGGCTCCTGTTGTCGCCATAGGATTCAGGTAACAGTTCAACCGCTTTCAAAAGATCGCTTTCCACCTGGTTATAAGAATCCTGCAATGATGATCTTGGAGGAAAAGCCGATTCATCAATTTTTTCCGAGGGCTTGATGACTATTGGTACTCCCAGCGTACCAACCACACCCGGCACGCCGCCATATAACCGGGTAAGATCAAAATAAGCCAATGCCCTGACGAAATAAGCCTGGCCCATGTATTTATTCTTATCTGCTTCCGTTGCGTTGCTTACCTGGGGAACGTAAGCGATCACATTATTGGCCTGGTTAATTGCCCGGTAAGCCCGGTACCAGAAATTTCCGTTTTCGGTGTTGCCACCAGTCACTACGTAGGTATCCATTTCCCGGTAAAAATCCCAGGTCCCTACACTTTGTGCAATATCTGAAGAAACATCGCTGATGATCTGAAAATTCCTTCCGTAATAGCTTCCGTTTTGTATCTCATTGTACAATCCGGCTACAGCCGCTTCAGCACCTTTCTTGTTGGTGATGGCCGTTTCTGTCGAGATGAAGGTTTCCGGCTGCTGGTCCAATACTTTTTTACAGGCATTGATCCCTAAAAAGCAACAGACGATTCCTGCATAGCTGAAGTATAGCATCAGCCGGATCTTCGTGCTGGTTTGGGGAGTATTCCGTTTCGTCATTTTATATGAATGTGTTATCATGTTATATGAATGTGTTATCATGATCGTGAATTAGAAGTTTAAAAACTAACGGTAACACCAGCCATGAAAGTCCTCGCCTGCGGCATGGAAAAAAATTCTATTCCCTGGGTTAGGGCATTGGAAGCTGTACCTGTCAGTTCGGGGTCTAACCCGGTATAATCGGTAAAGGTTAGTACGTTTTGTCCGGATATATATACTCTGGCTGATGACATGCTGATCTTACGCAGAAGCGAGGCAGGGAGGGTGTATCCCAAAGAAATATTTTTTAAACGCATGTAGGAACCGTCTTCAAGAAACCTGGAAGGCCTGAGATCGGCGGCATAATTGGCGGCATTCAGCCTGGGCACCATGGTAGCATCTCCTTCCTTCTGCCACCTGCTTAACTGGCTGCCTGAAAAATTTGAAGCCCTTGTTCCGCCATGTTCCAAAAAGAAAAGGTTCCAGTTCAGCTGTTCGTTGCCGTAACTGTATTGAAAGAAGAACATCAGGTCAAGATTTTTATAATTCAGCGTATTGGTAAATCCCCCAAAGAATTTCGGATTGGCTGTGCCTACAATTTTACGGTCAACATTGGGATCAAATTTGCCATCCCCGTTTACGTCTGTGAATACGGGAGCACCGGTTTTGGGATTGATCCCGGTTTGTTCGTGCAGGTAAAACGAAAACATCTCCCCGCCTTCCTGGTATTTATAGATATCCCGGTTGTAAACAAAGAAGGGCGCCGCCAGTTTGACTATTTTATTTTTGTTGGATGCAATATTTAGGTTGGCGGTCCAGTTCAGTCCGCTTTTACTGCGAAACAAGTCCCCGCTGATAGCCAGTTCGAATCCTTTGTTTTGCATCTTGCCATAATTCTGTACCAGGTTTTCGAAGCCTGTAGACCTTGGCACGGGAACGGCAAGCAACAGGTCTTCTGTATTCTTTTCGTAATAATCTGCCGTAATATTCAACCGGTTTTCAAAAAAAGAAACGTCCAAGCCAAAGTCGGTTTGTTTGGTTGTTTCCCATTTGAGGGCAGGATTAGCCAGTTGGGTCGGACTGATCCCGGGTATTGTTCCGTAAGACCCGTTTACCGTTGATGTTCCTCCGCCCCATAAGCCCAAAGACTGGAAGTCTGAAATGCCGCTTTGATTGCCGGTGATACCATAACTGACCCTGATCTTAAGGTTACTCAGAAAATCTGCCTTACTCAAAAAATCTTCTTCAGAAAGTACCCATCCCACAGCAGCGGAAGGGAAAGTGCCCCATTGGTTACTTTCACCAAAACGGGAAGAACCGTCTCTGCGCACATTTATTGTAGCGAGATATTTATTCTGATAATCATAGGTAATGCGGCTGAACAGAGAAGCGATGCCATAACCGGTGGCTGTAGAGCTGGCAGTTTGCACCGCGGCTGCGCTAATTTTGCGGAAGTCGTCACTGGGAAACTGTGTTCCGGTAGCGGTAGTGCTGGACGTTTTAGATTCCTGCGAAGACGTCCCGACGAGCGCATTAAACGAATGACTGCCTGCCTTGAACTGATAACTTAAGACGTTTTCCTGTATCCAGTTTATATTGCTGCCTACGATCGATTGTGCAGAGCCGTTAACCGTTGAGCCGGCATTGGTAAAACTGTCGTCATACAGGCTTTCTTCGAAGTTGCTGTAATCCAGGCTGAAGCTGGATTTTAACCGCAGGCCACGCCGGAATTCATACTCTGCATAAACGGTTCCCAGCAACCGGTTTGTCAGCATGGAAATGTCTGAATGATCTATAGCAGCCAGAGGGCTCTCGAATGTTCCGAACTTGGTATAAGAGCCGTTAGGCTGGTAATAAGGGAGATTGGCTGGAAAGAAAAATGCACCCTCTAGTGCGCCAGAAATATTATCATCGCTTCTGCCACGGGTTCGATTGTTCCGTGAGTATAATAAGTTTGTTCCGACCTTTAATTTATCTATGGGAACGAAGTCTAGATTGATGCGAAAGGTATTCCGTGAAAAGTCTGAATTTTTGATCATGGCTTCCTGCAGGAAGTTATTGGCGGAGACCAGATAGTGCACTTTTTCACTGCCACCACTGATAGACAGGTCAATGTTGCGTAAAGCACCTGTACGAAATATAGGATCGCCCCAGTTTGTATTGAGCGCCGTATCCGGATTGGCATAAGGCAGTCTGAAGGCAACGCCCTGCGGGTTACGGGTACCTACCGAACCGTAAAGGTCTACCCAGTTATTGGTGGCCGATTCATTGATCAGCCGTTCAAACGTGGGGCCATTGACCACGTCGGGAAGATTTATGGGCTCCTGCCGCCCGTAATACGCGCCGGCCGTAACTTTCGCCTTTCTGTCGGAGCCGCGCTTGGTGGTGATGAGCACTACGCCATTGGCTGCCCTGGCACCATAAATCGCGGTCGCCGATGCATCCTTGAGGATTTCAATAGACTGGATGTCGGCCGGGTTTATGTCTGCAATAGGACTGGTTACACTTCCACCCAGGCCCAGGGTAGCCAGGCTGTTTGACTGGATCGGAATACCATCTACCACATAAAGCGGATCACTGGAAGCATTTATGGAGGAAGTTCCGCGTATTCGCACAAACACCCCGCCTCCCGGGGCTCCGGTATTGGAGTTCACTTGCACGCCCGAGGCACGTCCCTGCAAAAGCTGGTCAGTACTGGGAGAGGGAATATTTTCAATCTCCTTACTGCTTACGGAAGTGATGGCGCTGGTTAGTGTTTTTCTTGTTTGTTGGCCATAACCTGTAACCACTATCTCATTCATCGTTGTTGAGGCAGAAGCCAGGGATATGTTAATGATTGTCTGATCTCCTACTACAACCTCGTGTTCTTTATAACCTACGTGGCGGATGATCAACGTAGCTTCCCTGGAGGGTACTTTAATTTTAAAAGAGCCTTTTTCATCCGATGTAGAACCATACTTTGTCCCTTTGACCATGATGGTCACAAAAGGCAAAGGAGTGCCGTCATCCTGAACGGTAATGTTTCCGGAAACAATTTTTTCCTGTGACTGAACGTGTAAGAATAATGCTAAGCATAAAAGCAATACATGAAAGCGCCTCATAAGCAGGTTGGTTTAATGAGCATGATGAATGGCATAGCATACAACTCCATTCATAGGGCAAGCGAATCGTGATAAAAGTGATTAAAGTGTTAAACTGGGTTTAGGTAAGACCCTGGAAGACTTAAGGGGTAATGTATAAAGTATTATATATGTTAAGGATACGCTAAGATAAATCAATATACATATATGAAGCAAAAATTGTTACAATTTTATTTTTTATAATACGAGGCTTGGATTATTTTGGTTGGTTGTTGGGTTTTCTGGTCTCATACCTGAACCTGACGGCGGCATTCTTATTTTCACTGGAGGAGAGAAAAACTTCATACCTGGATTTGCCTGAAGTAATAATCATTAATGCAGTATTCGGCGAAATGCTTCCGAGGTTTTCAGCATGCATCATCATGTCGTAATCTTTTGAAGCTTCCAGTAAAACGTTCAGCGTTATCGGAGTAAGAGATAATCCCTTCTTATACTGTAAAACGGCGTTATTAAGCAGGATGGAAATGGTGTCCCCATCTATTTCACCGTTGTCATAAAATTCGACTTTAATGTTTGAAGTATCCAGCAGCAGTGTTCGTACAATTTCCGTTTCCCGTTCCTTCTTCCTGGCAAAAGCCGATTCTGCAACCCTTTTCAGGTAAATTTTGCCGGGCGGACATCCGGCTATGGTGCCCATATCTTCCCCTTTCCAGGTGCCGGAAAGAATTTCATCGTTATTTTGCCTGCTGTAGGTTAGATCGTAAGTTTTGAGACAGGGCGTGCAATCTTCAGGAATTCTTTCGCGGACCACCTTATTTTCCCTGATCACTATCTTTTTTTTATGATTGCCGCTTAAGCTGCCACTGAAGTTAAGTTGCACAAACCGGGAGGTGTCATAATAATCGTATGATATTCCACTTACCCAACTGCCGCTAACGTTGATTTGAACCTCTATATAATATTCCGGAAAACAGCCTCCTGGTTCCTGTGTTAGTTTGCCACTCCAGATACCGTTTATGTTTTGAGCATTGACTGTAAACGGTAACAGAAGCATACATACATAGGTCAACAATTTCATTTCCTAATTTAAAAATGATTTGTAAATGGCGGTAAAGATAATATGCAACTTTCAAAACTATGTCTAACTCAGATAATAATATTTATAATACTTATAGATGACTCAGATTCTGATGCCATAACCCATTACCAAAGGGCGGAGTGTTGTATAACGTTTTAACTAATACAAGTTTACAAACGCTTTTTCATCAGCCAATCCTTTTGTAAATCGGTACCTAAAATAAATATCTGCTTACTGAATATTTCAAACCCCCATTTCGTGTAAAATTCCATGGCTCGCTCATTTTTTTCCCATACAGCCAGCCAAATGACCTGTTTGTTTCTTTGCTTCGAGACTTCGATGGAATGCTGCATGAGTTTTTTCCCTACTCCTTTGCCGATCATTTCATGGGTTGCATAAATACGGGCAATTTCCATGGCCTGCTCACCCTTCAATTCCCTGGGGATTAAATGGTCTCTCAGCTTTACGTAACCTGCAACATCATGCCCCTGGTAGGCCAGGAAAAAAGTATTATATCGCACCCCAACTTCTTTGATCAAAGACTCTTTGGTGAACTGTTCGTTCAGGAAGATCCTTATATCCTCAGCCGTATTAAACTCGGCAAAGGTATCATAAAACGTTTTTCGACTTATTGCTGCAATCGTTTCTGCATCCCGGGTAGTAGCTAAACGTAACGTTATCTGTTCGGCAGTCATAGTTAAATTTACACAATCCCCCAATCTGCGGCAACAGATCCGCCGCAGATTCGCAGATTTTTACCTCGCTTTAGTAGGTGTTTCAACAACCATCAGATGATGATTACTTTCTGTACACCAGGTATTTTGCTTTATCAGCACTATATAAAAACAATTTATTGCTGTCTACTTTATAAGAAGTTACCGTAGTCAGCAGTTGGTTGATATGATTCTCTACCTGCATATCGGTACACGCTTTTTTAGTGGAGATCATAGGACCGAATGTTAACTGGTCTCCCTCTACGTTAAAGGAACCTTTGATAGTGTTACATCCCGTTGAGCCTGATACGCTCTTTTCGACATAATCAAATACAAGGTTTGGCAGGTTGTTCTCATGAATAATACCCAGGTCTTTTTCTGTAGAAGAAACAAATACCCATTTGCCATGAAGGCCGGCGGAATTCGTTTTTTGAGCCTGTGATATATACGCTGCCAGGCATAACAGCACAAATAAAAATATCTTTTTCATAATAACAGCTTTATTTTTTTAAAAACGTCATTAAAAGAGCTAAGGCAATTTTTTTGCCAGACATGACCGGCTTATGTTAAAAGCGGCTCAGGTTTAATCTACCTCTATTACCATGGCTGAAGCACCTCCTCCCCCGTTACAGATCCCGGCGGCGCCGAACCTTGCATTTTCCTGTTTCAAAATATTAAGTAGCGTAACCATGATCCTTGCACCGCTGCAACCCAGCGGATGTCCCAGGCTGACCCCACCTCCGAAAACGTTCACGCAGGAAGGATCTAGCTTCATTAGTTGCGTATTCACTATGCCAACTACGCTGAAGGCTTCGTTCAATTCGAAGTATTGGATGTCCGCCATCTTAAGTCCTGCCTTTTGAACGGCTTTGGGGACTGCGAGCGAAGGCGTAGTAGTAAACCATTCCGGAGCCTGTTCAGCATCTGCGTATCCTCTTATCTTAGCCAGTGGTCTTAACCCAAGCGCTTCCGCTTTTTCTTTACTCATCAACACGAGCGCAGCAGCACCATCATTTATGGTAGAAGCATTGGCGGCCGTCACTGTTCCGTCTTTTGTAAAGGCTGGCTTCAATTCAGGTATCTTATCGAATTTTACATTTTTATATTCTTCGTCTTCTCTAAAGAAAACCGGTTCGCCTTTTCGTTGCGGAATTTCCACGGCAATAATTTCATCTCGAAACCGGCCCGCCTGCCAGGCGGCACCGCTGCGTGTATAACTTTGAATGGCATACGCATCCTGTTCTTCCCGGCTGATATTGTATTCTGTTGCACAAAGGTCAGCTGCACAGCCCATTGCATAATCCTTATATACATCTGTTAATCCATCTTTGTGTAAACCATCTATCATGTACGCGTTACCATACTTGTTCCCCCACCGTAGGGAAGGAACATAAAAAGGTGTGCTGCTCATGTTCTCCATGCCACCGGCGATCACCACTTCATTATCTCCCAAAAGAATACTTTGCGCCCCCTGCATGATCGCTTTCATGCCGCTTGCACAAACTTTGTTGACTGTTGTACAAGGCACATTATCCGGTACACCTGCCAGTTTAGCCGCCTGCCTTGCCGGTGCCTGTCCCAGGTTCGCCTGCAAAACGCAACCCATAATGACCTCATTCACCATGGCCGCATCGATACCCGCTTTTTCAATGGCAGCTTTAATGGCTATGGCGCCGAGCCGTGTTGCAGGTATATCTTTTAAAGTTCCTCCAAAGCTTCCGATCGGCGTTCGCAGGGCAGAAAGAATATATACTTCTTTACTATTCATAACAAGGTAAATTTGGGGTGTAAAGATAATAAATGATTATGCTGATGTGAAAGATGCTTATCCTGTGTTTGGATGGACCGAGTCTGCAGGCTTAAATTAGCAAGTTATAAGGCTATAGGCTTTTACACGGGCAAAATCCATCAGTTAATTGAAATCCCCGAAAGTTTCACTATTGTAGATTTATTTTTATTTATAAGTCTGCAGACTTACATTTGCCGATTATAAGGCTATAGCCTAAAATGACAGTACACGCTATTATAACGGGTGATATTGTTTCCTCAAAAAAGATCAAACCGCTTACGAGGGAAATATTGTATAACGATGTTAGCCTGCTGCTGGAGGAACTAAAAAAAAAGTGGATCAGCAGCTTCGAGACCTACCGGGGCGACAGCCTGCAATGTGCAGCTAGTACTCCGGAATTGGCATTGCGGATTGCTTTGATCATCCGTTCCTATTTCAAGGCTTATCTTCCTGAGGAACAGAGAATAAAAATAACAAACGCAGGAAAACAATTGCCGACACGGGGATATTTTAAAACAGAATTCGATATAAGGCTGGGGGTAGGAATGGGTCAGGCTGATTTCATCAGCCCCGATAAAATAAGCAGCTCAGACGGAGAAGCCTTTCGCTTGTCGGGTGAAGCCCTGGATAAATTACAGCAGGGAGCGCAGCGATTAGCTCTTTCGACTAGTAATAGCCTGTTCAATGAACAGATTGAACCTTCTATACTTCTGGTTGATGCCCTGATCGGGAAATGGACGCAGAACCAGGCTGAATTCGTCTTTTATAAATTACAGCACAAAAAAGAAGAGGAAATAGCAAGCCTGTTGAATATAAGTCAATCGGCAGTGAACCAACGAAAAAAAAACGCGCAGTGGTTTGCTGTAGAAAAATTGATTGAACATTTTGAAAAAACAGTGAAAAGCTGGACGATATGACTGCATTTTTTTCTAATGGGGAAGTTAGCCTTTTGATCAGATTGCTGATCGCCCATTGCCTCACCGATTTTTTGTTACAACCACGAAAATGGGTGGAGCACAAAATGATCCACAATTGGAAGTCGGAATACCTGTGGTACCATGGACTACTGACGGGTATCGTTGCCTGGATATTTTTGTGGAACTTGAATTACTGGTATATAGTGCTTGGAATAACGGTAACCCATATCGTTATTGATGGATTAAAAATATCCCTTGGCAAAAGCTTAAATAAGAAATCCAACTATGATCTACTGTTATTTACAACGGACCAACTTTTACATGTGCTGATCATTATGCTGTTGTGGTTGTATGCCATTAGCGGGTGGTTTAAGATGAACCTGCTATTGAACCGGTATCTGCCCGATTACCGCTTGCTGTTGAGAGTCTTTGGATACCTGCTTATGATAGGGCCCGTAGGTTTTTTTGTCCAATTCCTGACCAGGAAGTGGATGGCTGAATTAAATATGGAAGACAGCCTGAAGGACGCGGGCAGATGGATAGGACTGTTGGAAAGGGTGCTGATCATTACCTTCATTTACACTGACCAGTTCGGTTCGATCGGATTTTTGATAGCGGCAAAGTCACTGCTGCGGTTGACCGATAAACCTGAAAAAACCAATAACGATACGGGCCTTGATAAGCCATTCAGCTCGCGAAAACATACCGAATATGTGTTGATCGGTACGTTCTTAAGCTTTGGCATTGCCATCATTACCGGGCTGATCATTAACCGGTTCTTACAGTAACCATATTACTGATAAAAGCTGAAAGCTGCCTCCGGCCAAGTTTGCCTTAACTTACCTGATCTTTGCGATTATAATTTTAATCAGATGCCTAAACTAGTATTCTTCCTGTTATTTTCTGTTGCAATTTACCATGCAGCATACAGTAAAGTCAGTTTCCCTGCCATCGTGGGCGACAATATGGTCCTTCAGCAACAGTCGACGGTGATGCTGTGGGGATGGTCAAAAAAAGGTTCGATGGTGACCATCGTTACTTCCTGGAACAAGAAAACTTATAAAACCGAAAAAAGCAGTGATGGTAAATGGAAAATGCCGATAAGCACGCCCATTGCCGGTGGCCCTTATACCATTAGTTTTAATGATGGTGAACTAACTGTTCTTGATAATATCCTTATTGGCGAGGTATGGTTATGCTCGGGGCAATCGAATATGGAAATGCCGGTAAAAGGATTTCGGAATCAACGCATCCTGAATTCAAATGAGCTTTTGCTGGATGCGGAGAATGAAAGTCTTCGCTTTTTCCTGGTACAGAAAAACACGTCTAAAATACCGCTGGAAGATGTTAAGGGTCAATGGCAGCAATCCAGTGCGGCTACTATTAAACAATTTAGCGCGGTAGCTTACCAGTTTGGGCGGGCACTACAGCAAAAGCTAAAGGTACCCGTGGGCCTGATAGGAACTTACTGGGGAGGAACGCCCATACAGGCATGGATGAGTGTAAGCAGCTTAAATGCTTTTCCGGAGATTAAACTACCCGATCCTGCTGATACTGCGCGTATGCCGGCTGTTACTCCTACCTTGTTATTCAATGCTATGATAAATCCCCTTGTACACTTCCCGGTAAAGGGATTTCTCTGGTACCAGGGTGAAAGTAATGTTTCCAACGCACCTCAATATGAAAAGCTGATGGGCGCTATGGTCGGTGAATGGCGGAAGTTATGGGGGTCTGGGGAATCGCCCTTTTATTTCGTGCAGATCGCCCCTTACTCATATGGAAACGATAGCGGCCGGCAATCTGCTTATCTGCGGGAAGCACAACTGAAATCAGTCAGCAATATAACAAATACCGGGATGGCGGTTTCCCTTGACGCGGGAACCAGAACGAACATACATCCCCCCGATAAAACGGTCATCAGCAAACGCTTGTTGTACCTGGCACTCGTCAAAACCTATGGCAAAACCGGGATCGGATTTTCAGGCCCCGTGTATAAGTCGATGAAGGTGGAAGGAAACAAAGCAAATATCAATTTTGATTTTGCTGAAAACGGCCTTAGCTCTTTTGAAAAAGAATTATCGCATTTCGAAATAGCGGGAGAAGACAGGATGTTCTACCCGGCCTCAGCCAGTATAACACAGGAGGGGCTTGTTGTTCAAAGCGTGAAGGTACAGGCTCCGGTGGCCGTGCGTTATGCTTTTAAGAACTGGGTAATCGGTGACCTGTATAATACGGAAGGGCTGCCCGCTTCGTCTTTCCGTACGGACAACTGGTAAACTCGTCACAGGCATAGGCTAATGAGAAGCAATAAATCTAAATGATGGTGCAACAAAATGCTTCCTGAGCGGTTATTTTAGACAACCTTTTCGAACATTCGGTTAGGGTAAAAATAACACCCGGTATGCGCAAATTGATGATTTGCTATTCTGCATTCTTTATAATACTGGCCGGTAAATCTGCGTCTGGCAGTGGCGGTTACACATTAACGGATACTTCTGTTACATCCTGCGTGCAAAAAGCATCCCGTCAACTGGATGAAGCTTTTCTGCTGATGGAACAACACTATTATAAAAAGGAAACGGTTCAATGGGATACGTTAAAAACGGCGGCTAAGGCAAGACTGGCTGCAGCCGGAAGTTGCGAAGGTGCAAATGAAACGGTAGACTGGTGCTTCCGCCAGATCAGTGAAAAACATAGCTTTATTATGCCGGCAGACAAGGCGGCCGTCTATAATCTTGATACGGCTAACCGGGAGAGGAAGCCTTCCCTTTTCCGGTTGGTAGGTGAAATAAAGGGCGAAGTGTTCGCCAATAAGGGCATCGCTTATCTCACCCTTCCCTGGATAGGAACTGCCGACCCTGCCATTTGTACCCTTATAGCAGATAGTATACAGCAATTGATTGCCAGACTCGATCAACCAAAGATTTCCAAATGGATTGTTGACCTGCGCAAAAATACCGGTGGTAACTGCTGGCCTATGCTTGCCGGAATCGGCCCCTTGCTCGGAAATGGTATTTGCGGATATTTTGTGTCTGACACGGAAAAAATACCGATCAGTTATAATAATGGAGCTGCCCTGCAGGGCCGGAGTATTCGATGTAAAATAACGGGCAATGCATATCAGACCAGGATCGAGAATAAATGGATTATCGTGTTGACCGGCCCATTAACATCCAGCGCAGGCGAAATCGTTGCCTTAAGCTTTAAAGGTAAAAAACAAACGTGGCTATACGGTGAAGCTACGGCCGGACTAACAACCGCTAATGCCACGTATACCCTGTCTGATCGTTCCGTGCTTGTATTAACCGTTTGCCAGGAAGCGGATCGCTATGGCAGGGTTCAGGAAGGAAAGATCATTCCCGATAAGGTAGTGTCTTCCGAAGCCATCTTCGATTTTGAGGACCCCGTAAAACAGGAAGCAATGATGTTGCTGCACATTCTGTAGCGGACATATTTTTACTTATCGAATTATTCTTTACGATCCTTCTTGTTAAACCACCAATACATCGGCACTCCGGTGAGCATTAGCGCCATACCGATGGCTGCTTCCCGGGGTCGGCTGTATATGGTATTAAAGAACAGCACACAACAAAACAGTATCACGATGGCCGGCACTATAGGATAACCCCAGACCTTGTAAGGGCGGGGTGCATCAGGCATTTTTTTACGCAGTATAAAAACCCCCAGGGTCGTTGCACCGTAATAAATAAATACGGCAAATATGATCATGTCGGTAAGTTGGTCAAATGTTCCTGAAAGTACCAGTAAGCAGGCCCATACACCCTGGTATAGCAAAGAGTTTCCGGGAGCCTGATTTTTGTTTAGTCTGGAAACGCTTGGAAAAAACAGTCCCTCACGAGCCATGGCAAAATAGGGACGGCAACTCGCCAGGATGGTTGCGTTGCAGCACCCCAGCGTAGTAATCAATATTAGTACGGAGATAAACAACGCGCCCTTAGTCCCCCAAAAAACCCGTACAGCCTCCACCGCTGTTATCTGATTGCCGGATCGGTGAATTTGTTCAATAACCGGAACCGGCAATAAGGAAAGATAAGTAGCATTAATCCGCATGTACAGAATAATGATCGACAACACACCTGTTGCAATGCCTACCGGGATGTTGCGCTTTGGATTCTTGATCTCTCCGCCAACATATCCTACTGCAGCCCATCCCTGGTAGGCCCAGAAGGCAGATAACATCGCGGTAAAAACTGCGCTTACGGTGACCGGTGACGAATGGGTAGTCTCTAATTGCGTCACCCTGGCCAGAGTTGCCTGGTCACTGGTTAGTCCAAAGATGATAATGAGCAGGATGCCCGCAAAGACCAGTAATAACAGGGCGGTATTGAAGCCGGCTCCAGCCTTGATCCCTTTGCCATTGATCCAGGTTAGAAAAATGATGAGTAAGATAGCGGTAAGTTTTACTGTAAAATCTGCAAACGGATAAAAGACTCCGGCAATATTAACACCGGCCAATGAGGGAAAGACCTGTGGCAGAGCGATTATGCTGTTGAGTGACTGTGCAAAGACATAAGCCAGGGAAGAGATGGCCGCAGTCTGAATAACGGTAAAAAGCGACCACCCGAACAAAAATGCAAAAAAGCGATTGTATATCTTTTGGTAATACACATACTCACCACCGGTATCTGCAAGCAGGCCGGCCACTTCGGCATTACTCAGTGCTCCGAACAGACTGATCAAGCCGGCCAGTAACCAGCAGATCATAACCCAGCCAGGTGAATGCAACTCGGCCGCCATGGGGGCGAGTTTTTTATACACTCCGGAACCGATGATATTACTGATTACCACAACAATAACAAGACTCAATCCGAGCGAACGGCTTAGCTGTTGTGATCCACTCATAAATAATTAGTTAAGTGTACTCGTGTGTTAAAACTACACTCCGTTTTTTAATAAATGGATTTTTAAAAACAAATCGCCTGATTTATTTACCGAATCTAATGGCTAATCTCTTTAAAGCAATTTATATAAAGTTTTATGTAGATATTAGTGTATAAATTATTTTCCATTTGTCTTCATCACTTCAAACCACTGACACGTTCAAACGCACATTAACGCCGCTTATGCTTTGGGGATTGGGAGTAGGTTATGTAATTTCAGGCATGTACTTCGGCTGGAATTTGGGCTTGGAACGGGGCGGCAGTCTGGGTATGGCCATAGCCACCCTGTTTATCATTATTATGTACGTTACGTTTACATTTAGTTATGCAGAACTCGCCTGTGCCATACCTAAGGCCGGCGGGGCATTTGATTATGCAAACCAGGCATTGGGAAAAGACCTTGGCTTCCTGGCAGGCATGGCCCAGAACATCGAATTTATATTTGCACCACCTGCCATAGCCTTTGCTATCGGTGCATATTTCAATTTGTTCTTTCCCCAGGTACCGGTTCTGGCCATTGCCGTTTTTGCTTACCTGCTTTTTACCGCATTAAATATTTATGGGGTTAAGGCAGCCGCCATGTTTGAACTGATGATCACCATCTTCGCTGTTGGCGAATTGCTTTTATTCAGCGGACTGACACTTCCTCACTTCGAATTCAGTAACCTGCAGCATAATGCCTTACCAAACGGGTGGAAGGGTATCTTTGCAGCCATACCCTTTGCTGTCTGGTTCTTCCTGGCCATCGAAGGCGTGGCCAATGTAGCTGAAGAAGCAGTCAACCCACAACGTACCATGCTATTGGGTTTCGGTTCTGCCATTATAACCTTGGTGGTTCTTTGTGTGCTCACCTTTGCAGGGTCCGTCGGCGTAGCTGGATGGGAAGCGATCGTATATAAAGCAGACAGAACGGTGTCTGATTCGCCACTTCCACTGGCCCTGGCACATATTGTAGGCGATAACAGCTTAATGTATCATATCCTGATCACCGTTGGCTTGTTCGGACTGGTCGCGTCCTTTCACGGTATCATACTGGCAGCAGGAAGGTCAAGCTTTGAATTTGGAAGGATGAAGCTGGCACCGGCTTTCCTGGGTAAAATCCATCCGCGCTTTCAAACGCCGGCCCATGCCTTGCTCGTTAATATGTGTATAGGCATCTTTGCGTTATTCACCGGCAAAACGGCTGAGATCATCACCATTTCCGTTTTTGGTGCCCTGAACCTGTATATCATTTCCATGATTTCTTTACTGGTACTGAGGAAGAACGAACCGCATTTACCAAGGCCGTTCAAAGTGCCTGCCTATCCTGTTTTTCCACTGACCGCCCTGTTCATTGCAGTTGTCGCTTTTATTGCAATGGCCGTTTATAATGGCAGGCTGGCCCTCTTGTATTTTGCACTGATGGCTGGTTGTTACGTGCTGTTTAAAGTTTTTACATCAGGAAAATCCGTTTAATGGTGCGCCATAACTCCGGCAAACCTAACTTTGAAGTCTTAATTATACGCTGTTTCAATTATCTGCTTTTAAAAGTTCATATGGAGACCCCTGAAATCATCGATTACATAAATCAACATCCTTCCGCTAAAGTAAAGATAGCTTTTACAGATCTCGATGGTATTCTGCGGGGTAAATACCTTTCTGCCGGGAAATTTCTTTCTGTTATCAATACAGGCATGGGTTTTTGCGACGTGCTCTTTGGCTGGGATGCCGGTGACCAGGTTTATGATAACGTCGAATATACAGGCTGGCATACGGGATATCCTGATGCACCCGCCAGGATAGACCTGTCCACATTCCGAAAGATTCCCTGGGAAAATGATCTGCCTTTTTTCCTGGGTGAATTGGCGGATACGGCTGAAGCACCCTGCTGCGTTTGTCCCAGACTGTTATTACGTAAGATTTTAGGCCAGGCGGAACAACAAGGCTTTACCCCCTTTTTTTCCCAGGAGTTTGAATGGTATAATTATGAAGAAACACCGCAAACCATCCATGAAAAACGTTTTCTGGATCTCAAGCCACTTACCCCGGGGATGTTTGGATACTCCGTTCTGCGGACATCCCTGAAAAACAATTTTTTTACAGACCTTTTTGATTTGCTGACCAGGTTTAATGTGCCGATAGAGGGATTGCATACGGAGACCGGCCCCGGAGTTTATGAAGCGGCTATCATGTATTCTGAAATTATGGAGGCGGCAGACAGGGCAGTATTATTTAAAACAGCCGTTAAAGAAATTGCCTATAAACATGGTATCCTTGCCAGCTTCATGGCAAAAGTGAGCGAACACCTTCCGGGGTGCGGTGGACATGTGCACCAAAGCCTCTGGGATAATATCACCCGCAAAAATCTTTTTTATGATGAAGGCGAGCCGCAGAACATGAGTGCATTGATGAAAAATTATATTGCCGGCCAGTTATATTGTTTGCCGTTTATGCTGCCCATGTTTGCGCCCACCATAAACAGTTATAAGCGGTTGGTAGAAGGTGCCTGGGCCCCTACAACGTTGACCTGGGCGGTTGATAACAGAACTGTCGCTCTCCGTGCCCTGCCTGCAGGCAGCAAGTCGAGCCGGCTTGAAACAAGGGTAATCGGCTCAGATGCCAACCCTTATCTGGCCATGGCCGCTTCGCTGGCTGCCGGCTTGTATGGTATCAGGAACAATGTACAGCTAACCCAGCCGGAAACCCGTGGCAACGGATACCGTGATTATTCAAATGGCGTGTTGCCGAAAGACCTTAATGAAGCAACGGTGATGATGAAGCAGTCTTCGATAGCACAGGAACTATTCGGCGAAGGTTTTGTCAACCATTTTACGCAAACCCGGGAATGGGAATGGAAACAACACCTTAAGGCGGTAACGGATTGGGAGTTGAAACGGTATTTTGAAATCATATGAAGGATGCAATTTGAGTAGTTGCCGCAGATTTCGCAGGTTAACTACGAGTTGTAAATCTGGGAATTTGCGGCTGCCAATTACAACTACAAATCTTAATACAATATCATTGAGTATATGCAATTTGACAACATTTACCAATACAACTTCCCCACCACTATCCGGTTCGGCGCGGGGAGCAGCAAGGAACTTGGCGATTACCTGGTTCAACATAATCTGCGGCAGCCCCTGCTCGTTACCGATAGTAACATTGCCCAACTTGCTTTCTTCAAAGACATGGTCAGCGCCCTTCAAACCAAAGGATTGTCCGTTGAACTTTTTCAGGATATTCATAAAAACCCGGTTAAATCTGACGTGTATAAAGGAACGGAAGTGTATGATATCTCAGACAGGAATTGCATCATAGGCATTGGCGGAGGTGCTGCACTTGATGTTGCCCGGGCAGTGGCCCTTCGTGTAAACCACCGGGAAGACCTGTTCATGTACGATGACCTGATCGGCGGGGATGTATATATTGTCAATGATGTGCCTCATTTTATAACCATCCCTACTACCTCCGGTACGGGAAGTGAAGTGGGAAGAAGCGCTATTATTGCAGATGATGTCACACATCAGAAGAGAATACTCTTTTCCCCCAAATTGATGGCTAAAATTGTGTTTGCCGATCCTTTATTGACCATGGGTCTTCCGGCTCTAATTACTGCTGCCACAGGCATGGATGCGCTCACCCATAATATGGAGGCTTACCTGGCTAAAATGCCGCACCCCATTTGTGAAGGCATTGCACTGGAAGGGATATCGTTGATCGCCGAATCGCTTGAAAAAGCAGTGAGCCACCCGGATCTTACCTCGCGCAGTAAGATGCTCCTGGCGTCTATAATGGGCGCCATTGCCTTTCAAAAGGGACTGGGCGTCGTGCACTCTCTGGCGCATCCCCTTTCATCCCTGCTGGATACGCATCATGGATTGGCGAATGCGGTCAACCTGCCGTATGGAATGGAATTTAATATCTCCGGTTCGGAACAAAAATTCAGACGCATGGCCCGGACGCTGGCATTAAGCGAAGAATCGGGACAGGCCGTAGTAAAATATCTCTTTGATCTCAATGCGCAGATCAATATTCCTTCCCGGCTCAGGCAGATCGGCGTCGGCGCTGAACACGTTGAAACACTGTCTGACCTGGCCATAGCCGATTTTGCGCATCCCAACAATCCAAGACCTGTAAGCAGAAACGATTTTAAAGAATTATATGAAAAGGCTTTGTGACAGAATAATATTAAAACTGAACGCTAAAACATGCAAATTATAAATCCGGCGACAGAGCAAATTATCCGGGAAATGACCGAAGATAACAATGAAACCCTGGGTGCAAACTTGTCGTCATTAAAAGAGGCACAACCCGAGTGGAAGAAAATGCCGATTCAGGAAAGGGCAGCCATTCTGCATGAATTTTCAACCTCACTCGAAGTAAATATCGAACACCTCGCCGCCGTGCTTACCAGTGAAGTAGGAAAACCATTGCAACAATCCCGGAATGAAATTAATGGAGCAAGGAAAAGGATCAAATGGATCACTGAAAACGCTCTTCAATATCTATCGGACGAGCTGGTGACAAATGCTAACGGATGGGAAGAAAGAATATCTTATGAACCTCTTGGAGTGATCTGCAATATCTCCGCCTGGAATTATCCTTACCTGGTTGGCATAAATGTGTTTGTACCGGCATTGATCGCAGGTAATACGGTTCTGTACAAACCTTCTGAATATGCCTCGCTTACCGGACTGGAGATGGAAAAATTATTAAAGCAGTCCGGGGTTCCTGAAGATGCTTTCCATGTTGCCATCGGTGCAGGCGGGGTTGGTGAATTGCTGACCGGGCTTGGGTTTGATGGCTTTTTCTTCACCGGCTCCTACAAAACCGGGAAACAGATTTACGAAAAGCTGGCTTCTAAAATGATTCCCTGTCAATGCGAACTGGGTGGAAAGGATCCTTTATATATTGCTGATGATGTAGCAGATATTACTTCGGTTGCCACTGCCACCGCCGACGGAGCATTCTATAACAACGGCCAAAGTTGCTGTGCCGTGGAAAGAATTTACGTTCATGAAAACATTTACGACCGGTACCTGAAGGAGTTGGTAAATGAAGTAAGGTCGTGGAAGATCGGGTTGCCGGATGAGCAGGGCGTTTATATCGGCCCGCTTACCAGGAGAGACCAGCTTGACGTATTGCAAAGGCAGGTTGATGACGCCATCAGTAAAGGCGCCAAATTATTGACCGGGGGGCGCCGTATTGATCGTGACGGCTTTTATTTCGAACCGACTGTTTTGGTCAATGTGAACCACGAAATGCAGGTGATGAAAGAAGAATCTTTCGGGCCGGTTGTCGGCGTTATGAAAGTCGAAAACGACGCGCAGGCCGTAGCGCTCATGCAGGATACCGAATACGGACTTACTGCGGCTGTGTATAGCCGTGATAAAGACCGGGCAGAACGCATTTTACAACAGATAAATGCCGGTACCGGCTACTGGAACTGTTGTGACCGGGTAACCGCTTCACTTCCCTGGACGGGCCGTAATCATTCAGGTTTTGGCGTTACGCTTTCCCATGCCGGACTGCGGGCGTTTGTTAGACCCAAGGCGTATCATTTGTTTGAGGGGTAGGAAATAAAGCTAGCCCTTGCGTATTTTAACCAAATTGTTTTCGCCCCGTCGGGGCTACCGTTTGTAGCATTGTAATCCCATCATATTTTGCCCCGGCAGGGCTACCGGTTTGTAGCAAGGTCACGTTTCATATTTTGCCCCGGTGGGGCTACCGGTTTGTAACACCGTAACCCCATCATGTTCTGCCCCGTCGGGGCTACCGGTTTGTAGCAAGGTCACGGTTCATGTTCTGCCCCGGCAGGGGCTACCGGTTTGTAGCAAGGTCACGGTTCATGTTCTGCCCCGTCAGGGGCTACCGGTTTGTAGCAAGGTCACGGTTCATATTTTGCCCCGTCGGGGCTACCGGTTTGTAGCAAGGTCACGGTTCATGTTCTGCCCCGG
>JBBJMP010000032.1:0-58217 GCA_037718865.1 Chitinophagaceae bacterium | reverse complement strand
ACAGATAACCACATTTTCTACAAACGTTTTACCCCTGACGGGGTAACAATGCTTATAAAGCACGTTTGAATGTCACTTCACACTGAAGCCTCAAAATACCTCCTCAGCGTTCACCCAATTACCTTAATCACCGGATCGAAAGCGCCGGCGGTAAATACGATGCGGTCTCCGGTTTGCAAACCGGCAACCTGGGTTTGATCTAACACAAATTCATTACATATATCGCCCGACTGTATCCTGACCGTACAATGAATTCCTCGCTCAATGATCTCCGTTACTATCCCTTCAAGCCGGAACCTATTACTGACTGGTTGTTGAAAGACTTCCTCCGGAGTGCCCTGGCCGGTTATGATTCCCGAATCCATCCTGATCACATAATCGGAAAGCCTGATGATCTCGTCGTTATCATGACTTACCAGAATAGAGGTAAGGCCAAATTGCTTATGCATGTGAAGTATTTGTTCCTGTAACTGAACCCTCGTGTCATGATCCAAAGCTGAAAGCGGTTCATCCATCAGCAAGAGTTTTGGCTGACGTACCAAAGCCCTTGCTAAAGCAACCCTTTGCTGCTGGCCGCCTGAAAGCTGGTGTGTGCGCCTTGAGGCAAGCCCGGAGAGCCCGGTTAATTCCAGCAACTCCCCTACCCTGCTTCTATTCTTTTTGTCAGGCAGGGAAAACTCAAGGTTTTGCTTTACCGTCATATTTGGAAACAAGGCGAAGTCCTGAAAAACAAAGCCAATATCCCTTTGTTGCGGCTTTATATTTACGCGTCTTTCGCCGTCATACCACACCGTTCCGCCTGCAGTTATGCGTCCGCTGTCGGGGTCAGTCAAGCCGGCCAATATACGTAGCAAGGTGGTTTTGCCCGCCCCTGATTTACCGCAGACAGATAAAAAACAGCCAGGGCTGATCCGGTGACTGACCTCCAGATCTTTGTTGCCAGCTGAAAAATGCAAACGCTTTTTTATCGTAACATCGATCATAAGACCTTCCTGCTTAAAAACTGCTTGTTATACCAGAACAGTACGAAAAGCATCATGAAAGAAATCATCAGCAGTATTGAAGCATATATATTGGCGCTGTGATAATGTAAGCTCTCCACTTCATCATAAATGGCTATAGAAGCAACCCGGGTTTGTCCTTTAATGTTTCCTCCTATCATCAGGATAACCCCAAATTCACCTATGGTATGGGCGAAAGATAGTACGATACCGCTGATCAGCGAAGGTTTTATGTTTGGCAACAGGACACGCGTCAGTGTGGTGAACGAAGATTTCCCCAGCGTATAGGAAGCTTCCCTGAGAGACTGCGGAAGATGCTGGAAGCCGGATTGAAGGGGATGGATCATGAAAGGAAGGCTGTATAATACTGAGCCGATCAGGATGCCTTCGAAAGAAAAATTGAGCCTTATGCCGAACTGGTTAAACAGGAATTTTCCGAACATAGTATCTGTGCTGAACGCAATCAACAGGTAATATCCCAGCACAGTTGGCGGAAGCACCAGAGGCATACTGACCAGAGCCTCCAGCAGCGGCTTAAATCGCAGGGTCGTATACGTTAAAAACCAGGCCAGCGGAATGCCGATCAATAAGAGAATGCCCGTTGTTAAGCCAGCCAGCTTGAATGTTAGCATCAGCGTTTGCAAGTAGTCGCCTTGTATCATGTGCCGCGTTTATTCCGGAAACGTAAAGCCATTTTTTTTAAGAATATCTTTTGCCTGTTTCGACGTTATAAAGTCAGAAAATAAGTCGGCTGATCGGTTTTCCGCTGCCCTTTTCAATATTACGTAAGCCTGTTCCAATTTGCGATGAGCGGTATCAGGGATAAGAAAATAATTTCCCTGTTGCCGAAGCGCCGGACTTAAGGCCAAAGATAGAGCAATGATGCCTATTTCAGCGGCGCCCGAACTAACATATTGAGCTGTTTGAGAAATATTCTCACCCAGGACCAGCTTAGACCTTACCTGATCATGAATGCCATAAAACAGAAGTGCTTCTTCGGCCCTTTTTCCGTAAGGCGCATGAGCCGGGTTGGCAATGGCGATCTTATTTACCATTTCATCGAGTAGACTGCTGATTCCTTTTTGCGTACTTATTTTATTGCTCCATATGACTATTCTGCCTACAGCATATATTCTCGGCTCGCTGTCAGTCAGTCCCAATTGCGCCAGTTTTTTTGCATAGTCGATATCTGCAGAAAAATAAAGATCAAAGGGAGCCTGCTTAATAATCTGTTGAAACAATTTCCCCGAAGAGCCATAAATAACGGAAACGGGCATTGACGGATGAGATGTATGGAAAAGAGCTATGATAGAATCCATCGCGACTTTAAGGTCCGATGCAGCTGCAATGGTTATTGCGTTCTTTTGCACGGCGGCAACGCCCGTTGTTTTCCCTCGCTTGAGATCACAATTGTATAACAATGGCACAAGGGCTAAAAGGATAATAAAAGTGGAATACTTCATTTCATTTTCGCATAGTACTATTTGTTGATGCTAATCTATAATAACCTTTCATTTTATAGGACGCAAAAATCAATAAAGATATTCGTTTTATGAAATAAGCTTAACGTAACAGGTAAGAACTTAAATGAAGTGTTTGGTAGGGAAAATCTACGCAAACGTTAATCCATTTTTTACGCAAAGGTTTGCGTTGTTTTTTTTGACAAATCTTAAAGAATTAAATACAATTTTTGATTCAATCTAAAATTTATTCGATTACTTTATAGTAATTGGTAATCAACGAAAACACCTGCTATTATGGAAAAACATTTTTTTTCTTTAAAATGGAGATTACTTACCATAATTATATCCTTTTGCATTACTCCGGCTTTTACCCAGTTTACCATTAAAGGAAAAGTAACTTCACAGAATGGAGATAACCTGTCCGGGGTAAACGTTCTGCTAAAAGGGACGGGTATTGGTACAAGGACCGACAATGAGGGAAGTTATAGCATAACGATTGCTAAAGCCTCCCAGGACAATACACTCCTTTTCTCCAATGTTGGTTTTAAACCAATAGAAATAGCGATAGGCAATCAACTTACTATAAACGTAACACTTGAATCAACTGCAAAAGACCTGGGAGAAGTAGTGGTAGTTGGTTATGGCACACAAAAGAAAGCTACGGTTACGGGTTCCATCGTTACCGTTAAGGGGGATAAATTACAAGCCTCTCCGGCTATTAATTTTACCAATTCATTAGCTGGCCGCTTACCCGGCCTGGTTGCCGTCAACTATTCCGGTGAACCTGGAAATGATAATGCCACAATAAGAATCAGAGGTTCCAATACATTAGGAGACAATTCTCCCCTTGTTGTTATTGATGGTATAGCAAATCGTACAATGACCGGCCTGGATCCGTCGGTTGTGGAAAGCATTACGGTCTTAAAAGACGCCTCTGCGGCTATCTACGGTGCCCAGGCGGCTAATGGAGTTATCCTCATTACTACCAAGCGTGGTACGATCGGGAAGCCCAGAGTTAATGTCAGATTAAATTATGGATTGAGCAAACCTACCATAATTCCTAAAATGGCTGATGCTCCGACGTATGCAACCATGATAAATGAAATTAATGCGTATGCAGGGCGTCCGGCAACCTATACCCCGGAAGAAATAAAAAAATTTGGCGATGGCTCCGATCCCTGGGCATACCCTAACACGGACTGGTTTGATGTAGTATTCAAATCGCACGCTCAACAGAATAATGTTGATGTTTCAATCAGCGGTGGAACAGAAAATATGAAATATTTTATCGCAGGCGGATTCAATCACCAGGGTGCTATTTATAAAAACAGTGATCGCGATTACTCACGGTATAATTTCAGGACTAACATCGACGGAAAAATTTCTGAAAATATTTTTCTGAGTTTTGATGTGGCAGGAAGACAGGAAAACAGAAACCTTGGGTCGACAGGTACCATTTTCACTTATCTTATCAACAGGAGCAAGCCAATTTTCGTTGCATCCTATCCTGGTAATAAGCCTGCTTCGGGTTATGAAGCGGGAGCTAACCCGGTGGTGCTGACATCTGATTTGGTCGGATATAACAGGAGTAAGACATACAATCTTTCAAGCAATATAAAATTGCTTGTTACTGTCCCCTGGGTAAAAGGTTTGTCCATTACCGGTAATGTTTCTTTTGATAAGGATATTTATAATGCAAAATCATGGGCAACTCCTTATATGCTTTACTCCTGGGATCGCCTGACATACGATGCCAATAAAGAGCCTGTAGTTAAAGGAGCATTATCAGGCCCTTCATTAGATGCCAGCCTGACTCAGAACATGAGTGATGGCCAGAGATTATTACTGAATACCCTGCTGAACTATGACGTTAGAGTAAAGGAAAAACATAATTTTAAGATCCTTGCCGGGGTAGAAAAGATCACCGGAGAATCCATGGACCTTATGGCATTCCGAAGAGGATTTGTATCTACCGCTATTGACCAGATATTTGCTGGGGCAAGCCTGGCTAAAGATAATGGAGGATCCGCTACGCAGAGTGCCAGGTTAAATTATTTTGGCAGGGTAAACTACGACTTCCTCCAAAAGTATCTTCTGGAATTCGTGTGGCGATATGATGGTTCCTATATATTTTCGGATAAAAGACGATTTGGTTTTTTCCCCGGAATATCCGCAGGCTGGAAAATTTCTGAAGAAAATTTTTGGAAAAACAACATCGCCTTTATTAATTCTTTTAAATTCCGCGGATCGTGGGGAAAAACAGGTAACGATCGAATTGCACCGTATCAATATCTGTCCAGTTATGGCTTTGGCGTTACACCATATGTGTTCAATGGAAACCTGGAAGTTCAGCCTCTTAACGAACTTCGTATTGCAAATCCAAACGTTACCTGGGAAGTAGCCAATCAATCCAATATTGGTGTTGATGGCGAAATGTTCGGTGGTAAGATCCAGTTTTCGGCGGAATATTTTTACAACCTCCGTACGAATATATTATGGTTCAGAAATGCTTCAGTTCCGGTTTCAACCGGTTTAACACTTCCGCGGGAGAACATCGGTGAAGTAATCAACCAGGGCTACGAAGTACAGCTTGGCTATAAAGGTAAACTGGGTAATTTTTATTATGAAGTCTCGGGAAATGGCGCAGTAGCAAAAAACAAAATTAAATTTTGGGATGAAGTATCCGGAGTTCCGGAGTATCAGCAATCTACCGGCCGTCCAATCAATGCCGGATTATTTTACAATGCGATAGGGATTTTCAGGGATAAGGCTGCAGTAGATAAATCACCCCATTGGGCAAATGCCCGTCCGGGCGACATCATATTTGAAGATGTAAACAATGACGGCAAAATTGATGGCCGCGATATGGTTAGATCCAGAAAAACGGATATACCGACATTTACCGGAGGTTTATCTGTTGACCTTGGATATAAAAACCTGTATGCTTCTATTCTCTTCCAGGGAGCTACAGGCGCCGTGCGCACGTATAATCTTGAATCGGGCGCTATTGGCGATTTTCTGGTTGATGATGCCGACGGCCGCTGGACCGTCGACAACCCTGACGCAAAGAAACCAAGAACATGGAATACGGGTGGTGAATACTGGAGCACGGCCAATAACACGTACTGGCTGAAAAAAAATGACTATTTAAGATTAAAGAATCTTCAGATCGGTTATAACATCCCCAAAATGCTATCAGATAAATTTAAGATTAATGGGTTGAGTATTTATGTAAGCGGGCTGAACCTGATTACTTTCTCCCCGGAAAAAACGTTTGACCCGGAGACGGTCGGAAACGTCTATCCATTGAGTAAGGTATTTAACGCTGGTATCAACTTAACCTTCTAAACATCTTTGAATATGAAAAATGTGCTAAATACTTTTAAAATAGTTCTCTGCTTTGCTTTGCTGACAACATCCTGCAAAAAAGATTTTCTGGAAACAAAGCCATTGAGTGAGTTTTCTTCTGCAGACGTGTGGAAAGATCCGGCATTGGCAAAAACCTTTGTGAATGGGATATATACCGGTTTGGATCAAAGTATGCAAAAATATATGAAGGCCGTATTCTCTGATGAGGGTCATCGCAGAGATAATACGGCTGTTTTCAATTTTAATATCGGTTTGATGACCCCCGATGGTATTCCTGGCTGGAATAGCGAGAACTGGCAAAAATTATATGCAAGTGTAAGAAAATGTAATTTATTCCTTACTAATATTGAAAATGCCACATTTGATAATAAGGCGATGATTGGAGAAGTCAGATTCTTAAGGGCCTGGATATACTATAGTCTAACCAGTTTGTATGGCGGTGTGCCTATCATTACAAAAGTGTATGAATTAACCGATGACTTTAAGGCACCGCGTGATACGTATGAGGATTGCATAAAATTTATGGTAGATGATCTTAATCATGCCGCAAGTGTATTACCGGTAGTTCAAAGCGGAGAAAACAATGGTCGTGCAACAAAAGGCGCTGCTTTAGCGCTGAAGGCCAGGGTGCTGCTATATGCTGCCAGCGATCTGTATAATACAAGCGTATTTCCCGGCTATGTTCATCCGAAATTGATAGGATATACTGACGGAAACAGAGCTGCTAGGTGGCAGGCTGCCAAAGATGCGGCCAAAGCTGTGATAGATTTAAATGCATATAGTTTGTACAAACCTAATCCGGCGCCGGCTGATTCAATTGCCAGAAATTATGAAGAGCTTTTTATAACTAAAGTAACGATTGAAGATATCTGGCTCAGGTATTATTCAGCCAGTGTTCCGATAATTGGTGAAAACGTCAATAGCCTTTCATTGATGAATGGCCCCAACGGAAATGGCGGTCAAGGTAATAACGCCCCCACTGGTAACATGGTAGATGCTTTTGAAATGAGAGACGGGACTAAATTTGATTGGAATAATGCTGCTCATGCAGCCTCACCTTATTACTACCGCGAACCGCGTTTTTACGCCTATATCCTCTACGAAGGAGCAAAATGGGTTACACGCCCGTCATATTCGATAGGACTGGATCCGTTAGGCATCATACACGTCGGTTATTTTGAAAAGTGGAACAATGCAACCAATCAGGTAGTACTGGAACCCGGAATCGATAGCCGTAGCAGTCCCTACGAACCTAACAATAGTGGTCAAACGCTTTATCTTGCCCGTAAATTCCTGGATCCTAAAGTTCTTCCTTCGGCCGGCACCAGGCAGGAAGTATCCTGGCGTTATATGAGGTATGCCGAAGTACTACTCAATTATGCTGAAGCATGTATTGAACTAGGTCAGGATGCAGAGGCCCGTACCTATATCAATATGATCAGGAAACGGGCAGGTCTTCCTGATGTTACTGAATCCGGAGCCAACTTGCGTGCGCGCTACCGTAATGAAAGGCGTATAGAATTAATGTATGAAGACCAACGATTCTACGATGTCCGCAGGTGGGTGATTGGACCGGAAGGATATAACAAGGTGTATAAAGCCAATGTTTTATACAAACTTCTGTCAGATAAAACGACATCCACAGTTCCAACTATCAAACATGAAGTGCTTGAGACTCGCGCCTGGATTGATAGGGCATACTTTTTCCCCATTTTAAGAACTGAAATGAATAAGAACGATAAGCTGGTTCAAAATCCGGGATATAATTAGCAAAAGATAGCTCCCTTATTGGTCTGTCGATTGATGCTCCGTCGTATTTTAATATCATATAAATCACAAATAAAATGGTTATGAAAAGAAGAAAATTTATTAGCAATACGGTGATGGGAACCGTAGGAATGTCTCTCGGCTCTTCCATATTATCGCTTGCAAAAGGTCCCAATAACAAAATTGTTTTAGCGCTTATTGGCTGTGGTGGCCGCGGTATCAGTAACCTGTCTGGAATCATCAGTGAGAATGATAACATTGAAGTAAAATATTTATGCGATGTTAATGAAACGTTACCCGCCATTCCGGCGGCTACGGAAAAATATAACAAAAAGCAGGGCTATGCTCCGAAGTTTGTGACCAATATGAAAAAAGTATTTGATGACAAAGACCTCGATGCCGTCATAATTGCCACCCCTGAACACTGGCATACTTTGGCTACAATATGGGCGCTGCAGGCGGGCAAACATGTATATGTGGAAAAAAACCCCACGCTTTCCATCTGGGAGGGACAAAAAATGGTTGAGGCTACTAAGAAATTTAAGAAGATAGTTCAGGTAGGATTTCAAAACAGAAGTGCGCCATACGCCTTTTCTGCACGAGACTATATTAAAAGTGGAAAATTAGGCAAGGTAGTTCACGTTAAATGTTATTGCATGCTGGGCGGAGAAAAATGGATGCCCAAGCCTGATACAAAGGTACCGGAAGGATTGCATTGGGATGAATGGCTCGGGCCTGCAAAATCCGTCCCATACAATCCCAATCGCCATAGCATGACCGGGCGCGGGGGATGGCTTGACTTTTGGGATTATGGAGGAGGCCCTCTTTCGGATGATGCCAGTCACGTAATGGATCTTGCCCGTTTGGCACTGGACAATCCCGGCCACCCTAAATCCGTGTCTTGCAGCGGGGGGAATATTGGATTTCATTCGCAGAAAGAAACACCTGAGTTTTTAAACATTTTTTATGACTACGGCGATTTTGCCATGACTTGTGAAAGTGGTTCCTGCACACCTTATATGGTCAAAGAAGGTAGCGATGTAAGGTATGGAACCAAATGGCCTTATTGGCCGCAAAATGCAACAAGAATTGAAATTTACGGCACTGAAAGGTTGATGTATCTCGGCAGGCATGGCACGGGATGGCAGGTGATGGAAAAGGATGGCAAAGTGGTTGATGCTGATCATGGTTACTTTCCTGATAAATTCCACCAAAAGGATTTCGTTGATGCAATCAGGTTAAACAAAATACCAAATGGTGAACCTCTGCAGGCACACTTGAGTGCCTCCCTGGTGCATCTGGCAGATATTACCTATCGTACCGGAAATAAGCAATTGTTCTTCGATTCAAATACCGAACGCTTTACCAATAGTGAAGCTGCAAACAAATTACTTAAAGGAAATTATCGCGTGCCTTTCGTAATTCAGGAAAATGTATAATTTGAACGGCATTAATAACTATAACCAGCAATGTATAAACTATGAGAATCATTAAACTAGTGGTGCTATTATCCGGCATCTCCTTATCTATTATGTGGAGCAGGAAGCAGGAAAACCTGAATGTTGTTTTTATCTCCGGATCTAACGAATACGTGTCTCATATTACTTTAAAGAATTATAAAAAGGCATTGGAAAATAAGTATCCCAACGTCAAAGTCACCATTTTACAAGCGGATGGATCTATCAATGAAAAAGATGAATTTTCAAACCTGAACGGAACGGATGTCTTAAAAGATTGCCATGTGTTACTGACCTTTGCCCGGAGAACAACCATTTCAGGAAAGGCAATTGAGGATATAAAGAAGTATGTAAACTCAGGAAAACCATTGGTGGCGCTTAGAACCTCGAGTCACGGATTTCAATCCTGGCCGGGGTTTGATAAGGAAGTTTTAGGCGGCAATTACTCCTTTCACTATAAGGGGGAACCGGAAAAACGTGAAATTGGCGCAGATGGAATGCGTTACACTGTGGGTCAACCAAGTGGCCCTGTACAAACGGTGTCCATAAATCCGGTAAATAAAAATCATCCTATCCTGGCTGGTATCCAAAACTTTTCTTCAAAATATAGTTTATATAAGACTTCTCCTATTGCCAGCGACGCAACACTGCTTCTCACCGGAAAAACAACGGAAGGCGAGGAACCCGTAGCATGGTCAAGAAATCACAAGGGCGGAAGAATTGTTTATATAGGTCTGGGCGGCGTGCAGGATTGGCAAAATCCGGTTTTTGTTAAATTGGTAACTAACTCCTTATTTTGGGCCGCTGATTTCAAGGCGAAAAGTAAATAATACAAGGTTCAGGTTGAGAAAATCAGCTGTTGATAAAATAGGATAATGGAATGAAAGCAAGAATATGCATAGTAGGTAATGGCCTTTTTGCTAACAAGGTCCATTACCCCTCGCTTAATTCTTTCGAAGATGTAGAAATTGTGGGCATTTGTGCATTTGATGAAGAACGATTAAAGCAAACTGCGCTTAAGTTTAATATTCCGGAAAAAAATATTCATGTAACAAGATCAAGGTCTGATTATCAAACAATGTTAATCGATCTACGGCCCGACGGAGTATATGTTATAGGTCAGCCGGGCCTTATGTTAGATATCTGGATTTGGTGCCTCAACAATAAATTAAATCTTTTTATTGAAAAGCCAATGGGGATCACCCTGCATCAGGCTGAGACATTGGCTCATCTGGCGGAGAAGAATAATTGCATCACACAGGTATCGTATCAGCGCAGGTCAGCCCCCATTTTACAAAAAATACGGGAAGAGTGCCTTAACAAGGGCCCAATTACGCATGCCATAGTAGAGTTTAGTAAATATGACATTAACCCAATGTTGGGAGACCGGGACAGGATGTTGGATGATTATATACATGCTGTGGACACTGCACGGTATATTTGTGGAGGGGAGGTCGTTGACATTGAATCACGTTGCAGGCGTATAATGGTCTCGGATATAAACTGGATCGGGGCAAACCTTTTTTTTGACAATGGGGCAAGTTGTTACGTAATCGGGAGCTGGACTTCAGGAAGACGGGTTTTTCGTGTTAACATGCACGCACCGGGAATTTGCGGCGACGTTGAATTGGAAAAAGAAGCATATCTCTATGCGGATGGCGATGATGAAGGAATTAGATATGATAGTAAAGACATAGCTGGTAGCAATGAATTATACGTTTACGGTGGGTTCCAGAATAAAAGCCGGGAGTTTATTAATGCAATTTTATCCCGAAAAGAGGAAACATCTTCGCCATTTACCGATGCATTGAAAACAATGGTAGTGTGTGAAACTATTTTAGCACAAGCACTGATCCGGGGTGTATAACTCTTATGTTAAAACAAAACCAATTAAACAGCCGCGCCGGCCATTCATCAAGGAGGCGTTGGGTTATGTTGTCTTTTGCACTCGTAGCAACAATATTGAATTACGTTGACCGCCTGGCCTTTAATTATTTAAGTGCCGAAGGTGCTCTTCGTAAATTAATCCCTGACGATGCATTTGGTTATATCGGCACCGCCTTTTTTGTTGGCTATATGTTTTCTAACCTGGTTTCCGGTTTTGTTATTGATAAACTGGGTACCCGGTTGGGATATTCGTTATGTATGGCTTTCTGGACTACTGCATCTCTTTTACAGGCGCTGGCAAGATTGCCTTTTCACTTCGGGATCATCCGTGCTTTACTCGGTATTGGTGAGGCAGGGAACTGGCCGGCCGCCATAAAGTTGACCAGTGAATGGTTTCCTCCGGAGGAGCGGTCCACAGCTACAGGAATCTTCAACAGCGGTGCGGCCCTGGGTGCATTGATTGCCCCTCCGCTGGTTGTCTGGCTAGGGACGTCCTATGGATGGCAGGCAGCTTTTATTATCACTGGAGTATGGGGGTATTTGTGGCTGGCCATATTCTGGTTCACCTACTATACACCTGAACGTTCGCTGAAGGAATCAAAGGAAAGGATCATACCGCCTCTAAAACTGGTAAAGACCCGATTTGTTTCATGGTTTATTCTTTCTAAAGTATGCATAGATCCGATCTGGTATTTTATCACGTTTTGGATCGGCCGATACCTGGTCGATGTTCATGGCTGGAAATTGGATAAAATCGGTTGGTTTGTAATGCTTCCATTTATAGTAGCTGATCTTGGAAATATCCTGGGAGGGTTGTTTACTCAATACATTATCAAGAGAGGAACGCCTTTGCCTAGGGCAAGAAAAATATCCGTGGGCATTTTTGGTGCGTTAATGGGTTTGTCGCTGATATTGGGTCCTTTTATGATTACTTCTCCTGCTTCTGCGTTGATTGTATTAAGTCTTGCTGGTTTTGGATATGCTGCCTATACATCCAATACCATGGCTTTCCCGGGAGACGTGGTCCCTCAAAGCGCCACCGCCTCCGTATGGGGCGTTGCAAGCGTAGGGGCAGGCTTCGGAGGTATTATTTTTCAATCGCTCTCCGGAATTACAGTGAAAAATCTCTCGTCCGCTTATAATTATTCCATAGCGTATAATTCCGTATTCATTGGCTATGGTATTTTAGCACTGTTAGGACTTTCGATTGTATTGTTTCAGATAGGCCCCCTGGTTAAAGATAAATCGTTGCAGGAATATGTGGAAAAGGAAACGGTAAAAGTTGAACTGCCTGCAAACCGGTAATTACACTTTGCGGGAAGAGCTCCTTATGACAAGCTGGCTTTCCAGGATTTTTGTCTGAGGGATAAATGGTTCCTGCGTACTGTTGGCCTGATCAAAGAAAAGTTTAGCTGCCTCCTGGCCTATTTGGTATGCAGGTTGAATTATCGTGGTTAATTGAGGTTCGATGTAACTGATAATAGGTTCATTCGCAAATCCCACAAAGGCAATATCACGCGGTATCTTTAATCCCCGATCCTTCACCATAACCATTCCTTCAAAGGCTATAGAACTATTGTAGGTAAAAATAGCATCCGGTAAGTGAGTAAGGCCAATTAATCTCCTGGTACATTCCAACGCACTTTCCTTCGTTAAATCACAATTAATAAGAAGGTCACTATCAAAAAGCATATTGAACTTCTTGAGTGCATCTAAATATCCTAAAAGCCTTTGTTTACTGTTCGACAGATTTTCGGGACCGGCAATGTGGGCTATTCTCTTACAGCCAGTAGCTATTAAATGCGATACGGCCTTAAATGCGCCGTTATAATCATCCACTAATACTTTTGAAACCGGTACATCGGCACAATAACGGTCAAAAAATATAAGTGGTATCCTCTTTTTCAAAACCGCTTCAAAATGTTTATAACTGGTCGTTTCTTTTGTAGGTGCGATGAGTAAGCCATCTATCCTGCTATAGATAAGCGTATTAATTACATTGATTTCCCGTTCCAGAGATTCTTTGGAAAGACAGAACATTACATTATAACCAGCTTGTATAGCCGTATCCTCTATTCCCCCCATAACGATGGAAAAAAAATTATGTGCTATTTCCGGAATAATAACTCCAATAGTATAACTTCTGCTTTTTAATAAGCTGACGGCAATAGGATTGGGATGATAATCTAATTCTTTCGCAAGATCAATGACCCTCTTTTTCATTTTTTGGCTGATGCTGGGGTGATCATTCAATGCCCTGGACACAGTGGTAATGGAAGTGTTAAGTTCTTTTGCAATATCCTTTAATGTTAACTGTCTGTATACCATAAATAGTTAAAGATTAAAATACAAAGAAACGACACAAGGTTGTTATTTACACAAACCTTTGCGTTAATCAACGCAAAGGTTTGCGTGAATTAATTTGATATTTCTTAAGGAATTATGGAAATATTTATCATATTTTTAAAAATTAGGTTGCCCAACTATAAAAAATTGAAAATAATAAACAATCTTCTATGGATATTACTAATAAAGTTGCACTAATAACAGGCGGTACTCGTGGTATCGGCGCCGAAACAGCCCGCAGATTAGCCAAAGAAGGCGCAAATATATGTTTGGTTGCGAGAAATACAGACGATGCCGGTATACAACAAGAAATAGAAAGCCTGGGCGTAACATGTTTGATCATAGCAGCGGATATGAGTAACCCGGATGAATGTACCAGAGTGGTCAATGAAACAGTGGAAAAGCTCGGCGAAATAAATATTTTGATACATAGCGCCGGTGGAGCGGCTCCCGGAAGTCTTCTAAATGGGGCCAAGGATGTGTGGTATCACGCATTCGACGTCCATTTGCACGCCGCTTTTCATCTTTGCACGGCATCTGTGCCTTTTATGAAAAAAAACAAAGAAGGAGCGATTATACTGATATCCTCTGCAGCGGGATTGCGTGGAGTTAAAAACGCGCTTGCTTACGCCGTAGTAAAGGGAGCACTTCCGCAATTTACCAGGGCCCTGGCATTTGAGCTTTCAGACCTTAATATCCGGGTTAACTGTGTTTCTCCGGGTGTTATACGCACACGCTTTCAGGATTTTCTTAGTCCCGAGCAGGTGAAAAACAATGTAGAAAATCGTATCCCTTTGCACCGTGAAGGCACTACGGGTGATGTGGCTGAGGCGATTTGCATGCTGATCAAAAATGATTTCATCACAGGAGAAAATGTAACCATAGACGGGGGTATGACCATGCGTATTGTATAGTCGAAAAAGATTCCAGGCAGTATATAAATAGGATTCAGGTCTTCCTGATGCAGAGCCATGCAAATGAAATATCTCTCCTGCCTGCCCTTCCTAAGGAATGGCCTAGCGGTCGCATAACCGGCCTGCGTGGAAGAGGTGGCTATGCTATTGACCTGAGATGGAAAAATAATACGCTTGTAGAGGCTGCCCTGTATTCCAGCTTTAATCGTGTTTGTACGTTGAGGACAAAGGTTCCTGTTCAGATTACCTTGGATGGCAAGTCAATTGTTGCCAGGAAATTAGATACTAATTTGTACGTATTTAAAGCGGTGGCAGGAAAATGTTTTATGGTTATTCGTGGATAGCATATGCCATAAACAGGTGGCTACCCGTCATACCTTTGATTGTATTGGTAAAATATACACTACTAACATCTATCATTCACCCTGAAGATCAATGAATAAGCATTAAATTCACATAGAAAACAGCTATCCTGGTTTTGCGCTTGTCTATAAAACTAAACAATTCAAATGAGGGTATTCATTTGAAAAGAGTATCCTACATATTATTACTCATCTTTTCTCATTCCGGTTTGCCTGCTCAGTATTACTTCCGGGGTGAAATAACAGATGAAGGCAATAAGCCACTGCAAAATGTAAAAATAGTTTTACATTCCAGCGGATATGTCTACTACTCCGGCACATCCGGAGGTTTTGGCATCACATCAGCAAGGGCCACTGATTCTGTCAGTTTTGCCTTAGACGGATACCAGCCTGCCTCAGTACAGCTTGAAAACAACAAATTTGCCAACATCACATTAAAACTATTACAAACCTCGGGTAGTGTCCAAAAGAAAAAGCTGATATCGTTTACTAAGGATCTGAAACCTGAAGAAAGTGTAAATTGGAGCGTTGGCGGCGAAACCTATTCCAGTTTGTTGGAAAATGATTTCATTCAGGCCAAAATGTATCCCGAAACTGGCTTCGCAATCAGTATCAATAAAGCATCTTACAGTAATGTGCGAAGATTTATCAGTATGGATAACCCGGTTCCTCCCGATGCCATACGCATTGAGGAAATGATAAATTATTTCAATTTCAGCTACAAAGAGCCGCAAAAAGACAGCATGTTCAGCTTCGAGTCGCATTTTACTGCCTGTCCCTGGAATGAGAATAACTATTTGCTCTATCTGAAACTTTGTGCAAAGAAGGTGGATTTAGATACAATGCCATCCAGTAACCTGGTTTTTCTGGTAGATATCTCCGGATCCATGGATATGCCAAACCGCTTGCCATTATTGAAATCCTCATTTAAATCTTTAGTAAATAACCTGCGGTCAAAAGATACCATTTCTATTGTCGTTTATGGCAGCACGGTAGGCGTTTGGATGCAACCTACATCCGGAAAAGAAAAACTAAAAATTCAGAAAGCCATTGAGGGCCTCAACCCTGGCGGCAGCACTCCTGGCGCTTCCGGTATCTCGACTGCCTACCGTATCGCCAAAAGCCAGTTTATCAAAGGTGGAAACAACAGGGTAATCCTCGCAACCGATGGCGATTTTAATGTGGGGCAAACCTCTGAAGCGGATCTGGAAAAATTGATATCGCTTCACCGGCAGACCGGTATTTATCTGACCTGCCTTGGGGTCGGGATGGGCAATTATAAAGACTCAAAGCTGGAAGTGCTGGCTAAGAAAGGGAATGGAAATTTTGCTTACCTAGACGATGAAAAGGAAGCTGAGAAAGTGTTGGTTAAAGAATTAACCCAAACCTTATTTACCGTTGCCGATGATGCTTACTGTACGATTCGGTTCAACCCTAAACTGGTTAGGCAATACCGCCTGATCGGATTTGATAATAAACTGAATGCGGTCATAGACTCTCTAAGCGAGCTGGAAGGAGGCGAGATAGGCTCGGGCCATACAATGCTGGCCATGGTGGAAATCGTTCCTGCATCTTCCCTCCTGAACCCGGATAATTTTTACGGTCCAAATAATGCCCTTGCGGCTGTCAGGGTGAGTTATAAACTCCCCAGCGATACCACGCGGCGGACCTCAGTTTATTCCTGCTCACCTGTTTATACGGAGTTTAACGAACTTGACAGTTGTTACCGGTTTGCTTCAAGCGTGGTGATGTTTGCTTCCCTGCTCAGGCGATCAAATAGTACAAAATTTTTTTCCTGGAGGGATGTCGTGCTACTGGCTAACGAATCGTATAACAGAAAAGACACCCTGGAAAAAGAGTTTGTAACCCTGGTCGTCAAAGCACGAAAGATATACTCGAGAGGGAAAAGACGAAAAAGATAATAAATTTGCCTGACAAGACTGGATATTTAAACCGGTAGTTATGAAATCTGTATACTGGATAGTCATTTTACTGTCTTTAAAACAATATAGCTGCACTCCGGTAAAAGAAAGAACTATAGTTTCAGTAAGCCTTCTTTTGATATTGATTTTATTAGTATCCCTTTAAAGTTCCGTCCTGCTTCATCTTCATTTCCGGTTCAACTAAATTCCAGTTTACATGGTGCTGTATATGTCGGACGAAGGCAGGATGTATACCGTATACTGCAAAAGAAAAACGAAATCGGCTTAACGAGGTCTGTCATCAATCATTATGGATTAAGTTTTGGTGTATTTGGAGGACTGGGTTCTACAGCCATGAACCCATGGGTCACCAACAACCAGCTTACCAGTGAATATGATGGTGCAGTGGTTCCGTATGGAGTAACTGCCCTGTTTGCTTTCAACAGTTTCACTTCCGGCGTTGCTATCGGAATAGACCACCTGCTTGACCGGAACAGGAAGTTCTGGATATACAGAGGAAGGCCATGGGTTGGTGTTACGTTAGGATTAAACCTAAACTGACAGCTGCAGCGCTTATCTGTTTCAGGTTTGCGCAAATTTGGCTGCCGGATTCAATAATCTGGGAATCTGCGGCATATTCAGGCTGCCTTCCGTTTTATTCGGTTTAATCTTTTGTCAGCAAATGACTGTTATCCGAATCTAATTACCTAAAATTGCAGATTGCTTAGTATCGGAAGATACTACGCCGAGTTAGAAGCATTAATAATATAAATCATACAGATTGTTATACGAGTGGTTTCAGGATGTACAGTTTGCGCATCCGATCTTTTTTTTATTGTTTCTTTTCATCCCGATATTGATTTTTTGGTATGTCCTGAAAAATAATAAAAATCAGGCTTCTTTTACTTTATCATCAATTCGTCAGTTAGGAGACCAGAGATCATGGAAAATCATTTTCCGTCATCTTCCCTTTATTCTGCGGTTATTGAGTATCACTGCTATCATCATTGCGTTAGCCCGTCCCCAGGCCAGGAATGATGAGGAACTCATTAGTGGAGAAGGTATCGATATCGTGTTATGTATCGATGTCAGCGGCAGCATGCTGGCACAGGATTTTTCCCCCAACAGAATGGAAGCAGCCAAAGAAGTGGCGGCGGAATTTGTCGATAGCCGTGCTACTGACCGTATAGCTCTTGTCATTTTTTCAGGCGAAAGTTTTACATTAAGTCCCCTTACGACGGATAAGGCCATACTAAAATCGCATATCTATAATATTAAAAGCGGCCAACTGGAAGACGGCACTGCTATTGGAATGGGCTTGGCAACCAGTGTGGAAAGGATCAGGACTTCAAAATCAAAAAGCAGGATCATCATACTGCTGACGGACGGTGAAAACAACGGAGGCTTTATTGATCCAAATACTGCAAAAGAGATTGCCAAGTCGGTTGGTGTTAAAGTGTATACTATCGGAGTAGGTACCGAAGGCACCGCACCGGTGCCTGTGCAAACGCCGGGAGGAATCGTAATGCAAAGGGAGCAGGTAAATATAGACGAAAAGCTGATGACGCAAATAGCTGTTGAAACCGGTGGCAGGTATTTCAGGGCAAAAGATAACACGACCCTAAAAAATATTTACGCAGAGATCGATGAATTGGAAAAATCAAAGATTGAAGTAACGGCGTTACATCGATTTAGTGAACGCTTTCATCCTTTTGCCATAGCTGCCGCTTTGTTACTTTTTTTTGAATATCTGTTAAAGTTCACGCTTTTCAGGAAAATTCCTTAACCTGTTGCCGCAGATTTTGGGATTAATAACCTTGACTTAATCTGCAAATCTGCGGCATACCTTAATGTAGAAATCTTGTAAAATGAATAAAGACATCGTGGTATACATCTGCGGTTTGCATAGCTTGTCATTCGTGATATTCCATTGTGCTTTCTGGAAATTGTTCAAGTGGCAAGTAGAACTAAAAAAACTCGGCATGGTAAACCGCGCTATCATGCAGATATTGAACATACAACTCATCTGCGTTTTTTTATTAACCGCGTTTCTGTGTATTTTTTATAACAGCGAATTACACAATACCAGCCTGGGTAAAGCTTTTTTGGCAGGCATGTCAATATTCTGGCTTATCCGGGCTATCGAACAAATGGTATTCTTGCCAATAAATAATAAATACGTGCATCTGCTAACGGTCTTGTTCATGGCAGGATGTATACTTTTTTTCCTTCCGCTCTTTTAGCATTCGGAGCTCCTATTTTAGTTATTTATTTGGCTTTCAATTTGTCTACTATCCAGTTGGTTAATTTTTCCGTTTGTTCTGGGAAGGTCCAGTGACCGGTTTCCAAAGACAGGAACAACGATTTGGGCGCATTGATAACATTGTACGCTGCATACATGGAAGTAGGCGGACAAGTTTCATCATTAAATCCCCAGCTATAAATGCCAGGCACTTTAAGCTGCCTGGCAAAATTTACTACATCATAATAGCCGATGGTCTCGATTTTTTCCTTCTTGTTGTTAAATGCCAGGTTGTTTTTATCGAACAAATGGGGCCATCCACCTGCCCTGCCCAAAAGATATCCTGTAACATCACAAAGAGCCGGATAAAACGCAGCCAGGTACTTCACCCGCGAGTCTAACGCCGCAGTAACGATAGATAAGGCTCCGCCCTGGCTGCCTCCCATAACCCCAAGATTCATCCCATCGAACTGAGGGAGACTGACCAGGAAATCATTCGCTCTGACACAACCCAGGTAGACCCTCTTGTAGTAATACCTGTTCGGATCCTCCAGGTTAAAATTAGGGTATCCATTCAGGGCACCCGCCCCCAAACTATTGTAAACACCAGGATCCATGGTGACCGGGATACCATGAATGCCGATCTCCAGCGTTATGATTCCCTTTTCCGCCGTAGCCACGTCGCCGCCATAAGGCCTTACACCAGCACCTGGAACCTTTAGTAACGCCGGATATTTACCTTCTTTTTTTGGAACACAGAGAATTCCGTATAACCTGTTGGCTGGACGGAAGTGTTGAAGGTTTACCTGGTAAACATTCACATTTTCGGTGCATCGCTCCGGCAACAGAACCATACGGGCATCTATAGGTATCTTACCCTGTTCTGCCTTGGCCTGATCCCAGAACTGTAAAAAATTGCCAGGGCTTTCTATGGTGGGTTTAATCTCGCCTGGCAGATATCCTGCTGTGGCCAGGTTTCTGTATTGTTTTCCGTCTACTTCGGCATACACTATGCATCTCAAAAATCCGGAGGACTTCATAGTGCCCCCGTCAATGATCACCGTTCCGTTTGCCAGTGTTAATGAATCCTTTTTGGTTGGTGGCATTTTTTCGGGACCTACCTCATACCTGATCCTTACATCTTTAAGCAGGTTTCCATACTGCAGCACCGACACGGCAAATTTCGACGGCTCTCCGGTCTTATACATCCAGTCTTTATGATCCGGGGCAACGATTATCTTGACTATCTGTTCTGCAGGCTGGGCGGGCAGTTTAACAAGCGTGAAGGCGATAAGTAAATAAGTAATGGCAAAGCGGAGTTTGAGCATACAACATGGTTTATTTCAGGAGTGCTGTGACTTCCAAATATAATTATTTATACCATGCCATTTCTATTTATACCATGCCATTTCTCAGGCCGGGATTTTACTTTGTTTATTTAACTTTTGCCGGGAAGCATGGTTATGCTCATACCCGTAGCCAAATCCGTAACCATAATTATTTTTACGGAAGCCTCTTGAATGAACACCGTTAAAAATAATAGCCATATTTTGTAAACCCGTTAATTGGTTACTTGTGTCAATGCGTTGCATAAATACCTTGGGTGTAAATTTATGCCTGACCACATACAAGGTGGCATCGCATAAGGGGGACAACGTAATGGCATCCGAAGAGGAGCCTGTGGGGGGCGAGTCAACCACCACATAGTCAAATATCCCATCCAGATAAGACAACAACTCTCCGGCCCGGGAACCCATGATTAACTCGGAAGAATTAGCCGGCAAGTCACCGCAGGAAACAAAGAAAAGATTATCGTTTATTGTTGTACGTTTAATGATTTGTTCCGGTTCCACTCCTCCTTTCAGGTAATCTGCCACGCCCGTTTTCTGGTATTGGCTTAATATGTCCTCTAAAGTAGGATTACAAAAATCGAATTCGACCAGCACGCATTTTTTGCCGGTGGTAGCAAGGCTAAGCGCCAGGTTAGCGGCCACAAAGCTCTTTCCTTCGCCTGATATACTTGAGGTTACCAGTATTTTTTTTCGCCTTCCTGATATACCCAGGTGCGGCAGAGCAGCGCGTACCCGCCTGAACTGCTCCACAATAAAAGTGTTATCGGCCTGTTCTGTAATTATTGGTGTTTTTGATCTTTCGAACATTATTTCACCAATGATCGGTATGTTGGTGGATCGCTCTAATTCACTTCTGAACAATACCGTCAGGTTGATCATTTCTTTAGCGGTAACAATGCCGATAGCCAGTATCAGTGCGGCAAGGATAGCTGTTACATAACAAAGTGCCTTATCCGGACTGACAGGCATCGCAGACGATTCCGCCTCATCTACCACCCGGCTGTCGGCAACGGCAGAAGAGGATGACAAAACCGCTTCTTCTCTTTTTTGCTGCAGGAAGGTATAGATGGTTGTTCTTATTTTTTCAGCCCTTACGAGCTCTATTACTTCCCTCTCCTTTAACGGGATGAATTTTAACATTGATGTATAAACGCCGTTGTTTTCCGTCAGTTTGTCCCGGGACTCTTCCAGGTTGTTCAGCGTGCTTTTGACGTTGTCAAGTATGCCTGATTTGATCTTACTTATCTGGGCGGTAATGGAAACAAGCAAAGGATTTTTTTCAGCAGTTGTATTTTTTAGTTTAGTATACTTTCTCTCAAAAACAAAAAGCTTGTCCAGTGACTCCGCCAGCAGGGAATCTTTTATGCCAACAGTTGAAGGCACTATTCCACCGGCGTCATCTCTTGCCAGCACATAATTTTTCACCTGGTAAAGAACAGCAAGTTGTATGTCAATTTCATTGAGTTTTTCATCGTTATCACGCACGTTCTGGAGGAACATCTTACCCCGGGCACTGATATTAAGGTCTCCCTTTTCTGATTTGTATTTTTGTATTTTGTATTGGATGGAATCAAGTTCCTGCTCCAGATTTTCCAATCTCTCTTCAACGAAGGCTACCGTGTTCTCAGCGAGTGCATTTTTGTCATTAATGGCAGCCCTGGTATATTCTGCAACCAGCCCGTTCAGTACATCCTCGCCCCGCTGAGGCACTTCATCTCTGATGTTAAGATTGATTACCGTGGAAAGCTTGCCTGCAGAGGTTACATTAAGATTTGACACCAGTTTCTGCGTTATCTTTTTTGGTTTTACCAGGGAAAAGAAAAATCTTTTTTCCGGATCATTATTATTATTTCTAACAAACCGAAGTGTTCCGTATTTTGTCGTTACCCATTTATCCAGCGGATAACCGATGTCTTCAAGAACAACTTTGTTAGTGTTGGCATCAATGCTGAAATATACCTTGCTTACTTCAGTCACTGAATCGGGATGAAGTGCTTCGACACGAACCGGTGATGAACGATAAGCCGGATAAGAGACTATTCCTTCTTCGGAAACAGGTGCATACAGGTGCAATTTCTTTACAACCTCAATCATGAGCGACCTGGCTCCAAGGACTTCAATTTCATTGTCGATGATTTTTTTGGTAGCCAGAATGTCAAGCGACTCGATCGTTCCCTCGTCTTCAAATTCTTTTTTCTCATCCCTGATCATGATTACAGCACTTGATTCATACAGAGGGATGGTATAGCGCAGGTAGAGCCAGGTGGCCGCTATGCAAGTAATAAGTAGTATCACAAACAAAGGCCAGTAAGGAAAGTATTTAAACCACAGCTTATAAATTACGTTTTCGTTGCCGGTTTCACTATGTTCTCTAAACGGTGCCTGCATATAAGCTTTGCATTACAAAGATGAAAGAAATAGAAACGGCTTTAGCGAAATAATAGTATGAAATGGTTTTAAATGGACTCGCAGGCGCCTGGATGCAGGATATGGTTAATTGTCTTTCACGAACTTTTCGGGATAGAATAAGCGTTAAGTTTCATCAGGAAACAATATTGATGAGCAAGCCAATGTCATCAATGGAAATCTGGATGTCATCTTTTGACTGCAAGGTAAAGTCGTTGTCAGGTACCACACAGGTACCTGTCATTAGAAACACACCATGCGGAAAACTGGTTTCCCTGAACAGGTAACCGGCCAGTTCTTTATGACTTCGTTTCATTTGGCTGATAAGGGTGCTTCCTTCGAATATGTTCTGTCCGTTCCTGAAGATCTGCATGGAAATTTTTGTCTCCGGCTTGATGGGTTCCTGCGGTACATAAATGCAGGGACCAAGGCCTGCACACCGGTCAAAACATTTTGCCTGTGGCAGGTATAATGGATTTTCGCCTTCGATACTACGTGAACTCATATCATTGCCAATGGTATAGCCGGCTATCTTTCCCGAGGAAGTTATCAGTAAAGTAAGTTCGGGTTCGGGCACGTCCCAGGTAGAGTCTTTACGGATGTTTACAAAATCCTTATGCCCGACAGCGCGGTGGGCAGTGGCTTTGAAAAATAGTTCAGGTCTTTCAGCATCATATACTTTGTCATAAAAACTGGCAGCGCCTGATTCCCTGGATTCTTCCATCCTGGCAGTTTTGCTGCGCAGGTAAGTAACACCTGCTGCCCAGATCTCCTGATTTTGAATGGGAGCCAGTATCTCCTGATCCAGGAGCCAGTCTGAGGTACCAAACGGGGATTGCTGGCTGATCACTGTGCCGAGACGGTCAAACAGGTCGTCGCGGTTAATAAGATCATCCCAGTCAGTGCCGGTCACTTCATAACATGCGTTGTTGCTTTCCACAACAATTTTATCTTTCGTTTTATAGATTTTCATTGCGGCATTAAATTGAAGGTTTATCTAACGGATCAATACCCCGGATTTTGAGCCAGATTCGATGCTCTGTTCAATTCAAATTGCGGAAAAGGGAACCGGTAATTTTTTTCGGTAAAAACGCGGGTTTCAACAGTGAATACTTCATAGGTCAGCGCCGTTCCGGTTTTTGTTATGCGCATTCCCGATACAGGTTTATTAAAAAATTCCTCGCCTTTTTTCCACCGCCTGACGTCAAAGAACCGATGCTCTTCGAAACATAGTTCCACCCGTCTTTCATTTTGAATGCGCTCACGCATCTGTTCTTTTGACAGCCCCGCAGGTAACACAGGCATACCGGCCCTGGTTCTCACCAGGTTTACATTTGTGTGAACATCTGCAACGGGCCCCTGGGCTTCATTGAGGGCTTCCGCATAATTAAGCAACACTTCGGCATACCTGATGTGCACCCATGGTCTTCTGACATTATTCGTTGCATTAACGGCCCAGCTCGCGGCATCGTACAGGAATTTCCGCATGTAATAACCCGTTTTGGTATTATTGATATTGGAGACCACGTTGTCTTTACCTCCTACAAAGGTTTCGACGATCCTTGGCGATTTAAATACGGAACCGTTAAAGAGAATAAATAAACCAAGCCTGGAGTCCCTGTTGGCATAGGGGTTGTTCGGATCATACCCGGAGGTTGGATCGGTTATGGGCTTGCCGGTTGTCCTCATTTCAAAGGCATCCACCATTTCCTGGGTTGGGTTGGTTCTGCCACGCGCACCATCATAACTGATCGGCGCATTAGCGCTTTCAATCGTATTTACATTGTCTGCCACAGACGCAAATATTACCTCCGCGTTATAGGCAAAGGCCTGGTCTGTATAGTTCCAGATATTCGGCAACTGGGCTGTAATCACCAGGTTATGTTTTCCCAGGTTAATGACAGCTTTAGCCGCATCGGCAGCCTTCTGCCATTTGGTAGCATCGCCCGTAGTATTATTCAAGGGGCTTGCGGCGTATAACAGGGTCCTTGCTTTAAGCGCCAGGGCTGCCGCCTGCGTTGCCCTTCCTTTGTCTGTTACCGATTGGTCTGAGATGGATGCTATCAGATTCGCTGCTGCAGAATCACAATCAGCCGAGATCTGATTAACCACTTCATCGAAAGTATTTTTCGGAAGGTCCAGTTCTTCCTTGGGGGCAAAGGAACGGTTTGCGATGATGATGGCGCCGTATCGTTTGAAAAGTTCAAAATGATAGTAAGCCCTTAAGAAGAAAGCTTCTGCCCGTAATGGGGGAATGGCCGTAACGGGGACAATCTTGCTGGTCAGGCTTTTCTCCAGGAAAAGGTTGGTTCTGCGAATGTAGTTGTACATATTTACATACTGGTCGTCCAGCGTGCGAAGCGGGCCCCAGGTTCCGTTGTTAAAGATATTGATCGTAGAACCCTGGTTTGAATTGACCGCCTCATCGGAGCCGGAAGCAAGCAAAGCTCCATCGGTAATATCATACCTGCGAAGTATGCCAAAATAGGCATTATTTAAAAAACCCCTTGCAAGCCTGTCGGAGGACCATACATCTTCTTCCTTTACACCACCGTCGGTGTAATCGAAACTAAGGTAATCTTTCTTGCATCCTGCCACCGCAAGGGAAATACAAAAGAAACCTGCCAGTACTTGTATGTTGATCTTACTCATAATATAAACGCTGAAAATGGATTAATTAAAAGGTCGTCCGTAAACCTACACTGTAGGTTTTTAAGTAAGGATAAGCATCTCCTCTGCCTGCCTGCGGAATTTCGGGATCTATGTCCAGATCCAGTTTGCTAAATGTCAGCAGGTTGAATCCACCTACATAAAAGCGGGTCTTCTTGATATGGAATCTGCTTGCCAGGGCTTCCGGCAATGAAACACCCAGTTCAACGTATTTTAACCGGAGGTAGTCACCCGATCTTCTCCAGAAATCAGAGGCGGCCGTATTATTTCCCCTGTCTACCAAACCAACTCTGGAATATTTGGCGGTTGCTGCCGTTGCAGGAGTCCAGCGTTGTAAAGTTTCGCGGTTAAAGAAAAACGGGCCGCTGTTTACCAGGCCCTGGATATCTATCGTTCTACCTTTTACGCCCTGCCAGTGTGTTGAAAAATCAACGATCCTGTAATTGATCGTGCTGCCGAAACCATAATAAATATTGGGCAGGTCTCTTTTGTTCACTCTTATCCTGTCGAAATTGTCAATGAGGCCGTCTGGTTTGCCGTTGATGCTTCCGATATCCTTGTATTTAACATCCCCGGGTATTATTCTTCCGAAAGATCTTTGGCTGGGACTTGCATCTATCTGAGCCTGATCTGTGAATAAACCATCTGACACAAACAAGAGGGAAGACCCGGCAATATAACCGATGGATTTCTGGTAGTCCGGGATTCCATCCTGGCCATTCTGGGCGATGATTTTATCGTCGGAAAGCAAAATGTTACCGTTGAGAGAAATGTTGAATTGTCCGACCTTCTTATCGTATCCCAGGGTTAATTCCACGCCTTTGCTGTCCACAATACCCTGGTTAACGGTACCTAAAGACTGCCCAAGAATGCTGGGTATGATAGCATCGGTTAGAATACCGGTACGGCGTGCTTTATAAATATCGGCGGAAAGCGAAAGCGAATTCTTAAGCAATTTCATTTCCACACCGGCGTTTATGATCTCGATTGTTTCCCAGGTGATGTCGGGATTTCCAAGGCTGCTTTCATTGGCTGAAGGAGTAGCTGAAAATCCGGTTCCAAATGTATATCCGCCACCGCCGGTATTACGCGCATAAAAACTTTCAAAAGGAAACCGGTTTCCACCGATATCACTGCTGCCGGCTTGCCCTGCTGACCCGCGGAGTTTTAAGTAACTTAACAGGTTACCCGCTTTCAGGAAGTTCTCTTCAGTCACTATCCAGCCGGCCGATACCGCTGGAAAAAAGCCATATCGCTTTTCCGGGGGGAAGTTTTCCGAACCGGTATAACTGGTTACCAGCCCGAGGTAATATTTATCTTTAAAACCATAGTCTACACGTCCGGAAACACCTTGCCCTCTGAAGTCAAGTCTTTCCGGTGAAGCATTCACATACCTTTGTCCGCGAACGGAGGCCTTGATGCTGTGGTTACCGAATAAGCGGTCATAGTCAAACCCCGTCCATAATTCATTTCTCCTGTTGTTATTTGTAAACACAGCGGTACGGTAACCCAATGGTGTTTTAGTCCGGAATAATCCGGTTGGGGATGTATTGAAATCATAGATCTCATAATCGCGGTTCAACCCTGCTGAGTAGGTTCCTGACACATCATAGCTATAATAAATATTGGCTGATAGTCCCGGTACCAGGAAGTCAAGTTTTTGTTTTGCACTTATGGAGGCAAGAAGCACCCGGTCAATAACGGTGTTATAACCCCTGTCCCTGATCATGCCCAGCGGGTTGTTACGGAATTCTGTTGTTCCACCATAACTTCCATCTTCATTGATAATTGGAAAGGCATTTGGCGGGGTGTTATAGAGCGCGTTAAGGAAAGGGTTGGCGTTATCGCCCGGATTCAGCCGGTTTTCAGAACGGCCCCCGGCATTTAAAGTGATTGTGAGGTTTTTATTTACATTAAAATCGATGTTTCCCCTGAAATTAAACCGCTTAAAACCGGTATTTGCATTAAAATCGTCAGATTTGGCGTTTTTGAAGATACCACCCTGGTCTAAATAACTCAGCAGTACAAAATACCGGAGGGTATTATTTCCACCGTCCGCCGAAAGCACATAGCGCTGGACTGCCGAAGTTTTATTCAAAAAATCTTTGACAAAATTATTAGCAGGATATTTAAAGGGGTTGCTGCCATCCTGATAGGCAGTAAGTGCTGCATTATCGTAAATGGCAGTGGCGTTGTCATTCAGGCGCGCTTCGTTATATAAACTTGCAAATTCAAATGAACTTAGAGGTTTGATAATACTTTCAACCTGCTGTATGCCACCCTGAATATCCACGTTGATGCTTGACCTTAACGCGCTTCCTTTTTTAGTGGTCACCATCACTACACCGTGACCTGCCCTGAGACCGTACCAGGCCAGCGCTGCGGCATCTTTTAATACGGTTATACTTTCGATCTCATTCAGATCCATATCCTGGAAGTCTCTTTGCACGCCATCGACAAGAATCCTGGCGCCTGCACTTCCATACGACGATCTGCCTCTCACAAAAATATTGGCATTGTCATTTCCCGGCCTGTTATCTGTTTGCTGTATAAATAATCCCGGAATACGGCCGGATAATGAATTGATCAGGTTACTTAGTGGGATCTGTGGAAGGTTAGCCGCCTTATAGGAACTTACTGAAGCGGTGATCTCCCTTTTCTTACGAACTCCGAATGGAATTTCCACATCGTCTTCGTCACCGGCATCGGTAAACGCCAGGTCCAGTTGAATGTTTAAGTTTGCCAGCGCGTCCAATTCCAGTTGTTGGGTGAGATATCCCTCTTTTTTGATAATGATGATATCTTTTACCTGGGTGCTTACGGTAAACTTTCCATTTTCATCGGTAAAGAGGATGGTATTTTTTTCCTGCACCTGGATCTGTGCCCTCGCTATGGGATTTTTATTTTTATCTGTTACGGATCCGGAGTAATCTATTTTTTCTTCATCGGTTTCCTGGGCGCTTAAGGCAAACGGCAAAAAAGCAATAAAGCAAAATAGGATTAATTTGATGTTATTGGCGTTCATTATAATAGGTATAGTCAGTGAATTAGAGATAGTTTGTCAATGGTCTCTTTCAGGATTACCAGCCAGGGTTCTGTTTCATGACTCCATTGCTTTTGTCTACTTCAGCCCGCGGAATAGGATAAGTAAACATACGTTCGTGAAACTCGCGCTGGTATAACGAAGGCAAGGGCACTACCTGGTAAGTAAATCCGCTGGCAGTTTTGATAACGTCCATGGCAGTAACCGTGGCGCTGATCGTTTCACCGTCTCTCCATCTTAACAGGTCCCACCAGCGCATCTCTTCAAACGCAAATTCTACAGCCCGTTCATTGCGGATACGTTTACGCATTTGTTCCTTAGTTAATCCATCCGGCAAAACGGGCATTCTTGCCCGGGTGCGTATTTGGTTCACATAGGTGTATACATCGGCGACAGGGCCTTCGGCTTCATTGAGCGCTTCGGCATAATTTAACAACACTTCTGCATACCGGAAAAAGATAAAGTTCACTAAGCCGGTGGCATTTGAATTCCCTCTTATGGCTTCGGGCCAAAGCCTTTTGCAATAGTACCTGGTGCGTGTAGTACTGTTTGAAGCAGGCACGTAGTCAGCCCCTCCCTCATACATCTGTATCCTCCTGCCCTGCCAGGCCTGGTCGTTATAAATGAGGTTATTATAAAAACGGGGATCCCTGTTTGCATACGGTGCTTGGGGGTTATATCCTGAGCCTGGTTCATGGATGGGCTTACCATTGCTCATTTCATACAGGTCCACGTGATTGTGGGTGGGATTTAACAAGCCTTGCGCTCCGCCGGAACTGGGAGGCATGATAAAATCACTCAACATTCCTCCCAATGAGCGGGGCCCTCTTACTTTGATCATAATATACTCTGTTGAGGTGCTCCTGTTTAACACTTCCGAATAGAGACCTTGCAACGCGTATCTGTTCCAGCTAATAATTTCTTTAGCTGCGTCAGCCGCTTTCTTCCATTTAGCGGCAGTACCGGAAGGATTGCGGTTGGGGCTCGCATCCAGCACTAACAGGCGGAGGCGAAGTGCTTTGACCGCACCAGCGGTAGCTCTTCCAAAATTCCTTGTGTCCCAATCCAGGTCGGGTGAGTATACCCGGCCAGAGGTCAGCACAAATGTAGTTGTGGCAAATAAACTTTCCGCCTCGGCAAGGTCTTTCAAAATAAAGTTCACTGATTCATCGTAGGTGTTTCTGGGCAGGTCTACTTCATCCTCTTCCGTAAGTGGTTTATTCAGCAAAACCACGCCACCAAAACGCTTTACCAGCTCGAAGTAGAACATACCTCTAAGAAACAGCATCTGCGCTTTAATGAGTTTCGGACTTTGCGCAGCGGTCCAGGGAACGCTATCTAATTTAGACAGCATAACGTTTGTATTTCGGATTCCTCTGTACATCCGGGTATATACATCTGCAACATCGGTGGCGATGGGGTCAAGAAATTTTCCCGAGGTCATAACAGAAATAAATGGATAAGAGTCGGAGGCGGCGGCAGCAACGGCCTCATCGCAAAACTGGCCGGTGGTGCCCTTATACCCCTGACTCATGCGGCCAAATTCGTCGATCATGTAATTGTAGGAAGCATCAGCAAACCGGGCGGCCAGAACGGGGTCACCAAAAACGTTATCCTCTGTGATCGGTGCACCCGGATCACGCTGCAAAAAATCTTTTTTGCATCCGGTAACCAGGATAGCCAGCAAGAAATAAATAGAAATATATTTCATGATAAATAATTAAGGGTGTTCGCAGTTAAAATTGAACGTTCAGTCCGAAGTTGAAAATTTTTGTTACCGGGTAACTGAAGGCAGCGCTGTTAAACACCCCAAAGTCGTTAAGCAGCGATGTGTTTATTGCATTTTCAGGATCTATTCCTACGAATTTTGTCCAGGTTGCCAGGTTCTGTCCGTTAAAATAAGCACGTATACTTTCTATTTTGAGCTTTTTAGTAATCACCGGAGGTATCAGGTAAGATATTTCTATGTTGCGCAATTTTACATAAGCAGAATTTTGCAGCAAAAATGAATTGGTGACATAACTTGGATTATTACCAGTAGAACCCGTTCTCATTACCGGCCATTTGGCGTTTACCGGATTTTCCGGCGTCCAGCGATCAAACATCTGGGCATAGTACTGGTTACGCCCGTTTCCATCAAACTGCACATTGGCGCTTACTTTATTGGCGCCTTGTAACAAGGCAGAAACGGTGATCCCTTTCCAACCTACACTAGGTTCAATGCCAAACACATTTTGTGGGACGTCTGAGTACCCGATCGGCACCCTGTCCTGGTCATCTATGGTACCGTCACCATTGGTGTCCACGTATTTAAGATCTCCCGGGATCACCTGGGTGCCCACCTTGCTCACCGGGCTTTTGCTGATTTCCTCGAGCGATTGATAAAATCCGATGGCCTGGTAGCCACGAAACTGGTTGATCGGGTAACCGGTAGTTTTAAGGTTGGCTGCAAGGTTGAGCGCCTCATCGGTTTTAACGACTTTATTTTTGGCATGAGTGAATTGGGTGCTGACATTAAATCTCCAATCTTTCCGGGTGAGGCGGTAATTTACTTCCGCCTCAAAACCGCTATTATAATTTTCTCCATAATTGCTGAAGGGTTGTGCTTCCCCATAAATATTTGGCGTTGAATTATTCCGGGGCAACAGGATATCATACCGCTTTTCGTCAAACACATCCACGTTAGCGGAGAGTTTGTCTTTAAACCAGGATGTTTCCAGTCCTACGTTACGCTTGATTGATTTCTCCCAGGTAACAAAAGGATTACCTGCCTGCCTGTGCCAGGCCACCGGGTTATTTACAATAGACGTTGGATTTCCGAATTGTACCTGGTTATTGATGGGAGTTATCCCTCCTCCTACTCCGGTAGTATTCCCGCCGTTTGAATATTCATCCAGGAAGAGGAACCGGGAGCCGCCAACGTTCCCATAACCAATCAGCCCGTAAGAACCGCGTATTTTCATGTAATCCAGGAACTTGATGTGCTGCATGAACTTTTCCTCGGTAAGGGTCCATCCTGCGGATACTGCCGGAAACAAGCCATAGCGCTCGTTTTTTGGGTAGTTCTCTGAACCATTGTAGGAGCCGTTGATTTCAAAGAAGTATTTGCTCTTGTAGTTATAAGTCGTTCTGAGTACCAGACCTTCATTGGCAAATGGCGCCTGAGCTCCTTCAGCACCCCTTAGCTCCCGCTGGCCGACAAATACCGCTGACACATTGTGGTCACCAAACGACCTGGCGTAATTCAGGGCTCCCTGGAGGTTCGTTTTGACGTATCCGGACCTTCCCGTACCTGGAGCGTTAAGGGCATCTTCAAATGTTGACCGGCTAACCGATAATTGTTTGGTTGCTTTATTAAGCGTATAGCTGGTAAATGTTCCGGTTTGTATTCGCGCACCAGTGATATAGGCATCATAAGCAAAGGTCACTTTTGCACTCAGGCCTTTAAGAATACTGTTCAATTTTTGGTCAAGCACGAATACACTTTCAATGGCATTATTATCGGTATTTACATAACCGTTACGCTTGAGAAGCCCATACGGATTAAAGGTATTTACTCCAAGGGTGCCTATGTCTTCGATCTGGTTGTAGGTTTCATCGAGTTGTCTCATTTCCGGTGTTTTGGGGTTGGTGTACTCCGGAAAAAATGGCAAACCCCATGCAGGGATATACGATATGCGACTTACCAGCGTACCTATTCCAGCCCGCTGGCGATTAAAAAGATTTCCCTGGCCGGCGTTGGCTATAGGAGAGTACCTGTTCTCCAGGCGGCCCGACATCCGGAGACTGAGCAATGTGCTTTTGGTTATAGTAAAATCAAGGTTTGAACGGAAATTGTACCGGGTATATGTAGGGGTAGTTTTATATCCTGATGGTGTTTTGAATTCTTTAAACATGCCGTCCTCGAACAGGTAGCCGACTGAAACGAAATATTTAGTCAATTTTGAACCACCGCTGAAATTCAGGTTATGCTGGTTACGCGTCCAGGAAGGCCTGGTCATCGCTTTGTACCAGTTTACATTAGGATATATTAACGGATCACCGGTGCCATTTTTATAGATCTCCAGGTCTTCCGCTGAAAATAATTTTTTATATCCCGCAGGGAGCAGGTTGTATTTAAGCAGGTTTTCTTCCCCTTCATTGTGCAGGAACGCACTTCGGTAAGCGTCCAGGAATTCAGGCAGTTCTGTTGGCTCGAGAATACCCACATTGCCTGAATATGACACCTTCGCTTTTCCGGATTTCCCCGATTTGGTGGTGACGATGATAACGCCGTTAGCCCCTTTAATTCCAAACAGGGCTGTTGAAGAGGCATCTTTCAGTACGCTGATAGACTCGATCTCGTTAGGATCGATATCGCCAAAACCCTGCCTTTCCACGCCATCTACTATGATAAGTGCGGCAGAGTTTGCGGAAGCACGGCCTCGTATAAATATATCTGCTCCGTTATCTCCGGGTAGCCCTGACCGTTGCTGGGAAAATAATCCCGGAACTCTTCCGATCAGTGAATTGGTGGCATCCGAGACCGGTGATTTTACGATATCTTTTCCTGAAACAGTACTTATTGCGGCGGTTTGTTCTTTTTTCTTTTGGGTTCCGTAACCGATAACCACTACTGTATTTAATTTGCTGTTACTGGGTGTGAGTTGAAGCGCAAGGTTATTATTACCCACAGGCACTTCCTTGTCTTCGAAGCCGATATAACTTAGCACGAGGTTAGTCCCTGGATTTACATTCATTGAAAACTCTCCTTTGGCGTCTGATGTAGTGCCGGCTCTCGTGCCCTTAATGGTAATGGAAACACCTGATAGAGGGGTGCCATCTTCTGAAGAGGTTATTTTACCGGTTATTTTTCTTGTCTGGGCGTTGGCAAAAAAAGATAGGAATGATGCTACAATTACAAATAATTGTCTGTATCCAGGCATAGCAGTCGATTTGGTTATTAAGCAATAAATTTAACGGAATAAATTTATTTGTAGAGGAATTTTAAAATGGTCTTCGATCCAAGTTAAAAAATGTATACGTAATTTTCCCCTTTTTGGATGTATTCACTTACGGTAATGTGGTTTAATTACTCAGTATGCTTTTAATAAAAATCGCGGTTGGCTCGCAGTACAATTATTTTTTGTCAGGAACAAACAGAATGGCATCCGCCACTACAATACCGTCCGCATTTTTATTAGATATTTCCACGTATGCCTTCTCTCCCTGTTTTAACTGAAATTTTCCCAGGGATATCCATTCACCGGAGGTCTGTCCATTAACGCGAATATCAGCTTCCCTGACAACCAGTTCTTTTTTTACTTTCCCGTCAAAAATGGTCACCAACGTTTTAGAAGTTGCCTGGGGTAGTTTAGGGAAATAGGAATAAATGAGATAATAACCGTCTTTGTGAACAATGGGAGTAAATCGTACCAGCTTACCGGAATCCGATTTGCCATCATCAAGCAATAATGAGGGGCCGTAAGAACCGGACTTGCTTTTTTTCCAGTTACCTATCAGCGTAATCCGGGCTGAGTCATCGTTGTCTACTAACATTTCCGGTGTGCTTTTGTCTGCCAGCGGATCGCGCAGAAGCTGCTCCTGTAATTTTTTTACATTTATCTGCTGGATGGATTTATTATCATTGATCGCTGACACGGCTGCTGTAGCCGCAGACTGGCTCAGCACCATGAACACTGGCTCCATGCGTATAGAACCGTAAGCAATGTGCGTGGCAGATAAACACACAGGCACTAACAGGTTGGTACATTCGCTTGCCTTTGGAATTATGGAACGGTATGCAATAGGGTAAGGCCCGAACCCTCCCACCTGCACATCACCTTCATTTTTTACCATGCCGTTAATGACCAATCTCTGGCAATTGTGCGAGTCCATTGTATATGCTGCCATTCCGACACCATCCTTTACAATTTCCCTGCTTTCACAATTAGCCTGGGTCATTACATATTCACCTATCATTCGCCTGGCTTCTCTTACATACATTTGCGGTGACCAGTGGTCGTTATTCACATACTCGTCTTTCGGGTATCCCCATTGCAGCATCAGCTTGCGTAAATGGACGGGCATGCGCGTATCATGGCCTATGAAATACAATAATCCTTTTATGTACTGTTCGTGTAATTGCTGGATACGGTTTCTTGTTTCGTAATCCGCTTCGGGAAAATCGTAATTCATTCCGATCATATCGGTTGAAAACGGGCCATTATTATTAATATCCGTTTTCCGATTGGGCATCAGGTCGAATTTTAAAAAAGACCAGAGGTCCTTAGCGGGTTTTTTATCAAGGTAACGTAATAACAGCTCGTATCGGGTGGAGTCGTATTTCATAGGCCTGGTTATATCGATGCGGTTTGACGGCTCATCAGTCAGGCAGATCCTGAAATTATATGCCTGCACTTTTTTATCGCCGCTGCCTTGTGCCTCCGGTTTAGCCTCCGATATTCCCCACAACAAACCGGATTGCGGCTGACCCGGGATCTTGTAAGGATCGATGTCCTCCGGAAACTGGTGCTTTTCCCGGATCTGTACCCCGTTATACGTTTCCTGGTACAGACTGTTTGCTTCTCTTCCTACAATATAAGAAACACCGGCCCGCATCATCAGGTCGCCTTCATAGGAACAATCAATATACATCTTTGCCTTAATGAGCCGATAGGAAGCCTGACCTGGTTTGTCAGCCTGTTCTACCGTAATGGTTTGAATAGCCGTGCCGTTTTTTTGCACGGATACCAGTCGATACTGATACAACACATCCACCCCTCCTGACCGGACATAATCCAGGAACTGTTGTTCGGCCACATGTGGTTCAAATATCCACTGTTCAAACTTTCCATAAAAATTCCCCATGCGCCGGTAAAACTGTCGTGAAATTCCCGTGATCGCATACTTATTTCCTATATCCGTATAACCCAGACCACCGGATGTTAAACCTCCCAAATGTTTTCCAGGTTCAATAAGAAGCACTGATTTCCCTAATTTTTTTGCAGTATAAGCCGCTATTACTCCCCCGGATGTTCCTCCGTAAACACAAATATCTATCTCGGTAGCGGGTTGGCCGGTAAGTTCGGTGATACAGTTTGCCAGGATAATAACTAACAGGGATAAACGCATATACATAACATTAATTAAAGGCTGGTGCAATGATTATAAATCAAACCAAGATTGATCTAAAATCCCAAGATAATAAAATTGGGTTAAAAGCAATGTTTGATTGTATGAGGACCGATTCTCTTAACCTCAGGATTTAAATCAAAATCGTAATTTTAACCGTATACCAATCATTATTAATGTATCTGTAAATTTACAACTATTATGAAAAAGGTTTTATACAGGTCGTTATTCAGCCAGGCAGGAGTGTTTGGGATGTTAATCATCTTAATGATGAACGGGTCGGCAAATGCCCAGGCATTGATCCATTCTCATAACGACTATTTAAGGAAAAAGCCTTTTTATGAAGCCGTAGAGGCAAAAGCGTTCTCGCTAGAAGCCGATGTATTTTTTAAAGACAGCCTCTTATGTGTGGCCCATACAGCGCTTGAAATAAGTAAATCAAGCACACTGGACAAACTATACCTGGAACCGCTGATCCGTTATTGTCTGGATATCCGGGCCGGAAAAAAAGATACCATGCGCCCGTATTTACCAGTATTGATGATCGACATTAAAAACGACCAGCGGAAGGTAATGGCATTGCTGCTTTTGAAACTGGCAAATATGGAACAGCGGCTTAAAGACGAGGGTATTGATACTATGCCGCTTATTGTTATTAGTGGCAACCGTCCTTCTGTAGATTCATTTAAACAATATCCTTCATATGTTCAGTTTGATGGAAGGCCTTCCGAACAGTATAATGACAGCGCTTTGGCAAAAGTAGCATTTATCAGTGATCAGTACCTGAAGTATAGCACCTGGACGGGCAAAGGAATGCTGCCGGTAAAGGATAGTGCGACCATTGGCAGGTTAGTAAGGTCCGTGCATAATAAGGGCAAAAAACTCCGGCTGTGGAATACACCGGATTCATCCCTGGCCTGGTCTATCTTCAAGAATTTAGGCGTTGATATCATCAATACCGATCAGCCGGTAAAGTGCAGCAATTTTTTTTCATCGAAAAAGGTATCCAGGCGAACCGGCAAACTATAAAAGAAATGATAAAGCCCTTAAAAAGTACTCATTTGAACTCGACTGGTAACAATAATCTTTGTTGTGTGGATTTGCAAATTTAGAAAATATAATGACTGGAACCGAACGTAGCTTTTTTCTTTTTTTGATTAGCTGAAGGCCATTGACTTTTGATGTGCTTGGTACTTCCAGCTTCCAGCAAATGAAATCAGGGGTAAAACCCTGCTCGTTCAGCAAATTCTCCAGTACCGCCCCATTTTGTATCACTGATACATTGCATGGAATGTTTAGTGTCTCAAGTGCATTCTTAAAAAGCCTGCATTCATCAGGATCGTCATTCGCCAATAGAATGCAAGGTGTTGTACTTTTTATTTTGGGTAGTAACATGACTTAAATATTGATAATGGTTATTGTCTTTTTTGATTATCGAGCTGATGTTCATAAATTTAAATCAAAGAAATCACGTGGATGAAAAATAGCTAGCCAGGACCAGTTTGCTAAGGGAATTTTTTATATTGAAGTTAGAAACACTTAAATATATAGTACTATTTTTTTTTAATTTATTAAGCGTAAACACCTAGCAGATTCGCAGAGATCGCAAATTATCCCAAAAAATGTCTATGAACCGGTCGTTTTATAATTGCTTTTTTTTATCTTTCAAGTTTGAAGTTCTTATCTGTAGACGGTCGCATAAAGGCATTGGCTACCTTCCACCCTGTTCTATACATCCAGTCAGTCATTTTCTTTAATTTGGCGTAGTTTATATTTTGAGTATTATCCATAGGTGTATGATAATCCGGATGTAAAAGGCTTGTATACATGATTGCCGGTATGCCTAATCTTGCATAAGGCAGGTGGTCGCTTCTAAAATACCATCCTTCAACATGTGTTACTTTATCGTAGGCTGTATCCAGCTTAAAGTCAGGCCCTTCATTATTTGCTGCTAAAGCCATATTTACCAGATCCAGTGAATTTCTATGTGGTGGAATTGATCCCAGGATGGCCGCACTATCAATATTATTTCTACCTATCATATCACCATTCAGAACAGCTGCAATATGATTAACAGGAACAGTAGGGTGAGCCGAAAAATACCTTGACCCCAATAAACCTCTTTCTTCAGCGCCATGAATCACAAACAATACCGAGCGTTTTGCAGGAAATTTTACAAAGGCCCTTGCATTGGCAAGCATAGCAACTACAACGCTTGCATTATCGTCGGCTCCATAATATATAGAATCATTGTTGATTGGATTTCTTATGCCATGTGCATCCTGATGGCCACTATATAAAAGATATTCAGATTTTAATGTTGGATCAGTACCGTCAACCTTACCGACTATGTTCACCGAAGGGTATGGGTATTTCGAAACGATGATATTTGCTTTTATATTTCCATTATTCTGCTGCAATTGTTCTTTAGCATTTGCGTGCAGCCAGATTACAGGTACAGTTGAAGTCACATCCACGTTGGCTCCTCCATCTATATCGTAGCTACCTCTTTTATAGTTTTCCGCAGCGTCATCCCATGCTTTTTCAGCGATATCATCAGCAATAAATATAATTGCCAAAGCCCCTCTTTTTATCAGTGGCAAACCATATTTCAGAAAAATATATCTACCGTATCGCCATGTGGGCAGGGAAACTTCGAGGTTTATTCCCTGGGCATTCGCTTCGATGGCCACCACTTTGTCTTTCACATTAACTGCATTCGTATCTATTGCTGAAGCATTTCCCAGATAAACAATTGGCGCACTTAAAGAGATGTTGGCCATTTGTGCAATAGCGACATCTTTCCATAGTGTCAATGCAGCATTGTTGATTTGTATACTTGAATTGTCTGCGATGGAATTACGCCATAAAGTAAAATATTGTAAATAAGTGCCATCATCGCCCGCTGGTTTTAAGCCGATTGCGCGGTATTTTTCAGCCAACCACATGGAAGCCTTTAATTCATCCAGCGTTCCTGCCGAGCGGCCCTTGAAATGCGCATCCGCTAAAGTATACAAGTCCTTTGTCAACTCCTCAGTACGAATCAAATTTAATCCGGGGGGTTTATTTAACTGAGCAGGTAAAGAGATAAATGACAGCATTGCGAGAAATAATATCGGGATGTTTTTCATTTCAGTTAATTTTGGTTAGCGTAATATCACCTCTTTGGGGTTAACTTTTCCCCACCTCATAGCTTGCACATATTAATTATCAGGCCTTTTCAATGATGCCTTCGCCTCCCAGGCTGAAAGGCCCTGGCTGACCCGGTAAAGGAGGAGGCAGCTTTGCCCGGTTGCGGATAATAGAAACTGGAAGAGAGAAAAATTTATTCTTTTCAGGAGTGGAATACACAATGGCAGCCACTTTTCCACCCTGCTTCAACACCCGCAACATTTCTTTTAACGCCCGTTGCTGGTCGGGAAAATAGATCAGTCCTACTCTTGAGATAACGGCATCAAAAGTTTCATCTTCAAGATCCAGATTTTCTCCATCCATTACCCTGGTTTCCATATTATCAATTCCGGCTTGCCGGGCCATTTGCTTTGCATACTCCAGGATATTTGGGGAGATGTCTGTAGCCAAAACAGATCCTGTAGCACCTACTCTTTTTGCTGTCGTGATGGATTGCTCACCTGCTCCTGCTGCAATGTCAAGCACCTGATGTCCGCTTCTGATGCCGGCCATATCCAGCATCCTTTCCGTTGCTTTACCAAGCCATTGATTCAACGTGGGACTCCACCGGTACCATGCTTCTGCTGCTGCCTGCCATTGGTCGTGTGTTGTGTTTTTGTATTTGACAGGGTCAAATTGAGGGGTTGTTGGTTCCATAATATTTTTTTTATGAAGTGAATATGAACATGACCGTTTATTGCTGAACTGTTATTACTTCGGGTTCTACTTACTGCAGGCCAAGGTTAGTGATTGTTTTTTGATTTGTAACCTACTATTCTTTTAAGTATGCGCAAGGAATATTTTCTGGTATATATCCGATTCCGTAAGCGACTTTAAGCAACGTGGAGACAACGTTGGAAATGGTTATTTCACTTCTATGCATTTGAGGGAGAAGTCCCATCATTGCATAACTAATTGGATTTACGGCGGGAATTAATGTTTCCCATTCGCTTGTTAACTCATAAATGAGCGGCTCGTTTCTAATGATATCATTGGGGTTAACTCCATTTTCAAAGCATTCTTTTATACCCTCAACCGAGTGAAGTTCAATTTCTTCAATAAGTTTCTGCAGGTAGTTCATGACATAAATTTTAAAATTGTCACTGGAATGTTGAATGCTTGTGTTGCGTACCTACGTAGTGAAATCAATACTTACAAGCCAAAAGGATTTACTTCAACCTATACACTTCGCTGCCTGCCAGCAGAAAGCAACCCAGCCCGTAGTCTTCGAAGTCAGGAACACTGGTATGAGTAACTGGTTGCCCGTCCTTTGGTTCTTTGCCGGTGCCCTGCACAAATCCTAAAAAACCATTCGGATGAACAGCATCTTTTACCATCGCATTCCAGGCATTGATCACTATCAAAGGACCGGTATACTATTTTATCTGAAGCGGTATTGCTGGAGCTAAGAGCTTACTACATACAGTACCGGCCCTGTGGAGTATCTCTTTAACGGCATGGGTAAAGGGCGCAGGTACAGCCAGCGAAGCATTGAGAAAGTGGTGCAGAATGCCATTATTAATGCAGGATTTGCAAACAAAGATTATTCTGTCCATACCATACGTCACAGCTTTGCCACCCATCTTGTAGACAACGGCACCGACGTGCATACGGTCAAAGAGCTGTAATTGCCAACGCACCGCAACCATTCCCTTGTTCGACCCATCAAATAATCATTACCTCTTTCCAACACAATTATTTTTTCCTTATGCTGCTAAACACCAAATCTTCCAGAAAAGAAACCACCTTTAATTCATCTTTGGTTTTACCAAAATCGGTCAGTGACGGAAGGTTGTTCATAAAAAAATTTTGAAAATGTGCCATTTCAATAATAGTACTTGCCAGCGACCGTGGGTATTTATATCTTGGGTTACATTCTAAAATAATATCGGCAATGACAGCACAAAGGTCTTTGTAGGGTTTAAATAACTGCTCCTTATTATCTTCGGATACATGCTTGGTCAAATAGGCTTTTGAGCCTTCTGCTATTATTATCTGATGCAACAGGTTTTCGTTTACATGCAGTGTTTTATCATCATCTATTACTGAAGTTGCCAGCAGTTGAATTACTTTTTTAAGTTTAACTGCCGGGTCTTTAATATTATTTGTGTTAAAGACTACCTGGTATTGTAGCCAGCCCCAATACCAGGCGGTAATATAAATCAGCAACCTGTGTTTGTTTTCAAAATACCTGTAAATACCAGCTTCTGTTGTACCAATATCCTCTGCCAGTTTTTTAAAGGTGAATAATTCAAACCCGTTTTTATAAATCAACTGGATGCTGTGTTGAATGATTTTTTTGCCCAGTTCTGTTTGCTCCGGGTTACGGAGAAACAACTTTTCGTTCATTTTTATTTGTAATTGTACTTCCATTTTTTAGCTACGGTTTTATGGTGGCATCTGTCATTTTAAATGCAGATAAAGATAATGTGCAATGCTCTGTCATACAAAAATAGTTAAAAGTTTTACAATTTAACGAGATAGTAATACTATCATTTAAAATAATAACACTATCTTCGCCTCATCAAATCAAAAATCTACTGGTTATGGAAATGAAAAAAAATATGTTTAAAGAACTAAAAAGCGACCTACCAGCCAGTATTGTCGTTTTTTTTGTAGCTGTCCCTTTATGCCTGGGAATAGCTTTGGCTTCGGGAGCCCCTTTATTTGCAGGCATTATTGCAGGCATTGTTGGCGGCATTGTAGTAGGTATTGCAAGTGGTTCACCACTTGGGGTTAGCGGACCTGCCGCTGGTTTAGCAGTTATTGTTTTAACCTCTATCGCTACGCTTGGTTCATGGCCGACTTTTTTATTAGCGGTTGCTATTGCCGGTATTCTTCAACTTATTATGGGTTTTGCCAAAGCAGGCTATATTGCCTACTTTTTTCCATCATCAGTTATTAAAGGGATGCTTACAGGTATTGGGCTGTTGATTATTCTAAAGCAAATACCTCATGCCATTGGTTATGATAAGGATGCCGAAGGTGATGTTGCATTTTTTCAATTAGGCGGTGAAAATACTTTTTCTGCTATTATAAGTGCATTCAATTCGATTACACCGGGTGCATTACTCATTGCAGCCATTTCATTAGCGATATTAATTTTTTGGGATAAAGTGCTAACAAAAAAGCACAAAATATTTCTATTTATACAAGACCCTATAGTGGTGGTTATTTTAGGCATTGCCATGAATTATATGTACCAGAACGGAATATTAAATTTCAGTTTGGCTAAAGACCAGGTTGTACAGCTTCCGGTGGCACATAGTTTATCGGAGTTCTTCACCCAGTTTACCTTCCCTGATTTTTCGCAGATAACAAATGTTGAAGTCTATAAAGTAGCTATTGTATTGGCGATTGTAGCCAGTCTTGAAACTTTGTTATGTGTAGAAGCAACAGACAAGCTTGACCCTTACAAAAGAGTTACACCCACCAATAGGGAATTAAAAGCACAAGGCTTAGGTAATGTTGTGTCGGGTTTAATTGGCGGTTTGCCCATTACACAGGTTATTGTTCGCAGTACTGCCAATATAACTTTTGGCGGAAAAACAAAAATGAGTGCCATACTGCATGGTGTGTTTTTATTAATCAGCGCAATTACCATTACAGGCCTAATGAATATGATACCGCTTGCAAGTTTAGCTGCTATCTTATTGATGGTAGGTTACAAATTAGCCAAACCTGTCCTTTTTAAACAAATGTATAAGCAGGGTTGGGAGCAGTTTGTCCCTTTTGTTGCTACTGTTGTAGCAATCCTGCTAACAGATTTATTAAAAGGCATAACCATAGGCTTACTCTTTGGCATCTTTTACACCTTGCGCCATAGTTACCGCAACTCACTTCATTTAAAAGATATAGTAACTACAGAAGAAGGGAATCAGGTGCATCACCTTGTATTGGCACAAGAAGTTTCTTTTTTTAATAAAGCAAGTGTTCTGAACGCATTGGATGTAATTCCGCAAAATTCAAAAGTAATTATAGATTGTACGCACTCAAAATCTATTGCATACGATGTGGTAGAAATAATACAGAACTATAAAATAAATTCAAAAGCAAAAAACATTACGGTTGAAACAATCAATTTTATTGAACCTAAATAACATCATCATCAATTTTAAAAATAAATAAAACAATGAAAACATTAACTAAAGAATTACAGTCAGCCATTACCCCGGCATTAGCGATTGGGCTTTTAAATGAAGGCAATAAAAGATTTGTAAACAATCTAAAGGTAAACCGCAACCTGTTACAACAGGCAAATGAAACATCCGATGGGCAACATCCATTTGCCGTTATCCTAAGTTGTATTGATTCAAGAACATCTGCCGAACTGATATTTGACCAGGGGCTGGGTGATGTTTTCAGTGTTCGTATTGCCGGAAATATTATTAACGAAGATATTTTGGGCAGTATGGAATTTGGCTGCAAAGTGGCCGGTGCCAAAATAATAGTAGTGCTTGGCCATACAAAATGCGGCGCTGTTAAAGGAGCCTGCGACCATGTGGAAATGGGCAATCTTACTGCCTTGTTAACCAAAATAAGGCCTGCCGTTGATGATGAGAACATAGTTGCAGAAAACCGTAATTCCAACAACGATGAATTTGTAGAAAAAGTTTCAACTATCAATGTAAAAAGAACTGTAAAGGCAATTATGGAACGTAGCACCATTTTAAAAGAAATGATTGAAGCCGGGCAAATTGGGATAATTGGGGGTACACATGATATAACCACAGGTGAAGTAACTTTTTATCAGGATACTTTAATGATTAATAATCCTAAGTAAAACTATCATAGGGCAGATGTAAAATATCTGTCCTATTCTTTTTGTTTATATACAATGTATGACACAAAAAATTCTATGGTTTATTTTATTAATTGTATTGAGCAACCCGTCTTTTTCTCAGGGACAAAGACTTCAGGCCCAGGCTGATTTTGGCCAGTACATTATGCGAAATACTGAAGAAAGGCGCAAGAAGGTGCATTTTTTCGTGATGAGGCTGTCCAGGTCCAGGATGAAGTTTGTTCGTTTCTCAGACGCTCCCTTTACAACCCGTACGGCTATAGATGCACATGAAGAGGCCTTTAAGTTTTTCTGCGGTATCCCCCGGGAAGTTGTCTACGATCAGGACAGGCTGTTTCTGGTAGACGAGAACTTAGGTAATTTGTTGCTTACCCGCGATTTTAAGGATTATGTTTTTGAACAGGAATTCCTTCTTCACTTTTGCCGTAGATCGGATCCACAGAGCAAAGGCAAAGTGGAAAACGTGATAAAATTCGTAAAAAATAACTTTCTGTACGGCAGGTCCTATTATGACATAGAAACACTACAGGCGCAGGTTATAGGATGGTTGAGAAGAACAGGAAATGGGATGATGCATTCCACGATCCGAAAAGTGCCGTTGGAGGAATGGGCGGTAGAGAAGGAACACTTAAGTCCATGGGTTTCGGTAAAAATACTACCTGTTTACATTATGCGCTATGTACGTGTGGATAATACCATCTCCTACCAGGGAAACTTTTACTCCCTGCCGCAAGGCACCTATAAAAAGGATGTTATGGTCATGATATGGTTAAAAGATAACGAGCTGCATATCTATGATGATCAAAAAAAGTTTCTGTGCCGGCACCAGATTGCCCAAAACAAGAGTAACAAAATCATTAATACAGATCACAAGAGGGATAAGTCTAAAAAGTTAAAGGACCTGATTGCTGAGACGGCAGCTCTGTTTAACAATCCTGTTTTAGCTGCCAGGTACTTTGAGTCAATCTACTTAAGCGCGGTCACTTTTTCAGAATTACTAACGATGCACGAAGAGGAAGATAGGACCATGGCAACCCCTACGGGAAAGATCATCCTGCTTGATCCCACCAGCACCAGGAAGGCAGAGATAACGCCTGATAAAAGCGATCTGAGTAATTATGAACAAGCTTTTGGGAAAACTTGAAATGATGATATATTAAATATCACAATCGTAGGACAGATATAAATAAAAGTGCTTTTTGAGATGATGTTTTTTCTGTTGCTGCCGGGAAAAATCCCACTGCTGCAAAAAATATCAACTCGAAAAGTACAAGCCCGCGGCAGCGATAAGAGCTAAGGATACCCGGTAATAACCAGCTTCTTTTGAATCAAAATTTCTTAAAAAATACATACAAATGAAAGACAAAAACAAAATTATTAATCATTGTAAGCAATTAAGATTATCTGCCATAGGTGAGCAGATACAACAAATGGCTGACCAGGCTTCAGCCGGGGGCATCAGGGCTTCTTCAAGATTATGAATACTCCAGGCTATAATTAAAAATGTCCAATATTGTTTGATATTTTTCACTTGTCTTATTATGTCGTTAGTTAATGGTCGTGCAGTGGGCGTTTACAATTCTGACTAACGTTTTTTCTCCCCCACAGAAAAACTATAATCACAACTGTCAGTCCAAGAAACATTGCTCCAACAAACGGATCGTAGTGTGAGCCGTAGTTTGGGAATAGAAACATACTGATGTTAATCATTGCGTGAAACAGAACTGCAACAAACACGCTTTTGCCGGTGTTGTTGTAAAACCAAATTATGATGATCCGCAAAGCAACTGTACTGATGCATTGCCAAACTATCCACCTTGGAGTTTGATGAGCCTGAAGATACGGTATGATGTGCCATATTGCCCAAATCGTCCCTATAATAATACCCGCTTTAAATGCGCCCCATCGGTTTTGCAAGGGTTCAATTACATATCCCATCCAGCCAATCTCTTCGCCAATAGCTCCGATTAAGAATATGAAGAAAAAGATCAAAGCAGCAAAAAGCGGAGTCTGAGGATCAGGGATTGATACTCCTGCCATATTCATAAACCACTACGACAGCAAGGTTATGAAAGGCATTAAGAAAATAACGGGTATGTACCACGTCTTCTCTTTGACTCTTTTGAAGTCAAAGACTCGCTTTGATAACCGCTTGACACCGTAAAGTTTGCTTTCTTTGTATACCAGAACCATTGCCGCCAAGAGCGGGCAAAAAGTCATCAATGAACTTATGGGAAGTTTTATCGGAAGAATTTTAGTCAGATCTTCGGCAACAGCTCCAAGCATTCAAAATGGAATAGAAAGAGCAAAAACCAAAAGAAAGAATTTTAGCGGTGACTTTTTTGCGGATGAGCCGTTCATATATCGTTATATTTTAGATAATGGCGGTATGAACAATTTTGATCATTATTAATTTGGTCATTGCTGTTTAATGTTGAATTCGATGGCGGCAATCTTAGAATGAGAATTGAAATGCGCCTGACTAAAACATTTTAGATGTCAGCACGCATTTTGCCAAACTGCGCTGAAGGGCATTCGTTTTTTATTTCCCGATAAGGACTTCATATTCTTTTGGTATGGTCACTCCGTTAAATTTGTTAGTTAGTCCATAAAAAATTACGATTGTTAAGCAAAATCCAAAGATTAAAATTGCTATTGCCTGTTTATCTGGTGTTAAACTTAAAATAGTTCGTTTCATCTTTTTACTATGGATAGCTGCAATATGCCCGAAGAAAGATATAATTGCAAGGCCATAATAAGGCACAAAAAATAGGCTGAATGGGAATGTATTTAATCCGGCAACGCCAAAATAAAAATTCGTATTCAGGTGCAAAAGAAAACGTCCCGCCAAAACAATACCCACATGTATAACCAGGAAGATTGCCAGGTAAAGCCCTGTCCAGATGTGCAACTTTTCAAAATTTGAAATTGCCTGTTTTTTATTTATCCTGAAAAGTTTAAATCCAGAAATTATCTGAATAAGCACTGCACTCAACAGTATTACTTTTATAAAAATATTCCGGTAAAATAACCGTAAAACCTTCATTACTTCAATGTGTATATCTGCACCGAAAATACTGCTAACGTGATTGAATAAATGAAGTCCAATAAAAATTGTAATTGTCAGTCCGGATATGTAATGAAGTTTTTTAACTGTCATATTTCTGATTGATTAATGTGGAGTTTTGTTTTTCTGTTACGAAAAAAACTTCTAAACGATTCTGCATCTGTTATTTTTAACGCTTGCTGTGTTATTAACTTTCGCAGCATTATTATAAAATAAGCTTTGTATATTTTTTGCATGGCATCTTTTGCAAACAGGTATGCGCCATTGGCTTTTTTTTCTTTTACCCATTTGCCTGCAGCATTGATGCCGCCACCACTTACTATGCAATGTATATGTGGATGAAAACTTAAATCCTGCCCATTGGTGTGCAGGATGGATCCAGCTTATCAATGAAAGCAAGGCAAATATTATACTGCTTTGGAGCTATTAACATAGTATGTATATTTGATAGCGTAAGCTCTAAAACCAGACACTAGTGACACTTGCAGCGCCTTTTAAATTATTTGATGTAAATAAAAAAGAGGATAAAGCACCGATTGGTTTATTGGGAGAAAGACTGCTTATAAGATAAAATCATACGTTTGGTTTTTGTTTACATTGTTCAGTTAGTTCATACAAAATTTAAATTTAATTAAAATGTTTAAAAAGTTTACAACAGCGGATACATTATTATTTATAGCGGCATTTCTTTCGCTTATTTTCTCCGAGATATTGTACTTCAGAGGAGAAGTAAACGACGCCATATTTATTGGTATTTGGGTGCCCTCCATACTGGCATTCGGAATTTATTTAAAACTTCTAAATAGCAATAAAATGACTGAAATAATACCATATTTCGCAGGGCTCATTACACTATTATTCGGGGTAGGCTTTTTATTGGCATTAAAAGAAATGAAAAATCAGAAGTTCTGAATACTACATTAACATTGTAAAGTTCAAAATTCCCAGGAAAGGAATTTTTATTCTAGACAACCTGTCTCTACCTTGCTATTTCTTGATTTTTTTTAAGCAAATTGCTGATACATTTCAGAGAAGAATAAAATATTTCAAATAGATTTAATAAAAATCAGCAGCTAAAATAAATAAAAATCAATTTGAAAAAATTGTAATTTTGATGATGAGAATCGCTTGGAATCTCCCAAAGGAAAACTCCACCAAATGGTGGCAATACTTTCGCCTCACTTTTTAGAAGAAGCTTTGCTGTGTGTCTTGAACTAGTTCTTAGCATGGATTTCTACCGCACACCTTCACAGCCGACTAAACAAACGTCATTTTGACTACAACAACAGTAGATCTGGCTACAGCTATTTGTTTGTTACTGCGGAACTTTGCAACATTAACAAAAAAGAAAAATGAAAGTTATATTAACAGGTTCGTTAGGAAACATCAGCAAGCCACTGACAAAAGAATTGGTGCAAAAAGGACACACAGTTACAGTTATCAGCAGCAACCGCGAAAAACGAACAGACATCGAAACATTGGGTGCCACGGCTGCCGTTGGCTCACTGGATGACGTTAATTTTCTTGTAGCCACCATCACTGGTGCAGATGCCATGTATTGTATGATACCGCCAAACTACCTCACTGAACCGGACCTGATAGCGTATTACCGTATAATCGGTAGTAACTACGCACAAGCGATTCAAGGGTCGGGCGTAAAGCGTGTGGTTCATCTCAGCAGTATGGGGCGCTGATCTGGATAAAGGCACAGGGAATATTCTCGGTTCTCATTATGTAGAGGGTATTCTGAACGGACTGTCCGGCAGGGATATTACTCACATTCGCCCTACTTACTTCTACTACAATTTATACGGCTTTATTGATATGATAAAAGGGGCAGGCTTTATTGCGGTAAACTATGGCAGTGAAGACAAGATCGTGTTGGTGTCCCCAATAGATATTGCTGCCGCCATTGCTGAAGAAATAGCGACACCCACTATCGGGAAGAAAGTGCGATATGTTGCAAGTGATGAACCTACTGCCAACGAAATTGCAAGTATCTTAGGCGCTGCCATTGGAAAGCCGGATCTAAAATGGGTAACTATTACTGACGAACAAATGCAAAGTGGTTTAGAAGCGAATGGAATACCGACACTCCTTGCCGCTAATTTAGAGCTTCCGGTTATGTGATAAAAGTTCTTTTATTTTATTTATCGGATGATTCGGTAATCGGGCAAGAGTACCTTACGTTCCCATGGATATATTTTTAGTAATTTGCATATACCCACAAAGAATAGATCATTACGCTCTGATGAGCTGCTTTTTAGCCTGCTGTAAAAGAGATAATTCTTTCTTTCTGCGGCAAAATGACAGTGGAAATACTTTATTCGTTAGATTTATATTCTAAATTTATATTATGCCAACCAAAAAATCTGCCGCCGTTAAAAAAGCTGCTCCTGCTAAGAAAGCTCCTCCGAAAAAAAAACCTTTGAAAAAGGGTAATATAAAACCCCTTAAACCTACTTCCTGAAAGCTTCAACAGCCGTTGAAATTTTTCCGCTTTGTAATGAGTTCCTCCAAAACATTATGCAGAAATTCATTACTATTTTTTTAAGATCATTTTTTTTGTAATGATCCGAATACCATTATCGTCTTCTTTCGGTTTGGTAAGTTTATTTAGCAGTACGTGTTCCAGCCGGTGATGTGCAGGCACCAGCAATGCCGCAATACAGACAAATACCAACAATTCCAGTATGGGTATATGATGGGTGAGGTCGGCTACTACGGGATGCAGCAGCAAGGTGAGGAATTCAAACAGAAACAGCAGGGAAATGATACCCATAAATTTTATCAGCTTCCTGTTTATTTTTATGCGGCTTACGAAAAGTGTAACTAAAAATAACGCTGGAATACAAATCGCTATTATTGACAATTGTAATTGCTTAAATCTGGCTTTTTTATCTCTTATTTTTTGCTCGGTAATTTCTTCCTGGCGCAATTTTTCATCGATGGATAAGATCATGGCCGCCTTTATTTTTTCATGGCCCATAACAGAATCTTTCAATTGCACAGTTTGTTCCAGGTAAGAAAATGCACTGTCATATTCCAGTGATTTGTTGTAAATGCCGCTAAGAAATAATGCCGCATCCAACTGACGGGACAGAAACTTACTTTTTTCTGCCAGGGAATAACTCATATTGCCAAAATAAACTGCTGAATCATTCTCCGCCAATTTTTCAAAAGCTTTTGCCATTCCCAGGCTTACCTCACAAAGTATATCAGCATCCAGTCCCCCGTATAAATAACTGTAAGCGTTCCTATAGTAAGGTAAAGCCTTTTGTGTTTCATTTTTAAGTGCCAATACATTTGCCTTACCGAGAATGGCCGCACCCACTGCTGCACTGTCCCCAGAAAACTGAGCCAAGGTTAAAGCGCTATTAAAGTAGGCAGAAGCAGAGTCTGGTATTTTCATGCGGTAATATGCTTCGCCTATGTTCACTTCAATATTATATTTCAACTCTTCTTTTGTTTTTCCTCGCGTTACGTCTACAGTAGAGTCGGCGCGATACAGGTACTCCAAAGCATTTGTATAATCTTTCAGTAGAATATAGGTGATACCAATATTATTCAGGGCGCTGGCATAATTGCGTGGACTGTTTCTTTTTTCTTCAATTTTGAGCTTAAGCATATAATTGTTCAATGCTTTCGAATAATCGCCCAATAAGTATTGTGAAGTGGCCAGCAGCGCCAGTGAGCGGGATTCACCTTCTGTAAATTTTATTCTTTGGGCCAGCAACAACGCTTTTTTGGCAAATTGTAAAGAAGTGTCCGGTTTAAATGATTGATACTGCTCCGCCAGTTGCCAAAGTAGTGTAACCTTGTTGCTGTCCGTTTTTTCTGCCAATAACAATCGGGAAAGATTCTCGATTTTAGATGCCTGTGCAAAACCGCCGGCCGTAAACAATGTAGAATAAAAACACAATATAATAAGGCGGAGCGTTGGTCTTAAGCATTTCATTGTTGTAAAGTTGCTCCTATTTTCTTTCAAAAAAGCTAATTTTTTATATTATTTTCCGGCGTAACATCCATAAGCCTGCGTTTTGTTATCGAACCAAATGCGATATTATTCCAACAACATCCTTAATTTTAGGGAACGTAGAACACTCCCACTTATAAATTACACTCTATGCGAAATCCTAAGCACCCTAAAAAGGTTGAGTCTTTCTCTAAACAAAAAAAGCTGTTTGCTAAAAAGATGTCACAATCGGAGGAAGTTGCAAGAACCAAATTTATCTTGTTAATTGCAGCCAATACAATAGACGCTACCATCGGAAAAGGCTGTACAGCAGACATAAGTTCGATGAGACACATGTTTGAAAAACTGTCTCAGGAAATGAATTTTAATTTTATAGAACTTATAGTGCAGGGTGAAGATTATGGCAAGGATAATATCCTGGGGGCTATCGATATGCTAACGCCGGGCAACAATGACATTGTGGTGTTTTATTATTCCGGTCATGGCTTTAGTTACGAAAAAGATGCTTCAAAAAAATATCCCCAGGTAGATCTGCGATCGCACCCTGCCTCCGATAAGATAGATGTGATCAATGCGCATACTGAGAACCTGGCTGATCTTTTTGAGATAGTAAAACGCAGAGGTGCACGGCTGAATATTGTAATAGGTGATTGCTGCAACAGCCTTATTGAATTTAAAAGAAAGGTCAAAGGAGGCAGTGCGGCCCTGCGGAAGGAAAAACAAGAACCTGTAATTATTAATAAAGAAACCTGTGAAGTTTTATTTTGCGACTACACCGCATCAATTCTTGTAGCTTCGGCGGGTAAAGGGGAATACGCAGTATCGGACGATAAGCTGGGAAGTCTTTTTACCTACAATTTATCCAAAAGCCTGAAAATGCTTATGAAAAAGGATGTAGATAAAAGCGCGGGTTTACCGTGGGGGACACTTCTGGAAGAAACTACAGATAAAACCCTCGACTTAAGCAAAACGTATGACATAGGCAATGGCGTGGCCGGGAATCAAAAAGCAATTTATAATATAGAGTTCAGGGAAACGCTGTATTAAGTACTTTTCCTGGTCTGTCATTAATTTATTCTGTACTTACGTCAAGACGTTTTTTCTATACATCGAAAATCGAAACCCTTATAATGTCTTTGTGTACGCTGCCAGTGTTAAATCCTCAGCAGCATAAATGCGAAACCGTTAGCGGTCACAAAAATTGATAAATGAAACTGTGGATAAGAAAGACAAAAGGTCGAAACGGCTAACCACCAAACATTTACAGCAGACAAGACAGATCATGAAATTTTTTGCCAAATGACAAATCCTCACTAAACGACATTTGATAGTTTTGCGATTATGGAAGCACTCATAAACTATTTATTGCAATTTGGGCATTTGAACCAGCAACAAATTGACCTGGTGAAAAGCATAGGAGTTCCAAAGGAATTAAAAAAAGGATGAATATTATGCTGAAGCTGGAAAAATACCAAGAGAAATTGCATTTCTGACCGAAGGCATTTTTAGAATTTGCTATTACAACAATCAAGGAGAGGAAATTACCAAGTACTTTATAGATGAAAATCATTTTTTCGTTGACATCAACAGCTATAATCAAATATTCCATCTTCGGAGTATGTACACACGATTACCGATTGCAAAATGATCGTTTTTTCAAAGGAAGCAATGAAAGAACTGTCTATGACTATCATTGGTTGGGATGATATCATCAGCAAAATAACATCAAAAGCATTAATAGAAAAAGTAAATAAAATCAGTTCAATGATGGCGGAAGATGCTACGGAACGTTACCTTAGCTTCTTTGAAAAATTTCCCAAACTTGCTAACAGAATCCCACTATCGTATCTAGCTTCCTATCTCGGTATTACACAATCGTTAAGCAGAATCAGAAAAAATATTAGTAACTAAATGGCTTTTTACCAAATGGCAAATGATTTCATTTTTTTAGTTATAAACTTTGCATTATAACTTAACAAAGATAAAAAAATGAACTCAGTAATCATTACGGGAGCAACAAGTGGAATCGGCTTTGAATGTGCTATGCATACAGCCAGAATTGCACCTAACGAGCAAATCATTATTGCTTGTCGAAACCTCGAATCGGGGAGAAATGTTGTACAATCAATAGAACGTAAAACGGGGCACAAAAATTTACTCTGCTTGCTGTTGGATTTAGATTCATTAGAATCCATCAGAAACTTTAAAGAACAGTTTTCAAAAAATGAAAATCCCTGTATTATTGCTTTAATAAATAACGTAGGCATTCAAAACATTGGTAAAACACAATTCACAAAAGAAGGTTATGAAAGTACCTTTGGTGTAAATCACCTGGCTTCTTTTTACCTAACCTTATTGCTTTTACCATTTATGGACAACAACGCCAGTATAACATTTACGGCAAGTGGTGTACACGACAAAACAAATATAAGAGTTAACGCCTTTGACCCGGGACTAGTGCCAGGAACGGGACTTGCAAGAACGTATTCCCCGTTGTTGCGTTTCGTATGGAAAAACGTATTTCCATTGCTTAAATACTTTGTACGTAATGTAAATTCGCCGCAAGATTCCGGTAAACGTCTGGCAAACCTGGCCTATTCAGAAAAGTACCGGGAAAATAAAGGAAAATACTTTGAGGGAACGAAAGAAATTAAATCTTCCACAGATTCATACAACCGGGATTTTCAGCAGATGTTATGGACAACCAGTGTGCAATTCCTGGGAATAAAACAACAAGAAACTTCAGTTACTTTAGCCTGAACGATTATTAAGTGAAGTACAGGCGGACTGCAGAAGGAACTGCAACTAACGGTGCAAAGGCGAAATAAGAGACTATAAATAATCTTATATGAAACACATGGAAGTGTCGCAATTTCCCCCTTGAAAGGCGCATTTACACCCCAAGGATAAAATCCTCACAAGCTATTTTTGTAGGAAACTTATAGACAAATGCGAAAATTAAAACTTCAAGTACAAATGACCGTTGACGGATACATTGCCGGACCAAATGGCGAAATGGATTGGATGACTTTACCCTGGACAGAGGACATTAATAAGTATGTCGGCGAAATTACAGATCCTGTTGACACCATTGTTTTAGGCAGAAAACTTGCCGAAGGGTTCATTCCTTACTGGGCCGCCGTGGCTGCAAATCCAGACGATCCGGAATGTACAGCCGGTAAGAAATTTACAGACACATACAAAGTTGTTTTTACCAAAACGCTTGACAAGTCAACATGGGACAGTACCGTTTTAGCAAAAGGCGACCTTGTTGACGAAATTACAAAATTAAAACAACAAGATGGTAAAGACCTCATTGCTTATGGCGGTGCAACTTTTGTATCGGCTCTAATCAAACAAGGATTGATTGACGAGTTTCATTTATTCATAAATCCAACGGCAATGGGTAACGGAATGACAATTTTCAAAGAGCTTGACAGCACGAAAGATCTGACATTGATAAAATCTATTTCATTTGACTGCGGGATTGTTGTTCTTAACTACGAGCCTAAACAGAATTTACAGACAATGCTGACAAAATAACTTCACTGCGCCCGCTCAATTAAATTTAAAATTGAGGAGCTTTGACAAAGGCTATGCGCAGCAGTCAATACCTGGCGTACTTGTGCTCAAGCAGCAACACATTCAGGTAAGAGCAAAATTGATTTTTTTTCATAACTTCCTATTGTAGTTTAGGAAATTATAGAGGTAGTAAGGGATTCCAAATTACTTTTTAGTTGTCTTATGAATTCCCAATTTTTGTTCGCCACGGGCATTGAAAACAGTTACCCGACCATTTATAATGGCCGGCTGCGAGTTGACGAGTTAGAGAAATGCGGCCACTACTCTCACTGGCGCCAGGATTTTGATTTGGTGGAAGAGATGGGCATCCAGTTCCTTCGTTATGGGCCACCCATTCACAATACCTGGCTGGGGCCAGGCCGGTATGATTGGTCATTTGCCGACGAAACTTTTCAGGACTTGCGAAGGCGCAACATTGTGCCAATAGTGGACTTGTGCCACTTCGGGGTGCCTGACTGGCTGGGCAACTTTCAAAACCCTGATTTTGCGGTTTTGTTCCCCGACTACGCCCTGGCCTTCGCCGCGCGCTTTCCGTGGGTACAGCTCTACACACCGGTAAACGAAATGTACATTTGCGCCCGGTTTTCCGCTTTGTACGGGTGGTGGAACGAGCAGCTCGCCAGCGACAAGGCATTCGTAACCGCGCTAAAGCACCTCGTCAAAGCAAACGTGTTGGCCATGCACGCCATTGTAAGGGCCCGTCCCGATGCCATGTTTATTCAAAGCGAAAGTACCGAGTACCACCACGCCAAGAGTCAGGCCGCTATCAAACCAGCCGAAATCCTGAATCACCGGCGTTTTTTGTCGCTCGACCTGAACTACGGTCGCCGTGTGGATTCGGAAGTGTATGAATACCTGCTGGACAACGGCATGAGTCGTGCCGAGTACCACTTTTTTTGGAGAACAAGATCAAACACCGGTGCATTATGGGTAACGACTACTACAACACCAATGAGTTTCGGGTAGCCGCTGATGGCAGCACCGAGCCATCCGGAGAAGTATTTGGCTATTACGTGATTACCAAGCAATATTATGAGCGTTACTACCTGCCAGTGATGCACACTGAAACCAACTATGCCCAGGGGCCGGGCGGTGACGAGGCTGTGCAGTGGCTCTGGAAGCAGTGGGCCAATGTGCTGCGTATACGCAACGACGGTGTGCCCATTATTGGCTTCACCTGGTACTCGCTAACTGACCAGGTTGACTGGGACACGGCCTTGCGGGAAGACAACGGCACGGTGAACGCGCTGGGCCTTTACGACCTGGATCGCAATATCCGACCTGTGGGCGTTTCGTTCAAAGAAATTATTCGCGACTGGCAGCGCATCCTGCCCACACACACGCAGGGACTGTTCTCCCAGATGCCAATCGTGATGCCCGGCGAAAATGATCAAATGAAGGCGCCGATAAAGTCAGACGACACCAAGGCTGTGCGCCTGTGATATTCTACTTGATCCTCTTTATCGCGCTTCCATACACTTAACATAACCACATGAGATTTCAAGACAAAGTAGCTATTATCACCGGAGGTTCAAGCGGCATTGGACTGGCAGTAGCCCGGCGCCTGGGCTCGGAAGGAGCCCGCCTCGTGCTGGTTGGACGTCACGAAGAAAAATTGGCCCGCGCCGCGGAACTGGTTAAAAAAGACGGATCGCCGGGAGTGTGGGGCAGCGTGTGCGATGTGGCGGTTCAAGATCAGGTAGCCGCCACCGTTGCAGATACGATGGTGCGTTACGGTCGACTCGACATCGTAGTCAACAGTGCCGGCCTGATGGAGTTTAAGCCCCTGACCGAACTAACCGGCGACGACTGGTTACGCGCCCTAAACGTGGATTTGCTTGGCGCTTTCTACTTTATCAAATATGCCTTTTTAAACATGAAGCGCGGGGGCAGCGTCGTCAACGTCTCCAGCATTCACGCCGTCGCAACCAGTCCCCTTGTGGCGCCATACGCTGCGGCTAAGGCCGCCTTGAATTCGCTAACCCGCTCGGCGGCCTTGGAAGGCCAGCCGTTGGGCATCCGCGTTAACGCTGTATTGCCCGGGGCCATCGATACACCCATGCTCTGGGACAATCCCAACGTGAAAAGCGGGGCGGAAAAGATCGAACGCGTCGACGTGGGCCTTCCCGAAGACGTGGCTGCTACCGTAGCCTACCTCGCCTCCGACGATGCGGCGTTCGTGCAAGGGGCCGAAGTGCGTGTTGACGGTGGTCGCCAGGCCCGCCTTTGATTACCATATGATCATTATTTTTATGCTGACATTGCTTCGAAAGGTCCTTCATCTCAAACAAATACTTCAAATCCATCAACATGGCAAACATAGCTGAACAGGTAGTTAAGATGCTGGCCGATGCCGGTATCAAAAGAATATATGCGGTAACCGGAGATAGCTTAAATGAGATAAATGATGCTGTTCGAAGAGCGGATGATATGGAATGGATCCATGTAAGACATGAAGAAGTGGGGGCCTTTGCCGCAGGTGCTGAGGCGCAGTTAAATGGATTGGCTTGCTGTGCCGGAAGCTCCGGTCCGGGCCATGTTCACCTTATCAATGGTTTATATGATGCTCACAGGTCGGGAGCCGCTGTTCTGGCTATTGCCTCCACCACCCCTTCCGAAGAATTTGGTACCGAATTCTTCCAGGAAACAAACACCATTAAGCTATTTGACGATTGCAGCTGCTATAATCAGATTGCAACTACGCCGCACCAGGCTCCACGTATGTTACAAACGGCTATTCAGCATGCGTTACATAAAAAAGGAGTTGCTGTTTTTGGTATCCCTGGCGATTTGGCCGCAATGGATGCAGTAGAAAGCGCCGCAGCCATGCAGGTATTCAGAGCCGAAACGGTAATGCACCCAACCGCAGAAGGTTTAAACAATTTTGCGCGGCTAATAAAAGGCTCGGAAAAGATTACCATTTTCTGTGGCATGGGCTGCCGCGACGCTCATGATGAAATTGTTACACTGGCTAAGAAAATAAAAGCACCAGTGGGTTATTCTTTTAAAGGTAAGATGTATGTTCAGCATAATAATCCTTATGAGATCGGCATGACAGGCCTGCTGGGGCTTCCTGCGGCTTACCAAAGTATGAAGGAATCTGATTTACTTATTCTTCTGGGAACGGACTTTCCTTATAACATCTTCTTGCCAAATGACTGCAAAATTATTCAGGTAGATGAAAAGCCCGAACACATTGGCCGGAGGGCCAAAGTAGACCTGGGGCTTGCAGGGCATATAAAAGATACACTTCAGGTATTACTACCTTTAATCGAATCAAAAGAGAATGAGGATTTTTTAAAGAAGCAGCTTGAATTCTATGAACACGTAAACAAAACTATCCGGGTTTATGTGGAAGATGAAGGAGAAACAGATTTGATTCACCCTGAATTTGTTGCTTCAGTAATTAATGAGTTGGCTGACGATAATGCTATTTTTACTGTTGATACCGGGATGTGTTGCGTTTGGGGAGCCCGTTACATTGATGCCACCGGTAAGCGGGAATTGCTGGGTTCCTTTAATCATGGCTCGATGGCTAATGCCATGCCGCAAGCTATAGGTGCTGCGCTGGCCAGGCCGGGAACGCAAGTGATTGCATTGTGTGGTGATGGCGGCCTGATGATGTTATTAGGTGATTTGGCCACTATCGTACAATATAAGCTACCCATAAAATTGATTGTATTTAATAATGGCTCGCTGGGCATGGTAAAACTTGAAATGGAAGTAGCCGGGCTAATCGACTCGCAAACAGATTTGCCTGATACGGATTTTGCAGCAGTAGCAGAATCTTTGGGGATGAAAGGATTTTCAGCACATAAACCAGGAGATGTAAGAACGGCAATAGCAAATGCTTTGGCTCATCCGGGTCCGGCCCTGGTGAATGTAATCACAGATCCAAATGCACTGGCGATGCCGCCTAAAACAGACTTTGCGCAAATGAAAGGTTTTGCCATATCTATGACCAAGCTGATGTTTACTGGCAGAATGGATGAGGTGGTTGCAATTATAAAATCAAATTACAAGCATATTAAAGAAGCTTTTTAAAACCAGACAATTAAAGTGATTATATGACAAAGGCCTTATCTCTGTTATTTTTTACAGTCATTTTTCTTATTATAGCATGCTCAACCAGTAAGAATAAAAAACCGGTTGGCCCCGGCTAGGGGCAACCGGTTTGTAGCACTTGAGCATGCATATTCATGCCCCGGCTACGGGCAACCGGTTTGTGGCACTTGGGCATGCATTATTTATGCCCCGGCTAGGGGCAACCGGTTTGTAGCACTTGAGCATGCATATTCATGCCCCG
>JBBJMP010000008.1:0-307107 GCA_037718865.1 Chitinophagaceae bacterium | reverse complement strand
CCTGGGGCAAGAATGCTTACAGATTAATGATTAAGGTGGTAAGAATGAAGAAGGAGGGGAGCCGATAAACGCGTATTAAATAATTGTAAAGCAACAATCACTGCATCAAAATGACGGAACTTTGGTTCAAACCATTTTAAGATGAAATCAGTGCTTGTCATATTTAACGGGATCAAATTTCCGTATTACCTGTTAGAGTTTGCACTGGCCCGCGCAAAGGAAAAAAACGCCACACTACATGCGCTATTCTTAAAAGCAGCAGACGAAGATACTGCAGGGTACGGATTTCCCAACGACCTCGACCAGGCAGAAACACTGACAGATGAAGCAGATGCAAAAAGCGATGACGAAAAAATTATCCGGCACCAGATAAAATTAACTGAGGATACGGCAGCAACGGAAAATGTTTCCTGTAAAACGGAACTGAGAACGAATAGCTCGCTTGCGGAAATTCTTCAACTGTCTCAAAATGCTGAATTGCTCTGCCTGAACGCTGGTGAGGATGACAGCCCATCTTTACTCACCGATAACCGGATTGATTTTAATGATGTGATAAATCAGGCAAGCTGCCCTGTGATTATGGTTTCAGAAGACATGTTGAGCAAATAATCTCATGCCGATTCCATGGCCAACTCCGGCTCCCTTGTTTCGCGGGTAGGTAATAACCTGTTTAAAAGGTTTTCCATAAAGGACACCAGGGGTATAAATAATATTACGCCTGCAATGTTGAATAACATGTGTGCGTTGGCGATCTTCTGCTCTATTTGCGCGCCTCCCGAAATAGTACCTATGAACTGTACATACCAGGTGAACAACAGCAGTCCCAGACAGATAGAAATGATATTGAAAAACAAATGAAACAAGCCTGTTTTAACCGCCTGCCTGTCTGACCGTATGGTGGCAAACAAGGTATCTGAGCAAGTGCCCAGCTCAGCACCAAGCATAACTGCAATACCCGCCGGCAAACTGAGCAGTCCTTTTTTAGCCAGTGTAATAGCCATGCCTACTGTGGCCGATGAAGACTGAACGATGAGCGTTACCAGCGCCCCGATACCTGCCCCTTTTACGGGATTTTCCAATTGAGCCATCCAGTTAAGGAAATCGGGATGTCCTTTCAGTGGTTCTACGGCTCTTTCCATAGTATACAATCCGAAAAACAGAATGCCAAAATAAAGCAACACCCGTGCAGGCTGTGATACTTTTTCATTTTTTACGAAGATGGTAAGTATCAATCCCAGTAAAATAGGAATAGGTGAAAACTGACCGATGTCCAGTGCTATGAGTTGGCTGGAAAATGTAGTGCCGATGTTAGCGCCCATTACAATACCCAGTGATTGCCGGAAGGTTAATGCTTTGGCATTTACCAGGACAATGGTCATGATGATGACGGCAGAGGAGGAATCCAGTATGATCGTCATAACGGTACCGGTCAAAATGGCTGCGACAAGGTTCCTGGTAAAATAGCCCAGCCATTTTTTCGCTTTTTCCCCTAACAGGTCCTTTAGCGTATCGGATAAATTATTGATCGCGAAAAGAAATAGCCCCAATCCACCCAAGGCTGTTAATATAATTTCCATTTAACATATTACAACTTTAATGTTACCGGAATATTAAATTGTTATCATCTCCGCATACCCGGTAGTGTAACATAGCATAGCATTCTGGTTGGACAAACCGGTTTGTTAATACAATCGTAAAATACGGGTAACGTTACCATAATATGTAACGGATAGCTTCGCCGCCATAATCCCGCCATGCTTATCTAAACTGCTGTTTATGAATTTTACCTTTACACTCTGTTGCAAGACAATCCTTTTTATTACCTTTTTCGGATTACCCTTATTTTCCCACGCACAGCGAACCATCCGTGGTACGGTTGTGTCAACAACCAACCAATCACCGGTACCCGGCGCTTCGGTTTTGATAAAGGGAAGCGGTAAAGGTAGTTCGACAGACAGCGAAGGAAAATTCAGCCTTTCTGCGAGTGATGGCCAGGTGCTGATCATAAGCGGTGTTGGTATTACTGAGAAAGAAGTCCTGATAGATAAGGAAACGGCTGATCTAACGGTTATGGTTGATCTAAGTTCCCGGAATTTAAATGAGGTTGTGGTTACTGCATTAGGCATCAGAAAAGAAAAAAAACGGGTTGGTTATGCCGTGCAGGAAGTAAGAGGGGAGGACCTTACGAAAGCGCGTGAGCCTAATGCCATCAATGGGCTGGTAGGTAAAGTGGCCGGGTTAACCATTGGCACTTCAGGCGAACTATTGTCAGCGCCGCAGGTGTTGTTAAGGGGACGTGGTATTAACCTGTATGTGGTAGATGGCGTTCCAATCAACTCAGATACCTGGAATATTTCGCCGGATGATGTGGAAAGTTATACCGTACTCAAAGGAGCAACGGCTTCTGCGTTGTATGGTTCAAGGGGATTAAACGGGGCCATAATGATCACTACCAAGCGGGGCTCAAAAGATAAAAGGGGATTTTCCATTGACTTCAACAGCAGCACCATGATTGAGCGGGGCTTCAATGCCATTCCAAAGGTCCAGGACGAGTATGGACCAGGAGATCACGGTAAATATGCCTTTGTGGATGGGAAAGGAAATGGAACCAATGATGGCGATTATGATGTATGGGGACCTCGTTTCGAGGGTCAGTTGATTCCGCAATACGACAGCCCTGTCGATCCCGCAACCGGAATTCGCCAGGGAACTCCCTGGGTCGCCAGGGGCAAAAACAACCTCGATCGGTTCTTGCAAACCGGCGTCATCTCTACCAACAATATCGGTATCTCTTCAAAAAATGAAAAATACGACCTGCGCTTTTCCCTGTCAAACACCTACCAGAAAGGGATCGTGCCTAACACCAAACTCAACACCGCCAACTTTAATATTTCGGCCGGATACAATTTCTCAGATAAGATTCGCCTGGAAGGATATCTAAACTACAACCGGCAGTTCACCCCTAATTTTCCCGATGTTACTTACGGGCCAAACAGCCTGATTTATAATATTACCATCTGGGGCGGCGCAGACTGGGACATACGTGACATGCGCAATTACTGGCAACCCGGTAAAGAAGACGTTCAATCAATCTATGCCGAATACCAGCGTTATCATAACCCCTATTTTGTAGTGTACGAATGGTTAAGGGGCCACTACAAAACCGACGTAAACGGCTCCGGCAAGTTTACTTACAAGATCAATAAAAACCTCGATGTCTTGCTTCGTACGCAAGTCACCACATATGACCTGTTCCGTAACGAAAAGATGCCCTTTTCGGCCCATCCTTACGGAAGGGAAGAGGGGCGTGGCGATTACCGTGAAGACAAAAGATCGTTGTTTGAAAACAATACGGAGGCTTTGATTAATTATAACAATACTATCGCCAGGCAGATCAGCGTGAGGGCTTCCGTTGGCGGTAACCTTCGTTCGTTCCGTTATAATTCGAGTTATGTAACTACCGACTATCTCAATGTGCCGGGCTTGTACAGTTTTGCCAATTCCCGTAATCCCGTAAAGGCCATCAGCTTCCAGTCGGAAATGCTGGTTGCCAGTGCGTATGGATTTATTGACGTCGGGTTAAGCAGGTATGCCAACCTGTCCTTGACAGGACGGATAGATAAAAATTCTACTCTCGACAAGAATAAAAATGGTTTTTATCCATCCGTCTCATTAAGTACGGTGATTTCAGATTACGTCACATTACCATCCCTTGTTTCATTTCTTAAGGTCCGGGGCTCTTATGCCAATGTAAAGGGAGGTTTAACACAGGCCTATATCGGAGCCACACCATTGGCGTCTTTTCCGTTAGGCTATGGCAGTGAATATTATTCCTCTTACGATGGTCCGACCTATGAAAATTCATCTTCCTACACTACTCCGCTGGTATATGATAATAAGGCAGGCGCTTATTATACCAATACCATTGTTAACCCAGACATCAAGCCATTTTCAAGTACCGTTTATGAAGCCGGATTAGACATCCGCTTCCTTCAAAACCGTCTGGGTGCCGATGTCACCTATTTTCTTTCTGAAGACGGTCCCAGGATATTCAACCTTCCTCTGTCTTCTTCTACCGGCTTTACGCAATATTTGGTAAACGGTATCAAAACAGAAAAAAAGGGTTGGGAAATTACCATCAACGGGTCTCCGCTCCGGAGTAGTACCGGCAAAGGGTTCAGCTGGGATGTATTGATAAACTGGTCGACTTACAAAGAACACTATACTCACTTTTACCCCGGTGTAAACCAGTTGGATACTTATTATCAGATAGGTGACCGTGTTGACAAATTATACGGTTCTGCTTTTGCCAAAACGCCCGATGGCCAGATCATCAACGATGCCGGAGGCAGGCCTCTTGTAAAGAGTGTTCCGCAATACCTGGGTAGCAGGAATCCGGATTGGGTTTGGGCGGTCAACAATACCTTCAGGTACAAACAGTTTAACCTGGGTTTCCAGTTTGACGGCAGAGTCGGGGGTAACATGATCAATTATATCCAACAACAAACTTTTCGCGGCGGGCGCCACATCAATAGTGTAGAAGGGGCCATGGGAGAAGCCAGGTTAAATGATTTTAAAGGAATCCGCTCATATGTGGGAGAAGGCGTGGTGGTCACCAACGGCGCTGCCATTCAGTATGATGTCAATGGAAATATAACCAATTACAAAGACCTTCAGTTTGGCCCAAACACAACAAAAACATTTTTACAGGATTATATCAGTGTGTATTACAGAACCAACGAAGCTAACCTCATCAGTAAAACCTTCGGTAAATTAAGAGAAGTGGTTTTTGGGTATGCGCTTCCTGCCGACCTGTTGACCGGCTCGTTTATCCGTCAGGCCAACATTTCATGTGTTGCCCGGAACCTGCTTTACTTTTCAAAGCATAAGGATCTTGACATAGATCAGTATGCAGGCAGTGAAGGGTCTTCGTCTTTGCAAACGCCAACGACTAAGCGCTACGGCATCAACCTGAACGTCACGTTTTAACTATTATCCGAAAAAAGAATAATCATGAAATTCATTAAGATAGTTGCCCTGATCATTATCACCATTACCATATTATCCGGTGTAAGCAGTTGTTCCAAGAAATTTGAAGAACTGGAGCGCAACCCTAACCGGCCCGAAGCTGTTACTCCGGAACTGGTGTTTAAAGGAGTACTGGCCGACTTGAATATAGACCGCCCCTGGAGCCTGGTCATGCGCTGGAACCAGTTTGATGTAGCCAATTACAACTATTATGGAGATCAACGTTATGATTGGACGGGCGCCGATCTCAACTATATCACGCTGAAAAACGTGACAAAGATGGAAGAAGAAGCGCAACGCCTGGGAGGCGGAAAAATAAATCCCTATGCAGCCCTGGGTAAATTTTTCCGGGCTTTTTTCTTTTACCGCATGACAAACCTGGTTGGAGACATCCCCATGTCTGAAGCTTTGGAAGGTAAGGAAAAACTGAATCCCGTTTACAATAGCCAGAAGGAGGTTTTTCTGCAGGTACTGAAATGGCTGGAAGAGTCAAATGCTGATTTGGACCAGTTAGTTAAAAATCCTGACAAGGCAAATACTACCGAAGGTCAGCAGCTGAAAGGGGATATTTATTTTAATAATGATCTCTTAAAATGGCAACGGACGGTAAATGCTTTTAAATTGAGGGTTTTAATCGCAGTGAGCAGAAAAGAAGTTGATGCCGATCTCAAGTTGAAATCATTATTTACAGAAGTAATGAATAACAAGTCAAGGTTCCCATTGTTTGAGAGTAATGCACAGAACCTTCAGTATAACTATAATAATATCAACAAGTATCCAAGTAATCCGGACAACCTGGGTTTTGATGCTACCCGGTATAACATGTCTGCTACTTATCTGAACAGATTGGTGGATTTGAATGATCCCCGGGCTTATATTGTAGCAGAGCCTGCAACAAAAAAAATCAATAAGGAAGGAAAAAGTCCTGCAGATATTACGGCCTATACAGGAGCAAGCTCAGGCGAAAATCAAACAGAAATGTCTTCAAAAATGTCCAACGTAGAGGAAGCTGAATATTCGGTCAGAAGCCGGTCGCGTTATTACGCTTCGTACTCCGCCGAACCTGGGATTATCATCGGTTACCCGGAGATGTGTTTCAATATTGCAGAAGCAATAAACAGGGGATGGATAGCCGGTGACGCGGAAGAATGGTATAAAAAAGGAATCAAGGCTTCTATGGCTTTTTATGGAATACCGGTAGAAGCAGCAGGAGCCATTATAAAAAACTACAGGAACCAGAGTTATACAATAAATGTCGACATTGAAAACGGCTATTTTAAACAGCCTGCCGTAAAATATCAGGGTAACACGGAGGCAGGATTGAACCAGATCATCGTTCAGAAATACCTGGCCTTTTTTCAGAACTCCGGTTGGGAGGCTTATTTTAACTGGAGAAGAACCGGTGTCCCGGAATTCTTAACCGGAACGGGAACAGGCAACAATGCTACCATCCCCAAAAGGTTTCAGTACCCCGTCCCGGAAAGAACTACAAATAAAGCAAATTGGGAAAGTGCCGTACAGCGTCAGTTTGGAGGCAACGACAACATCAACGCTGCCATGTGGCTCATTAAATAAAAGCTTCTTGCCTTCTCGGGCAGTTTTCTCGTGCATGGCGAAACTATTCTTAGTTTCGCCTTTATTACATTTGCAGATCTGCGGCAAATGCCGGTAAGGTGAATTTTAATTATATAATGCATAAGATCTTAACTATGGAAGCAAGAAGTACCGATCAGATAATAACGGATATTTTTTATCTGTATGAAGCCTTTGGTGGCGATGAATATGCAGGAGAAAAGGTGTCACAGCTTGAACATATGTCCCAGGCCGCCCAATTGGCCATCCATGAAAATCAATCCGACGAAGTGGTACTCGCCGCATTTTTTCATGATATCGGACATTTACTGCCGGTTCATGATGAATATGAATCGATGGATGGATTTGGCGTGACCGATCACGAAAAATTGGGCGCTAACTACCTGCGAAGCCTGGGGTTTTCGGAAACACTTTGCCGGCTGATCGCATCTCATGTAAATGCCAAGCGATATCTTACGTATAAGCATCCCGGTTATTATCAGCAGTTATCCGAAGCTAGCAAAGTTACCCTCGAGTATCAGGGAGGAAGGATGACGGAAGAGGAAAGTAAGGCGTTTGAATCGGATCCCTTATTTAACCTGTACATAAAAATGCGCACATGGGATGAAGCGGCAAAAATGGAACAAGTGCCACTACCGGATCTTGCGTATTTCAAAAAGCTCGCGATAAAGCACCTCAACCGCAGCGGGCGTTTTGAATCCGTTGGATTTTGATTGTGATGTCTCAGGTGTGCTTACTGAGCCATTTTTTAAAATCATGCATTGACGCAAAATATTTGTCGGGTCGATGTTTCAGTAACTGGTCTTCAGTATGTGTTCCATTCGTTACACAGCAGGAATACAGGCAACCTGCACTGAACCCCGACTGTATGTCTGAAGGGGTATCACCTATGTTAATCACATGACGGGAATCATTTATCCCAAGCAAGTTCATGGCTTTAAGTATCATTTCGGGAAGGGGCCGCCCATGGGTTACCTCGTCACTGGCAATGGAAGCCTGTATGACGGTGCTCCGGGTTCCTATGTGTTGATCGTTCAAGCCCTCTGACCAGCCCAGCTTCTTCAGGATGATGTCTGTTACCCTTCTGTAGAATCCTGTTGTAAGTGCTATAGGTATATTCTGCTTGTTAAGAAAGTGAAACAGCTCCAGGCAACCGGTTGTCGGGTAAACCGGGTTATCCAGGTAATGATTTTCAAGGATGTCGGTAAAAACAGCATATGAATGTTCGACCTGGTCAAACCACTCCTCGTCCCGCTTACCCAGCTGCCGTTCCCAGAAGACTTCAAATACGTGTTTTTTCGACCATCCCTGTACCGACAATATTTCTTCTTCAGTCATTTTCAGCCTGGTTGAAGTAGCAGCCTTCACAAAACAGGATTCCACTTCGTGTTCATCTTTTACTGTAGTGCCGGCCATATCGCAAACAACCAGCTTAATGGTCTCTTTTTTCATAAATTAAAAAGTTGATTAATGGACTCTTCAGCCAGTGCAGGGCCGGCGGTCATTCCTTTACCGCCGATGGCTGTAATGATGTGTATTCCAGGGGCTATTTCTTTTTTATACAGGTCATGCGATTTGCTTTGAGCATAATACCCGTTCCAGTATCGTGCAATAGACCAGTCGGGCAGATGGAGAATGCGCCGGGCCTCCTCCAGAATGATCTCATTGATCTCCTGCCTGATCTCATAACCCAGCGAATCGGCATGTCGGGCGTCGGCATATTCGTGTGAATCGCCTATAATTATTCCCCCGTCGGCAGCCTGTTTAAAAAGAATATGGATACCCCATTTGGTGAACCGTTCTTCCACCTGGCCCGCCTGTAACGAGGAGTAAGAAGGACATTCACGAAAGCTTTCATAACGGCGTATACTTAAGCCAGTTAGAACGGCGCCTTTGAGGGTAAAGCCGTTAAGCGGTACCGTCTTCATCATCTGTAATTTCGACACCTCGATATCACTTTCATAAAACAAGTTTGGATACAGGCTTTTAAAATCACGGCCGGTGCAAATGATCACCTGATCAGACGTATAGGTAGATCCTGTACTGTCTTTCACAACACAGGTTCCGCTGGCTGATGTACAGCCGATAACAAGCGTACCCGGTTTGTAATGAAGTTGTAATTGCTCCTGCAGGTAAGCCAGTAAACTATGGATCATCTTATCGGGTTCAACGGTTATTTCCTGGGGGAAAGACAGCCCGTACGTGCAATACGATTTATGTAATGCAGGGAGGATGCCCAGACATTCTTTTGCAGAAAGCAGGGAACAAGGATACCCGTTCTTTTTGTTGCGATCGTTCAGTTCATGCAGCAGCGCAGATTCCGTTTCGTTTGAAGCGATGTATACACTGCCGCTGTTCCGTACGCTGATGTCAGCCTGTTGCTGGAGTTCAGTATAGATCTCCATACTTCTTATTCCGTAATACTGCCACCTTCCCTGGCTCATACCGGATGGAACTATTTGTCCGAAATTACGGACAGAAGCTTCCATCGGCCGGCTGTCTTTTTCCAACAGCAATACAGATAGCCTTTTCTTACAGGCATGGTAAGCGTGAAAACTTCCCAGCACACCTGCACCAATAACAATCAGGTCGTAATGTTTTATTTGCATAAGGAATTTTAAGCTTGTATGGCTGGTGAAAGATTTTTGTGTTTCCTGAAGAAGTAGAATTGAAATACATACATTTATCAGTCCAATGGCTCCCAGCAGATAACTTACCTGCAAAAAATACTGGAACCAGTCAGCGCTTGTGCTGAACAGTTCTTTATACAAAATGACAAAACAGCTTCCCAGGTAACCGATTGAATCCATCAGGTAAAAAAAGAAACCGATATTGGCCCTGATACCGAAAGCCGAAATGAACCGGTCAAGAAACAGGCACTGAAGGGTATTGTAGCCAACATACAGTCCGACAGTATACAGTACCAATAGGAATACCGGGTCAGGCCCGCCTTGCTGTAACAGCCAGGCAGACAAGATAACAATGGACAATCCAACAGCAATGGACACGTGATGCACCATAATACTTTTAAAGTGGTTACGGATGGCCGCTAACGCGATCAACAGGCAAAAAACAGCAATGGCCGCTATTGTTTCCATCTTGGTAAAAATGGACGCGTTAAAATTGGGCTTCAGCGTACGGAGTATCTCCACGGCGAAGTTATCCTTGACGTCACGCAGAATGGTAAGCATCAGGTTTACCGCTATAATGGCTGATAACCCTATCCAGAATACCCGGAACAGCTTCATTCGTTCTGAGCCATTTAAAGCCACCCGGAGGCCACGGCTTTTTACTTCATCTGCTTCAGGCGGCGGAATCCTGTTTAGCATCCAGACAGCAAGCAGCAGCAGGGGGATAAACAATATGCCTACGACAAAGGGCATGTATAATTCGGGAACCTTCCAGTAGTCGATACACGCCCTTCCCAGGCTTTTGGCTACACCGGAGCTGAAGATAAAATTGATGCTGAGTATGAGGGCCAGCAGATCGGTAAATCTTCTCCCTTCGATGTAACTGAATACAAGTCCCCAGATCAATCCCAGGCACATGCCGTTCAGAAACAGGAATAAGATGTTAAAAGGAAGCGGAACAAGCGCCAGGCCTAACAGGCAAAGATGGGCAGAGCCAATGAAGAGCAAGATGTACCGGGCGCGTTTGGCCTTGTTCAATTCCGATATAAATTTTATGCCGATGAATTTAGATGTCATGTAACCCAGCACCTGAGCTATGATCAGTGCGGATTTAAAGGAGATACCTGCTACAGTTATTCCATCAAAGGTTGCCGCAGAGATCGCCTTCCGGTAACCGTACATGCAAAAGTAAGTGGTGAAACAGGCAACGGCTGCCCAGGCGACCAGGCTCCAGGTCGATCTCACGGCGGGCGGTTTTTGAATGATTGCTGAAAGCATTCGGTGGTTATCGTGCGTTTACAAAATCCAGGAAGTGATTGAAGGTTTACAAATATACGGTACACCGGATTTAAGCCGCAGATTCGCAGATAGGCTATCCGGTATCAATCTGCGAAATCTGAGGCAATAACGTCAACCTGTTTATTTTTCCCACCACACTTTGGTGTTTATGTCATCCCCACCCATGGAGCTAACGGCTTTCTGGTAATTTGCAGGGTTATTGGTCCGTACAGCTATCGGATATTTAAACCTTACCGGCATCTGTTGATTGTTCCTCATGCCTTCAGTTATGGGTAATGCCGGCAGCTTTGTTCTCCGGTATTCAAACCAGGATTGATAATCCGTAAAAAACAATGCGTAATATTTTTGCAGCATGATCCGGCTCAGTGTATTGTTATATGCTGCATTGACATTCGTGAAATAATCGGCAGGCATCACCGCCGACCATTGTTCAATGGCTGCTTTAACTCCCTTCTCATAAGCAGATCCGGCTAAAGCATGATTGCTATAATTATATTCAAGTTCTGCCTTTATGAATTCCACTTCGGCATAGCTCATCAGTATGCAGATCATAGGTGCAGTTACCAAAGCCTGGTTAACATTGGAAGGTATATAATTAAACTGCGATTCCGAACCGGAGTAACCGCTGGGTATGCCCAGATATCCAATTGGTGTGGAGCCGTTTGCCGACCTGGCCTGGGTTGCAAACCTCGCGCGGCGGGGATCGTTCAGGGCATTCAGACTATCCAGGAAAAATTTCCCTGCCGCCCGGTAGGAAGTAAAATCTACCGGCCGTCCCCAGGGCGAGGTTAGCGGTGTGATGCCGGACAACCTTAAGATAGCCGCGTCATCATTGCTTGTGAATACAGGGTATTTTGCAGGATTATCTATTATTGCTTTTATCTGTCCATAAGCATCAAATTCAGTTCTTTTTGTCAGGCGTAACAGCAGCCGGAGGTGTAATGAATTACAAAACTTTTTCCATTTTGTTACGTTATTGCCGTAGAGGATCTCCGTTCCGTAGATCATCGATTTTGTAGTAATGAACAGGTTGTTTGCCGAGTCGAGATTAGCCAGGAGACTGGTGTAAATATCCTTTTGTGTATCGAATGCAGGATGTAGTATTCCTTCATCCCCTTTCGAAGCCTCTCTAATCGGAACGTCACCAAAGCAATCAGTAAGGTTGGCATATATCCATGCGTTCAGGGTAAGGGCAATAGCCTGGTAGTTCGGGTCATTGATCTTCACGGCGGCATTGTACATTTCTTTGATGTTATTCAACCATTGATAATACGTGTTCCAGGTGGAGTTGCCGGCATTTTCCGTCAGGTCATAACGGTGCAGGCCACCCGAAGCGCTGGGAAAAGGCAAAGCTACCTGCATCAGGTTAAATGTAATATCATCACTCCTGCCCATGTTAAAGCCTGCCACATTGTAAATGATCGGGTTTAATAAGGTGCCGGGACTGATCTGATCAATGCGATTCGGATCGGTATTGATCTTTTCAAAGTTTTTCGTACAAGAGGAAAAGAAGGCGGTTAAAACAACCGCAGCAATCATCCATTTTTTGACTATACTCATAACCTGTCTTTAAAACTTTACTGTGATGTTAAGACCCATTGTTCTGGTAGAAGGAAGTTGACCCATTTCCACACCCGGCAGAAGCGTCGAGCCATTGAGTGCTGCCGTTTCAGGATCAAAGATGGGGAAGCTGGTCAGCATTAACAGGTCTCTTCCGTATAAGGCGCAGGTAACCTGCCTGATGAAAGAAGAACCCAGCCATTTGGGAGGAAGGGAGTATTCGATCCTGGCCTCCCTTAATTTCAGGAAAGACGCGTCAAACGAATTAGATTCCACGTTCGCCCGCCTCCAATACTCTACATAGTAATCGACCGGTAATACTTTTTTTGTATTGGTGACGTAATGGCCCGTACCATCTTCCACTACGCCATCTCCGATAATATAGTTTTCTTCGCGACCCCGAAGCGTATGTTTGAGCTTTCCCTGCTCGGTCATTTTATGGTGGGTTTGAGAATAGATGATCCCACCGTACTGTCCGTCAACCAGGAAGCTGCACCTCCAGTTCCTGAAAGTAAATTCATTTTGCAGGCCTCCCTTCCAGTCGGCATATGCTGAGCCAATGTATTTGATATCTGGGGGACGGGCAGGAAGACCGTCTTTGGTATAAATGATCCTTCCTTCAGGGGATCTTATAAACCCAAAACCATAAATGTCTCCGGTAGTGCCACCCACGCGCGCCTGCAGCGTGGCATTACCACCATAACCTATATCCTGCTTGTTATCCATACCCTCGGCAAGTTCGAGGACTTTGTTTTCATTTTTAGCCCAGGTAAGGGTTGTGTTCCATTTGAAGGAGCTGTTTTTCAGCGGTTGCGCCTGTATAATCACTTCTATACCCCTGTTACGCACCACACCTGAATTAAGTATTGCACGTGTATACCCGGTAGTCGGGTCTAACGGCACTTCAAGTATCTGGTTGCGTGTAGTATTATTGTATACGGTCAGGTCGATCCCGATACGATTCTTCAACACCCTCAGATCAAGGCCTGCCTCGTAGCTGGTAGAAATTTCAGGTTTGAAACTGGCGTTTGGAAGGGTTGTTGGCACGGAAGCCGAACTCGCAAATTCACTGGTTCCATAATATTTGGTCGTTCGGTAAGGCTCGGTGTCATTGCCTACCTGTGCCGCCGAAAGCCTGAATTTTGCAAAACTGATCACTGCGGGGAAATGAAAAATGTCACTTAAGATGAAACTTGTATTAACAGAAGGGTAAAAGAATGAATTGTTTTGTACAGGCAGTGTGCTCGACCAGTCATTTCTTCCGGTAATATCCAAAAAATAACTGTTTCTGAAACTGAAAGACGCCAGGCCGTATACACTGTTTACCAGCTTATTCCTGTCGGTGGTTGTATGGATGGCCAAACCCGATCCATTGCTCAATTTGTATTCGCCCGGTATAACCAGACCATCTACATAAGCATCTATCCGGTTATACTTGTGCGTCATAGTGTTGGCACCCACAGCGGCGGAAATGTTTATATCGTTCGAGAGTTTCTCATGATAACTAAGCAAGCCATCCGTATTCACTTCGTAATCCGTAATATTTTGTTCCTTATAAAACCCTTTCAAATAGTTCGCCGTACTGTAAGGACGATTTTGCAGCCTGTCTTCATTGGTCATGGCAATCCCCGAACGCACCATCAGGTCAAATTTTTTAGATATTTCGTAAGTGGCCGAGAGATTACCTACTATGTTATTACTGGTAATTGCGTTCGTCATCTCGTATGCGATCAGGAAGGGGTTATCGATAAATGAACTGAAAGGATGTATCTGGTCTACCTGCTCCAGGCCTTTTTTCCACTTGTCCCGGTACCAGTTAAGATCAACATTCGGATTCTGAAAGATCATGAAATAAGCGATGGATTGATTGTTATAACCTGTGCCCGGAAGATTGTCGCTTTGCTTGTTGGTATAATTTATTTTTGCGTTCAGTTTTAATTTGCCGGAGATCTTATAATTCATGCTTATTGCCGCCGTTATTCTTTCATAACCTGTATTGGGCATGATCCATTCGTTTTTCAGGTGTGTCAGGGAAGCCCGGGCTGATCCTTTGTCATTGCCGCCCTCCAGCGATATACTGTTCGTGATGGTGTAACCTTCCCGCCAGAAACCTTTGACATTATTTTCATAAGGCTTCCATAACGTACGTTCTGTACCTTGTCCCTGCCTGGCCGGGTCATATTGATAATACATCTGGCCTTTAAACCTGGGGCCAAATCCGCTGCTGGTACCGCTCGTGCTTGCTCCGTCCGCAGAAGCACCATAGGAATAGTATAACTCACCGGCAGCATTAAGCGCTTTTCCTGTTCCCTGGCCATATTCATACTGATAGTCCGGCCACTTCAACACTGTATTGACGCTGGTATTTGAATTCACAGTAACCCCAATGCCCTTGTCCTTTTTCGAGCCGGACTTGGTAGTGATCAGTAAGGCTCCATTGGCGGCGCGGCTCCCATATAGTGCGGTAGCTCCAGGCCCTTTTAACACGGTAATGCTTTCAATATCGTCGGGATTGATGTCTGCGATGCCGTTTCCAAAATCTATGGGCACGTCATTTCCCGAACCTGCTCCGTAAGCGTTGGCGACTCCTGAGGTGGTGCCCTGGCTGTTCATGGGAACCCCATCAATGACGATCAGGGCATTGTTTCCATCCGGGTTCATTGAACCATTTCCTCTCAGGGTGATCCTGGTGGAATTTATAGGCCCTGAGCCTGAAGACAACAGGTTGAGTCCGGCTACTTTTCCGGATAAAGCGCTTGCCCAGTTATTTGAACGTGCATCAACCAGGTCTGTGGAATCCAGCTTCTGCACCGAATAACCCAATGCTTTCTGTTGTCGCGAAATGCCTAAAGCAGTGGTTATAGTGACATTTTCCAATTCTACAGCTTCATTACGGAGATTGACTATTTTTCCCGTTTCGCCGGATTCAACCGTAAATGAGCGCGTGGAATAAGAAACGGCACTAAAGTACAAAACACTTCCTTTCGGAACACTGACCGAATAGGATCCGTCTGTCTTTGTTAAACTCAATGCCTTGCCGTTACCCTCGCTGATGGTTACGCCCGGAAGAAACTGCCTGCTTGCTGAATCCCTTACTACACCTGTAATCGTGATCAGTGAGGCATTAGCCGTATTGTTCTGCTGTGCAGCTAAATGCTGGGTAAACAGAAATCCTGTCAGGACAACGAAAATGTGTTTGGCTAATTTCATTGGTATTTTTTGAACTGGTAATTTAAAGGAAAAACTATCGCCCCGAGGTTTTCCTGATTGCAGATCATTCATGTACCTGGAATGCTGTTAATCTTTCTGCTTTTCATCTTCCTCTTTTTCCTTGAGAAAGGCGCTTCGCCGTGGGGCCGGCATTTCGCTCTGCTCTCCTTTAACGGCTTTCCAGATCACCTGGCTGAATATTAAATCAGGCACCCTGTCTTCATGGCTAAGGTCAAATTGCTCGCTCAGTTTGGCGCTGGCTGTTGCAGACGTATTTTTGTCGTTCAGGTTTACGTTTGCGGGAAGAGACTTAAATGGCGTCAGATCGGGTACGGCAGTAAAACTTCTCCACATTGGTGTGGCCGCGGCATCATACTGGCTCATCGGCGGCAGTCCCAGTATAAGTTCCATGGTGCGCAACATGGAAGAAGTGGAGTACATGGTATGGTCGACAATTTTTCGTTTCACAAAGGGACCGGCTACAAAAGCAGTGGTGCGGTGGGCATCAACATGGTCCGGCCCGTTCTGGGCATCATCTTCAACAATGAAAACCACCGATTCTTTCCATTTCGGACTGTTAGACAAATGCTCCATGAACAGGCCCACTGCCAGGTCGTTGTCTGCAACATGGGCAAAAGGCGTTGGACGGCCGAGCCTTAAACCATCCGTGTGATCATTCCCGAAACGAAGGGTAACCAATTGCGGCAAAGCGTTTACTGCTACCAGTGAGTCGAACTCTCTTTTCCATTGATTGAACCGGACGGTATCCTGTATACTGGTATTATAACTGGAATAATAAGGGCAGAAATGGTTTTCCAATACTGGAATATTTGCTTTTCCATCATCGGCAAATTCCCCGTATGTCCGGAAGCTGACACCGGCCCGCTGACAATAATCCCAGATGAAACCCTTTTTCGGGTTGGAAATTTCCCTTTTTCCTTCTCCCGGGTAATCGCCGCCACGGCGGCCATAATTGGAGGGCCAGTTTTTTTCGAGGTAATCAGTCGCATGTGCGGAGGTGCTCCAGTTGTGACCATCGGCACTTACTTCTCCATCCACATAAAAGTTATCCAGCAGTACGAACTCACGGGCAAGCTTATGCTGATTGGGCGTAATTCTTTCGCCGAATAAAACGAGGCTGGTATCGCCGTTACCCTCCGGCAAGTCTCCAAGCACCTGGTCGTAAGTCCTGTTTTCCTTGATAATATAAAATACATGTTTGATGGGTGAAGAATCGCCTACGGTCATGGGAACGGGACTTCCTGCTTCACCCTGGGTTTTCAATTCTTTATCCTTGGAGTAAGGGGTATTTTGATAAACCGCTTTTGAATACGCAGCCAGTGCCGGTTCATCGGGTTCGTTTATGATGGACATCGTACCTTTCAGCAGTCCTCCGATATATTCAACCGGGTCAGCTTCCACAGTTGCTCCCTCGTGGCGGGTTACAGGCTGCTGAGGCCTTACCGGGTTAGGCCCTTTTGGATTGGGTAATGAGGAAAACCCCTTTCCGTTGGACACAAAAATTTTTTTGCCGATTACCTTTATGTTTGTGGGGTACCAGCCTACCGGTATAAAACCCTTCGATTTGCTGCTGCCGGGAATAGATACATCGAAGACAGCAAGGCAATTGTTATCGGCATTCGCCACATACAGCGTCTTTTCATCGACCGACAAGGCAAGGCCGTTGGAAGTAGAACCGGCAGGCGCATCGGCGAACAAGGCTGCATTTAACACCTCGAGTACTTGTTGCGATTTTACGTCGATAATGGAAACGCTGTTATCATTGGCATTAGCAACAAATAAGTGACGGCCGTTTTTTGTTAATAACAATTCATTCGGATTGTCACCAACGGCTATCTCAGTCAACATCTTTTTGGTTTTTGTATCGAAAACCAACACTTTATCACCGCCCCAAAGCGAGATGAACAATTGTTTTCTATCAGGCGATAATAAACAGGCATATGCCTCTTTTCCTAGATCCTGATGGTGAGTGATCTTTTTGGTAAGAAGATTTATTACATACAATGTATTGTTTTCCTTTGTTACCACATAAAGAACATTGGCCGCATCGTCTATGTCGATACCTGCCGGAGAGATTCTTTCAGGCCATGGTTTTCCCAATACAATGCTATCCTTCAACAACAATTTTTGGTTGACAATGGCATATTTTAATATCCTGTTATCATTTCCCCCCGAAGCATACAGCATTCTTTCATCTGCACTGAACTTCAATCCATACCAGGATTTTGGAATCACAACAGTGCTTACCATTTTTTCAGTTTTGGTGTCAATCAACTGTATGCTTTGCACACTTTGACCGTTGTTGGTTACCGCCATCCATTTTGTGGAAGAAGAAACAGCCAGGTTTAACGGTAAATCGCCCAGGGGCAGTGAACGCCCGGCAGGAGAAAGATGCCATCCATTGGGCAGCTTCACCCTTTTTTTTGTCAGTAACTCCTCGGGAGGCATAGTCTGTGTTTGGGCTGCCAAAACGATGGCCAGCAAAGAGAACAATGCAGAAAGACAGATTTTCTTCATATAAAATGGTTGTGCTGTGATAAATGTGATCAGTGGCTAAGTCTACTAGTTATTGTGGATTTATGTGGTTAAGTATTGTTATAAAGTGTTTTCTGAAGGTGTGGAGGTTTTTACAAGTGCAAATGTGGCTGGGAATTTTTTTAATTGTTACGTTTAAGCATTAACAAAATGTTAGATAAAAATTTTTCCATCAGGCCATGCCTTTTCGGAACGGCCTTTTATCGCTGGCCGAAGAATGAGCCATTGCTTCGCCTTATCTAAGTTCAAATTGTACAGCCAGCCAGGCGCTCCTTCCCATACCATTGATGCCGCTGCCATGTGTACGGTAATCTTCGTTGAAGACATTTTGAACACCTGCCCTGACATGTAAATAACCTGCGCCATAACTTCCGTAAACATTGAGGAGGTTCCAGCCCGGAGTTCCTCCGGGTGGAATCCGGTTGTCGTCTTTATCTCCCTGTGCCAGCCTGGTTTGCGTCGAGGCGAATAGCTGCTCCACGGCCCATTGCCAGCGGTTGTTGCTGTAATCAAGCATCATCCTGCCATTAAACGGAGGAACTCGTCGCATAGGTTCATTATAACTGGTATTCTGACCGTAGGCGAATGCAGCCCCACTCCAAAGCCTCCAGTGCGTTGCCACCTTCCAATCCAAAGAGAACTCTGCCCCCTTAATGAACCCTTTCTGGCTGTTTTCTTTACGGTATACCTGGTAGCCACTTACCTGGCTGCCTTCCACTTTTACTCGCGTAATGATATCGGCCATCTGCATATAGAAAACGGCTCCTGAAATGTGCAGGAAGGGCGAAGCAAAACGGTAACCGATCTCGGAATGATAAGATTTTTCGGGACTTAAATTGGAGGCTGGTACTTCATAACGAAAATCTGCCAGGCCAAGTGTACCCATATCGTCGATATTTGGTGCCCGGTATCCGGTGCTGTACGAACCATACATTGATTGACGGCCGTCCATTCTGTATAGTAAAGCTGCATTGGCAACCAATGAAGATGGATGGAAATGAACAGGTACATTTTTCAGGCCTTGGATAGAAGGGGCCGTGGTAAGATCAGGAATGGAAATACTAAATAAGTTATACCGGACACCTGCTTCCGCTACCCATTTATTCCGTTTGAAATGGTGTAGAGAATACACGGAATAGTTGCTGCTTGTTGAGTTGTCAGGGTATAAGCCTCTTTGTTGCAAGGCCGATCCGGAAACTATATTGATCTCTTTTTTATTACTCTGCACTTTATCAAAATACCATTCAATTCCCGAATTGAAAGTCCAGTTACTATTTGCCATTGAAAAGAAGTCGGCTGTAAGTCCGGCTGTGTTAACCTTATCTTTTTCCAGGTAACGATTTGTTGCATTATTTTTCTGGTAATTTCTTACTTCAGACCTGTTTTGCGATGAAGCGGTAAAAGTGATTTTTTTCAGCAATTGTTTTTTTCCTTCTATAACCATGGTTGCATAACTAAGCTGGTTTCTCAGCGGATCTGAAAAATAGTAATGGAAGTTTTCCTGTTTAACCCGGTGAAACAAGGGCACATCCTCCTGCTGCAGAAAGGTGTTAGCCAGGGTCAGTACGGCATGATCATTTAGCTTCCATTTTAATTTGGCATCAACAGCCTGCTCTCCGTAACCCGACGGAGTTTGCTTTCCTGTTGTGTCTCCACCGTACAGGTCGCCAAACCTTCTTCTTGTATAACCTGCTGTTATAGCAACCTGCTGCGATTGATACTGAACAGAACCCCGCGCGGAATATTCCATATCCTGGCTTGCTACTTTTCCTGTAGCAACAACCTTCCAGTTCGGTTTTTCGCTAAAATCAGGCTCTTTAGTAAATACCTGCACTACTCCGCCCATAGCATCAGAGCCGTATTGCACTGAGCCGGTACCCCTGGCGATCTCTACCTTGTCAATAGTATAAGCATCAATAGTGTTCATATACTGATTGGGCCCGTAACGGAAGGTGGCATTGTTTATCCGTATGCCATCTACCATGATCAGCACCTGGTTTCCGGTTAAACCTCTGACAAACGGAGAACCACCGCCGTGATTGGTTTTTTGAACAAAAACACCTGCCAATCCCGTTAACGCTTCCGGTGCGGTCCGATATTGGAAACGTTCCAGGTCAGACGATGTGATCTTATTCAGGGAGTATGGAGTGAGGAGCCCCGTGGACCTTGTACGGGTAGCTGTTACCGTAACTTCTTCCATTTGAGCAAGAGAAGTATTGGCCGTGTCTGCTGTAAACCCCTTTTCTTCAGTTTGGGCAAATGCTTTTAACTGATGAGCGAACAGGATGATAAGTACAGCTTTCCTCATGGTGTGATTTTTACCTGGGGTCAATTCACTAAATTAAATAAGAAAGACGATGCGGTGATATAAATCAGGCGAAAGTATCCGGCCAATGTGAAGAAACGATTAAGAATTCTTTAAAAAATGATTAACTATCCTTATGTCGCAATCAACCCTTACATTGCCGTAATCACACCCGGTTTAATTCATTTGTTTGAATTAGTTTTATAACGATTTATCATCCATAACCTAAAATAAAGGTACATATGTAAATGGAAAAAATTAAAAACTATGTCGCAAACCATCATGGTAAATTCACTTCAATCATCTAACTAAATTAAACAACATGAAAACGGTAAAAAAAGTCGCAATCGTTGTAGCAGCAATCATTGCCATCCCTTTGATCATAGCCCTATTTGTGAAGAAAGAATATGCTGTTGAACGTGAAGTGACTATTAACAAACCGAAACAGGAAGTATTTAATTATGTAAAGTATTTGAAAAACCAGGACAATTACAGCAAATGGGTAAGGATGGATCCTGACATGAAGAAAGATTTTAAAGGAACAGACGGAACAGTTGGCTTCGTTTATGCCTGGGACGGTAATAAAGAAGCTGGAAAAGGTGAACAGGAAATAAAAAACATTACCGAAGGTGAAAGAGTTGATGTTGAAATCCGGTTTGTAAAACCTTTTGAAGGGTTGGCTTCTGCCCCAATCATAACAGAAGCAGTCTCTGATAACCAAACAAAAGTTAAATGGGGAATAAAAGGTGAAAGTAAGTATCCTGTTAATTTCATGAATTTGTTTATGGATAATATGCTCGGCAAAGATCTGGAGACAAGCCTGGCAGCTTTAAAAACTATCCTGGAAAAGCAATAAATGAATCATCAATATCTTAAAGTCTAAATTAAAATTATGGCAACAAAAATTTTCGTGAACCTGCCGGTTAAAAACCTGGACAAATCCGTAGAGTTCTTTACCAAACTTGGTTTTACGTTTAACCCTCAATTCACTAACGAAAAGGCTACCTGCATGATTATAGGGGAAGACATATTTGTGATGCTGTTAGTGGAGGATTTTTTTAAAACATTTACAAAAAAACAAATCGTTGATGCCACAACATCCACCGAATCTATAATATGCTTATCTGCAGACAGCAGGGAACAGGTTGACGAGTTAGTAAACAAAGCATTACAGGCAGGAGGAACGACACCTAATGAGAAACAGGATCAGGGGTTTATGTATGGACATGGGTTCCAGGATTTGGATGGACACCTTTGGGAAGTGATGTATATGGATATGTCTGCCATGAATCAGGGCTAGCGTTGTATTCACAATAGTTAAACAGATACAAATATCGCTTGTTTAAAAAAATGCATTATGGTAGAAGTTTTCAAGACCAATGTTACGGACCAGCGTTGCGCGGACATACTCGTGGATCAGATACATACCTGTTTTGTTGACTACTCGGCAAATTTTGACCTGCAGGATTGTGACAGGATACTGCGGGTGAAAAGTACAAACGGATTGATTGAATCCTCCAGTGTAATCAATATTTTGAAGGATTGGGGCTATCATGCTGAGGTTCTGCCCGATGAGATTATTCTGCTGGCCGTATAGTCGCTGCTATAATCATGAAGCTCCTAACGGAGCTTCGCAGCAAAGTCACACAATTTCCTCTATATTCGACTTATGGGGGTATCCTGGAACTTCAAGCGTAAGAACGGGAATTTCAGGGTTTGATCCGGGCATTTCTTTTACTATTTTTGACTTATGAAGCACATATCCATTCTTGTTCCCAAAGGCGCCATTTTAGCCAGCCTGGAAGGCTCCCGCCAAGTGTTTACTCAGGTAAATGAGTTTTTCAAGGCCAGGGGAAGATCACCCGTATTCAAAGTGCAGTTGGTTGCGCTTTCAAAAGAAACACCGGTAAGTGGCGGCCTTTTTACCGTGAATTCGGACCTGCTTTTACAAGATGTAGAAAAAACAGACCTTATCATCATACCAGCGGTGAACGGAGAGCTTAAAAATGCCATCGAAATAAATCGGGAATTTACTCCATGGATTATAAAACAGTATAATAGCGGAGCTGAAGTAGCCAGCCTTTGCTTAGGAGCCTTTTTGCTTGCCGCTACCGGTTTATTAAAAGGCAGGAAGTGTGCTACTCACTGGATGGCCGCTAATGAATTCCGCCAGCTGTTTCCGGATGTAAACCTGGTGACTGATAAAATTATCACAGACGAGCAGGGCATATATTCAAGTGGAGGTGCTTTTTCTTATCTTAACCTCATATTATACCTGATTGAAAAATATGCAGGTCGTGATATGGCTATACTGTCAGCCAAAGTATTTGCGATTGAGATCGACCGGCAAAGTCAATCGCCCTTTATTATGTTCGAGGGCCAAAAAGAACACGAGGATGAAGAAATAAAGAAAGCCCAGGAATTTATCGAAAATAACTACCCGGATAAAATAACTGTTGAACAGTTGGCATCGATGTTTGCCATTGGCCGGAGAAATTTTGAACGCAGGTTTAAAAAGGCCACCTCTAATACCGTTACTGAATATATCCAGCGGGTAAAAATGGAAGCCGCCAAAAAAGGGTTAGAGACCAGCAGAAAAAATGTAAATGAACTGATGTATGAAGTAGGCTACTCGGACATCAAAGCGTTCAGAACGGTTTTTAAGAAAATAACCGGAAAATCTCCCATCGATTACAGAAATAAATACAACAGGGATGTCATGTTATTATCTGCCTGACTTCAGGTTTAAATTCCTGCCGGTCAAGTGATACACCCATATGTAAAACCACTTTCCTCATGTCGTTCATTAATACTTCATTGCTTCATACCCCAGCAATCTGCGCCAAAGACCGATTTGACCAATGCAATAGGATTCCCGGTCAATGAGAAAAGAAATCCCCTGATAATACGTCACTTCCTCACCCATATCGAAGGGAGCAACACTGTCTAACTGGTCATCGTTCATGTTCAGGAGAGCCTCTCTGAGAACAGGCGTAACTTCTTCCCAATCCTTTTTGAATGCATGCAGCGGGGGATAGGTAGTGTTATCCTGGATACCTTTATGATCTTTAAAGAGCTCATGAAAAGTGGGTTGCATCCCGGCATCGAGTGCGTTGGCTAACTCATACCTTTGCTGAACAAGGCTACCCGTCAACCATGCGGGGTGATTGGCTCGTGTATTCAGCCGGTTGTTTGCGTCTTTCTCTGAAATTCCCTCGATAACATTTGGAAAAAGTTTTGTATGCAGATCATATAGGTCGATGAAGGGAACTATAGATTTAATCGGGGTTGTTTTTGTTTCCATTATAGTGTATTTTAATGAAAAGGATGAACTACAAAAGTACTCCTATTTCCATAAACGGTCCGGGGGCAGATGCGGCAATGTAAGGGGTTAATTACGACATTATCAGCTATTGCATATTACTATTTTTTTTTATTATATTTGAAGAGAACCCTTTTTTTACTTGAAACGCGGGTAATATCATTATACCAAAACAATAACTGTGTCTAAACGAATCATCATTTTAGGCGGAGGCGTAGCAGGCATGAGCGCCGCTCATGAACTCATAGAAAGAGGATTTGAAGTAGAAGTCTTTGACAAGCATAGAATATATGCAGGAGGTAAAGCAAGAAGCGTGAATGTGCCGGGCACCAACCAACCTATTGCCGATAAATATTTGCCTGGTGAGCATGGCTTCCGTTTTTTTCCCGGTTTCTACAAGCATGTGGTAGATACTATGAAGCGGATTCCTTATAACAACCAAAAAGAGGGCGTATTTGATAACCTGGTACAGGTAGATCGTGTTGGCCTTTTTCGTTCCGGTAAAAAATCCATCGAAGCTACAGTCAACTTTCCGCAGTCCTATGCTGATATCAGGGAGCTGATTCATTCCATGCATGCTGATACAGGCTTAAGCTCAGATGAAAAACAATTCTTTGCCAAAAAGCTCTGGCAATTAATGACAACCTGTTTTGACAGAAGACTAAGTGAATATGAAAAGATAGGGTGGTGGCAATTCCTGGAGGCCGACAGGTTTTCTGCAACCTACCAGACATTACTGGTACAGGGGCTGACACGGACCCTGGTTGCCGCCAATGCAAGGAGTGCAAGCACTAAAACCGGCGGGGATATTTTTCTTCAGCTACTTTTTAATATGACCAATCCAGGCGTTCATACCGACCGCGTGCTGAACGGCCCGACCAATGATGTTTGGATCAATCCCTGGCTTACATACCTGCGCGATAAGGGAGTAAAATACAACCCCAATAAATCCGCCGTACAAATAGACATGGCAGAGGGAAAGGTTGCCGGTGTATGGATAGAAGAGCATCTTGGTGGAGTGCCTGAAAAAACATTTGTAAAGGGGGATTATTATATACTGGCGGTGCCCGTAGAAGTGGCGGCTGGGCTGCTTTCTGAAGATATTCTTAAAGCAGACCCTACTCTCAATGGTATAATACAGCTTGCGCCAAGTGTTGCCTGGATGAACGGCATCCAGTTTTACCTGTCTGAAGTCATTGATATAGTTCATGGCCATTGCATTTATGCCGACTCGCCATGGGCTTTAACTTCTATATCCCAATTGCAATTCTGGAAAGAGTATGATATGGAGAACAGGTTTAATGGAAAAGTTAAAACGATCCTGTCTGTTGACGTCTCTGATTGGGGAGGAACAGGTATTCTTGAAGCTACCCGCAAAAAACAATTGAATGGGTCTAACGCTCAAGTGGTGAGGGATTGGTCCTATGCTGAAATTAAAAATGAAGTATGGGCACAACTAAAGCAAAGTCTGAATGTAAACGGAAAAGAGGTGTTAAAGGATGATCAGATGGTGCACTGGTATATCGATCAGGACATTACGGTTGCTCACGGTAAAGAAGACAAAAATAAAGAACCTTTATTAGTCAACACCATCAACTCCTGGAGTTTGCGCCCTGATGCATACACTTCCATTCCCAATCTTTTTTTAGCCTCTGATTATGTGCGTACGTATACCGATCTGGCCACCATGGAAGGGGCCAACGAAGCGGCCCGGCGTGCAGTGAACGCTATTATCGAAGCCTCGGGCGTGAATGCTCCGCATTGCAAAATATGGAACCTGCACGAACCGGAGATACTTGCTACTATGCGTAACCGGGATCAGAAAAGATACGAGCAGGGGTTACCGTATCAACTCCATATTCCGGAAGCGATCGGACTATTTCTAAAGATCATCTTGTTCATTAAAAAGCTTTTCGGAAGAAAGTCCGCTTTCACTAAACGTTAAATAGTATCTATGTTAAACAACCGGAAAAGGAATATATTTATTTTAGGCAGTATGGCGGTGGCCATCATTTTCCTGGTTATTAACGCTTATTTTTTTAAAGGATGGATAAGTGCAACGCTGTGGGGCTTCGGATTTACCATTGCCTATGTACTATATGCCCTCATTACGAAAGATGCTTTGTTAGGCCGTTTTCTTTTCTTTGGCATGTGTGCAGGCTGGATAGAATTATTACCTGATCATTGGCTTGTAGCAGGAACAAAAACGTTGATTTACCCTCCCGATGAGCCTATCATTGACAGCTCTCCGATGTATATGCCCTTCAGTTGGCTGGTTGTGTTTATTCAAATAGGCTACATCGGTTTTTTATTAACTCATAAAATAGGATTATTTAAAGCCTCCGTTATTGTTACCGTCCTGGGTGCCTTGATAATTCCGGTATATGAGCATCTTGCTATTCAAGCCGGGTGGTGGAGTTATCAGAATACGCCCACTATTTTTAATGTGCCTTATTATGTGATTGTTGCGGAAGGACTTCTTATGACCACAATCCCTTTCTTTTATAAGAAATGTGAAAAAACCAAACTGATAGCCATACCTCTTTTAGGCTTCATACAAGGTATGATCATGTGGTTGACCTGTATTATTGCTTTTGCTTTAGTTGGTAAATAATTAATTATGTAAGATGCTTTATGATTTTGATTATTTCATTCGCAGCAATTATAAACGAAACCCCTACATTTACCGTAAGGCAAAGCTGTTAGTTAAAACATCCTTTCTTACCAGTATTTTCTCCACCTTTTATTTAGTAATAACTATTATTTTGGACATGCATTATGGCAGTATTGCCATGATATATAATGTAATATCTTTTTTGTTGATTCCTTTCTTATTCAGGTGGGGAGTATCCGGTCTGTGGGCCTCCAACCTTTATATTTTAACGGGAGCTATCGGTGTAGGCATATGCGTGGCAACGCAAAATAGTATCGAAACGGCTACCATTATATGGTTTGCTTTGCTGCCAGTTGTTTCACTGATGTTGTCAAATAGATTAAGTGCCTGGATCTGGACCATAATAGCTTATTCAACAGTGGTCGTTTTTGGCATGATACATCAGAAAAAGCTCATTCTTATCAATGAAGTACCCCCTGAATACAATGTTATTTTTGAAGTTTCGAACATTACCGGGTTTATACTCATTGTTTTTTTGGTGGTGTTGGTATTTCAAAAGACCACCGACAATACATTGGAAACAATCAGTGAAAAAAACAGGTTGCTGGAACGGGAAAAGCAACGGTCTGAACAGGCCTTTGAAGAATTAAAGGCTACTCAAAAGCAGCTTATTCAATCCGAGAAGATGGCCTCACTCGGTGAACTTACTGCCGGCATTGCGCATGAAATACAAAATCCGCTAAACTTCGTAAATAACTTTTCGGAAGTAAGTACCGAACTGGTTGATGAAATGCAGGCAGCACTTGATAAAGACGAAAAGCAGGAAGCCAGGGAAATTGCTGTTGATATTAAACAAATCCTCGAAAAAATAACCCATCATGGCAAACGTGCAGATTCCATTGTAAAAGGTATGCTGCTACATTCACGAACAAGCACCGGCAAAAAGGAACCAACGGATATAAATGCGTTGGCAGATGAATATCTTCGGTTGAGCTACCATGGGCTAAGAGCGAAAGACAAAACATTCAATGCGAACTTCAAAACGGATTTTGATGAAAGCCTTGAAAAAATAGAAGTGATACCACAAGACCTTGGAAGAGTATTATTGAACTTGTATAACAATGCATTCTATTCAGTAAATGAAAAAAAGAAGCAGTTAGATGGCGCTTTTGAACCAGAAGTTTCAGTAAGTACAAAAAGATCAGCCGGTAAAGTAGAAATCTGCGTTAAAGATAACGGGGTAGGCATTTCTAAGCAAGTATTGGATAAGATCTATCAACCCTTCTATACAACAAAACCAACCGGGCAGGGAACGGGATTGGGATTATCTATGAGTTATGATATTGTAAAAGCACATGGCGGAGAGATAAAAGTTGAAACAAAACAAGGGGAATATGCGAAGTTTATTGTTGAGTTGCCAGCGAAATAGCTCTGCTATTGATCCAACCAAAATTCAAGAGATTTCAACGAAGCACAACAAACAGACTTTTTATACAGGCAGCTTATGGCGCTTGTTGAAATGACAGAAAGATAGGCAAACGATTCGCCTTACCTGTACAAAAGAAGCGCCACTGGCTCTATTGAAAGTGGAAACAAGGAAGGTGAAGGAGCGGAATTTAAAATTGAATTGCCTGTGCTTCAACAAAGGACAGATGTTCAAAGGCAAAGAAGCACATCCCACCCCTTTCCTGTCATTTCAAGTGAAGCGCCAGCTTGTGCAACGGAGCTTTGATAATGATCCAACCTCTATTTTAGGAGATTTCAACGAAAGCGCAAAAGATACTTTTATGCAGGCAGCTTATGGCGCTTGTGCCAATGACAGAAAGAGAAGCAAACGATTCACCTTTCCTGTCAGGACAAGGGAGAGAGGAAAAAAGAACCTCATAAAACGCAAAGAAATTTACTTTCTTTAAGTGCAAAACTTACGTTATTTTACCGATGAGTTAATGCCTTTGACTCAAGGTTCTAAAGTTAGTCATCCCTTACAATCATGAAATACCTCTCAGCCATTACATTTTTCCTGCTTATGCTATTCGGCAGAACACAGCCGGGGTATAGTCAATCAACCGAACTCCACTTCGAGCACCTGACGGAGAAGGATGGACTTTCGAATAGTAACGTAATCCGTATTTTACAGGACCGGGAAGGATTTATGTGGTTTGGCACCCTACACGGATTGAACAAATATGATGGATACAGCTTTAACGTCTTTAAGCACGATCCCAATAACCGGGCCCATTCGATGCAAAGTGTCGGGGACCGGGCCATCCGCGAAGATAAGGAAGGCAACCTTTGGGTGGTAACCTGGGGAGGAGCCGGATTAAACAAGATAGATAAACGTACAGGCAGCATTACACCTTTTGTTGACAGTTTTTCAACGGTCTTCTTAAGCTTGCACGAAGACCCTCAGGGATTCTTCTGGATCGGCACGGGCAGAGGATTGGTGCGGTTCAATCCAAAAAAGGAAGAGTTCATCCGATATACCAATACAGCACCTGCTACCGCGATTGCCGAAGACGCATCGGGCAAATTGTGGACGTTTAGCAGGAGTATATTCCAGTTTGATCGCCGCACCGGCAGGTATACGCTCTTTCCTCAAAATTTTTTTACCGACTCTTCGCATGCCTTTAACGCTGTCCACCTGGATGAAAAAGGCGTATTGTGGATTGGGACAAATGGTAAGGGATTAGTTACACTGGATACAAAAAAGAGTTCCCCGCAACTTACACCATACAATCCGGGTGGGCTGGTGAACCAAACAATCAATACCCATGGCATATACGCAGATGCCGATGGCTTTCTTTGGCTGGCTACATCAGAAGGACTGCAACGCATTAACCCGAAAACCAATGAAGTGCTTACCTACCGTTCTGATCCTGCCCAGCCGGGCACATTGAGCAGCAACTATATTGGATGTGTTTACAAAGATCGCGAGGGCACCCTTTGGGTAGGTACGGACAACGGGATAAACAAGGCAGTTGCCCATCGGAAACCGTTTCATGTTTACCAGGTGTTTATCACCTCCTTACCGGTTCGCTTACCGGAAAATAAAATTCGAACCATCGTGGAGGACCGTGCCGGAGCAGTTTGGCTGGGAAATCAAAAAGGTTTATATCAGTTCAATCCCCGGAACGGGCAGATAAAACACATAGATGCCAACCCGGCAGATCCCGGTAGCCTGTCCAGCGAAGGGGTAGGGTTCATCTATGAAGACCGTTCGGGCAGGCTCTGGGTAAGCACAAAAGAAGCCTTGCACCGGCTGAATCCGGAAACGGGAAAATTTATCCGCTATCCCACTCAGTTTCCTGTCATAGCCATGGATGAGGCCCTGGATGGTAAAATATGGATAGCTGCTAAAATTGATCCCGGCCGGGGAGCCATCGCCTACCTGGATTCGTCTACCCGTCAATTCAGATATTATTATCGTTCAAATGATAATGCAGGCTTAAACTTTGCTAATTTATACGCTATTTTGGCGAGCCGTACAGGTGACATCTGGGTAGGTACATCTGGTGGAGGCCTCAACAGGCTCAACCCTAAAACAGGGAAGTTTACTTATTACAAGTCTGATTATCGCTTTACGCCAGGCCACCTTAATGATGTTGGTGCAGTATCCCTGTTTGAAGATGCGCAGGGTATTATTTGGGCAGGAACGGACAAGGGTGGGCTTAACCGGTTTGATCCCCAAACAAATGCCTTCACCGCATTTACAACCCGGGAAGGCTTGCCCAGTAACGAGGTGAGGAGTATTATTTCCGATGCAAAGGGTCATTTATGGTTAGGCACCCTTAGTGGCATTAGCCGTTTCGATCCTACGACCAAAACCTTCCGCAATTTTGATGTGAGTGACGGCTTGCCGGATAATGCTTTTTATATCGGAAGCGTCTACAACCGCAATGGGAAGCTGCTGTTTGGCAGTGCCGACGGTTTTGTCATCTTTCATCCCGACAGCATAAAAGATAATACAAGGCCCCCGCCGGTTTACATTACGGGTTTAAAGGTGCTGGAAAAAAGCCGGCCCCTTTCAACCGATTCGCTGGAATTTCCCTATGACGAAAATTTTCTTTCATTTGATTTTGTAGCACTAAACTATGACTCACCGGAAAAGAACCAGTATGCTTACATGCTGGAAGGCCTGGATAAAAACTGGATCTACAGCAATAGCCGTCGTTATGCCAGCTACACCAGTTTACCGCACGGTAACTACACCTTCCGGGTGAAAGCCTCCAACAACGACGGCGTATGGAACGAAAAAGGAGCATCCCTCACCATCCTCATTCATCCACCCTGGTGGCGCACCTGGTGGGCCTTCGCCTTCTATAGCCTATGTTTCCTGGCCGGTTTAGTTCTTATAGACCGTTACCAGCGGCGTCGACTTGTTCAAAAAGAGCGGGAGCGCAGCAGGGAAAGAGAATTGGCTCAGGCAAAGGAAATCGAAAAGGCGTATCATGAACTGAAAACAACGCAGGCACAACTCATTCAAAGTGAGAAGATGGCTTCATTAGGAGAACTTACTGCAGGCATTGCACACGAGATACAAAACCCATTGAATTTCGTCAATAACTTTTCTGAAGTAACGACAGAACTCCTGGATGAATTAAGTCAGGGTCCGATTCAAAAACTGCCTAAAGAAGAAATAGATACTGCAAAGGAAATTTTAAACGACGCCATCCAAAATCTTCACAAAATAACCCATCATGGCAAACGTGCTGATGCCATCGTAAAAGGCATGCTGCAACATTCACGAACAAGCACCGGCAAAAAAGAACCAACAGATCTTAATGCGTTGGCAGATGAATATCTTCGGTTGAGCTATCACGGGCTAAGAGCAAAAGACAAATTATTCAATGCAGACTTCAAAACCGATTTTGATGAAAGCATCGGCAAGATAGAAGTGATACCGCAAGACATCGGAAGAGTATTACTCAACATATACAACAATGCTTTCTATTCCGTAAATGAAAAAAAGATACAGTTGGATGGCGCTTTTGAACCGGTAGTTTCTGTAAGCACAAAAAGATCAGTTGATAAAGTAGAAATATGCGTAACAGATAATGGCATCGGTATTCCTAAACAGGTGCTGGATAAGATATATCAGCCTTTCTTCACTACTAAACCGACAGGACAGGGAACCGGCTTGGGATTGTCGTTAAGCTATGATATTATTAAAGCGCACGGTGGTGAGTTGAAAGTGGAAACAAAGGAAGGCGAGGGTGCGGAATTTGTTGTTGAGTTGCCATTGAAATAGCACTGATATTGATCCAACCAAAAATTCAAGAGATTTCAACGAAGCGCAACAAACAGACTTTTTATACAGGCAGCTTATGGCGCTTGTTGAAATGACAGAAAGATAGGCAAACGATTCGCCTTACCTGTACAAAAGAAGCGCCACTGGCTCTATTGAAAGTGGAAACAAGGAAGGTGAAGGAGCGGAATTTAAAATTGAATTGCCTGTGCTTCAACAAAGGACAGATGTTCAAAGGCAAAGAAGCACATCCCACCCTTTCCTGTCATTTCAAGTGAAGCGCCACAGCATCTTTGCATTGAGATTTATTTTGCGCTTCATTTGAAATCCCCGAAACTCAGGGTGGTTTAAACCATGAAGCAACTGGCACCAAAGTAAAGTATACTACAAAAGCATTATAGATCTTTTCTGTGTACAGCACTACACAGCTTGTGTAACGGAGCTTTGATAATGATCCAACCTCCATTTTAGGAGATTTCAACGAAAGCGCAACAGAAATACTTTTTATGCAGGCAGCTTAAGGCGCTTGTGCCAATGACAGAAAGAGAAGCAAACGATTCACCTTTCCTGTCAGGACAAGGGAGAGAGGTAAAAAGAACCTCATAAAACGCAAAGAAATTTACTTTCTTTACGTGCGAAACTTACGTTATTTTACCGATGAGTTAATGCCCTTGACTCAAGGTTCTAAAGTTAGTCATCCCTTACAATCATGAAATACCTCCCAGCCATTACATCTTTCCTGCTCATGCTCTCGGGTTTAACACAGCCGGGGTATAGTCAATCAACCGAACTCCACTTCGAGCACCTGACCGAGAAGGATGGACTTTCGAATAGTAGCATAACCCGAATTTTACAAGACCGGGAAGGATTTATGTGGTTTGGCACTGACGACGGATTGAACAAATATGACGGATACAACTTTACTGTCTTCAGGTATGATCCCAACAACCCGAATTATACCATGCAAGGTACCAGTCCAAGAGCCATTCGCGAAGATAAGACGGGCAACCTGTGGGTGGCTACCTGGGGGGGAGGAGGATTAAATAAGGTAGATAAACGTAATGGCAATATTTTACCTATTGTTTACCGCAATGGAGGTGTCTACTTAAGCTTGCTCGAAGATAGTGAGGGCTTATTGTGGATAGGGACTATCAGAGGTTTAGTCCGGTTCAATACCAAAACGGAAGAGTTTACCCAATACACCAATCCAGGTACTGCCCTTGCGGTGGCGGAAGATGCCACAGGCAGGTTGTGGACATTTGGCAGCCGTATATTTCAGTTTGATCGCCGCACCGGCACGTATACCCTCTTTTCTCAGAATTTTTTTACTGACTCTTCTCATGCCTTTAACGCTGTTCACCTCGATGAAAAAGGCGTATTTTGGATTGGTACAAGTGGTAAGGGGTTAGTCACACTTGATACAAAAAAGAGTTCCGGGCAACTTACACCTTACAATCCGGGTGGGCTGGTGAACCAAACAATCAATACCGATGGCATTTACGAAGATGCTGATGGCTTTCTTTGGCTGGCTACAACAGAAGGAGTGCAACGCATTAATCGGAATACTAATGAAGTGATTACCTATCGTTCTGATCCAGCCCAGCCGGGCACATTGAGCAGCAACAATATTGGATGTGTTTACAAAGATCGCGAGGGCACCCTTTGGGTAGGTACCGACAACGGGATAAACAAGGCGATTGCCCAGCGGAAGCCTTTTAAAGTCTACCAGGTGAAGACCGCCTCCCGGGCGGTTCGCTTACCGGAGAATCAAATTCAAACCATCGTAGAGGACCGTTACGGAATAGTTTGGCTGGGAAATCAAGAAGGTTTATATCGATTTAATCCCCAAAGCCGACAGATTAAACATATTGATGCCAACCCTGTAGATCCGGGTAGCCTGTTAAGCGAAGGCGTAAGGTTCATCTATGAAGACCGTTCGGGCGGGCTTTGGGTAAGTACAAAAGAAGCCTTGCACCGACTGAATCCGGAAACGGGAAAATTTATCCGCTATCCCACTCAGTTTCCTGTCATAGCAATGGATGAGGCCCTGGATGGTAAAATATGGATAGCTGCTAAAATTAATCCCGGCCGGGGAGCCATCGCCTACCTGGATTCCACTACACGCCAGTTCAGGTATTACTACCGTGCACATATTGATACCGGTTTAAACCATACGGATTTAAACTCCATAATGGCGAGCCGGACAGGAGATATCTGGGTAGGTACTGCGCGTGGAGGCCTCAATAGGCTAAATCCTAAAACAGGGAAGTTTGTTTATTATAAACCTGATTATCCCTTTACGACAGGTCACTTTAATGATATTTCTGCCATAGCGCTTTACGAAGACCACCAAGGCATCATTTGGGTAGGAACAGGCAAGAGTGGCGTTAACCGGTTTGATCCACGAACAAATACATTTACCTACTTTACAGTGAGGGAAGGTATGCCCAGTAATCATGTGGGAAGTATCATAGGTGATGCAAAGGGCCATCTATGGTTAGGCACTAATAAGGGCATCAGCCGTTTTAACCCTACGACCAAAACCTTCCGCAATTTTGATGTGAGTGACGGCTTGCCGGAGAATGCTTTTTATCTCGGAAGCGTCTACAACCGCAATGGGAAGCTGCTATTTGGCAGTGCCGACGGCTTTGTCATCTTTCATCCCGACAGCATCAAAGATAATACAAGGCCCCCGCCGGTTTACATTACGGGTTTAAAGGTGCTGGAAAAAAGCCGGCCTTTAACAACCGGTTCGCTGGAACTGCCCTACCAGGAAAAATTTCTGTCGTTTGAGTTTGTAGCCCTTAACTATGACTCACCAGAAAAGAACCGGTATGCCTATATGCTGGAAGGCCTGGATAAAAACTGGATCTACAGCAATACCCGTCGTTATGCCAGCTACACCAACTTGCCACATGGTAGTTACACCTTCCGCGTGAAAGCCTCCAACAACGACGGCGTATGGAACGAAAAGGGCGCCTCTCTGTCCATCCTCATCCATCCCCCCTGGTGGCGCACCTGGTGGGCTTATGCCTTTTACGGGATATGTTTTCTGGCCGGTTTATTTTTAATGGACAGATACCAGCGGAGGCGACTTATTCATAGAGAGCGTGAGCGCACCAGGGAAAGAGAATTGGCCCAGGCAAGGGAGATCGAAAAGGCGTATCATGAATTGAAAACAACGCAGGCACAACTCATTCAAAGTGAGAAGATGGCTTCATTAGGAGAACTTACTGCAGGCATTGCACACGAGATACAAAACCCATTGAATTTCGTCAATAACTTTTCTGAAGTGAATGATGAACTGATTGGAGAAATGAAACAAGAACTTAAAGCTGGAAATGAACAAGAAGCCATTACAATTGCCAATGATATTGGGGAAAACAATTCGAAAATAAACCATCACGGCAAACGCGCAGATGCCATCGTAAAAGGCATGCTGCAACATTCCCGAACAAGTACCGGTAAGAAAGAACCGACAAATATTAATGCTTTGGCAGACGAATACTTGCGCCTAAGTTATCACGGCTTAAGAGCAAAAGACAAATCATTTAATGCAGATTTTAAAACGGATTTTGACGAAAGCATTGAAAAAATAGAAGTGATACCACAAGACCTTGGAAGAGTATTATTGAACATATACAACAATGCATTCTATTCCGTAAATGAAAAAAAGAAACAGTTGGATGGCGCTTTTGAACCACAAGTTTCAGTAAGCACAAAAAGATCAGCCGATAAAGTAGAAATCTGTATAAGGGATAACGGCACCGGCATACCCAAGCAGGTATTGGATAAGATTTATCATCCCTTCTTCACTACAAAACCACCAGGACAGGGAACGGGATTAGGATTATCATTGAGTTATGATATTATAAAAGCACATGCAGGAGAATTGAAAGTGGAAACGAAAGAAGGTGAGTTTGCAGAGTTTATTATTCACTTACCTATCAAAATATTAAGATGAAAACTTTACTTCTTGTTTTTTTACTCTCTCTGATACTAACCACGGCCTTCGCACAGCAGACACGACAGGCATTACCTTCAATTGATAGTTTAGAAAAACAGCTTACCACATCAAAAGCAGACACGAATAGAGTTTTGATCCTGACTAGGTTATTAGAACTATCTTCTCGAAAACAGTCTACTGAGAAGACAAACAAATATGCACAGGAGGGTTTAACGCTTTCACGAAAACTGAAGTATCGGAAGGGAGAATCCGCTTGTTTATGGTCCATAGGGTTATTGCTTGCACGGGAGGGGCACTTTCCACAAGCCCTACAGACATTACAGAGTGCTTACAACATTAGTATAGATATTAATGATACCCGTTTAATTCAAAGAAACGTTCGTGCAATTGGTAGTTTATATTCTGATCAGGGTGAGTATGTTGAAGCGAGAAAATATTTCTTCAAGGCTAAAAAAATAAATGAAGATGCTCATGATAGTTCTCAATTGGCATTAACCCGTAGCAAAATTGGTAAAAGCTATCTTGAGCAAAACCTGTTAGATTCTGCTTTTTATTATTATAACGAAAACTATAAGATAATTTATAATAGGCGCAAGGATGATTTAAAAGATGTTATTTACACAGAACTTGGACAAGTTTATGCTAAAAAGGGGAACGATTCAATGGCATTGAACTTTTTTAGGAAAAGTATTCCGTATTCAATTGCATTAAAAGAACCTGCCATACTTGGATTAAGTTACCTCGGTATTGCAAATCTGTATCAAAAAAGCGGACAATTAGATTCATCTATTTTTTATGCTCAAAGAGCCTTATCCATTGGCAACGAGCTTAATTCTGTTTCACACATAATTGAAGCCACTTATTTGTTGTCGCAGGTTTATGAAAAAGAAAACGAACACGAAGCATTACGATATTATAAAATGGCCACAGCAATAAAGGATAGTTTATTTAACGCTGATAAAATCAGGCAATTTAAAAACCTGGCTTATGTAGAACAGCAACGCAAACAAAATATAGAAACCGCTGAACTTGAGTCCAAGAGAAAATTAAAATTATACGCTCTGTTTACTGCAGTAGTGTTTTTTTTTATACTTGCCATAATACTTCACAGAAATAACCGAAATAACCAAGATGCAAATGCCTTACTAAGAGAGCAAAAAGAAGAAATACAAAGTACTTTAACGGAACTTAAAACAACTCAGTCACAACTCATTCAGTCAGAAAAAATGGCTTCTCTTGGAGAGCTTACAGCAGGCATTGCCCATGAGATACAAAACCCGTTAAACTTCGTTAATAATTTTTCTGAAGTGAATACCGAATTAATTACAGAGATGAAAGAAGAAATTGATAATGGAAATATGGAAGAGATTAAAGTAATTGCTAATGATATTAAGGAAAACAATTTAAAAATAAATCATCACGGCAAACGCGCCGATGCTATCGTAAAAGGCATGCTTCAACATTCACGAACAAGCACAGGCAAAAAAGAACTAACTGATATTAATGCCTTAGCTGATGAATACCTACGCTTAAGTTATCATGGACTTAGAGCTAAAGACAAAGAATTCAATGCAGCCTTCAAAACGGACTTTGATGAAAGCATTGCAAAGATAGAAGTCATACCCCAAGACCTGGGACGAGTACTATTGAACTTGTATAACAATGCTTTCTATTCCGTAAATGAAAAAAAGAAGCAATTAGACGGCTCTTTCGAACCGGTAGTTTCAGTAAGCACAAAAAGATCATCCGATTTAGTAGAAATACGTGTTAGAGACAATGGCACCGGCATTCCTCAAAAAATATTGGATAAAATATATCAGCCATTCTTTACAACAAAACCAACCGGACAGGGAACAGGATTAGGATTATCGATGAGTTATGATATCATTAAAGCGCATGGCGGAACCTTGAAGGTGGCAACAAAGGAAGGTGAATTTGCGGAGTTTGTCATAACATTACCTTTAGTACCTTTAAGCGACGTATGAAATTTGTTCAATATATAAATGAAATGCTTAGCTGATTTTCTTTGTTGCCACTGTTCAGTTTGCTCCGGTGAGATCTAACGAAGATTACTTAAGCAGTGATTAACAATTTAATAAAAGAGGGAATTGAAAACCTTTACCCCTTGCGTTCTTCTTATTCTGGCGTCTATGATCCTGTCCGCACAGCGGACATCCATAACGGATAGTTTACTGGAACAACTTGCCTCCTCTAAGGCCGACACAAACCGGGTAATGATACTAAGGGCCCTGGGTCAATATAACCATCGGTCTAAACCAGATATGTAAACACTAGAGCAGATGCATGTTGGCTCAAATAGACCGAAGGGTTAGTTTTGATTTACAAATCATTTAATCATGTCTATTAAAAGTAAAAATTCCCTTTATCAGCAGATGTCTCAGCATGTGCAATCCTGGAAGCAACAGAAGCTCAGTCGCAAATTATATTGTCAGCAAAATGATCTGAGCATACATAAATTCAATTATTGGGTTTTAAGATTAGTCAAGGAAGGTCAGGTTTCTACTGTACCCAGGACTAGAGGATTTACTAAAATACCTCAGCCTGTTGCTGCAAGTAGTGTGGGGCCTTCATTTCTGGTGGAACTACCTAATGGTAACCGAATTAATTTTTACGGATCTCTTACACCTGAATTATTTAAAATATTTTTATGAGCCTGCTTAGTTTACCGTCGTCGCTGCGTTATTATTTGTATAACGGTAACACTAATATGCGTAAGTCTTATAACGGACTTTCCATTGTTGTGCGTTCCGAACTTGGACGTAGTCCATTAAATGGAGATGTTTTTATCTTCTTCAATAAACACCGCAATCAGATGAAGCTGTTGCTTTGGGAAGGAGATGGATTCGGGATCTACCAGAAGCGTTTGGAAAAAGGAAGCTTTGAGCTACCCAAACAAGGAGCCGATGGCCCCGGGATGACCCTAACCCATCAACAGCTTCATTTTATTCTCCAGGGGGTAGATCTAAAAAGCGTCCAGTTCCGCAAGCGCTACCAAAGTCATAAGCAACAAATGGTGTAATCAAATGATTACTTTTATTACATCGTATCTCCCTCAAATCTCCTCATCCAGCGCTGGCACATTCTTACCTTAAGGGCTATATTATATTTCTGTTTTAAATAATCAGAAAGGAGCCTGCCCGTCCATTTATCTTCTTTCATCCCTGCTTTTGCTGGTGACCTGGCAAGTGTCTTGCTGATAACAGCCAATTGCTTTTCTTCCATCCTGGCATTGCGTCCCGGATTGGGGATGTCCATCAGCACACTGATATCTCCATCAGTGGATGCATTTATTCTATTCACCCACCTTGCAACAGTTGGTGGGGCTATCCCATACAAATTGGCTATCTCAGAACAGTTAGGCTTTTCCTGCTCAATGAGGGTGAGGATGGCATGCAATCGCATAAAATATTTTGCCTGCTCATCACTGTTGAGGTGCTTGAGAATTTTCTGACGAACGATCCCTGAATTTTTTATTTCTAATCTTTTCATAATTCTGTAACAAATTTAACCAATTATTTAAATATATTTATTATGCATTATATAATACGTATATTCGACAATGTTTCCTGCTGATGCAAAAAATAATTATGAATCCTTTGAACGATTAGCACTTATTGACCTGTTACATGATCGTGACCGTGAGATGTTGATCCTAAAAGAAGAGATAGCAGGTTACAAAAAAGACTTGGCTGAGTCAGCCCAGGATATGAAGGAATTGCAGCGCATACTGAACCTTCGCAACAAAAGGATTTTTGGTTCTACCAGCGAAAAACAAGCACCCGCCTCCAGTCCGCTAAAAAACTATATTGATTATGAGGAGATTAACAAAGATCAGGTGGTGGTACAAAGAAGAGAGGCTACTGCAACCCTAAAAAAGGAGAGATACCCTAACGGTCACCCCGGACGCTACTCATTGCCGGATCATTTACCACGTGTGGATGTACATCTTTATCCCTTGGATCATGAAGGAGGAAAGGAAATGCCCCCACTCATCACAGAGCGACTGGTGCTTAAATATGAAATACACATAGAACGAACCATACGCCATAAATTTGCCCGTGGTAATAAGTTTCTGGTTGCTCCTTTCCCCCTGGAAGATCCTTTTTACCGGTATAAGGCTACGGTACAGACTGTTGCCATGCAGCTTAACCTGCGTTTTGCATTGCATCTGCCCTATTACCGGTTCCAGCAATTACTCTTGGAAGCCAGTGTGAACTATGTCACCCTGATAGGTTGGGCCACTCGTGGATTTGAATTATTAGCTCCTTTACAACCAGTGCTGGCCGCTGAAGTAATAAAAGATACAAAGCTCGTGTGTATGGATGAAACGGGTTTTAAAGTATTGGACACTCCTGTGAAACTACATGCTTTTAAGCAGCAACACAAAAATCAGGAGCAGCTGTGTGATACATCACAACACACCGATCACTCCGAAGAACCGGGAGCGTTTGAACAGGAAATAGCTACAGGTATTGCCAAAGGCAAAGCAGTTATGAAGGGGATGATGTGGGGTATACTCAATAGAGAGCAAGGTCTTATCCTGTTTGATTTTTCCGGCACCAGAGCAACAGTACAGGCTAAACGCTTATTGAATAGCTATGAAGGGCTGCTGATGACAGATGGATACTGCGTTTACAGTAAGTTGGCCCGGGAGTCAGAAATGAGTATCACAAATTTAAATTGTTGGGCACATGCGAGACGAAAATTTCTGGAAGCTAAAAACCCTAAGTATCCCGATGCGGTCCTGGTCAGGATCATAAGTATGATAGGTCAGCTATATGCTATTGAAAAACAAGCCCAGGGACTGGCTCCCAAAAGAATAAAGAAACTTCGAAAACGTTCCGGTCGTATCCTTGAAAAACTAAAAGCTTTCCTGGAGGAAAAAATAGAGGACTATGCTCCGAAGGAATCAGTCCGGCAGGCCATCCAATACTGCCTTAACATCTGGGAAGGACTAACTCAATATATTAAGCATGGCCATGCTCCAATTGATAACAACCGTTTGGAACGAGCCATACGCCCAATAGCAATAAACAGAAAAAATGTGCTCTTCCTGGGATCTCTTGATCATGCTCAAGGAGCGGCTCTAATGTATTCCCTAATGGAATGCTGTCGTATGAATCAGATAGATCCCTATCAATGGTTGTTGGATGTGATGAAAAGAATAGAAATCTTCCCGAAAAACAGGCTCGATGAACTACTACCTAATAAATGGAAACCTGATCCTGTAAATTCAGTATCTCCTTCAAAGCCGCCAGCCTAAAATATTAATTGTTATATCTAATGAGATAAAAAATAAGGGTAAAAAAGTCCTGGTAAATTTAATGCGTATTATAACACCGATGGCAGGTATTTGCTCTAGTGCTTACCCAGATATTGCCCTAAAGTTTGCCCAGGAAGGACTGGAATTAGCTCAACGACTCCAATTCCAAAGGGGAGAGGCTGAATGTTTATTGACGAAAGGCACTATTCTTGAACAGTCAGGGCATTACCCCCAGGCCCTGGAAGTCCTTCAGAGATCCTTACAGATCGGTGAAAGCATCGCCAATGCCAGCTTAGTTGCTAGAAACAAGCGCGTCATGGGAAAATTATATGCAAGCCAGGGGGATTACCAGAAGGCCTTGGATTACCTGCAGCAGGCAAAACATATTCAGGTAAGATTACAGGATGAAGGCCGTTTATCGACCACTTTAAAAGTGATTGGCGAAACTTATTTGGAGCTGGAACAGTCAGATTCCGCATGGGCTTATTTAAAGCGATCGTATGAACTGACAGGAAAGAACGATGTAGCATTAGATGACCTGTTGAAGGACCTTGGACAAGTGCAGGCTAAATTGGGTAATGATGCGCAGGCTATGACCTTTTTCAGGAACAGTATTCCTTACTCTCTAGCGGATAAAGACAGATCTATCCTGAATGAAACCTATCTGGGGATAGCCGGGCTGTTTAAAAAATCAGCACAGACCGATTCCTGCATTTTTTATGCCCGCAAAGCATTGGAAGCGGCGCAGGAAATTAACTACTCAAAAGGTATTGTGGCTGCCAGTAAACTGTTGTCTGAAGTGTATGAAGCCATTGATGAACGCCAAGCGCTGCAATATTTCAAAATGGCTATGGCAGTCAGAGACAGCGTCTTCAATTCGGAAAAAGCCAAACAGACGCAGAGGCTGGAGTTTATGGAAAAAGAACGTCGTGAAAGCATAGAAGACGCAAGGCGTGAATACACGAATAAGGTCAGGTTATACGCCTTGCTTTCCGCAATGGGGTTATTTCTACTACTGGCAATTATTTTCTACCGCAATAACCGGATTAAGCAAAGAGCAAATGAAGTCCTGAACCGCCAGAAGCAGGAAATAGACCACCAACGAAGCAAAGCCGAAAATGCCCTGGAAGAACTCCGGTCCACCCAGGCTCAACTGGTACAACGGGAAAAAATGGCCTCCCTGGGTGAACTCACCGCAGGTATCGCCCACGAAATTCAGAACCCCTTGAACTTTGTCAACAACTTTTCAGAAGTAAGTGGCGAATTGATGGGCGAATTAAAAGAAGAATTACAAACCGGTAATAAGGCCGAAGCGATGGCTATAGCGGCTGACATAGAACAAAACCTGGAAAAGATAACCCATCATGGCAAACGGGCCGATGCCATCGTTAAGGGGATGCTCCAACATTCCCGTACAAGCACTGGTAGAAAAGAACTAACCGATATAAATGCGTTGGCGGATGAATACCTTCGACTAAGCTATCACGGCTTAAGAGCAAAAGACAAATCTTTTAATGCGGACTTCAAAACAGATTATGATGCTAGCGTTACAAAAATAGAAGTCATACCGCAAGACCTTGGAAGGGTACTATTGAATGTATTTAACAATGCATTCTATGCTGTAAATGAAAAAAAGAAACAGTTAGACGGTGCTTTTGAACCTATAGTTTCAGTTAGCACCAAAAGATCAGATGATAAAGTGGAAATACGTGTAAGAGATAATGGCACCGGCATTTCCAGGCAGGTCTTGGTGGCGCTTCATTGAAATCTCCTGAAAATAAGGTTATCAGCAATCAGGGCTCCGGTACACAAGGTATGTAAACGTTCCAGCGGTATAACATTTCAAAAAGGGTGTTTTACCTTTTAGCGGATGATTCCTGATAAATAAATTAGTTGTATGAAGGTGTCAACTCATGAATATCATGTGTATATTATGACCAATAAAATGAGAACCGTTTTGTATACAGGTGTAACCAATGATTTACTTCAACGGGTGATTGAACATTATCTTAATCGGGGTAATCCCAAAACGTTTGCAGGGAAGTACAATTGCTATCTACTCTTATACCATGAGAGTTTTAAATATGTAAATGATGCTATAGCCAGGGAAAAAGAAATCAAGAAATGGCCAAGACAAAAAAAAGACCGGCTGATAGTCGAGTTTAATCCTAAATGGGAATCACTCAATCGTGAATTATTTGACAAATGGCCTCCTGATAACCTTTTTCACAGAAAAGATCTATAATGTATGATGCTTAATATACTTTGCTTTTATCGCCAGTTGCTTCAGAATTTACAACACCCCGAGTTTCGGGGATTTCAAATGAAGAGCAAACAATTTTAGTATGTGATGATGCTGCGGCGCTTCATTTGAAATGTCAGGTAAGGAGGATACTTTTTAGCTTCCTCTCGCTGTCATTTCAACGAAGCGCCATAAGTTGCTAGCATAAAAAGTCTCTTCTGCGCTTCGTTGAAATTTCCTGAAATTAAGGTTAAATCAACTATCAGGGCTCAGTTACACAAGTTATATCATTAAAGCGTATGACGGAGAATTGAAGGTGGCAACAAAAGAAGGGGAATTTGCAAAGTTTATTATTAAACGGGCCGATGCCATTGTAAAGGGGATGCTCCAACATTCCCGTACAAGCACTGGTAAAAACAAACTAACCGATATAAATGCGTTAGCAGATGAATACCTTCGCCTGAGCTACCACGGATTAAGAGCGAAGGACAAATCGTTCAATGCAGACTTTAAAACCGATTTTGATGAAAGCCTTACAAAAACAGAAGTAATTCCGCAAGACTTTGGAAGAGTATTATTAAACTTGTACAACAATGTATTCTATTCAGTAAACGAAAAAAAGCAGCAATTAAACCGTGACTTTGAACCGGTGGTGTCAGTAAGCACAAACAGATCAGCTGATAAAGTAGAAATAACGGTAAGAGACAATGGTATCGGTATTTCCCGTCAGGTCATTGATAAGATCTATCAGCCTTTCTTCACGACAAAACCGACGGGCCAGGGAACCGGATTGGGTTTATCTATGAGTTATGAGATTATCAAAGCGCATGAGCGGGAACTGAAAGTGGAAACAAAAGAAGGTGAATCTGCCGAATTTATTGTACAATTACCTGTTTAATAATATATTTAATACATGGATACTTAACCTTCTGATATGAAAGTGCTTGTTGTGGATGATGAAATAGATATGCAAACTTTGTTCGAACAGCGTTTTCGAAAAGAGATCAGGGTGCATTCAATAGATTTTGCCTTCGCCAATTCAGGGGAAGAAGCCCTTGCTTACCTCAACCAGCATGTTCATGAAGCAGTGCTGATCCTTTCTGACATTAACATGCCGGGTATGAGCGGACTTGAGTTATTAAGAAAGATCAAACAAAAATTTGAATCTCCCCCGCCTGTAGTGATGATGATAACCGCTTATGGAGATAGTGAAAACTACAACCAGGCCATGCAACTGGGCGCTGACGACTTTCTAACCAAACCCATAGATTTCGGCCTCCTGAAAGACAAGCTAAAAATAGAAAGCTAATGTCAAAAATTATAGTGGCAGACGATGAAGTTGACCTGGAGATGCTGATCAAGCAAAAATTCCGGCGGCAGATCAGAGAAAATAAATATGAATTTATTTTTGCCTTAAACGGTAATGAAGCGCTTAAAAAATTGCAAGATCACCCGGATGTGGATATTGTATTGTGTGATATTAATATGCCTGAGCTGGACGGCCTGACATTGCTCACGAAATTACATGAAGTAAGTCCATTGATAAAAGCGGTTATGGTATCCGCTTATGGCGACATGGAAAACATACGGACGGCTATGAACCGGGGCGCCTTTGATTTTGTTTGCAAACCGGTAAATTTCGAAGACCTTGAACTTACCATTGAGAAGACGATTAAACATGTGAAGCAGCTACGTGAAACACTGCAGGCCATCAAGGAGAACAACATCCTCAGAATGTACGTTGATGAAACGGTACTGAATTTTATGAGCCGTAAGGAATTTGAATCTGCCCTTATGGTAAATGAAACTGTGGAAGTTACGGTTGCCTTTATGGATATTTGCGGCTTTACGTCTATTACGGAAAATGAACCGGCAGATCAGGTTGTCCGACTGTTAAACAATTATTTTGATGTGATGGTGAAAGAGATCATTGCCCAGGGGGGGTACGTGGATAAATTCATTGGCGACGCCATCATGGCTGTCTTCCGGGGCAACTTTCATCTTGACCGGGCGATAGACGCCAGCATCGCGGTTCGTCAGCAGATAGATAAATTACCAAAATACTCTGCTGACTTTTTACCAAAGGTGTCCATTGGAATTAATAGCGGTGAAGTGGTTTCGGGAAACATCGGGTCTGCCAACCTTCGCCGGTTAGACTATACCGTTATAGGGGACGTGGTGAACCTGGCGCAAAGATTACAATCCGTTGCCAAGTCGGGCCAGATCATTATCAATGATGACGCTTATGTCCAGATCAAAGAGTCCTTCAACTGCAATAAGATAGGTGAGGTGAGTCTTAAGAATAAAAGAAAGACGGAAATGCTTTACGAAGTGCTTGATTAATATCCACTCAGGGGCATGGTCATCCCCTCCCGGGAGGGCAGGGGTGGGTTTCTCCAATATTCCTTGCCTTACATCTAACTAATCTTATACCAATGCAATTCGATAAAGTCTATTCCTTTATTATTCAGAAGCTGGAGCAGGAATTACCAAAGCATCTTACCTACCATGATGCTGAGCATACCGCGCAGGTAGTTAAAGCCGCCGGCACTATCGCAGATGCCACAGGAATACCGGAAGAAGATAAGCTCGTCATATGCACCGCCGCTTTGTTTCATGATACAGGGTTTCTTACCCATTATCAGGGACATGAAGAAGAATCGTGCCGGATAGCCCGGACTTGCCTGCCCCAGTTCGAATATAGTGCCGACCAGGTGCAGACTGTCTGTAATCTTATTATGGTCACCAAGGTTCCTCAAACGCCCGTTACTATGTTGGAGCAGATCCTTTGCGATGCGGACCTTCATTACCTGGGTACTAACGGGTACGAGTCCAGGGTGAATGGTCTCTTCAATGAACTAAGAGCAAAAGGACTTATTAGGGATCGCGGGGAATGGTTAAAAAGACAAATTGCATTTGTAGAGAACCATCGCTTTTTTACAAAAGCTGCCAATGAGTTATACGCAGCTTTAAAAGAGAAAAACTTACGCGGCGTCATACGAAAGCGGACTTACCATCAATCAAACAGGATGGGTGATACGTTCTTATCCGGCATAAAAGATTGGCTGTATATAACACTTGGAGTAATTACAGCGGGGTTTGCTCTTAAAGGATTCCTGGTACCCAACAGATTCTTTGATGGTGGTGTCACCGGCATCTCTTTGCTCCTGCATGAATTATATCATTTTAACCTGGCATACACTATCGTACTGGCTAACCTCCCTTTGATCATCATGAGTTATTTTGGCGTTGGCAGGTCCTTTGCTTTTAAAACATTTATCTGTGTATTGTTACTGGGCATCTGCCTGCTATTTGTTCCTTATCCCACTATCACTTCCGACAAACTGCTTATATCGATATTCGGGGGGTTTTTCCTGGGTGTAGGCATCGGTTTAACCATGCGGGCCGGATGCGCGCTGGATGGGGTGGAAGTACTTGCCTTATATACCAGGCGCAGGAGCGATTTCACCATCACTGAAATCATCCTGGGAATCAACATTATCATTTTCGCCATCGCCGCTTTTAAATTTGGCATGGAAACCGCCTTATTTTCCGTGCTTACCTATTTTACCGCTTCCCGGACCATCGATTATGTGGTGGAAGGTATCGAAGCTTATACCGGGGTGACGATCATTTCCGGAGAGAGTGAAACGATTAAACATCGCCTGGTAAATGAGTTGGGCAGGGGAATAACCGTGTACAAAGGCGAGCGCGGTTTCCTGCCCGGTAATTATGAAGTCAGCAGTGCCTGCGATATCATTTTTACGGTCATTACCCGGATGGAACTTCGTAAATTAAAAAATGTTGTTTATGAGACAGACCCCAAAGCTTTTGTATTTGCGAATACTATCCGGGAAGCATCGGGGGGGATGTTAAAAAGAAGACATGTGCACTGAATAGTGACTTAACGACGCCATTTCTAACACTGGCAAAACCACACGAATGTGGGCAGACACAACGGGAAAGGGTGCTACCAAACTGTCGAGTTTTTCACCAGGCGTTCCTATGAAACGCTTTACTAACCTTTGATTTTCTACCCACGAATCGTCCCCATAGGGACGTCTGGTGGCGTAGTTGTTCACCGAAACGCGCGTTCCTTAGGAACGTTTTGTGCCCAAGCGACAAATTGGAATGTCCCCAAGGGAAACGCTTTAGGTCAACACAGTTGAAATGCAAAGTTCTACGAACTGACAGACGGCGAACTAAAACATGGGGTGTTTGCCTATGCTTCGCAGCAGCTTAGGACACCCCACCCTTCTGCCCAGGCTTAGTATTGAATAACTACGACTATTAATCGTAGAAATAAGTCCCCGGTTCATCCGGCAAATGTGTGGTCAGATAAGTTCACTCAGCCGTACTTATAACCTATTGGCACGATTTTACATTCAGTGTAACAAATAAAATATTTTATTAATTTAAAAACTAACCACTATTATGGCAGAACTTAATGTACAACCTAAAAAAGGCTTCCCATCCTGGCTTTGGTTGCTTCTGGGAATAATTTTGCTTGCTATCTTGTTCTTTCTTTTCAGAACCTGCAACGATCCTAAAGAAAGCATAGTCACCAACGCAGACACAACATCAACGGCAAATAACGAAGTGACAGCGAATCCTTTGACATGGGACAATATTGATTTTAATTCCCCGTCAGCCGCTTATGATGAAATTACAGACAAAAATATCAACGTCAGGGGAGGTAATGGTTATGCTATTTACTCACTCGGGGAAGATATTCTTTTTGATTCTGATAAGAGCACGATACGTCCCCAGGCTGAGGCAAATCTTAAACAAATTGCCTCTTCACTGACTAGACGTTATACTAACGGAAATATCAGGGTTTACGGATACACTGATGCTGAAGGAAGTGCGGGTTACAATAAACAACTAGCCGAACAACGTGCTGAAGCGGTCAAAGGCTGGCTTATGAAAAATAACAATATTACTGAAGACCGTATCTCAGTGCACCCTGTAGGCGAATCAAGACCTGCCGCTTCAAATAATACTGAAAGTGGCCGTAAGCAAAACAGAAGGGTTGAAATCGTAGCCAGAGGTAATGAATCTAAATAATTTGATTAATCATCCATAAAAAATTGAATCATGACAAACGAAAATTTATCTGGGGACGATCGTCTTCAGGAATTAAAGGGCAGTAAATATGAGGTGGCAACGGGCCAACCTGATATCCGCGGTTGGACGGTAAAAGATGCGCAAGGCCAGGATATCGGTGAAGTAGATGAATTGATTTTCGATACACAGTCTTTAAAAGTACGTTACCTCGTTCTAGACCTTGAAGACAATGTATTAGATGTGGAACCCCGTGATGTGCTGGTACCGATAGGTTTGGCTCAACTGCATGAAAAAGATGATGATGTTGTCTTGCCAACAGTAACCGCAGCACAATTAAGTTCGTTGCCCGAGTATAAAAAAGGAAGTCTTACCGCTGATGTTGAATCGGGTGTCCGTAATGTATTTGGGGGGCTGGGCGTTGGTGCAGCAGGCGCTGCAGTTACAGGCAGAGATAATGACTTCTACGATCACGATCATTTCAATGAAGATAATCTTTATCAAAAGCGTGGTTCAGCTACAGCCGATATGTCTATTCCCGTTATAGAAGAGAACCTGGAAGTGGGTAAAAAAACGGTTCAGACCGGAGGTGTACGCTTGCAGAGCAGGATCGTTGAACAGCCCGTTGAAGAAACGGTTCGTCTTCGGGAAGAGCGTGTTACTGTAGATAGGGAAGCCGTTAACCGGCCTGCTACTTCACAGGATCTGGACAATTTTAAGGAGGGTGTGATCGAGCTTTCCGAAACCGTCGAAGTTCCTGTAGTTACAAAAGAAGCTCGCGTAGTAGAAGAAATTTCGTTGGGTAAAGAAACGGAAGAACGTAAAGAAACCATCCGTGATACTGTCCGCAAGACGGAAGTGGATGTTGAAGATGTTAATAAAACCAATAAAGGGACTAAAGACAGTCTATAATTCTTTTCTTCGATTACAAAAAGTGAACACATTCAAGTGTTCACTTTTTTTGTGCAATTGCGTCACCCTTGTTATGTCGAAGGCCGTCGCCGCCGCAATCCTTAAACAGTGCAGAGAGCTGGGATCTCTCATTTCGCCCGTAGCATATCTTATATCCGAGTCCGTATGGACCCATGAGAGATTACAAACAAAAGGTGAACATGTTTTATTTAGCCAGGCTCTTGTTCTTTCAAAGCGCCTTAAAGTGCATGCCAATGACAGGTAAATCGGTTATCGTTTATTTTGTAAATTTACTTCCTGATCAAAATCTGACATTTATGACCTTGAATATAAACGGCGTAAAGCAGGAAGTTTCGGCGGAGCCGGGCACTGATCTATTAAGCGTTTTGCGTAACGAACTCGACCTCACCGGAAGCAAGTACGGTTGCGGGGAAGGTGCCTGCGGCGCATGCATGGTGCTGATCAATGGCAAACCGGCACCTTCATGTATAACTCCGGCAACTGACGCAGTTGGCAAGGAGATCATTACGATAGAAGGGCTTGAAAAAAACGGGAATCTCCATCCGGTACAGGAAGCTTTTTTGAAAGCGGATCCCTTTCAATGCTCTTATTGCGCATCCGGCATAATCATGTCTTCAGTGGCCCTGCTCAGGAACAATTCCACCCCTTCAGAAAACGAAATTATTACTGCTATGAACAGGAACATCTGCCGCTGCGGAACATATCTAAACATTGTTAAAGCCATCAGACTGGCCGCTAAATAATAAATCAAATCATGATGGAAAACGCTAAACATACTTTTGATCCGGACCAGTATGAGCTACCGCCGAAACCAGCGCATAAGTTCAGGCTTAACCGGCGTAAGTTCTTTGCGGTAGTTGGTAGCGGTCTGGCCGTTGCCTTTATATGTAAGGATGTGTTGTCGCTTGCCGGTGAGCCTGCACCGCAATCTGCGGTTCCGGCAAACCAGGTTGGTGCATGGATCCATATCGGAGAAGATGGCACGGTAAGCGTGTACACGGGTAAGGTAGAGGTCGGCCAGAATATCCGCACTTCACTTTCCCAGATTGTAGCCGAGGAGCTCCATGTATCTCTGCAGTCCATCAACATGATCATGGGTGATACCGGCCTCGTACCATATGATGCAGGTACATTCGGAAGCCGTTCCACGCCCCAGATGGGAACACAACTTCGTAAAGCAGCAGCTACAGCCCGTGAGGCGCTCAAAGAAATGGCAGCCAAAAGCTGGAAAACAAAACCAGATTTATTGCAGGCGGATCAGGGCAATATTATTGATCCCCGGACTAGAAATAAAATAAGTTTTGGTGATCTGACCAAAGGACAGCAACTACTTTTGCCCATAGCTGAAGAGGTCAAAGTAACTCCTGCCGCTGATTGGCTAATCGCAGGAAAAACGGTTCCGAAAATTAACGGACGTTCTTTCATAACCGGTAAACACAAATACGTTTCCGATATGAAACTGCCCGGAATGTTATACGGAAAAATTCTTCGTCCGCCGGCTTACGAGGCAAAACTGGTTGACGTCGATCTTACCAAAGCACAAGCCATGACAGGTGTGGTCGTGGTGCGGGATGGAGATTTCATAGGGGTGGCGGCCCGCGACCTGAGAACAGCGGATAAAGCTTTACAGGTAATACACGCAAAATGGGAAACTACCCGGCAACCTTCTACTTCTGAAATATTTAGTTACCTGCTTAAAAACACAACCGGTGGCGGAGGAAGAAATGCAAACAATGAAAAGGGTAATGTTGAAGAAGGACAGGCTTTTGCCGATTTCAAACATACAAAAACGTATCATATACATTACATTGCACACGTGCCTCTTGAACCCAGGGCAGCCCTTGCACAATGGGCGGAAGGAAAGCTGACGGTATGGACAGGGACGCAACGTCCGTTTGGCGTTCAGGAAGAGCTGTCGGAGGTATTCAACATTTCCAAAGAAAAGGTAAGGGTTATTATGCCCGACACCGGCTCTGCTTATGGCGGCAAACATAGCGGTGAAGCGGCTATTGAGGCGGCACGCCTGGCGCAGGAGGCAAAAAAGCCGGTAAAGCTGGTCTGGACAAGAAAAGAAGAATTCACCTGGGCTTACTTCCGGCCTGCCGGAGTCATCGAGGTAAGCAGCGGTATAAAAAAAGACGGTACTATCTCCGCCTGGAAATTTAATAACTATAATTCAGGGGCCTCCGGCCTGAATACGCAATACCGGATCAGCAATCAGCAGATTGCCTACCATCCTTCCGACACTCCACTGAAGCAGGGTTCTTACCGAGGCCTTGCATCTACGGCCAATGTGTTTGCCCGCGAGGCCCATATCACAGACATGGCCCGCCTTCTTAAGATGGATCAGCTTGAATTTCGTCTGCTAAACACGGATGACCTCCGGCTCAAGGCAGTATTGGAAGCCGCAGCCAACGCATTTGGCTGGAATGGCAATAAAAAGCCTGCAGGACGAGGCTACGGAATCTCCTGTGGCTATGAAAAAGGTGGCTATGTGGCTACCTGTGCAGAAGTGGCGGTAAACAGTGATAAAGCGGTTAAGGTGGTAAGGATCACACAGGCATTTGAATGTGGTGCCATTGTACATCCCTTGCATCTGGAAAATCAGATCATGGGTTCTATCGTACAGGGTTTGGGCGGAGCGCTGTTCGAAGCTATCGATTTTGCGGATGGAAAAATACTCAACGCCAGCCTCTCGGCTTACAGGGTTCCCCGTTTTGGAGACATGCCGAAAATTGATATCGTTATGCTAGACCGTAAAGACCTGCCTTCTGCCGGGGCGGGAGAAGCAGCGATAATAGGAGTGGCCCCTGCAGTTCGCAATGCTATCCTCGATGCCAGTGGAGTAGGTCTGACCACTTTACCCCTGGTGCCAGACGGTGTGTTGAGTCAAAGACCGGCTTAGTGCAAGTATGAGGTATGTAGTAAATAAGAATGATCAAATGGTAAATAAGAATAATAATGCGTCAATGTATGGTTAATATAGCACTGGCAGTGTTCCTGCTTATCCCTTTTTTTAAAACAGATGGTTCGGCAGGATATACGTTTTTTCCCGGACAGCATGCTGATACCACCATTATCAGGTTGGCGGATCCGGCCATTTTGTTTCACCAGGGGAACTATTATCTATATGGCACAGGTGGAAATGTCAATAATGGATTTCTCGTCTATACATCAGCTGACCTGAAAACATGGAAGGGTCCGTCTGGTGCCACAGACGGCTATGCACTGACCAAAGGGGATGCTTACGGTACCAAAGGATTCTGGGCACCGCAGGTGTTTTACCGGGATAAAAAGTTTTATATGGCATATACAGCGGATGAAAATATTGCCATAGCAGAAAGTGGGAGTCCGCTTGGCCCTTTTAAACAAAAAGAAATCAAGGCTATATCAGGGCAGGGAAAACAAATAGATCCTTACGTTTTCTTTGATGATAACGGAAAGAAGTATTTGTACCATGTCCGCCTGACGGAAGGTAACAGGTTATTTGTTGCCGAGTTAAATGATGATCTTTCTGATATCAAGCCTCAAACGGTTCAGTTATGTTTGGCAGCGACAGATCAGCCCTGGGAAAATACGGCTAATAGTCGTTGGCCCGTTTCCGAAGGGCCTACGGTGTTAAAGCACAAAAGCTTATACTACCTGTTTTATTCTGCCAATGATTTCAGGAATGTTGATTATGCAGTTGGTTATGCTGTGTCTGATAACGCCATTGGACCCTGGAAAAAGTATGAGAAAAATCCTGTCATAAGCAGGAAGAACATGGGTGTTAATGGAACAGGCCATGGGGATTTTTTGAAAGATAAATCAGGTAACCTGGTTTATGTTTTTCATACCCATAATACGGATAGCGTCGTTTCACCCCGGTTGACGGCAGTAGTTAAGGGAAAGTTTGTCGCGGATACTTCCAACGTCGATAGAATGAGAATAGATGAAAAAAGTTTCCATTTTTTACACCTGACCCCAAAACGAGCTAAATAAGAGTGTCAGCCACTATCTTGAAACTACGATTGGCGTGATTTAAAGAATTCCTTAACCTTGGCTACTATCTGGGGATCCGTAAGTTGCCCGGCGCTATCAATGGTAATCTGCTTGTTATTGAACTGTGCGTCTTCCTGCAGGTGGTTTTGGAATTGTTCCTGCGACTTGCCGGGGCCAAAAATGAATATCTCATCATAATTCAGCAGATGACTTGATACGGATTTGAAATATTTAAGTGTATCGGATTGTTTGGCATTGTTCATAGCGTGTTCACTTCCACCACTATGATTTCCAATTGCCTTGATTTTGTCTTGTATTGTATACTCACCGGTTTCATTTTCCGGAGTAGCGGAGATGATCATGGCTTTTTGGTTATCGAGCCATACGCCTGCGTATTGCTTTTTATTGTTCTGTTTCATAATAATGCTGTTGATGAATTAAAATATATAACCTCACTTGAATGTTGCAGCGGATGGAAACCATGAATTTTTGATGGTTGGATCAGATGGTGAGTAGGTGAAGGTAAGCAATAGAAGTGAGCTAATTCAAAAAGCTTACAAGATTAACCATTAGTGATTCTAAGCAAATATGATATTTTTTTGAGTTATAACAGTGCTGATGGCAGTTGGTAAAATGGAAACAACTACAAATACAACTGAACCATTTGTCTCCAGTATCTCGGACGGTGGGCGTCTTCATCCCAAACACGGAAATCGTGTGGGACATTTTTGGTGCCGAGGGCATTGCTTAGTTGCAGGTTACTTTCAAAAAAAGGATCCCCTTTACCTATCACTATAATTATTTTCATTTTTCTTAACCGCTTCAAAATGCGCTCATCGGAGAGGTTTGGTATAAACATTCCCGGCATGTTGTAATAGATATTATCGTCAAAATACCCATCAAATAAATCTGCAAAAGAGTTCGTGGATAAGGTGAGGTCATACCTTGCACTCATGCCGACTACTTTGCTGAAAAGCTCCGGATGTTTAAAAGCAATATTTACGGCATGGTAACCACCCAGGCTGCACCCGGCCGCAATTAAAGGATTATTATTTTTCTTCCTGATAAATGGAAGCACCTCTGACAAGATATATTCCTCGTACTGCAAATGTCTTCTGATCCTTTCAGCAGGGTGAACAGGAGCATAAAAACTTTCAATGTCTATGCTGTCTACACAGAATACCTGTAATTGGCCCTCTTGTATTTTACGGTCCATCGCCTGGATGATTCTCCAGTTCTCGTAATCATAAAAGTGTGCTGTGCGTGTAGGAAAGAAAAGAACGGGAGTTCCCGAAAAGCCAAATACCAATAGTTCGAGTTCTTTATGCAGAACTGGGCTGAACCATTTTACGTATGCTCTTTCCATCAGAAATCAATCGGTTAGCTATTTAAGAGACCATCGTTAACAGATAAAAGATGTGGTAACAGGATATCTTTCCAAAGTAAATAACCTTCTGCACTTAGATGTAATCCGTCAGGTTCGTAAAATTTGCTTACGGGATAACCTTTTGCATCAATCATCTTTTCATTAACATTTACAAAATACGTTTGTGAAGCGTTTTGGTCAATAGCCCGTTTTATCAACAGGTTAGTGTAATCGATGGAATGATTTATTTTCCAGCGGGCTATACTTGGTTTTATTGAAATGAACGTAAAAGGAACATTGCCGAACGAAACATGTATACAACTACATAACTGTTGAAAAGAAGAAAAAACCTGCTCGGGTTTTTTTCCGTCGCCCAGATCATTATCTCCGGCATACACTACAATATGATTCGGCTTAAATGGCTGCATTATTCTTTCAAAAAACCAAACACAAGCTTCCAGCGTTGACCCTCCAAATCCCAGATTGATCGGGTAGAACATAGCGAAATCCTTGTACAGCGTGTCCCATAACCTGATTGAAGAGCTGCCGTAAAATATCATTCCCGGTTCATACTCCAACTTATTTCTTTCCTTTTCCACTCTCTCAATTTCATCCTTATACCAAAACATAGATACGGTTCATTTTCTTCAAATATACATTGAATGACCTGAACAGGATTACAGAAGAGATCGGCGTAAACACAGATGCTAAGGTAGGATCGGTTAAAATTATAAAAAGGCTATTGTAAAAAATCACCCTGGTGTATTGATAATAATTATAAAACATATCTTCTGATGAGTTTGCTGCGGATGGAGCCATAAATACTAAAATGGATGTCTTTCTTTGTTAGACCGCACAGCTGTGTATCAACAAAAATTACTAATTTGAAGCCTATTGGGTTGCACTAAAAAAGCTAAAGATCAGCAATGAGTGATTCTAAAACGTATGATGTTTTTCTTAGTTATAACAGTGCTGATGCAAATCTTGTAGATACAATAGCCCTTAAATTAAAAGAAAAAGGCATTACCATTTTTCTTGACCGCTGGTACCTGGTACCAGGCACTCCCTGGCCGCAACATTTGGAACAAGTGCTCAACTCATGTCATGCCGTGGCCGTTTTATTAGGTACAAATGGAATGGGGAGCTGGCAACTTCGTGAACAACAACTAGCACTCGATCGTCAAACCAAAACACCCGGTTTTCGTGTAATCCCTGTTCTTCTCCCAGCGTCTGATCCACCTCTTGGATTTCTTTCTCTAAATACCTGGATTGACTTCAGGCAAGGAGTCTCTGACGATCATGCTGTTTCCAGGTTGGCATTGGCCATTCGCGGGATGCCTGCCGGGGCAGATTTGCAACGGAACATCAGTGACGCCCTGGCTTCTATTTGCCCCTATAGAGGACTAAAATTTTTTAGAGAGGAAGATGCACCCTTTTTTTTTGGACGTGATGCGTTTATCAGCAAATTGGAAACCATAGTAAGTCAGCGCTCACTGGTAGCAGTAATAGGTGCATCCGGCAGCGGAAAGTCTTCGGTTGTACGGGCAGGACTCTTGCCACGTTTAAGACTTGGAAAAAATGGCGAGCAATGGGACATCATAACGATGGTGCCGGGCGATCAGCCCCTCAAGAATTTGGCGGCAAGCCTGCTTCCGTTGATTGAGCCGGACATGAAAGAAGTAGATCGCCTGATAGAGGTTACAAAATTGGCGGATGCTCTTGGTTCCAGGCAGGTCAGTCTAAGGGATGTGATCAAAATAGCCCTGCAGAAGCAGCCTGGTACCAATAAGCTTATGCTGATTGTGGATCAATGGGAAGAAGTTTATGCACCTGCCATCAACGAAACAACCAGAATAAGATTATTGGACGAATTGCTGGATGCAGTATCCCCGGAAACGTTATCTATTGTTTTAACCCTGAGGGGTGATTTTTATAACCAGGTTCTTACTTATCGCCCATTTTCAGACAGGCTTCAGGATGGTGTGGTAAATATCAGCCAAATGAACAGGGAAGAATTAAAAGAGGTTATTGAATCTCCGGCACATAAAGTGGGGCTCAGTTTTGAAACAGGTTTGGTGAACAGGATACTGGAAAAGGTTGAAGGCCAGCCAGGAAGTATGCCACTCCTGGAATTTGTGTTAATGGAGTTGTGGAAGTTGAGACAAGGGAGCTTGATGACACATAACGCTTATGAAGTGATTGGAGAGGTAGATGGTGCTATTGCAGCACATGCCGAATCAGTGTTTACAAAGCTGTTACCTATTGAGCAAGATATTACCAGGCGGGTTTTTTTGCAACTCATACATCCCGGTTTTACTGTTACAGATGTGAATGTGCAGCCGACAAGGCGGCGAACTTCATTTAGTGAGTTTGAAGAAGGCGATATCCCTGTTATTAGGAAACTGGCAGATGCTCATCTGGTCGTAATAGGAAGAAACGACATTAACGGTGAAGAAATTATAGACCTGGTTCATGAGGCTTTAATACTGGAATGGGAAAGATTGCGAAACTGGATTGAAGATACCAGGGCCTTTCTTAATTGGAGAGAGCAATTGCGGACATTGGTCGCCATTGCTAAAATGAATAACTATGAAGGCAATACCTTTTTACAGGGAAAACTGCTTGCCGAAGCTAAACAATGGATACTGGACCGGCCATCAGATTTAAGCACTTCAGAGAAAGATTATATTCGATATTCTCTTGCTGCCACCAAAAATATCAGAGATAAAGGCAGGTAGTGATTGCCATTGCCTTCTTTGCGGCAATTATTATAGTGATTTTCCTGGTGTTTCAGTTAGTTAAAGACAATAAATCTTTTGTAAGCGAAAATGAAGATAGCTCAACCAATGGCGACACGGTAAAGACATTTGATAAAATTAGCCATTACACCAGCGTCTCATTAGGTACCTTCAAGCTTCCCTTGTGGCAACCCGGCCAAACAATCACGATAAAATTTTTAAACGGAACCAAGATTCTGCATTCGACAACCGAAATCATAGCAAAAGAGTGGCTACAATATGCAAACCTTCATTTTGTCTTTGTGACTTCAGGTAAAGCAGACATACGGGTGAAGTTTGAAGACGATCCATTTCAATCCTGGTCTTTTATGGGTACACAGGCACGAGGAGTTCATGCTGATGAACCAACCATGAGACTGCCTGTAAATTCCGGAGCAGAGTTTAAAAAATCTGTTTTGCATGAATTTGGCCATGTTTTAGGTTTGATACATGAAACACACAATCCTAATAGTAATATAAAGTGGGATACGCTTGCTGTTTATAAGCGTTATGGAGGACCACCTAACAATTGGTCAAAACCTACGATTGATGAGCAAATAATTGGCAAATACAGCAATATTACTCCAGGGTGGCGGCCCTTCGATCCGAAATCAATTATGTTATATCCGATTGAACGCACTCTTACTCTTGATGGCCTTGAAACTGCCGAGAACTATGAGCTTTCTGAAAGCGATAAATATATAGTTGCAATGCTTTATCCAAACGATTAGAGAAAAAAAATCATTTGCCTGAATATCAACGCGCAGGAAAGCATGAGCATAATGCGCAGCAAACCAGCTACCGTACACCCTTAACCGGTGCCAGTCTCCCGTTTCCATCTTCTACGTGCAGCCGGCTAACATCCAGGTCGTTAAGCACGATAACACCCTGAAGGGAAGAAAACTTCGCCGGATCCTGCTTCCATGACCATACGAGTTCACCCTTCGGCGTATACTCCAGTAATTGCGTGCCGCTCGCTCCAAAAGCAGGGCCATGTCCCTGCCAGTTAGTGACTACATAGTTGCCGTTAGCAAGGATCTGGAATCCGGCATAAAAAGTTGGATTTACACTGGCAGGGCCGGTTATAGAATCTGCCAGTTTACCATCTACCGTAAAGATCTGGAAGTTTTTTGCATAGCCGCTACTTACAACGGTTTGTCCATTGCCCAGGCGTAAAGCCTGCCAGGCGTGCGGTTTGGGAAGGCCTGTGACTGTAGCTTGCCAGACAATCTCTCCCTTTGCATTTCCTTCGAACACAATCTCATCGGCTGTAACCAGAAAGGTACCCGATACGGTTTCACGAACAAGGCGTACATAGGTAAATCCAGGGAAAGCAATCAGGCGCAGGCTCCTGCCGGTCTTATCTACTTCAACCAATACAATGCCTTGTTTTTTCTGCCAGTTCACACCGGCTAATAACGTGTTACCATTTCTGAGTCTCCGTGCGGTGACTGTGCCGGCAAACGATGTAAGTTCGTAGACCTTGTTCCCTGTAGCAATCTCACGTTCTTCATAGCCGTTACCCGTGCCGATCAAAACCCGCCCATTGCCAACCAGCTGGATATCACGGCCTGCAGGCACTGGTACGAACCAGTTAGACTTAGGATTGGAAATATCTATATAACTCAGTTGAGACAAGCCTTCGTCACGCAATAAGAGCCGTCGTGTCGTATTATCAGGTGACCGGGTGCCAATAGCTTGTTGAGACGTACAACCGTTAAGCATAGCCGATGTAAAGACAGCAATAATCAGTACTGAATACAACTTCACGACTATCTTGATTTTAGTGGTTATGTTTTTCATTGTATATAGTTTGACACAGAAAGGGCACCTGTTTCCGGCCATGCTTTGTAATTCGTAAATCTGCGACAATATCCGTCTTCTTTAATCTCGGAAGGTATAATAATTTTTACCGAATTTAGTGGTCTACCTATTAAGAGATTACATGAAATTCATTGCATTTATCTACCTGTTGATCGTCCCGCTATTTGCTTTGGCCCAAACAAAGCAAGATGCAACACCTGAAAGATATCTACCTGTAGAAAGGGTGGCTGATGAATTTACATCTTTGCTAAAAAGACCTCTTGCTGATTTCAAACCTTCATTTCAAACAATTAGAACAAATTCTGTAATTATCGAAAAGGGGTTTATTTATACGGAAGAAACGGAAAAGCTTCCCATACTTATTTACAAGCCCGTTCATTCCGTTTTAACATCTTTCCCTGTGGTAATTTGCCTTCATGGCACCGGAGGAAGTAAAGACGATGAAAGTATTATTAATCTGCTTGACCAGTTTTCCAGGATCGGCATCATGGGTGTAGCGATTGATGCAAGGTATCATGGTGAGCAGGTAGCAGGAGGAGCGAATAAGGCTCAGCAATATGTTGAAGCCATTACGAAGGCATGGACAAATACAGACAGCACACGCAAGGAACATCCATTTTTTTTTGACACGGTATACGATCTGTGGAGGTTAACAGACTATTTGATCACAAGGCCCGATGTTCAGGCAAAGCGTATAGGCATGATGGGAATATCCATGGGCGGTATTGAAACATGGATGGCGGCCTCTGTGGATAAAAGGATAAAGGTTGCTGTTCCGGTTATTGCAGCACAAAGCTTTAAGTGGTCGCTTGAAAATAATAGCTGGGAAGGCCGTGCAAGAACAATATGGAAAGTACATGAACAGGTTGCAAAAGATCTGGGCGATAGCCTGGTAAATAAAAATAGTGTGAAATTGTTATGGGATAAATTGTTGCCGGGCATAACGGACCAATTCGACTGCCCTTCAATGATAAGGCTGTTTGCTCCCAGACCGCTGCTTTTGCTGAATAATGAAAAGGATTTGAATTGCCCGCTTGCAGGAGCACAGGTTGCCTTTAAATCTGCTATAATTGCGTATAGATCAAAGAATGCGCTGAATAAGTTGAAGATCCATGTGACACCCGGGGAGCCGCATAAATTCCTTCCCCAACATTTTCAGATGACCATCGCATGGTTCAAAAAATGGTTGTGATAGGTTAAAGCATAGCTTGATTAAATGAACTTTTTATTTATGCTTCAACCCTTGTGCTCATCTTTAATATAATATAGCACTTTATGTGCTTCACTTAAAACCGGAACCTCCAGTTTAGCTACCAGCTTTTCAACAACAGCCCTTGGCCGCAATCACTCCGCTTTTTGATCCGGCATAACCTCCCCATTTTCGGTTAGGAAAAAGCATTGCAGTTGACATAACTTTGCATCTGATTAATAGAATATGAAATTTTAGATGGAAATACCCCGGTGATATTTCGGTTGCTATACGAATGATCCTGCGCATAACCGGATTAACTGAGAGTTCACGTAAATACGGCAGTACATTTTATTACCGGTAAATAAATGATATGGGTGAATTGAGCACCAACAACGCATTGTCAGTAGCCAGTAAAAAACGCATACAATCCCTTGACGTATTAAGGGGGATTGTCATGGTGATCATGGCATTAGATCACGTGAGAGATTTCTTTTACAATGTTGATGCTACTAATGCGGCCACGGTAGTCACCGATCCCACCAATATTAATACAACTACGCCTGCTTTATTTTTTACAAGGTGGATTACTCATTTCTGTGCACCCGTGTTTGTTTTCCTGTCCGGGACTTCCGCATGGCTCATGAGCCGGAGTAAAAGCAAAGGAGAGTTGAGTAGGTTTCTTATCCAAAGGGGTTTGTGGTTAGTGTTTATTGAAGTGGTTGTTATTACGTTCGGCTGGAGCTTTGATCCATTGTATCATCTGTTCTTCCTCCAGGTGATTTGGGCCTTTGGCATAAGCATGTTCGTTCTTGGATTACTTGTATACCTTCCGGCAAACCTCATATTATGCCTTGGGTTTATTATAGTTTTTGGACATAATGTTCTTGATTACCCAGTTGTAGAAAGGAGTATCCAGACGGGATTCCTAAGCAATCTTTCATATTTTGCTCAATTCACTGTTTATGATATTGTGCAAGGACATTCCTTAATGATCATATACGCATTTCTTCCCTGGACCGGCGTTATGTTACTCGGTTACGGTTTTGGTAAGGTATATGGTCCTGACTTTAGTGCTGGCCGAAGGAAAAAATTACTGGTAGCGATTGGCTCCGGATTGATCCTGATTTTTTTATTACTTAGATTTACAAATGTGTATGGCGATCGGGTCGCATGGAAAATCCATCCAAGGGGATGGATGTATACTTTTCTCTCTTTTTTAAATGTAAATAAATATCCGCCGTCCCTGTTATACTTGTGCATAACGCTCGGCCCTGCACTTATCGTGCTGAGCTTATTGGAAAATTTTGGTAACCGGTTTACAAGACTTATGAGAATTTATGGACGTGTTCCGTTGTTCTACTACATCCTTCACATTTATATCATTCATATGCTGGTTGTAATTGCATTTTATGCAAGTGGATACACGTCTGCAGATATCATCAACCCTCAGTCGCCATTTTATTTTTGTCCACCGGATTTTGGATTCTCCTTGCCGGTCGTATACATGATATGGATATTTGTCGTGATTGTGCTCTACCCTTTGTGCAAAAGATATAACGAATATAAATCCACGCATCACAAGTGGTGGTTGGATTATTTATAACAGGAGTAATCAGTAAAATGATTGAGGCACACGTGGCTGTTTTAGATAGGTATCTTTGCATGTTTTAATTCGCCCTTTTCCACCCACCACCAATACCATATCCCGCCCTTGGCTTTTGCGGATTTAAAATTAACAACATTGAACCTTCCATTCCCTTCCACTGTGCCTTCAATTTCATATACCTTCAATGCCTTCGTGTCAGCGAACCACCTCAACGGCTTGTCAGGTTCACAAGCTTCGGGCAGCTTATGCCTGTATGACCGGATAAAGTAGGCCTTACTGCTACCGAAGACTTCCGCTATTCCCTTCTCATTGATACATACCGCTGTTCTTTCATCTGCCGCTATTCCTTTCGGAAAAACATTCCAGTCGGTGATGAGCCGGCTCATAAAAGTAACGTGTCGTCCTTGCCTGCTGCGGGTAATATAATGCTGATCGGTTAGTACGTTTTTTAACAAAGCAGCCTGAATGAAATCGTTCTTGTATATGGTTACTGATGAATCATAAGGATTTTGAAGCACCTTCGCAGATATGGCACTTCCGTGTTCGCCGGTATAATAAAACTGTCCCAGAATGGCGCAGCCGGCGCTGGTTCCTCCAACGGGCACCTTCTTTTTATTAATCAGATAATTTACGACATCGGCCGTTTTTGTGCCCTTCCATTGCTGCATATAAACGGATTGATCTCCGCCGGCGATAAACAGCATTTCGGCATTGCGGATGATCCGTACGACATCATCATTTTCAGCAATCTCGCGGGTGTCTATTTTCAAGGTTTCAACCGAACTTATTTTCCCAAGGCCATACACATAGCTGTTATACGCATTCGTACCTGAAGCCCTTATGATAACAACATTACCTCCACCGCACCTGTCGATCATCCATTTGAAAGCGGCATCCACATCCCTGCCTCCACCCATTAATACCAGTCCTGCCTTCACTGGACGGTGTACGTCTGTTGTGTCGCCTATTATACCCAGCGATGCAGCACGGCCGGCATATACCTTATTTTGAGCAGGTTCTTTCTGGGTAATTACCGTTTGGCAATACGCATAGTTGGTGATCAAAGTAATAGCGGTCGCAAAAGCCAGCAGGCTGTGTCTATTCAAGTGAATATATTTCTTCATAAAGAGGATGATTCTTAACATCGTTTATTTACCTTGAAATAAATGATTTCTTTCGGATGATTCTGCGAATGTCAATCTCATACATCTGCCTCCCGTTGCCCTCGTGCGGCGAATCGAAGTATACTTTCGTACCCTGCCGGTTGGTTCGCGGGTGCAGGTCGCAACGCCATTCTCCCTTGTATTCAGGCGGCGAGGTAAACCTGCCCAGAATGATTTTAGTGTTAGAGGGTGTATGATATAAATACAGCGTTTGTTTCCGGTCTTTTGCAGAAGGATAGGTATCGTTCAGGATCCATTCGTTGTTCGTACCAGGTACAAAAGTATTATGTCCGTTTTCCGTCATGGCTCCCTTTCCTGTGGAGAGCAATGTGTTCTTTTTGTCTTCAAATTCATAAAAGCCCGCCGGGTAACCATCGGGTTTGGTCCAGGCGGTAATGTGTTCGGAATCTTTCCAGATAAAATGAGACGTGTTTCCGGAAGGGTCCACAACAAACAGATCCTTACCTTCTTTGCTTGCCGTGACCATCCGGGTGAAGAAACCGCCCGTAGCCCTTTTTTCCCGCGGCCCCATTTCTTCCCGCCAGCGGTGTAAGAAAATAAAACGGTTGCCGTCAGGACTTACCAGTAAGTGGTTAAAGTAGTTCCAGTAGCGGCTCAGGTCTCCTTTTGCATGAGGCAGGTTGGCCAGATCTGCATAAGAAAACAACAGGGTAACGTTACCGGTAGCAAGGTCCATTTTATACAGACCTTTGTCCTTTGGTGCTTTGATGTTTTCATCAGGATCGGCAAAACCCGGGTAGCCATACCCCGGGCGCATGTTCTGAATGCGGACGAACTCTGTTCCCAGTGCCCATTTACCATCCGGACTTACCGTGTAGATAGCCTTTGGCAACGTCCGCATCTTACCCGATTTGATGTTGTACAGGCGTGCCACAAAGTGGTCACCTTCCCTGTCATTCCAGACTATCTCATCATCCGAGCCCGGTACCCATTGAAGCATACAACCTTGCTGCCATCCCCAGGCGGTACTGGTACCAACCTGTTTCCAACGGTTTCCGTTTTGCAGGTCTATCAAGCATATCTTTAAAGTATCACCAGGTGTTGGCGGACGAAAGAAAAATTCCACTTCACCGCCCAGCGCATAGCGGCCGGAGGCATTGATTTGATACTTGTCATAATAGCCGAACCAGTGCTGCTTTGGTCCTTGAGTAACTGGCCTGACGCTAGCCCTTGCTTCTATCACCTTTACACTGTCTCTATTGTCCATCAATCCGGCAGTATTCTTTTGAACCTGGCAGCCGCCGGAAAGCAGCAACAGTAGCAAAACGGTTTGCTCAATTAAAAAATAGATCTTTTTTCCAATCATGTATTTAAACGCTTAATCATATGGTGTTCGGGAAATTATATTGGCTGAAGTTTGCTTTTTGTAAATAAACATTTGTCTGTAATTTCATAGGTTAATTATTTCTCTATTAACTAATGTAATTCATTTACAAGTATTTTTCCTTAAAATAGACAAATGAAAGTTAAACAACTGCTGATCGCTTTGGCGATATTAATGACGATCATTTCTTATGCGCAGGCGCAGCTAAACGAGATTTCGGGTACGGTTACCTCTGAAGATGGCGAAACGCTTTCGGGAGCCAGTATCACTGCACGAGGATCAAAAAACGCAGTGATCACTGATGCGAACGGTCAATTCCGGATATCGGTTCCCTCCGGAACAACAACGCTAAGCGTGTCCTATGTGGGTTATGAAACCGCAGAATTTGCTATAGGCGGCAAATCAGTAATAAACGCTTCATTAAAAAGGTCAGCAAGGGATCTTGAAAATGTAGTGGTCAGTGTTCTAGGTTTCCGGGAGAGAGGTGATAAGCTGGGTTCGTCTGTTTCGCGAATTGCAACAAAAGAAGTGTTAAGTTCAGGTGAAACCGGCTTATTGCAGGGCATGGCGGGAAAAGCATCGGGTGTCACCATCACCCGGTCAACAGGAGATCCGGGTGCCGGATCAAATATCAAGATAAGAGGAGCTAATACGATTACCGGGGCTGCCGGCCCCCTTATTATCGTGGATGGAATACCTATCAGCAATTCTGCCCTGAACGGTTTCGGCTCAGATGCTGCGGGCACCGGTGTAGTTCAGCAGTCCAGGCTAAATGATATCAATCCCAACGATATCGAATCACTGCAAATATTAAAAGGGGCAGCCGCCGCTTCATTATGGGGTTCAAGGGCTGCAAATGGCGTAATCGTGATCACTACAAAAAAGGGCAGGGCCGGGGCACTGAAAATTTCTTATACTTCCACCTATTCCGTTGACGAAATAAACAGCAGGCACCCGATGCAAACAACGTATGGGCAGGGGCTAAATGGTGTCTACAATCCAATCCAGGCAAACTCCTGGGGAGATAAGATAGCGAACAGGTCAGGTGTGCCTGATTCAGTGGCAGGAACCGCCTATTTCCTGGGAACTGTTACAGGGAGAAAATATTTAAGAATAACGAGAAAGAATGAAAAGCAAACATTTTCGGATAAAAATTTCGATGGAGTTTTCGGCAAGGGACATTACTGGCAAAATGCACTTTCCTTAAGTGGAGGTAACGACAAATCGCGTTTCTTCTTCTCACTGGAAAACCTGACACAAAAGGGGATCATCAGAGCAAACAGTGATTATATACGAAACTCTGTCCGCCTGAATTCAGACCATACCCTGGGAAAGTATCTGAAATTCAGCAATAAGGCTGCTTATATTAATATTAAGTCGAACCGGATCCAGAACAACTCCAATACAGCAGGCCTTTACCTGGGATTATTAAGAACGCCGCCCGATTTTGATAATATTGATTATATAGGCACCTATGTTGATGCCAACGGTGTTGAGGCCCGCAATCGCCACAGAAGTTATCGCCGTTACTTGGGAGACAATGTTCAGCCGACGTATAATAACCCGTACTGGACCATCTTCAGACAAGAAAGTCCTTCAAAGGTTGACCGGTTTTTAGTTTCCTCCGAAATATCGTCAAACCCGTTTTCCTGGTTGGAACTTATCTTAAGAGCCGGTATCGATGCCAACTATGATAATCGTAGATACTTTTTCCCGGTTGGTTCTGCAGGTGAAAGATCACCAGGCAGCTACAGGGAAGAAAAGATCTCAGAGGTAGAAAAGAACATAGACCTTATAGCACGGGCTTCCAAAGAAATTAAAAAGGATCTTAACGCTACTTTTATACTGGGTGGAAATATCAATGACCGGCAGAGAGAACAATTATATGGAGAATCATCCAGCTTTTTAGATAATGTAAACCTGCAAAATTTCATACTTACACCGGACGCGGGTACGCATATCATCAATTATTTTCTTCAACGAGGGTCCAACAGAGGTTATTCAACTTTAGGACTTGATTATGGAAACCAGCTTTTTGTTAATATTGGCGGTGCCCTGGAAGCATCTTCAACCATCAGCAAAAGTTTCTTCTACCCTTCAGCAGATGTTGCCTGGCAATTTGATAAGCTATCACAACTGGAAAATGCCGCATGGTTAAGTTTTGGTAAGGTTCGCGCTGCCTGGGGTAAAGTGGGCGTACAGCCAACTGCCTACAATTTTGTTACTGTTTATGAGGGAGCAAGGTACGATGCGTATGATGATGGCCTGGCTTTAACCAATTTTGGTGGTGGTTTCCGGTTAGATAACAGCAAAGGAAATGCTAACCTTAAGCCGGAAGTAAAAACGGAATGGGAGATAGGTGCCGACCTGCGCTTCCTGGAGGACCGGTTCAGCTTATCCATGTCTTATTATCGAAACAAGATCATAGACATTCTGTTGAATGTGGGCTTGCCGCCTTCTGGCGGGTTTACCAGCCAGTACACCAATGCCGCTACTATGGAAAATAAAGGCTTTGAAACCGATGTCAGATTGGGTATCGTAAAATCAAAATCGCTTGATGTACAGCTTTTCGGAAATTATAACCAGAACAGGAATAAAGTGTTGAGTTTGCGTGGTTCAAGTTCTGTTGATCTTTCTACTCAATCGGTAAGTTCAAGGGCAGTGGAAGGTTACCAACTCGGTGTGTTGTGGGGCCCGCGTGCCTTACGTGATGCCAAGGGAGGTTATGCTTTAGATGCAAACGGCTTTCCGCTGGTAGATTTGGCGCAGGGTGTTATCGGAGATCCGAATCCCGACTGGCGAGGCGCTGCAGGCTTAACTGCAACATACAAAGGATTCGATTTTAATGTATTATTTGAAACCTTCCAGGGAGGTGACATTTCTCAAGGTACCAAATCCGTATTATACAATTTCGGTACACATGCCGATGTTGGTCGGGATATTACGTTGACAAAAGACCTGAAAAATGTAAATGGCCAGATGTTTCCCGCCGGAACCACACTAAGAGCTAACATAGGTAATTTTGGCGGCGGCGATGTATTGATGGACCAGGCCTGGTATACATCGAGAGGTGCCGGCTTAGGTGCTTCGGCAATAAGGGAGTTTTTTGTAGGAGATGCGAGTTGGACAAGGTTGCGCGAACTTTCTTTAGGGTATACATTAAAGTCAACAGGTTTTACAAAAGCGACCAGGTTTAATTCAATTAAATTTTCTATTACCGGAAGAAACCTGGTATTATGGACTGATATTATAGGGTTTGATCCGGAAGTAAATCAAACAGGGGTTAATAACGGATTTGGTACAGAATATTTTACCAACCCCAGCACACGTTCTTATTTATTCACCATTACCCTTAACTGACGATTAATACATACAACATGATGAAAAAAATAATGATAATAGCTACAGCCTTGTTGTCGGGAATTTCCTGCACCAAGGTCTACGAGGGTATGAATATAGACCCAAACAACCCGGTCGATGTAAACGCAGAAACCTTACTTAAAGGAATGGAAGTGGCCAATATAACCGTTCAGGTAAGCCATGTTCAACGTATCACCGGAATGTGGATGAACCAGTACAAGGGCGTTACCTTACTATACCAGAGTCTGGGTGAATATAATCTTTCTGCAGAAGAATCAAATGATACCTGGAATTCGGTTTACCAGGGCATATCAAAGCAGGGAAGCATTATCAGGGAAAAACTTCCCAACAACAAATCATATTCAGGCATCTCAAAAATTATAGAAGCCAATGCTTTAGGCACGGCTACGGCCCTTTACGGTGATATCCCTTTTTCAGAAAGGGCAAAGGATAATTTCCCGGTTCCTAAATTTGATAAGCAGGTAGACGTGTATGCAGGATTACAAAACTTATTGGATGAAGCTATAGCGGAATTGGGTTCGGTCCCCGCATCTGTTGTTATCACTAACGATATTTTTTTTCAGGGAAGGAGTACATCGTGGGCCAGAGTGGCTTATTCTTTAAAAGCAAGGTATTATATGGAAACGAGAGAATATGCCAAAGCCTACGCCGCTGCATTGCAAGGCATTAATGCTGCAACCTTATCGTGGAAATTTTATCCGCCGGGCCTGGTATCGGACGGGGATTATAATTTGCTGAATACGTTAATTGATCAGCGTGGCGGCTACCTGAGCACGAACGGTACTTATTTAAATGATGTGTTATTAGTAACAGGAGTTCCCGGAACCCGGATTAACGCAAAGACCAATGAAGATGCAAGAGCCAGATATTACAGGATCGCAGGCACATCTTCCAATGCCGAACTTGGTGTAGCCGCAAAGAATGCGCCTATGCCTCTGGTCACCCACGAAGAAAATCTGCTTATCCTGGCTGAAGCCGGGTTCAGAATTAACGGCTTTTCGGAAGGCCTGGCACAGCTGAATAAAGTACGCGGCGTTTTAAGGACCAACCTCGGGCTGCTTACTACCCTGCCAACCGGAGGCACGATCCTATACGCAGATTATATAGCAGCCGATTTTGATCCGGGTGGTATGGAAAATGCCGACAATGTAGCTGCCGACAAGGCATTACTTCGTGAAATCATACAGGAAAGATATGTGAGCCTATACGGAACTATCTTACCTTTTAATGATGCCAGGCGTTTACGTAAAGGGGATAATGACGTGAATGTTCCTATCCCTTTCACAACCACTACGGCAACCAAACATCCGGAGCGGATTATTTACTCGCAGAATGAAATTAATGCCAATCCGAATGTACCAAGACCCATTCCTGACATTTATGTAAAGACACAGGTTAACCAGTGAGATGCTATTGATACCACGTGGTTCCTATGGAGCCGGAATTATTACATCCAGCATATGATGAACCTGATCAGGGAGCTGCCTTCTTTTGTACTGATAGTTCTTATTACAACTTTTGTTATCTGGTCTACAAACAAAGAAGGATTTTTTTCAAAGGTGTATCAATGGGTGCCACCCATTTTATTGTTGTACCTGTTGCCGGCGCTGGCCAATAACGTTGGATTGGTGAAATCAGGTGATGTTTTGCGCGTGCTGGCTATGAATGCCATTCTGCCGTTAAGTTTGATTATTCTTACGGCCATCATTCATATTCCTGATTTATTGCGCGTAACCCGGAAAGGGCTATGGATATTTTTTGCAGGAACGCTTGGCATCATCATCGGTGGACCGCTTGCATTGAAAATAGCGGGGTTGTTCAATCCGCAACTGCTTCAGCAAGAGGGAAGAAATGCAACATGGCGGGGACTGATTTGTATAACAGGAAGCTGGATAAACGGCACACCCGGACAAATAAGCATGAGAGAAGTGTATGGAAGCAGCGAGGAATTATTTTTGACTTCCCTGGCAACGGACATTATATTACAAAACATCTGGTTGTTCTTTTTATTGTATTCGGTGAAGTTTTATAAACGAATAAACCGGTGGCTGACAAAAAATGAACCGGTTGAGTATGATAGGATAGATAGAGAAACAGGAAGCAACGAACATGCAGGAAATACTTTTACATTTCCGCCTGTAAAGCTCTGGATCGTTTTGGCAATTACTTATATGGCGGTACTGTTGTTATCGGACCTGTGCTCCGCATTTTTTACCCAAAGCGTAGGCTCAGACGACACAAATCCATGGTCATTCTTAGCCAATAAATCGTTGTGGCTGATTCTGCTTTCTACTTCTTCTGGCATTGCACTTTCCTTTACTAACATCTTTAAAGAAAAAATCAGGTTCTGGACGGTTCTGGGAAAAGGGATGTTATTCTTTATAATGGCTACTATTGGCTTGCAATTGAATTTACGTCAAGTACAGATTAATCCTACGTTTTTTATCATTGGGCTTATCTGGCTACTTATTCATTTAATTATTTTACTCATTAGTGCTAAGTTAAGTAAAGCCCCCTGGCATTTCATTGCCATAGGCAGTGAAGCCAACATCGGTGGTCCGGCGTCGGCTTCTATCGTTGCTTCGTCCTTTCATCCCAGCCTGGCATCATTAGGAATATTATTAGGCGTGTTAAGTAACCTTATTGGTAACTATGCCAATCTGATCGGCGGGTTTCTTTTTCAACTGGTTACATCATAAGAACGCCGGTAATGCCAAATCTTTTTTGGATAAACATTCTAACGTCAGCGAGAAGGAATAATATTCTGGGTGGTTTCATCAAAGAAGATCAGCTTCCCTGCATTAAACTGAATTCCTTTTTCTTTGCCAAACTCCAGTGTATCTTTTGGCGACCGCCGGACAATTAAGGATTGGTCCCCGGATAAAAAGTAAACTAATTGTTCGTTGCCCATGTTTTCATAGGCCGTAACCGGTAAAAAGAAATCAGGCTGACAGGAATCATTCTCTTCGCAAATTAAAATATTCTCCGGCCTTACCCCCAGTTGGAGCGGCTTTCCTATATAATTCCTTAATGTTGATGAAACCTCTTTTCCCAAATTGATTTTGTAATGGCCAGATGGAGGGATAAAGAAATAAACCTCTCTTTTTTCAATGGTCCCGTTTAAAAAATTCATGGTTGGGGAGCCTATAAAGCCTGCTACAAACCGGTTTTCAGGATAATTATATAAATGAAGAGGTGTATCCAATTGCATCAATTCCCCCTTGTTCAATACGGCTATGCGTGTTCCCAAGGTCATCGCTTCTACCTGGTCGTGCGTTACGTATATAATGGTTGCAGCCAGTTCCCTATGCAGTTTCTGCAGTTCTATCCGCATCTGGCTGCGAAGCTTTGCATCCAGATTACTCAACGGTTCATCAAATAAAAAGACCTTTGGACGCCGGATAATAGCTCTTCCGATGGCTACTCTTTGCCGCTGCCCTCCGGATAAGGCCTTAGGCTTTCTGTATAGTTCGTCTTCTATTTCCAATAATTTGGCAGTCTGGGTAACCCGCTCCTGAATATCCGTTTTGCTGTAATTTTTTAACTTTAAACCAAAGGCCATGTTATCGAACACAGTCATGTGCGGGTAAAGGGCGTAATTCTGAAATACCATGGCAATATCCCTTTCCTTCGGGCTCCTGTCATTCATTTTTTTTCCATCTATCAATAAGGTGCCATCGCTTATTTCTTCAAGCCCTGCAATCATCCGTAACAGTGTTGATTTTCCACATCCGGAAGGGCCAACGATCACCAAAAATTCCTTATCATGCACTGTAAAAGAAATATCATTTACCGCTTTTTTCTCAGGTGTTTTCCGGTTGTCGTCATACCATTTCGATATATGATCCAGTTTTACTTCTGCCATAATATATATTTCTTTTTATAAGGCGGGCAAGGAAAAAAATTTTTTTTCAATTTTTGTAATGCGGCAGGCAAGGTCTAATTCGCCTGATGCTATAATATAATCCCCCCCGTATTCGGCAATGCCGGTGGAAAAAACGACGTTGTGCAGGTAAACCTGCTCGGCCATTTTTGCAGTGAGCATGGCGTTAGCCTCAAGCAGGGGGGTTGTATCTGCAAGATGTATGATGTTGAGTGGATCAACCTGATCCAGCAATGCCCAAAAGGTCCGGTAGATACCCACTTCGCCGCTATTTTCCACCCCGTGATAAAGCATCAGCCAGCCCGCTGAAGTAAGCACAGGCGGAGTACCGCCCCCGATTTTTACATTAGATAAGGAAGAACGTCTCGCACGCAAAAATGGGACGTCAGCAGGTTTCCAATGCAACAGGTCAGGTGAAGACGCCATATGGATGGCAGCGCCCGGATGCCAGTCTGTTGAAAGTGGGGAAACAAAATAACTTTCACCCAATGGCCTTGTAAGGGCATAGTACCCATTATTTATTTTTCCTTCGAACAACAACATATCTTTATTCTGATGATCAAGGACTATACCCAGACAACTATAGTTTAAGCCATCTTCTGATACATACAACATCGTTGAATGGCGTTCGGAACTCACACAACAGGTAGTCATATAGTATTTGCCATTGATGTAAGAGATCCTTGGATCTTCTATGCCATATTCCTGGCTTGTTGCATGCGGCGAAATAATGTTGTTGTAATGTATCTGATGTATAGCCGATCCGTCTTCATTTAGTTCAACCGGTAATAACCACGACAATGAAGTAAGGGCATAAACACCAAAGCCATAACCCTTAATGCTGAATTTTCTTGGATCCTTCATAGTTACGGCTGCCAATGGCCAGGCATCGGTCAGGAAACCTCTGCGGGAATCCCATCTTATGCAATGCGCATGATTGTCCACCACCGGATTCGATAAAGCTTCTGCAACCCGCACCATTAGTAATAAGTTGCCATTAGGTAAACGGCTCAGTCCTGGATTAAAGGCGCCTAACACATAAGTTGGTTGATGGATCCCTTTTCTTAATGGTGAGCGGGAGAGGTCAACATCATCGGGAGCAAAGATGATATGATCAGATTTGATATAAGATGCTGGCTTCTTCATTTTTTATACTTATAATAAGCGGCCTTTATGGCTGGGTACTTTTCAACCATTTGCATTGCAAGCAATGCCTCAATGGTTGATTCTGCACCGGAATTATGGTTGATACTGTCTTTTCCGATAATGCCATCATAACACCTGCCCGTTAACGGATCGTACATATTCCTGCCGGCTTCGTTATTGCCTGCCAGCCATGAGCCCAGGTTGCCTGCGATGTCTGCATACTTATCTTCTCCTGTTACACGGTACGCTTCAGCAGCGGAGAATACCATTGGCCTGATACCATAAGCGATCTGGGCATACCTTTTTTCACCTTCAGCCGTAAATGCATTTCCTTTTTTGATCACCGAGAAAGAAGCTTTAAACCCGGTTTTCAGGAGCCAGGGATAAAAATGAGCCACTTCCTCGAGGGCTTTTTGTGAATACGAGGAATCTTTAAAAAAGGCAGCCGCCTTAAATAACGCGTACGCCTGGTCGCTGCCATAGGCATGCCAGATGTTCTCCCAACTTAGAAAGCAGGAATAAGGGAAATGCGCAGTATCTCCCATTTGCATCATAACTATTCCATCCGCCAATTTTTTAATATAAGCGGCAAGGGCCGTATCCCTGTTGGCTTTGCTGTAAGGTATCAGTCCTAGTATAAGAATGGCGGCCTGGTCAGTTGCGCTACCTGCAGGCAACCATTGCGGAACACTAATACCACTAACCCGTTTTGAAGTGGCGGGTATTTTTACAAGGTCCGTTTTAATTTTTTGAACCAGCCTGTACGCTGAAATATCCATTTTAGCAGCAAGAGCTGTATCAATGTTTTTTATCAATGGCGCGGCTTCTGTGAGTGTTTGCAAAGCACGCCACGACCACCAATGGGGTCCGTTGATACTGGTACTTCCTGTTTTATTAATGGAATCACCCGGGAATAAAAAATTATAGAAATAGCCATTTTCAGATTGCATCTCCAGAATAAACCGGATCAGGTTAACAGCCCTGATTTGCATGGCCGTATCGGCCGAAAAATGGACGCTTCTGACATAGACCTGGGCAGCTCTTGCTACATCATCTATGCAGGTAAAACCCTCGTCGCTATCGGTTACAAACCGGTAATCCGGCGCCTCCGCATATATATAAATGCCGGAAGCTTTTACACCTGTAGGGAAGGTTACCGGGATAGTCAGATAATCCAGATGACTTGTATTTACCAACGAAGAATCTCCGGTGTTGTGCTGCGCTTTGCCAGGCGAAGATTCCATACAGCCAGTGATAATAGTTCCGGCAATAACAACAAACAGGCAGGTTAGTATATTCATTAGCTGGTTGATGTATTAAATGCTGATAGAAGTTCCTGTAGTTCAATGGTAACAAAACCAGTGGCAGAATCAGATACCGCGTAAGGTATTATTATCAGATCGCAATGGCGTAGCAAACCGCAGGTATATACTACATTCGGGACATATCCTTCCCGTTCTGATTCATCTGCTTCAATGATGGGCCTGTCTAATCTTCCGATAATAATGCGTGGATCATTCAGGTCAAGCAGGATGGCACTTATTACGTATGTCCGCATGGCCCCAACGCCATGCGTGAGTAGCAACCATCCCTTTTCCGTTTTTATGGGAGAGCCACAATTGCCCAATTGCAACATTTCCCAGGTGTACTTCGGTTCCATGAGCAGTTGAAAACGATCCCAGAAATACAGATCGTCGGAGAACATAATATTGATTGTTTCGCCGCCCTGCCTCGATATCATTACAAATTTTCCATGTACTTTTTCAGGAAACAATGCCATGCCTTTGTCGGACACGGCGGAACCATACATAGTACGTATTTTAAAGACATTAAAATCCCTGGTTTCAATCAACTGGCTTTTTATGTGAAAGCCGTCATAAGCCGTATAAGAACCATAATAGCAGGAATTTTCTCCATCCCTGAAATGTACAAACCGCACATCTTCCATACCCATTCTTTCCGCTTTAGCATTAGGAAAAATTACTTTTTCATTAATAGGCAGGTGAGCGGAGGACTCCAGTTCGTAATTGGAATCGAGTATTTCCTCAAATTGCTTTACAGACCCGGACGTAGATTCAGCCCCAGCCCATTCACTTTCATTCATGTGCTGTATTGCCCTCGTTGCAGTAAACGTATCCGGCAAAATATCCAAAAGATCCATGCTAAATTCAGGATAGATCGAAATACGTTCCTGAATAAAGTCTTTAGTGTATTCCGCTTCTTCATTTTTTTTTAAACTGGTAAGATAACCGGAAGCATCATCCAATGTAATGTTTGCATGGTCATCTACGACACCTGTTTTAAAAACGATGGAAGAAATATGACCTTCCCCGGTAGCCCGTAAACTCATAATAAATCGCTGTTCTCCTGACTGCAAACCTTTTTGGTCAGGGTGCGAAACGATGGATGGATTGAATAGTGCTGCTGCCTGGATAGAATATTCTTTCGTAAAAAAAGCTCCCAGCAATAATTTTTTTTTGGGGGAGAAAAGGAGCAGGTCATCCTTGTATTGATTGTTTATCCTGTTAAAATGATTTAGGAATGTATTTTCAATATTACGGTGGCGGTTCGTAAAATCTTTCATTACTTTTAACAAGGTAGCTTCCGCCTCGTCTTCCGTCAAATCTTCCACCCTTTTAATTACATTTCCGATGCGGTTACTGCCTGGCAAAAATAAAAATGAGGTGATAACGCCTTTTGCCGAAGCATGCAACCGGATGGAATTTTTTGTGACTTTCATAAAGGTCTACATATTTTACCTGGGTCATGTTTTGTAAGCAAAGCAGAAACCACAAAGAGACACAAAGAAGGAATCACAAGGCAACAAAAAGTAGAGCTGCAGATAAGGGTAGAGCAAATCTTTGTGCACTTTGTGTGAACCTTAGCGCCCCTTGTGGTTAAAAAAACATTCATGTTCTCTAGAAACTAAATTATTATATGTTATCAATCTTTCATCCCTGTGGACGCCATGCTCTGTATAAAATGTTTTTGAAAGAATAAGAACGCTATCATAACCGGTAATGCCAGCAATACCGCCGCTGCTATTTTTACACCTAGCTGGCTATCAGCTCTGCCACCTACAGCAAAGAGCGTTACCAGTTGCGGCATTGTCATCAAGCTTTCGTTACGAATGACAATTAACGGCCACAGTACTTCATTCCACGAACCTATGAACGACAAAATGGCAATGGTTACTAAGGTGGGTTTTATATTCGGCCATAATATTCTAAAAATAATTCCCATTTCTGTACAGCCATCAAGACGGGCAGCATCAATCAGTGCCTGAGGTAAACCCTGGAAGGCCTGCCTGAACATAAGAATAGCGAAAGCACTTACGGCAAACGGAATGATCAAAGCAAAGAAGGTATCTACCAGCCTTAAATTTACCATCGTAATATAATTCGGTATCAGGGTAACCTGAAAGGGAAGCGACATGGTAAATACAATGATATAAAATATTAGCTGCCGCCCTTTAAACTGCATTTTTGCCAAAGCATATCCGACTACGGAACCGGTTATCATTACCAATGAGGTAGTCAGCACTGCAACGAGCAGACTGTTAATCAGTGAACGACCGATCGGAATTTTTCCAAACATCGATTTGAAATTTCCAAATCCGGGATGTTCAGGCCATATCGTCATTTTCCCAACTTCATGCATGGGGGCCAAAGATGCTCCAATCATCCAGATAAATGGATAAATGAATGTAATCGCTGCAATAGTCAGCGCCGCATACATCAGTGTTTTTCTCAGCGAAAATTTTGAAAACATCTTTTACTTAACTTATTTAAATAGTCTAATATTTTTTCTTCATATCGCACGTTCGCACATCCGCACATCGACTATACTTCCTTTTCAATAAACTTTTTCTGAAGTATTACGACGGTCATGATCATGATGGCATAAAAAAAACCAAGTGTCGCCGAATAGCCCATATTATAATATTGAAATGCCTGTTTGTAAATATATAAAACAGCAGAAAGTGTCGTATTCAAGGGGCCTCCTCCTGTCATGATATAAGGCTCAATAAATAAATTAAAGCCACCAATAGTAGACAGGATCACGACCATAAAGATGGTTGGATTGATCATTGGCAGAGTAATATGATAGAATTGCTGCCAGCGGGTAGCCCCTTCCATCTTTGCCGCCTCGTAATACTGCATGGGCACGGTTTGCAGCCCAACTAAAAAGAGAATGACGTACAGGCCAACATTCTTCCAGGTAGCCATTACGGCAATGGAATAAATGGCAATATCGGGGTTTACCAGCCACCCTATTTTTTTTATTCCGATTTCGTTTAACATCCGGTTTGTCAGGCCCGAGTCAAACCCCAACAATTGCTGCCATAAAATGGTAACCACTACCCCGGAAACAATTACCGGCATGAAAAAAGAAGCCCGGAAAAAAGATATCCCCTTAATTTTTTGATTAAGTAAATACGCCAGAAACAGGGATGCAACTAATTGCAAAGGAATGTGAAGCAACAAAAATTTAAGGGTATTGCCAATTGCTTTCCAAAAAAGCCGGTCATTTAGCAGGCGGGAATAATTGTCTATGCCAACAAATTGCATTGGCGCAATAATGTTCCATTTTTGGAAAGTGAGGAAAAAGCAAAAGAAGACCGGGAACAAAACAAACACGATCACAAAGATGAGATAGGGAGATACCAGTAAATAAGGCAGCAGTTTTTTCTTACTGAGCCATTGAATTTTTTTTGTTGGTCGCTTGTCGGTTAAATGCATACTTTCAACAATTGATGTTTAATTTCCATTGCCTAATAATACGTTCACCGCAGTTTCCGCATCTTCAATAGCCTTTTCCGGTGATTTTTTTCCATACACTACACAAGCCTCATATTCCTGGGAAATAATATCAAGCACTTCTACAATTACTTCGCAATTATCTATTCCTTTCACAAACGGAAGCTGCTTTGCAAAAAGCACCATCATCGGATTCTTGTCCAGATAATTTTTATAATATGCATCGGTATGCAAATTTTTTCTTCTCGGTAATTGACCGGATACTTCAAGCAATTGCAGATCACCTTCTTTATTGATCAATGTTTCAATAAAATTCCATGCAGCCTGTGGATTACTGCAGGTATTAAATATCACGATATTTTTGGGATCGGCTGAAGTGTATACCGGGCCAGTGTGATTGTCAGGAACAATGGGTTCAAAAAATGCATACTCAAAGTTTCTACCCGGTATTTTATCCAGATAAGGGATCTCCCAGGGGCCGCACCATTTCGTGGCAATGTTCTGGGCGACAAATGGATCTGTGGATGCAGCCGCGCTTTCCCGTGAAAAATAGTCATTGGTATACAAAGTTTGAAGAAAACGAAAAACGCCTATTGCATGCTGATTATTAAAGGCCGCCTTATTGTTAACTATAAGTGGTCCGCCACCCGAAGCAGCCAGGTATAATGGGTAGAAATTAAACAGGCGCTGATACCAGATGGCTTTTGTTTCCGTAAAGCCAAAACGTTTTTGGATCGCAGTATTTTTATTATTGTTTTTAAATGATGCTGCAGCCTGCAGGTATGAGCTGTATGTTTTTGGAAGACCACGAATATTATTTGCGTCAAAAAGAGTTTTGTTATAAATGGTCATTATAGGATTTACTTTCCAGGGAACCTGGTAGATATGCCCGTCAGACGAGGTGATCTCCTGAATGACAGTGCTGTCGCATCTTTCAGCGATAAATTGCAGGAAGCCTTTTAAGGTATCCAATGGAACCAACACGCCTGCCTTCGCATACATCTCAACGTTACCTTGCCACATATTGGCATAAATATCAGGAGTGGTTCTGCCAACCACCGCTGCCAGAATAACCTCCTCACTGGATTGGCCCTCCGGGATGGGTTGCATATGCACCTGGCTGGCCGGATGTGCGGAGTTCCATTTTGCTGTGATCGAACTGGCGAATTTAATCTCCTGGTTATTATTGGAGCACCAAAATAATAGTTCTTTGTTCTTTATGTCGCTATTCCGACAAGATAAAGCCGTAAGAAAAAGAATTGAAATAAACCCGGACCGTTTAAGCAGAAACATTATGAGAAATTAAATTTTATAAGATCTTTCAATGCCGTCAGGCCTTTAAATTCTTCGTGCGCTTTGTGGATATTTCTTGGCGACCTTTGTGGTTTTTATAACCACAAAGCGCACTAGTATTACACAAAGTAGCACAAAGGTAAGTTCGGCATGGACGAATAATTTAACAGCTTTTACCAGAATAGCGCTTAATTCCTAATGAATTAATAGCCGGTATTCTGTGATATGGTACCGCCCGATTTGTCAATTTCTCCCTGGGGAATAGGATAATAATAATTAAAATCTTTAAAATTTTTCCCTACAGCCATTAGAACTTCTTTAGCAATCTTCCATCTTTTCAAATCATTGAAACGCTGTGACTCAAAACCTAGCTCTACTCTTCTCTCGTGCATCAACCAGGATTTTATTTGGGCCTTATCGGTTGACCCCACGTTCCTGTCTGGCAGTGTGCCAGCTGGTACCATAGAACTGTCGATCGTAATACCTGTCCTGGCTCGTTCTCTTACTTTATTAATAAGGGCAATTGCTAGAGGGAAGTTCCCTATTTCATTGTACGCTTCCGCTTTCCAGAGCAGTGCATCGGCCATACGGATGTATAGTTTATTGCCCGGGGCGTCGTCATTTCCTTTGTAAACAATATTAGTGGCACCTAATAATTTATATACCGCCTTCTTGCTAACATCTACGGTGTATGATAACCTTGGGTCATTAGGCTCAAATTCATTGAGAAAACTGGTAGTTGGAGCAATGAATCCCCAATCTAACGGGGCACTTAATCCATTGCCGTTCCGTGGAGTCATCCCGGTTTTATGATCGTAAGCAAAAATGACTTCATTTTCATTAAATTCTTTTGTAACACTAAAGTTGTCGAAATAATTTGCATTCAACGCAAAACCAAGACCTTCCAGTTCTGTTACAGCAGTAACTACTTCCTGCCACTTCTGATTGTAGAGTGCCACTTTTGCCTGCATTGCAACGACAGCGCCTTTAGACACTCTCCATTTTTCGGTATTGTCAGAATACCTCGTATTAGGCAGTAATGGTTTAGCCAGGGCCAGGTCAGCGCTGATCTGTGCCCAAACTTTATCTTTGGATTCCCTTTTAGCTGCACTGTAAGCATCCGCAAAACTTTGAAGCGGTTTTGTCAACAAAGCAACATCGCCAAAATTATTCACCAGGTCGAAATAATAAAAAGCCCTTAAAAAGTAAACTTCGGCAAGCAACCGGTTTTTTAGTGCGTCATCAATACCGATTTTTGATGTTATGGCCGGATCTGTCAAGTAGCTGATGGCTAAATTGGAACGCGATATTCCTTCATAGTCATAGCTCCACTGGCCATTAAAAGCCTGGTTGGAGGAGGTAAAGTTAAAGGTTGAAACATCATCCATCCATGCCTGGTCACCATCCGGGTTCCATTTCTTTTTCACGTCATCCGATGCCATATCCTGCAAAATAATATCATTCCGGAAAACGATCCCCAGGTCCCACCGCCACTCACCCAGCAAATTGAGTGTGTTGGCAAGCATTTGATAGGAAGAGGTTACCGACGACCTTACCGTATTCAGTGTAGGGTCCGTGTTGATCTGATCGGGAGTAAGCAAACCGATAGGGTCTTTATACAACTCCTTTTTACAACTCAAACCTGATAAGATCAGGACCACTGCCAGGACCTTGTATGCTGATTTCATATATTCTATTTTAATAATCATAAATTATAACTTAACATTTATCCCAAATAAAAATGCCTGCGACTGGGGATAAGTTCCCTGGTCTACTATATCGGTAGATTCAGGGTCCAAACCGGTATAATTGGTTGACGTAAACAGGTTTTGGGCAGATACATACAGGCGTATATTCTGAATACCTAATTTTGGTATGGCAGAAAAGGAATTTAACGAGTAGCCGATCTCCAGGTTTTTAAGCCGCAGATAAGAAGCGTCTTCTACAAAAATGCTGGAGCGTTTACTGCTGCCGTTATCATTAAAGGTGGCCCGCGGGATGCTGTTGCTGGAGCCTTCCCCATTCCAACTGTTTAACACCCGTTCACTATGGTTAAATGGACGGCTGTCGTAATCGGTTATTTGTTTGGCGCCGTTGTACCTGTTTACTCCATCAACCCCCTGAAACAAGACCGAAAGGTCAAAGCCCTTATAGCCTCCCGATAAGTTTAAGCCATACGAAAGTTTTGGAATGGAGTTACCGATATAATCCCTGTCTTTGTCGTTAATCATGCCGTCGCCATTTATATCCTTAAACCGTATATCGCCGGGTTTGTTTGGTGGGTTTGTTGTTCCGCTTAGATGTCTGGTGATCTCAGCCCGGTTCTGATAGATACCTTCCATTACGTAGCCGAAATAAGAGTTAAGGGGATGGCCTACTTCTGTTTTTGAAACATCTCCGATGATACTTGGTAAATTGGGGTGGAGATTTTGTACCCTGTTTATTACCGTTGCCACGTTGGCGTTTACACTATAGTTAAAGAGCCTGTTGTTGTTACTCAGGTTCAGCGCAATCTCAATTCCTTTATTGGTCACTTCTCCGGCATTTATGATTGTCGGTGAAACATTGCCGACAAGAGAAGGTAATGAAATTGGCAATAAAATATCCGAAGTCTTTTTTTCAAAGTAATCAACGGAGAGATAGACTTTATTTCTAAGCACGCCTATGTCCAGGCCAACGTTATGTTGGGTGGTGCTTTCCCACTTCAGGTCGGGGTTTCCATACCGGGAGATAAGGAACTGGTCTCCGGATTTGCGTAACAGGGTCAAAAAAGCATAGTTATCAATTTCCTGGTTTCCCAGTTTACCGGTGCTGGCTCTAAATTTTAGGTCAGATAGCCAACTGATATCCTGCATAAATTTTTCATTGTATATTTTCCATCCTACGGAAACAGATGGAAAATAGCCCCATTGATTATTTTGAGCAAATCTGGAAGAAGCATCTCCCCTGAAATTGGCGGTAACCATATATTTGGTATCATACATATAGGTGGCAGAACCAAACAGGGAGAATAAGGCCCACTCTGCTGCTGAACCACCATTATAGAGGTTGGCTGTTCCGCCAAAATCAATATATTGAAAGTTTTCCTGTGTAAATTCAAACCGTTGCCTGGAGGCTCCGATAGAAGAAGAGCGGTTGGTAATAAATTCACTTCCAGCCAGGGCACTGATAACGTGCTTGTTAAAACTTTTACTATAATTCAATGTGTTGTTCCAGGTTATTGTTGTTTCCTGGCCCCTGTTTTCATCCAGACCATTTGGCCGGTTTTTCCGTCCCAAACCTCTGTCAACGCCACTTCCGCCACCGTCATCATCCCCAAAATTGGGATTAAATGCTTTGTTGTGCGTCAGGTTCAGGTCCACTCCCAGGTTGGTTTTGAACCGGAGCTCTTTATTACGAAGGAAAGCATATTCTGCATAGATATTTCCGAAGGTTTTTAAATTACTTCTTTTATCATTTGTAAAATGGGCTAAGGCAACAGGGTTGCTGCTGAACTCATAAATATTTTTGCTATTGTCCCAAGGTTTCTTATAAAAAGGCAGGTCGGTGAAGGGATCACGTTCGGAATAGGTAGGATCGCTTGTATTTTTATAGACCGGTATGATAGGAGGCCTTATCAGTGCATGGCGGATAACTCCGGGTGCATCTCCTTTTGATGAAAGCTTGTCCTGCTCCGCTGAGGAAAACTGAAGGTTTGTTCCAATAGTCAAACGGTCAGTTATGCTGGCGTTAATGTTGGTTCTGAAATTAAAGCGCTCATACCCATCATTATTATAAATGACAATTCCATCCTGCTTGTAGTATCCGGCGGAGAGCAGGTACTGCACTTTATCTGTACCGCCACTTGCCGTGACCTGCAGGTTTTGGGAGTGCCCTGGTTCAAATAATTCATTTAACCAATCCGTGTTTGCCAGGTCCGACCTGCCTTTATCTGATGTATAGGGGTTTGTACCGGTGTAACCCGAATTCTTCCAGGCTTCTTCCACCTTGCTCATATATTGAGAAGCATTCAGCATTTTCGGCAGGTTGGTTACTTTTTGAATGCCGTTGAAATAATTTATATCCACATTCGTTTTTCCTTTTCTTCCACTCTTGGTAGTAATCACTATCACGCCTGCCGAAGCCCTGGAACCATAGATAGAAGCGGCAGACGCATCCTTCAATACCGTCATAGATTGTATATCTGCGGGCGACAAAAACGATATATCACGGGATGGTATTCCGTCAATGATAAATAGCGGACTATTGTTACCAATGGTTCCTTCGCCCCGGATGCGGATATTGATCTGGTCTCCTGGTGCACCGGTACTTTGTGAAACCTGTACGCCGGCAACCTGGCCTTGCAACGACTGCGCTACGTCTGCCACCCGCCGCTGGTCAAGGTCTTTCATATTTACAGAGGAAACGGCACCCGTTATAGTCGTCCTTTTTTGCGTACTGTAACCGACAACAACAACATCCTGCAAACTTCCTGATGCAGGTGCTAAGGAAATGGTAACGACAGAAGTGGAAGAAATATCCACGGTTAACGTTTCGAGTCCGATATAACTTACTTGCAATTGTTTGGCATTGGGTGAAACATTTAAGGAAAAGCTCCCATCCGAACCTGTTATAACACTGGCCTTTTCACCTATTGCAGTCACCGATGCAGCTGCAACCGGGCTTCCATCCTGAGAGTTAGTGACAGTACCTGTAATGGTTCGCTGCTGTGCTATTATTTGCAAAGAACAGCATAGCAGAGATAGTAAGCTGACTAGAACTTTTTTCATAGCATTCATTTAAAATTTTAAGAAGAAGGAGTTTTATAGATTGAGGAAGCTTTGGTTTTGTAATATAAGCTTTTTTTTATCTTAAGCAGGTTCACGGCATCCATCCTGTGTATATTACGATACCTGCATGAGTAAATCTGCTTGATGCATTACGCAACTTTACTACCCTCCATATTTATCTGTTTCAATGGATCTATGGCCAGCCACAACAAAGCGCCTGTCAGCATAACCAAAGCAACAATAAACAGCGGGTATTCAAAGCTACTTGTAACATCTGCGATTTTCCCAAATAGGATCGCTAAAAAAAAGGCACCCATCTGACCAAAAAAATTCATGGCACCGGTTACTGTTCCGGCATTGTTTCTCCCAATGTCTGTACAAACCGCATAAGAGACCATAACGCCAAAAGAAAAAAAGCCGTTGGCTGCAATAAGGCAGCAAGCGGCAATGGTATTCTGAGACACAACAGCAGATAAAAATAACAAGATGCCGCACATCCCGAGGCCCAGCATACCAACAAAGCGCCTTCCAAAGCGCAAACCTTTTTTTTGCATCAGTTTATCCCCCGCAACGCCACCCACCAAAAAGCCCACAATCCCCACGATAAATAAGGTAAAAACGGTAACCTTCATTTCATTCTCCGAAAAGTTCCTGCCTTCCTGTAAATAAACGGGCATCCAGGCAACAAAAAAATAGTTGGCCCACTGGCAACAAAAATACATGAACATCAGAGCCCAGAGATTACGGTTCTTTAAAATGATTCTCCAAGGAACAGCATGTTGTGTATCGGCGTAGCGGCTGTTCTTTTCAATAAACAATAACTCGGCAGGGGTGATTTTTTTCATTTCTTTAGGCGTATCGCGAAACCATAGGTAACAAATCATTACCCAGACAATGCCGATTGCTGCATTCACGTAAAAGGGCATACGCCACCCATATGCGACAGCTAAAGGGACAATAATGATAGGCGCGATAGCTGAGCCTATTTGTGATCCAATGCCTACCCAGGTTAACGACCGGCCCATTTCCTGCACGGGGAACCACTTAGACATCACAATCATGCAATTCGGATAAGTACCGGATTCCCCCATTCCAAACAGAAAGCGTAAGATCATCAATGAAACAAGTCCGGCAGCAAAGCCGGTCAGGGCAGTAAATAATGACCACCAGAGAACTATGCGGATAAAAACGGCCCTTGGTCCGATACGGTCACCCAGGATCCCGGATGGTATTTCAAATAAAGCGTATGCCAGTGAAAAGGATGCCAACACCCATCCGAATTGTTCATTGCTTAAACCAAATTCATTCTTTACCCTGATTCCGACAATGGATATGCAGATACGGTCCAGATAGGTAAGCGTTGTTAACGAGCAAAGCAATACCAGTACCCTGTATCTGTATGGAATTTTCACCGGCGTTTAATTGTATAAATAAAAATAGATTAAAATCCGGGAACGCAATCGAATAGACCATTTGAAATCTCTTCCGGGTATGCAATAAGAACCTAAATGTCAGGAGATTTCAATGAAGCGCGCAAAACCACTCTATTCAAGCACGTTATGGCGCTTCGCTGAAATGACAAGAGGCGAGAACAATCGCGCAAAAGGCTATTTTTAATGCCAGCACGTTATGGCGCTTCGTGGAAATGACAAGTCGGGAATTAATTGTGCACTAAAGCTGCAGCGCCCACCGACGCGTTAATGTCCCCATTTATGAAAATGGTATAAATCTTACCTTCCGCAAATGTGAATTCATCCCATTCGGTACTATTCAGTTTAATTTGAACGGCATTGCCAGGCGACGTACGGATCACCAGGCTTCCCCTACCGGCAGGGATTGTTTTAAATGGCGCTATAGAAAAAGCGTTTAACCCGGCACCAGACAAGACAGCTCCACCAGCCGAGCCATAGGTTACATTGGTGAATACGCTGCTGCCATTAAAAAACACATCAACGGCACCAGAGGCCGTTGCAATATTTACAAACCGGAATTTTGCATTACCCGCCGGAGGTGCACTTAGATCATCGTAGAACAACATGATTGAATCCACTGAAAAATTCAAAGCCTTTGCCTTGAGTGCAAACACGGTATGATAATATCCGGCAATAGGTCCGTTGGGACCGCCCGAGGAAGTAAACTCTGCAGAACCGCCAAATACCCGGGAAGCCAGGTATGATGTGCTGGCTGCTGCTGCAATATTGATTTGCACTAAACCAAACTGCGTTTCCATATATGGTGTGGCTTTATTGATCAAAACAGGAGTAGCCGTAACCTGGGTGGTATAGGTATAGAAGTTAATCCCCTGGTTAACCGGACGCGCATTCACAAAACTTATCTTAGCAGTTAACGCCGGCCTGTTTGCCGCCTCCACATCCAAATAGTCTGTTTTTGTGCAGGAAGTAAATATTGAAATGCACAAAGTTAACAGGGAAAGCGCCCCTGTGCCAGTATAGTTGGCTTTACGTTTATCTTTCATAAAAATTGAATTTAAAATTGGGCATTGAGTGAAATAAAAAACTGCCTGCCTGTTGCTCCATTTTGCAAACCACCCGGTGAGGGGGTCCTGAAACCCGAAATGGACCTGCTTACGTAATCCCCCACTTCATTGAAGGTATTTTCCAAACCGGCTGTAATCCTGATCATCGAATTAAATTTGTATCCGGCGGAAATGTCCGTTACAAGTATAGCCGGATATTTCTGGTAGAAATAATTGTTGGCACTTAATGCGGATGCCGATGTTACTTCACCAAAGTACACAGGCCTCACCATGAAACTTAGCTTGTTAATCCTGTAAATGGCCTGCAGGTTTATTTTCTTGCCTGGCGTTTGTTTTTCTATCCGGTTTTTTTCCGCCGGACTTAAAACAGTATTCAGGTAAGACTCATTCAGTTTAGCGGGAAGATGTACATTCAGGACTTCTGTTTTCATGAAATTGCCACCGGTTATGATCGACAGGTCACTCGTGTTACCCGTTCTTATTTTGTAGGATGCCGTAAATTCAACACCTGTTGTGCGCGTATCAAAAGCATTGAAGAAGAATTGTGCCTGGTTAGCGCCGGTTGCGGCAAAGGCGTTTTTAACATCGGCAGGCAAATTATTGTCTGTTGAAACGAAGCTACCGGTGAGGCCTACCCGATTGTCAACGGTTACCTGGTACCCGTCGATGGAGATGTCAAGATTGGGAATCAGCTGAGATGTTAATCCGGCCGAAAGCAGATAACCTGGGGAAAAAAATAATATTACTTGGGGCAGGCCTGGCCGGCATGGCTTCGGCATACGAACTTACAAAACTGGGTTATCAATGCACCATTTTAGAAGCCAGGGACCGGGCTGGCGGCAGAGTGTTTACCGTTAGAAAAGGTTCCCATTCGGAAGAAACAGAAAATGGAAAAGCCATTGCCGATTTTGACGAAGGAATGTATTATAACGCAGGCCCTTCACGCATCCCTCATCATCACCTGATCACCCTGCATTATTGTAAGGAACTGGGCGTTCCTCTGGAAGTATATAATAACGTGAACGAGGCAGCTTATTATTTTAGCGAAGGACAAGGTTCGTTGTCAAATAAAAAAATCAGGAAGAAGGAAATTCACAACGATATGCGTGGTTATATGGCAGAATTGTTGGCAAAAGCCGTAGATAAGTCTCAATTGGATACTGCCCTGACAAAAGAAGATGGTCAAAAATTTCTGGAATACCTGCGGGCCGAAGGCGGCCTTAATATTGACAACCTCTATAAAGCGTCAGCCCGCAGAGGATACATAGAACCTCCCGGGGCCGGCGAAAAAGTAGGCAGAATAGCCGAACCACACAGACTGGCCAACATTATAAATTCCGGATTGGCAAGCCCTGAATTTTATAACGTAGGAGAATATGCCATAGAACTGCAGATGGTGATGCTGCAGGCCGTAGGTGGAAACGACAGGATTGCAAAAGCATTTGAAAAGAAGATAGGGCATCTGATAAAATCGAATGCAGAGGTAACTTCTATCAAAAATTTTACTGAAGGAGTGAAGGTTACCTACAAAGACAAAACAGGGGAACATGAATTACAGGGAGACTATTGTATTTGCACAATTCCATTGCCCGTCCTGAGCAATATAGACCATAATTTTTCATCCGATGTAAGCAGGGCTATTGATAAGATAGCTTACATAATGGCTGGCAAGATAGGCATGCAGTTCAAACGACGCTTTTGGGAAGAAGATGAAATGATTTATGGAGGTATCACCTACACCAATAATTTACTTTATCAGATTTTCTATCCATCCCACGATTATTTAAGTAACAAAGGTTTGCTTTTAGGCTATTACAACTTTAATGACCGCGCTAAAAAAGTAGGAGAGATGTCTTATAAAGACCGTGAAAAACTTGCCTATGAAAAAGGTCTGTTGGTGCACCCTCAATATGAGAAAGATTATGACAATAAATCATATTCAGTCAGCTGGCACAAGACAAAATATTCAATGGGTGGATGGGCCATTTATTCAGAGGAAGAAAGGGATACACTCTATAAAAAGTTATTGCCTCCGGATAACCACGTATTCTTTGCAGGAGAGCATTTAACCTATTTAAACGGATGGATGGCCGGCGCCCTGGAGTCGGCGCGGACAGTAGTGACGGCATTGCATGCAAAAGTACATGGCCTTAATGTTACTTATCAAACGGTGAAATAATTATCACGATGATTTCAACATTTTACTTATACAATTAAATTTATTTTATGTCTACACCACTCAAACGCAGGGAGCTATTTAAACGAGGCGCATTATTGACAGGAGGATTTGCATTATTTAACGGCTTGTTGAATGAAACGTATGGAAAGCCATTTGCTGAAATACCTGCTCCGGGGCCTGCCTTTTACAGTTCAGACATGGAAGCCATTGAAACTACGCCACCTGCAATAAAAGCGCGGCTGCTTGCTAACGAAAACCCTTTCGGTCCGTCGGCTAAAGCAAAAAAAGCGATAACAGAGGCGATTGAACTGAGTTACCAGTATCCACGTGACAGCCGTCAGGCACTTGAAGAAAAGATAATGGCTTATGAAGGTTTAAAAACCGGACAACTATTAATGGGTGCAGGCTCTTCGCCTTTATTACTGGCTGCTGCGCTTTATTATGGAAAGGGAACTATCGTATCGGCCACACCAACCTATGAAGACTTGTTGCGGCATGCAGAACAATTGGGTACAAAAGTGATCAGGGTGCCTTTAACTGCGGATCACGTATATGATCTTGACGCCATGGAAAAAGTTATCGACAGCAAAACTTCTCTGGTATATATCTGTAATCCAAATAATCCGACAGCTACTGTGGCAGATACGGCTAAGTTGAAAGCTTTCTGTGAAAGAGTATCCAAAAAAACAACCGTGTTTGTTGATGAAGCATACATAGATTACCTCGATGATCCCAAAAGCGTTTCATTGATTGACAGTGTAAAAAAAGGTCAAAATATTGTTGTGGCAAGAACGTTCTCCAAACTGTACGGATTTGCCGGTTTACGTGTAGGTTACCTGGTAGCCCAGCCTGAAACAGTTACAAAACTGAGTATGTATACAGCGGGAGGTCAGAGTATCTCGGCAACATCGCTTGGTGCTGCAGTAGCTGCATACCAGGATACAGATTATTGAAGGATGCTTTCAATAAAACAATGGAATCTAAAAAGTTTCTGTACAGCACCCTGAAAAGTGAAGGTTACGAATTTATTCCCTCATCGGCCAACTTTGTCATGTTTCCGGTAAAGATGGAAAGCAAAAGGTTTGCGGAAGAAATGATGAAACGCAGCGTAGGCGTGCGCTCATGGAAATTTGTAGGTAAAGAATGGTGTAGAGTAAGTATTGGTAGAATGGATGAAATGGAAGCTTTTGCAACAGCTTTTAAGGAGTTGGCTTAAGCAAATGTAAATGTGCGGATGTGCGAATGTTTGCCTGTGGTTGGTGAAAACACCAACCACGGGGAACTAAATATAAAATAATTAAAAATAATTTTATGAACCGGAAAATTGTATCAACCTGGTTATTGTCAATTGCAGTAATCCTCGCTATGGCTCAAACGCCTCAGGGCCTTACCATGGAACAATATCAAAAGGCAAAAACGTTTATTATTAAAGACCTGGATAACATTACCTATGCAAAATTCGATAACAATACTTATGTGCTGGACAGGTATGAAGGAAAAAAACCCTATTTTATAACCGGTGACGATGGCATGAAGAAAAGGGTAGACCTGTATACCCTCTTCGCCAAAGCCGATGGCAGCACGTTAGGCACGATGATCTATTACACTAACGAGAAAGGTAAGCAATATGTGGCGTGTTTACCTAATATATCGGCAGATGGTAAAGTATGGGAGAAATATTTTGAAGATATTCATGAGATAGATAAAGAAGAGAAACTTTTTGTTTTGAAACTATCCTACCTGCTTTCGAAGGAGTATAGCTATCAACAGTATAAATCTTCGCTGAAAGGAAAAGAGATAGACAGGTCCGAAGCAGGTACTTACGGAAATGACATTTGTTTTCCGGGAGATGAAGAAGTAGCGATGGCAGATGGCAATAAAAAATTATTGAGTGATATTAAAACGGGCGATAAAGTGATTTCTGTAGATCCCGTTACACGTCAGCCGGCCATCGTTACAGTAAAATCGCTAACCGTACATGAAGCAAAAAATTATGCAATCACACAATTGATACTGGTGCATGCAAAAGAACAGCTGACAGCTGGAGCCCTTGAGGTTGAGCTTTTTACCAGGCAATTGGAAGCAACTCCAAATCACCCAGTTACCACAACAACCGGCGTCAAAAGTATTGGTTCTGTAAAGGCGGGTGAAGAGGTTTTATGCAGGAATACAAAAACGGGCAAATATGAAGTTTTTACCGTTTGGGATAAAACAGAGAAAGCTATGGGAATACAGAAAGTGTATAATATTGATGCAGATGCGGGAAGCACGTTTATTATCAATGGTGTGATGGTGATGCAAAAGCAAATAAATAAATAACCGGTAAATATCCCAGGTATTTCGGGCTTACAGATGCCCTTCAATACATATCGTACTGTAGAAATCTTCACTTATACATCATAAGCATTTATGCTGCATAATTGGTCAACATGCAATGATCCGTTATGGGATCAGGTAACTTTTGCTGCCATTATTTTCCCACCATAAACTAATGTAACATGACAAAAGGTTTACCTTGTCTCCTATTATTTATATTCTTTATTAACTGCAGCAGTTACGCACAGAAAAGAGTCGTCAGGGGGACAGTCAATTCGGCGACAGATAAATCAGGGTTAGCGGGAGTGAGCATATTACTTAAAGGCGCTGCCAAAGGTACAGAAACGGATGGCAATGGTTCTTTCGAGATAGCTACCGATGCGCCAAATCCCGTAATCATGTTCTCTTCAGTAGGGTTTGAAAAGAAAGAAGTACAGGTAGGTGCAGATAATACTGTAAATATTGAATTAACGGAAACATCCGATCAGCTCTCACAGGTTGTAGTAAGCGCACTTGGTTTTAAAGAACGGTCAGACAGGTCAGCGGCAACAAGCTCGAAAATAGCCGGGAACAGTATCGTCAATTCAGGCGAAGGCAATATCATAAACGGTTTGGCCGGCAAGGCTTCCGGTGTCAAAATTAACAGGTCGGGAGGTGATCCCGGCGCCGGTTCATTCATTCAGATCCGCGGTCTGAATACACTTACGGGAAATAACCAGCCGCTGATCATTATTGATGGTATTCCTGTCTCTAACTCTATTGTTGGCAGCGATATACAGGGCGTGTTACAACAGTCCCGCTTAAACGATATCAACCCGAATGACATCGCATCGCTCCAGGTGCTTAAAGGTGCATCTGCGGCGGCTGTCTGGGGTTCCAGGGCCGCAAACGGAGTAATTATCATCACTACCAAAAAGGGAAGTAAAGACAGGTTAAGGATTTCGTTGAATTCAAGTGTTTCATTTGACGAGCCGAATATGTACCATGACAGGCAAACCTCTTTTGGTCAGGGGGCCAACGGTGTTTACAGTCCGACAGCTACCAATTCATGGGGTGATAGGATTGCTGACCGTATCGGCGGCGAAGACCTGGTAAATACAACAGGGGCTTTCTTTGAAGCGATCGGCGGCAGGCGGTATTACCCGATTATCAAAAAGAATTCCCGCGACATATTTACAGCATCAAATTACGACCAGGTTTTCAGAACGGGTGTTGCCTTTGACAACGCGATAAATGTAAGTGGCGGCAACGAAAAATCCACTTTTTATTTAAGCGCCGGCGATCTGAATCAAAAGGGGGTTATGGATGGCAACAGCGATTATCACCGCACTACATTTAAATTAAATACCGAACGTACGTTTAACGAGGTGTTCAGGCTGTCAACCAATTCTTCATTCACCACGATCAGCTCGAAGCGCATAGGAAGAAGCAATAATATTTCAGGCCCTATGGCGGCCTTATTGCGAAATGCGCCTGATTTTGACATTACCGATTATAAAGGAAGTTATTATGCCGGTTCTACCGCTTCCCCGGCGCTTAACCGTCAGCGAAACTACCGCAATTATCTGGGTGCTCTGGCAAATCCAGGGCTTGGTAACCCCATATGGGCATTAAACGAGCAGAATTATACTTCACAGGTAGACCGGTTTGTTAACAGCATTGAACTAAGCATTAAGCCTTTGAAATGGTTTGACATCATAGCCCGTGCAGGTTATGACATGTATACGGATGAAAGACTTGCTTACCTGCCGGTGAATGACCTTGCCAATTCAGGTAACGGTCAATTTAATGAATCGATCATAAAAGAAACCACCTGGACCGCTGACCTGATCGGTAAAGCGTCGACAGACCTGGGAAAGCATTTTTCAGTCAGCTATATTTTAGGCTTCAGTGTAAATGACAACAAATACTATTCAAATGGCACCACGGTTACAAATTTTATTATTCCCGACGGCCCGGTAAATTTTTCGAATGCTACCAACCTGAACAAGTCGTCGGTAAATGAACACGCCCATATCAAAACAGGGCGGTTATATAATACGGCGGGCTTTTCCGCCTATGATGCCATATTCCTGAATATATCTGCCGCCGGCGAAACAGGTTCTGCCTTTGGTGAAAAATCTGATATGACATTTTATTATCCTTCCGCAGACATAGCATGGCAATTTACCAAATTGAAGTTTTTTGACCATTTCCCCGGACTCAGCTTTGGGAAACTCAGGGCTTCATACGGGGTAGTAGGTGTTCAGCCACTTCCATATAAAACACAAACGGCTTTTGTATCCGCAAGTTATAACCAGGGTGTACTTGGCGATCAGTTAACGGGCTCGCAATACGGCAACGGCGCTTTCATACAAAGCTTCGAACAGGGTAACGAAGAACTGAAACCGGAAAGGAAAACAGAATATGAATTCGGCGCGGACCTGCGGTTTTGGAACGACCGGTTGCGTGCAGGTGTCACATATTACCAGAATGAAACAAAAGATATGCTGATACCGGTTTCACTGCCTTCCTCCACCGGTTTTGCTTCGAAGTATACCAATGCGGCTACGCTGGAAAATAAAGGAGTAGAATTCGACCTGTCTGTTGACCTGCTCCGCTCAAAAACCTTGAAGTGGACCGTTAGCGCCAACTTCAACCAAAACCGCAATAAGGTTACTGACCTTGCAGGCACTAGCTTAATCACCGTAGTCGCCAGCAATATTTCTACCATTATTCCCAGCGCCGTTGTTGGCAAACCCGCCGGCGTGTTCTGGGCAGGCAAGTATGACCGCAGTAAAGACGGGTCTTTAGCCCTTGATGCAAATAACTTCCCCAAACTGGCTGCCGCCCTGGATGTTGTAGGAGATCCCAACCCGGATTGGGGAGGCGGCTTCGGAACAGGATTTTCCTACAAAACCTGGTCCCTGGATGTCTTGTTTGAAACGTCGCAGGGAGGGGATTTCTTTGAAGGAACCAGGGGAGTGATGTATAATTTCGGAACCCATGCTGACGTAGGTAACCAAGTAACCTTATCGCAGGATGTAAAAAACTATGTAGGTAAAGTATTCAAAGCCGGCACTACGGTGAGAGGCAATCTCCAGGATTTTGGTGGCGGGCCGGTACTGCTTGATGAACCTTTCTACACTTCCCTGGGTGGTGGCTTCAGTAGCTTAAAAGAACACCTTATTACTGATGGAAGCTGGACAAGATTAAGACAGGTTTCGCTGAGTTACCGGCTGGATACGGAAGGCTTCCGTAAAAGAACCCCTTTTCAATCCATTGAATTCTCCGCCACGGGACGTAACCTGTTGTTATGGACGGGAGTGAGAGGTATAGATCCTGATACCAACCTGGCAGGAACTCTCCTCAGCAGGGGTCAGGATTATTTCAATACGCCCAATACACGGTCTTATGTTTTTTCCCTTAAACTCAATTACTAATCGATACAAAAATCTTGTAAAATGAAACCTTTATTCATATTTATTGCGTTATTTTTTTTACTTGGGTTTATGTCGTGTGAAAAAATGGTAGCGGGGTTAAACGACAATCCGAATAATCCAACCAATGCATCGGCTGAGTTAATACTTACCGGCTTACAGTTAGGCAACATCGCTTTTCATGAAGGCCACACAGCCAGGATAGCAGGCATTTGGTCGGGGTACTTTTCGGGTGTTGACAGGCAATACAGGGATTATCATTTTTATGTTGCATCAGGGTTTGCTTTCAGTACTTCATGGCAGGACGTATATTACGGGGTATTGCAACAGGAAAAGCTGTTGGAAGCAAGAGCAAAGCCTGTCAATAACCGCTTGTTAACAGGCATTGGCAAAGTTATTAAGGCCCACGCTGTAGGAACAGCTGCCGCCTGCTGGGGCGATGTGCCTTTTTCACAGGTGGGAGACATTGAACAATTTCCTCAACCAGCCTTCGATCCCCAGTTAAACGTATATGAGGGCGTACAGTTACTACTAAACTCAGCCATCGAAGACCTGACATCTGGCATCGGCACTTCACCCGGAGTTGCGGATATCCATTTTGGGGGAAAAGCAGCTTCCTGGATAGAAGCGGCCCATACCCTGAAAGCACGATTTTACCAGGATGTACGCAAGTATGATAAAGCCTATGATGAAGCGCTGCTGGGAATCAAATCAGCAGCGAATTCCATGGTGGCACCCCATGCTACGGCGACAGGAACCCAGAATTTTTATTCTACCGGACGCTCCACAACGGACATTACCTCGGAAGGCGCGTACATCACAAACCTCCTTGACCCTGCTCATGATGCCTATAAAGGAAACAGTAAAACGGATGAACGGGCCAGACTGAATTACTACTTTACTTATACCACAACAAACGGTGTAAAATCAAAATTCATCCCGAATACTACACTCACTGTTTTGAAAAAAGGCATCTTCGCTCAAACTGCCTCTTATTCTTTGATAACATACCAGGAAAATCTCTTGATACTGGCCGAGGCAGGATTGAGAGCCAAAGGATTTGCAGAAGGTTTAAAGAACCTGAATGCTTACAGAGCGTATATGAATACAGGTGGTTATATAAATGCTTCCTATCTCGCCGATGGCCTTAAATACAGCCCGTATGCAGAAAGCGATTTCCTCGAAAACGGGATGATCAACAAAACGGGCGCGGGCACTGATGAAGCGTTGTTGAAAGAGATATTGCGGGAGAGGTATGTAACTTTTTTTGGTGAAAAACTTGGCTTCCATGATATAAGGAGAACGCGTAAAGAAACAGCAGGGGTAAAGGTGCCCACCAATATCGGAACTGTTCTTCCCGAAAGATTCATTTATTCGCAGGACGAGATAAATTCAAATACTTCCTTACCCAAGCCACTGCCAGGCATTTTTGATCCGACAACAGTGAATAAATAAAGCAAATGTGCAAATGTGCAAATGTGCACTGGAAAACGCTCCAAACAAAAATCAGCAACGAATGGCGGATCTACGGACGCTCCACTTCAGATGACAAGGGCCCGGTCATTATGTTCTTACATGCTTACGATATCATGCGGTCGAAAAAACAAATGCCTGCATTTAATATTAAGATAGTACTTGATACTGAAGAAGAAAAAGGCTCATCCGGACTTAAAAGCGCCCTGCAAAAAGACAAAGAACAGTTTGTGGCCGACTACCTCATCGTTATGGACGGCCCAATGCATTCCTCCAATATGCCGACTTTGACCTTTGGCAATCGCGGCGGTGCAGGATTTACCCTCACTACCTATGGAGCCTTAACGCAGCAACACAGCGGGCACTATGGCAACTACTCACCTGACCCCAGTTTCCTGCTGTCTAAGATCATTGCTTCCATGAAGGACGGACAGGGACGGGTTCTGATAGATGGGTTCTATGACGGTATTATGCTTGACGAAGAAACGAAAAAAATCCTGGCCGCCGTACCCGATAACAAAAAAGAAATAAATGAAAGACTGGTCATTGCCGAAGAAGAAAAAGTGGGAATGAATTACCAGGAGTCGCTGCAATATCCATCCCTGACAATACAGGGGATGCGCGCCGCAGTAGTTGGCAAGGGATCAGGTTCCATAATTCCCGAAGAAGCGGTAGCTGTTTTTGGAATTCGCCTGGTACCCGAAACGGATGGATCACGGATGATTGCACTGGTAAAAAAACACATTGAAAAACTGGGCTACACCGTTCTTGATCATTCGCCAGGCAAAGAAGAAAGACTAAAATATGCGCAAATCGTTTTCTTTAGCGGACGGGCCGGCTCACCGGCCTTCCGGACAGAAGTGGGCCGCAAAGGGAACCTGATTGATGCCTCCGGCATGACGGTGATTCCCGGACTATTTGACATGCATACGCATCAGCATGATGCCCTGGGCGAGCAGATGGGAAGACTATGGCTGTCTTACGGAATAACTTCTATCAGGGAACCTGGCACGGACCCGTATGATGCCATTGAAAGAAGGAGGCATGGGCCAGCGGCAGCAGAAAACGTCCCAGGACTTTTATTGCGGGCGTGCACATGGCATTCGGTATAATATCGATGGAACTGTTCACGCCAGGGCCTACGGATAAACGACTTGCCAGGTAAGAATTTGTATAATAAATTAAATGTCACTCATGATTAAAAAAAAGGATTTCAACAGGTTCACAGGTTTAAAGATTATGGCGCTGTCTTTTTTTCTGGGTTGCTTTATTTGCAGCCTTCCAAAGCATGCCCGTTCCCAGTCATTGAAGCCACCAAATACTGTTAAGGTGACCGTTTCAGAAGGAACCAATATGGCCATTGCCGTTTCGCCGGATGGAAAAACCATTGCTATGGACATACAGGGTACCATTCATACCATTCCAATCGGCGGAGGAAGGGCAAAAGCGCTCACAGATGGATTGGGGGATGAGCGGCAGCCATGCTGGTCACCTGATGGAAGTAAGATCGCTTTTCAATCGTACAGGGACGGAACTTATCACATCTGGATGATCGATAAGAACGGTTCCGGTTTAAAACAGGTCACCTTTGGAAATTATGATGAACGTGAACCCCAATGGTCGCCGGATGGTAAACGAATACTGTATTCTTCAGACAGGGCAGGCAATTACGATATATGGGAATTGTCTCTTGCAGATGGAGCGGTAAAGCAGTTTACGACAGATGTTGCAGATGATTTTAACCCGGCCTGGTCGCCTGATGGAAACCGAATTGCGTTTATATCAACGCGTAAGGCAAGCGGCTTGTACATCAGAGACGCATCGGATAAAGAGCAGCTTATCGTGCCGGTAAAAGGAACTTTTGCAGCACCTTCCTGGAGCCCAGATGGCAGATACATCACCTATAACGGTCTCGCTCAGGGTAAAAGCCGGCTTTTTATCGTTTCAGCTGCTGATGGAAAACTGGATTCGCTAAGCGGACCTAATGAAGATGTATTTCCTTTCCGAACGGCATGGCTTTCGAACAATACGTTCATGTATTCTTCCGATGGAAAAATTAAAAAAAGAATACTTGGGGATAACACTACTTCAGCAATTCCCTTTACGGTTAGTTTTACCCTGGATCGAGCTCCATACAAGAAGAAGATTAGGGATTTTGATTCGGATGCTGCAAACAGATCAATGGGTATTTTCGGGCCCGTCGTTTCTCCTGATGGCAATGATATCGCCTTTGCAGCAGTAGGAAACCTGTGGTTATTGAAAAAGGGAAACGAAAAACCGGTACATCTTACCAATGATGCCGCGGTAGACATAGATCCTGCTTTTTCGCCCGATGGTAAAAAACTGGCTTTTGTTTCCGACCGGGAGGGGAAAAGTATGGCTATTTGGGTGCGTGACCTGCAGACAGGGACCGATACATGTTTAACTAGTCTCGATAAAGATGTGATGTATCCGACCTGGTCGCCGGATGGAACCCGGATCGCTTTTTTACTGAACGATGCAAACAGTGTTTGGGGAAACAGCGCTTTGAATGTTATGGAAGTGGCAACAGGATCGATGAAGCAGGTGCATGCTTTATTATTTGTTCCAGGTAAACCTTCCTGGTCGGCGGATGGTAAATTTATTGCCTTGTCTGCGCTTGAACATTCTTCGCTCCGCTTCAGGGAAGGAATAAGCCGCATGTTACTTATTTCGCTGGACAGCGGAACAGAAAAATTCATATCTCCAACACCCCAGCGCACTTTGGCAACCAGGGAAAAAAACGGCCCGGTTTGGTCTCCTGACGGTACAAAGATGGCGTATGTGGAAGATGGCGTATTATGGGTGGTGGCTGTTTCGCCTTCAGGGGAATTTACCGGTTCACCAAAACAAATAACCACTGAACTGGCTGACGTTCCTACCTGGACAGGTGATAATAAATCGATTATATACATCTCCGTGGATAAATTAAAGAAAGTTCACCTGGCAGACGGTTCGATTGAAGACATCCCTCTTGAGCTTTCCTGGAAATCACAAAAACCTTCACAGGATTTCGTTATACATGCAGGCAGGCTGTTCAATGGCCGTACGGCAAATTACCAGAAAGATGTTGACATCGTAGTGAAGGATAACCGTATTGTAAAAATCGAACCTCATCAACCCACGCGGAAATCGATAGATGCTTCAGACAAGGCCGTCATTCCCGGTATGTTTGAAATGCACACCCATCAATATGCCGGCGCAGGCGAAGTGCAGGGACGCAACTGGTTGTCGTATGGTATTACTTCGGTACGCGAAACAGGCGCTGACCCTTATGACGCGCTCGAGCGCAAGGAAGCATGGAACAGCGGAGCACGTATTGGTCCCCGTGAGTTTTACGCCGGGTATCTCCTGGATGGCAAAAGGGTGTATTATGGCTTGTCGAACAGTATCTCCAACGAGACTCAGCTTAAGATGGAATTAGAGCGGTCGACCCGGCTTGGATATGATTTTATTAAAACCTATGTTCGCTTATCAGACTCGTTACAAAAAAAGGTAACTGCTTATGCACATCAGCATGGCATTCCTGTTTCGTCACACGAAATTTATCCGTCCACAGCTTATGGGGTGGACAACGTAGAACACATTAAGGCCACAAGCCGGCGTGGCTATTCGCCGAAACAATCATCCGTTAACGAAACGTATGAAGACGTAATCCAGTTGATGGCTAAATCAGGCATGAACATGACGCCCACGATAGCGCTGTTTGGCGGGTTTTACCTTAAAGCGGAAAGCGATCCTGATGTTTTGCAGAATAAACAATTGAATGCATTGTATTCCAAACGTTTCGTTACTGCAATAGCTGATGCATCAAAGCTGCGGTTAGCTTCGGGTTCTTTTGCAATAAGGGAAACATATCCTTCAACATATAAATCAATACAAAAATTGATGAAGGCAGGGGCCCACATTACACCCGGCACCGACTCTCCGTTCATACCTTATGGGTTAAGCCTTCATGTAGAATTACAATGTTTCGTGGCAGCAGGTTTAACACCTTTTGAAGCATTAAGGTCCGCTACGTTATGGTCTGCGGAGGCTGTGGGGGTTGAGAAAGATCTCGGTACAGTTGAAGCTGGAAAACTGGCAGATTTTGTAATCGTGAATGGAGATCCACTAAAAAATATTAAAGATGCCTGGAACGTAGAAACCGTTTTTAAAAATGGGATCAGGTATGATATTGAACAATTACTTAGATCCAGGCAATCTCAGGATACGAGGGGTGTCAGAAAATAATTTCCAGGAGGTTCCTTTGTCATGCGTTCCCGTTGGTGTTTTCACCAATCCACTGTGGAGAGGTATTACGCCGAAATAGCCATCAATAAATATCCAAACACTCCGCCCGGTTGTGGTTGGTGAAAACACCAACCACGGGCAAAAAGTGCTTAGCCTGGCTGCATATGCAAATACCTAGTAGTATAAAAACCAACAATGCCTTCAAAACGTATCTAAGAGATGAACAAAGTATTGGTTTTATGCTTATGTGCATATTTTTGTTATATGAATGCTATAGTAGCCAGTAGTGACAAAAACATTACCTTGCCAAATACGGATCTTATTGCGCTTTCCCAACAACTCCTGCTTGCTGCCAAAACCAAAGAACCGACAGACTCTTTAACAGCTATCTTAAGTACCATCCCCGAAACGGAAATTTCCAAACAGCTATCCACCGAAGACCAAAAGAAGGCTTTCTGGATAAATATATACAACGCCTATACACAAATAATCCTGTCTAAAGAACCTGGTAAGTATAAAAGCAAAAGTAGTTTCTTCAGCCGCAAGCAAATTGCGATTGCAGGACATTTTCTGAGCCTTGACAATATCGAGCATGGGATACTAAGACATTCAAAAATTAAATGGAGCCTTGGTTATCTCAATACGTTTTTCCCTTCAGCATTTGAAAGAAAAAACAGGGCGCAAGCAGTGGATTACCGGATTCATTTTTCGCTGAATTGCGGCGCTAAAAGTTGTCCGCCTATTGCTTTTTACAAACCGGAGCAATTGGATAAACAATTGGACCAGGCTACCAAAGTGTACCTGCAGGGTGAATCGGACTACAATGAAAAAGAGAATACAGTATCGGTTCCGGCATTAATGGGTTGGTTCAGGCACGACTTTGGAGGCAGGAAAGAGATGAAACGGCTGTTAAAGAAATTATCTGTTATTCCCGCTGGTAAAAATCCATCCATTCACTTTAAGGCGTACGATTGGAATTTATTTCTTGAAAACTACAACAATGAATAAGTATGGCGGTTATTATAAAAGCATGGTACTGAAAACTCCTGTCATTTACTTCAAGATTGCTTAATGAAATCACTAAAAGCACAGGGACATTATTTATCCGATGCCATGCACCAGCTTGAAGTGCTGGAACACGGTAATGACGAAGATGTTTATCGCCTGGTTCCCTTCCAGCAAAAAATGGAAACTATCGGATATTATCCGCTACGCCCTGCAGGCATAGAGATCTTCCAGGTCAATGTTGGGAAAATGTGCAACCAGGTATGTAAACATTGTCATGTTGATGCAGGCCCGGATCGTAAAGAAATCATGACGAGAGACACCATGCAGTTGTGCCTGGACACACTTAGCCACTCTTCTATAGCGACAGTCGATCTTACCGGTGGTGCACCTGAAATGAACCCTCACTTTCGCTGGTTTGTGGAAGAAATTAAAAAACTGGGAAAGCATGTTATTGTCCGTTGTAACCTGACTATTTTACTTGCCAACAAATTATACTATGACCTGCCGGAATTTTATAAAAAGCATCAGGTTGAAGTCGTTTCTTCCCTTCCTTTTTATACGGCCGACAGAACAGACAGGCAGCGCGGCAAAGGTGTATTCGAAGATTCCATTAAAGCGATGCACATGCTCAATCCCGTGGGATATGGAAAAGAAGGCACGGACTTATTATTAAATCTTGTGTATAATCCTGCCGGCGCCTTTTTACCCCCTTCGCAAACTTCGCTGGAAAGGGAATACAAAGAAGCATTAAAAACCCGTTTCAATATTGATTTCAACCAGTTATTTGTTATCACCAATATGCCCATTAGTCGCTACCTGGATTACCTGTTACAAAGCGGTAATTATGAAAGATACATGGAAAAACTAGTGGCATCTTTTAATCCTGCTGCCGCAAAAGCCGTAATGTGCCGTAATACTATCTCTGTCGGCTGGGATGGATTTTTGTATGATTGTGACTTCAACCAGATGCTCGATTTGAAAGTAAGTTGCGGCGATTCCCTTCACTTATCTGCATTTAATATAGATGTTCTAAATAACCGCGACGTCGTTATAGGCCAGCATTGTTATGGCTGTACGGCCGGGGCCGGATCAAGTTGCGGCGGGGCAGTAGTTGGGTAAATGTTCAGGGTTAGAATATTTTTTTTTTACAATAGATTTTGTTTTTATAATTCTTTTTGTATTTTGTTGGAATAATTCTGTATTCCCATCCCTTAAACGATGTTCAATAAGCACCAAACTGGTTGACATCTTTGAAATCTGAATCTGATAAAATTTGCCGGCCACCTGCAGCGGAACGCGATTGTGCTTCAATCTATCCCATGTTTATAGGCGTTGATGCCGTGCAGGTCTCTCGGTAATATCTCTGAACTGATTAGTGGTAAGTAACTCGTTAAATAAAGCGGGTTGAACGTTAACAAATTACTTAACCATAACTTTTAGAAATGCCAGATACACATTTATAATTAATCAGCCGCCGGACCGGAAATTCCCGAAAAGCTCACTTATTGTCTTACCTATCCTTGGATTTATTGGATAATGTTTGGCTGTCTAACCTAAGTTAAGGACTAACTGATTGTAGCTGTAAATCTTTCTGCCCATCTTATGGGATCTCCTGATTAGTATGATTCGTTGCTGTTCCATTTAATACATGTTGGATTGGATGAATTATTCTTCTGATCCGTAATAAACTTTAATAAAGGCGGATACCGAAAAGCCTCAAAAAGAGTAGGTAATAATCTCTAAAATTTAAATCATGGCAGATCAAATGTCTTTCTTGCCCGCAGATCAAAATTCTTTACTGGCTGCATTACCGGAAATCAGCGAAAACCAGGTCTTTACCGGTTTTGATAGTTTGCGGCTATTGAGTTTTGTACGCCCAGTTTCCTGGGTTGCAAAGCGTGTATCGGAGCTAACGTAGTAGGTGGTTTCGTAACCTTATCCGTACGAGCCAGTACACCTTTTGGCGGATTCAGCAAGTCTTTCAGGATAACAAACAATGTAAGCTTTTCCTGGAATCCTATAGGTGTATTTAAAATTGAATTCAAAGTTTCTAATTTCAGGAAGACCGGCAGCAGTTTTAGTTTTACACTTACCATAAGGCTTTGCATAAAAGTTCCTTTCCTGGGCTGGAAGTGTAAATCCTTTAGTCGCAGCTTCTCTATTCCTACATTAATACCTGCAATGCAGCAATCTCTTTTAAGCGCTCAGGCTGACGATGATGATGCAAATGTCGATAACCAGGAGTACAGTTCGCTGTTATTGCTACACGCAATGATAGAAAAGGAAGATGGATGTAATTGCCAAGAAAACGAGTAAAACAGAAACATAGATATCCGTAGAGGTGACCGGATAAATCAAGCCCGTAGACAATGTTTACGGGCTTTACTTACCATTTATGTTAATGCCGTTTCCTGATTTATTTGTTATTACACGACGATGCAAAAGATTTAACTTCGGCGCTGTTTAAGTCGAGGAAAAAATGGAAAAAATTATAAAAGTGGTAAACACAACGTACAAAATAATATCATCTATTCATCTTCGTTTCGAGTTCATCTATCACTAGATTCCATTTTGCATCGTTATCCGGTTGGCCAATAGAAATGATATTTTTCTTGATCTCTCCGGAATCGTCAGTTTGCTGATACTTGGCTATCTCCGTTCGTTTCCAGCCACAGGGCTGAAGTTCTACAAAAAAGAATTTGGCGGCTATCGCGTCTTTCATCTGTTCGATAGCCAGGGGAATTTCAGTTTTCATAATATATTCCGTGGCAAGGAAATCAGGGCTAAGCAGAAAAATGATGATATCGGAATTGCTCATCTCGGCGCGTATGGTATCGTCCCATTTGGTGCCGGACTCGATCATGCGGTCATACCAGGGATCTATAAGACCGGCGGACTTCAGTACTTCCAGGTGCGTAACAAACCGCTTAATAAACTCGGAATTTTTAGAGGAATAAGAAATGAATAACTTTTTAGGAAGCTTGTCGAAGTCGGTGATGTGTTTGAAGTCGTTTACGCTGAATACCTTTCCGTTAGCGGAAAATTCATACCGAAGATCTTTAACTTCCTTTTTCAGCTCATTTACGTCAAAGAAGTCCACACTGTTTACCGATATTTCTTTGGATACTGACCAGCCCTTGTTCAAGTCGTCCAGGGTCTTTTCAATATCTCTTTCCAGGCCGGTTTTGTTATAAGGAGCCATGGTTTTAATATTGATAATGCCCTCAGCATCCGTCTTTATAAATTCGACAAATACCATTTGTTTATTACTGCCTTCCCCTCTGGAAATGATAATTCCATTACGCCAGAATGGAAGATTTTTGACACTTGTAGTATTCCCGGAAATTGTGTCACCGAGGTATTGCGAAAAAAGGGAAAGTAAAAGTGTCTTATGAAAATAGGCCTTATACAAAAAGCGGACCTGGTTAAAGGTAAAGGCATGAAGAAAAAATGCAATGGAAGAATCTGGTTTTATAGGCAAGAACTGGGGAACAAGAAAATCCGTTTCGTTAATTGGAATGATCGATTTATTTTTTATGAGTAATTTTATAATATCTTCCTTATGCAATATATGTTGGATCTGGTTTGTGCTGAATATACCTTTGTCACTTCCTTTTTTAGCTATATCCATCACCTCTTTTATAATTTCGTTGAGCCTGTTTATCTGGGTGAAAACTATCCCGTCTGTTTCCGACTGTTTATCATAAAAAATAATGCCGATGGCATTTAGTATTTCTGCAATGATCAGGGCGTTATCCTTATTGAATGGAATGTTATCATCGTTAATTATCGACTTACAATCATTATAAAACTCATCAAGCGAAATAACTTTAAAATCCCGGGGGTTGTTTACATAGTCTTCCACGATGCTATGCTCGTATTTAATAAGCTTCCGACCGGAAAGGTTAAGCGCATGCATATAATCATTCAACACTTCAAGCAATATGTTGGTCCGCCTTTTAGCCTTCAAAGACACGCCAAAGAAAACGGATATGTTTTGATATTTTTTAGAAAGCATTTTTTGATCAAGCATTCCTTCTGCTATGTCAATCTTATTTTGCAGAATAAATACAGGGGCAGTATTGCCGGTATAATTTGTTTTGGGGTCGGCCCTCCTTTCGGGATTGTAAGTAAGTCTGAATCTATCTGCCAGGTTGTAGTTGATGGATTCCAGCCAGTATTCAAGCGGGAAGTTTTCATAAATGAGGTTGCTTTCAGGTTCATCACTAACTTCAGTTTCTTCGGAGTATTTATTGGAGTCAGTATCCCATAGTAAGATGTAGGCCGTGTCATGTGAATAATACATCCGGTGCGAATCATGGTAGTAGTCTTGTCCACCAAAATCGAAAATATTTACCCGCATAGCCTCGCCTCTTTCGGATTTGATCGAAGCAGTGTCCCAACGCTGTATGTCCAGCAAATGTGTGGAGTTATGATTTTGGGTGATCGGCAGCCCTCTAAGGAACTCACTAAAGTTTGATTTACCTACCTTACTGTTACCAACAAGAATTAACTTCAAGACCTCAAGTCTTTTTGTGCCGTACGTTGCAGCGTCCTTAAAATATTTAATGATAGCATCCCGGCCTTTCTCAATGACTTCAATCGAAGGTTCCGAAAGTGTTTTGTTGTCTTTAATAAAAATTCCCTCCTCATTAGAGTCATAGCTATACCGAAGGGCGACTTCCAAACCCGATGCGATAAGATTAAATAGTGGTTTTATCGATTGAATCTGGTTATTGGTTAAAATGATTCTTTTCAGTTGTGGCATCTTAGATAGTTCCTGGACATTTATCAAGTGGTTATGCCCCGCATAAAGCGTTTTTAGTTGTTGAAGGTGCGAAATACCCGAAAGGCTGTTTAAGTAATTTGACGATACTCCCAGTATGGTCAGGTTCTTATTTTGATCGAGATTTTCAATCTTTATCAGCTTGTTGTTTTCAAGGTCCAGAAAATTCAGACTCTCCAGGTTATCCAGGTTTCCGATCTGTTCAATTTCATTATTTACAAGGTTTAACGATTGCAGTTTTGTAAGCTTTTCTAGGTTCTCCATTTGTTTTATGTGGTTCCTATCTAAATTCAGGCGGGTAAGCCACGGCATGTCTAGAAGATCCCTGGGTATGCTTGTCAGCCGACATTCCGATAGTTCCAAAGTACCGCTTTTGACTTTCTTTTCCCGCTTGATAATCCCAGTAGCCTTGCTATTTTTTAATAGTAAGGCTAATGCACCCAAAGCCTCGGTGATCTGGAAAAAAGCTTCTTCTTTAATACTAAAATCTCGAATTGGCTTGCCAAATTTGGGTAATGCCTGGTACGTTGCAAACGGTTTATTCTGCCACGCACAATTTTCCAGGATCACCGGGATAACGTAAGCCGACTCTTTTTCCGCCCTGTGCATGATATGTGATAGCTCTTCATCAACTGTTTTTGAATTCAGATAGGCATTTGATACCAGCAACAGGAAAATTTTAGCTTCATTTCGCATCACAGTAAGTTCCTTGGCCCAATTTGATCCAGCTTCCAGATGAGAATCCGAGAGAACCACCAGATCTTTTATGTTTGATGACAATACTCGTTCGATCTGATTCTTGATTTCCATATCCTGATGGGAATATGATATGAAAACTTTGAGCGTTGGTGGCAGGCTCGATACCATGTTAGAGTTGAGCATAAGTCCTACTAATATAATTACATTGTCATGTATTTGCAATACCCTTCAAGAGGTATTACTATCCCGTGATAGAGGGACAGGACATCTGGTATAAACCGTTTTTTTAGCTTAATGATGTGCTATCAAAGCCAATACCACCGTGACTATCGAGAATGATGAGCGCCCATGTCGAAATGTTTTGTGTCCCTACCTGCTTGCTTTTACCGGCGCTTTTACCTCCGCCGTATCGCTCGCCATGAATGGAATGCTGTAGCCTCCGGTATCTAACATCGTTTTTGGAAAAGCCTTCTTTAAAATTTCCCAATCTTTTTGCTGCACACCTGTCTGGTATAAATACACGGAGGCCAGTTTCAGAGACTGTAAAGATAATAAACCACTTACAGTAACAGGAGTACCTACCAGGCTTAAGGATTGAAGATTGTTCAGCGAGTTGATAAAAGGCAGGCCTTTGTCAGTAACCCTGGTTCCGTTTAATTGAAGCAGGCTGAGGTTCGTGCATTGCCCTATCGTTTGCATCGCACTGTCACCGATGTTTGCGCCGCTTAATTTCAGCCATAACAATTGTTTCGATAACGGTCTTAACAGGTGCATATCTGCATCACTGAAACCAGGCGCGGTCACAAAATTTGCCATCAGGTAATTGCTGTTCTGTGCTACGGGTACTACCACCACGCCTTTGTCCCTCAATAACTGCATGGCTTTTTCATCTGCAGCCATTACTGCTGCGACAGGTACGCTGCTTACTGCTTTTTCTTCCCTTTTTCCCTGCAGGGCAGAAAGTAATGGTTTTATTTTTTCAGGTTGTGAAAGGTCTTTTACTTTTTTAGTAAAATCCGCACCTTGTTCTATCCACCAATGCAATAGTGCAACCTGCCGTTCGTTTAACTGCGGTTTTTGTTTCGGCGGCATATGGTCTTCATCTTCCCTGGGTAACAATAAACGTTTGATCAGCTCACTTTCAGCGGCCTTGCCAGGTACGATTACCTCTCCATCCTTCCCACCTTTCAGGATCCCTTCCGGATCATCCAAACGGAGTTTTCCTTTTTGCTTCTTCGGGCCGTGGCAGCCATAACAGGTTGATTGAAACATCGGTTGAACAACGTCCGCGTAAACCGTTGCTTCCTGTATGTTGCTGATGATCTTTTGTGCAGCAACGGTATCCGGTTCATTGCGCCATGCAGCAGTTAAATAATCGGAACCATGTGTCAATGAACCCCCCAGGTGGCCCGTCGAAAGAACCAGGATCAACAAGGTCACAGAGGCAATTTTATACAGCAGGTCAAACTGCCTGATAAATATTTTCGCACTGATCAGTACGGCAACGGCTGCTACGCCGATGCCCAGCCACATATGAAGAGATACGGTGTCTAAATCGTAATCGCCGCTGAGTGAAAGCAAGTAACCGGTGATGCAGGAAAGAACGGCAGTAACAGCACCGGCCATCCACATCACTTTCATGATATCATGTGATACAGTGTATTGTTGTTTCCGGGAGAGCCATTGCAGCAGCAGGGCCATCAATAAAATACCGATGGGTAAATGCACCAGTACGGGATGAAATCGACCAAGGAATTCAGTGATGGAAAGGTGCACAAACATCTTTTAAAACTTTATGAATAACGTTTGCGCAGTAGATGCATCATATGTACGTTTATCGCCCATTGATCAGCCAATGGCTGGCGGGTGTAGGGCGTGGTGGGCATATAATCTGGCGGGCCGAACTCAGTTAAAAAAGTAACCGGACTGCCTTCGCGGCGTTTGCGTTCCACTATTTTATCCCACCAGGCAAAATGTGTTTTCACTGCTTCGTCCCATTCAGGTGCTCTGGGGTCGTTTACCTGGGGGCCCTCCGGATGACCAATGCGTGCATGGATATGTTCCACTCTATCCAATGTCAGACTTAAAGTTTCTTCCTGGTCCTGCAAGTACGATTCACTGACATTGCACCAATGAGAAACGTCGAACGTAATCTTTAAGTCGGGAAGCCTTTCAATAAATTGCCTTGCTACAGGTGCCGCAAACAAAATACGTGACCGGTGTGTCTCATGACAGATCAATACACCGGTTTTTTTTGATAGCTGTGTGGTGTGGTCAATAAAGGCCTTATTCTCTTCGTAACTGAAATAATCCCTTCCTGAATGGCAGTTAATATAGAGCGGTTTTTGGATTGTATTGGTAGCGGCTGCATCTGCCATTTTTTGAAACCGGGCCAGGTGTTCTTTGGCATTTTTTTCAGATGCGCCGCATAAAAAGCCAACCTGCAGTTCGTATTTTTTGAGCGTAGCAAATAAGTCATCCTGACCCGTTTTTTCCAGGGGCCACCAGATCTCAATGCCATCATAACCTTCTTTTTTTACTTTGGCGCAGTATTCATCCAAACTTCCGGTAAAGCCCCAGTTGGTAGCAAGTATCAACAAAGTAAAATTTTTATTCATTATAAGAATTGGGGGAGGTTTAGCAGCCAGCTCGTCCAGTGAGTGCAGTAGTAAAGCAGTGGTAGCGGCAGCTGATTGTTTTATAAATGTTCTTCTGTTTTTTTGTAGCACTGAAAAGTCAGTAAAAGATTTTACGCAATAATTTCTTCAATTATTCTACCCGACACGTCCGATAGACGGAAAGGCCGGCCCTGGAAATGGTAGGTGAATTTCTCATGATCGAACCCCAGCTGGTTCAGCAAAGTAGCTTGTATGTCGTTAGGGGTTACTTTGCCGCTAACGGCACTATAGCCTATCTCATCCGTTTCTCCATAAGTAAACCCTTTTTTGATCCCGCCGCCTGCCATCCAGATCGTAAAGGCTTCTACATGATGGTCCCGGCCCTTGAACGGGTTTTCCTTGCCTTCCCTGTTTTCCATCATCGGTGTACGTCCGAATTCGCCACCCCAAACCACTAGGGTTTCCTCAAGCAAACCCCTTTGTTTCAAATCCAGGATCAACGCAGTCATCGCTCTGTCTACGCTGCGGCATTTGTTGATCAATCCGATATCAACAGCGCCATCTGCACTTGTGCCGTGGGTATCCCATCCCCAGTCGAACAACTGAACAAAGCGCACGCCCTTTTCCACTAGTTTCCTGGCGAGCAACACGTTATTGGAAAAACTGGCTTTCCCTGGTTTAGTTCCATACATCTCGTGAATGTATTGGGGTTCGTCGTTGATATTCATTACGCCCGGAACAGAGATCTGCATTTTGTAAGCCATCTCGTATTGTGAAATCCGTGACAAGATTTCAGGATCATTATATTCCTTGTATTCTTCTTCATTGACTTTATTGATGGCATCAATGGAAGCCTTGCGCAGGTCGCGATCCATACCTTCCGGATCTTTAATAAATAATACCGGATCGCCTTCGCTCCGGCATTGAACACCCTGGTATACGGAAGGTAGGAAAGCGCTTCCCCAAACGCTTTTTCCTGCATCCGGGAAATTGCCACCGGAAGTGAGCACTACAAAGCCAGGCAGATTCTGATTTTCCGTTCCCAAACCGTAAGTAACCCATGAGCCGATACTTGGCCTGCCCAATCTGGCACTTCCCGTATGCATCAACAGCTGGGCAGGCGCATGATTAAACTGATCAGTGGTTACCGCTTTTAAAATACTGACTTCATCGACAACAGAAGAAAAATGCGGTAAGTTTTCGCTTAACCAGGCACCACTTTGCCCGTATTGTGCAAAGGCTGACTGCGGGCCCAGCATCTTGGGTACACCCCTGATAAAGGCAAAACGTTTACCTGCCAACAGAGATGGAGGACAATCCTGTCCATCCAGCTTCATCAGCTCAGGCTTATAATCAAACAATTCCAATTGTGACGGAGCACCGGCCATGTGCAGGTAAATAACACTCTTTGCCTTACCCGGGAACATCGGCAGCTTTGGTGCTAACGGATGGGCCGGATCGAAGGTGATGCCGGATGTGCCTGACGAACTTCCCGTATTGCATGACTGCAAGAGGGAACCAAGCGCCAGCGAGCCAAAGCCAAAAGCACATTCCTTTAGAAAATGCCGGCGCGAATGACGGCCTGCTACTGCCATTTCTGCTTCTTTCAGCAACCGCTGGTTATGTAATTCTTTTTGTGTCATTATCTTGTGTTACCGTATCATGATTTCGTTACGACTTCATCCAAATTCAGTATTGCATTCATCACCACTACAAGTGCCGCCGTCTGGGGATTATTATGTTCATCATCCATGCCGGTTATTTTACAGGTTTTTTCTTTATCATTTTTAAACTGATGTAAGGCCTGTTTATATAAATCCTCCAGGGCCTTTAACTTGTTTCCAGATATTGGTTTGAATAAAGTCATCTTGTACGCCTTGCCGATTTGTTCACGCACATGTTCTTTTCCGGTTTGTTTTTCAACAATAAAAGCAAGATGCCGGGATGCTTCCAGGTATACTGAGTCATTCAACGAAACAAGGGCCTGCAAAGGCGTATTGGTTCGTATCCGCCTGGAATAACATACTTCCCGGCCTACTCCGTCAAAACTGATCATGGAAGGGTAGGGGGCCGTACGTTTCCAATAGGTGTACACGGCCCTGCGGTATTGATCTTCACCATCACTTTTTTTCCACGTACTACCATTGTAGGGCGACATCCAGATGCCCTGAGGCTGCCACGGCATTACACCCGGGCCATACATCTTATTACTAAGCAGTCCACTCACGGCCAGCGCCTGGTCACGCACTTGTTCAGCCGATAACCGTAAACGGGTTCCCCTTGCATAATACTTGTTATACGGATCTTTTTGCAGGCCTTCTTTTGACGCTCTTGAATCCTGCTTATAAGAAGCAGACATGACTATTTGCTTCAACATTTTTTTCGTGCTCCAATGGTAATCATGCATAAACTGGTAAGCCAGGTAGTCCATTAGTTCTTTATGGGTGGGTTCGGAGCCCTGAGTACCCAGATCTTCCAGGGTTTCTGCCAGACCGGTTCCGAAGAGTTGCTCCCACACGCGATTGACCATGGTGCGGGCGGTAAGCGGGTTACGTTTATCCGTTAACCATTTTGCCAATCCTAAACGATTGGGCGGCACATTCCGGGGAAGAGGATTTAGTGAATGCGGCACTCCGGGCGCTACCTCTTTACCTTTTACCAACCAGTTACCTCTGTCAAATACATGTGTAGAACGGTGCATATCCGGGGGATTTTCGGCCATGACAGGGGTGGTGGGAAGGTTTTTTGCCACTAACTCACGGTAATGATTAAGTGCACTATCATAACCGGGTTTGCCTTTTCCGGGCAAGGGTTGCGTAAAATAAAACCAGTCGAAGATCATTCCGTTCTGATCCGGATTTTTCAGGTTGGGATTACTATAGGAAAAATACAGATCATGGGTACCCGTTGCCGGATCAAGGTCCGCACTTATTATGGTAAAGTCTTTTTCTGTTTTGGCTACATGGATCGTTTTCAGAACAGGGCCATTTCTTCCATCCAGCCGTATGGTCCACACACCTCCGGGCAAAAAAGATTTGCAGCGGTACAGGAGCTGGCTTTTACCAGTCAGGTCTACCCGCTTTAACCTTGCTGTTGCCTTATTGCGAAAAGCCAGCCATTTGGTATCATTCAATTCAGCATTGGTAAAGCTGTCGGTTTGAAGGGAATTGAAAGAAGGTTGCCAGGTTTTTATAAATTGATACACGTTTTTTGCCGCTTGCCGAAAGCCATTCTCTTTTAACCAGTCTGTTATATTCACGAGCTTTACACTGTCTTCGAACGTAAGGTGACGCAGCAAAGGATAATCGGCAAACGTATCTTCATCACGGGTATCATTGAAAAAGGCCATGAACTTATAGTACTCATCATGCCTGAAGGGATCGTAAGGGTGACTGTGGCATTGCACACAGGCAAACGTCGTTCCCATCAATGCCTGCCAGGTTGTATTTACACGGTCCATGACGGCAGCCGTTCTGAACTCTTCATTATCCGTTCCTCCTTCATCGTTTGTCATGGTATTGCGATGAAAGGCCGTTGCGATCAATTGGTCATCCGTAGCATCGGGCAGCAGATCACCTGCTATCTGTTCTATCAGGAACTGATCGTAAGGCTTGTCCCGGTTAAATGCATTGATCAGCCAGTCGCGATATTTCCAGATGCTTCTTTTGTCATCTCTTTCATAACCCTTGGTGTCAGCATAGCGGGCGAGGTCAAGCCACATCGAAGTCCATTTCTCCCCAAAACTTTTTGAAGCCAGCAATGAATCAACCAATTCTTCATAGGCGTTGGCATCATTGCTTTCCATAAATTTTTTTGAGAGCGAAGCAGGTGCAGGCATGCCGATGATATCCAAACTCGCCCTTCGAAGCAAAGTGGGTTTATCTGCTTCGGCCGAAGGTTTCATTTTTAGTTGCAATAGTTTATCATATATAAATACGTCTATATCATTTTTTACCCAGTCCCATTTTTTACCTGGCAGTAAGCCCAGTAATCTTTTGGGTGGCTTGGGAAGGGCCGTTGGCTGCACGGCCACATAAGCCCAATGATCACCCCATTTTGCTCCTTGTTTAATCCAGCGGGTTAAAACGGTAATTTCGGTTTCACTCAAAGGAGGGTGTTGATAAGGCATCCGCTCCTCAGGGTCTTTTAGATTTATGCGGCGGATCATTTCGCTATGCTCCGGATCTCCGGGGATGATGGCATATTTACTAGATTTGGTTTTTTGTAACGCTTCTGAACGAAAAAGCACACTAAAGTCAGCCTGCTGTTTTACACCTCCATGGCAGGTGATGCATTTTTTGTTCAGTATCGGTTTTACCTCGGTATTAAAATCGACAATATGCTGGCGGGTAGCAAAAAAAAAGAAGATGGTAGCTAGTATTACCGGAACCAGAATGAATAGTGTTTTCTTAAATTTAAGTACAGCCATTGTATTACAGCAATCAAGCGTTAAGCAAATTTACTTTAAAACAGGGGAAAAATCTATGGGATTTGAAATAAGGCTAAGATGGGTTTCCGTAATAATTTCTACAAAAGCAGGAAACCTTTAATTTGTCCGCTGGACTTCCTCTTCAGCACCTGCCTTTCTTTGGCGACTGCTCTTAAGCTGCTGATTGCCGAAGTTATATATCAGGGTGAGCATGGCTACCCGGGTATCAAACTTTATGTTTATGTTGCTGTAAAAATTAGGTGCCTCAATTTTTCCAAGGATCTGGTTACTATGAAAAACGTCCTGCAGGGTAAATTTGGCTTTAAGATTTGAACGGATTGATTTCTGGATGCCCACATCGAGACTACCCAGCCAGGGGGAATGCCACAATGCATTCACTGAAGGCGTGTTTAGCCATCCGGTTAATTCGGCCGTCCAGCCTTTACCTAATGTGATAGCATTAGAGCCGTTCAGCCGGCCGGATACTTGTTGCACGCTGAGGGGGGTTCCTTTGTAGGTGTACTGAAACTGGCTATATGTACCCATAATGGTCGTCTGCAATGTCCAGCCTTTGATAACAGTGGCCGGAAAACTGAGCGTCAGATTATACACTTGTGATTTTCCAATATTTTCCGGAATTCTTTCACTGGATTTCGTCCCCACAGGTTTTATAACAAAGAATACATAATCATGTACAAAACTGGCTCCCAGGGATGTGTAGATCTTATTTTTGAATCCATGTTTAAGTTCCAGTGAATGTGTATATTGAGGGTTGAGATAAGGGTTTCCTGAGCTGTAGGCATAAGGGTCAAGGTATGACCTGGCAGGATTCAGACGGGGATAATTTGGGCGGTCAATCCTGTAACTGTATGAAGCAACAAGCGTATGATTCTTACTTAGTGGCCGGGAGAGAAACACACTGGGAAACAAATTCAAATAATTCCGTTTTACAACATTATTAAATGTAATTGAGTTGCCCACAGAATGAGTATGTTCAGCCCTTACGCCAAACTGTATCTCTGTTTTGAGATCGAGTTTTCCTGAAAAACTGACATAAACGGCATTAACACGTTCTGTGTACCGGAAGTGATTAGACAAGGCAAGGTCGGGCTGCAGGTTGCCCACGTCGCCACTGTTTAATGTCAAGTTATTGTCTGAAAGTACCGAGCCGGTTTTTACTCCCGCTTCCATTTTCCAGATGCTGTTGATTGACTGGCTGTAGTCAGCCCGGGCAGTAAATATTTTGATGGTCGTAGGCATTTGAGTGAACAAACCACTAAGTGGTTCTGAGGGTACGCTGGGAATAAGTGTTTGAGTAATTAAAGAATTGGTAAATTTTCTCTCGAAGTAGCCCATGTTGACATCAGCCGTTAACTGGCCTCCCTTTTTGCCGAACATATGTTGTATGTTCAGGTTTCCTAACTGGTTAGAAGGAATGTTCGACAGTTTCTTTTCAGTAAGTGTCTGCAGGTAAACCGGATCGCTTTCCTTCCGGCGGAAAGAAGTTCCTGCCGGACTTCTTTCCTGTGTATTGCTCCAGAAAGCAGTGTATACGAGGCCTATGGTAGTGGTTTTATTTATAAAATAGTCGATACCGGCTTTTGCGTTTTGTCCCCGCTCTTTAAATTTTATATAGGAGTCCTGATCAACCAGATTTCGTTCCGATCCGTCAACCTGATCGCGTTCAAGCTTAAAGTCCCAGTAGTTCCCACCACGGTTGGCGCTATAGCTGCCAAAAAAATTCAATTTGGCAGTACGGTGATTTATCTGCAAGCTGCCCCTTTGCCGGTCAAAGCGCCCGGATCCCGCTGCCACGGATAATGACCCATTTGTGCCTATGTTATTGTTTTTCTTTAGTTTGATGTCGATAATTCCGGAATTGCCGGCCGCATCATACTTCGCCGAAGGATTGGTGATGAGCTCAATGCGATCTATGTTGTCACTGGGCATGCTTCTTAAAAGGGCAACGACGTCTGCCATGGAAAGATATGTTTGTTTACCATCAATCTGTACAATAACACCTTCCTTACCTTTGAGATAAAGCTGATCATTCTGGCGGTCTACCGTAACGCCGGGGGCTTTTTCCAATACCTCCAGGGCTGTGCTGCCACTGGCTATAATGCTGTTGGCAATGTTAACGATTGTACGGTCAGGGCGAAGTTCGACAAAAGGGCGAATGCCTGTCACCGTTACTTCCTTCAATTGCTTGCTTTGGGTGACCAGAGAGAAAACGGGTACTTTCACCAATCCACTCGCGGCACCTATCGTTATACGTGATGAATAGCCTGTCTTAAATCCTATTGCTGATCCTGATAGAACATAAGTTCCCGGCCTCACTTTTTCAATCAAAAAACTTCCTCCGGCATCTGACGCAACGCCTTTAACCAGGGAAGAATCTTTGCCGTTAAGCAACAGCAGATTTGCGAAAGGCAGGGGCTTTCCTTCGGTATCCTGTATCTTTCCGGCGAGAGACTGGCTAAATGAGGGAAGAGAAAAAAGCAGCAAGAAAAAAAGCAGGAAACGATTTCGTGTGAAAGTGATTCTACCCGGCAGATCTTTAACGTCCACATACCCTACTTCGCGTTTAAACGAGAAAGACGACCATATAAAGAAGGTATGCAGGTTCAAAAGCAGAAATCTGTTCATAATTTGCTTGTTAAAAAATATATAGAAAATCTATGGGTCAGTCACAGAAATTTTTCTATGAGGATCCATAATACAGCACTACAACAGCCTTAACAGTGGTAAGCAATTTTAGCAACGCCTTGTATCTGAGCGGTAAAAACGAAGATAATAGCGGTTATGACCTCTTTAAAAGTCACCATTCACTACTGAATGTAATATTCACTTCTTACAAAAAAAGATAACAGCAGAATACGGAATTTTCGGTCTTGAACACGAAGCCTGCCTGGCAAATATAGGGTGGCTTCGATTAATTACAAAGTAAATTTATTTTGTTCATTCCTGAAAGTATTACGGAAAAAAATCTGACGTTGAAAGTCTGTTTCACTAGTTAATCCCTTCGACCACAGTTTCAAAACTGGAGTCTTTATCTAAATTCAGCCTTTTACGCAAGCGGTAGCGAGCCTTCCTGATTGCATCAATAGAAATACCTAACGTAGTAGCCATTTCACGGGAGGACAGGTCTAGCTTAGTCAGGATCAGCAACCTGGTTTCACCAGGTGAGAGATCGGGAAACCTTTCCTTAAGATGACTTAAAAACCCTGGATGCACCTGTTCAAATAAGGTCCGGAATTGACGCCAGTCTTCGTCGGTAAGAATGGTGCTCGAAACCAGCCTTTCCATATTGCCGGCAGCGGCTAAAAGGCCTGAAGTATTCGACGTATGTTTCAGATGATGCAGTTCAGCATCCAGATTTTCAATCTGAATAGTGTTTTCCTTAAGGGTTGACAGATACCCGGTCAATCGTTCCTCGGCATCTTTCAACTCATTTTCGGCACGCAACTTTTCCGTCGACAGTAGCTGTTTTTCCTTTTCTGCCTTTTGCATCTGACGGTCTTTGAGTAATCGGTACCGGCTGAATATTAAACTTACTATTACTATAATCAACAGGAGTGTTGCTATAAGAAGGTAGAATTGCAATTGGTTGAGGCTTTTCCTGCTTTCCAATAAAGCAAGCTCCGTAATGTGCCCGTCTACTTCCACTTTTTCCACAGCACGGTTAAGCAGTTTGGTATCCAGCTTTTGCTGCAGTTTATCTATTATTATGGATAGGGAGTCGGACAAGAATAACGCACTTCTGTAATCTCCGTTCATCTTATAGAAATCAATCATCACTGCAAACAGGCGTTTATCAAATTTCATTCTTTCAGTGACATCTTTAATATAGGTCTCAGCCAAGTGCTGTCCTGAGCGAATATAAAGCATAGCGCTATCTGATTGCTGATTTCTTACAAACACAGTAGCCATTGACAAAGCCGACTTGGCTGCATCTTCAGGAGCATCTTTAGGAGTATTGATAATATAGTTGATGCGATGATAATACAAGGCCGAGTCGTGCTCTCCTTTGGAAAGAAAAATATTCCCGAGGTTACCTGAGCCGATGCCAACCCAGGCTTTGTCGGCTTCGGCTTCCGCTTTTGCAATGGTTTTACGGTAAAAGGAAGCGGCCTTGTCCCAATGTTTGCTACGGGCATAGATAAGTCCGATGGCATTGAGTGTGTTTAACTCAATGCGGGATACATAAACAGGGTAGCTGGATGATGCAAGGAAACAGTCCAGGGCTTTATCGTAGTCTTCAAACTGATAATAGTCTAACCCAAGCGTGTACAGGTATATAGCGGCAGCCGGCACTTTGTCATACCCGATCTCTTTAAAGGCTTTGTCCGCTTTTAGCAAGTGTTCAAATGCAAGGCCATACCGCTCAGCGCGGAAATATATCTGGCCGGTATAGTGTTCGCAGGAAGCCATTATATCTTCAAAACCTTTTTTCTGTGCCCATAACTTTGCCTTAGCCAGAACAGCAATGGCAGTTTGGTAGTCTCCAGGAGAGAAATGCTGTTCATAGCGTTCAGAGAAAAGTATGCGGTAACACATGCGAAAATACTGGGTATATGCTTGCAATTGTGTGTCTCCCAGGCTGTCTGCAGTATTTGCTACAACGATCAGAAATTGATGGGTAAGCGTTGAGTCTTTATCCGAAATAGAATTATCCATGCAATATCGCCAAAGTAGCTTCAAACGATTTTCAGCAGGAGCTGTCGTCAGGAAACTTTGTGAGGCAGCCTCAAACTGGTGCAGTGTTATAAAAGCCACCAGAAGCCATTTAAAAAAAATACCCATCAATAGCAGAGGTAAGTAAATCTTATGTTTCAAAAATAATTAATAATGGGCAATTGCGAAATAAAAGATGTCTTGCTGACCACAGTATATAATCACGTCATCGTGTGGTAGTTAGGTATTTAATAAAGAGAAAATGATTGAATTATTGGCCCTTGTCCACACAATGTCCATAGGGTTGCCCGTATTTGTCCGTAGTCTAAATTAGGTTTTAGTGCCCAGAAGAATGAATTTCAACAAAGAATTTTTTGCCGTACAGTCATCATCTGCAAAAGACCAAAACGTACTCCTTCCAATTAGAACACGCTCGCAATTCACTGCAATTGACCTTATTTTTTGTATAAAAACCATTTAACATGAAACCATACATTTTATTCATTGTCGTCAGCATTGGTCTATCAATAGTTTCTTTCGCTCAACAGGCTTCCCCTGCTGTAATAGCTTCCGGCGGGGGAACAACAAAAACCGGCAGCATTTATTTGGATTGGACTTTAGGGGAACTAGCCATTGAAAGTATAAAGTCCGCCAAATACATGTACACGCAGGGTTTCCATCAACCGGTGCTTGTCGTGGAAAGAATTGAAAACAACAGTAATCTCATTGTAAAGAATTACAGCATCAGCGTATTTCCCAATCCTGCTACCTCCATCCTCACTATTCAGCTACATTTTATACCAGCAACTCCCCTGTCCGTTTCTTTATTCGATGGACATGGAAAGTTAATATTAAGAAAGAAAATACCAGCAATTAGCCAACTGTTTCAGTTGAATGTAGGTGCCTATGCGCAAGGCGCTTATTACCTGCAGATCCAGAATACTGAAGGCAGCGTGCTCAGCAATTACAATGTTATCAAAACTCAATAACCTTTATACTTTAAAATCTACTAATGAAAAAGATCAACATTTTAACCAGTATTTTTCTTTTGCTGTTTGCCGGATTATTTGCACAGCAGACAACACCACAGGGCATGCAGTACCAGGCAGTTGCCAGAGACCTTCAAGGTAAAATCCTACCTAACCAGGAAGTTATCCTTAAAATAAATCTCGTTAACAATGGCAAGTCACCGGGAATATTCTACAGTGAAGTACACGAGGTAACTACAAATCAATTAGGTTTATTTGCCCTGGTCATTGGGGCAGGAAAGGTAGACAAAGGCAAGTTTTCTGAAATTCCCTGGAGTACCCAGGATATATGGATGCAGGTAGCCATAAAAGACAAGGGCAAAACAGAATTCGCTACCATCAGCAACAGCAAACTTCTGGCGGTGCCTTATGCCTTTCACGCCGCTACTGCCTCTCAATTAGCCGGCTCCTTTACGAGTGCCTACAAAAACGGCACTGCACAAACTGATGCCGAGACGCCGGGGGTGCCTTCACAGAACTGGTCCTTGTTTGGCAATTCAAAAAGCGATGCTACCAAAGATAAATTAGGTACTACTGATTATGAAGACCTGGTGCTGGTTACTAATAATATAGAACGACTGAGGATACTAGCTAATGGAGACATCAATATAAAAAGAACCCTTAACATAGGGGCTAACCTGAATGCCGACTCAAGTGTGTTTTTGAACAGACTTGGCGGATCTACAACCAATTACGGACCGTTTACCGTTGCGAGAGAAAGCCCGACACTGCTTACGGGTTCACTTACCGTAGCAGCAAATCAGCCTACCTTTCTTGGAGGAACGCTAACCGTTGATAAGGCTACAGATTTAAATGCGTCGTTAAACGTAGATGGCATCACAAATTTAAACAGTGCTTTAAATGTAAATAACGGCAGCGCCACAAAACTTACCGGAAGCTTACAGGTAGACGGCGTTACTAATTTAAATAGTGCACTGAACGTAAATAACGGGAGCCCCACTTTATTGACCGGTACATTACAAGTTAATAAAGATGCAACATTCAAAGAGCATGTAGTGCTGGATAATCCTGCTTATAATTCTACCAGCATATCGACAGGTGCTTTGGTAGTAAACGGAGGTGTGGGCATTGGTAAAAACCTAAATGTCGGCGGAGCTTCTACCTTTGGAGGCAGTGCCTCATTCGGCGGAGCTGTCACTATTACAGATCTGACAGAATCAGTGAGCACAACCACCGGAGCATTGATCATAGGAGGAGGTGTTGGGATCGGGAAACGCTTAAACGTAGGCGGAGGAGGTATTTTTGAAAAGACGCTGGGCGTTACAGGGGCCACTACATTAAGCAGTACCCTCGATGTTACAGGGGCCACTACTTTAGGTAGTATCTTAGATGTCACCGGGGCTACTACATTAAGCAGTACCCTTGGTGTCACCGGAGCCACTACGCTAAGTAATACCCTTGGTGTTGCCGGGGCTACAAATCTGAATAGCACATTAGGAGTCACCGGGGCTGCTTCCCTGAGTAACACATTAAGTGTGTCCGGCATCACTTCAATAACCAATGCTACCCCATCTACCAGTACGGCAACGGGTGCATTAATCGTAAGTGGTGGTCTTGGTATTGGTCAGAATTTAAACGTTGGCGGTTCTTTTACGACCAGTGGTCCGATGACCATCAACAATACCCTGGCTGCAAACGGGCAAGTAACGATTACTGCCAATCCGGGTGGTGGTGAAAGCGTTTACACTGCTTACCCGTTACAGGTGCAGGGCAGCACCCAGGGCATTGCCGTTAAGGTAAGCGGAAGCAGAACAAGTGCCAACAATTTCGTGTCCTTCTGGGATGATAATGGCATGCAGGGCCGCATAGAAGGGCAAACCTTAGACGAATTGCATAGTGATGATGATTATAAAAGTGAACTGGCTAGCCGCGTTTATGATGTGACATCCTCTACCATCGATTTACTTTTTGCCACTAATGATTTGGCTGCAGCTACAACGGATCAGATTGCATCGGCAGCATCCGCAAATGCCTGCGCAGGTTTAGGAATAGTAGCGTGCCCTCCAATAGCTTCGTTAATTGCCGGGTCGGCTGTCAACCTGGCGCTCGCAATTGCGCAGGAGATCGTGGTTATTGCCGATGTGGCCTTTGCCTCTGTTAACCTGGCCCAGTTCGTTGATCGTAAGGAAGCAGCGGTTGGTGTTTCATATCAATCTTCTGCAGGGGATTATGCCGAATACCTTATGAGGGAGCAAACAGGCGAACGCATAACACCTGGCGACATTGTAGGCGTCAGAGGCGGCAAGATTAGTAAGAATACCCAGGGGGCAGAAAGAGTTATGGTTATTTCCCACAAACCTATCGTTCTTGGCAATGTGCCGCAAGGTGGAAATGAACATCACTTTGAAAAGGTGGCTTTTATGGGGCAGGTGCCCGTTAAAGTAATCGGGAAAGTAAACCTTGGCGATTACATTATTGCAAACGGGGCTAACAACGGTGTTGGTATAGCTTTGGCCCCGGATAAAATAGAAGCCAAAGACATAAAAAACATTGTAGGCATAGCCTGGTCTACAGCGGCGCAGGGTTTTCAGTTTAGCATGGTTAACGTGGCCATCGGGTTAAATGTAAATGACAATCAAAAATTGATTGATGAACAGAAAAAAGAGATAAAGGATTTAAAGAATGAAATAAGCGGAATGAATAACCAGCTTACCAAACTGCTTCCCGGATTTAAAGCTTCGAATATGGTGACTACTGATCCGCCGGTATACACTAAGCCTATTGTTACAGGTATGCCCCAACAACTGCCTACCGATATCTCTGCTAAAATAGAAGCAGGCAATCCCAATATCAAGTATGTGGAAATGACTAAACAGGATTTGATTCATGCATTTGAATTAGCAGAGAAAACGTCCAGAGCAAATGGTGTAGACATGAATACAAATGTGTTCTGGAAAAGATTCAAAGCTGATCCGTCTTTCAGGGAATTCACTTTAAACAAGGCAATGACCAATTATGCCGAAGCGCTTAAACGTCAGAAAGAACTGGATGGTAAACTTAAATAATTACTTACCGTAGGGATTTCGGCTTTCATCATTATGCGGCCCTGCACCTGTAGCTTAAAAGTGCTGGGCCGCTTTTTCTGATACTTTACTGGTTTGAAGTATAGGTGATTCTTTATTGTTGCTCGTATGCCTGCTCTAAGGTCTTGATATCTATCTTATCCATTTGAAGCATGGCGTTCATCACCCTTTGTGATTTCCCGGAATCTTTGTCTCTTAATAGTTTGCCCAAGACAGAAGGAATGATTTGCCATGAAAGACCGTATTTATCCTTCAGCCAGCCGCACCTCGACTTTTCTCCACCTTCAGAAAGCTTCTCCCAGAACTCGTCTACTTCCTGCTGTGTTTCACAGTTCACAAAAAAAGATATTGCTTCCGTGAATTTGAATTGAGGGCCGCCGTTCAGTGCGAAAAATTCCTGTCCATCGAGTTCAAACGTCCCCGTCATTACCGTTCCTTCAGGCACTGGCCCTCCTGCTCCGTAACGGGTGACTTCCTTAACCTTTGCATGCTTAAAAATGGAAGTATAAAATTGCATAGCCTCTTCGGCATTGCCGTCGAACCATAAGAATGGGGTGATCTTTTGCATAATGTTTCGTTTTATTTGTGTTTAAATTAAATGCCGATTCATTGCCAAAGATATTGGCGCGAACTGCATTTCAACGGGTGTTAATGCGACAATATAAGGGCTGTTTCAGCCACCATTTTATTGGGCTGAAACAGGCATGGATATTATTGCCCGTTTGTATTGTGACACCTGGCTTTGGCGTTTTAATGCAGATAATTTGTTTCTTTGTACCTGTTGACTTTTGACAGTTTGAACAATATATTATATATTACTTTTCCATGGATGATTAAGAATACTGTATTTAATATCTAATCATTTGTTGAAATGACTAATAAGGCATTCACTGACGAAGAACTGATGCTGGCTTTAAGAAATCATGATGACACTGCTGTAAATTATCTGTATTATACGTACTGGCCAATGATCCGGAAGTTGGTCATGTCAAATAATGGGAATGAAGATGACGCAAAGGATTTATACCAGGAAAGTATTCTTGATTTTCTGGAGAAAGCCTGGCGAAAAGATTTTATTTTAACCTGTAAGGTAAAAACGTTCATTTATTCAATTTGCAGATATAAGTGGCTCTATATGTTGCGGGGAAAAAAGAGTTTTGTTGATATCGAAGAGTATACGGATGTAGAAGGCTCTGTGAGACAAGCCAGCGAACATGAAGTTATACTACCGGATTCTCAAAAAATTCAACAGGCCATTGCGTCACTCGGTGAGCCTTGCCAAAGTCTGTTGATCGGATTTTATTATGAAGGTCTGAGTTTTGAACAACTGGCGGTTAAGTTAAATTATAAAACGGCAAGCGTTGCCAAGCAACAAAAATTCAGATGTAAAGACAGGTTAAGGCAATCTTTTATATCTATCGAAATGCAATCTGTATGATTGACGATTCTAATAAGGAAGATTTGATAGAGCAGTATTTATTGGGAGAGCTCAGCGGAGTTTTGCTTAAAGAATTTAATGAAAAGCTTGGTTCCGATAATCAGTTCAAAAACGAAGTTGCGACGCAATCTGAAATTATACAGAACATTAAGCTTGCAGGCAGAAAACAATGGTCTTTAAAGCTAGGGGCTTTGCACGAGAAAATAGACGAGGGAATTACTGAAGCGGAGGGCGAAGCTTTAGTAAACAGTAATGTTTTTTCTTTAAGGAACGTGTATCGAAAAAGATATTCCCTGGTAGCAGCAGCGGTTATAGGATTGATACTTACATCAGGGTTGTTGTTTACTGTTTTGAATGATAAGCCGGATAGTGAAAGAATTTTCCAGGCCTATCATAAACCTTATATCGACCTGGAACAAGGTACCCGCGGATTACCATCTGATACTTTAACAGAAAGAAGACAAGCCTTTCAGGCATATAATCAAAAGAACTATCAGGAAAGTATCACATTGTTTGAAAGTATGCTGGCTAAAAAAGAAGATGAAACAATTCTTTTTTATTTGGGAAATGCCTACTTATCCGGCGATAGAGCTCGTGACGCTGAAAATACCTTTAAAAAATATCTGGGTAGATACAAAGAATATGCAGCAGAGTCTACATGGTATCTGAGCCTTAGTTATTTGAAGCAGGGAAAATTGAAAGAGGCAAGGTATGTATTAGAAGAAGTAGCAAGAGATAATAATGAATATAGTAAACAAGCAATTCAAATTTTAGATAAATGGTAGGTTACCTGCTTATCCTTTAACAAATTAAATAAATAATCGTTTATGAGAAAGACATTACTTGCTTTATTTGTACTTGTCAGCTCTGGTTTATTTAGGGGCTGTTCCGATCGTGGTGTATATTTTAAAGAACGCATTAAGTTTTCCGTTTCCGGCATAACGGATAATTCAGCTGCCAAATCAAACAATCCGCTGAGTTCAATGAATGCGGTAGCAGAGGGAAACATGTTTGCATTTGAATGTCAGGATGGCGACCAACCCTGTGAAGGATTTCAAATTGAAGCGGTAAAAAGACCGCCGAAGCAACCTGGATGCATTTGTAAGGAATTTAATATCATCTATAAAGGCAACAAGGTATTTGAAGTTACGAGCACTACAGATAACGTTACTATACTTTTTAAAGCAAAGCAGATAACTCCTTCTTTAGAAAATAAGTTATTAGGTAAACAGCTAAGCCTGAGACAATAATAATTTAAGACTGACTAACGGAAAGGAATGCGGAAAATAAAAAAGGGACCAGGATAGAAATCCAGCCCCGCTTTTAATCCAATATCCTATGAAAAACCGATTACATAATGGCTAACGTCGTGCCAGTTGCTTTTCCTGTATAAAAAGGCCGCTCACATCAAAATGTTTTCCTGTTTCCGGATTTTCAGTTCCAAACTTGGAAGCTGTATTTACGTCCCCTTCGTTTTCTTCGGGAAAACTTTACTATCAAATAAGCGCCTATTCCTATAAGAATGATGGCGATAGGGGTCGTAGTCCGATGATTCCCGGCGGTGTTAATAACGGGTTCCATTTTCCCCATAGCTACAAATGCTGCCCAGTAAGCCGGATGGGCACTTCTGCGATCAGCCTTCTCCATATAGTCAAGTTTTGCTTTCCGCAGAGACTGATCAATGCCGACTCCTGCTGACAATTGTTTATAAAAATCTTCAATGATTGCTGCTGTTAGATTGTCATTTACTTTCCAGAAGCTCATGACTACTGACGGACACCCGGCAAACATAAATGCCCGGGCAATGCTATACATTCCTTCTCCCGGGTTTAATTTGCCCGTTCCTGATTCACAAGCACTTAGTACTGCCAGCCTGGCCTTAATGGGGATATTGTAAATCTCATACGCATACAAACGTTCATCGTTCAGGCTATCATCTCCTTTTTTAAACATAAGCCTGGAACCATGAGAATTGCTGCTATCTGCTTGTCCATGTAATGCCAGGTGTAATATATCGAAGTTGGGTGCTTCTCTTTTAAACAGGCCTTCTGTTGCTTCTTCGCCCATATAAAATGCACCGTCCATATATAAGGAAACAGACTTTAATTCTTTTGCGGACCCTGGCAATTCATTGGCAGAAATGTTTCTCAAAGCATGCAATTTTCCTGTTTGGTTTTCAACAGGTGAATCTTTTGAATAACTTAAGCCAAGGACCCGGCAACGTTGACCCATGACTTGTTTCAGATGCTCTTTCAGCAGTAACCGGGCTGAGTAATTATAGCTGACTGCAAAACTGCCGATCAGGTAATTCAGTTTCCGGTAGTCTGCATCCTTGTCAACTACAGGTGCTGTGACCAAGGCTTCAAAAGGCAGATCATTAACCAATCCATCAGGAATCACAATAATAACAGGTTTGTCTGTAGTTTCTGTTAACCGCAGCTGGAACCGATCAATCATGGGCTTAACTAAAGAACAATACAGGTAATAGGAGCTGTTTTGGAAGGAAACAAAGTCGTTATTCCGGTTGGCTGAAACATATCCGTTTTTGAAAGATGTTTTTAAGGTATCTATGTTTGCTTCCACTCCGTTTTTATTTTCCATCTTTATCAGGTTGCTCTTACCTTTATAGATGCCTATGGCATAAATGGCTTTATCGCCCCAGAAATAGTCCAGCACCAATGCATTGTTGTTCGTGGAATAAGATTGCAGATCTTGTAACTGAACGGTATCTTCTGCACGTTGCATACTTGCATAATATGGATAGCCGGCATGTAATCTTTCTTTAAACGCCTTGATCTTTGATTCATTTTCATAGGTGCGGTTATGCAGTACCTTAAGAACATGGTCATCAGGGTCATCTCCCCCATTCACTTCCTCTAATTGACTTTGTAGAAACGTTCGCTCGTGCTGTAATTGACGGAGCATTTTCAGGTCATTTGCACCTACTGCAGATTGTTTCAGCATTTCTGCTTCATCGAGGGCACCCAGTAACAGCCTTGATTTTCGTTTGTCCATAAAATTAAAAACAACATCAAGATACCTGGCGTTGCCGGTTTTTTTATGTAGCTCTGTAGCACAATCTATTGCTTCTTCATAAATGCTGTTGATATTTTTGGCATATAACAGTTGTGCCGTCTCCCGGTCATACTCTGTCCCAAATAAACTCATCAGCGTATCAGCCAGGCAATAGTACGCCATGGATGCGACCAACATGTTAAGATCTGCAGGATTACGGTTGTGTGCTTGTTTAAGCACAAAGGCCTTGTCTTTTATTACCTGGTATGCAACTAAGCTGACATTTATATCGGATACCAAAGGAACAGCATGAAACGCCGTACCTGCAGAGGCTTTTGAACACGCCGTTATGCCTTGCTGGAAATAGGTTAGTGCAGAATCATTTAAGCCGCTCTCCTGGTATAAGTTGCCAATGCCCTGAAAGGCCAGGGCGGTTTCGATATGTTTACTGCCATAGATCTCCAGTCGCATGTTAAGGCATTTGGATAAATGCGTTAAGGCGGCGGGGTAGCTTTTCAAATGGAGGAAGGTCATTCCTAATGAGTAATGTACCGCAGAAGCCCGCAGGAGCTGGTTCTCAAAGAGAGATGCATCGTGCGTTAATTTCAGTGATTTTTTATAAAAGAAGATGGCTGAATCATAAGCCCGGGTTTTGCTATAAATGTCTCCTAAAGAATGGTAGTAAAAAGACAAATACCCTTTGTCTCCATCTATATTTTCGTTATTGATGCGGATCGCATTTTTTAACGAAGGAATAGCTTTTTGATACAAGTGTTGTTCCTGGTAAACATCTGCTAGTACACCCTCCACCAGCTCTGCCCAGGCCAGCTTATGATTTTTTACATACGGCAGAAACTGGATTGCCTTATAACAATATGTCTGTGCTTTTTCAAAATCTTCGATCAGCATATACAGTTTCAACAATTTATAATAGCTGTCCGTCAGTACGGAATCTTTCTGTTCGGCAGGAAGCCCTTCTTTAATGTTGATACTTGTCAGGTAATGCTGTTCTGCCTCCGTATTATTAAAAGATACTTCCAGGAGTAAATCACCCATCGCCTCATGCACGTCTGATGTATACAGATTTACTTTTCCGTAATTGTTGATCAGTATTTTCAAGGCTTCGTTATAGGCATTTAAAGATGAATCGGCATTCCCATCATTGTGATAATACAACCCCAGGTGATAGAGCGTTATTGCCATATACGGATCATTCCGGCGCAGCTTCTGACTGCCTGTTTTGATAGCTTTTTGTAAGAACGGGAAGGCGTCCTTATAGTTTTTGCCGGATATCCGCAGGTAAAGCCGTCCGATATAGCTGTTTACCCAAACGTAACTTTGCCACTGCTGTTCATGTTCGAATTTTGCAGCGGCCTCCTTATAATAATAAATGGCGCTATCATACTTTATTTCTTCATTCAGCTTATGCGCTTTTGATAGATAGGGATGTTTATAATAGTATAGGTTGGGTACATCTTCACGTAAGTTCCCCCTGGTTGTTTCAACAGTGTTATCGTTCTCTACCTTGGGAAGATGGCTTTTTTCTACAAAGACATGTATTAAAACCACCACGCTTAAGGTGATAAACAATCCCGCAAAATAATTTTTTGGGCCTTTTATGTTCATTACTTCCGAATGAGTGAATTAACGGCGTTCAGGAAGGGATAAAAATAATATTTATGCGGCTAACGAAGCCCTGAAAAATTTATTTGAGATCACTGTTGACCTTGTTTCCATTCTGTCATATATAATTGAACGTTCATTAATTCAAGGAACACGGCGTATCCGAAAAGCCGTAACAGAGTAGGAAAACAAAAACCTTAAACATGAAAAAAAAAGCAGTAGTAGTAGGGATTAACGATTATGCCCCTATAGGGACAGGCGGTCCCGATCTAAATGGTTGCGTTAACGACGCCAGAGACATGGCAAGCACCCTGGTATTATGTGGATTTGCACCGGCAGACATTAAAATTCTGACAAACCAAAATGCCAAAAAACAAAACATCGGTATCTATCTAAACTGGCTATTACAGGATTGCGCTGCCGGCGATAGCCTGGTATTTTATTACTCAGGCCACGGTACCCGCGTCGCCAATGTTGGTCCGGACCTGGAAATTGATGGCCTTGATGAAGCAATAGTTCCGCACGACTATACAACAGCGGGTGTTTTTACTGATGACCAGTTCAAAGAAATCTTCACCGGTAAATTAAAGCCAGGCGTTAACCTGGAAGTAATTTTTGACTGCTGTCATTCCGGTACAGGCACCAGGAACCTTAATCTTAACCTCAATGAATTTAGTGGTGAAACCAGCTTCGAAACGCCACGCTTTATAGAACCTATGCTGGAAGATGAATTTTACTTCAGCTATGCAAAGGATCTTAAGCCAAAAAAGACTGAACAATATAGTGAATACCTCACTAAAACAAGGGCCATCGTACCTGTTGCAGGAACGAATCACACCCTGTGGGCGGCTTGTAAAGACAACCAGGTGTCTATGGAAGGATCTATCTCAGGAATAATTCGCGGGTATTTCACCTATCATTTCTGCAAGATCTTAAGAGCCACCACTGGCAATATTACCAGGAGACTTCTTGATGCACAAACGGCTAATGCGCTTGCTGCAATGGGAGCTGCACAAATTAACCAGACGGAAAGCGTTTCTGCTGAATTTTCACAAAAGATATTTAATTAACATTTAATCAAAAAGGCGTAATCCGAAAAGCCTCTAACAGAGTAGGAAAAACCGTAAAAAACAAATAAAAATGTCAACAACACAAAATGGTGCCCCGATGACCATAGATGAAGTAAAAAAACTTAAATCTATTAAAGCAACAACAAAGGAAAAGTCATTTGACCAGGATCTTGTTAGCAAAGGGCCCGAAATGGAAACCATTGATGGCAGGTCTTATCCTAAAGGAACACAAGCAGTGAAGGTTCTTCATGGAGAGAAGTCGTTCAGTAATGATGCAACGGAGACAGATCATTTTTACCCGACTCATACTGACTTTGATTACTTCCCACAACTGGAGCCTAAGAAAAACCGGAAGCCGAAATTTATCGAGAGGGAATCTTTCATGTCACAGATTGGCGTAAAAACTATCTTTGGACCGGATGACAGAAGAGTGTATTATTCAACAGTTTATCCGTGGAGATGCGTAGGTAAGGTAGAATCTCCCTTAGGTTCAGGAAGTGGAGTTATGATTGGCCCTCGTCATATGCTAACCTGCTCCCATATTATTGACTGGCAGCCAAATAATACCACCGGCTGGATCAAGTTTACACCTATGTATTACAACGGCAGTGCCCCTTATGGAAGTGCCTGGGGAATACGCACCTATTACAAATACAAAGTTTCCAATGCAGGCGGTATTGATGGAACAGAAATTCAGTACGACTATGTAGTAGTGGTATTGGATCGCCCGCTGGGTAATTCGATTGGCTTTCTGGGTGCCAAATCATACACTGATTCCTGGGATGGCGGTGCTCATTGGACCCATGCAGGTTATCCCAATGATTTGACAGGAACCCAAAGGCCTATCTACCAGACAGGAATCGCTTTGGACGGTGATTTCTGGAGTGCTGATGACAATGAAAGCATGACGCATAAAGGTGATGTTTGGCCGGGACAAAGCGGAGGCCCTTTCTGGGGATACTGGGATGGTAAACCTTACGCGGTCGCCACACAAAGTGCACATAATCCCAGTGATAATTTTGCCAGTGGTGGATCAGATCTTGTTGATCTTGTAAATAGAGCAAGGGCTGAGTTTCCTTAGATATTGGTAATTCAGGCAGCAGTTTGCCGGGATTTGATGAATACTAAAAAGAGGCTGTGTTTAACCAGCCTTTTTTTTTGGTGCATCAGCAAGGCTGGCGGCATCACGCACTGCCCTTCCCGCTGCCTCGAGGTTCGCCAACCACATTTCAGAGTATTTACGTGACAAGATCACGCCATCAGCTCCACCCTTGAAAGCGGCAAGTGTGGCAGCATAAGTGTCGTCAGGAGATGCCTGGCGGCTATTTTTACCGGTGGGAATATTTACATCAATTCCAGGGAGTATCCGGCTTTTCCCGTTCACACCAGCCTTCGCTCGTTGCGTTTCACGATACACATAATCAGGTGATAAACCAGCCATGGGTAATTCATCGATAGGTGCTTCGTTGGCATAATTCAACAGATGATTGTTAATCAACATTAACTCTGCCGGTGGCACATCCCTGAACACAGTGGAAGATATATTACGGATGAAACTCCTATAGCGTTCACCCCCGCAATTGTTATAAACCACTACCTTTAGAAAGTCGGCGATGGCTCCAAGTTGCTCATAACTCCGTGAGGCCCGGAACAATGGATTAAAAGAATTGGTGTGCTCTATATGAAAGCCTACTTCCAGGTTCTTACGCACACCCTTAACGGCGTTGTATACTTCTTTCAGTACCTGGTGCTTGCCCGTATCAAACAACTGATTATATGCCATAATTTCCGGGTACTCGAGCAATAGACGGGTAAATTCGACATAATATCCATCGCTGGGCCTTTTAGCATTCAGGGAGTTCTGCACATACTCGTTAAGTTTGATATAACCTTCTTTGGCGCGTTTAAAATCGATGCCGTGTTGCTTTGCAGCCTGCTGATGTTGCTCGCAAAAACAGGTAACCTTTGCCGAGTCTATTCCCTGAGAATGACTCACACCAATAGCATTTAATAAAGGGCCATTACGTTCATTGAACAACAGGATACCATCTATATCATAAGATGAACAGAGATCGGTTGCAACGGCTTTCCAGAATTCCCGCACGTCTGGCTGAAAGAAACACATGGCACCTCCCTTCCTTCCCTGGAGGTCTACTTCGGCGAATTCTTTAAAAAATGGAACATCTTCAGGATAAATGAAACCATCCTGCACCGAGCAGATCACTTTCATTTCCCTTTTTTTTGCAGCCGGTAAAACTTCTGCCAGTATATCCAGTTTACCGAAATCAGGAGCCCGTAATTTTTCACCTTTTATTGCAGTGTTTTTGTAGTACTGCGCGTGTGGAGTGGCAAAATTGCCGCCATGAAAAAATCTTTCAACAGATTCGTGCATACCATGGCCAGGTAAAGGTTTATCGGGCATTTGGCGGCCTGTGATTCCCCTATCGTAGGTGAACGTACTAAGATATAATGTGTCTACAACTCCGCGTTTCTGAAGTATGTCGAGTACCTTGTCTGTACCTTCATCTACAAAAGAATCCGGACCGACCTGGATGCCAATTGTTTTTTTCATGATTGCTGAACCTTTTAAGATGCCTTCTAAAAAAATGCTTTTTTAATTTTCCGATGCCTTATGCTTTATTTTTTACTGCTTCCCTTATTGCGCGCCCGGCTGCATCAATGTCTGCAAGGTTCATTTCGGAATATTTCCTTGATAAAATAACACCATGTGCCCCGCCTTTGTAAGCTGCAGCTGTTGCCAGGTATGCATCCTGGGGAGATCCTTTGCGGCTGGAGGATTTTGTAGGGATCCCAATATCAATGCCCGGTAAAATTTTACACTTTCCCTTTACCCCTTCCAAAGCACGCTTGGTTTCGCGAAAAACATAATCAGGAGAAAGACCGGCAGTGGGAAGTTGGTCAAGTGAGGCTTCGTTCCCGTAATTCAGCAGGTGATTGTTAAATCGCATCAATTCCTCCAGAGGAACATCTTTGAACACAGTAGATCCGATGTTGCGAATGAAGTTGGCATAACGTTCGCCACCGCAGATATTATAAGCGACTACTTTCAGGAAGTCAGATTTTGCGGCAAGGTCTTCATAACTACGAGTAGCTCTGAAAAAAGGATTGAACGAATTAACATGCTCAATATGAAAACCTACCTCCAGATTTTTGTTGATACCTTTAACTGTATTGTATACCTGTTCGAGCACCTGGTGCTTACCCAGATCAAACAGCTGATCCCATGCGATAATTTCCGGGTATTCAAGAAGCATTCTGTTAAACTCAACGTAGTAGCCGTCGCTCGGACGCTGCCCTTTGAGGGAAGCCTGCACAAATTTATCGAGTTTTTGATAACCCTGTTTAGCCCGTTCAAAACTCAATCCGCGTTCTTTTGCCGCCCGTTGATGATGTTCGCAAAAACAGGTGGCACGCGAGGAATCAATGGTTTGAAAATGACTTGCTCCCAATGCATTTAACAGAGGTCCGTTACGCTCATTAAAAAAGAGTATCCCATCAACTGGGTACGACTTGCAGATGTCTGTCACCAGCGCGGTCCAGAATGCCTGCACATCCGGATGAAAGAGACACAGTGTATTTGCCCTTCTTCCCAGCAGATCAACTTCAGCACATGCTTTGACCCCCGGAACACTATCGCGCCATTGGTCTTCCACAGATGCAAAAACTTTCATACCCCGTTTCTTGGCTGCCGGAAGAACCGAGGCAAGAATATCAAATTTACCCAGTTCGGGCGCCCGTGTTTCTTTAAGCACAGTATTTTTATAAAACTCAGGGTGTGGGGTGGCAAAATTACCCCCATGATACGTTTTCTCATCCGACTCCTTCGACCCATGGTCCGGGAATTTTTCACCCGGTATCTGCCTTCCCCCGAGTCCCCGGCCATGGGTGAAGGTAGTAAGGTAGAGCGTATTGATAGCTCCGCGCTTCTCCATGATGTCTAGCACCTGTTCAACCCCCTCATCTACAAATGACACAGCGCCGATCTGAATGCCATGGGTCATAGAATCTGCGGGCTGTTCGGCTGCCAGTTCGCCAAGCGTGGAGAAGCTCGCTAAAGGGCCTGCAGCAGCAAGGGCCGTAAGTGTGGCGCTATGCTTAATAAAGGCGCGGCGTGATTTATGGGCGTCCACTGGGGTCGTGTTTTCTGATTGGTTTTTATTTTTCATATTGCGAAGTTGTTCTTTGATTGATTTTATTTTAATACAATGTATTCCTCGAAACTTCGGGCATCGCTATCATCAATAGCCTGGGTTTTGAGCAAAAATGGCTGGGTTGTTTATTATCTGGATTTGAGTTAACGGAATAGGGAAAATGGTCATGTGGGGTTTCATGCCATAAGGTTGCATAACACTCAGTGCACGCCCTGTTCGTACCAGGTCAAACCAGCGTTGGCCCTCTAATGAAAGCTCGAACCTCCGTTCAAGATATGTTTTTTCCCGGGTTTCGGATTGTGTTAAGTTTGAAAACCCTGACAGCCCAGCCCTGACCTGCACCATGTTTAAATAAATTAATGCTTCATTTGTTTTTCCATTTTCATTCAACGCTTCCGCATACATTAACAGCACGTCTGCATACCGGATAACTTTCCAGTTGACTCTGCTGTCGTTGTTAGATGCTACGGGCGTTATGTATTTTGTCGAATATGACTTGGAAGCCTGAATGATATTTGTAGGTATCGGTGTAAAAAGACCATTCACCGTAATACCATAAAGTACGGAAATGTTCCTTCTCACATCTTTGGGATCGAAAGAAGCAAATAAATCAGGCGTTGGGGCGCCATCACTCGGTGGCGTGCCACCTTTGATACCGTAAAAATCGGTAAGTGTTGTCCAGGCAGGAACAAAAGTATGGGTGAAACTACTTCCTTCTCCAATTCCTTCTTCGTACTCTATGTCAAAAATATATTCACTATGGTGCTCATTTAACGAGTAGTTCCACAAATCCCTGAAGTTCGGCAAAAGAGCATAGCCCATCAAAGTCACCTCTTTTAATTTGGCTTCTGCATTTGCAAAATCCTTTCGGGTTAAATACACCTTCCCCAATAACGACTTAGCCGCACCTCTCGTTGCCCTCCCGACATCAACACCGGTATATCTGACAGGTAATTTCCCTTCTGCATCCAGTAAAGCCTTTATGATCACTTCTTCATAAATCTTATCGGTTTTTTCCCGTCCGATTGTATACGCTTCCTCAACGGTTAGATTGGTAGTAAGCATAGGTACGTCGCCAAATATTCTAACCAGGTCGAAATAGGCCAGAGCCCGAAGAAATTTCGCTTCTCCTATATACCGTTCTTTATTTTTAACAACGGACACATCTGCTTTATCTATGGTTGTTAAAATGGTGTTCGCCCGGTTGATTACATTGTAATAGTTTCTCCAGGTACTTGCTAACAACGTTTGGCGATCGTTGACTGTAAATTGTTCAAATGCAACATGATCAAAATGATTAGGAATATCTTCCTCCACATCATTGGACGGCAGATCTCCAAAGACCCAAAAATTCTGATATTGCGTTTGAAAAATGTTATAACACCCGTTCACCGCATCCTGAAAGTCTTTATCAGATTTATATAAGATATCGATGGTTACGGTAGATTCCGGCTGTATCTCAATAAAATCCTGTTTGCAGGAGATCGATAGTATAATTGAACACACCAGGAGAATAAATATACTTTTCATATAAGCTCTTTTAATTATGCTGGGGATCAGAATGATATATTCAGGCCCAGGACTATATTCTTTGTCAATGGATAGTTATTATTATCGATCCCCGGTGTCAATGGATTTTCACTATTACTTACATCAGGGTTGAAAGATTCATTTTTTGTGAACAGAAAAGGATTGGTAGCACTTATATAGAAACGAAGCGAGTTAATCCTGAGTTTTGGAGAAAAGCGGGCTGGTAATAAATAGCTTAGGTTTATGTTATTTATGCGGAGGTACGTTCCATAATCAAGATAACGTGAATTCCACGGTTCTCTGTTATTACCTGTGGGAGCGTCGTTCGGCCGTGGCACTTTGCCATCACCTGGGTCCTGTTCAGATTTCCAGTAACTATTAGAGGAGGCTAACTGTCTGACCCGGCCTCTTGTATTTAATGTTCCCAACCTTGAAATACTCAAAATTTTGTTTCCCTGCGATCCCTGCAGACTAATACTTAAACTTAGGTTTTTGTAGGAGAAATGATTGGTCATACCATAATAAAAATCAGGGTATGGACTTCCCATAATGGTTTGGTCCAAACTGCTGATTATTCCATCGGGTTTGCCATCGGGTCCGCTAATATCTATAAACCTCGTATCCCCGACCCGTGAACGAATCGCTGAGCCGGGAGAGAATATCGGCCCTTTGCCCAGCTCTGCCTGATTTTTGAACACCCCGTCATTGATCAAACCGTAGAACATGCCGATCGGCTCACCGATCATCGTTACGTTCCCACCGGAATAGATAGGGTCACCTTTAGGACCTAATTTCACCACTTCATTTTTGTAAGTGGAAATATTGAAGTCGGTTGTCCATCCAAGTTTGTTCTTCAGGTTAACCGTATTTACGGCAAACTCCCATCCACTATTTTTTACTTCCCCGATGTTCTTTAATGCGGTGCTGAACCCTGTAATATCAGGAACATTTACATTCAATAACAAATCGGTATTTCTTGAAATGAAGTGGTCTACTGTCAATGCTATTCTCCTGTCAAAAATAGCTAAATCGAAGCCGATGTTTACCTGTTTTTGCTTTTCCCATGTCAGGGAGGGATTTGCAAGCCTGGCAGGAGCAAATGCTCCAACCGCTACTCCGCCGAAAGTGTATCGTTCATAATTAATTGTGGCATACTGATCGTAATTACCGATATTGTTATTTCCGGTTTCACCGTAACTCGTCCTCAATTTTAATTCACTTACAAAACGGGCATCTTTTAAAAACGTCTCATCTGAAATCCGCCAGGCTAGCGCTACGGAAGGGAAAACTCCGTATTTGTGCTGGGATCCAAAACGCGATGAACCATCTGTGCGTAAGGAAGCAGTTGCGTAATATCTGCTCTTATAGTTGTAATTGAACCTTGCCAGGTAAGAAATTAACGACCATTGGTATGTATCTGAAGAACCATCCGTTATCTGGCCACTGGCAGCACTCAGGTAGGAAACAAAATTATTGGGATATTTATTGCTGGTTACAAAATTTGATTCGTAATTCTCTTTTTGTGAAGTAAAACCCAGTAATCCGGAAACATTGTGCTGGCCAAAAGCTTTATTATAGTTTAAGGTATATTCAGTGAGCCAATTCGTAAGCATGTTCGTATTGTCTGTTCCTGTGGCCGGATCATTAAAAAAGGCAGGAAGCTGGGGCTTAAACCTTCTTGCTCTTCCGCTCATAAGGTTTGCTCCGAACAATACGTTCAGCTTTAACTCATTTAAAATGGCGTACTCTGCATTTATGTTGCCTAATAACCGGATTCCTTTTTGCCCGGCTTCAACTTCTTTTGCCAACGCTAAAGGATTGGTTGCATTTGAAGAGCCCGCCAGGCCGCTAAAAGCAAAGTAATTGCCACTCGAATCAGTTAACGGGTACCAGGGGTTTACAATAACTGCCTGTGCAACTACGCCATCATTTGGTCCGGTACCTGCGCCGGCAGCCTGGATACTTCTACTATCCGTAAATGAGGGATTCAGGTTTATTTTGACTGTCATTCTTTTAGATAATTGCGCATCGATATTGGCTCTTACGGAATACCTTTTAAAGTCGCTGTTTATAATTACTCCCTGTTGGTTAAAATATTCTCCACTTAGAGCATACCTGACATTTTCATTTCCCCCTGTGGCCGTTAGTTGATACTGTTGTTGGGGTGCGGTCCGTGATACTACATCGAGTGCGTCAACATCATAGGTATTTCGTCCTTCCAAAACATCTATCGCTTCCTGGGGAACCTTTCTGAACCAGGTAGCATAAGGTCCTGAAACATCCCGCCCTTCGTCAATGTTCCTGTTACGTATTCCATCGTAATAATATTTAGCCTGCTCCATGGCTGTCATGAACTTTGGTCTCATGGCTATTTTTTGCCACCCGGTGTAGGTGTCAAATGTGATGGTGGGCTTTCCTGCTTTTCCTCTTTTCGTATTAATGATGATAACGCCGTTTGATCCGCGCGATCCATAAATGGCAGTGGCAGAAGCATCTTTTAAAATATCAAGTGTTTCGATGTCGTTTGGATTCAGCGTTTCAATGCTGGAAGTGGGAAATCCATCTACAACATATAAAGGTCCTGCCCCCGCAGAAATACTGCCGATACCCCTTATTCTGATTTGTGTCGAAGCACCGGGCTCTCCGGAAACAGGTTTAACCTGTACTCCTGCTACTTTTCCCAAAAGGGCCTGATCGATGCGGGTTACAGCCAGATCCTTGATAGCTGCGCTACCTACGGATGCAACAGAACCCGTTAAATCTTTTCTTCTCAGGGTGCCGTAACCAACCACCACCACATCATTCAAATTCGTATTGTTTTGCAGCAGCACTATTGTTACGTTAGTCTGATTGGCGACGCTAATTTCTTTGGTGTCATACCCGACGTATGAAATAACCAGGATTGACTCAGCGCCAGCAACATCTATAGTGAAAGTCCCATCTTCCTTTGTCGTAGTAGCGCTATTGGTATTTTTTTCAGTGACACTAGCACCAGATAGCGGCTCGCCTTTATCATTGGTGATTTTGCCACTTATAATTTGTCTTTTGTTTTCGCTGGGCACTTTATTAAGTGATACATCCTTTTCAGAAACTCCTTTTGCCCCTGCATGCATGCTGATAGCAATCAAACCAATCGTTGTTAGCTTCACAATCTTTATTATGCTGAAAACAGCCGGCCTCTTAAAGGTAATGAGGTTGCAGAGATTAATTAATGGCATAATCGTTTTGTTTGTGTTTGAGAATTCGGCCTAAAACTATAACCCTGAATAAAAGGAGGAATACCTTATTCGGTATAATACGAGTAAGAAAGAGTTTACCCTTACAATGACAGCTAACAATTTTGGCGACCCGGAATTCTTACGATCTGTTCGCTATAAACACGAGGCTCCTACCTACGCGGTTAGGACACATCTTTTAAATACGTATAAGGTGATGTCTAAATCATTTCCTGCCAGTGTACTTATTACCCCGGCCAGGGGTAAAACGTTTGTAGAAATGTGATCATCTTTAAATTGCCCCGGCGGGGCCACCCTTAGTCACGCTAAGCAAAAATTATTTATTATTACCTGTTGAAAAGGGTAGCCCCCATCCGGGGCCTAAAATAATGCATGCTCAATGTGCTACAGACGGGTTGCCCCGAGCCGGGGCATGAATCCTTTTTAATTTTCTCAAGATGTGTTTTAACCGTAGCCTGACGGAGCTGGGTTATAACAGGAGAAATAAAATACGGCAGCAAAAAATGAAACAAGACAGGAGAAAATGAACAAAACAGGACAAATAGATCAAGGGTTCCAAAACTAACCGGAAAATATTTTTAGGGCAGGTAAGGGTAAAGCTATCTTCAATCGTATCATAGTAGTAAGTGCTTATCATGATAGTTAATTCGACTACACGGCGATCTGTTTGACACCACCACTCATTCCCGTGAAAGTTCGATTGTTCAAATGCTAAAACAACGCGCCATATGAGATTTAATCTACTTAAATCAGGGGTTACCATTTTTGCCCTGGGCTTAATCCCGTTCTTCATGTTGTCATTGGGCCTGAATGCCCAGGATAAAACCAGCCTGGTTAAAGGGATCGTTCAAAACGACGACGGAGAGCCACTTTCAGGTGTGTCCGTGGTTATCAGAAAAGCAAATGATAATTTCACTTCCGGAACAAGTACAGACAGCTCCGGTGTATTTACCTTTTCAAGGATCCCCGCAGGCGGCCCTTACAGCTTCGCTTTTTCTGCAGTGGGGCATGAGCCGCAGACCATATCGGGGTATAATATAAAGTCTGCCATAATCCTGTCATTGGTAATTAATATGAAACGGTCCGGTGCAGATGCATTGGACCAGGTGGTTGTTGTTGGATATGGCGTACAGAAAAGGAAAGATCTGACGGGGTCCGTAGGTTCGGTAAGCACAAGGGAAATCAGGGACCTGGGCGTTACCCGTATAGAGCAGGGTTTGGCCGGCAGGGTGGCAGGCGTTCAGGTAAAGGCAGTTTCCGGTGAACCGGGCTCTGCACCGCAGATCAGAATAAGAGGCATAGGCAGTATTTCTGCAGGCGTTGGTCCTCTATATGTAGTGGATGGTTTTCCCACAGACAACATACAGACCTTAAACCCCAATGATATCGAAAGCCTCGATATATTAAAGGATGCCTCCGCTACAGCCATATACGGATCACGGGGTTCCAATGGTGTTGTTATTATCAATACGAAACGAGGGAGATCCGGCAAACCGGTTTTGACTTTTGACACGTATTACGGCGTGCAAAGGGTTTCCAGGATCCCTAAGATGAAAAATTCAAAAGAGCAGGCCATGTACTGGCTTGATGGGATGCGTAACAAAAATATGGATGACGGAAATAATGTTTCAGGACATCCCACCACCTGGCGACAATCGGTACCTCAGGTTATAATGGACGTCATTGAAGGGAAAAATACTACAGATGAAGACGCTCTCGATGGAATATTAGTTGATGCACCGCAGCAGATGTATGCGCTGTCCGCATCAGGAGGAAATGAAATGATGAAATACGCACTTAGCGGCGAATACATGAAGCAGGATGGCATTGTTATCAACAGCGGTTTTGAACGGTATTCTATCCGCGCGAACTTTGATGCCAAATTAACCGACAGGTTAATGATTAAACTTAATTTAAACCCCTCATTTACCAAACAAAGCGCACTCCCTTCCACGGGCGTCTGTTGCCTCGGCTCCGGAGTGGTGGCCGCTGCCTTAAATATTCATAATTTCCGCCCACTGAGGAATTCAAATGGCGATTACTTTAATTATGACGGCCTGCCGGACCTGGCAGCGGTATATAATCCTCTGGCGGTTGCTATGGAAACAAAGGTGTTAAATAAGGTGACCCGGCTTCTGGCAAACCTCACCGCAGAATACAGCATAACCAACGACCTCAAATTCAATTTCCTGATCGGGGGAAGTGTTCTGGGGAACAAGGGCATGTTATTTAAACCACAGCGTTCTTATTTCTTTAATGACTTGCCGTTTGGTTCTGATAATTCATCACAGGTCACTAACTGGTTAACCGAATATACCCTCAATTACAATAAATCTATAGGCAAGCATGTAATAACCGGACTGGCAGGCTACACTGTTCAAAAAGAAAATGGTGAATCAAATGCATTAAGTAGTAACCGGTATCCAAACAACCTTGTCCCGACACTGAGTGCGGTAAGCGGGCTGATAACCAATGGTACCTCTAACCTTTATGAATGGTCGTTGCTTTCCTACCTGGCCAGGGTGAACTATAATTATAATAGTAAGTACTACCTGACGGCGTCTATACGTACCGATGGTTCATCCCGTTTCGGAACTGAAAACAAATATGGTGTATTCCCATCCGTAGCGGTGGCTTGGCGTTTATCGGAGGAGCGATTTCTTAAAAATATTTCCTTCCTGAGTGAGCTCAAGCTGAGGGCCAGCTACGGAGAAACAGGAAATAACAATATTGGTAACTATGATCAGTATGCGACGATCAATTATGAAACCTATGCCCTGGGCGGAGGTGCCATCAGCGGTATCGCCCCGGGGAGAATTGGAAACCCGTTTTTAACCTGGGAAAGACAAAAGTCCGTTAATGCGGGTGTCGATGCAAGTTTCTTTAACAGAAGGCTGGTTATTTCAGTCGATCATTTTCAATCCCGGAACACTGATCTGCTATTAAATGTGAACGTTCCAAATAATACCGGATTCAGCACAGCCTTGCAAAATATCGGCGAAGTAAAAAACACCGGTTGGGAGTTTGTGTTAAGTACTGTGAACCTGTCAGGCAAGCTGTTTGACTGGTCAACCGACTTTAATCTTTCCACGTACCGTAACAAAGTGGTACGGCTCGGGCCCAAAGGAGATCCCATTTATGCAGGTAACAACGTCACCATGATCGGCCAGCCGATTGGCATGTTTTACGGCTTACTGACAGATGGTATCTTTAAAAATCAGTCCGAATTAGCCAAAGGACCGATATTCAATCCGGGCGCGGCGGATCGTTCCCGCGTTGGTGATATAAGGTTTAAAGACGTTGGCGGTCCCGATGGCAAACCGGATGGCATTATAAATAATTTTGACAGAAGCATCATGGGTTCGCCCTATCCGGATTTTTATTACGGTATGACCAATCGTTTCACTTACCGGAACTTAAGCTTAAGTGTCAGCTTGCAAGGTTCAAAAGGTAACGTGGTCTATAACTTATCAAGGGGCGGTGGAAACAGCGGCCGGGCGCGTGTAAGAGGGTACGCATTCAGTAATAATTATTGGAAATCAGAACAGGATCCCGGCGACGGAATAACGCCCAGGCCCAATGACAATCCTACCGGTGGTGTGCGGTTGCCCAGCCAGGCATTCCTGGACAAGGGATCGTACATGCGGGTCAACAATATCACGTTGGGGTATGTAGTGCCTGCAAAAATTTCACAAAAGATAAAGCTCCATTCACTCAGGTTCTATGTCAACGCCACAAACCCTTTCATCATCACAAAGAATACTGCCTTTAACCCGGATGCCAGCATGAACGATAATCCGTTGAGCCCCGGTAACGAATCCAGTGATTACCCATTGCCAAGCAGCCTCCTGATAGGCGTAAATGTTTCCTTTTAATTTATGTTGCTTCATATAAAAAAACAGTGATGAAAAAAATACTTAGTGCCACAATAGCTACCTGTATATTAACGATATCCTGTAAAAAAGAATTCATTGAATTACCCCCAATTTCTACTGTTAGTGTGGAAGCAGTGTACAAAACGGACAAGGACTTCCAGGATGCTGTTGTTAGCGTTTACAGTACTTTAAGAAATCAATACCAGGACTTCTGGATTTACGGCGACCTCCGGTCGGATGATTCCTGGCATGCACTGGGCAATGATGCTTTCCTCGTTTCCGTGAACACCTTCAGCATGAACAGCAGTGCAGCTTTACTGATAAATACCTGGCGAAATTATTACAGCGTGATCAACCGCGCCAACCTGATTTTGTCGAAAATTGAGCGTGCAGATGCAGCAGAGGTCACGAATAAAAACCGGCACATTGCAGAGGCTAAATTTTTACGCGCAATTGCGTATTTCGACCTGGTCCGTATTTTCGGGGATGTTCCAATGATCACCAGCCCGATCAGCATCCAGGATGGGTATAAAAAAAACCGTGAAAAGACAGACAAAATATATAACGACCTTATCATTCCTGACCTGCTGGAAGCCGAAAGCAACCTGCCCGTAAAATATACGGGTGCTGATGTGGGAAGGGTTACAAAGGGAGCTGCAAGGGCCTTATTGGGCAGAGTTTACCTGACACGCAAAGATTTCATTAAGGCTGAAGCCAAATTACAGGAAGTGACCACCATGGGGTATGCCATCCTGAAGAACTACAATGATCTCTTCGATTATTCCAAAGATGAACATCACTCCGAGTATATTTTCGACATAGAATATGAGGAAGGTGGCCTCGGCCTTGGAAGTGGCTTTTCCAATAAGTTTCTGCCAAAGTCTGCCGGTTCTGCTGCTGACCTATACTATGGTGTAAAAGGCGGGGCAGGGGAACAGAACACGCCTACTCTTGCTTTTTTTGATGCTTTCGATCCTGCAGATCTTCGCCGGGACGTAACCGTAGCCAAAGGATACCTGGATAATAATGGGGTGTTCCGGGGCTTTATACAGATTGCTACCTTTACCAAAAAATACCTGGCCAGAACACCAGCCATTAACGACAGCAAGGCTAACTGGAAAGTAATACGTTATGCCGATGTTTTGTTGATGTATGCTGAGGCGTTGAATGAAAATGGTAAAACCAGCCAGGCGATCCCTTATCTGAACCAGATTCGTACAAGGGTGGGCTTACCCGAGCATACAGTCACTTCAAAAGATGAGGTAAGGGAACAAATATACCGGGAAAGGAGGTTTGAACTTGGTATGGAAGGCGTACGGTGGTTCGACCTGGTAAGAACAGGGCGTGCGCTCAGCGTAATGCAACCGTTTGGAATGAAACCTCATATGACTGTTTTTCCAATACCTTTAATTGAACTGCAGATCATTAACGATCCTGCGGTTTTAGCACAAAACCCAGGCTATGACTAACGTCTATCATGGAGCGCCAATGATTAAAACAAGAATCATCAATCTATTCATCTCGGCAGGCGTCCTTTTTTTTACAGGCTTCCTGAAAGGTGTACTTGCACAGGAAAAAAAGAAAACAACTGCGGTCAGCACCATTGAAGGAATCGACTATATCGATCCTACAATTGGGAACGTGGCGCCTTTACTGAACACAAACCGGCCGGTTGTTCATCTACCAAACCAGATGATAAGGATGTTTCCCAAGCGTCAGGATCACCTTGACATGCAGATTACCGATTTTCCCATGCTGGCGACAAATATCATTACCCCGCAGGTAATATTCGGTATTAAACCATCTATCGGTGAAGTGTCGGATACAGGTTGGTACCGGAGGCTGACCTATGATCATGACCTGGAAATAACCAAACCCTGGTATTACGCAGTAACTCTAACGGATGAGGATATACGTACTGAATTTACAGCAGGGGAGAAGACCGGTATCTATCGTTTTACCTTTCCGGCTGGTGCCCGGAAAAATCTGCTGCTTTCCCATTACTATGCAAACGGTCAATATGAATTACTGAATGAAAATACTATTGCAGGAACCGAATTCGTAAACGATGCGATACATGCTCAAAAGGGAGTTGCCTTTATGTATGGTGTTTTTTCCGGTTCACCTGAAACCGATAAAAAAGAAGGTGAAAAGGATTGGGGGCGATATACCGTTACAGGAAGGCAACAAAAACCTGCTCCTATGAAGGGTGAAAGATGCTGGGCCAGCTATCCGGAAAATTACGCTTCGGCTGTTGAATTCCGTTATGCCATCTCTTTTATCAGCAGGGAGCAGGCAAAACTTAATTATGAAAGAGAGCTAAAAAATACAACGTTCGATCAGTTAAAGAGCAAAGGGAAATCTGCCTGGGAGAAAGTTATCGGGCAGGTGAAAGTGGAAGGAGGTACGGAAGCGCAAAAGCGCACTTTTTACACCGCCTTATACCGTTGCTATGCACGGATGGTAGATATATCCGAAGGAGGGAAATATTTCAGTGGCTATGACAGTACTATTCACGAAGACAAAAGGCCGTTTTATGTGGATGATTATACATGGGGCAATTACCTTGCTTTGCATCCCTTACGGGCTATGCTCAATCCTGACCGGGAAGCGGATATGCTGCAATCTTATGTGAATATGTACCGGCAAAGCGGCTGGATGCCCGAATACCCCCGGCATTTTGGTGACCGTCCTGGTATGTTCGGTTTCCATTCTGCTGTTATGTTCCTGGATGCGTATCGTAAAGGCGTACGTAATTTCGATGTGAATAAAGCATTCGAAGGAATGTTGAAAAATGCCGAAAAAGCCACCATGCTGCCAAGCAGGAACGGTCCCGCGGGTGATCTGGAAACTTTCTACTATGCGAAAGGTTATTACCCCGGACTGCATCCCGGAGAAGCTGAAACGGACCCGGTAGCCGTTTCAAAGCCCGGGCAAAAGCGGTCATCCGTTGCTGTTACCCTCGGAAACAGTTACGACAGCTGGGCGCTGGGCGAACTCGCCAAAGAACTGGGCAACCAGGAGATCTATAAAAAATATTCACCGCTGGCACAGAATTACAAAAACCTCTGGTATGAGAAATATAATATGTTCATGCCCAAAGATTCGAAGGGTAACTGGATAGAGATAGATCCGAAATTCGATGGCGGCCATGCAGGTAATGATTATTTTAACGAAAACAATGGATTCAGTTACAAGTGGAACGTTCAGCACGACATTGGAGGGTTAAGGGGCCTGATGGGAGGCCCGGATAAGCTGGAACAAAATCTTGATCAGCTTTTTCGCGAAGGCCTGGAGCGCAGCAAGCCTGAATTCTGGGCGAAATTCCCTGATCAGACAAGCTTGATCGGCCAGTTCGGGATGGGCAATCAGGTGACCTTTTTCATTCCCTATCTTTTTAACTATACAAATGCTCCCTGGAAGACGCAGAAATACACCAGGCTGATACTGGACACCTGGTTCCAGGATAATATATTCGGCGTTCCGGGCGATGAAGACGGTGGCGCCATGTCGGCTTTTGTAGTATTCTCTGCAATGGGGTTTTACCCCGTTAGCCCAGGTTTACCCATGTATACGATCACCAGTCCGCTGTTTACTAAAGTGACCATCACATTACAAAATGGTAAAAAATTTACACTCGTAGCCAATAACGCTTCCCGGAAAAATAAATACATACAGTCCGCAGCATTAAACGGGACAGCACTCACTTCGCTGTTCTTTTCCCATATCGACCTTCTGAATGGCGGCACCCTGGTGCTGGAGATGGGCGAAAAAACAGGTAAAAAATGGGATATCCGGTAGCGGGGGCTTGTACCCCCTGTCTGTCATAGTAATATTTTTAATTACAGTTATGATCAAATTTATTCTGACCGCTATAATTTTTTGTGTGATCTCGGCTCAAAACCTTTCAGGCCAATCTGCCCATACCGCTAACAGCTCCCTTCAGTACATTGACCCTACGATCGGCAACGTGGCCCCTTTACTGAATACCAACCGGCCGGTGGTGCACCTTCCCCATCAAATGGTAAGGATGTTCCCTAAAAGGCAGGACCACCTTGATATGCAGATCACAGACTTCCCTATGCTGGCGACAAATATCATTACTCCGCAGTTGGTCTTTGGTATCAAACCTTCCATCGGTGAAGTCACGGACACAGGCTGGTACCGAAGACTAACCTATGATCATGATTTTGAGACAACACAGCCGTGGTACTATTCTGTATCCCTCACCGATGACGACATCCTCGCGGAATATACTGCCGGAAAAAAAACGGGCATCTACCGGTTTACTTATCCTTCAGGTGTTAAGAAAAATCTTCTTCTATCTCATTACTATGCCAACGGTCAGTATGAGTTGACCAAAGGGAATATCATAACAGGGAAAGAATTTGTAAACGACGCCATTCATTCGCAGAAAGGGGTTGCTTATTTATACGGTGTTTTTTCAGGAATGCCTCAAAGCGGAAAGAAGCAGGGAGAAAAAGACTGGGGCCGCTATACGGTCAGTGGCGTACCCGAGAAACCGTCTATGGTTGGTGGTGAACGTGCCTGGGTAAGTTATGAGGTACAGGAAAGTTCGGTTATTGAATTCCGTTATGCCATCTCCTTTATCAGTCCCGATCAGGCGAAGACAAATTATGAGAATGAACTGAAAAATATAACATTTGATCAGCTAAAGAACCAGGGGAAGGCGGCCTGGGAAAAGGTGATCGGGCAGGTTAAAGTAGAAGGCGGAACGGAGGCGCAGCGCAGAAGTTTTTATACCGCACTGTACCGTTGTTATGCACGCATGGTGGATATTTCAGAGGGCGGAAAATATTTCAGCGGATATGATAGTGCAGTGCATCAGGACAGCCGGCCATTTTATGTGGACGACTATACCTGGGGAAATTATCTCGCCCTGCACCCGCTCAAGCTTATCCTGGATCCTGAAAGGGAAGCGGATATGCTGCAATCATATGTTCGCATGTACGAGCAAAGCGGGTGGATGCCTGAGTATCCCCGGCACTTTGGCGACCGTCCCGGAATGTTCGGCTTCCATTCATCCGTTATGTTCCTGGATGCATACCGGAAAGGGGTTAAGAATTTCGATGTGAATAAGGCATTCGAAGGAATGTTAAAAAATGCAGAGCAGGCCACAATGCTTCCTTTCAGGAACGGCCCGAAAGGCGCATTAGAAGATTTTTATTATAAAAACGGCTATTACCCGGCATTACATCCCGGGGAGCCCGAAACCGATTCGTTTGCCTCGTTAAAACGTGGTCAGCAAAGGTCTGCAGTAGCCATTACCCTTGGCGACGCTTACGACAGCTGGGCGGTGAGTGAGATGGCCAGGGAACTGGGTAAAACAGATGTAGTTGAACGTTATTCGCCACGGGCATCTAATTACAAAAAGCTGTGGCATGAAAAAATGAACATGTTCATGCCAAAAGATGCCAGGGGAAACTGGATAGAAATAGATCCGAAATTCGATGGGGGTCACCACGGGTTTGATTACTACAATGAGAACAATGGGTGGAGCTATGTGTGGAATGTTCAACAGGATATTAAAGGACTGAGAGATCTTATGGGTGGAGCTGACAAAATGGAAAAAAACCTTGACCAGCTTTTCAGGGAAGGATTAGACAGAAGCCGGCCGGAATTTTTTGAAAAATTTCCCAACCAGACAGGGCTGATCGGCCAGTTTGCGATGGGCAACCAGGTTACCTTTTTTATTCCTTATCTTTTTAATTATACCAATGCTCCCTGGAAGACGCAAAAGTACACCCGGCTTTTGCTCGACACGTGGTTTCAGGATAACATCTTCGGAGTTCCGGGAGATGAAGACGCCGGATCGATGTCGTCTTTTGTGGTGTTCTCTGCAATGGGTTTCTTTCCGCTTACGCCTGGAATACCCATGTATACCATCACCAGTCCCTTGTTCACCAAAGTCACCATTAATTTACAAAATGGCAAAAGGTTTACACTGATTGCCGATAAGTCATCGAGGCAAAATAAGTACGTTCAGTCAGCCCGGCTAAATGGAAAGATGTTGACCTCGCTTTTTTTCTCACATGATGATCTCATGAACGGAGGAACTCTGGTGCTTGAAATGGGGGATAAGACAATGAAGAAGTGGGTAACACCATAGGAAGGTAAAATATACTCGTTGCCTTTGGAGTAGTCCTTTCTAAACATCGATATTGAAAAAAATGTTTAAATCTTTTGAAATTGCTGCCCGGTGTGCATTCTGCCAAAGCCATGTCACCCAGGCAATATCATCACTTTTATTGATTAACTAACAAAACGAAAACGATGCCAATCATTGTCAACCGCAAGCCACTGTTTTGCCATGCACTTTTTTTAAAAATATTGCTGGTTGTAAAACTCACGATGCTTTTGATATTGACCCGGCCTGTGGATGTTAACGCCAATACATATGCGCTTCCACCCGAGGAGATAACGGGAAAGGTCACCAACCAGGATGGCGAGCCGCTCAATGGTGCAAGCGTTTCAGAAAAAGGGACAAACAACACGGTGGTGACTCGTGATGATGGAACTTTCTCCATCCAGGTCTCGCAAAGAAATGCAGTGCTCGTCATTTCTTACATCGGTTACGTGTCCACGGAACTGACAGTAGGAAATCAGAACAGCATCGCTGTTTCACTGGTGCAGGCCGATGATAACCTGGGCGATGTGGTGGTGGTAGGTTATGGTACGGCAAAAAGAAAGGACCTGACGGGTTCCGTGGCATCGGTAAATTCTACAAAAATAAGAGAGCTTGCAGTTACCCGCCTTGACCAGGCACTGCTCGGTAAAGTTGCGGGTGTGCAGGTAAAGCCGGTATCAGGAGAGCCGGGTTCGGCGCCGCAGGTTAGGGTAAGAGGTATTGGCAGTATTTCTGCGGGAAGCACTCCGTTGTATGTGGTGGATGGTTATCCCATGACAAGTATTGAAACCATTAACCCCAATGACATTGAAAGCATCGATGTGTTAAAGGATGCTTCTGCTACGGCTATCTACGGTTCGCGTGGTTCCAACGGCGTTATTATCGTCAACACCAAGAGAGGAAAAACGGGTAAAGCCGTTGTTACCTTCGATAGTTATTACGGATTGCAGAAGGTATCCAAGAGACCATCATTTCTTAATGCACACGATCTTGCACAATATTTTTATGACGGTGTAAAGAACAGGAATATAGATGCAGGCAACGATGTTTCCGGCGCTCCTGCCACCTGGAGACTGGCAGTGCCACCAATCATCCTTGATGTACTTTCCGGGAAAAATACCACCGATGTAGATAAGGTAAAAGAAGTGCTGCAAACCGCTCCTATACAACAATACCAGCTTGGCGTTTCCGGTGGTACCGACAACGTCAGATATGCCATAAGCGGCGAATACATGAACCAGGATGGAATTGTAATTAACAGCAATTTCAAAAGGTATTCCGTCAGGGCGAATATTGATGCAAGGGTATCTAAAAAACTTACCGTAAAGTTAAACCTGAACCAGTCTCTGATCAACAGGCGCATCGTGAGTGCAACCGGCGTCTCTACCGGTGGTAATAATGAAAGTGTGCTGGGCAATGCCATGTCGCTTACGCAATTTTATCCTCTATTTAATCCTGACGGAAGCTATTTTATTTACTCGGGACTGGATGCAGCCGGAAACTATCTTAATCCCGCTGCTTTGGCCAATGAAATCCGCAACAGGCAGCAGTCAGCTTTTTTTCAGGGGAACGTTAATGCTGAATATGCCATTACCAACGACCTAAGATTTAATGTATTATTTGGCGGTAGCATAAGCAGCATGAAGGGCGCGAAATTCGTGCCCCAGCTTCCTGTATTCTTTAACAATCCTGCTTATGGGGTAGACACTGCAGCACAGGTCGTTAACTGGCTTTCGGAATATACGCTGAATTATAATAAAAGTCTTAGGAAACATAATTTTACTGCCCTGGCTGGTTTTACTTCCCAAAAAGAAACTTACTCTGCCAATAATCTAATGAGTAACAGATATCCCAATAACCTTGTTTCTTCATTAAGTGCGGTAAGCGGTATTATTACAGACGGATCCGCTGCAACAGGTGCATGGTCGCTGGTATCTTATTTAGGAAGGATCAATTACAATTTCGACAGTAAATATTACTTGACCGCCTCTGTGCGTACAGACGGATCATCCCGGTTCGGAGCAGACAAAAAATACGGTTTGTTCCCTTCCGCCGCGGTAGCCTGGCGCATATCCGACGAGGGTTTTCTGAAAAACATCAATTTCCTGAATGAACTGAAAATAAGGGCCAGCTACGGCGAAACAGGAAATAATAATATTGGTGATTATGAGCAATTCGCCACCATTACCTACGAAAAATATTCCCTGAATGGTGTAGCCGTTTCAGGATATGCTCCCAGGACCCTTCCCAACCCTGGCTTGACCTGGGAAACACAACAATCGGTGAACGTGGGTTTCGACGCGAGTATCTTTGACAGAAGGGTTAATATCACGATTGACCGTTTTCGTTCAACAAATACCAACCTGTTATTAAGGGTAAACATTCCCGATATTACCGGATTCAGTAGCTCTTTACAAAACATCGGCCAGGTGAGGAACTGGGGATGGGAGTTTGTGCTCAGCACAATAAATCTCAAGGGAAAATTCGAATGGACCACAGACTTCAACATGACCACTTCTAAAAACAAGGTGGTCCGCCTCGGACCTGAAGGCGATCCCATCATTAATGGTGGTAATATCACTATGATTAATCAGCCAATTGGTATGTTCTATGGCTGGTTAACAGATGGGGTCTTCAAAAATCAGGCAGAGGTAAACAAAGGGCCTGTGTTTAGTCCAGGCACTACAACCCGTTCACGTCCCGGTGATACACGATTCGTGGACGTCAGCGGTGCTGATGGCAAACCAGACGAAGTGATCAACAGTTTCGATAAAACGATCATGGGTACACCATACCCGGATTTCTTTTATGGCATGAACAACAGGTTTTCTTATAAAAATTTCAGCCTGAGCGTTAGTATGCAGGGAGTGCACGGCAATCGCATCCTGAGCGTTTCAAGAAGAGGAACATTCTCTACCCGTGGACGTTTCGCTATCTCTTCACTCATCGGTGAAAATTATTGGAAGTCTGAGCAGGATCCTGGCGATGGCTTTAGCCCGCGCCCCAATGATGCACCTACAGGAAATATCAGGGGAGAGTTCAGCCAGAGATGGCTCGATTACGGAGCTTATATGCGCATCAATAATATTTCACTCGGCTACGGGATCCCCGGCCATATTACTAAACGGCTCAATATCCAGGCGCTGAGGATTTACCTGACAGCCAACAATCCATTCATCTTTACAAAAAATGCCGGATTTAATCCTGACGTCAGCAATGGTAATAATGCACTCATTCCAGGCAATGACCTGAACGATTATCCATTGCCAAAGAGCCTGCTCATCGGTGTAAACCTGTCATTTTAAAGAAAGGAATACTAAAATTTCAAGCATGAAAAAATCAATATATATAATAACGGTGCTAATGGTTGCCGGCTTGATGTCGTGTAAAAAGGAGTTCATCGAATTAAATCCGGAATCGACGGTAAGTGTTGATGTGCTCTATAAAACGGATAAGGATTTCCAGGATGCTGTCATCGGTATCTATAGTAATTTAAGGCCTCAATACCTTAACTTCTGGAGGTTTGGCGACCTGAGAGGGGACGATACCAGATTCGGTCTGGTGTCTCAGCTCGAAGATATCCGTAACGATAATTTTACATCTGATAACAGCGACGTTGTACTAGCCAGCACATGGAGAAATTATTACAGCATAATCAGCAGGGCAAATAAGGTCATCACTAACATTGACAAGGCCGACCTTGCAATGGTGACCAACAAAGACCGCCACAAGGCAGAGGCAGAATTTCTTCGGGCTCTTGCTTATTTTGATCTGGTAAGAATATTCGGAGATGTGCCCCTGATCACCAAAGACATCACCATAGCGGAAGCCTACAAGATACCAAGGGAAAAAGTAAGCACCATCTATGAACAGGTCATCATCAAAGACCTGCAGGATGCAGAAATAAAACTGCCGCTGAAATATACCGGCCCGGATATAGGTAGAGCTACCAGGGGTGCAGCCAAGTCTTTATTGGGAAAAGTATATCTGACACTTAAAGACTTTCCAAAAGCCGAAGCCAAATTACTGGAAGTCACCAGCCTCGGTTATTCACTGCTGCCTAATTTTAATGACTTGTGGGACTATTCGAAAGATGAGCATCACAGCGAATACATTTTCGACATCGAATATGATGAAGGACTGGGAGGCCTTGGAAGCAATTTCACCGGTCAATTCGCACTCGATTTTCAGGCCGGCGGCGGACCGCTTGTCGCCGAACTGGTAAGGCGTTACAACATCCCTTCCGGTACCGGTGGTGGCACAGGCATACCTAACCAGTCGATATTTGACGCCTTCAGTATCAGCCCTGGCGACAGAAGGATGGATGTCACTGCTGCCAGAGGTCTTACAGGTCCCACTGGTAATTTTATTCCTATCTCGGCAACGGGTGTTTCTGCGCTGACATTAAAATACATGTCGCGCCTGGTAGGTTCGGCCAGCGACAGCAAGGTAAACTGGAAAGTGACCCGCTACGCGGACGTGTTGCTGATGTATGCGGAAGTGTTAAACGAAAATGGAAAGACGGCGGATGCGATGACCTACCTGAACTTGATCCGTACACGAGCCGGAGTGCCTGCCTATTCCGGCCTGACGCAGAGCGACACACGCGAAAAAATATCCCTGGAGAGGAGACTTGAGTTATACATGGAAGGTCACCGCTGGTTTGACCTAGTTAGAACAGGAAGGGCGCTGGCTGTAATGGCTCCCTATGGCATGAAGGATTACATGACCTTATTTCCCATACCTCAGGCGCAGATTGATATTGTAAATGATCCGTCAACTCTTCCACAAAATCCCGGGTATAACTAACGGCATTATTCACTGACATTTAATTGTTGTATGAGAAAATATTTTTTAAACTTGAGTCGATGTACGATTGCTCTGCTCCTCTGGATACTGGTGTTGGCACCGCCGGGTTACGCTGTTGTGGCAGATCCTGAAGTGTCCATCGTTACTGACCGGTCGCCCGGTTTGCCGGCAGTTCATGGACTGAAAAAACTGACCGATGCATTATTGAAGAAAAACATCTCCTTTGAAAAAGCTGGTTCGCTAAATGAAGCACACGGAAAAATGATCATCGTAACCGGTTTATCGGAAGGTGGGGGTGCGGCTGCTGAAATCGGGAAGAGTGGCGGTCATCATTTGCCTGATTCGGCTGAAGCGCTGACTATATGGAAAACAAGTGTCCGCAATAAATCTGTATGGGTGATCAGCGGTTTCGATGACCGTGGATTGATGTACGCCCTGCTGGATGTTGCCAGCCGAATTGGCTGGAGCACGGGCAGGACAAATCTATTCAGCAGGGTGGTGGAAATTACGGAGAAGGCGGATGTTAAAGAAAGGGCTGTGGTGATCTACACTATGAACAGGGCTTACTGGGAAAGCAGGTTCTATGACGAAGCCTACTGGACGCGATACCTGGACATGATGGCCAACGACAGGCTGAACATGCTGGAAGTAGGTTTTGGTTTTGAAAACGGAGGCTTTCTTGCTCCCGCCTATCCCTATTTTTTCAACGTAGATTCATTTGCGGATGTGCGGATGGGTGATATCACTCCTGAACAACAGAAAAAAAACCTGGATGCCTTCAATCGCCTCATACAAATGTGTCACGACAGGGGCATCGGGTTCCGGGTTGGCTTCTGGGATCATATCTACAGGGGCGGTTACCAGAGCAACAAAGATATGCCTGAACAGGTCAACAGCCAGGTGCAGGGGGTTACGGCTGATAACATGATCGCATACACGAAAGTTGCCCTGGCAAAATTCATCGACCTGGTGCCACATCTCGATGGCATCCTTTTTCGCGCCCACGACGAATCGGGTTTGAAGAAAGGTGAGCAGATGAATTTCTGGAAGGGGGTATTTGATATGCTCAAAGAAAAGGCACCTAGACTTGTCGTGGACCTGCATGCTAAAGAAGTGTCTGATTCCATCGTTCATGAGGGGCAGGACAGGGGGTTGCCTATCAGGATGAGCACCAAATACTGGATGGAGCAGATGGGACTGCCTTTTCATCCTACGCATACAAACAGGATCACCGATAATAATTACCGCCGGCATGGTTATGGCGACATGCTTAATTATGACGAGCGCTATAAGGTATTTTACAGGATATGGGGCGGCACCACCCGGGTATTGTTATGGGGCGACCCGGAATATGCAAGGCGATTTGCAGCGAGCACGCATATTCATGATGGCGCAGGCTTTGGCGTGAATGAGCCGCTGACTACCAAAATGCACGCACAACCGCATGACGCAAAACCTTTCGGGCTGTTAAAGCCAAAATACCGGTACTATGATTATGAATTTGAAAGATATTGGCTTTTTTATGGAGTCTTTGGAAGAATGGGATATAATCCAGCTACAAAGCCAGACATTTGGGAGGAAGAATTCAGGTTACACTTCGGTGTCAGAACCGGTCCGCTCATTAAAAATGCGCTTTATAGAGCAAGCTGGGTGCTGCCGCGCATTGTAGCTTCCTGTTTTCCGCTGGTTGGATTTCCCATCGCATCCGGATGGGCGGAGAAGCAACATTTCGGCGACCTTCCCGATTATGCGAATACAACGCCAAGCGATGTTCAGCAGTTTGCCAGCTTTAACGATGAGGCCAAAATATTAATGGAGAAAGGAGAAACCGCGAAAATGTTGCCTTCCAGAAATAGCGTCTGGTTCAAACAAACTTCCGATCAGATCAATCAATTTATTGGTCAGGCGGAAAAAGAGGCAGGAAATAATCCGAATAAGGAATTGATTTCAACCGTTACCGATCTAAAGATCCTGAGTAACCTTGCTTTGTACCATTCGCGCAGGATACCTGCGGCAGTATGTTACCGTTTGTACGAAAACACCCGGGATGTAACTGCGCTGGATGATGCGATCCGGTATGAGAAAAATGCCATCGACGCATGGAATCAGATTGTTGAGGCAGCGGGAGATGTGTATGCAGATACATTGATGATGGGCCCCCGCAAGCGAACCCTGGTTGGGCACTGGAAGCAGGAACTTACTGATTTGGAAACGGGATTCGCCAAACTGGAACAACTGAGAAAAAATTATCAGAAACCGGATTCTGCAAAGCTGGCCCCGCTGTATAAGCCGGCTGCAAACATCGATTATACAAAGCTTTTCCAGATTACCCATCGTCCTGTTGCCGCTGTACATCCCGGACAACCGATTACATTAAGCGTGAAGGTAACGGCGGCTTCCGGATTAAAGTGGGTGCACCTGCTTTACCGGGAGGTTAACCAGTATAAAGAATTTAAAACGCTCGATATGCACGCAACAGGAGAGAAGGACGTATACGAAGCCACGATTCCCGGTGGGGATATCACCTCCCAATGGGACCTGATGTACCTGGTCGAAGTAATGGACAAAAATAAAAACGGCATCATTTATCCTGACCTTGATAAACAGACACCGTATGTGGTGGTAAAGGTTTCACAGTAATCATTCAATCACAACTATTCATTCATACAACAAATGGTAATTACAATGCAAAACATTTCCCTGCTCGTAAGTATTTTTTTTCTGATCGCTTTGCAGCAACGGGCAGCTGCACAGATCAGCGAACGAAGTAACGCTACAACTCAAGTCAACACGCGCAACGACACTGCCACAGGCAAAAGAAAAACCGGTGACCCATTTGCCAAACTGCCTTCCAACATTGAAAGGATCACGTATTTTGGCGAACGTGCAGATATTTCTCCCGACAATAAACGCGTGGCCTTCATGTCTAAGAGTTTTGGCGATGCCATGGTGATCGACCTGAAAACACGGCAGATAAGCTGTTTAACCTGTGGTATTCCTGCTGCTGCATTTCTTAGGGTGATGTACCTTCCCAACGGAGATTACCTGCTGATCGGTGCTGATCATTTTGAAAACATTAATACCAGTCGCAACAGGGACAATGAATTATGGTATTTAAATAAGGAACCCGGTTCAAAGCCCGTCAAAATTGGGCAAAAAATGAGTGAAGGCGCCGCTATTTCGAAAAAAAATATGAAGTTGGCTATTGCAGAATTGCACGACCTGGTACCGGAGGTTGCACCCGGCGCTTCAAGGCTCGTAATTGTAGACCTCGATCTCTCTGGCGGCACCCCCAAACTCATCAACAGGAAAGTCGTTTATGAGAGCCCCGACAAAAGCTGCACGATTGAGCCGGGGGATTTTTATGACAACGATTCTAAAATGACCTTCACCTGTTATGAACCAGGCAATAACGCATCTGTAATGGGCATCGACCTGAATACGAAACAGGTGACCAACTTCACTAAGGCCCAGGGTACATACAATGAAGTAGAAGGTATTTTCCCTGATGGCAAATATGTTTGCGTGGAATCCGACCGGCAGAGTGCATGGCTTGGAGGGCATGGTTCAGGAAATGCAGACATATGGAAATTAAGGCTTGACGGCACAGGAAAAGATTTCGTCCGGTTGACTACCTTTAATGATTACATAGGTGGAAAGGTATCTAACCCGGTAGTGGCCACCAACGGCGAGTTTATGGCATTCCAGATGGCGCGTGCGCATGAAGTTGCTGGTGTAGGTTATGGCCTGCTGATCTATAAGTTTAAGAAGTAGAAACATGTAGTTTATCAGTAGGTGAACAATTAGTTACCATTCAACCCACCCATCGTGAATATAAAAGGCAGTATCGAAAAAATTCCTGGCGGACTAATGGTGGTTCCTTTAATATCAGCGGCGCTGATCAATACTTTTTTCCCCAGGGTGCTGGAGATTGGAGGGTTTACCACTGCATTGTTCAAAAACGGCGCAACAGCCCTGATCGGCATGTTCCTGGTTTGCATGGGTGCGGGCATCAGCCTGAAAGCTGCTCCTAAAGCGCTGATCAAAGGAGGAGTCATACTGTCTTCCAAATATATTATTGCCGTTATCATTGGCCTTACCGTTGTAAAAATTTTTGGCAGCACAGGCTTTCTGGGCTTATCCTCTTTGGCGATCATTGCTGCCATGTCTAATAGCAACGGAGGGCTCTATGCAGCACTCACGGGAGAATTCGGCGATGAAACCGATGTGGGAGCGATAGCAGTCATTTCGTTAAACAATGGTCCCTTCCTTACCATGATCGCGTTGGGTTCTGCAGGTATTGCCAACATCTCTCTGGTATCTTTGCTCGCTGTGGTTATTCCTATTCTGATTGGAATGATCCTGGGTAATCTCGACGTGAACATGAGAAAGTTTTTGGCCTCCGGCGGACCGGTACTGATTCCATTTTTTGCTTTTGCTCTGGGAGCCAACTTAAACCTCAAGATGCTTATTTCTGCTGGCTTTCCCGGTATTCTTTTAGGATTGGTGACCGTTTTCATAGGTGGAGCCTTTAACATCTGGGCCGACAAAACTTCGGGTGGTTCGGGCATTGCGGGGGCGGCAGCGTCATCTACTGCCGGAAATGCAGTTGCCACGCCGATGGCTGTGGCTATGGTAGATCCGGCATTGCAAACGATGGCTATAGCAGCCACCCCTCAGGTGGCGGCATCCAATATTATAACGGCAGTTTTAACGCCTATGCTTACGCTATACATTGTAAGTAGAACCAAGAAAAAAAATCAATTGCCATTGTAAAAAAGAAATCTATTTTATTAATGCCAGGTAGAAAAGTGCAGAAGAAGCTAATTGTAGTTGCTGACGATTTCACGGGCGCCAACGACACGGGCGTACAATTCAGGAAATCTGGATTGAAAGTGAATGTCATCATCAATACGCAACGGTTACACGAAGACCTCGGGCATGCCGACGTGCTGGTTGTTGATCTGGAATCGCGATTTGATACAAAGGAAGCTGCGTACACAAAATGCTTCAACCTGGGCATGTTATTGTTTACTATTGGGAATATAATTGTCTATAAAAAACTTGATTCTACCCTCCGTGGTAATATCGGAGCAGAAATAGACGGATTGATGGACGCTTTACAGATTAAGGTGGCGCTGGTTGCGCCCGCATGGCCGCTGAATGGCAGAACAACGGAAAACGGTGAAGTAGTTGTCCATGGGGTGAAGCTGGCGGAAACAGAGGTGGCCTATGACCCGAGAACGCCCGTAAGGCATTCGCGCATTGCCGACATCATAAGGTTGCAAAGCAGGCGGATCTCAAGTGAGATACCAACGGGTATACTTAAGGGAACCGCTGATATCAATGAACTGCTTTCCAAAGAAATAGCTGGAGGATCGGAAATGTTGATCTTTGATAGCCGGGAAGAAAAAGACCTGGAAAATATCGCGCATGCTATACTAAATATCGGCGCCATTTCCATATTGATAGCAGGATCAGCAGGGCTCGCCAATCACCTGGGCAAGATGTCTTTTGTGCACCGGAAACGCCTAAACTTTGTTTTCTCGGGTAGCGTGAGTGAAAAGTCAAGGATCCAGATAAAGCACACGATCGATCAGGGCCGCTGCAAATTATTTTTTATTGACGGGAAAGAACTGTTAAATGACGATTTGAATGCTGAACAACTAATAACGTCTTTGTTGGCTGACATGGAGAAAGGGGAGAGGCAGTTTATCTTTACCTCAGCAATATCAAAGGAAGATGTTGAAGAAGTTTTCGGTGTAGCTAGAGGGAAAGGCCTTTCACAGGATGAGGCTGCAGAAAAGGTCGCCTTGGGTCTGGGGAGACTGGCGGCGATATTGATCGAAACGTTCCATCCTTCAGGAGTACTGCTGACAGGTGGGGACATTGCCATAAAAACAGTGCTGGCACTGCACGCTACGGGAATAAACATTGACCAGGAAATTTTACCTGGTATTCAGTCGGGAACGTTAACCGGATGCGCGATAAGAAGTATCATTGCAACCAAAGCCGGTGGGTTTGGTGAGCGTGACGCTATCTCAAAAACATTAGCATTCTTCAAGGTATAAATTATGGATTCAGTAATCGCTATTACGATGGGAGACGGCGCAGGCATAGGGCCGGAAATTATTCTTAAAACATTTTTGGGTAACGAGGCAGAGCACATAAATTTGCTTGTCGTCGGGGATCTGGTCATACTCGAAGAGGTCAGGAAACGCCTTGGCCACGGGGGAATAGCATTAAATGGTATTCGTTCGATGGACCAGGCGCACTGGGTAAGCGGCACCGTGAATGTCTGGGACATGCAGTTGTTGAAGCTCGAAGATTTTCAACCGGGCGAAGTATCACGGAAAGCAGGCGATGCAGCATTTAAGTATGTAGTTGAAGGCATACGGTTGGCAAACGAAGGCCTGGTGGCGGCGGTCGTAACCGCTCCCATCAATAAAGAAGCAATCCAGTCTGCGGGCCATCATTTTGCAGGGCATACTGAAATTTTTGCTGCCTACACCGGCACAGACAACTACGCGATGCTCTTGTATGATAAGAAGTTCAGTGTGATTCATGTATCAACCCATATTCCCTTGGCCGATGCTATTTCCACCCTTAACCAGGCTCGTATCGAAAGAGTGATACAGCTTGCCCAGGATTCCATGAAAAAAATTCTTGGCCACCCTCCAAGGATAGCCGTGGCGGGGCTAAACCCGCATGCAGGCGAAAACGGGCTATTCGGCAAACAGGAAATCGACATCATAAAGCCAGCCATAGAAAATATGAAAGCGAAAGGCCTTGATGTTTCTGGGCCTCATGCGCCCGACACCATTTTCCTGCGGGCGCTGCAGGGCGCTTTCGACATCGTGGTGGCCATGTATCATGACCAGGGACATATCCCTATGAAATTGCTTGGTTTCGATAGTGGAGTAAATGTTTCTGTAGGGCTTCCCATTATCCGCACTTCTGTGGATCATGGAACAGCTTTCGATATTGCATGGAAGGGAATGGCAAGTCATGAAAGCCTGCTTCAGGCCATTTACCTGGCTGAACGGCTGGCACCATAACCGCTCACAATTGAATAAGAAGATAAAAAATTCCCCTTTCCATTAAACAAACGTCTAATTGAAAGGGGAACACGTGAGGTCATCCGTTTTAACTTATGTCTTTTTTACCCTCAGTTAACCTTTGTAACCTATAAGGTAGGTACGTATCAATAGGTTACTTTCAAAACACTTCCATCACCAAGACTGGTAACATACCATGTATGCGCATTGGCTTGCTTTAAACCAACAGGCAGGTTAAGACCATCTGCCAGTACTGCGGGAGTAGTTCCATTTGCCCACACCAGCCGGCCGGTTTTAGGAGCAAAACCCATAGGTCCGAATGTTCCATGTTCAACAACAAGGCGTCCCAGGGAACCTCCTTTAGCTATATCGGTCAAACTGGTAAAGCCCTTCTGATAAACAGTTACGGTGCCGGTCGGAGTAATTTTGTAAACGACGGCCTGTCCTGCAGGAAATGGAAAACCTAATAAAGTGGTTACCAGAAAATGCTCACCATCATAAATAATACCGGTGGGTACACTCTCTATTACACGACGCCCGACAGGAGTAGGATTGGCTATACCCGGCACTTCGGTCAGCACACTTAACACACCGGTTTTTGAACGGCGTATAATGGCATTGGCACCGGCATCGGCAATATAGATATCGCCATTGGGGCCTACGGTAAGATTATAAGGATGGCTGTCATTGGTTTCGTTTGGGAAATTGTATGCTAAAACAAAGGCCCCTATATCTTCCACTCCAAGGCTGGAAGCCAGCTGGGGAGCATCTCCCGGTTTATACCCTGATACGTTGGCTTTATACATTTTACCTTTCGTCCCTAAGATATACAGGAGGCCATCTGCAAAAAGAAGATGTGAAGGCCCATCGGCTTCGCCTTCAAAAGCAACTGATTCAAAATTGATAATGGCATCATACTTTTTGCCATCGGGAGTTATTACCGAAACTTTACCATCGTTCTTGCCCGTTCCACCTTGTGCTACCCACACCATACCTTTTCTATCTACTTCCAGGCCACTAGGGGCAGCCAGGCCGGTGGCTAACGTAGAAATTTTAAGCACCGGTTTCGGGGGATCGGTGGGTTTACAACTTGTAACCAGCACTATGGCGCTGACTACTACTGTAACATACAATAATGACTTTCTTAATTTACCTGATTCCGTGAATAAATGTTTCATGTTTTTATTGTTTAGGTTTTTGTAAACGAGTTTTCATATGCATGCACATCCCTAAAGGGTATTCGATTAGCCCACTTGATATAAGTGTAAATGCTTAATGCAATATAGATAAATTCACTTATCTTCAGGTATAGCATAAACAATAATGTTTATGAGAGCCAAAATTCTGCTTTCATTGAGCCCAAACCTGCGATCTACCGTAAGTAATTCACTTAGATGAGTTAAATTTAATAGTCGGTTCTTAACCTTAATGATCATCAAAGCACCCCTCATCCTAAGATTGTCAACCCCAAACAAGAATTTATGAACAAAAGAATACTTATTTTTTTTGCTCTCTTATTGTCAGCCTTTTGTTTGTACGCGCAGAAAACCATCCGGGGAAAAGTAACCGATGCTGAAGGAGGCTCCCCCGTTCCTAACGTCAGCGTAACTATAAAAGGTAAATCAACCGGCACAACAACAGACTATAATGGCGAATACGCTATTCAGATTACCGGCACCAATTCCATCCTGGTGTTCACAACTATTGGATACACCGCCCGCGAAATTCCAGTGGAAAGCCAGCATTCAATTAATGTGACACTTACTCCTGAAAATACACAGTTATCAACAGTTGTCGTAACTGCTTTGGGCATCAGGCGCGACCAAAAATCTATCGGCTATGCTGCCCAGCAGATAAAAGGAGAAAATCTGACCTTGACAAAAGAACAAAACGTAATCGGATCATTGGACGGTAAAATTGCCGGGGCACAGGTTACAGGTTCTTCAGGCGCAAGTCTGGGAGGTACGCAAAAAATCAAATTAAGAGGTGTAAACTCTATAAACGGGGGAGGGCAACCATTGATGGTTGTAGACGGAACCCCGATTGCTCAAAACAATTTCAGCGGTGACGCAAACGGTGTGGATTATGGTAATATTTCACAGGATATCAACCCGGAAGATATCGAAAGCGTTAACGTATTAAAAGGTCCGGCAGCCTCCGCATTATACGGGCTGAGGGGCCAATATGGCGTTATCCTGATTACCACAAAAAAAGGCGCCAGGGGCATAAAAAAGGTTGACGTAAATCTGAACAGCGCGTATTCGATTGAGAGAATCGGGAACTTCATGCCATTGCAGAACATTTACGGAGTAGGTAACAATCAAACCTTCCTGACACTGGCTAACGGACAGAAATATATAAACGGCAACGATGAAAGCTGGGGCCCCAAAATGGATGGCACACCCGTTAGAATGTATTACAGCTTTTATCCCCAGGATCCTCAATACGGTCAGTTAACACCTTTTGTACCACAGCCCGATAATTTAAAAGATTATTTTCAAACCGGTCAGAATGTGAACAACGGATTATCTGTTACCGGTGGGAATGAAAATACCGCCTTTCGATTAAGTTATAACAATGCCTATATTAAGGGAACGATGCCCAACACCTGGCTAAAACGAAATAACCTGGGCCTGAGTTCATCTTTGAATCTAACTTCAAAGTTAAGCGCAGGGGTCAATGCTACTTACGCAAATAACGATGGCCAACGTCCTACACAGGGTTACCAGGGTTCATTTACCGGTGCTGTGCAATGGTTCCAGCGTAATTTAGACATTAAACGGTTGCGCGATTATAAGTACGCGGATGGAACAATCCTGAACTGGAATGTTAATCCAACTTCTGCAGGCATCATAACCAATAACAAGCCGAGTGACTGGAACAATCCATTTTTCGATGCCTATGAAGTTTTAAACAACGACAGAAGAGATCGCATATTCGGCGACGTGAATGTCAGCTATCAGTTACTTCCTGCACTAAAGTTAAGCGGGTTTGTCAGGTCAGACTTTTACACCCAGAATATTTCACACAAAGAAGCTTTTGGTGGACGTTTAAATGAAGGTTACGCTGTTGGAAAATACCAAAACAAGGAAACGAATTACGAATTTTTGGCCCAATATGTCAAAAGCTGGAGCGACATATCCGTAAATGTCAACGCTGGCTCAAATCTGCTAACCCAACACTATTCGCAGTTGTACCAGGCTACTGCAGGAGGTCTATCAAGCCCCGCGAACTATACCATTGCAGCATCTGTTGACCGGCCCGTCAGTACTTCGTATTCGAGAGAAAAACAGGTACGAAGTGTTTATGCAATGGGTTCATTTGGATATAAAGACACTTATTTTCTTGATGCATCCATTCGTAACGACGTTTCTTCGGCATTGCCTGCAAATAATAATTCTTACTGGTATCCTTCCTTGTCCGGCAGTTTTGTTTTCAGTCAATTAATTAATTGGCGGCCTTTGTCGTTTGGTAAAATAAGAGCAGGTTACGCTATTGCCGGATCAGACCTGGATCCCTACCAAACGTCAACCACCTATGCTTTGGGAGGAGTGTATCCTGGAACAACGGGAACTATTAATACACTGACCGTACCGGACAACCTCAAAAATCCCAACATCAAGCCTTCTTTTGCAAATTCTTTCGAAATTGGTACGGATCTTAGATTTCTGAACAACAGGCTTGGATTAGAGTTCACCTATTATAACCAACAGAATAAGGATCAGATCATCAATCTTTCAGTTTCCGGTGCCAGCGGATTTGATCAGACTGTTGTAAATGCAGGTTTGATTGAGAACAAAGGCATTGAACTATCATTAACCGGCAGGCCCGTTCAATCGAAGATGTTTAGTTGGGATGCCACATTCAATTTTGCCCGTAACGAAAGCCTGATCAGGGAATTATATCCCGGTATCAATGTTTACCAATTGGATGTAAATACCTATTCCAGCGTATCTATTTATCTTAATTCAACGGTAGATAAAGGTTTTGGAAGCCTGGTAGGCCAGGCATACAGGCGTGATCCTGCCACAGGTAAAATGCTATTGGGAACGGATAACATGCCTCTATTTGAGACCAACCATGATTTCGGCAGCGTTTTACCCGAATTTACCGGTGGATTCCTCAATAATTTTAAGATCTGGAAGTTTAGTGTAGGGGCAATGATATCTTTTCAAAAAGGCGGGCAATTTTTTAGCTGGTCGAAGATGCTGGCTGTAAAATCGGGCCAGGCAGAAGAAACGGCCGCATTGAATGATAAAGGCGTTAACGTCCGGGAGCCGCTCGCTAATGGGGGCGGATACAAGATTACCGGAATTTCCCAGGCAATCGGCCGGGAAACTGAAGCCTACGTCGATGCAAGAGCGTACTTCAGGAATAATATCGGCACCAGGATATACGAAGAATGGTTGTTCGACGCCTCATATATCAAATTAAGAGAAGTAAGTGTAGGATATAACCTGGATGAAAATTTATTAAACAAAACCCCTTTCAAATCTGCAAGACTTGCACTGATTACCCGTAACCCGGTCATGATCTGGCAAAAGGCGCCGAAAGGCCTTGATCCTTCAGAGCTTTCATCTGGCAGTGCATCAATTAGCTGGATCGAAAAAGGCGAACTCCAAACTGTTCGCTCATATGGCGTAAACCTAAACCTGACATTTTAAGAAATTATAAGATGAAAAAATTACTTAGTTCATTATACCTGCTTTTATTCGCTACAGTGTTCCTGGGTAGTTGTAAAAAATTCAGCGATTCGATCAATACGGACCCGAATAACCCTACTAAAGCATCAGGAACTCAGCTCATAGCGAATGCCGAACTTTTTTTACCCGGATTAAGTTCTTCACCATATGGCGTTCATTACCCTCAGTATTTGTCAAACACATCCTTTACGGACAATAGCAGGTATACCACCATAAACTTCAACTTCTATAATTTGTATACCGGACCGCTGGCGAACCTGGAAAACGCCATTAACGCTGAACTTAGTGCCAATGAAGGTCCGGTTTCAAATCAGGTTGCCGTAGCAAAAATCTTGAAAGCATATTTCTTCTGGCATATGACCGATCGCTGGGGGCCATTACCTTTCAGGGATGCATTAAAGGGCAAGGATGATTTTACTCCGGCTTATGACAGCCAGCAATCAATATATAATGCGCTGTTTGCGTTGCTAGACGAAGCGAATGCAGGAATAGTAACCACTAATGGCAATATTAAAAATGATATTGTTTATGGCGGTGATATAAACAAGTGGAAGAAATTGGGAAATACCATCCATCTGTTAATGGCCCTAAGGCTTTCAAAAGTAGATCCGGCAAAAGGAAACGCAGAATTTAATAAAGCACTGACGAATGGAATCATGACTGCAAACGCCGATAATCTTGCCTACGCTCATTTACTGGAGCAAAACAATGAAAATTACTGGTATAATTCATTTACCCGTTTAGGCAGGAACTGGTTTGCCTTAAGTAAACCTTTGGTCGATTACATGTCACCGTTAAATGATCCGCGGTTACCCGTTTTTGGGAATAAAAACAATGCTGGTAATTATGTTGGCCTGGAATATGGAAAAGCTGTTCCTAATTCTAATGATGTTAACAACGTATCCTTATTGGGTTCTTCCCTTCGCCAGCAAAATTCTCCGGTTCATTTGGTTACCTACGCCCAGGCCCTGTTTGCACTGGCTGAAGCAGCAAAGTTAGGTTGGATAACCGGAGGCGATGCAACCGCCAAGACCAATTATGACCTGGCGGTTCAATCATCCATTACGCAGTGGACCGGAAGCGCTGCTGCTGCAACGGCTTTTCTTGCCCAAACCGGAGTCCAGTACAATGCTGCCAATGCCATCGAGCAAATTGCTTATCAGCGATGGGTACACCTGTTTTTACATGGCTACGAAGGCTGGGCAGAATGGAGAAGAACAGGTTACCCGGTATTGGTAGCAGCACCCGGCGCTAATGGCGATAAAATACCAAGAAGAGAGGCGTATCCAACACAGGAAAGGGCGAACAATACCGGTAACTATAATGCTGCTCTTACAACGTTTCCTTACGGAGGCTCAGACGACTTAAATGCAAGAGTTTGGTGGGATAAGCCGTAACGTGGCGCGTTATGCTTTTGATTTCCCGGCAAACTATTTCTTACTGAACTCATTGATTGCTTCGCCCATATCAAACACCTTAACCTTACCATTTAAAGCTGAGCTTAACATTGAACTTCCTGCCGCACTTCTGTAACCTCCGGCACAATGCACAATAACTGGCTTTTCAGTAGGAATATCATTTACTGTATTCCTTAATTCCGCAAGAGGAATATTAATGCTATTCTTAAAAATTTCAACTTCTTTAATTTCAGCAGCATTTCTAACATCTATAATCGTATAATCCTCCATGTTTTCCCTGAATATAGCCATGTCAATCCTCTCTTCTTTTTGTGTTGCAGATCTCAATATAAATGCATCCTTGATTTGAGTTTCATAGCCGATAGCGGCGGCACGCCCTATTAACCTTTGTAACTGTTCCTGACTATAACCGGCCAGGTAAAAAAGCTCACCTGGATTTATGATACTACCCAGCCATGTTTCAAATTTTTCACCTTCCATTAAGTTTATCGATTGCGGCAGATGGCCGTCTTTATAATCTTCCTGGCGTCTTGCATCTACAATCCATGTTGCTTTATTCAACCTGGAGGAATCCACATTATCTTCTATGGTATCGCCTATGTTAATTTTTCCAATGCTTTCTCTAAATGATGCTGCACCTTTCCTGTTTAACTCTACATTATAAGCAAAGTAGGCTGGTATAAATGGCTTGTCGCTTAATAACGTTTGTGCAAATTCATCTTCAGCCATTGTTTGCAAGGACCAATTTGATTGTTTCTCATTACCTATGAAACTGCTGTTTGCTTTACTTATGCCTTTGCCACATAACGAGCCAGCACCGTGACCTGGATAAAGAACAATTTCATCGTTAAGCGTCATGATTTTGTTTCGCAAGCTATGGTACATTTTCTTTGCAAGTTCAGTCCCGTTATTGCTAGAGTTTTCACCACCTTCTCTTAGATCTGGTCTTCCACAATCACCAATGAATAATGTATCACCTGTAAATAGAGCCTTTTGTTTCCCTTCATGCTCTAATAAAATTGTTATACTATCTGGTGAATGGCCAGGGGTAGATAAAGGGGATAGTTTTATTTTTCCAAATTCAATGGAATCTCCTTCATCAAAAGTATTGTGGGGATATGCAGCATCGACCATACTGCTTGCGTAAATTCTTGCTCCCGTAATTTGATGCAGCTCTAAATGACTGCTTACGAAATCAGCATGAAGGTGGGTTTCTATAATTCCTATTATCTCAGCTTCTTTTTCTTTTGAAAAATCAAGATAAGGTTGTGGATTGCGGGAAGGATCTATAAGTATCAGCTTCTTCTCACCATCGCTTAATATTCCATAGCTGAATTGAGCCAGATTTTTATCTTCCCATTGTTTGATTTGCATATTCTATTGTTTTATCAAAACAAAGATCATTAATGTCTGTTGTTTTAATGAACAATTGTCACTTAAGATTCAGAAGAAGATTTCTTTAACAATGATGTAAATGCCCATAAATAGTATAAACCATCCAAAACCCTTCTTCAACTTTTGGCTATTGATCTTTTGATTAAGATAACCTCCAATAAAAATGCCTGTAATTGCTATGGATGTAATAATTATTAAAAGCTTCCAGTCTATGACATGACGACCAATATCGCCTATGAAACCGATTAGTGAATTTAGTGCAATGATGAAGAGCGATGTTCCAATAGCTTCTTTCATAGGCAGCTTCATCAATAGCACTAATGCGGGAATTAATAAAAAGCCACCACCTGCTCCTAAGAATCCGGTTACGAGACCAATCAGCACGCCATAAATAACCAGTAAATAAGGTTTTTGATTAGCCTTTTTTTCAATTTGTACGTTTTTGCTTCTAATCATTGTCGAAGAAGCTGCTAACATAAGTATGGCAAATACAACCATTACAAATAATCCATGGGTGACACTGAATGAGCCAATTTTAAAAAATACATCCGGTAAAAAAGGTATTATAAACTTCCGTGCAATAAATACGGTGGTGATGGAAGATGAACCAAAAAGGAAAACTGTTTTGAAGTCTACCATGCCTTTGCGATAATTATTAAAAGCGCCTACAAGACTGGTAAACCCTACTATAAAAAGTGAATAAGATATAGCAATGGTTGGGGAAATTGAAAAAAGGTAAACTAAAACGGGTACGGTTAAAATGGAACCGCCCCCGCCGATTAAGCCAAGTGATAAACCTATAAATACCGAAGCAATGTAACCCGCTATTTCCATAGATGCAAAAGTGATGGCAATCAGTTACAGATACAGTGATATAAGTCACATAATATCAATCTTTTTTGTCCATTCCAGGGCATTTTCTATGCAAAGGTTCATATTATATTTATGGTCCGGACTTGTTACAGGCATTTTATTTTAAAGGGTTAAAAACTGGCCACAATCATAAGATTAATTCAACTACATTTCACAATTCGGGAGGTTACTCCTGACGATCTGCAATTTCAATTGCCGGGGATCTCACCATGATCAACAACGTATCTGGATGAAAGTCAGATTTCATGAGGATAAACGAAATCAGGCCACCCTTGAGATGATAATTGTATCTGCGTACGCTTTTTGTATTTTCTTGACCGCTTTATTCCAAAGCCATTTGTCCCGCACATCTTTTGAGGCAGATTCTCCAAGCCGTTTGCGTAATGCAGCATCTCTTAATAGATCCAAAATTGATTTTTTTAATGCATCAACATTTTTCGGCGGGATTAACAGAGCGGATACATTATGCACTAAAATCTCAGCAGGGCCACCTACGTTCGTGGCTACAATGGGCAAACCGTAAAGCATACCTTCCAGAACAACCATTCCAAAGGGCTCATACCAACTTGGAATCACAAGTATGTCGGCCCGCTCATACCATTTGTTCACCTCATCGGGAGTCAGCCATCCGGTAAAAATGATCCTATCTTTGAATGGGCCTAGAGCATCCGCCAACCATTCTTTTTGAATTTCGGCAGCTCCTCCATAACCGCCGGCCAAAACAAATGTAGCCTCAGGAAATTGGCTTAGCACCTGTGGAATGGCGCTAATTAATTCACGGATACCCTTTCGGTCTACAAACCTGCCGGTATACAGCACAGTGAGACCGGTTGTTTTCCATTCACGTTTTTTTGCAATAGTTTTTGCTCTTATTGACTCTGCTATGCCGTTACCGGCCACACTGATCTTACTAATAACATGCGGATAATAGCCAGCCAGCAATTCCTTTTCATTTTTTGAAATGGCAATTATACTATCCGATTCATTAATGGCCCGCTCCTGTATATCCCAGTGATTGAAAAATTTTCCTACCTCATACTCCGCCTTATCAATGGAGTGGACGGTAAACACAATCGGACAATGGCACTTCTCCCGGATGCTTTGAGCAACCGGCAACAACCAGGCAGTATGCAGATGAATGATTTCCGGCACCCAGTAATCGGAGAGCAAATCAGCGGTCTCACCTGTTGCGTCGAGGGAAACGTGAAAGAACAAAATATTTGCTTTGCGGACAAAATTTTGGGTCGTGAATTGATTCTTAAGCTCCTCCACGGAAAAAGTGTTCCAACTACCGTAAGGTTGTTCACCCAGTACCAAAGCACCACCCACGAGCAGTACACCTACGGAGGCGCTTTCCCGGGAAAGTGCTTTTGTTAGTCCGCCTACGGCAGTCCCAAGCCCTCCCCAGATAACGGGAGGATATTCAGAGGTTATATGAAGTACTCTCATAAGTGTTCTGTGCAATCAGGGTTTTATGTAACAAATTTTTGCTGGTAAATTGACAAAGTGTTCATAAAAATTTGCGGCTGCTAAATTGCTTTAAACTGAATTTTTCTAAATGATACCCGGCCTGTATGGGTTTGCAAGCCGATGAAATGCGGTGCTTCATTTCCCCTGAACGGATCTGGATTTGTATAGTCAGTAACTAAAATTCCGTTGAGGAACACTTTATACTGTTGCCCGACGCACTGAATCTCCATTTCATTCCACTTGCCCAGGTTTTTTACCTGTGGATTGCTTGGTGCAGCAAAGCCGTATATGGCCCCGGTTTTATGAATGTCTAAGCCGGGAGGATTTCCCTGGCCAATATTGTCAATCTGCACTTCAAAACCAAAGTTGATGGCCACGTAGGCAGTATTGTCGTATCCCTTGCTATTAATGTTGGGAAAGCGAATGAACACACCCGAGTTATCATCGTCTCGCCAGGTGAGGAACTCCAATTTTAAACTGTAATCAGGCGGCATGGGATCCGTACAATGAAGTAATCCGAGGTCATTTCCCGGCTGCGATTCAAAAGCGCCGCGGACAATATTAAACTTGCCCGGATTGTCCCTGCCCGGTTGATTTTTAATGGTGCTCATTTTCCATTTGCCCGTATCTACACCGTTGAACAACATGGTATACCCGGCGTCTGCGGTGAAAGTCGGAACAAGAAAATGATCCCCTAATCTTCTGGCCAGGGCGACACCGGTAAGCATGGGATTGGGTGATCCAACAGTCGGGAAAAGTGCCGGGCCTGCTGCATAGGCATTTGTTACAAAATGGAACTTACCGTTTTCATCAGTAACCGAATCCATTGGATCACTGCCCATCCATAGCGGACCAGCTTCATGGTGGGTAGTACCCATTCCATCCCGTCTACCGCCATTAAAACGAAAATCATATGGAAGCATAGCTTTCAAATTAGTTGATGCGTTGGCCGGAAGCCATACGTTAGCATTCGAAAGCACTTCAAAATCTTTTCCGTCTGCAAAAACTTTTGCCACATCATCGGATGCTTTATCCATTGCTTCCCATAACGCCATATCGTTTGCATTTAAGCTATAAGTAACGAAAGCACGACTTACCCCGGCTTCATCTACGGGTTGTTCGGCAGCCAGGCGGATCAGGCTTCCGGGATTTCTTCTTTCCGTCTCACCAATACCCCGCATGGTAATTACGACCGTCTTATCATCTGATTGATTGAGTAATTCAACGCTGTCGTAGTCAGGAATTTTTTTAAAAAGTTCCGCTTCGGAATCTGTGGTAGGTGCGGCAACACCGGAAGCCGTTATTTGCAAATGAAAGAATGCTTTCTCGCCATTGTCCCTATCGTGTGACCCTTTCACAAACAACGCCGATGCTTCCAGCGCCTTCAATGCAGCGCTTAAATCTTTCACCGACGTGCGTGGAATACGTATGGTTAGGTTGGAACGTAGATGTGCCATTAAATTCTGACCTATCAGGTTGTAGTTGTCGATGCCAGGAAAAGAAAGCAGCGCAAGCCTTGCGTTTTCAATGGTACCAATGGCAACCACCACCTTTGCATCTTCAGCAAGGGAAATAAATCCCAGGGAAGTATCAATACCGCTCACACGCCCAGTTCCATTACTGACTTCTGTTATCAATTTGATAACCCGGCAATGCGGAATTACCATCAATCTCTTTTTCACATCGTCCGGTATACCATTATGAATGGATTCGTTCGAAGCTTTGCGGGTGGCATCAATGAGAAGCGGCACTGCACTGAATTTATTACCTGGAAATAGCCCGGAACCCACATTTGTTTGCACAGCCAGGGGTGCTTCTAATTTGAATTCATTCACTTTTGCCGCCGGTATACCGGGCGGTGTGCCGGGACTGGCAGGAAGCTGGATTAAAGGTATAGCATTGGCAACCTGATTACTTTCGATGCCATCGAACAACTGTTTTCTTAACGCTTCGTGTAAGACACCATGTATAAAATCGTTTGAAACATCCGTTCCGATTTGCGCAGCCGCTTCTTGAAAATATTTGTTGTTGAGATCATCCTTAACTACCGCGGGCCATTGTGCATCGGGCATCTCGGTAAGCCCGTCAAAGTCTAATAGCTGCGGTGACCACCCTCCAAAGAAAATGGATCTGCCGCCCAGGCAATAAGCCAGTCCAACGAAGCCGGCTTTTACATCAGATACCCACGGCAATCCCCAAATTTCGTTTCGCGGCACTTTGGGATCCGTCACCGTGGCGCCAGGGGGGAATAGACCTAAGATTGGATAATTCTGAAAATGCTCGGTGAGCACTAGAGGCCCTGCTTCCAGAATCAAGATACGGTGACTATGGCTTTTGTCCTTTTCAAAAAGGTGTTGAGCCATCACCGGACCAAAACTACCACCACCGATGACGATGATGTCAAAAGGAAGCGCATCGCTTTGCGGACTGCCATCTTTGCGTAAAAGTGTTTTGTTGGTGCTATTCATTGCCTCGTCAAATCCGTTGCAGATATACCGTCCTAATACGTCCTTGGAGAAATCAGTCTCCTGTGGCTTTGTTGGAGTCATAACAAACATTTTACTTCAGTGCAATGCACCAAAAATTTATAGATTACTAGGCATTAGCCGGCTTGCTGATTCATCAGTTAGGGTATTAGATACCTATGTAAATTTTACATATAACTAATGAAACATATATAAAGTAAGGCAGGGATAGCACTTAATCGGGAGAATAACCGTAGTCTATACGCATTAGTCCGTTCGTTAGACATTCGCATCAAATTCTAATAGGGGATGGAGAAATGCCTATTATTAAATAGTTGTTTCCAAACACAATTAAAAAGGCTCTATAATTTTGGTTTGGTATGATACCTCATGTTTCTTGGTATCATGAATATTTTCAATTAGCTTACTTGCATACCAATGTTTATCAATACAAGTAATTTAATTCTCAAATCAAAAGTAAAATATCAAAAATTATAATGCAATACCCACATCGTGGTATTTATATACTGGCTTAAACTGATTTGGAGCAATGCAATGGTGGCTAAATGTCAGGAAAGCAATTGCATGCCTGAACAGGGAGCGCTATTTTAACGAAGCTATGCTCAACAAGATTTGTTCATCTGTACTGGTGGGCAAGCTATAGTGCCGTAGCTGCAAAATACGCAACAATCGCCCTGCTTTGGCTTTAGTATTGCTTCGCAATTCGTACAATTATAAAAATACTGGCATGCGTCAACAGGCATTGTTTCCTCTTTATGAAAATCGCAATTCGGACAAGTAATTGTTGATTGTAGTGTTAGCGTGTTTTTCATTCTTATTATTACTAATTTCTTTTGAAGGAGCAAAACAGGAAGTTCTGTTTTGTATGAAAAGGTGTAGTGTGATCTTCAGTAATGCACCTTATTTTTTTAAAACCATTTGCAAGCTCCTCCGTCAATATCTCCTCACTATATTGCCTAATAGGAAGTCCACTACACTTTTCAGGGCCATTCTCGGAGAAAGTACCGATAACTGCATAAGCACCCTCTCCTATGCTACGCCTGGCTGTAGTTAGATATTTAGATACTTGTTCCTTTGTCGTCAGGAAATGAAAAGTAGCCCTGTCATGCCAGCAATCAAAAACTGTTTCCGGCTGGAACGCTGTTATGTCCTCCACAACCCACTTTACCCGATTAGCCCGATGTCCCAACCGTTGCCTAGCCTTCTCCAAAGCCTTCGCCGAAATATCTAATACGGTAATATCTTCAAAGTTTTCGTCCAGCAGGAAGTCTACCAGTTTACTATCTCCTCCACCAACATCAATTATTCGGGCAGTTTTGGGTAGCTGAAAGCTACGAATAAAGTCGATTGAAGTCCGGGGGACTTCTTGAGTCCAACTAACATCATCCGCTTGTTTTGTTTGATAAATGTTTTCCCAATGTTTTTTGTTCGATTGCATGGGAAGTAAAAAATTTTCCAATTTGAATATGCCAATTACATAGGAAAGAAGATTTAATGTATCAATGCTTCCAAATTCTTCGCCTTTCTCAAAATCGCCTTCTTTTTGAGCCATTGAATTAGTAAGATGAGCAAAACACACAATATCATATTGTTTTACCTCTGCCAACGCATATAGTGCTGCTGCCTCCATTTCTACACAGCTAATATTTTGTTCTTTCATGGCGGCAATTGAAGATTGTGTTTCCCGGTATGGTGCATCGGTTGTCCAGCTCGTGCCTTCAAAATACGGGCAATTCGCATTTTCTTCATGGGCATGAAAAAGAACCAATAGTGACTGATTCAACAATGAAGGTTTCTCGGGAGCCAGATAGTGATAACTTGTACCTTCATCCCGTATAGAAGATGTTATAAGAGCAAATCGCTTTTGATTGCCAGAGCTACTAATTACCCCGGCTGAGGTGACACTGATTAAAACTTCACATCCGGAAACAAATAATTGCTCCGCTACCAGGACAGCATAAGACGAACCTACAATACAAGGAACAATGCCGATAATATAATCTCCTATCTGAAAACTATAGAGAGAGGAATGATAGCAGGCCCAGCATTCATTTTTCGTTGCCTTTCCCTGTTTTATTAAGTAGTCAGCCAAATCGCCATCAGGATCGAGTAAACAAATCACCGGAACGTCACACTCCTGCCTGTTTTTCTGCCGCCGCGCTTCCTTTAATAAATTCTCTGGAAGGAATACCGATGGTTCGTTATAATATTTATTAGAAAGAATAGTGCTCATTCATTTTTATTTACATGATAACCCCTACCCACAAATTTAGGCTTATGCCAGAAATAAGCTTCAAGGAACTACGGCATAAATACGACAGCCATCTCAAAGGGCTAACATTTATTCGGTTCCTCCTTGCGCTTAGTTCAGTTACAAAGCCTACCGGGTCCCATAATTAAAATTATGGAAAACAAATCAACCGCCCCAGCATGAACAATCGCATCTGAAATTGATCTTACCTACAAATCAAGGTGAAGACCTCTGAACGCCCTTTTACCAAAGACTCCAAGGATGCTTATCAAATTCTACTCAAAGTATGGGACGAAGGCAAAATTGACCTTCAGGAAGAGTTTTAAAGTTTTTTTTAAACCGAGCCAATAAAGTTCTGGCCGTAAATTGCCTGGGCATTAGTTGAGCATAAAACTGTACTTTTGCCCTGTTGATTAAAAAACGATTTATAACGCTATTATTCTTCACAGCTTATTTTCTATTAGCTGCACACAGTTTTATTCCCCATCAACATGACGATGATACAATTGAACCTAACCATCATCATCATGGACATATGAGTGATGATGGAACTGATCATAATAAATCCCCTTTAACTGATCTAACCCATAATGCAGATTTTGGAAAGGTCATTGCTAAACCATATTTTGTAAAAGACATTGTTGAAAAACCCGCTTTTGCTGAAAGTATTTTTATCCTGTTATATAATAAGCTGGCATCGTTTAGAATACCACCCAGACCGCAACCTCCTGATGACGATTCTGCTTTGCATCTTATTTTCCTTTCTCACAGCCTTCCTTTAAGGGCTCCCCCTGCTTCTTCATGCCTGTCCTGATTCGAGGGTATAGGTTTTCTTAATTATTGTTTAAGTTTCATTTAAGTAATTAAACAATCTATAGATGAAGAAGGTATTTAGTACCGCAAGCTTACCCTGCATGGTATTTACCTGCAACAACAATTCTAAGACAGAGTCCGGTACATACACATAATAACGGGTCAACCCATTCTGATCATGATACTATAAAGCCAAGGCAGGAAGAATTCATCCTGCCTGACAGCACCCATAAGGATTCAAGCAGCAAAGAGCACACACATGATGCCGGTGAAAAATTCTTATTAAAATATAAAAACTTATGAAGCAGTTTCTAACAGCTTGCTTATTGCTTGCGGGTTTTTATGCCTGTAACAATAACAAATCAGATGAACATGCCCCTAAGGCAGATGGCAGCCATCCTGTTGAAGAGAGTTTACCGGCTCTATCGTATACTCTTTATACGGATAAAACAGAATTATTTGTAGAATTCAAGCCCCTTGTAGTTGGCACTACATCAAGGTTTGCTGCCCACTTAACAAAACTAGGCGAAAACTTTCTGCCGGTTACTGAAGGCTCGGTTACTGTAAGTTTAATAATAGATAACAAAGGAATAAAAAATGCCGCTACTGCTCCCAGTTCACCCGGTATTTTTCGGTTGGCCCTGCAACCTGGAGAAAGCGGGGTGGGTAAATTGACATTTAATATCACTACCAAAGAATTTACCGACCAGATAATCATTGACAGTATAGAGGTATTTAGCAATAAAAAAACGGCTATTGCAGACCAGCCAAAAGAAGCCACAGGCAGTGGTATTTCTTATTTGAAAGAGCAGGCTTGGAAAATCGAATTTGCAAATGCTCCTGTACGCAGGCAAACCATTTATAATGTGGTGAAGGCTACAGGGCAGATTATTTCGGCACCAGGCGACGAAATAACAGTTGCTGCCAGATCAAACGGAATTGTAAAATTTTCCACCAAAAATGCAGTTATTGGTGCTACGGTTCGTGCCGGACAAGGCATGTTTACTGTTACCGGAGGAGAGATTGCTTTTGAAAACGTGGAATCTGCGAAACAATCGGCCGGGGCTGAGCTTGCAATTGCCAAATCCGGATATGAAAGAGCAAATGAATTAATCAAGGACAAACTGATTACCCAGGCTGATTTTCAAAATGCGAGACTACGCTACCAGAATGCAGAAATTGTTTTAACTAACCTAAGCAAAAATTATAGTGCAGGAGGGAAAAGTCTTTCCTCCCCTTTTAGTGGCTACATCAAAAATATCCTCGTAAGTGAAGGGCAATATGTAACTGCCGGTCAACCCTTGGCAACCATCACTAAAAATCAACGGCTGGTGCTAAGGGCTGATGTATCATTGAAAGATGCGGACAAGATCAGCAACATACTGGAAGCAAATTTTACGATCATTCAGAATAAACTTACTTACAATACACGAAATCTTAATGCCCGCCTGATCTCCATTGCTAAAACTACCGGAAACAATACAGCTTTTATTCCTGTTCACTTTGAAATGGATAGTCGTTCCGGTATTCTGCCTGGATCATTTGCCGAAGTGTATTTAAAAACCATTCCTCTCAACGATATTCTGGTAATTCCGCTTACGGCACTAGTAGAAGAACAAGGCATTTTTTATGTGTATGTGCAGGCAGGAGGCGAAAGCTTTCAAAAAAGAGAAATTAAGCCAGGCGTAAATGACGGACACAATGTGCAGATTTTATCAGGAGTATCTGAGGGTGAAAGAGTGGTTATAAAAGGGGCTTATCAAATTAAATTAGCACAGGCAAGCGGAACACTGCCTGCACACGGGCATGAGCATTAAAAATTGAATAGATGTTAAACAGGATCATACAATTCGCACTAAGTAACCGCCTGATCATATTGGCGGCTTCTGCCTTACTAATCATTATTGGGGGCTATACTGCCTCTAAAATGGAAGTGGATGTTTTCCCTGATTTGACCGCACCCACTGTTGTTGTGCTGACAGAAGCACATGGCATGGCACCAGAAGAAGTAGAGCGGCTGGTTACCTTTCTGGTGGAAACGGCCGTAAATGGCGCCGGAAATGTAAGGCGGGTTCGTTCTTCATCCTCTGCCGGTATATCTATTGTTTGGGTAGAATTTCAATGGGGTACTGATATATATCGTGCAAGGCAGATCGTAAGTGAAAAAATCAGCGTTGTTTCAAACAGCCTTCCTATAGGTGTAGGTGCGCCGGTTATGGCTCCACAATCTTCAATAATGGGAGAGATCATGCTGATCAGTGTAACCGGTTCTGTTACTAATAACATGGATTTGCGAACCATTGCGGACTGGAATATCCGTCCCCGCTTGCTTTCTATCGGTGGTGTATCTCAGGTTGTAGTGATAGGGGGCGAATACAAGCAGTTTCAAATCCTGGCTTCACCCCAAAAGATGGGCTATTATAATGTTTCCCTTAATGAACTGTTGGAAGCGGCCAAGGAAGCCAACCAAAATGCAGCGGGCGGATTTATGAATGAGTACAGCAATGAATACATTGTTCGTGGCATTGGACGCACGAATGATTTAAGAGAACTAGGAAGATCTGTAATAAAAAATGTCAACGGTATACCTGTTAAAATTGAAGACGTCGCAGAAATAAAGATAGGCTCCTCCATAAAAATCGGCGACGGCTCTTTAAAAAGCCAGCCTGCAGTGATCATGACAGTAATAAAACAGCCCAATACCAATACGCTGGAATTGACAGATAAAATTGACGAAGCAATTCTGGATGTGAAAAAGACCCTGCCAAAAGATTTAGATATCAATACGAAAATATTCAGACAAGCAGATTTTATTAACTCTTCAATCGGGAATATTCAAAAAGTATTATTTGAAGGCTCCCTTTTTGTAGTGATCATCCTGTTCCTGTTCTTAATGAACTGGAGGGCTACATTTATTTCTTTAATTGCTATTCCCATTTCACTGCTTACTTCCATCCTTGTTTTGCAATGGTTTGGATTTACAATTAATACTATGAGTTTGGGAGGAATGGCCATTGCAATAGGTGACCTTGTAGATGATGCTATTATTGATGTGGAGAATGTTTTCAGAAGACTAAAAGAAAATGCAGCCAAGCCCCCTGAATCAAAAGAAAATAAATTGAAGGTAATTTATAACGCTTCAGTGGAAATCCGTACTTCAGTGATCAATGCCACTTTTATCATCATCGTTGCCTTTGTGCCCCTTTTCTTTTTATCAGGCATGGAAGGTAGATTACTGGCTCCCCTTGGAGTAGCTTTTATTGTTTCATTATTTGCTTCACTTATCGTGGCAATCACTGTTACACCGGTACTTTGCAGCTTCCTGCTTACCAAAGATAAAATGCTGCAAAGGCAGCACAGGGAAAGCTGGCTTGTTCGCAGGCTCAACGCGGCTTATGAAGTTTCCCTAAAGAGAGCAATGAATTTAAAAAAACCGATACTTGGAATTGCTATAGCGCTGTTCATTGGCGCCTTGATCCTGTTATCCACTCTTGGACGGAGCTTTTTGCCGGAATTCAATGAAGGTTCTTTGGTAGTAAGTGCAACAAGCCTTCCGGGCATTTCTTTGGAAGAAAGTAACCGGATAGGAGCCAATGTGGAAAAGACCTTATTGACCAGTCCTGAAATAATAACTACAACAAGAAGAACAGGACGGGCTGAACTGGACGAACATGCGCAGGGTGTTAATGCTTCAGAGATAGATGCACCTTTTACTTTAAAGGATAGAAGCCGCGAGGAATTCATGAAGGAAGTCCGGGAAAAGATGGAGGGGATTTCAGGAGTAAACATTACCCTGGGTCAACCGATTGGCCATAGGATCGATCATATGCTTTCGGGTACACGAGCCAATATTGCAATCAAAATTTTTGGGACTGATCTTAACCTGCTTTTTACGATTTCCAATCAAATCAAAAAGACCATTGAAGGCACGCCGGGTTTGGTTGATTTAAGTGTAGAGCAGCAAATAGAAATTCCCCAGGTCCAGATTAAAGCCAAACGTGATATGATGAGTCGCTATGGTATAACGATCGGTGATTTTGCAGAATTTACAGATATAGCTTTTGCGGGAGAGAAAGTATCGGAAGTGTATGTAGGAAATCAACGATTTGATCTTGTTTTGAAATTTGACACGATGAACAGGGGAAATATTGACAATATCAAAAATACACTGATTGATACACATGACGGTCAGAAAATACCGCTCGAATATATAGCTGACATCGTTTCTGTATCTGGTCCAAACACCATTAACCGGGAAAATGTACAGCGGAAAACAGTAGTGTCGGCCAACGTCACCGGACGTGACCAGAAAAGTGTGGTAGATGAAATAAGGCAGAAAATCGAGGTGAACATTGAATTGCCGGAGGGCTATAGGATTGAGTATGGCGGTCAGTTCGAAGCCGAAGCCGAAGCATCTAAGACCCTGCTGCTTACATCACTTCTTGCTTTGGTAATAATATTTTTAATACTCTTCCAGGAGTTTAAAAGTGTGAAGACCTCTTCCATCATTTTGCTGAACCTGCCATTAGCATTAATCGGCGGTGTATTAAGTGTATGGCTGACATCTGGCATATTAAGTATTCCTGCTATCATAGGCTTCATTACCCTTTTTGGTATAGCTACCCGAAATGGAATTCTCCTGGTTTCACATTACAAAACACTTCAGGCAGAAGGGCTTAGTTTCTATGATACGATTATCCAGGGTTCAAGGGACAGGTTAAGTCCCATTTTAATGACTGCATTAACTGCCGGACTTGCCTTGATACCATTGGCTATTAGCGGTGATCTACCAGGTAACGAGATTCAAAGCCCAATGGCAAAAGTAATTTTAGGTGGCTTGTTAAGTTCTACATTACTCAACTTATTTGTTGTGCCAGTCGTGTATTTCCTGGCAAATAGGAAAGCCGAAAAAAGAAAGGGCGTTGAAAGCAACAACAATGTTTACTAGCCTTCGTCCAAATGAATTTGCAAAGTCTTAATTTCAAAAAAAGCAATGAAAAAAGTATTGTTATTAACGGTACCGGCTTTTATCCTTCTTGTACAGGACAGCTATTCTCAGGGGGGCCCTGACAGTGTTCTATCTTACATAGAAAAAAATAATAAATCCCTTCAATCAAATAAAAAGTATGGGGAAGCCAGGAAAGCTGAATTCAAAACCGGATTAACTCCTTATGATCCGCAGGTAGAATATGATTACCTGTGGGGGCTCCCTGTGGGAGCCGGTAATCAAAAGGATTTCAGTGTTACGCAGCGTTTTGATTTCCCTGCTGCCTACAAAAGGAAACAAACTTTGTCAGGGCAACAGATTACACATGCAGAAATACAACACCAGATATTCAGGCAGGATATATTGTTACAGGCAAAGCTTATCCTGTTAGATTGCATTTATACAAACAAAAAGCAAGCGGTATTTGATGAAAGACGTATTAGAACCGAACAATTAGTACAGAATTATCAAAAGAAATTAAAACAGGGAGAGGTAATAATACTTGATGTCAATAAAGCGAAACTTGAGTTATTGAATATCCGACAGGAATCTTCATTGAATCAAAATGCTGTGCAAACACTTAAAACAAAACTTAGTGAACTGAATGGTGGATTCGATTTGGATATTAGAGATACCTTATATCCTATCGTGCCCGTCATATCAGATTTCGAAACCCTGGATAGCACTATTGAAGCAAATGACCCGATCATCAAACTGTATGAACAGGAAAAAATTTTATTGAGACAGCAGATCGCAGTTCAAAGAGCGCTTAACTTGCCAAAAATTGAAACCGGATACCATTCCCAGGGAATCCTGGGACAAAACTACCGGGGTATACATGCTGGCATTACTATTCCCTTATGGGAAAATAAGAATAAGCTGAAAGCTGCCCAGGCAAATCTTAATTACGTTATACAATATTCCTCTGCTCAAAGGTTAGAACATCGGTTTGAGAACAAGCAGCTTTATGATCAGTTAGCTGTCAGGCTAAACGCGATACAGGAGTATCAACGTTTAATAGGAGAATTAAGAAACAATGAACTTTTGGATAAAGCTTTAAGTTTCGGACAAATTACGATCATTGATTATTTCAAAGACCAGGCATACTATTATACTTCTTATGATAAGTTTCTGCAATTAGAAAGGGAATATCATAAAGCAATTGCAGAACTATATAAATTTAAACTTTGACCGGGTAAGCCTGTTATACAACCGCTTAATTATTATAGGGATTTTCGCTCGAACCGGCAGGTGGAGTATATAATGGTCTCAAAAATAGGACAGGTAGTGTAGATAGAATTTGCATCTGTCTGATTAGGGTCTCCCTGAAAATGTCAAAATACCAATACATATTATATAAAAATAATATTCATTATTCACTTTTTTTGACGTTTTATTGTTGAAGTGATGTTTTTTGGTAATTTGGCTTCGTTTCGATTACTCATTGGCGTAACTTCCCCTTTCAGTTACTTGTCTTAACTGTCGTCATACTGGTTTGATTCATTTAGGCAGCTTTTTTACCCGATGATGCTTTCGTTCGTCGCTTGGTAATTGTCACTGCATTGCTGGTGAGAATGCCAAAGAAGATCCATGCAACTTCTGTAGGTTGCGTTCTGGCTTTTATTTTACCCAGCAAGTAATGATTCTTTTCATTACCAAAACTTCCCTCCAACCAGGTACTGCGAATTTTTCCTAATATAGAGCGCATCAGGGATTTCTGTTCCTGGTCTTTTCCCTGTTTGCCTTTGGCTACAAAACTGGTGGCTATGTTATTTTCGGTGCAGTATTTTCTGTTGGCATTAGTGGCATAAATGGCATCAGCACCTATCTGGGAGCATTTGCCAAAATATCTTTTTTGAAGTTCGGTGGCCTGCCGTAGGCGGATGCCCTCATTAAAAGCATCAAAGCTTATGTGTTCTATGAAGTTGATCCCGTCGATCTGAACTTTGTTCACCTTGGCTCCAAATTCTACCGGTTTGGTTTCCTTACCCCGGACGATAGGGCGTATATAGGGCTTATGCACCGATACGATGCGGTCTGGTATTTTGCTTTCCTTGCCAAAGTAAAGACTCCATTGCTGTTGCTTGATCTTCTCTATCGTAGAGAGACGATGCACCTTGCGGCGCACCGATGGTTTTGATAACAAATTTGTGGTGCTCTTGAGCAACCGGTCCAGGTATTTAAGCATACTCCTGCACAACTTTTTGTTTTTGCGTTTGCTTTTCTTTTTAAGCTTAGCATAGGACAAATACATGCTCTTGAATTTATCATGGTTGCTTCGGCTACGGCGTAGCTTTAACTTTTTGCGAAGTTGACCTGCTAATGTAAAGACTTCATTACAACACTTCCATATCAGCTTGGAATCCGTAGGATAAGTGATGTAACTCTCATAACACGTAGCATCTGTCAACCCAACATGGGTTTGTTCCATATTCACTTTCCATGCCGATGCCAAGTGAACCTGCCATTTATCAATATTCAAATGCTTTCCCAGGTAACTTCTCCAACGCCCGGCCAAGTCATCATCCTTGATTTTTTCATCTGCAACCAGACGGATACCACAAAATAATTGAAGCGACCAGTCCGTGTTAAGCCGTTCTATTAACATCGCATCACTGACCTGAAGATAGTGTTTGGCTATCAGCAGAGCAATCCCTCCTTCTACACTAAGCCAACTCTTGCAACCTTTGCCACTTAACTGGCCCGCAGGAGCAGGTACAAGTTTGGATAACTCCGCAAAAGGTATTGACTGATATAACTTCCCAAAATCTGTTAGTAAAAATCTTTGATCAAGCAAGGAAGGCGAAAGTTCAAATAAAAGATTGCGGTACATTTGCTGTATGTTTTTTCCTGCCTCACTTTGCGCATCTTTTATGCCATTGTGGGGCTTTTTTACAGCTATACACATCCTGGAACCCTTTGTGGATAAGTATTCCAGCTTTTCAGGGAGACCCTGATTAAATATTATACAATACTCATTTTCAGAAATAAGTTGAAACTCCAAATTGAAAACCGGCCAGTTTTGCAGGCGGGTTACCCAGGATATCTTTCTGCCAGTTGTAGCGATAATTGAAACGGATAACTGTTTGTGCTGTTGGTCGCCAACTAATTGCTGGGACGATAGAAAACACATCATCAGCAATATTTCCTCCTGTAGATTTAAATCTTCCTGTATTCCAATCTACATACTCCAACCTAAAGGCTGCATTTAATACAGCCTCTTTAAAGCCGAACATCGGTTTTTTAATAATTGGCTGAACAAAATCTATGAAGCCACCTTGCTGTTTGTTGCCAAATTGTTCGGTATAAGTATCCGGAATATCAACGTTAACCCATGCCCATTCCGCATTAATATATGTTTTTGTTCTTGAAATGGTAGTATTGAAATCCACAGCAAATACGTTCACCCGTCTTTTTTTATCCAGGATTAGGCCATCCGCTTCAAACTTATTATAAGCACCACCCATATACGACAATCCTAATTCAGCAATTTTTCTGTTTCTCACAGCCACTTTACCGGTAAGTAAAGGACTGCCGTTAAAACTTTCTTCAAACCGGTCTTTGTTGACCTTACTAGCGGGTAAGAAGGTTCTGTTTTCGGCATTGCGAATGATCTTGTCGTCAAAGCCATTGGTCACATAAGCCTCATAAGCGTACACCCAGTTGGTGGTATACTTTTTCCCATACACGCCAAAGCCTACATTGCTCCAGGTGGCCGGAAGCAATTGCGTTGCGGAAATAGGCCGGTCGACAAATTCCCATTTTGGACCATCATGATTTTGATTAAATGCACCTATCGGGTTCATAATTACGCCACCACGAAGGTTTAAAAGGGGAGCAAACTCAAAGTCAACAGATGCAAATTCAATGTTGATTTCTTTGGTTCCATCTTCAAATTCTATCTCGGTGAGAAATTTGATTCTTTCAGAGACAGAGGAGGAAACAAATAAGGTTAGGCGGCGCATTTGAAACTGGTGGCCTTCCGATACTCCGCTTTCACCAAGATACTGGTAATTAGCTTCCACATAACCTCCCAGGGCAACGGGCAATTTAGCGACCTGTAAAAAGGGGCGATTATATACCGCATCCATATTAAGTGGAAAAGAATCTGTTTTAACAGGAATACGGCGTAATAAATCAGGGTCAATTTGTGCAAATGCTATACCCGCAAAAAGAGTTGAACATAATAGTAGTAAAATTTGCTTCATGTTTTTCTAAGATCGATAAAGAGTTGATTGTTTGTTACAGCAACAGGAAAAGTCCGTAAATCCCTGATTGCCGGCCCATTGGTGACACGGCCCCTGTTATCATATTCGCTTCCATGTGCAGGGCATTGGAGATAGTCTCCTACAACCTGCACTTCAGCACCCTGGTGTGCACATTGCATCCATAAAGCGGAGTAATCCGTATCACTAAACCTGTATATCGTAATAGGAAACTTCAATTCTTCATTACGCACTACGATATAAGACCGGTACGAAACTTTGCCATGCTGTACTATTCTGAAATCCCCGGTATTTACTACCAGCCCGTCTTTGTTTAATTTGCCGGAAATATGTTGAATGGATTTGCAGGAGGATAGTAACCCGGCAACGCCACTTGCCGCTAAACAAGCACTGCAACTGTTAAGAATAAACTCCCTGCGTTTCATAAATGACAAGTTGATAGTTAGAGTGATTCAAGGAATTTTATAAGATTATCTTTATCAGTCGCATTGAGCTGCAGGTAATTATTTTTGGTTTGTTGTGCTTCGCCTCCATGCATCATGATGGCTTCCTCAATACTTTTGGCTCTGCCGTCGTGCATCAAAAATACCTGACCGCCCTGCGAATTTTTTGATAACCCCAATCCCCATAACGCCGGGGTACGCCATTCGGAGGTTTTGGCATAACCTTCGGTATAGCCGTCATCAAGACGATTGCCCATATCGTGCAATAACATATCGGTGAAAGGATGAAAGGTCTTATTGTTTATGACTGCAATAGATGATAAGCCTGTGGTTAGCGTTGGTGTATGGCATTTTGCACAGCCCGTATTTATAAAAGTCTGCCGGCCGTTCTTTACGCCTGCATCCGTTTGGTTACGTTGGATAGGCGCTTTTAATGTTTTTAAATAAAAAAGCACATCCAGCACTGTTTGATTGGAAACCTCCGGGTCAATTTCCTGTCCCGTATACGTATCATTATATTCATAAGAAGAAGTGATTCCCATATCCTGGTTGTAGGCATTTGCCGTCTGCTGCATCAGGTCGTATACAGCAGCTTTTTTGCCGAATCTGCCAATATACTTTCCATTATTTTCTACCGTTCCGGGGCGCTTCGTGGTATAATCAGGGGATGGTATCCAGTTGGGACGGCCGGAAATGCCATCACCATTTGCATCGTGTTCATCTGCCAGGGCAAGGATGACCGCGTCAGGCACAGCATCTATAAAGCCAAGCCCTGTATTGGCTGGCGGCAAAAACCGGGAAGAGGTTGCTCCTATAGGAATTTGTTCAAACTGAAAACCGGTAACAGCCCGGTGTTGCAGTTGAGGCCCTCCCAGATGCAGGAATTGGTTGCCGGTGCTGTCTGTTTGTCCAAACCTTATCAGGGCTGTGAATGGGTGACCCTTACCATCCCCGGCGTGGCAGGTTCCGCAGGATGTAGCTACGAACAATGGTCCCAGGCCGGTCTCAGGTGTAAATATTTCATCGTTAAAAGCAACATCCCCTCTTAAAAATATGGCGTTCTGCTCAGGGGTCAATCCCTCTATTGGTCCATCAAGCAACGTATTATCCGCAGGGGCCTTGGGTATTATTTTCTCACAAGCCACTGCCCCGGCAATGAGTAATACGATCAGGCTTAGAGTTTTTAACTTCTTCATATCAGAGTATAAGGTAAATATATAAAATTAGATTTACAAAACAAATAAATTAGGCTAATCTAATTTACAAAGTAAGTGATTTTAATTATCTTGCGTGGAAACACCTAAGAAGTGCATTCATTCACGGAAGAAAACTACATCAAGGCCATTTATAAACTACAGGAAAGTAATGGTGACGTGGTGGCCACATCCGCTCTTGCCAGCGTATTGGGTGTTCATCCTCCCTCTGTAACAGACATGCTGAAAAAGATGTCACGGAAGAAACTGGTGATTTATCATAAATCAAAAGGGTTTAAACTTGCTGAAAAAGGAAGGCAGGTTGCTATTGGAATTATCCGCAAACATCGGCTTTGGGAAGTTTTCCTGGTTGACAAGCTGGGTTTTCGTTGGGATGAAGTACACGACCTGGCCGAAGAATTAGAACATATACACAGTGAATTATTAACCAACAAGCTGGATGCTTACCTGGGCTATCCCAAAGCAGACCCGCATGGTGACCCCATACCTGATGCCAACGGTGAATTACCGAAATCCAAAGCCGTTTTACTGTCATCCATTCAAGCTGGTAATTTGGGTAAATTTACCGGTGTTACAGACCATTCAACCTCTTTTTTAAGTTACCTTGATAAGGTTGGAATTTCATTAGGAGATACAATCCACATAAAGCATGTAGAGGAATATGATAAAACCTATACCTTACAACTCAAAGGTAAAAAAGAAGCAGTAGTGAGTCATAAAGTTGCCAATAGTTTATTGATAATAGAAGAATAATTCAATTTAAAATTTTATTCTCTGTATTCTTACTGCATTTAATATTGCTAAAAGAGCAACTCCCACATCTGCAATAACGGCCTCCCATAAAGTAGCTAGACCACCAGCCCCCAGGACCAACACAAATATTTTTACGATCATAGCCAATGTTATATTCTGCCATACTATGCCACGGGTGATCTTCCCTATTTTAATCGCCGAAACGATCTTAGAAGGTTGATCGTTTTGAATAACTACATCAGCTGTTTCAATGGTAGCATCACTTCCCAGGCCACCCATGGCTATACCTGCATCTGCAAGGGCTACTACAGGAGCATCATTTACGCCATCCCCTACAAAGGCAATATGTTTCCCTTCATTTTTAAATTTCTGTACTTTTTCGACTTTCCCTTCAGGCAGGAGATCACCATAGGCCTCATCTATACCAATGTTTTTTGCAACCTGGTCAACGACTGACTGCTTATCACCGGATAGCATAACTGTCTTTATACCAAGACTGTGCATATCCTGAACTGCTTTTACGGCATCTTCCTTTATTTCATCGGCAATAGTGATGTAACCTGAATAGTTCCCGTTTATGGATACTACAACGATCGTATCAATTATTTTTTCAATGTCTGAAGGATATGAGATATTAAATTTTTTTAAAAGCTTTACATTTCCTGCCAAAACCTCCCTTCCTTCAATAGTACCTTTTAATCCGTGCCCTGGGATTTCCTCCACATTGGTTGCTGTAATAGTTCCAATACCATTTCCTGCATATTCAACAACTGCTTTAGCAACCGGATGTGTGCTATTGCGTTCCAATGAGCCTGTTAGCTTTATTAATTCTTTTTCATCAATACCAATACTTTCTACTTGTTGCACTTTAAATACTCCTTTAGTTAATGTCCCGGTTTTGTCCATAACAATAGTATTTACCTTTGTCATCACATCTAAAAAATTTCCCCCCTTAAATAAAATACCATTTTTGGAAGCCAGGCCAATGCCGCCAAAATAACCTAACGGAATAGAGACAACTAACGCGCAAGGGCAACTTATGACCAGGAAGACCAACGACCGGTAAAACCAGGTATTGAAATCATACATTTCAACAAACAAGTAAGGGACCAAACAAACGGCTACTGCCAGAAAAAATACTATTGGCGTATAAATTTTTGCAAACCGGGATATAAATAACTGAGTTTGAGATTTGCGGGCTGTTGCATCCTGTACCATTTCCAATATCTTACTCAGTTTACTATCTTTAAACAGGGCATTTACTTTTACTTCTGCCACAGTATTCAGGTTAATCATACCCGCAAGGATCGCTTCCCCTTTATATTTTGTATCAGGTTTGCTCTCGCCGGTTAACGCTGCTGTGTTGAAGGAGGCATTGTCTGACAATAATTCCCCATCCAAAGCCACTTTTTCTCCCGGCTTGATCTGAATGATTTCGCCTAATATCACAGTGGATGGATTAATGACCTGTGAAGAACCATTGCGTATCACTGTTACTTCATCGGGTCGTATATCCAGCAAGGCCTTAATACTTCGTTTTGCCCGGTTCACTGCTGCATCCTGGAACCATTCTCCAATTTGGTAGAATACCATTACGGCTACCCCCTCTTCATATTCCCCGATCACAAATGCGCCTATAGTAGCTACACTCATTAAAACAAATTCATTAAAAAAATCTCCCCGTTTAGATTTTCGAAAAGCCAGGTTTAAAACTTTTCGACCGGCAAGTAGGTAAGCAAAGCCATTTATGATTAGCGCAGGTATTTTGCCTAACTCGATCTTAAAGCCATATTCCAGCAGGAGCAATGCAATCAATATGAACAGGGCTAACAGCAGATCCCAATGTGCTGTCCAACCGGCTTTTTCTTCCCCCTCATGGTTATGCCCATCATCGGCTGAATGATTTTCAGATTGCTGCTCAAATTTGGTAAGCTCATCCAGCTGTAAACTCTTATACTGTTTTTGTTCGTGCTTCTGTTCCATATAATTTTAGATAAAAAATGAGATAATTCCAGTGATGATTAATACCAACCCGGTTATTATACCGGCGTTATGTTCCCATTTATGCCAGTTTAACTTTAAGAGTCCCTTATATACTATTCGTATCCATATCAGCATTCCGGTTATAGTTACGATGGAATACATGACAGCAATGGCAGCCATAACCTGCCAGCCTTTGCTGCCAGCCAAAAGAAAATAGGCTTCTATTTCCATACAAGGCGAAAGAAACATGGCAACGGTCAATCCAACAACAATTGCTCTTTTTGTTTTCTTCTCTATCAGGGTGTTTTCCAGATGAAAATGATGATGTTTGTAATGCTGCCGTATGAAATAAAGTCCCATTAAGATTAAAATTGACGGCCCAATGACATGGGTAAAATCGTTAATGTGTTGTGTCAATTTACCGCCGATCATTCCAAGCAGTATTCCTATAATAACAGTACTTATAACATGAGCCATACCAGCAATAAAAGTAATGCGGCTTGTCTCTGAAAGAGTCCAGCCTTCCTTTTTACCAATAGCCAGTACAGGTAGCCAATGATTTGGTATCACTGCATGAAGCAGGCTAATTAGTAAACTTCCGATCAGCAATGAGGCCATATCGATTGTCTTATGCTTTGTTTATACTTTCCCTAATGCCCATGCTCGCCTTCCCCTGAATTTGTCATTTTCGCCAGGATGAAAAATGCACCCTTCACTACGATTTTAGCGTTTACAGGAATTGTGTTTAATAAGGTGATTTCGGTATAGCCTACATCTGTTGTTCCTTTCACAACCGGAATTTTTTCAAATGTTATTCCGCTTTCCTGATGCTCCCTTTCGTCGTGCTTCAAACTGTCTTCTTTATGCTCCCCCTCAGATTGAAAAAAGATATAATCCTGTCCCTGGGATGTTACTATAGCATCAGAAGGAACGGCAGAGACAGTCGCATTTTCCAGGCTTATGACTGCCGTTATATTCATGCCATCAATCAAGCCTGTTTTGTCACCCTGAACCTTTGCATGAACAGTAACTGCTTTACTTTCTCCCTCAAAAGAAGAACCCAATGAATATATCTGTGCATCATACTCTTTGCCGGGATTATTTGTGAGTGTAAAGTGAATAGTCTGGTTATTTTTTAGCTTAGGCAGATCTTTCTCATACACAAACAGGTCAAGATGTAGCTGACTGTTATCTACAATTTCTGCTATTGGTGTGCTTACATCCACATAACTGCCCATTTTTGCCATCACATTGCTTACTACTCCGCTGATCGGACTGCGAATGGAGATGACAGAAACAAGTTTTCCATTGCTCAGCGTTCCTGGGTTTATTCCCATTAACCGGATCTCCTGTTGTAAGGATGATTTTCTGGTTCGTAGTGTCTTTAGTTCTGTTTCTGCTGCCTGGAGGTTTTTCAAAGCACCTGCATTTCCGGCATTAAGCTCTTTTTGACGATTGTAATTTTGTTCGGCAAATACTATTTTTAAATCAATGCCCAGGTAATCATCCTGGATTTGCAAAAATTCCGGATTTGCAATGGTTGCAATAGTTTGTCCTTTCCTTACCCTATTACCTGGCTGTACCAATAAGGATCTAATCACGCCATTGTAGACTGCATTCACACTTGCTTTGTTCTGGTTAGGCACTTGTAGTGTCCCATTGGCTTTCAACGAAGCTGTAAGTTGTTTTTGTTCAATACTGCCTAGTTCGATACCTATAGCATCTATTTGTTCATCCGTAAGGGTAGCCGAATTTTTGTTTTCATGTTCTTCTTGATGACCGGCTTCTCCTGTTTCAACGGGAGCAATATTTTCGTTGCTTCCACATGAGTTTACCCATATCATTGCAGCAAGCGCTGTTATAATAATTAATACCTTTTTCATATCATGAGTTTCTTACTGGTTGATAAAATAATAGTATTCAATGACTGCCTGATTATAAACGTTCAGATTTTCCAGGTAATTACGCTGGATATCTATGGCCTGCGTTAAAAATTGAGTCAATTCAGCAAAGCTTATCTCTCCGGCGCGGTAAGCCAGTGAAGATGCTTTCATGATTTCATCAGCCTGCCTTAATCCGGTAGTTTCGTAAAAGGACAACATGCGGTTGTTTTTTTCTACCTCCTGACCTGCCTGCAGTTGTTGCCTGATAAATACTTGCCTGTCATATTCATATTGCCTTTGTCGCAAACCTACTTCGGCCTCCGCCGTTTTTACTTTATTTCGATACGCGCCGGACCCGAACAATGGAAACAAAGCAGTTACGGAAAAGCCAGTGTAGGAATCACTCACTCGATATAAACGCTGGCTGAAGAACCGTCCCGAAAACTCAGGTTTATTTTCGTTCCGGGTAACCGAAATATCAGCATTGGCAATATTTACATTTTGCTTCTGTAATCCCAGTACTGGATGAATACTGTCATTGCCAGGCAAAGGCATTGGCAATTTCACCAAAGACTCCTGCAATGGCAACATATTTTCGTCAGTGTTCAACAATTGCATCAATACCTGTTGCTGAATCTGAATATCATTGTTTAGTTGTTGTAGTAGCGCCACTAGCTCTTTCATTCGTACATTGGCTGCAATGCTGTCGAGACCGGGACTATCTCCAGTTTTAACTTTCAATCTTGCTGCATCATTCAGTGACGTATAAATGCTGTCCAGCCGGTAAAAAAGTTTCTGTTTATCCTGCAGATACCAAAGCTGGTAATAAATTGACCGTACATTTCTTTTAATACCTGCGTCAAGAGCGGAAGTATTGACCTGATAGTATTTCAATTGCTGATTGTACAAATTTTTCTGAGCCTTATATAATCCCGGCCATGCTATGTTCTGGGATATACCAATTTTAAGTATCCCCTTTGCATCGCCAGGTCGCATATCTTCATTTTCAGCAAATACACCTGTTTTAGGGAAGACTCCTGCTGTTGTCACCTGCAAACGACCTTTATATATTTGTTGCCTGTTCACTTCGTATTGCAAATTGTTTTTTGCAGAAGTGGTGGCTTCCGTAATGTCTATCCTTTTTTCGACAGGTCGTTGGGCATGTGCCGTATTTAAGAAAGTCAGTATACAAATACCTGCCATAGTCGCTATTACTGGTTTGATATTTCTTTTTTTGTTACCTGAAAAAATGATATAAAGCAGGGGCAATACTACCAGTGTAAGAAAAGTGGCCGTTATTAATCCACCTATTACAACCGTAGCCAATGGCTTTTGCACTTCTGCCCCTGCACCAGTGGATAAGGCCATGGGAAGAAATCCTAACGAAGCGACCGTCGCTGTCATTAACACTGGCCTCAATCGGATTTTTGTGCCCTCCAACACTCTTTGTATGATATCCTTCATTCCCTCTTTTTCCAATTGATTAAATGTGCTTATTAATACTATTCCGTTCAACACGGCTACGCCAAACAATGCAATAAATCCAACACCTGCAGAAATGCTGAAAGGCATCCCTCGCATTAATAATGCAAACACACCTCCTATAGCACTCATAGGAATTGCCGTATAAATGAGCAGCGCCTCCTTCATGGAACCAAAGGCGAAATACAATAAGAGGAAGATCAGGGCCAGCGCAACAGGCACTGCAATCTGTAGTCTTGCCGATGCCTGTTGAAGATTTTCAAAGGTGCCTCCATAAGTATAATAGTAACCGGTAGGAAGGATTTTCGCAGCCGATAATTTATCCTGGATTTCCTGCACTATACTGGCCACATCACGATCTTTTACATTAAATCCGACCACAATTCTGCGTTTTCCTTCTTCACGGCTTATTTGCGCGGGACCGTCTTTAAATGAAACCGATGCTACCTGGGAGAGAGGGATCTGGTTGCCGTCAGGCATCGCAATGAATAAATTGCTTACATCTTCGATGGAGCTACGGCTGCTACTGTCCAGGCGAACTACGAGGTCGAATTTCCTTTCATTTTCAAAAACTACTCCTGCCGCTTCACCGGCAAAGGCAGTACTGATAGTGTGGTTGATGTCTTCAATATTCATCCCATACCCGGCAATTCTCGCTCTATCGTATTGAATGGTAATTTGGGGCAGACCAATTGTTCTTTCTACCTGCGGCTCGGTTGCTCCATTCACTGATTGAATCACACTAGCTACTCTTATCCCAAGGGCGGCAAGCGTATCTATGTTTTCACCAAATATCTTTATGGCAACATCCTGCCTTACGCCTGTCATGAGCTCATTGAACCGCATTTGTATAGGTTGATTAGCCTCAAAGAAAACTCCAGGGATCACTGCCAATTTCTCTTCAATCATCTTTGACAACTCGTTAAAATCCTTGGTTGTTTTCCATTCATTTTCTGGTTTCAATACAACAATCAGGTCACTGGCTTCGGGAGGCATAGGGTCCGTAGGCACTTCTGCACTACCGGTTTTACCTACGACCATTTTAACTTCAGGAAATGATCGGATAATGCGACTGGCTTGCATAGATGTTTCCACACTTTGCGTTAATGAAGTACCCTGGGGAAGGATGCAGTGAAACGCATAATCACCTTCCTGCAGTTGCGGAATAAATTCTCCGCCCATTCTCGTAAAAATTAGAATGGAAATGGCTAAAACAACGACAGCGCCAGCAACTACCGCATATTTCATTTTAATGGCCCCTTGAATAAGTGGGGAATACAGTCTTTGAAAAAACCCCATCATCCTGTCTGCAATAGTCCTTTTATGAGACATCGTCTTTGGTAATAATAATGACGACATCATAGGAATATAAGTCAGGGAAAGGAGCAAGGCGCCTAAGATGGCAAAACCAACGGTTTGCGCCATAGGACGGAACATTTTTCCTTCAATGCCTTGCAGGGAAAGAATTGGCAGATATACAATCAGGATAATGATTTGTCCAAAAGCTGCAGAACTCATCATTTTTTTGGCACTTCCTTCCACTGCGTCATCCATCTCCTGTTGGGTAAGTCTGCCAATTAAATTTTTTGCGGCTAAGAAATGAAGCGTTGCCTCAACGATGATTACCGCCCCATCTACAATTAAACCGAAATCAATGGCACCTAAACTCATCAGGTTGGCACTCACGCCAAATACGTTCATCATACCGAGTGCAAACAGCATAGAAAGAGGGATAGCCGAAGCCACAATCAAACCGGCACGCAGGTTTCCTAAAAACAACACCAGTACTATAATTACGATTAATGCTCCTTCAATTAAATTTGTTTTTACAGTACCTACTGCCCGGTTCACCAAGCTTGTTCTATCGATGTATGGTTCTATTTCCACATCGTTGGGAAGTGCGCCTTTAATGGTTTCCATTTTCTTTTTTACCCTTTCTACAACCGCTGCGCTGTTTGCCCCTTTCAGCATCATAACAATACCGCCAACTACTTCTTTTTCTCCGTTATAGGTTACTGATCCATACCGCACAGCATTGCCTAACCGTACATCAGCCACGTCTCTCACCAGGACGGGAATCCCGTTTACTGTTTTAACGACTATGCTTTTAATGTCACCCAATGATGATACGAGCCCCATACCACGAATGAAATAAGCGTTCGGCTTTTTGTCAATATAAGCCCCGCCGGTATTTTCGTTGTTTTTTTCCAATGCGGTAAAGATCTCGGGTATGGTCACATTCATTGCCTTCAGCCGGTAAGGGTTTACGGCTACTTCGTACTGCTTCAATAAGCCACCAAAGCTGTTTACTTCTGCCACTCCCGCCGTGCCGTATAATTGACGGGCAACAATCCAATCCTGCATGGTGCGAAGATCCATAGCAGAATATCTATCCTCGGCACCTTTTTTAGGACGAATAACATACTGGAAAATTTCGCCCAGTCCCGTGCTTACCGGGGCAAGCTCCGGTGTGCCAATTCCTTTCGGAATATTTTCCTCCGCCTCTTTTAATTTTTCATTAATCAATTGCCGGGCGAAATAGATGTTGATGTCATCCTGAAAAACAACCGTGATTACTGACAATCCAAACCGGGAGATGGAACGCATTTCTTCCAGGTCGGGCAGGTTAGCCAGACTTTGCTCAATAGGGTAAGTAACCAATTGTTCTGTTTCCTGGGCCGCCAGAGTAGGTGTTAATGTGATTATCTGTACCTGGTTATTGGTAATGTCTGGCACAGCGTCAACAGGAAGTTTACTGGCACTCCATACCCCCCATATAATTAATGCCAGCGTCATTAAGCCAACGATGAGCTTGTGCTTAATGCTAAAATGAATTATTCTGTTCAACATAGCTATTTATAATTTGGTATATGCCAATAGAATTTTAACACTATCCTTCACCATTCAATTGTGTGAAATAGCATGCGGGATTATTGTAATTACTTACAATACTATGCTCTTAAGATGCTGTTACCTGGCATTTAATTTTTCTGCAGGGTGATGACTATAATGTAATCGTAACCACCATCTTTAAATGATTAAAATTTGGAATTAGTAGAGAGGGCAGAAACGCAAAAAAACTTAAGCAACTAATTGGGGTGGTTGCCAGATAGGAAGAGAAATTCCAATAATATTAACAGGTAAAAATGAAGCAAAGTATTTTCTTAGCGGGTAATTGATTGAGCTAAAAGAGGTAAATATATGATTGATTGAAAACCCTGCGCAGCAGGTGCAATGACAAAAAGGTGAACAGGCATCGTTTTGATCCTGCTCATTATCTTGTGTGGAAGAGTTTATAGTAAAAGTTATTTCCTTACCAGTTTTTATAGCATAAGCTCCATCGGCACAGGGCAGGCAGCTAAGCGCTAATACTAGAAAGGTTATTATGAAACCCAAAAATTTCATGTTGCAAAACTAATGGAAAAATGTTGCAAATTCCATAATCCATTGGCAATAAAATGGCAATGTGGTTGCATTTAAGAAAAATGCTAAGTTTATTAAATGAAAATAGAGTCTGAGAATTTATGCTTATAAAGGTTGCTTTCATTGCCTTAGCATTTAAGCTATGGTTATGTCATCATCCAGGTATACATCTTGAATGGTCTGCAGCATTTCTACCCCTTCACTAAAAGGCCTTTGAAATGCTTTACGCCCCAATATAAGGCCCATACCACCAGCACGTTTATTAATCACAGCTGTTTCAACGGTGTCCTGCAAATCACTTTCGCCTTTGCTTTCGCCACCGCTGTTGATTAACCCTATGCGACCACTATAGCAATTAAGCACCTGGTAACGGCACAGATCAATGGGATGATCAGAAGTAAGTTTTTCATATACCAGCCTATTAGTTTTTCCATGATTCGTAGCTAAATAACCGCCATTGTTGGTGGGCAGTTTTTGTTTAATGATATCAGCCTGAATAGTCACGCCAAGATGATTAGCCTGGCCGGTAAAATCAGCGGAAGTATGGTAATCAATCCCATCTACTTTGAAAGCGTTATTACGGGTGTAACACCACAAGATGGTGGCCATGCCAAGTTCATGAGCCTTTTCAAAAGCTTCCGAAATTTCCCTTAATTGACGGGAGCTTTCTGCCGAACCCCAATAAATGGTAGCCCCTATGGCAACAGCACCCATGTTCCAGGCACTATGAATGGTTCCAAAAAGCGTTTGATCATACCGATTCGGATAACTCAGAAATTCATTATGGTTCACTTTGACCACAAAAGGGATTTTGTGCGCATATCTCCGGCTCATGACACCCATCACGCCGAAAGTTGAAGCAACTGCATTGCAGCCGCCTTCGATAGCCAGCTGTATTATTTTTTCCGGATCGAAGTAGATAGGATTGGGAGAAAAAGCGGAACCGGCGCTGTGCTCAACGCCCTGGTCTACCGGGAAGATGCTACAATAACCGCTGTTTGCTAACCGGCCGTGGTTTAATATGCTTTGCAGACTGCGTAGGGTTTGATTGCTGCGATTGCTGTTGATCCAGATATCATCCACATACGAGGAAGAAGGCAAGTGCAGGTCTTGTTTTGGAATGGTTGTGCTGGTATGATTTAAAAGATAGTCAGCTTTGCTACCCAGCAAATCCAGTATTACCTGTGAAGCCATAAAAGAGTATTTAATTAATTAAAATTAAGATAATCATCTCTATGTAATTGCAAAAAAGGCATGACCCATGGAATATCAACAATCTTCTTAAATTTTATTTACTGACTCTCACCGGCTGCAGGACTCAAACGAATTCCCTGATTATTCAATATCCCTGCTGCCAAGGGCAGGATTCCTGGGCTTGTGAAGCCGGTAAAGAATTAACGCTATTGCCCACGGCAATGCAAAAAATTAATAACACCCCATTTGAAATCTGAGCCGATCATAAAGTTCTCAATTGACATCAAACGTATTGATGTGATTACCGCTACCGCAACAATATATAAAGCTCTGCTCGTACGGTTGCAAAAAGATGTGAACGAAAATAAGAATAATCAGCAATCCTGTTGTGACTATTTAACCTCCCATACCCAAAAAGCCTTTTGCAATCAATTTAACAGACCAGGAATATATTGATTTACATTTTGCAATACTGACCCCATGTAGCGCAGGCATTTCAGGCAGTAAACAAATATCCATATCTATCGCCGTTGTGATTAATCTGTTGATTTACATTTTCATTCCCTCCATTGGATTTGTACCCTCCTTAAAAATAAATTCGCTATTGAGTAAATAGGCGCCAGTAATTACCACTACATCACCTGACATCAACCCACTTCTTATTTCTATTCTGTTATTCGCCTCTGAACCCACCGTAACCATTTTGTTTTTGAAAGTGTTTTTGCCCGTTTTTATCCAAACAGTTGCTCCTTTTGAATCTTGTATAACTGCATCAACAGGTAAGGTGATGATGGAACTTTTGGAGCCACTGAGATAAACATACGCGGACATGCCGGGCTTTAATTGGTTTCTTTTATTAGGGATGGAAACACGTATTAAGTTGATCCTTGACTCAGGTACTATCTCCGGGTTGACAAAACTGATAGTGCTATTAATTGCTTCATCCCCCAGCGCTGGAATGCGAACGACGACTGCTGCGTTTTGCTGGAATTGCGAAAATTGCGAAGTGAATACCTGTGCCTCTGCCCATATTGTCGAAAGATCTGCTAACTGAACAATGGTGCCACCCTCCATAACATAATCGCCCTGCCGTACATTTAATTCAGTAACATAGCCATTGCTGGTACTGTAAAATGTGGTTGTAGGATCGGCTTTCCCTGATTGCGCAAGCTGATTAATTTGAGAACTGCTCATTCCCCAAAGGGTTAGCTTATTTCTCCCACTTTGCAGCAAAGAATTAAAATCAATAGCGTTATTTCCGGTAAAAGATTTTTGGCTTTGCAATGCCAGAATATATTCTTCTTTAGCATTGTTTAGTTCTTCACTGTATATGTTATAAAGCCTATCACCTTTGCGTATGTAATCACCAACATTTTTAAAATACAATCGTTCCACTCTTCCCATTACTCTTGAACTGATTGCTGATGTTTTTGTTTGGTCAAAATTCAGGACTGCTGTTAATATAGTTTGGCTCCCTATATTTCCAGAACGAATGGTATCAACGCTAATATTTCCTAATTGAATTTGCTGATCGTTAAGCTGTAATTCATCTTTTTGCACCTTTGATTTCTTAACGGCTGTAAGCGGCATTTTACAAATAGGGCACTCTCCCGGTTTGCTTTCCATCACCTGGGGGTGCATTGAGCAGGAATAATACACATCCCCATTTTCAACATTCTTAGCATGCGCTTCATGCTCTTTCTCAGAGCAAGCCCATAAAAAGCCAAGGAAAAATATTAGTATATAACGCATTACTCCTCCAGTTTAATAAAGCTTTCGCTGTCCATTAAAAATTGCGCTTGTATAGCTACAGAATCAGTTCCTGATAGTCCACTTATAATTTGAATACTCTTATCATTTGTTGCCCCGGTAATAACTTTCTTCGGTTTAAAGCCATCTGCAATTTTTAAAAAAACAATTCTGTCAATACCTAATGAGGTTACTGCTTCTTTTGGTAACCAATAACCAACAGTGGAATTAGTAAGTATTAACCCTCTTACCTGGCTCCCCACCGGTAGACGCATGCTGGAATTATCGAAGTATACCCTTGCTGAAGTAGTCCTGCTTCCTTCCCTAAATATAGGCTCTATAAAATCAATACGTCCCTGGAAAGCATTGGGGGGTGCTGTTTCGGGTGTTATTTTTACCAACTGCCCTTTTTGAACTGAAGACTGTCTATCACTGTAAATATTTAGTAAAGCCCATGCGCGGGAAGGGTTATAAATAGTAAACAGCGTTTGTCCCTTTTGTATATACATGCCTTCTTTGAAATTAAGTAATTCAGTACTTGGATTAATAGCACCCATAGATGACGAAGATGCCTGAGGGGTCATAGCTGCTGAACCCTCGCCTGCATTATGCACATGCCCTGTATAGTTGCTATAGACACTTACAAATAAAAGCGGCTTGCCTGTTTCCAGTGTTCTTTGCAACTGTTCTGAACTCATGCCTAACAATAGTAATTTTTGCTTGGCAGCCTGTATGAGCGAACCATTGCCTGCATCGTTTCTTACAATGAACACCAAATTTTCTTGTGCCGCAAGCAGTTCGGGGCTGTAGATGTCCATTACTTTTTGGCCTTTTTTGATGAACTGATATTTATACCGAACATATAATTTTTCTATTCTTCCATTTATTCTTGCTGAAATGTCTCCGATCATTTTTGTATCGTACTCTATAATGCCGACCGCATTTACTTCACTAACCACCTCCTCTTTTCTAATAGCTGTAACAGGAATAGTTGAAATGACAAACTGGTTGGCGGGCTTTAATAATGATGTTAACTGCAGGGTAGATGAAGTCGAATTTATCATTGTGTCTGCATTGATATGTTGAATATGCTTCCCCTTTTCATCAATATTACATGCTGATAAATACAACAGTAAAGAAGAATATATAATTGTTACAATACAGAGTTTCATGTTAGTTGATTTGTAATATGCTCTCTAATCCTGTCTGCATAATCAATAGCTGCTGCAACTGGTCTAGGTATTCTAATTGTGTCATGTTTAAAGTCTCCCATGCATCAAATAATTCAAACAGTTCTTCTGTATTTTGGCTATAGCCTAATTGCATGACTTTGTAATTATTTTGCAGCGCCGGCAGTATGTTTTCTTCATACAGTTTTATTTGTCTTCGTTTGGTGATAAGCTCTGTACGCATGGTTGAAGCCATACCCGATAATTCATTAATCACCATTTGCCGTTCAAAGCCGAGGCTTTCTCTTCGGTATCTCAAGCTTTCAATATTTGCCTTGCTCATCCTGGAAGACCATGATGTAAGCGGTATTTTTGCCATTGCCATTGCTGTATATTGCGCCGGTTGCCCACCAATACCAATCATGTGCTCATAGCGAAAACCAAATTCAGGTTTCAGTTTTGCTCTTTCTAATTGCTGTTGTAAGCCTACCACATGTATATCTCTTGCAATGGCTCTCAAATCGCTTCTTGATCTAATGAAAGCGGTGCTATCCAACTCAATGTTGGTGTAATCTTTTATGATAAATGTTGTATCAATATCAAAAGGGGTTTCCTTGTTCCGGTTCATTAAGGTATTTAAAGTAATGCGCCGAAGGCTCATGTCATTTTCGAACATCAGCCGCATGTTCTGAATTCTACCAAGCGCCGCTTTTGCTTTATAATAAGCGCTTAGTTTTCCAAGGCCATTCTTATACCGTACCTCTGAATTTTTAATCATAAAGTCAAGTAGCTTTTCATTCTGTTCCAATATGCTGAACTTCTTTTTAAAAATGACCCACTCAAGATAATTTTTCTTTGCTTCTGCAATCAACTCGTTTAAAGCCGCCCCCTTTTTTTCTTTTACCACTGATGACATAGTATTCATGTACCGGTATTCTGCCGCTTGTCTTTTTCTATTGGGAAACATTTGCTGTACAGCAAATACGTATTGACCCATGCCTTCTTCACCCATATCATTTTTTCGTGCATACTTGGGATTATAAGGCATCATAAAAAACCCCGTTCCTGCTTCAGGAGGCATCCAACTCCATGCCCCTTTAGCAGCAGCGTCCATTGCTTGCACTTCTGCATCGTACATCTTTAATGATGGGTTTGCATTTTGAATTTCATTGAGAATGTCATCAAGACTTTTGGTTTGTGCATTTGCAAAAAAGACTGCACACATCGTTGCCATTATTAAAAAAGTCATTTTCATTGTGTTAATCTTTTAGTTCCTCAATCACAACTTTTCCTCTTTTCCTTAATTCATTTTCACGAACCAAAGCATACATGGCGGGCAAAACAATCAGTACAAAAAAAGTAGAGGTGACCAAGCCGAAAACAAATGGAATGGCGATGGGTTTCATTACATCGCTGCCTGTTCCAGCTGCAAGCAAGAGAGGTAATAACCCAAAAATGTCAACCAGCACGGTCATCAATTTCGGGCGCAATCGCAAGGCCGCACCTTCATAAACTGCTTCCTCAATGTCTTTGTTTTTAAGAGGCTCGCCGGTTTCCTTTTTTTTACGCACCTTGTTGTATAACGAATTGTTTAAGTACACTAACATAAGCACACCTGTCTCCACCGCTATACCAAATAAGGCTATAAAGCCCACCGCCACTGCTACCGAAAAGTTTACATCAAAAAAGAAAAGGGAATAAGCGCCGCCAACCAGGGCTACAGGTATACTGGAAAGTACAATCAATACTTCGCGGTAAGTATGGAATGTAAAATATAGAATGACCACTATAATAAGGAGTACAATTGGAATCAAAATCTTTAACCGCTTTTCTGCACGTACCTGGTTTTCGTACTGTCCGCTCCACTCAATAAAGTAGCCTCTCGGTAATTTTTTTACGAGGTCTTCCAGTTTCTTTTTAGCATCACTTACCGTACTGCCTAAATCCCTGTCGCGAACATTAAATAGTAATGTGCCGCGCAGCATAGCATTTTCCGAATTAATCATTGGAGGACCTTCGGCTATATACACATCTGCAACAGCAGATAATGGGATTGGGCCACTTGAAGTCGTAACCAGCAAAGTCTTTAACTGGTCTATGTTGTTGCGGAAATCTTGTGCAAAACGTGCATTCACCGAGAAGCGTTGCCGCCCTTCAATGGTAGTTGTAATATTCATGCCGCCAATGGAAGATTCAATTACCATATTCACATCATCAACACTTAAACCGTAACGACCGATTTCTTCCCTTTTAATTTTTATCTCAACATACTTCCCTCCTATAATAGGCTCTACATATAAATCTTTAATTCCTTCCACGCCTGTCAGGGCCACTTTGAACTGTTGCGCCAAAACGTTGATTGAATCAAGGCTTTGACCATAAACTTTTACTCCTACATCGGTACGAATACCGGTTGAAAGCATGTTGATGCGATTGATAATAGGCTGCGTCCATCCATTAATTACTCCGGGGATTTGGAGCTTACTGTTCAATTCTTCAACGATTTTGTTTTTCGTCATTCCATCCCGCCATTGCGACTGAGGCTTTAATATAATCATGGTTTCAATCATGCTGATCGGAGAATTGTCTGTAGCCGTGTTTGCTCTACCTGCCTTCCCCAATACATTATGCACTTCAGGCATAGTCTTAATCAATTTATCCTGCACTTGCATGATTCGTTTTATTTCGGTATTGGATACATCAGGGAGCGTCACCGGCATAAATAAAAGAGAACCTTCATCAAGCGGTGGCATGAACTCTGTACCCAAACGCATTACCAATGGAATGCTTGCAGCAACGAGGACAAAAGCGACTAGGATAGTTGTTTTTTTCCACCGGAGACACCACCGGATTATTGGGTTATACAACCAAAGAAAAAACCTGGATACCGGATGCTTTTTCTCGGACCTCATTTTACCTTTCAGCAGCATTGCCATAAGCACAGGCACCAGAAAAATAGCCACAAAAGCAGACCCTATCATGGCAAAGGTTTTGGTAAGAACCAATGGTGTAAACAACTTCTTTTCCTGACCTTCAAGAAATAGTATTGGTGCAAACGATACCAACGTAATCAATATAGAATTGAACACTGCCTTACCCACTAAGACAGAGGAGCTTTCAATTCTCTTTAATCTTTCCTCATTTGAAATCATTACAATCGTTTATTCTGTTTCTTCCGTAATAGATTTTAAAGCATTTTCAACCATCACTATTCGGGCATCCACCAGGTCACCTACGGCAAGTGCAACACCGGCAAGTGACATGATGTTGGAGCTTACATTAAACCAATTCATCATAATGAAGGAAATGAACACACTCATTATAATTGTTATAACCACGATCAAAGCGCTGCGTACATGCAACAGGAAGATGAACAACACAAGCGCTACAACAATGATTTCTTCGATCACTGCTTCTTTTAAAGTAGCAACTGTAGCTTCAATCAAATCCGAACGGTCGTAAGCTGCATGAAACTTTACACCGGGAGGTAAACCCGTTTCAACATCTTTTAATTTCTCTTTTACTTTATCAATTACATCTTTTGCATTTTCTCCATATCGCATGACCACTATTCCACCCACCTTTTCTCCTTCACCATTCTCTTCAATAATACCCAGCCGCAGCTCGCCACCCATTTGCACCGTGCCAATATCTTTAACCCGGATGGGTATAGAACCTTGGGTCATCAATGGTATTTCTTCAATGTCTTTTATCTGAGTGACGTAGCCTACACCTCTAATGATATATCCCATATCAGCCATTTCAAATTTTCTTCCTCCAACATCATTATTATTTGCTCTAACTTTTTCAATCACATCCATTAAGGGAATGTTGTAATAGCTAAGCTTGTGCGGATCAATTACAATCTGATATTGTTTTTGAAAGCCTCCAAAAGATGCTACTTCACTTACACCTGATACAGTTTGTAAAGCAAATTTTATATACCAGTCCTGCAAGGCTCGGAGTTCTCCCAAATCGTGTGATGGGGCATCTAATGTGTACCAATAAATATGTCCCAACCCGGTGCCATCCGGTCCTAACGTAGGCACCACTCCCTGTGGTAATAATCGTTGAGCATAGTTAAGGCGTTCTAATACTCTTGTACGAGCCCAGTAAACATCCACTGCATCTTCAAAAATTACAAACACAAAACTCATCCCGAACATAGAGTTGGCACGAATGTTTTTTATTTTGGGGATGCCCTGCAGATTGCTAACTAGAGGATAGGTTACCTGGTCTTCCATTATCTGTGGGCTTCTACCCATCCACTCCGTAAATATGATTACCTGGTTTTCCGACAGGTCAGGTATGGCATCTACCTTGGTATTATTTACTGAGTAAAAACCATAGGCAGCTACAGCTGCTGCTATCAGCAGAACAACCATTCGGTTTTTTAAAGCCCATTTAATTGAATTGCTGATCATAGTATTAAATTAAGCTGGAAGCGGTCTATAATGTGAATCTGACAAGCAGGATAGGTACAACCAAACTTGTTTTGAGATACAGCCTGAAGTACTTAGCTGATTTCGTTTATGTGGATGGGATAGGTACAACCAAACTTGTTTTGAGATTTGTTATTATTCCCAGTCAATCTATCTGGTGTTTTTTAAATCTACAGGATCGCTTATGAAGCTCATCAAACCACTTACTTGCTATTATTCATCACACTGTTTTAACATATTCACTCTACACTTTCTTCAACTGATATCTAGTTATAACCTGTCATTTCATTTATTTGTTACTGTTTTGTAAAAGCCTGTTAACCTTATACATTTTGTGAAAATCATCATAGTTGATAAGTTCGGCGTCTTGCTTAAAGTTTGCATCCAACGCATCATGAAAAGCGTGATCAGTTGGAAATGATTTTTTAAGGTTTTCTTTAGTTAGTTTCTTCAAAACATCAGAAGATTTTGTCGTAAAGAAATATTTTGGACCATATTTCTCAGCTTCTTTGGGGGAATGTGCCCGGTGCATATACTTGTAGATAACTATCGGCTCGACCGAATTAAGTACCGTGTACCCCTTGGATACCGTTGCCGTCATGGATGTAATGCTGTCTTTTTGGGCAATCACCTGCGAAATAGTGAAAGGACCAATAGCTAATAACACCAGTAAAAGTAACTTTTTCATTTTTTAATTTTTAGTTTTATTAAAGAGATACATTTTTTAAGATTATTGCATTATCTATCAATCTTATTGTCATCGATAAGCGATGAAGACGCTGGCAAGCATCATTTTAAGAATAACAGTATCAATTATTAAAGTTGTAACGCCAGCTGAAATATCTTTTAAACTGCGTTAACCGAATAAGTATGAATCCGACCTTATATAGTATACTTACGTTTTACAATTTGTCGGGAAAATAGTACTTAAGCTTTTAAGTTTATCAGGCGAAAGAAGTAGGGCGTATTGGACATCTTCTGTCCGTTATGATACGAGGCATATTCCGGAAGAATAATCATATTCTGAAAACGCAGTTGCGAATAAAAAGAGGCAGACTTTGCGCTCGGGGAGGTGCATTGCTTAGCGGATATTCTTCAATTAACGAAGTAACATATACAGTAGAAGGTCCAAAAAAAACATCGATTTGAGCATCAGATGTAAACTGCGTTAATTGGTAAGCAGTAACAGCAGCTTTTTGATCCCTGTCTATTTTCAACAGCTTATTTTCGTCTTTGCAGCAATCATTATTCCTGGACTCTTTCATGCCGCAATTAGAGCAATTCTGCTCTTCATTGTGAGAAAAATCCAAGTCAACTAATTTACCCATGCAATAATGCATGTTTATCGTTACACCGGAAGATGTGGTGATGTAGAAAAAGGCTATTATGAAAAGGCTAATCTTTTGCACGAAGTAATTAATATAAACTAAAGATACGAATGCTATTTTACCATATTATGATATTAGTCGTAATTAAGAAGTGACATCTATCATTATGCATCTGATCCATTATCTGGTGCAATTGCGTTATTTTATAATATCGTCATGCGATTGCAAATGCACTTTACTATTTTCTCTCCACCCTAATAAAGATAAGCTAATCAAACCACTGAGAACCTAAATATATTATTTCTTATTTAAGTGCCTATCAGCAACGGAAGTATGTAGATACAATATTTGTGATTTGTATAAAATTAAGAGCAAATAATAAATGTTACGCTTACTACATTACCTGGGCCTTTTTCAAGAAGGTGCAAACCAGTTACATCAAAAATGTCTTGTTCAAATGAAATAGAGGCGGATCAGGTAAACAACACTTGAAAATAGTAGTATAAAATAATAACAACCTTACTGTCGCAATACCACAATCTTTTCAGTACTAACGGTATCGCTGTTATTTCCACCTCTGTCTTTGGCAATAAATTTAAATAAAATAGTATCGTTCTCTATGTCACTTTGTCTTAAATAGCTAGCCGACTGGAACTTTACTTCGAACTCACCTTTATTCTTATCAGGAAACTCAGGGATACTGTTAAATAAAGTGTCTACACTTATTCTGCCCGAAGGCAGCGGACGCCTGTTTAGTCGGTTTCTTATGGATACGAGCGTATCCTGGCCAAGGTCGCCTTCTTTATCTGTATATTCAAGTCTGACAATTAACACACCGCCTAATGGCACAACGTTCCCGTTGATGCTCTTTATTTTCAATTGTGGACGTGTTTCAAATTTATTTTTATCACATGCTATTAGCACAATAGCGGTAATAATCAGAATTATACTATTTAATTTCATATTACTTTTTTATAACGTTAGGAGAAAGTATGTAAAATCTTTGTATGGTATAAGTGCAGACATTCATCAATCACCTTTTGATTTTTCGTAGATCATTGGGACAGAATTTAAAGTTGTTATCAATAGAATACCAAAACACCTTTTAAGTTATTTACCGACTTTTAACATACTGGCATTAATGGCCACGACTATAGTACTTAAACTCATTAGCACTGCCCCAGCTGCAGGACTCAAAAGAATTCCCTGATTATATAATATCCCTGCTGCCAGGGGAATTGCCACAATATTATAACCCGTTGCCCATACCAGATTTTGAACCATTTTCCGGTACGTTGCCTTGCCAAATAAAATCAAATTTACTACATCCCTGGGATTGCTGTTGACCAGCACTATCCCTGCAGTCTCTGCAGCAATGTCGCTGCCCGATCCTACTGCTATACCTACATCAGCCTGGGCAAGAGCAGGAGCATCATTGACACCATCACCCGTCATGGCAACAAATTCTCCCTTACCTTGCAATTCTTTTATCTTTTCCAGTTTCTGGTGGGGCAGTACTTCGGCAAAAAAACTATCCATGCCTAATGATTCGCTTACTGTTTTGGCAACCGTGCTGTTATCTCCGGTGAGCAAAATCGATTTAATGCCATTTTGCTTTAATGTTTCAATGACGCCTTTAGATTCAGGGCGAATGGTATCAGCTAAAGCGATACATCCTGCTAAAGCGTTGTCGACAATAACAAACACAACCGTTTCGGAAAGATTTGTCATGAAGCCTTGCGGAATGGTAATATTATTTTCTTTCAGATACCCCGGACTAACTACTTTAACATGTTTGCCTTCCACATTTGCTTCTACTCCTTTCCCTGTAATAGCATTGAAATTATCCGCAGCAGGTATCCCAAGGGATAAATCTTTTACCTTTTGCATAATTCCTGTGGCAATAGGATGTTCAGAGTTTTGCTCTAATGCGGAAGCAATTCGGATCAGCTCTTCTTCCTTCATATTTTTATCAAGAAGAACAATTCTTGAAACTTCAAATTTGCCAACAGTCAGGGTGCCCGTTTTATCAAAAACAAGCGTTGATATCTTCCTTGAATTTTCAAAGGCTGTCCTGTTCTTTATCAGCAACCCATTTTTCGCTGAGAGTGCCGTTGACTTAGCCACAACGAGCGGAACCGCCAATCCGAGTGCATGAGGGCAACAAATTACGATCACCGTTACCATTCTCTCGATAGCAAATGCCAATGTCTGCCCATTTAAATACCAGTAAAAAAAGGTTATTGCGCCTGCTAGCAGGGCAACGATTGTTAACCATTGCGCCGCTTTATCTGCCAGCAATTGCGTATTTGATTTTGAATTTTGGGCATCTTGAACCAGCTTAACTACCTGGGACAGGTAAGAATCTTTTGCACCATGCGATACAATAACCTTTAACGAACCGTTGCCATTTAATGACCCGGCAATTACTTTTTCGCCTTTTCCCTTTTTCACAGGTTTTGATTCGCCGGTGATCATTGATTCATTCAGATAACTTTCACCCTCACTGATGATTCCATCTGCTGCCATTTTTTCGCCAGGTTTGATCAGGATTATATCATTTTCTTTTAAAAATTCTGTCTTCACATCTTTAAGATTTTCCCCATGAACCAGGTGTGCTTCAGCCGGCATCAATTGTACCAATAATTCCAGTTCTCTTGAAGCACCGGCTATTGACTTCATCTCTATCCAGTGTCCTAACAACATTATTAAGATCAATGTGGTTAGCTCCCAAAAGAAATCCATTCCTTTTAATCCAAATACAGTGGCAACGCTATAGACATAGGCCACTGTAATCGCAAAGCCAATTAAGGTCATCATGCCAGGCTTCCAGGTTTTCATTTCGTCAAACCACCCATTTAAAAACGGCCATCCCCCATAAAAGAAGACAACAGACGATAGGCCAAACAGGATATACATCGATCCTGCGAACTGCCATTGCACACCCAGCCATTGCTGAATCATGGGGGACAGTAAGATGATTGGTAAGGTTAATACCAGTACCAGGAAAAACCGTCTCTTGAAGTCATTAATCATGTCTGCATGATCATGGCCTCCGTGAGCAGAATGTTCTCCTTTATCCATTTGCATTTTACCGTGATCCATCTTCGAATGATCCATTCGGGAATGATCCACCGGAACAGCAGCCTCTATCTTATTATTTAGGGTAGGTGAGGGAGCTTCATCATGTTTCATATTATTATGATTAATTTTTGAATGATCCACTTCATCTTTGTGCATTAAATGAATATTTTTATTTGAAGTTATTTTTAAACAATACTAGAGCTATAATTAAGGTGATAAACTTATCTATTTATTGCTATCATTATATTTTTATCAGAAGGCAATTTTACCTGTTTTTTAAAAGCCATTTTTGCAACTCTGCAATTTCCTTTTCCTGATCTGCCTTCATTTTTTCGGCCATATGATTTATCATAGCCTCATGCCCGTAGTGAATGACAAGGTCAGCCATCTCGATAGCGCTCTGATGATGAAAAATGATCAAGATAGCAAAGTCATGATCGAGGTTTCCATTTATGATCTGCAAGTCAGCATTCCGATCCATTTTCTCCATGCTCATCTCCATTTTCATATTAAATTCAGGGTCCATTTCATGTGGAAGATGGTGATCCAAAAATGACTGTAGCTCTGCTATTTCCATTGTTTGCATTTCTTTCATCATATGAGCCATGCTTCTAATAGTGGTATCCTTTCCATCTTTCAAAACAATATCAGCCATATTAATTGCCCCCTGATGATGCAACATCATCATCTTGGCAAAATGATGATCCGGGTCGCCGGGCATGGGGGTATTCATCATTTTGTGCATCATTTTGTGCATTTCCTTCATCATAACGTTTTTATCGTGCTGTTCCATATGAACGGTGTCCTCCTTACTGCAAGAAACAAAGGAGATTAGAATAATTCCTAGTAAAATAGATTGAATTGATTTCATAATGTGATTATTTAATTTTTAACAATTGAAAGTTTTGAAGTCTTTATAATAAATTCAGGTAATATTTAAAACAACCTGCTTGGTTATCAAATTAGAGACGTTCCCCGTAAGGCCTCATACTTCGCCTCCTTCTGAAGCTAACGTAGTATAAAGCAAATCCGGAAAAAATGGTGAGTAACCCAAAAATTGCGAATGCTCTTAAAAGCCAATTATTAAAATTGTCTCTCTCCTTATAGTCCATCGTATGCATCATCCATAAAAAATCAAATATTCGCCACTTATTATTTCTAAAAGATTCTACTTTCCCAAAATCAGCGGAAATATACACTGTTGTATTTGTTGGATGATGAAAAGTGATGGCCCATGCAGGCAGAGGTTTCTCCCTATACTCATGATGACGGCCGGTACTAGTCAGATATTCAACTGACTTCAATGCGGGCTTCCCATTAAAATTAGCAGCAGCTATTCGAATGGCCTCTTCCCGGTTAATGGGTTTTCGGATAGACCCTGTTTGCGCGTCCGCCAATACATTTAGTAATTGGCCTTTTGAGAAAAAGGTAATATCGTAATAAGGTTTTTGAAAGATGTTGACAAGTTGAATGGAATTGATGGAGTCAATCTTATCCGAAGCAATGGCTAATACACTTTCCGGAGAAATCAGGTGAACATTACCGGTTAACCGCGGAATATGCCTGCGCTGAAGATCTCCATGGATCTCATCTATATTGCTCCAGCTAAAATACAAGCCACCCATTGTCCAAAGGAGGAATTGCACTCCCAATACTACACCCATATATCGATGTATTTTTCGAATGTAATAATGCCGGCTCTTCCCCATTAGTGACAACAATTAATGTTAAGGATTTCTACTCAGTTAAGAAGACAGTATTTGCAAGACATGTTTGACGCCATACATGAATACACGATTTATAATTCCACAACTTGTGCAAGTATTTGCTTTTCATTTTCCCAAACACATATAACCTTATTATTGCTTACTGCATGTATAACCGGATATCTTCCTTTTCCCATTATCTTCTTTCCGGCGTTAGGCAGCAAACATACAACCTGGCCATTTTCCGTCCAGGCATATACCGTTCGACTATTTATTGCAGCAAGTGTACATCCCCTTCCTTCGCCAATCTCTACTTCAGGTCTTCCCGGTTCATACAAATAAATTTTTGATTCCCGCCGCCAAACAGTTTGGATCTTGTTATCAAGCTGAACCGCTATGCCTCCACCATCCATGGGGCATCCGTTTAAGGCCCAACTTCCCTCGCCCAACTTCTCTGCGTGTCCAAAGGTTTTTCCTCCATCAGTTGATTGAATAAGATACAAATCGCGGTTTCCATTCAACCAGTTGCGAAACATAACATACACGTTATTGCCTTTAATAACTACCGAGGGCTTGCAACATTCGCAAACTGTTTTATCAGGGGAGGTATAAATCATTATATTTTTTGACCAGGTTTTACCGCCGTCCGCTGAATTGGAACCAAATATTTTATTGTGCTTATCCCGAAGATCCAGCCACACAGCATACAACCTGTTTCCATCACCACTTAAGGCCGTTAGCCCTTCTTTGGCAGTGGTGTCCACATCATTCACTCGTGTGCCTTCCGACCATCTACCTGATGCATCTTTCACATAAGAAAATATATCACCGACTTTATTACAAGCCATTACAGTGATTCCGCCTTCGGTATTCGCTATTTGTGGCCCACGTGAACTTGAAGCTGCTAATTTGGGCAATAAAGCTACCAGCGAAGGCTTTGAAAAAGATTCACCCTGATTTTTTGAAGAAACATATAAGATACTATCTCCGTTGCCCCATACAAGGTGTAAGTTATCCAGTTTATCACTGGTTATAGAAGGCATTTGGCCACTTGCTATTACGGTAGTATCCTTTTCAGACGGGCGCTCTGTATAGCTAGCGATAAGCAAAAAAAGTATCAACGAAGTAATAATAACAGGGATTCTCATTAGTTTGGAATTTAAAGATTTTAAATTTATTTAATGCCTAATATGTCAAAGTGATACCTGCTCCCAAACCCATGTCACTATCATAATGGGTACTTACCGAAAACCATTTGTTAATAATATACCGCAATCCACCCATATATTCTTTATCTGTATTACCCATAAGATTAAGCCGCAGCCTTGATGTAACCGGAACATCTTCCCTGGTAAGTTGCGCCCTGAATTTCCCTTTGCTGTCAACCCTTGCTTCTGCAACGAAAAGCATGGGTAGCGTGTACTGGATGCCCGCTACAAATGCCTTCCTGTTATTTTGATTGCTTTGCTGCCCCAGAAGGTTTTTTTCTGCTTCACCTTCAAATTCTTTATTGTAATGATAATCGAACCCTACAAAAGGCATAAACCATTGCATCCTGCCAATATACCGGCCTAAGTACGTTTCGCTTTCAATGCCATGCCTTGCATGAAGGCCAATGCGCCATTCCGTAGATAAACGGTTGCGGGTGTTGGCATACATAAATTCGCCATCGCTACCATTGGTTTCCAGCCCTATATTTCCCATGGCGTGGTATTTTCTGCCGTTGTCTTTAAATAGGACGCGTTTGGCAGCAGCAGGATCGGGTAGATCAGGGTTTGCAGGCGAATTTTCATAGCGGAAAACCTTGCCCATACCACTCATCATATGGTATAAGATATGGCAATGAAAAAACCAATCGCCTCCAGGTTCAGTAGCTGCAAACTCTATAGTATCCCGCTCCATGGGCATGATATCAATAATGTTCTTCATGGGTGCATTTTCGCCATGGCCGTTAATTACCCTAAAGTCGTGCCCGTGCAGGTGCATGGGGTGGCGCATCATGCTGTTGTTATACATGATGATTCTGAGATTTTCTCCTTTTTTGATCAATATCCGGTCACTTTCAGCAACGGTTTTATTGTCTATTGTCCATACGTAACGGTTCATGTTTCCCGTGAGCTCAAAGTTTAAAACACGCAGCTGGCCAGCAGGTAATGTGGTTTTTTTAGGATCCCGCAGCATGCCGTAATTTAACGTAACAATATCCGGCATTTCACTTTCATCCATTTCTGCCATACTGTGTTGCCCATTTGTTGTTTGCATAGGCTGCCCGTTCATCTTCATGCCGTTTGTATCGTTGCTCTGCTTTCCTTTCTCAGGCTTTTCTGCACCCGTTATTTCAGGGTACATTACCGTATTCATATCCATTACCTGGTTTTGCATTTTCATGCCTTCCATCTCTATCATATTTCCCTGCATGTCCATCATGTCGTTCATCATTTTCATACCGGCAAAATATTTAGGTCTGTCCATTTTTGCAGCAGCTACTTTTTCGCCACTGCCTAACCATAAGGATGCATATTTCGTACGGTCTTCCGGCGTTACCAGAAATTCGTAGCTTTTATTATCAGGGATAGTTACCACCACATCGTAGGTCTCGGAAACGGCAATAATCAACCGGTCTACTTCCACAGGTTCCACATCGTTGCCATCGGTAGCCACTACGGTAATTTTACCACCGGCGTATTTCAGCCAGAAATAGTCCGATGCACCTGCATTAGCTATGCGCAGGCGTACTTTATCACCGGCTTTAAACTGTGGTTGTTCGTTTTGATTTTTGCCGTTCAATAAAAAACTATCATAATAAATATCAGTGAGGTCCATGGCGTTCATTCGCTTCCATTCGTTGGTAACCTTCGTTTTAAAATGCCCCTTTTTTATAGCCTCAGTATAGCTTTGCGTAGCCCCTTTTTGTATGGCAAACCAGTCAGTAGCACTGTGCAGCCGGCGGTCAACTTCATGAGGGTTCATATTCGTCCACTCGCTTATTACGAGCGGCAAAGTGGGTATGTCCCATTCGGCCCTTTTATTCATTATAAATGCACCGTACATACCAATCTGCTCCTGCAAACCACTGTGGCTGTGATACCAGTGTGTGCCATGTTGTATGATTGGAAATTTATATAGATAGGTAGCGCCAGCCTTTATGGGCATTTGTGTAAGGCCGGGGACACCGTCGTACCTGTTAGGTAAAAACAAACCATGCCAGTGCAGGGATGTTTCCTCTTTTAACTTATTGTGTACCCAAATTTCAGCCGTGTCCCCTTCAGTGAAAGTAAGTGTAGGCATTGGAATCTGACCGTTCACAGCAATGGCCCGTTTCGTTTTTCCGCCAAAGGTAACCGTGGTATCTGCAATATATAATTGATAAACAATGGTTCGTGGCGGTAATGTAGCCGTAACGGTTTTTATGGGCCCCAGGTTTACTTTGGCCTTTTTGATATTTGCCAGGTTCTCCATTTTACTACCGCCCATATCCATAACCTCCATGTCATCATGGTGCTCTAGTACACCCTCAGATTTTTCTTTTACGAGCTTCATGCCGCATTTGGGGCAGTTGCCAGGCTTGTCTGAATGTACTTCAGGATGCATTGGGCAAGTGTAAGTGGCAGGTTGATCGGCTTTATTATTTCCGTCCTGCTGCGTTTGCATTTCCCCCACGCCGGAACTATCGGTTTTATGCGGATCCATTCCTTTCATCTTGTCCTTACCAGGTGTTGCTGCCCGGGGTTTTTCTTTCACCAGCTTCATTCCGCATTTCGGGCAATTACCTGGTTTCGCAGCATGAATTTCAGGATGCATCTCACAAGTATAAGTTGCTTTTTGTGCAGGCTGATCTTTCTGGGGCTCACCCATCCCCATGTCTTTTTGCATTTTCTCCTCCTTTGTAATAACCTTCGTTTCTTTTGGCTTAGTCTTATCCCCTTGCCTTGAGGGAGCTGATTTTGGCGCAGTAACCTTGACCGTTTTCTTTATCAACGCCATGCCGCACTTAGGGCAATTTCCGGGTTTGTCCATCTTTACTTCCGGATGCATAGAACAGGTGTATATGACTTTTTGTGTCTGTGCAGTTGCAACAGAGTAGAGAGCCATTACAAATGCTATTAGAATAATTTGTTTCATCTTTTATATTTTACAATTGGCAACATTTTTTCTTTTTAATAAAAAGAAACTTCAAAATCTTTAAGCATGTTATGCCAATATGTTTTACCATGGTTTAATTTGTTTCAAGACTATCTTTTGCTCTTGCTGCCCATTCGATGATTAACACTTTATTTTCCTTTGAAAGTTTTGCATTACGATGTATCAAAGTATAAGATGACAATGGCATTGATCCGTCCTTTACACTATTGCCAATTGCCTTTAACTTGCTTAATTGGCGCCTGCCTGAATAATTACCAAACTCACTAAAATTTAGTTCAGCTTTGCCTTCCTTGATGTGGTTCGCTAACAACCATCCCATTGGTTGAATATTAGCATACCAGGGGTAACGGGTATTATTGCTATGGCAATCAGAACAAGAGGTATTTAAAATCCCTTCCACATTTGCCGGAACATTAAACCGTTTTGTTATATCTGCCTCCGAGACCTGCCCGCTGATATTACGGGCAGGTTTTATGAATTGTATTGCAATCACTCCCGGCAACAGGACTAATAGTATTTTTGTTAAACGGCTCATTATTTTATCTCTTCTTTCACTGAACCGCAGGTAGGCATTTTCTTACCCAGGTAGGGATTTCTTATTTCTTTCACTTCACTCAACCAGTTTGCGCCCTTACCGTCGTTATACATAGGGCAATAGTCTTTATACAAAGTCTGATCGCTTCCAATGGCCTTTATCAAATCATACGTACCTTCACTAAGCATGTCGAAATGCTCACGCTGATGTGCGATCTTATCTCCATTGCCGCTAATGTGTTCCCCATGTTCTTTGATATCCTCTTTCACATCGTCGTATACTTTCTTTTGCTCGGCAGTTAATGATCCATCATCCATTTGTTGGATTGCGTCAGAAATTGCTTTACCTGCTGTTGCTGCTCCTTTTGCATTGTCGTTAGCCAATGCATTTTTTAATTGAAGATAGCTTGCTATAACTTCCTTTGATAATTTCGATTTTTTTTCTTCTGTATTGTTTACCTGCATATTTGTTTGAGTGGTATCGCTACTCTTTTCAGCGCTTTCTTTTGATTGAGTGTTATTGTCACTGCAAGAGGTAAATGCCACAGCTGCTACGGCGATGCCAAAAAATAACGTTTTCATTAGATTACTTTTGATGTTGGAAAATGGAGTGTATTACACGTCTACTCTAATGTTGAAGTAACCTCCCCACACGTGAGCATACTGCTGCCGTAATAAGGATTTTTGATTGCCTTCTCACTACTAAGCCAGGATGTTTTTTTCATTGGGCAATAGGCCTGGTATATAGGCTTATCACTTAGTTTTACTGCTTTTGCGATGGCTATCATATTATTAGAAAAGCTGGCAAAATACTCCCGTTGTTTTTTGAGGTCTTTCGTTTTGGAAATCTTCCCGGCATCTTTTACCAAGGCTTTGAGATTGCCTTCAGAGATTACTTTGTAATCATTACCGTTTGTTGCCTTTACAAAGGCTTCAGCTTTGGATGCAGCAGTATTAGCATTACCCACTACCAAAGCGTCTTTAATATTGTAATAAAGAGAGAGTAATTGTGGTATTTGAGACTGGTTTGTACTATCCTGTGCAAAACTATCTTGTGTAAATGCGGTTGCGAACAAGGCAACTATAAAAAATATTCTTTTCATTATTTGAGGAATTTTAATGTTAATACAATAATTAGAGGCATAGGCATTCTAGCATATGCATGCAACATTGAAAAAACATTAAATCAAATCTGGAAGGACTGAATAGCAATGCGAATGTCTGGAATAGGGGGGTGGTGACTTCGGACAAAGTATTTTATGTTTGGTGCTCCCTGGGAGAGAAATGAAACATCAATATTATAAAATGTAGAAACAAATACTGTAAAGAAGATTGGGTTTAAAGTGGTCAAAGATCTGGCAACTGATTTATCAAGTTGTTCAAACTCCATCACCTTATCGGTGCAGCAATTTCCCTTTTCATCTTTGGATTGGTGATCATTTTTTACTTCATCTTGAGGTTGAAATTTATCGGGCCTGTGGTTACTGGGTTTCTCCTGATGACTATGTTTTTTGCCATTTGCATGATCATGAACTACAGTTTCTGTGGCTATTTTATTGTTGTGATGGGATTTGTTGCGACTATTTGTACTGGTTTCTTTTTGGTGAACATGTTTATTTCCATTAGCATGGACATGGATTACAGCCTCCTTGCCTTTTTCATCGGGGTGATGATTGGAGTTAAAACCCATATTCAGACCTATACTGCAGGCAAAACCTACCACAGTATTCATGGTAAATACCGTGAGCAAAAATGCGGCCTTAATTTGTATGGAAAAGTTCTTTATCAACAGGTGAAAAATTACATATAATCACAACAATTTGAATAATGACCTTAAAACATTCTAAAATACATTTTGTTGACTTAAAGGTAAAGTTATGTGTAATTAAACAATTAAAGCCAGGCAAAAACCTTGCCCGGCTTTATAACATTTCCTTAAGCTACTTTTTCCGCTGTATAACCGGCCCTTTCTACGGCCTTAATCACTTCAGCTTCGTTTACCTCATCTGCAGTTACCGTAAGTATTTTTCTGGGATTTTGGGTATCCACCTTCCAGTTTGCTTCACCAACGGTTTCATTTAAAGAAGGGGTGACCTTTGCTACACATGAGCTACACATTATATTTGTCCTTAATTCTATTGTTTTCATGATTTCTATTTTTATGATGTAAAATTACACTGGTGTGCTAGCTTTACTGTTATACAATCATGGATTTGATTTACATAATTTTGTGTTTATAACCTTTTTGACTTAAGACGTAGGCTATTCGTGACAACAGAAACTGAACTTAAGGCCATTGCTGCGCCAGCAATCATAGGGTTCAAAAGAAAACCATTTATGGGGTATAGAATTCCCGCAGCAATGGGTATCCCGATCAGGTTATAGATAAAGGCCCAGAACAGGTTTTGCCGGATAGTCGCCACTGTATATTTAGACAGCTTAAGAGCTTTAGGAATTTTAGTCAGGTCCGACGAAATAATGGTCATTTTAGCTACATCCATGGCAATATCACTTCCCCTGCCCATTGCAATACTTACATCCGCCTGCGCCAGTGCATTGCTATCATTGATGCCATCCCCTACCATTGCTACTATTTTGCCCTGTTGTTGTAATTCTTTTATAAAAGCTGCTTTATCAGCCGGTAATACCTCCGCTTTGTAATGTGGAATCCCCGCCTGCTCTGCAATTGCTTTAGCTGTCGAGTGATTGTCTCCTGTAAGCATAAAGATCTCGATGCCCAGATCCTGCAGTTGCCTTACAGCTTCTTTAGAAGTTTCCTTGATTTTGTCAGCAATAGCAATAACAGCTAGAGCCTGCTTCTCATCTGAAAAGTAAATGACTGTTTTGGCCTCCGTAAGCCATTTTGTTGCTGCATCTTTTAATATAGAGGCAATAATTATCCTGTTTCTCTCTAACAATGGCGCATTACCTACGTAGTATGTATTATCACCTACCTGTGCCTTTGCTCCAAAACCAGTAATGCTTTCAAAGTAATGTACCCTCTGGTATTCACCTTTGCCAAGATGCTCTACGAGGGCGTCAGCTAAAGGGTGTTCAGATTGATTTTCTATAGATGCCAGTATATTTAAGCTGATAGGGTCATTGTTTAACCAAAGAATATTTGTAACAATTGGTTTACCTTCTGTAATTGTACCCGTTTTGTCAAGCACAATCGCATTTACCTTTTTCGCCAATTCAAGGCTTTCAGCATCTTTTATCAGGATGCCGTTTTCTGCTCCCTTACCTACACCGGCCATAATAGCGGTTGGAGTAGCCAATCCAAGCGCACACGGACAAGCAATAACCAATACGGTTACCAAGGCTAATAAACCCTGGGTGAAGCCGTTTTCACCACCGAACATAATCCAGAATACCAGGCTAAGGACTGCAATAAGAATAACAACTGGAACAAAGATTCCAGCAATTGTATCTACCAGCTTTTGTACCGGGGCTTTACTCCCTTGGGCTTCCTGCACCATTTTGATGATCTGTGCTAAAAGCGTATCTCCGCCTACCTTGTCCGCTAAAAATTGGAAGCTGCCTTTTTGATTGATCGTACCTGCAAACACGTTGATTCCCGGCATTTTTTCAATGGGAATGGGTTCGCCACTTATCATGCTTTCGTCTACAAAGGAACTGCCTGTGGTTACTATTCCGTCTACGGCAATCTTTTCACCCGGTTTCACCAATACTGTATCCCCAACCTTTACACTGGCAATTGACGTTTCCATTTGATGCCCGCCCTCATGAACAATGGTTACTGTTTTAGGTCGTAAACCCATTAGTTTCCTGATTGCTGAAGAGGTGTTTCCTTTTGCTCGCTCTTCTAACATTTTACCCAGCAAAATAAAGGCTATTACTACCGCTGCTGCTTCAAAATAAACATGGGCGTGTAATCCTTTGCTATGCCAGTATTCGGGAAATAATGTATTAAAGGCGCTAAAGGTGTAAGCTACTCCTGTACTTAGTGCTACTAAAGTATCCATATTGGCAGAACGGTGCCTTAATTGCTTCCATGCGCCTATAAAAAACTGTTGCCCGAATATCAGCACAACCGGTGTTGACAATATCCACATGATGTAATTAGCATAAGGAATATTCATAAAAAACATCCCTATAATAACGGTAGGAATAACAAGCAGGATCGAACCAATCGTCCTATTCTTTAGCCTTTTAAGGTTCGCCCTGTGCAATTCTTCGAGCTCATCTTTGGCTTCTTCCCTTTCATCAATTAGCAGGTCATATCCGATGTCTTGTAATGCCGCCTTTAATTTTTGTGGATTGGTGAGACCTGGAATATATTCTACCTGTGCTGTTGCATTGGCATAATTTACTGCTACGTTGATTACACCCGGTTGGTTTTCAAGTATGCGCTGTGAACTGCTGGCACAGGATGCACAGGTCATATTAAGCACTGGAAAGTTTTTTTTGATAGTATCTACACCATAGCCTAAACCTCTGATAGCTTTTACTGCGTTCGGCAAGACCTCCAGATCACCGTTGGTATTGATGACCGCCCTGTTATTATTCAATTCAATTTTATGAGCTACAATACCCGGAACATTTTCCAAACCTTTATCAACTATTAAGGCGCAACGTTCACTGTCTACACCTGTTATAGGTATATATATTGAGTGACTTTTTTCTATTGCCATATTATTTGGTTTAATATAGCAAAGCTACCAACCCGCATGATTTGGCACGTTACACAATTATGGCTAAGATTTGTAAGATTTTGCGATAATCTACACTTTATCTATTGGTTTACGCTTATTTTGCCCTACCTGCCTAAAGTAACTTGGTGTTAGACCAGTTACTTTTTTGAACTGATTTGAAAGATGTGCGACACTGCTATAGCCTAAGTGATAAGCTATCTCACTTAGGCTAAGTTCATCATAGATTATTAACTCTTTTACTTTTTCAATCTTCTGATTGATCAGATACTTTTCAATAGTTATCCCTTCAACTCCTGAAAACAGGCTGCTTAAGTATGAGTAATCTTTATTAAGTGATTTAGAAAGTAAAATGGAAAAGTTGTGATGCAGCTCTTGGTCGCTTTGATGAACCTGCATTCTTATAATGTTTTTTATTTTTTCAATTAACTGTTGTTTTGAATTATCGAGTAGTTCAAAGCCCAGTGCCGTTAAGGTAATTCCAAACTGCGTTATTTGATTTTTTGAAAGTTCAGCATTTGTCTCTACCTCACCTAAGGAAATGTTGCAACTTGGTATGTTTAATTTTTCTAATTCCTGTCTTACCACCAGTATACAGCGGTCGCATACCATATTTTTAATGTATAAGTGCATATTTAAACAGATTGCTTTTAAGGGCCATGCGTTCACTATTGAGCTGCTTTCCTGAGAGATGTTCAGTAAAATTAGCCTGAAAGATCTAAAAATTTTTACAGTTTGGGATAGGACGTCTGTGCTACACCTGCGGTAAGGACCAAGGTTCACGGTAACTTGGCGTGATCAGGGCTCACCGGTTTGAAGTTCAATCAGAAATTTTCATTTATGGCAAATAAAGTTGTTAATCAAACCGTTTAATTGTCAGTAAGTTCGATCCAGGTAGGCGCATGATCACTTGATTTCTCCCATCCCCTGACGTGGCGGTCAACGCCTGCAGCCAGTAGGCGGCTGTCGAGGTGTGAACTCAGCAGTAAATGATCGATTCGTAAACCGGCATCCCTGCCATAGGCATCGCGGAAATAATCCCAAAACGTATAGATCTTCGTGTCCGGATGAAGTTTTCTTAGCGCGTCCGTCCATCCCTGTGCTGCCAGGCTTTTGAATGCTGAGCGAACTTCCGGCCGGAACAAGGCATCATCCACCCAGCGCTCGGGCTTGTATACATCCAGTTCAGTTGGCATGACGTTATAGTCGCCTGCAAGGACCACAGGAACGTCCTGAGCTAGCAGGTTCTGGGCGTGCGCAGTCAGGCGTTTGAACCAGCCCATCTTATAGTCAAATTTTGGCCCCGGCGCGGGATTACCATTGGGCAGGTAAAGGCAACCCACGACAATGCCGTTGACGATGGCCTCTATATATCGGCTATGGCTGTCGTCCGGATCGCCGGGAAGCACCCGCCCGAGTTCCTCCGGCTCTCCCATCCGGGAAAGGATGGCCACCCCGTTCCAGCTTTTCTGTCCGTGCCAGATCGCCTGATATCCTGCCTCCTGGATGGCTTTCTCCGGAAATTTATCCTGGGGTGCCTTCAGCTCTTGCAAACAGACCACATCCGGTGCTGTTTCCTTTAGCCAGCGGAGCAGGACGGGCAGGCGTCCGTTAATCCCATTAACGTTATAGGTGGCTATTATCATGATAATTGATCGATTGGTTTAGCGGTATCGATATAAAAATCAGGCCTGGTTAAATATAATAAAAATTTGCTCTTATTGAAATAAATGTGTTCAAGTTAACTGCACTTTCATTTCTGCAAACCACCCTTCCTTTCTGCAAACTACCCAATAGTGCTTTCCTTTGGTATACCAGATAGCTACTTTCAATCAGATAATGTATTTACAGGAGGTGGCCTTTATTATAAATTCTTGCCTCTTATTTATTTCCTATTCTTTAACCGGATAATTTATTCAACATGAAATTACAATCACTAACGTCACACCCCAAAAGTAACCTGTCTGCTGATGCTTTCCATGCTACTATTAATTTACGGTTGTCAAAAAAAAGATCGTTGGCCCCCACAAGCAACTCGCGAAAGGGCCGATGTTGTGCATGACTGGTACAAACTCCTGATACGTATTCAGCTGCACTCAACCCCGCCACCTTTTGCACAGTTAAACATGAGCAACTTCGGTTATATTGGAGATGGCCTGTATGAATCGGTACATCCCGGCATTAAAGGTTCAGTAAGCCTGTCCACTAAGCTTTATCAGATGCCCGGAATGCCTGCAGCGGCGCCAAGTCAACCTTATTTGTGGGCAGCCAGTGCCAACGCTGCCTTAGCCAGTATGTCACGCTTGCTTTTGGCTGGCCTGACCGATGCCAACAAGGCCAGCATCGATTCCCTGGAAAGGGTTTACAACGAACGATTTGCCTCAGGCACATCAGAGGCTGTTTTTTCCCGTTCGCAAGCCTTTGGACGTTCCATTGCCGCCACCGTTCATGACTGGTCAAAGACTGACAACTTGAATATATCTAATGCCGGCTACATTCGTCCTGTTTTTCCGGGTGCCTGGGAGCCGACACCTCCTGCTTTTGCCAATCCGGTGGGCCCTTATATAGGAAATGCAAGGCCCTTCCTTGAGTCAAGTCTAACCGCAATAGCTCAGTCTTTTCCCTTTCCTTATTCCGAAGACCCGTCATCTGAATTTTATAAGATGGTAAAAGACGTATATGATGTTTCTAAAGCATTAACTCCTGAGCAAAGAGAAACAGCCAGGTTCTGGGCGGATGTAGGAGGTGCAGGAAACGGATACCCGGTACCCGGGCATTGGATCTCGATTGTGACACAAGTCCTGGAGAAACAGAAGGTAAGCCTTGGGCGGACGGCTGAACTCTATGCTAAAACAGCGATAGCCACCAGGGATGCCATGATTAACACATGGAAGTTTAAATATCAATATAATATTCTTCGTCCGGTTACCTATATTAACAAATTTATCGATCCTGCCTGGCAGACCTTAGTGCCAACTCCTCCCTATCCCGAATATCCATCAGCGCTAACCTATATATTCGGGTCTCCGATGCAGGTGTTAACAAGAGAACTGGGTGATAACATTCCGGTAACCGATAACACGTATACCTTCAACAGCTCCGCTCCCAGGCATTATGCTTCTTTTACTAAAATGGCCGAAGAGGGAGCAATTGCCCGTGTTTACGCAGGGATACACTATGGGATAACGGTAGAAATGAGTTTACCACTTGCCAAACAAATAGGCGATCAGGTGGCAGACATTAATTTAGTAGCATCCAAGCATTAAAACATGCGCCTTCAAAAATAATAGTTTTGAAGCTATTGCACCAGGTTAAATAAGTTGTAACTTAATGCGGTAGCCATTTATATGCGTCGTTCCTTTCATAGCGGACAAGCAAAAAACTGCTGTTTCCTGTATTTTATAGTACAGTGTCTCTTATCCGCTATTTGCTTTGCTCAGCCCGAAAATGCAGCCACATGGAAACAAATGTTACGCTCTTTACAGGATTCCGCAAGAATCGACCGCCTCAATCAGCTGAGCCATTATTATATCACGATAGAAAAAAAAGATTCAGCAAGCTATTATGCCCTTTTAGCCTGTGAAGAAGCAAAAGACCTGAATTACATTCATGGTCTTGCCATTTCCCTTTCCCATCAATCGCAGATTGCCAAACATTTTGACGATGAGTTTATAAAATCCGAACTGCTTGGAAAAGAATCTCTTCAATGGTTTGAAAAGACACCGGACAAATCGGGTATTGATACGTTATATAACCATCTTATCTATACGGTTTTTGCACAAAGCAGGTTTGACGAAGCGCTTGATTATACCCGAAAAAAATATGCCCTGGCAAAGCAAAATGCGAACAAGGGCGTAATGTTTAGTGCCATAGGATGGATGTTTGCTATTTACCGGCAAAGTGGCAATTATGAAAAAAGTTTTGTGTATGCACAGCAGAGGTACGATTTAGCGCTAAAAGAGAAAAATAAAATATGGATAGCAACCGCTTTATACGGCTTGGCCCAACTGTACATGCTGATCGAAGACTATCCTTACGCCCTGCACTATTTCCGGCAGGTGCTTCAAACGGATGATGACGCAACCCGGAAAGAACGGATTATATCGGATAATGACATTTGGTTTAAAATGGAATTTACCGAAGTCTTTAGTCATTTGAACCAGTTTGATTCCGCCTGGTACTATTACCGATTGTTTAAACCTGCAAAAGACAAAGCCGTGTATTTGCGTGTATATTGGGTAAGTACCGAAGAGTGTTACCTTCTACAAAACGATTTTTTGCATGCCCTGCAGAACTTTGAACTGGGATTGGCAGAACATCAAAAGTTAAACGACCGGAACGAGGTCATGCGTACAGTTCTGAATCTTGCAAAAACCCACCTGGCATTAAACAATAATTCGGAAGCGGTAAAGTATGGAAAACAAGGATTAAACATGGCGCTGCAAACGCAAGCAAAGCAGTTTATCCGGGATGGCTATCAGATCCTTGCTACGGTCTACGACCGCCTGCACCAACCCGATAGTGCTAACTTTTACTTCAGGCAATACATACGCATAAAAGAAGCAGCGTTAAACGATCAGGCAAAAGGGAAGTTTGCTGCTTATAAATATGAACGGCATATTGCTTTAATCAATAAAGAAAAAGAAATACAACAGGTACGCCTGCAAAAAGAATCCATTGTCAAAAAAGTCCTTATTTCAGGCATTGTGTTGTTGTCATTATTTGGATTTATCATTTTAAGGAATATGGCGCTTAAACGCAGGAACGAGAAGCAGCAACTTGAGCATGAAATAGCACTGCAAAAAATGGAAAGCGAACGAACGATGGCAGAATTTCATCAGCGCACCACCGAGCTCCAAATGCAAGCTTTTGCGTGCACAAATGAATCCGCACTTTATTTTAATTCGCTTAATTCAATTAATCATTTTATTCTGAGGAACAATAAAGCGCAGGCTTCTGAGTACCTGATCAAATTTTCGCAGCTGGTACGACTGATCCTGCAAAATTCCCAACTGCCTTTGATACCGCTCGAAAGTGAACTGGAGGCCTTGAACCTGTATATGGATCTGGAAGCGTTACGGTTCGATCATCATTTTGATTATGCTGTAACAATAGAAGAGGATCTGGATATTGCAACCATGCAAGTGCCTCCGCTTATTATTCAGCCCTATGTGGAAAACGCCATCTGGCATGGTCTGATGAATAAAAAAGAAAAAGGGCATCTGGAGATTGTGGTTTTTCTGCAGGAGAATATGCTATGTTGCAAGATCATTGATGACGGGATCGGCAGAAAGAAAGCAGCGGAGATGAAAAGCAAATCGACTTGCACCTATAAATCAATGGGCATAGGTATTACGGCAGATCGCATTGCCATGCTGCATCAAAAGAAACAATTGGATGCCTATATTACAATAACCGACCTTGTGTCTGTCGATGGTAGTGCGGGAGGCACCGAAGTGATACTAAAATTACCCGTTCGTTATGATTAAAGCCGTTTTGATAGATGATGAAGCTCACTGCCTGGGTACGCTTGGCATCTTGTTGAAAGAGTATTGTCCAGATGTACAGATAGTAGGCCAATGCCGTTCTGCCGTTGATGGGTTCCAGGCTATAGAAAAAAGCAAGCCCGATCTCGTGTTTCTTGATATTGAAATGCCCGCCATGAACGGTTTTGACATGCTGGAACAATTTTCAGAGATCACCTTTGCCGTCATCTTCACCACCAGTTACGATCAGTATGCCATTAAGGCCATCCGCTTCAGTGCACTGGATTATTTATTAAAACCCATTAATCCGAATGAACTGGTAAGGGCCGTTAAAAAAGTGCAGGAACAACGCCATTTGCCTTTGGCGGAACAGTTTCAAATGTTATTAAAGCAGATACAGCATAAGGAACCTCACATTACAAAAATTGCAGTTCCTACTGTGGAAGGTTTTGAATTAATCCCTGCCGATCAGGTGACCCGTTGCGAAGCCGATGATAACTATACACATCTTTTTCTTAAGAATAAAAGCAGGATCACGGCTTGCCGGAGCCTAAAGGAAATGGAAGCGCAGCTGCGTGATTTTACTTTTTTTATTCGGGTGCATCATTCTTTTCTTGTCAATCTCAATGAAGTAAACAGGTATGTCCGTGGCGAAGGCGGCTATCTGGTAATGAGCGATGGCAGCACCGTGAATGTTTCCCGCAGTCGCAAAGATGCCCTGCTTAAACTCTTTTAGTGTATCAGGCCTTGCTCTTGAGTCTGACAGGCTTAGGAACCTTTTGTCGGATTCACATTATGCAGGCCTATATTATTGAATGGAATTGATCGTCTTTCTTTTCGTACATTAGGAGTAAATTATTGTTTGCACACAAGCTTTACCATGTACATCCGGATCGTAACAATGGATAATATTTTACCTAAGTCATTATATCATGCCATACTTTTAAAAGCGTTTTTTATAGTTACTTGTTTGATGGTTGGCTTCGCGTATTTAAGCTGTACCGATAACTACGCTGGTAAAGAAGAAAAAGGGCCTTCCCCTGTGCATACTCCTGCAGAAGAATTGTCAACGTTTAAGCTCGCCGCCGGCTTAAAGATCCAGCTTGTTGCGGCTGAACCAATGGTTCAGGATCCGGTGGTGATTACTTTTGATCCGGATGGCAGACTCTGGGTTGTAGAGATGCGCGGATTTATGCCGGACATCAACGGTAAAGGTGAGAAAGAACCCGTTGGTCGCGTGTCTGTGCTGGAAGATACTAATCATGATGGACGAATGGATGTTAGCACAATCTATATCGACAGCCTGGTCTTGCCAAGAGCCATAGCCCTTGTTCCGGGCGGGGCCTTGGTTGCTGAAAACGAAGCTTTATGGCTAACGCAAGACCTGGACGGTGACCTTCAGGCAGACACAAAAACCTTGCTCGACGCTACGTACGCAGGCGGTCCAAGTCCGGAGCATTCCGGTAACGGGCTCTGGCGTAACATGGACAATTGGTACTATAATGCCAAGTCCCGGTTACGCTATCGTCTTAATGACGGAAAATGGCAACGTGATAGTACGGAGTTTCGTGGACAATGGGGCATTAGCCACGATGATGAGGGCCGGCTTTATTACAATTACAATTGGTCGCAGCTTCATGCCGACCTGGTGCCGCCCAATTATCTTTCCAGAAATAAAAACCATACTCCAACGACAGGCATAGATCAGGGCCTTACTATCGACAGGAGAATTTATCCTATCAGGCCTAACCCTGCGGTTAATCGTGGCTACATACCCGGAACGTTAGATAAAGAAGGTCGCTTGCTGGAGTTCACCGCAGCATGCTCTCCTCTTTTTTATAGGGGAACTGCCTTGCCAGAAAAATATTATGGGAACGTCTTTGTATGCGAACCAGCCGGAAATTTGATCAAGCGTAACGTGGTTGAGGAAAAAGGGCTCCTCCTGATGGCTCATGATCCAACTCCGGGAAAAGAATTTCTTGCTTCTACAGATGAACGCTTCCGTCCCGTTCATCTGGCAACCGGCCCTGACGGTGCGCTGTATGTTGCCGATATGTATAGAGGCCTCGTACAGCACGGTACTTATGTGACTCCATATCTGCGCGAGCAAACCATTAAGCGTAAGCTTACTCAACCTGTAAACCGTGGGCGGATATGGCGAATTGTTCCGGAAAATTGGAAACCATCCATGCCGAAGAAACTTGCTGATGTATCTACTGAAGTACTAATGGGTATGCTATCTCACCGGGATGGATGGTACCGGGATATGGCCCAACGTTTACTGGTTGAGCGGGGTGACAAAAATATACATCAGCCGTTGGCAGCATTAGCACTGACAGGCGATAACCCCTTGGGCAGGTTCCATGCATTATGGACAATGGAAGGATTAAAGTTAATTACTCCTGATCTGCTTTTCGAACTGCTGCAGGATCCGAATCCGCTTATCAGGACCACTGCTGTGCGCCTGCTTGAACCAATGGCTGATGAAAATAAACCTGTTCGTATAAAGTTTGGAGAGGAACTGCTTAAAATATGGGAAAACGCATCTATAGAACAAATACTTCAGATCGCACTCGCGGCCAATATACTTGATCAGGAAATATCGCATCAGCTACTGGCGGGTATAGTTCAACGCTACGATACATCAGCATTGATTCGTGATGCCGTGCTCAGCAGTCTTCAGGATCAGGAATTTGCATTTTTGCAAAAACTATGGAAATCGTCTTTCTGGCAAAGGCCGGAACCAACGAGAGAAATATTCCTGGAAATGCTTACAACTGCTATTGTCCGCAAGAGAGATCGCACGGAACTTACTTCACTTTTATCTATGTTAGATGTGAAAGATTCTTTTGGCTGGAAAGAAAAAGCTGTGCTTACAGGAATTTCGATCCAGGCAAAGAATGCAACAATGAAACCGGTTCGTCTACCATCAGCACCCGCGATCTTTACACACCCGGATGTTAAAAATGAACCACGCCTTCATGCCCTGATGGCCATGTTTGAATGGCCCGGACATGTCGCTGATACCAGCAGACGACAAACGCAGCATCCATTAAACGAAAGCGACCAGAAGCGATTTGTTTCGGGAAGACAGCTGTATCTCACTACCTGTGCAGGTTGTCACGGTACAGATGGAGCCGGTGTGAACCGGTTTGCTCCTCCACTTACCGGATCTGACTGGGTTCTGGGAAATGAAAAACGTTTGATTCTTGTTCTATTGCATGGTATGGAAGGACCGGTCGAAGTAAATGGAAAACGCTATGATGCACCCGACATACTTCCAGTTATGCCGGCTCACTCTACTTTGGATGATAATTCCATTTCTGCTATCCTGACTTATATTCGAAACGAATGGAGTAATTCTGCCGGCCCTGTTAGCGGACGTATGGTAAGTGCAACAAGGCATACATCACAAGGAAGGGTTTTACCCTGGACAGCAGCAGAACTTAACAAACACATAGTAGAAACAAAAGATAAATAAAAAATTAAAATATACCAGATGGACCGACGAACTTTTTTATGCGAGACTGCTACCTGGGGGATAGGAACCATGACGCTGCCTTTGCTTAAGGTGCCTGGCTTCTTTAAAGAAATGCGGATGGGTGTTGTGGTTCATTCCTATGCCAGCCGTTGGCAGTCGAAAGTAAAAAGCCAAAAGTATCCGGGCTTTTCAAATGCAATTGACCTCATGGAACACTGCCATCAAATCGGTGCAGGCGGGGTGCAGGTTGTTGTAAGGGACTGGACAGCAGACTTTGCAAAAAAACTCCGCGATAAACGGGAGAAGTCGGGTCTTTACCTCGAAGGATCAATTGCTGTGCCCGGCAAAGCTGAAGACGTTCCCAGGTTTGAACAGGAAGTGATCAACGCTAAAGAGGCCGGCGCACAGATTCTGAGGACAGTAACATCAGGAGGACGCAGGTACGAAGTATTTCACTCTCCGGAAGCAGTGCACCAATTTAAGAAAAACGCTTTGGCTTCCTTACAACTATCAGAGCCCGTTCTCCGAAAACATAAAGTGAAACTGGCAGTAGAGAATCATAAAGACTGGCGAGCTGATGAATTAGTGAGCGCCTTGCAACAGCTAAAGAGTGAATGGATCGGAGTAACGTTGGACTTTGGCAACAGCATTTCACTGGTTGAAGATCCCATGGAAGTCATCGAAAAGCTGGTGCCTTATGTTTTTAGCACACACGTAAAGGACATGGGAGTGGAAGAACATACGGATGGATTTCTTTTGTCGGAGGTTCCACTGGGTAAGGGATTTTTAGACATACCAAGGATTATTGCTTTATGCAGGCAGCATAACCCTTCCGTTGCTTTCAACCTGGAAATGATCACCCGTGATCCGTTAGAAATACCTTGTTTGAAGAATGCCTATTGGGCCGCATTTGATGGAGTATCGGGCAGAGATCTCGCACGGACGCTTCGTATGGTAAAACAAAACAACTATAAATCTCGACTTCCGAGAGTTTCACAGTTAAGCGTAGAAGACCGGCTCGCAGTTGAAGAAGAAAATATACTCGAATGCCTTACCTATAGCAGGGATAAGGCGGGACTTGTATAACCGTACTCTGACATTGCGGTTGACTCATTGCTTACCGGGATGTTCAGCACCCTGCTCCGAAGAGATTTCAAATGAAGCGTAGAATATACTTTATGTGTAGATGCTGAGGCTTCATTTGAAATGACAGGTAAGGAGATCGCTTGCCTTTTGTGCCTTGTCATTTCAACGAAGCGCCGTAAGTTCCCTGCGCAAAAATGCTCGCTCACGCTTCGTTGAAATCCCCTGACATTGCGGTTACTCACTGCTTACCGGGATGTTCAGCACCCTGCTCCGAGGAGATTTCAAATGAAGCGTAGAATATACTTTATGTGTAGATGCTGAGGCTTCATTTGAAATGACAGGTAAGGAGATCGCTTGCCTTTTGTGCCTTGTCATTTCAACGAAGCGCCGTAAGTTCCCTGCGCAAAAATGCTCGCTCACGCTTCGTTGAAATCCCCTGACATTGCGGTTACTCACTGCTTACCGGGATGTTCAGCACCCTGCTCCGAGGAGATTTCAAATGAAGCGTAGAATACGCTCTTATGTGAAAGATGCTGCGGCTTCATTTGAAATGACAGTTAAGGAGATCGTTTGCCCTTTGTGCCTTGTCATTTCAACGAAGCGCCGTAGGTTCCCTGCGCAAAAATGCTCGCTCGCGCTTCGTTGAAATCCCCTGACATTGCGGTTGACTTAATTGATAAAAAGGGTGCCTTAACTTCTAATCGATACCCTGTAATAAATAATTTAGCCATATGAGGGTTTCTAAACATCAGTATCACGTGTACATTATAACCAATAAGATGAAGACAGTCTTATATACAGATAAAATTGCTATCAGCTCTTATACCATGAGGATTTCAATTATATAAATGATGCTATAGCCTGGGAAAAGGAAATCAAGAAATGGCCAAGACAAAAAAAAGACCGGCTGATAACTGAATTTAATCCTGGTTGGGAGTCACTTAATCGGCAATTATTTGATAAATGGCCCCCTGATGAGCTTTTTCATAGAAAAGATTTATAATGCTTTAATAATACTTTATTTTTAGTGCTTGTAGCATGATAATCCTTAATATGAGTAGAGAAATACTTCCGGGAATTAAACAATTCGATCTCAGTGGAAAAGCCGCCGTTATTACAGGAGGCTCAAAGGGATTAGGTTTCGCAATTGCCGCCGGACTGGCTTCGGCAGGCGCCAGGGTTATGTTGGTCAATCGAAATGCAGAGGAAGGGATACAGGCTGCAAAGGATCTTAGCGCGGATTATGGAACCCAGGCAGTCTCGTTCCCTGCAGATGTTTCCGATCCACAACAAACGGAAGCAATGGCAAAAGCAGCAATAGACGCTTTTGGCCAGATTGATATTCTTATCAATAATGCAGGCATTAATATCCGCGGAGCAATTGATGAAATTACCCCTGAAGACTTTGCCAAAGTGATGCATGTCAATGTAAACGGAACATGGCTTTGTTCAAGAGCTGTAGTTCCCTTCATGAAAAAAAATGGAAGCGGCAAAATTATCAACCTGGCAAGTACATTGGGATTGGTGGGCCTGGCAAACCGTACGCCTTATGCTTCCAGTAAGGGTGCCGTTGTACAGATGACCCGGGCACTTGCCCTGGAACTGGCACCCTTCAATATCAATGTCAATGCGCTGTGTCCTGGACCGTTTTTAACAGAAATGAATCTTCCGATTGCCGAAACGGAAGAAGGGAAGAAGTTTGTCGTAGGCGCTACCGCACTTGGTCGTTGGGCAAAATTGCAGGAAATTCAGGGAGCAGCTATCTTCCTTGCCAGCGATGCCGCCAGTTATATGGTCGGCTCCATGCTCACCGTTGATGGTGGCTGGACGGCAAGATAAACAAACACTTTACCCACTTCGCATCAGGTCATAAGTAACCACTCAGGATTGTTTGGGCCTTTGCGTTTGTATATTTTAAACAGATGTTGATTGCTGCCTTCACGGTCAGGCAGGATCAACATTAAATACCTGCAATCAAGGTAATGCAAAATGCCGCCCGGGTTTCCATAGCCTCCTCCTGATGAAGATGTCGTTTGTAATGTGAGGTAGTTACGCTGGGTATAAAAGAACTTCAAATCGGATGGGAGGGGTGTGTCAAACCAAAGGCTTTCCATTTATCAGATTATGAAGTCAATAAATTCCAGGTGAAATTTAGTGTGGCAATGCAAAGGCCATGATATAACCACCGGCATTCTTTTTATCACCTCCTACCGAAATCGCTATATACTGCTTTCCGTTTACAGAATATGAACATGGAGTTGAAGAGCCGGCGGCAGGCAGCGTCATTTCCCAAACAGTCTCGCCGGTATCTTTATTATAGGCCCTGAACTTTTTATCCCTGGTTCCTCCTAAAAATACCAGTCCACCAGCAGTAACCATAGGGCCGGGAGAACCTACAGAACCGGTAAAAGGTTCGCCTTTTTTCTGCAGTTCCGGATGATTCCCCGCAGGGACCTGCCACACATATTCACCGGTATTTAAATCGATGGCGTTCAATGTGCTCCACGGCGGTTTTATCGCGGAATAACCATCCGGGCCTCGGAAATGGCTGTAGGCCGTTAGGTTAAGGTAAGTTGCAGCAGTGTCTTCATTCTTTAAACTGTCTTTAGTGTCCTTTAGTGATAATTTGTTTTTGGCAATCTCAGCCAGATCAGAGGCTTCCCTGGAATACTTCTTTTCTTTAAGCTGAAATAAATAAGCAATGATCGCTTCCTCCCGCCCTTTTACAACACCCGCAAATGCAGGCATCTTTCCATCACCCTGTTTTATTTTATTAAGCACCGCTTCCCTGGTCATTCTCTTTTCAAGACCAATTAATGAAGGATAATTAAGTTCATCACCATTTCTGTCCGCACCATGGCAACTTAAACAGTAACTCGTATAAAATGCCTTTCCTTGAACAGAAGCCGGCTGATCTTTTGCTCCCGGACCTTGTACCTTTTGCAAAGAATCTACTTCCGGCGAGTCATTGGATCGCACATATAGCACGGCACTTTCCGGGTCATGGGCCGCACCTCCCCATTCTGCGCCGCCCCGCGTTCCTGGTAGATTTAGAGACCCTTTCAAATCAGGTGGTGTAAATAATCCATCGTATCTAAGGCTACGGAATTTTTTTACCAAGCTATCGTGAGCACCGGGTGAAAAATCGGCCAGATCGTCCTCTGTCATGACCTGCCGTGCAAAAGGCTTAGGTTTCAACGGAAACGGTTGGGTGGGCCAGGCTTCTTCTCCGGGTACATAAGATACTGGAACACTGCGTTCTTCAACCGGGAATAATGATTTGCCGGTTTCACGGTTCAGCACATACACAAAGCCAACCCTTTGATACTTGTGCTACGGCATCTATTTTCTTCCCGTCTTTAACCACCGTAACTAAATTTGGTGGAGCAGGCAGGTCATAATCCCAAAGGTCATGATGAACAGTTTGAAAATGCCATCTGTACTTTCCTGTTTGTGCATCTAAGGCCATCACACAATTTCCATATAGGTTTTGACCTTTTCTGTCTCCTCCGTAAAAATCATAGGAAGGCGATCCGAGCGCCAGGAATACCAGACCTCTTTCCTTATCGAGGCTCAGTCCAGCCCATGCATTCACCCCTCCGGCATAAGTATGAGCATCTTTGGGCCATGTTTCATAACCAGGCTCCCCGGGCAGAGGTACAGTATGAAAGGTCCACACCAACTTTCCGGTCCTTGTATCATAACATTGGATGTACCCTGGCTCGGCCCCGTATAATTCCGACACTTCGGTTCCCATGATCAGCAAATCGTTGTAAACAATTCCGGGTGATGTAGGTATTACTGAGATAGATGCCGGGTCGCCTCTGAAGCCTTTGTTCATGCTCACTTTTCCACTATCGCCAAAACCGGGCATGGGCATTCCGGTTGCCGCATCCACTGCAAATAAATTATCTCCGGCAGTAAACAAAATGCGTTTATCCTTCCCTGCTTCCCAATAAGTAACTCCCCGGTTTACGCCACCGCCTTCACCGCCGTTAAATGGATCAAAGCTCCACACCTCTTTGCCAGTGCCCGCATCTATAGCATATAACCTGTGTCTTGCGGAAGTTGCATACATGACACCATCAACAATGATAGGATTACACTCACTGCTACCAATACGCGCCGTATCAACCGCATCATTCATCTGGTATGTCCATGCTAACTCCAACTGCCTGACATTGTTCCTGTTGATCTGCTTAAGCGGGGAGAAGCTACTGCTTTCAGCATCGGCTTTATAAATACTCCAGGTTCTTGTTTGCTCTTCATCCAGGCTGCATCCGGCAATGATAAAGATTCCGAAAGAGGATAACATAAGGATGTATGATCTCATGTTTTTAACATATAAAAAGGCTATAATCATATCAATTTTCAATGTTAGCGGCTATATATATGCTTGTTGCAGTACGATCTGTTCTTCGAACTTTATCCCAAAGAACCGCGCGTGCTGCATTCCCTTATTCATGGCAAGAATACGAAAGAAATCAGTACCTTGTCCCATTTGCAAATGTCCACTATCCGCACGCATAAAATCCGAATTGTCCGCATGCTCAATATCACCAACATGGTAGAGCTGATTGGCTAGAGAGATTGATCTACCATAACCCAGAAATAAAACAATGAAATTCGCTTGCCGTTTTATTTACACGTTCCTTTCCGCAACTTATCTGATTGTTGCAAACGTCACTGCCCAGGAACAGAACATACTATTAAACAAACCTGTTACTGCTACTTCGGAAAGTCCGGGACATCCGGCTAAAAACGCCGTAGATGGTGCCGTTACACGGACATCTACATGGGTAACTTCCACAGGTAAAGCTCCACATGTTTTAGAAATTGATCTTTTAAAGTATTATATAATTAATGAATTAAGGGTTCATAGCGGTATTGCCGATGCAGAGAAGAAACCAGATGAAATGGTGCAGGCAGCCGGTTTCTGGTCGGTCAAGAATTTTAAAATGCAATACTGGGATGATGCTAACTGGAGCGACTTTCCCCAAAGTGAAGTGCATGAAAACAGGCTTACAACGGTAATTTTTAAATATAGTTCTGTTGTGACCACTTTTAAAGTACGGCTGGTTTGTGATGATGGAGAGCCGATCAACATTATGGAAATTGAGGCAATTGGCACCGAAGCACAAAACATGCCTGCTCCACCTAAGATAGCTTCAGGAATTATAAAGCAGCAAACGTCGGCTGAATCCAAGGCAACAACTATAACCGTAAACAAAAATGTTGTCGGTAAAAGTTTAAAGTATGTAGGTTATAACCAGGGTTACTATTTCCCGGGAAGTAATGTGTCAGGCTGGATCGAATACTCCAATGTAAATAGTTTAAGGCTATGGGCAAGTTTAAATGCTTTTGTGCCCCAGGCTGCGGTGCAGGTGGACAGTACTATGTTATCGGTTGAAGAGTTTGATAAAAGAAAAATCGAATTAAGAGCTGATCCGGAGAACAATAAATATATCAGGTGGAACGATCTTACCCCTCTTTACGACCGGATGGATTCTTCATCGACGAATGCAATGGTGTTTAACTATGCACTTGCCGAATTGAAGAAACTGGGCATTGACGTTATTTTACAAATTGGAACAACTGATTTTGACAATACCTGGGGAAATAAATGGAAGCAATGGCAACGTTTTTATGCCCTGGCTTATTACGCTGCAAAAAAAGGCGATGTAGCCATGTATGCTATGCAGAACGAACCCAACCATCGAAATTCAGGACCTATGAAGCTTGACCAGTGGATATCAGGAATGCAGGTTGTGTCTGATGCTATACATTGTGCGGTAGAGGATGTAAATAAAAAATATACAAGAAAATTGCACCCGAAGTTTGTAGGTCCTGTTACGGCAGGCAACAATCCTGAATGGTGGGCTGAAGTGGCAAAAGCAATTCGTACAGACTATCATGGTAAGACAGTTGAGAAGGATTTAATGGAAATCTTTTCAACGCATTCGTATAATTCGCCTGCAATAGGTTATGAATCCCGCATTGATAATATCCGTAAAATAATTACCGGTAGCCATCCTGCCGGCGAGCCCTTGCCTATTGTTTATACAGAAATCGGCAGATGGATGAATGCATACCTGATAGACAAAGAAGAGACCATGGATTCACCATCATTGTTTACAGAATGGGCAGGTATATATTCAAACAACATGAAGAACGGTGGCTATGGTATGTGGGCGTTTAAGTTTGCCAATACTTCAAGTGGCCCATATCCGCGTGGAATAAAGTCTGGTCATCATTATATATGGCAGGGTAAACGTATTGTTGAAGATGCATATAAAAACCTTGCATTAAACAAGCCTGTTAAAACCAGTACTTCGAAAAGTAACCCTTCGGTTGTTACAGATGGTAAGAAGTCAACTGCTTCGGCATGGGTTTCTGATTCTGCATCTGTGGAGAAATGGATTGAAATTGATCTGGGTGCAAGCCATGAGCTAGGAAGTTCGGTTGTGTATACCGGCTCAGCTGATGGAGTGTATACAAGTCCTGACCGGATCAAGAACTATACATTGCAGTATCTGGCAGGAAGTGAGTGGAAAGATATTCCGGGTGCTTCAGAAAAAGATGGTAAGTATGCGCAGGTTTTTACAACGTTTTCAACACCGGTTAAAACCGGCAAAGTTCGTTTTACCAGCACAGATAAAGGAAGTTTAAAGGTTCGTGAAATAAAATTATTTGCAAAAGGTGATGGGCCCTCTGATAAGCCTGATTACAATATATCCGGTATTCAACGCACCGGTGAGGTTGTCCGCTTGTTTGCCAAAGGATTTAAAGATCAGCGGGATCTTGTGGAAACCAAATCTTCTGTATATGATCCGGGCTTGGATGCGCATACATCTTATGATGAAAAGTCGGGCAACTATTACATCTGGCTTGTTCAAAGAGGCCTGTTTGACTACAATTTAAAAGTTAACCTTGCAAACCTGAATGTTTCAGCCGGAACACCTGTGATTGCTGAAACTGTCAATGAGGATTATTATGGAGAAGCTACCCACATTATACATTTACCTGCTGACAAAACCTTTAACTTTACATTAAATCCACAAAGCGTTGTGTTGATATCTATACCTGCAAAGAATAAATTAGTGAAAGCTACAATTACACCTTCAGGTGATGCCACTGTTTCCGGTGGTAAAAACGCATTGTCTAATTATGGAAGTAAAAAGCAGCTGGTTGTTCAACTTGATGCTGCAAAACCTGAGAATAATAAAGTATCATATATACATTTCAATCTTTCAAAAGTGAATGTCCGAAATGCTCAGCGAATGATTGTAAGTGTAAACGGCCATGTAGGTCTCGGGGAGAAAGCGTACAGGCTACATGTATATGCAATACCATCCAATGGCTTAGACCAGCAAAAAATAAATTGGAGAAGTGCGCCTCAGCTTGATGATAAGGAAGCGTTGATTAAGGGAGTTGGCCAACAGTCATTTATTGCGGGTGAACTGGCTTTTGATACAAAGGATCGCTATCATCACCTCGATGTTACTGATGTCGTTAAAAAGCATTCCGGAAAGGGTGTTTCTTTTGTTTTCGTCCGCGAAACAAGGCAGTTGGGAGATGATGAGGACAAGGAAAGGCAGGTTGTAATAAGTTCTCTTGAATCGACTAATAAACCGAGGCTTGAGGTCTGGTATAATCATGACTAAATAATAGTATATATGTTTGCGTTAAACTGCGCTCTCTCTCAGTATTGCCTCAAACTGTTAATTGCCGAAACTTAAATAAACGTTTATGACTAGCTGCTTGCCAAATTATCGGTGTATTGTCCCTTCGTTGTTTTATTACGCACACTTACTTAAAAGAGGTTCATTTCTTATTTTGGTACTACTGGGCATGTGTTCTTCACTTGCTGCCCAGGTACCTGTTACTGGCCGTGTAACTTCCGGCGATAGCGCTGTTGCAAATGCTACCGTTCGGGTAAAGAACGAGTCTATAGCTGTTCAAACAGACATTAATGGAGCCTTTTCGATTCTGGCTTCTTCTGCTGCCACATTGATTATCAGCCATGTTAGTTTTATCTCAAAGGAAGTGAAGGTAACAGGCAATGCCATCAACATTGAATTAGAACCTTCGGCGGCGCAGGCGATGAATGAAGTAGTCATAGTAGGTTACGGCACACAGAAAAAAAGTGATGTAACGGGTGCTGTAGCATCGGTAGATAAAAAAAGGCTTGAAAACCTGCCCAATACGAATTTTGCCCAGGCTTTGCAAGCATCGGTGCCGGGGCTAAGCATTGATCAAAACTCCGGTGGGGCAGAGGGCAACAACAACACGATAAGAATAAGGGGTAGAAACTCTATTACCGCAGGCACTTCACCACTGATCATTTTAGACGGGGTGCCCTATGGCGGTAGTATTTCGGATATTAATCCTTCCGATATAGAATCTATTAATGTGCTCAAGGATGCATCATCTGCAGCGATATATGGCTCCAGGGGCGCTAATGGCGTAATCATTCTTACGACAAAAAAGGGTTCGCGGGGCGAACCGGTTATTTCTTATGATGGCTTTTACGGCATACAAGACATCTCTAACCTGCCGCGTGCTTTAACGGCGGAAGAGTATTATCAATACAAGATCACACGTGAGCCGAATTCTATTACAACGTCGGAACAAGCGGTGTATGATTCGAAAATATTCCCGGACTGGGTAGACCTGGTAACCCGCCAGGGAAGCAAAATGCAACACACCCTTGGTGTAAATGGCGGCGGAGGGAAATTCAGGTATTATGTCTCCGGAACATATCTTGATGTAAAGGGTGTTGCTGTAAACGACGATTTTAAGCGGCTCTCCACACGCATAAACCTTGAAGCAAATATTAAAAAGTGGTTAACACTAGGATCGAACACGCAATTATCGCATAATGACAGAAGCGGATTACCGGCAACATTTGCAGATTACCAGGGAGCATTCAGATTTAATCCACTAACTACAGCTTTTAATGCAGATGGAAGTCCCACCATTTACCCTTGGCCGCAAGACCTTTTTTTCCCAAACCCATTGGCTCCGACGTTGGCCAACAATACCGACGAAACCTATAAGATCATTACCAATAATTATTTAAATGTTGAAATACCGTTTATAAACGGTTTGTCTTACCGGATCAATACCGGTATTGAATTTACAACCAGAGCTCAAAATACTTATTTTGGCACGAATACCCGGACAGGTTTGCAGGCCAAAGGCGATTTAACGATTACCAATTCAACTAATAAAAATATCCTGATTGAAAATATTGTAAACTATAACAGGTCATTCGGAATCCATTCCTTTAGCTTCACAGGACTTTATAGCCTCCAGACTGAAACTGGCCGCACCGATAATCTGGATGCAACCGGTTTTCCAAACGATGTATTGACGTTTTACCAGGCAAACGTAGCATCAAGCATCAGGCCATCCGCAGGATACACCAAAGAATCATTACTCTCACAAATGGCGCGGTTAAATTACGCTTACGACAGTAAATATCTACTAACTTTTACTGTTCGGAGAGACGGTTTCTCGGGCTTTGGAGCAAATAACAAGTATGCAATCTTTCCGTCCGTAGCCGCCGCCTGGAATATATCCAGTGAAGATTTCATGAATGATAGTAAGGTAATCACTAATTTGAAACTCAGGGCTTCCTATGGCAGCAACGGCAACCAGGCGGTAAGTGCTTACAATACGTTAGCCAGGTTATCAACGCGTAGCTTTGTGGATGGCGCTACTACAATGCCTGGATATATACCCACCTCCCTTGGAAATCCTGATTTGAAATGGGAAACTACCGTTGGCTTCAATGCAGGAATTGATTTTTCACTGTATAACGGCCGCATCCAGGGATCTCTGGATGGTTACAGTAAACGCACACATGACCTTTTATTGTCAAGGGAAATATCGTCCGTACATGGTGTTAGCCGGGTTTTACAGAACATTGGAAAGACATCCAATAAAGGATTGGAGCTCGGCGTTAACAGTATCAATATTCAGACAGCCAACTTTGTATGGTCTACAAATCTCAGCATATCAGGGAACAGAAACAGCATTGAGGATGTTTATGGAGACGGGAAAAGTGATACGTTAAATCAATATTTTATCGGTCATCCTATAGACGTTAACTACTCTTATAAATACGGTGGTGTATGGCAACTAACAGATGATCTTGCAAAAGCTCCGGCAGGTACCAAAGCCGGATTTGCTAAAGTTGTTGACGTAAATGGAGATGGAAGAATAACACCATCGGCTGACAGAATGATTATCGGCAGCCGCCAGCCAAATTTTATTTATGGTATCGGAAACTCTTTTACTTATAAAAAGTTTTCATTGTATGCTTTTTTACAGGGTGTACAGGGTACTAGCAGGGTAAACGCGCTCATCTCCGATAACGTTCAGAATGGAGTAAGAAACAATACTTTTTATAAAAATTACTGGACTCCAACAAATCCTACGAATGAATATTACGCCAATGTGCTTGGTGCCAATATTTTTGGTGCCAATATATATGAAAGTGACAGTTATGCACGATTGAAAGATTTATCATTATCCTATAATTTCTCATCAACGATATTAAGCCGGTTTAAGGTGACCAGGCTAAAAATCTACGCAAATGCACGTAATCTGTTGACGATTACCAATTGGACAGGCTTAGATCCTGAATTGAATTCCCAGGAGGATATTCCCCTGCAGAAAGAGTTTATTTTGGGTTTAAACATTAGCTTATAATCAAAAATTTTAGCAATGAAACTTTATAGTAAGTTACTGTTATATGCAATTTCTGCCATGCTTTTTGCGGGTTGTTCTAAAGATATACTGAATGAAAACGCACCGAGTATTATCCTGGCTGATAATCTGTATAAAAACAAGGTTGGTTTTGAAGCCGGTTTAAATGGATTGTATTATGAGGTGAGAAGGTCTCGTTCCGGGTATACCGCAGGCGATATAAACGGCATGATGTTAGTCCCGGCTTACATCGGGACAGACAACGCATATGGTAACTATTTAGGTCCGGCAAGCTCGTTTAATATTTGGGGCGTGTCGAATAATTCCACTCTGGGAGAATACCGTTTAGAATGGGCCTGGTTGTACGAAACCATTAATGCGGCAAACACCATCATTACAAGGGCCGAAAATACCGAGGTTGTCTGGACGGAAGCCGAAAAAAACATTGTACTTGCTGAGGCCAGGGCCATAAGAGCATGGTGTTATCGCCACCTGACTTATTCATGGGGAGACGTGCCGTTGATTCTAACAGAATCATCTGGTAGCGATATTCGAACAGATTTTGACAGAACTCCGGTTGCTGAAGTAAGAAATGCGATGGAAGCTGACTGGCTTTTTGCAGAACGATATTTACCTGAGATATCAGCTAACCAGGGAAAAATTCTCAAAGGCGCCGTTCAGCATTTCCTTGCAGAACTCTACCTGGCAACAGCCAAAAACGATAAAGCAAGAGATTATGCGTTGAAAGTGACCACAAATCCAAATTATAAATTGGTGACTGCCCGGTATGGTGCGAACGCTGCCAAGCCGGGTACTCCGTTTACTGATATCTTTCTGGAAGGAAATTCCAATCGTATCCAGGGTAATACAGAAGCGTTATGGGTTATGCAGGCTGAGTTAAATGTAATTGGCGGGGAACCCGATAATGTAATGAGGCGGTATTGGGTTAATCGTTACTACTCGCTTGTTGTAGGTGGTAAAAGTCCTTTTTTGGTAAGTGCTGATAACGGCGGCAGAGGTATTGGCCGTTTCGGGCCAACCAAATGGGCGCTTAGTATTTACCCTGCCGGCGATGACAGGGGATCTGATTTTGCCTGGCGTTTTTCTTATGTAATTAATAACCCAGGCGGAGTTCCTGCTGGCTATGTCTTAGGCCAAACATACAACCTTGACAGAACGTCCAATGAAAAAGCCAACAATCCTAACTGGCCCAGTACGCGTAAATGGGACTATGCAAGCCCTGTTGATCCAAACATAGACCGGGCATACAATGACCAGGTATATATTCGTGCTGCTGAAACGTACTTGCTGTTAGCTGAAGCTTATTTAAAGTTGGGAGATCAGGGCAATGCTGCCATGGCAATAAATGCCTTGCGAACACGTGCGCATGCCCCAACCATCACTTCTTCCGAAGTAACATTGGATTTTATCCTGGATGAACGTTCCCGAGAATTGTTTTCTGAAGAAGAGAGGAGATACACGTTAGTACGGACTGGCAAGTTTGTGGAACGTGTCAGGCTCTACAATGTTCTTTCAAAAGCCACTATTTCAGACAGGGATGCACTATTACCTATTCCGCAAAATGTAATTGATGCAAACCTTACCAAGAAAATGCCTCAAAACCCTGGCTATTGACGTAAAATAGACAGCAACTTTCATCTAATTATGCAAAAATTCAGCTGCTTGTTAATTGTTTCATTGTTGTCAACGTTGTTGTGTTTTGGTAACATTTCTTTGCCCGGAATATTCAGTGATAACATGGTGCTTCAGCAGCAATCGCAAGTTGCCATCTGGGGTAGAGACAAAGCCAATGGCGAAGTATCGGTTTATACTTCATGGGATAAAAGAACCTACACTGCAAAAGCAAAGGGTGATGGACAATGGAAATTACAGGTAACTACGCCTGCAGCAGGAGGCCCCTTCGAAATCAGCATCAGCGATGGGGAGATAATAAAGCTCAAAAATATCCTGATAGGTGAAGTATGGGTGTGTTCCGGGCAATCAAATATGGAAATGCCTTTAAGAGGCAACTCATCCCCCATATTAAATGCCAGCGAAATTATATTACATGCAGATAATCCCCAGTTGAGATTATACAGGGTCGGCAGAGCTTCTTCCTTAACACCTGTTAGAGATCCTAAAGGGCAATGGGATGAGTCAACGTCAGAAACTGCCCGGGAATATAGCGCGCTTGCTTTCCAGTTTGGACAAATAATGCAAAAAAGGTTAAAAGTTCCGGTTGGACTTATCTTAACGAGCATAGGTGGAACCATGATTGAGGCCTGGATGAGTGCCGGCAGCTTAAAAGATTTTCCTGAAGTGAAAATTCGAACAAGTTTCGATACTGTACAGGCGCCTCATAAAGAGCCCACTGCCTTGTTCAATGGAATGATCGCGCCAGTGATTGGGTATGGAATTAAAGGGTTTATATGGTACCAGGGTGAATCCAACCGCCATGAGCCGGAATTGTATGAAAAGCTCTTTCCGGTAATGGTAACTGACTGGCGCAACCAATGGGGTCTTGGTGAAATTCCATTTTATTATGTACAAATTGCTCCCTATGCTGCTTCCGATAAAACACGCAACGGCCCCCGTTTACGTGAAGCCCAGTTAAATGCGATGAAAATTATTCCTAACAGCGGCATGGTGCCGGCAATAGATGTAGGCATGGAAAACGATATACACTTTATGGATAAAACAACCCTGGCCCATCGTCTATCCTATTGGGCCTTGGGTAAAACCTACGGAATAAAAGGGATTCACTACCATTCGCCTACCTACAGGTCTATGGTTATTGAAGGGAACAAAGCCATCTTAACTTTTGATCATGCACCGTATTTAACGTCATACCGTAAAACATTAACGCTGTTTGAAGTATCAGGAGAAGATAAAAAGTTCTATCCGGCAAAAGCCGAAATCAAGGCAAACCAGATTACTGTACAAAGCGATCAGGTGATTAAACCGTTAGCTGTAAGATATGCCTATAAAGAATGGGTAAAGGGTGAATTGTATAATAACGATGGATTGCCTGCATCATCATTCCGTACAGATAACTGGTAATTACGAATCAGAAGTCGGGAGTTTGAAGTTTGGGATCAGATGAGGGCTGCATTTCATGTTGCCTCCCGCTTATTGGTATGACAGAGCTTCGGTTATAAAAAATAAATAAATGATCCGGATTGTAATTGCGCTTTGCCTGGTTTTTCCGCTGAACACAGATGCACAAAAATTAGAAAATCTAGAATGTAATTATAATCGGAATCCAATCAGCGTTGATGATGCAAATCCACAATTAAGCTGGAATATAGTTTCGACTGTTCGCGGAGATCATCAAACAGCTTATCAGGTCGTAGTGTCTTCTTCACTTCAACTTCTGGTAGCAGGTAAGGGTGATATCTGGAATAGCGGAAAGGTAAATGCCGAACAGAACCTTTATATTAGCTATGCGGGAAAGGAACTAAGGTCACGAAAAAAATACTTCTGGAAAGTTCGTATCTGGAATAGAGATCATAAAGTGTCCGCGTGGAGCCTGAATGCATCCTGGACAATGGCTTTGCTGAGACCGGAAGACTGGACGGCTAAATGGATAACGGCTTCAAAGTGGTTTTATCCCACTAAGTACCGGCCAAAAGGTTTAGAGATAGATGCCGCGGGTGGATGGGCGGATGTTGACCTTGGTGCCCCTGCTCAAATAAGTAAAATAAAGCTTTATCCATATTCGAAAGAATCATTTCCGGTACATTTCAGGATAGAAGCTTCTGACGATTTGCATTTCTACCACCCCGTAATTTTGGTTGATTACTCTTCAAGAAAATATCAGCTAAAAGTTGATGTCGCAAATGAATTTCCGATTAATAATGTTAAAGCAAGGTTTATACGTCTTTTCATTTTGGGTGATACTTCAACGAAAGGATTCGCTATACGGCAGATGGAAGTTATTTCGGATGGAAAAAATATCGCCCTGATGAAATTCACCCGTGAAAACGGTACAAGATGGAGCAGGGGCCATGCTGTTTTTTTGGTGGACGGAATGCCTTCTCAGCATCAGGGCGACACATCTCCCGCTGATGCTTGTCCAATAACTACTGCACCAATGTTACGCAAATCGTTTACACTGGATAAAAGTATTAAACAAGCTACGTTATACGTTGCTGCCTTAGGCATGGCCGATATAACTGTAAACGGACAAAAAGTCGGCGACCACGAGCTTGGTCCGCCGTTTTCAGATTATTACAAACGCGTAATTTATATAACGCATGATGTAACCAATCTTTTCAAAAAAGGAGAAAACGTTATTGGCGCAGTACTGGCTAATGGATTTTTTAGTCCGCCCGGTAGAGGATTCGGGCAAAGGCATTCCGGTAACGGGCCGCCGCAGTTGTTGCTCCAAACCGAAATCGAATTTATTGATGGCAGCAAACAAATCATCGATACGGATAAAAGCTGGCAATGGGAGCGTGGCGAAATCATATTTAATGATCTATGGACGGGTTACACAGAAGACCGGCATTATGAAAAGGTCGGCTGGGATAAACCTGGCTATCATTCTACCGACTGGAAACAGGTAAGCCTTGCCAATGCTCCTCCCGGAAAACTTTGCACGCCAATGGCTCCTTCAATAAGAATCTTAGGCGTAAAAAAGCCATTTAAGGTTGAGGATAATCATGCTTTTTTTGATGTAGTTACGGTTGGCTGGCCGCAGGTGAGCATTAATGGTAAAGCAGGACAAACAGTGTCCATTACCGGCAAAGGCCCTGGTTTTACAAATCCAACATTGACCTTTACACTTGCCAAAGATGGACCAACTATATTACAGCCAAAGTTTATCATTTTATCCGGGCCAACCGATATCCAGGTCGATGGCCTTTTGGATCCGTTAACTGCAGATGCGATAAGTATTCAGATGGTTAATGCAGATCTTCCTTCCGCAGGTAGTTTTACAAGTTCAAATAATTATCTAAACAGCCTCTATGAAATCACGATGCGAACACATCGTAACTATGTTATGGATTTCCCAGCAGACCCTACCCGCGAAAAGCAGGGCTGGACGCAGGATGCGCAGAATATGTTTGGTACGGCCGCAAATTTTACCGATGTACGCGGACTATACAAACGCTTCTGGTGGGACATGGCCGATAACCAGGATGAACAGGGTTATGTGGGATCTGTGGTTCCTGTGGTTAATCGCCAGGTTTACGACTGGAACTCGCCATGGTGGAGTGGAGCTTTGGTTTTCCTGCCATGGGAACACTACAAATATTACGGCGATAAAAGGATGCTTGAACACGCGTTCAAACCTATGCAACGATATGTTGATCTTCTTGGAAAAGTAGCAAAACATGGCGAAGGGAAAATCTGGAATCAATATCCGTTTTTCACCATAAACCTGGATTCACTTGCAGCCAAAGAACAAATGATCATCTGGAATGGAGCCGGTGATTGGCAAAACCCTTATACCACCGGTCAATTTGCTGTTCCTGCACCTATGACGACCATGCCTGCATACTATAATTATGCGTTAATAGTAAGTAAAGCTGCCTCGCTGTTGCAAAAAAGTGCTGACGCAAAAAAATACGCTGATCTTGCGGGTGAAATAAAAACCAGGTTCAATGCAAAATATTTTAACAGCGAAACAGGTCTTTACGGAGATTCGTCAAACAATCAAACCGGGCAGGTATTACCGTTAGCCGTCGGCCTGGTTCCGAACAGTAAAAATGATTTAACCTACAAGCGTTTGATAGATGCCATTCATTTAAGAAGCGATCATGTGGGAACCGGCTTCGTCGCTTTGTCATTCCTGCTCCATACGCTGGCGAGTAACCGGGAAACCGGACTGGCTAATAAAATGGTGAATCAGAAAGACTATCCAAGCTGGAATACATTGATAAAAAACGGGGTGCTTTTAGAAAACTGGAAGGGAGGTGGAGCTCAAATGCCTTCCTGCGGCGGACAGATTGGTGCATGGTTGTTTGAATCCGTTCTCGGAATTATGCCTGATACTTCTTCACCGGGTTTTAAAAAATTCATCATTGCACCACAACCTGACACAGCGACCGGGTTAACATCGGCAAAAGGATATTATGATTGTGTGTATGGAAGAATCATAAGCGAATGGAAGTACGATGATAATGTGTTCACGCTTCATGCTACCGTTCCAGTAAATACAACAGCGACAATTACGATCCCTGCGAAATCCGCAGATGATATAACAGAATCCGGCCTGCCTGTTCAAGATGCCAAAGGTTTAAAGTTATTAAAGGCCGAAAAAAATCTGGCAGTGTTCCTCGTGGGTTCAGGCGAGTATTATTTTAAGTCTGGGACTTCTTTATGAGTCTAATGCCGAACGACATCATTTTTATGCTTACAATTCTTGCCGTTATCCTGGCAGATCAAAAAGTTGTATTTAGAGGAGTTGATCTAAGAATCACTGACAGCCTCACATTGTCAAAGCCTTAAAAATTAGCCCAATTGCCTTGGGCCCCACACGCGTAAAACTACTATATTTGAGAAATAATGGTTACCGGCACAATGGATGCCGCTGATGATCATGCTATTTCTAATCCCGCAAAACGATTGACTATGATTTTTTTATTAAAGAAAATGGGTAATAAGATCATTCCTTGTTTGACGGCCATTTTCTTATTCGCTTCTCTTACAGGCCTTGCCTTTAAACATCAAAAGGCTGCAGCCCCAATAACCATTAGCGGAAAAGTAGTAAGCAAGGATGGCCGGTCAATTGAAGGAGCAACGGTACAGGTTAAAGGAACTCAACAGGGAACAACCAGTAAGGCTGACGGAACGTTTGAATTAAGGGACGTTAATTCAGAAGCTTCTGTTCTGGTTATCTCCTCTGTAGGTTACCAAACGCAGGAATTGGCCATAGGAACCAAAACGAACTTTAATATTGTACTTGTTGAAACTGCAAGCGGATTAGAGGACGTGGTAGTGGTTGGATATGGTAACCGGAGGAAATCAGACTTAACGGGATCTGTTGCCACCGTATCTGCAGATAATCTCAAGGAGCGTGCGGTAGTTAATTTTGGGGAAGCAATGGCCGGCCAGTTAGCCGGTGTACAGGTGCAGCAAATTAATGGAGCTCCCGGAGGCGAAGGGCTTTCCATCAAAGTGCGCGGAACAGGATCCATTACCCAGTCCAACTCACCTTTGTATGTAGTAGATGGTTATCCTATGGAAGATGGTGCTTTCAGGCTGATCAATCCCAATGATATTGAAAGTCTCCAGGTATTGAAAGATGCTTCTTCTACTGCTATCTACGGTTCGCGGGGTGCGAATGGCGTGGTGATTATCACCACCAAAAAAGGCAGATCAGGAACTACTTCCATCAGTTTTAATGCGTTTTCCGGAGTCCAGGAAAGAACCAGAACCATTCCTGTAATGAGCAGGGACCAGTATGTAAAATGGTTTATAGATGGACGCAACCAGGCATGGCTTGACCAGGCTGTGATAAATGCCGATCCCGATAAGTCGCCCCATACCATTAATGATCCGAATAGCCGCCGGATGCCGTATCCCAGCTCCAATTCCTTATATATGATACCAGACGGCAAGAATGGGTATACGTATAATTTTTTAGATCCCCAGTCCGTTGCGCAAATGCCGGATAACAATTGGCAGGATCTGCTGTTCCGCAGAGCACAAATGCAGCAATACGAACTTTCAGTAATGGGCGGCAGTGAAAAAACAACCTATGCTTTTTCGGGAAGTTATATGAAACAGGCAGGCATTTCATTGAACACAGACTATCAGCGTTTCAATTTCAGAAACAACGTGGAATCAAAATTGTCATCACGTTTCAAAATAGGTTTGAATCTAAACGCTTACTATGCTACCGGGCACGAGCAGGCCAACGGAAAAGATGCCCCCATCCTTTATTCTTTGCTGCTGCCACCCATATTCAATTTACATAATGAAGATGGCACTTATGGATCGATGGTACGCAATTCGGAAGTACTGGCAGGCGATGTGGCCAATCCGATCGGCATAGCCCAGCAGGTACAACGCAGGCGCAACAGGTATGGCTGGTTAGGCACTTTGTATGCGGAGTTGGATGTAATAGATAACCTTAAATACCGGATCAGCATAAATGGAAGTATTCAAAATAATAACTACGAAACATTTGAACCTTCAACGGTCGACTTTGACGGTTCAAAGGGGCCGAGACCGGCTAAGGGAATCAATGAAAAATCGACCGATTTTGATTGGGTAATAGAACAAACGCTTTCTTATACTAAAACGCTGGGGCAAAAGCACGACATGGTCCTGTTAGGCGGTTTCAGCAGTCAAAAACATAACAACGATAATATTTATGCGGAGTCCCGTGGCTTTCCAAATGATAACATCCAGACTTTAAATGCCGGTACCATGTACCAGCTATCAAGCACCAAATCGGGCTATTCGATGATCTCTTATTTTGGACGCGCCAATTATACTTACGATAACCGGTATCTTTTAACTGCTACCGTGCGTAGTGACGGATCGTCACGGTTTGGAGCAAACAAAAAATGGGGTGTCTTTCCTTCCGTATCAGCAGCATGGCGGTTGAGCCAGGAAAGCTTTATGACCAAGTTGTCTCAAACCGTCAATGACCTAAAATTGCGGGTTAGTTATGGTATTGCCGGAAATAACCGTATAGGAAATTATTCATCCATTGGTCTGTTGGCCTCCGGGTATTATCCAACCGGTGATGGTTTACAGAATACGGTAAATCCGAGCACCGTACCTAACAGCGACCTGGGATGGGAAAAAGTCTTGCAAAGTAACATAGGCTTTGATTTGGGTTTATTCAATAACCGCATCAGGCTGGAAGGAGATTTTTACAGTAGTAAATCCATTGATCTGTTACTGAATGTACCGGTACCTACAGTGACAGGCTACAGCACACAAATTCAAAATATAGGTAAGGTATTGAACAAAGGGATAGAGTTCTTATTAACTACTAAAAACTTAACCGGAGCATTGAAGTGGTCAAGTAATTTCAATATAGCGTTTAATAAGAATAAGGTACTGGAAGTGGGCCCTGGTGGCCAGCCCATTTATGCAAGTGCTCCCAACGCCAATAATTCCTTTATTACGAAACCAGGCTATCCCATAGCAAGCTTTTACGGATATGTTTACCAGGGTGTATTTATGAGTCAAAAGGACCTCGATAATAATCCGCATCTGCCGGCAGATAAAGTGGGCGATGGCCGTTACCTTGATGTGAATCAGGATGGCAAACTCGATCAAACGGACAAAGCGATCATAGGCAACAATCATCCTAAATTTACAGGTGGATTTACGAATAATTTTTCTTATGGCAACTTCTCTCTTTCTGCTCAGTTGTCTTATTCTTACGGTGCCCAGTTGTTTAGTTTTTTCAAACGCATGGTTGGAATTTATCATGGGGATAGAAATACCTTGATCGAGCAGGAAAAACGCTGGCGGTCGATCGATCAGCCTGGCGATGGCGTTCATTTCCGGGCTACGCGGAATCCCACAGGATGGCAGCGCGATCCATCCTCTGCCTGGGTCACGGATGGGTCTTTCTTACGCCTGCGTAATGTTACGCTCGCCTATGATTTCAATCAAAGCAAAATAAGGGCCTTAAGAATAAGTGGCTTGCGATTTTATGCCACAGGGCAAAATCTGTTTACCTGGACAGACTATCCTGGATTTGATCCTGAAACCAGCAGTGAGGGTGATGGCCTTGCCAGGGGTGGCGATTATATGGGTTACCCCGCTGCCCGCAGCATAATTGTCGGATTGAATGTTTCCTTATAATAAACTAATATTATCAAGATGAAAAATATATTGTTCGCAGTATTTGGTTTGTTAGTACTGGGTTCCTGTAAAAAAGAATTTATTGATTTAAATCCACCTTCCAATCTGAATTCTTCCGGTTTTTACAAAACGGAAGCAGACATGAACCAGGCTGTACTCTCAGCCTACGGCAACCTCCGTTCTCTTTACAACAGCAATTTTATCAAACTGGGCGAGATCCGCTCGGATAACACCACCTTTTCATGGCTTAGCGGAAACCCCGCTGATGAAAATGGCATTGATATATTTGCATCACCCCTATTGCCGGAAAACGGGTATTCAACCAGCTGCTGGAATAATTGTTACAATGTTATTTTGCGTAGCAATATTGTTATTGGACGTATTGACGCGATCACTTTCAAAAGTGAGCAGTTAAAAAAACAATATATAGCAGAGGCTAGGTTTGTACGGGCCCTTATGTATTTCTGGCTCAACCGGGTATTTGGCGGTCATTCAAAATCCGGCGAATTGTTAGGGGTTTTGAAAGTGGATAAAGAAATAACACCAGCTGAAGCCTATTTAATAAACCGCTCATCCCTCCAGGAGACATACGATATGATTGTGGAGGATCTTAAATATGCTGAAGAAAATTTGCCCGCAAAATTCAGTGGGACAGACGTGGGCAGGGTGACAAAGTGGGGAGCCAAGGGCCTCCTGAGCAAAGTGTATGTTACTATGGCGGGTTATCCCCTGAACAAAGGCGCAGCATACTATACTAATGGCATTCAAAAAGCGGAAGAAGTGATCAATACTTCCGGAGCCGCCCTGGTGCCCAGTTATGCAGACCTGTTTGATGTAAGTAAAAAGAACAGCATTGAATCTCTGTTTGAAGTTCAATACAAAAAAGGAAGCCCGAACGCAGCAACCGGAAACCCCTGGAATAACGACTTTGCGCCACGTTTTTCTGATAAGGAAGTCGTTTCAGTAGGTGACAAAGGCGGTTCTAATGCGCCAACTGGTGATATGTCCGGTGCCTATATACCCGGAGATCCCAGGAAGTTCGTATCCATGCGTGATTTTTGGATCAACGCACGAAACGGGGCAGTGCAAAATGAAAGATATGTGCGCAAATATTATGACGTATCAACCAGTGGCAGCGATAATGGAAATAACTGGATCGAATTAAGACTTGCTGATATATATCTGTTGTATGCTGAAGCACTGGTACGTACTGGCGGCGATAAAAGCAAAGCATTGTTGTTTGTAAATAAAATACGGGAGAGAGCAAGAAATACCAGGGGAGATCCGGCAATTCCCAAACCCGCCGATCTGCTCAAAGACTATACTGTAGCAGACTTTCCGAATGATAATGCCCTGCTTCTGGCCATAGAAAAGGAACGCCGCGTAGAGCTGGCCTTCGAAAACCATCGCTGGTTTGACCTGGTTAGGACAAACAGAGCAAAAGACGTGATGATTGCGGAGCAATTGGCTGATGGATTTGCTCCTTTTACCTGGAGTAATGATATGTTGAGCTATCCTATTCCCCTGACGGTCATGCAATCCAATCCCGGTAAAATCACTCAGAATAACGGATATACACAGCTATAGCATTCTTAATCATGTAATAATAAGATATGAAAAAAACAAGGTTTCTTTTGGGACTGGCTTTTTGTTGTGGTATGATTTCATTAAAGGCACAACTGCCTTCTCTTAATAAAGAAGAGATCAAACAGGGATGGACCTTATTGTTTGATGGAAAGACATTTGAGGGGTGGCAAAAAGCAAATGGCAACCCATTCACAGGCAAAGGGTGGAAAATCGAAAATGGCGCCATAAGTGTTAACGCATCAGACGGGCGTGGCGGCGATATCGTGACCAAACAAGCATTCGCTGATTTTGAACTGTCTCTTGACTATAAGCTGCAAAAAGGAACCAACAGCGGCGTTAAATATTTTTTAATAAAAAATACCTCATTAGGCTGCGAATACCAGATCATTGACGATGCAAATCATGCTGATGCAAAACTGGGGAAAAACGGTAACCGGACCCTGGCGGCATTGTACGACATTATGCCTCCTTCTGCCGGGAAAAAAAATAAACCCCTTGGAGAGTGGAATAATATCCGCATCGTTTCAAAAGGAAAGCATGTAGAGCATTGGCTGAACGGGACCAAAGTATTGGAGTTTGAGCGCGGCAGCGAAATGTTCAGGAAAATGATCGCTGACAGTAAATTCAAAACAGAAAAAGCTTTTGCTGAAACAGATAGGTCACCTATCCTTCTTCAGGAGCATGAGGATGTGATCTTTTTCAGAAATATAAAGATCAGGAATTTATAACCATTCATACGTTCTTCGCTGCAATAAATCCGGATTTGTAGTAGCTTTAGTAACAAAGAATATTGAGATCTTGAAAAAGTTGCTTGTTTTACTGTTGATATTCACCTTCACCATTCAACCGAAGGCGCAGAATGCGAACTGCACTTTTAAACAACCGATTATCACCATCAACTTTGGCGCCGGCAATGTACCTGACCTTAATACGGCAGAGCTTTTCAACTACGAGCGTGTGTCCAGTTATTGTCCTACCGATGGTCATTACACCTTTGCTTCTTATACCAGCGACTGCTTTCGCGGCGATTGGTTTACGCTGCCGGAAGATCATACTCCCGGAGATGCAGACGGCAATATGATGCTGGTGAATGCATCGCCAAGCAGCGGCACGTTTTTAACAACAGCAATAAAGGGTTTAAAGAGCGGCACCACGTATGAGTTCGGCGTATGGATGATGAATTTGTGCAGAATCAGCGATAAGTGTCCGTTTCCCCTGCTGCCCAGCATTACCATCAGGCTGCAAACACCCGCCGGGAAAATCGTTGCCCAGTTTGGCATTGGCGAGGTGGCACGGCGTGAATCACCGCACTGGACACAATACCGCTCTCTTTTTACCGCACCGCCTTCCGAAACAGCGTTGATCCTTACCATGATTGATAATATGCCGGGAGGTTGCGGAAATGATTTTGCGTTAGATGATATCACGTTTCGTGAATGTATAAAGCAAACACCCCTGGTAACTAAGGCACCTAAATCGCCTGCCGTAGCAAAACAAAAATCTCTACCGCCTGTCGTAGCAGAGCAAAAACCTGCACCGTCTAAACCGTTACCAAAAAAAATAACTCCGGCACCAGTAAAAAGACAGACACCGATCAGCCCAATTGCCAAGCCGCAAGCAGATTTGCCGGTGCGCACCGCTCCTGCGATAACACATAAGGCGCCGGTCTTCCGTGCGCCGCCACCGGCGCTCACCACTCGGTCGAATCCGTTGATAAAACAAATTGAAACAGAGGCCGGCGATATCAACGTTGACCTATATGATAACGGGGAAATAGACGGCGACACCGTTAGCATTTACCATAACAACGTGCTATTGGTATCGCGTGTTAAAATATCTGAAAAACCCATATCGTTCCGCATTGCCATTGATGCCGAACATCCACATCATGAACTGATTATGGTTGCCAACAACCTGGGTTCTATCCCACCGAATACTTCGTTGATGGTTATAAAGGCTGGCACTAAACGCTATGAAGTCTTCATTTCTTCCACCGAACAGAAAAACGCAAAAGTGGTTTTTGACCTGAAAGAATGAATGGTATCTCCACTAAAACCGAATAGTGCGTAAACCTTTGTGTCTTTCTTTGTGTAACACTTTGTGCCCTCCGTGGTAAAACGTGGAACGATAGAATGGGAAGCAGACAACCTGCCTCAGGTGTTTACTTACAGTAACTTATCCATCGTAAGCGGCAAACTTCTGATGCGTTTTCCCGTCGCGTTAAAAACCGCATTGGCAATTGCCGCCGAAACGCCCGTGATACCGATTTCGCCGATGCCGCGTGCGCCGATGGGAGAAATATGAGGATCCGGTTTTCCGATAAAATGAACGTCAATCTCGGGAACATCCAGATTGACGGGAACGTGATAATCGGCGAGGGAGCGGGTGACCGGATTAGCCCAGCGATGGTCGTACTCGGTTGCTTCCATCAGCGCAGCGCCGAGACCGAAAATCACACCGCCAATAATCTGCGAGCGAGCGGTTTTTTCGTTCATGATGCGTCCGACATCCTGCACGCTGGTCATGCGCCTGACGCGAATTGTGCCGAAATCTTCATCCACCCAAACTTCCGCGAACTGTGCGCCAAAGGAATGAAACGAATATTTTTTGGCGTCGCTGTTTTCTTCTGGAGCAGTCGGCACGGGCATGCAAGGTGCGACGGGTGTACCCAACCCGACGCCTGAGGCGGGCGTCACCGTCGTGCAGGCTTCCATCATTACTTTGCCGTTCCTGCGCATAATGCCCTCGTAAGAATCCGACATTGATGCGTCACCCTTCACGAAAAACTTCGCGTTGGCAAAAGCGATTTCTTCAGCTTTTCTGCCGTTAAGTTTCGACTTTGCATCAGCCACCGCCAGTTTCATCAAATCTTCCCGAAGCATTTCGCACGCTGCCAGCACCGCGGGATGAACGCTTGCAGTCGTTTGAGAACCTCCTGCGATTGGCGCGGGCGGCAGGCTCGAATCGCCGATTTTGACGGTAATTCTATCCACGGATACGCCCAGCACGTCAGCCGCCGTCTGGGCCAGAACCGTATAAGTTCCCGTACCAATGTCAGCCGCCGCGGTCATTACCTTGATTTCACCCTTGACCGTCATCTGCACACGCGCAGACGCGGAACTGCGTCCAGCCGGATAAGTCGCCGTTGCCATTCCGTAACCGACCAGATATTTGCCGTTGCGCGTCTGGCGAGGCTGCATCCTGCGATTTGACCAGCCGAATTTTTCCGCTCCTGTACTGTAACATTCGAGCAGATTATCACACGAAAACGGATGTTTTTTGATTGGGTCGGCCGCAGCGTGATTGAGGACGCGAAACTCAAGCGGGTCGATTTTCATCTCGAACGCCATTTCATCCATCGCCGATTCGAGCGCGAATGTTCCCGGTGCCTCCCCCGGCGCGCGCATAAAGGTTGGCGTTCCAATGTTTAATCTGGCGACCTGGTAAGTGATCTCACGAAGCGGCGCCTCGTATAACACGGCAGTTTGTAATCCGCTTGGCTCAAAAAATTGAGCAAGATTGGTATAGGTTTCGTTGTGGTGACGGATCGCTGTCAGTTTGCCGTTATGATCGGTGCCGAGCGCGATTTTTTGAATCGTCGCGCCGCGCCGCCCGACATTCGTCTGCATCATCTGACGGGTGATCACGAGTTTGATCGGACGTTTAGTGACTTGTCCCGCCATGGCTGCAAGCACAATATGAAACCATGCCCCTTTACAACCAAAACCGCCGCCGACATACGGCGAAATCACCCGCACATTTTCCGGCTTCAGGTTCAAAAAGTAAGCTGCAATTGCGCGAGTAACCCCAACGCCCTGCGTTGCGTCGTAAAGCGTTAATTTGTCAGTGCCTTCCCAGACAGCAATAGCGGCGTGTGGCTCCATCGGATGATGGTTCTCCGTTGAGGTTGTATAAGTATGTTCGATTTTATGGGGCGAGGCGGCAATCAGATCAGCGGTTTTGCCGGGATTGATCTGCGCTTCTTCGCCGAACAGCTTTGTTGGCTTGAAACCCTTTTGCAATTCGCTTTTCAGGTCAATCGCGTGCTTTTCACTGGCGTAGGTAATTTTTAGAAGCACAGTGGCGTGGCGGGCTTGCTCGTAAGTTTCGGCGACGACCAGCGCGATAAACTGTCCAAAATAGTGGACCTTATTATCCTGGAGCGGTACCAGATCTTCACCCAGAAAGATTATTCCCGCTTTCATTTGTTCGCCCGGATTAAGGGCTTTTATCCGGGATGCGTTTTTGTGCGTTAATACGGCGATTACACCCGCCGATTTTTCGGCCGCAGCGGTGTCAAACGCGGTAACCGTTCCTTTAGCGATGGTAGATCGAACCGGAAAAGCATACGCCATATTCGGTTGATTAAATTCAGCGGCATATGTCGCTACGCCGGTTACTTTCAGCCGCCCGTCAACACGGTCAACCGGTTTGCCAATTACTGTCATCTTAAGTAAATTTTTAGTATTCAACATTTATTGATTCGTTCCACCGTTCATCGCCTGTGTCAACGCCCGGACGATAGCCCGCCTGCCCAGTTCAACCTTGAACTTATTGTGTTCAAGCGGTTTTGCATTTTGCATTTCATTTTCAGCCGCTTGTTTGAAATTGGCTTCGTTGGCTGATTTGCCTGTTAAGAATTTCTCGGCCTCCATGGCCCGCCAGGGTTTGTGCGCAACGCCACCCATAGCAATTCGTGCTCCTTTTATCTGATTGCCATCCATTTCAAGTGCAGCGGCAACCGACACCAGTGCAAAAGCGTAACTGGCGCGGTCACGAACTTTTAAGTAATAGCTTTTACCCGAAAAATTATTTTTAGGGATCTCTATCGCGGTAATGAGTTCTCCCTGAGCCAGGTTGTTGTCTTTTTGAGGCGTGTCACCAGGCAGACGGTGATAATCAGCAAACGGAATAGAACGTTCTTTGCCATCTGCACCTTGCACTTTTACAACCGCATCAAGGGCAACGAGTGCAACGCACATATCTGATGGATTAACGGCCACACAATCTTCTGACCAGCCAAAGACCGCGTGCATCCGGTTGATCCCCTCCCGGGCGCCGCAACCTGTTCCAGGTTCACGTTTATTACAAGGCATTGCCGTATCATAAAAATAGGAACAGCGGGTTCGCTGATTTAAGTTGCCGCCATTCGTCGCCATATTGCGGATCTGCGCTGAAGCGCCTGCCAGGATCGCCTGTGTTAAAAGCGGAAAGTTCTGGCGGATTTCAGGGTCATTTGCCGTATCGCTGTTTTTACTTAGTCCCCCGATTGATATGCCGCCTTTGTTCGTTCCTTCAGAAATGGGTTTGATTTGTGTGAACTTTAAACGGGTGATGTCAACGAGCTCATCGGGACGTTCAACATCTTCCTTCATCAAATCAAGAATGTTGGTGCCGCCGGCCAGAAATTTTGCGTTTGTGTTGGCCATCAGCATTTGTGCAGCCGAATTTATATCGTTTGTTGGTGAAAATTTAAAAGGTCTCATTAGTTACATTTTTATTCGCCGGTTGAGAATGTTTGTTCATTGTTTTCGCCAGTAAATTGCCAGGTCTGCGCTACCTCTTTCCCACTGTGTACCTCCCTGATTGCCGCAATGATGTTCGGATATGCACCACACCGACAAATATTTCCTGACATTCGTTCCCTGATCTCGTCATCAGATAGCTGAACGGAACCGCCTTTTGTCCGAACATCCGCTGTTACATAACTAACTTCGCCGTTTGTTGCTTCAGCCATCAGGGCAACCGCTGAACAAATTTGTCCGGGTGTGCAATAGCCGCATTGAAAACCATCATGTTTAATGAACGCCGCCTGCACCGGGTGGAGTTCACCGCGTTTAGCCAGACCTTCAATAGTGGTTACTGATTTGCCCTCGCAGGTTGCCGCAAGTGTAAGACAGGATAATACCCGCCGGCCATCAACAAGAACTGTACAGGCACCGCATTGTCCATGATCGCAGCCTTTTTTTGATCCCGTCAATTCCAGTCTTTCACGAAGCGCATCAAGTAGTGTCATTCTTGAATCAACTTCCAGGCTTCTTCTTGCACCGTTAATCTTAAAAGCTACGTTGACTCCATTTTCAATGCTCACAGCCTTCATTCCGTTCAATGCCGCTTCATTTGGAGGGTGGGCGAAAATTTGATGTCTGTCCATCATTTGGAACAAAAACATTCCTCCGCCCGTTAATGCCAAAAGTTTTAGAAAATGCCTCCGTTGTACGCCAAAAGCAGAAATTTCATTTAAATCTTCAGGCATGAGCGTTTCAAATAATTTTGTTTCTTCATCAGTTAATCCGGGATTTTTAATTTCATCTTCCATATAATAAATGCTTATTGTAAATATCACTATAAAGGTGGGATTTTAAAGTCTTCAAATTTACAGATTTTACGCCATTGGTGTCCAGCTATGGCACCTGTTAATGCTTAACCTTTGAATGAATTTAAAAGTTAGTCGTAAGAAGTACATTTTTTTTTGAAGAAATGGGCGCGCTGGAAACTCAAATAAGTTATATTGGTGTATCTTAACCGTATCCCTGATTACATAAACAGAAGTGCGAATCATGCTTGTTTAAACATTTCATAAAAATAAAAAGAAATCATATGGAGAAGAGACGTGAATTTATTAAGAAAGTAGCGTTAGGTTCTGCCGGTCTGGCCCTTGGCCAAACGGTGTTTGGCGGGGTTGGATTAAGTGCAAAGAGCTACAAAAATATCATTGGAGCTAACGAAAAAGTCCGTATTGCAGTGATCGGTGTAAATGGCAGGGGAACCAGTATGGCAGCCACTATAGCCCGGCAAGCAAATGCCGAGGTTGCCTGCATTTGTGATGTCGATGAGAAAGTCATTCCTAAAGCTGTAAAAAGTGTCATGGATACAAAACAAGTCAATACTCCACGGACTGAAAAAGACTGTCGGAAGGTACTTGAAGATAAGTCGATTGATGCTATCTATATCGCAACACCTGACCATTGGCATACTCCGCTAACCGTAATGGGATGTCAGGCGGGAAAGCACGTCTATGTTGAGAAACCTTTAAGTCATAATGGGGCGGAAGGAGAAATTGCCATTGCTGCTGCACGAAAATATGACCGGATCGTACAAATGGGGGCGCAACGACGTTCGGCGCCGATTCTTACCCAGGGAATTGAACAACTGCATAAAGGAATTATTGGCCGGGTATATTTAGCCAAAACATGGTACACCAATAACCGCAAAGAAACTTTCCTCAAACCTGGTGATGTTCCTGCCGGGCTCGATTACGATCTATGGCAAGGACCTGCTCCCCGTGTTGCGTATAAAGAAGGTTTGATTCATTATAACTGGCATTGGTTCTGGAACTGGGGAACTGGCGAGGCGCTGAACAATGGTACCCATGAAGTAGATGTTGCACGTTGGGGGCTTGGCGTGGATTATCCTATCCGTGTTAGCTCTGTAGGTGGCAGATATGAATTTAAGGATGATTGGCAAACCCCGGACACTCAGATAATTACTATGGATTTTCCCGGTCGTGTTTCACTAATGTGGGAAAACAGAAGCTCGAACGGAAGAAAAATTGAGGGTTTAGAGCGAGGTATTATTTTTTATGGTGAAAAAGGAAGCCTGGACACAGGTGGAGATGAATACAAAGTGTATGATCTCAGTGGCAAGTTAATCAGCGAAGTGAAGTCTGAGATGAAAGCAGAAAATATCCAGGGGCGAAATACCGCCAGCCCCAGTTTAGGAATGGACAGTTTGCACGTGGCCGACTTTTTAGATGCCATTCGTAACAAACGTCTTCCGAATTGTGATGTTGAACTGGGTCATAAAACCTGCGTTGCCATGCATTTGGGAAATATAGCCTGGCGTTTAGGCAGGGACGTTAAAACCGACCCTAAAAACGGGCATATCATCGATGACAAAGAGGCCCAGAAATTATGGAGTCGCGAATATGAAAAAGGATGGGAGCCTAAGATAACAGTATAACTAATCTATAAAGCTGCATTTTACCAAGCAAGCTTCTAATCTTTTTACAATCAAATTAATGTCGTTTAAAAACTTAAATCGATTCGTTTTTTCCTTCATTGGCTCAATGGCTTTTGTTACTGTTTTTGCACAAAACAGTCAATTGCTTTTTCCGCAAAAGCCCGGAGTAGTTTCTTATACCTACCGTAAGGATTTTGAAAAGGATGTTCCTTCAACGCTGGATAAAATTAAAGCAGTTGGAATTACAGATATCGAATTTTCCAACCTGTTTGGAAAAACTGCTCAGGAATTAAAAAAATTAATAGATGAAAGAGGTATTAAGTGTTCATCATTCGGGGTAAGCTATAATGACCTCGTAAATAAAACAGCTGAAGTTGCACAACAGGCAAAAATTTTAGGTGCTGAGTATGTAAGAGTTGCCACTATCCCTCATAAGGCTGAATTTACGATGGAAGAGGCCCAAAAAGCCATTGATGATTTTAATAAAGCCGGGAAGATCCTTAAGGAAGAGTATGGGTTAACATTTGTGTATCACAATCATGGATTTGAATTTCGACCCTATCAGGACGGTACTTTGTACGATGTTCTTGTAAAAAAAACTGATCCAAAATATGTAAGTTTTGAATTAGACATTTTATGGGCTTTCTTCCCTGGACATGACCCGGCCCAATTATTAACTAAATATGGAAATCGTTATAAGCTTATACATTTAAAGGATTTGAAGAAAGGCGTTTCAGGTGACTTTTCCGGACACACATCACCTGAAAATGATGTCGTTCTCGGATCAGGTCAGATAAATATACTTTCTGTAATAAAAGCAGCTAAGAAAGCCGGCATTCAACATTATTATATTGAAGATGAAAGTAATAATGTCGATGTTCAGGTCCCTCAAAGTATTAAGTATTTACAAAGTTTAAAAGAGTAACAAATTGTAACAGGCTTAAAAATGAAAGAGCCATTGAAGAATGGGAGTTCCTTTTAGAGCAAAAATCTCTTTTGCAAAGAGTGAAGGAAAAGAAAAAAGAAAGAGAAAGCATGATGGTTAATATTGTACCGTACCATCCGAAGTACCGGGATGCATTTAAAGAGTTGAATAAAGAATGGATTTCAACTTATTTTAAAATGGAAGATGCTGACTATAAGGCTTTAGATGATCCTGAAAAATATATACTTGACAATGGCGGGTACATATTAGTAGCCCTGTATAATGAGGAGCCTGTAGGGGTATGTGCTTTAATAAAAATGAATGACCCTACCTATGACTACGAACTGGCCAAAATGGCTGTTTCGCCCAAAGTGCAGGGCAAAAATATTGGTTGGTTATTGGGACAAGCTATTGTAGAAAAAGCTAAAGAAATGGAAGCGTTAACGATATATTTGGAAAGCAACACTATCCTTAAACCGGCAATTAACTTATATCATAAATTGGGTTTCCAAAAAATTTCCGGTCGTAGCACACCGTACGCACGTTGTAATATTCAAATGGCATTAACCTTAACGAAGTAAGCAATAATGTCAGTGGTGTCTGGTTAAACAATAATGTTGATTTAAATCAGGATAGATAGAACATAGCTGTTATATAGGTCCCACCCTCCAAAAACGTACCCTGATAGTGCACAAAGCGAACTAAATTAACCGGAGGCGAATCATATGCCGTGTTATTGAAGCATTTGTAGTTCCTGCATCTATTATTGTTCCTGTAGTAGGAATGCCTAAAGTAGAATCAGTTCCTTGTTTCTGAACCCCATTTCCTTCTGACTTAAAGGACTCGTTCGAACCACCAAGTAAAACAGTTAGTTCATGCTTGTTAAACGTTTTGGTGTATTCCGCAACGAGCTGGGAATTTGTAAAAAGCGATTTGGTATTATTATCGAAAACCTGTCTGCCATTGGCAAAGCTGCCTCCTGTATAGACTAAATTAACCTGTCTTTGAAATTGTGTATTTGCTCTTACAGTACCACCAGATACACCTCTTACTTTGAAAGCCGGTGAAAAGGCATATTCCCCTGAAAAGTTTCCGGTTATTTCATCATTGTTACTGTTTCTATAACCTCCCTTTTCTAAAATGGCTTTGGAATTATCATTGCCAACCACAGGATTTTCCAGGTAATTGCCCCGGGCGTCCTGGAAGTTATAATACAAAGGAGCGCGGGTAACATTAATGATTAAACCTTCAGTACAGGGGACTCATTATACATTATTTTGTGCAAAAAGAATTGCTGACGCAGTGCAATTGAAGATAATAAGTAACCCGGCAATTTTACTGAAGAAAGTTATTTTCTTCAGTAAGAGAATTAGAAATGGGTCACTTTGCAGTTTGTAAATTTTCATATGCATGTTGGTTTTTGACGTTATTGTTATAAAACAAAGACTTCTACCAATTTATAAGTGTAGACAAAGTTAGGGCTTCCTCGAAATACAAGTTAACCCTTTCCTTGTCATTTCAATAAGTGCCTTAAGGTGGTGGCGTCAAAAATCTTTTTTGCGCTTTGTTGAAATCTCCTGAAGTTCAGGTACTATTTATTGCTTAGGTTTGATTGTTGATGCAGGCGGAGAGATGATTTTATACAATAATCCTACATGCAAATGAAACATTCTTGCTTGCTGCTTTTTTTGCAGGTTTACCTTTATGGTTATGCCCAAACAAAAATAGACAGCAACTTTCATCTATACCTGTTAGCCGGCCAGTCGAATATGGCGGGAAGAGGTGAGGTAGCCGGTAAATATAAATCAGCGGGAAGCCCAAATGTGTACATGCTGAATAAAAATAACGAATGGGTTCAGGCAAAACACCCGTTGCATTTTGATAAACCTCAGGTTGCAGGTGTCGGTCCCGGCTTGGCTTTCGCGATAAAAATGGCAGAAGAAAATCCGAAAAAAAAGGTTGGTCTGATTCCCTGTGCCGTAGGAGGCTCTTCCATTGATGTATGGAAGCCCGGGGCTTACGATACGAATACAAAAACCCATCCTCATGATGATGCCATGGCACGTATTGCCATAGCGATGCAACATGGTACTTTTAAAGGAATTTTATGGCACCAGGGAGAATCAAATAGTACTCCTGAGGGTGCCGCAGATTATTTGCAAAAATTAATAACGTTGATTGAACAAGTCCGTGATAGTATTCGTAATGATAATCTTCCGTTTGTGGCGGGCGAACTGGGAACCTACAAAGATCAATACGATAATATTAATAAAGTATTAGCGCAGTTACCAGAAAAAGTGCCATTTACCGCTATTGCATCTTCCAAGGGATTACAGCACAAAGGTGACGGAACGCATTTTGATTCCCCTTCAGCAGATGAGCTTGGAATGCGTTTCGCAAAAGAAATGAAACTGCTGCAACACAAGGCAAAACCAAGATAGAATTTGGGCCTGCCTACCAAATAGACAGCCTTTTCTTATAGTGTTCTATAGATTATTTGCTCCTGACAAACTTTATTTCCATGCTTTTATATTCTTTCCCGGTTTTCATATCCGGGCCGTACATTTCCATTACATGTGTATTGTCATCCACAATTTTGTACACTTCCCTCATTTCACATTCCTTACCATTGGCGGGACAAAGCATTTTGCCTTTAAAATTGATGGTTTTTGAAGCTTCATCCCAGGTGCCTTCCATATTCATCAAACTTGTGCTCATATTATCCATCCACGTAGTAAAAAACATTTTTTTGGCATTGTCGTAGCCGGTCGTGCTGGAGCCCTCAAAAGGCATACCCATAAAATCTCCTTTGAAGGTTGTTTGCTGGTAGCGGCCACCTAATACCATTTTATTTACAGCGTTGCTTTTGGCGGTCATTGGCTGCCCATCGGGCGACATCCACATAGTGGTTTCGGCAGTCCACTTGCCATCACCTTTGGCAAGCATCGCATGTTGCTGCCCCGGTGTGCCGGCTTCCATCATCGATTTCATCGCAGTGGCAGAATCAACAGGCACCCATTCGTCATTCTTTACTTTTGAATCGGAAGTGGTTGAACCCTGATTTGTTTCTCAGTTGTTGTACCGGTTTTTTCGTCAGCGTTACAGGCAAACAAAAAGGAGGCGGTGCAGAAGGCAATGATTGTTTGTTTCATAGTTTTTTGTTTCTAATTATACAAAAATTCTAAAAATAAACAACAATTGGTTTTGGTATCCAATTCAAGCAAGGCTATTTTCTACACTTTACAGAGGCGCTATTCCGGGTTGTATTGTATGAATGCCGGTGGAACCTGTTATAAGGCTGTCCAGGCCTCAGCTTTACTGGCCCACCACGGCGCCGTGAGATCCTGGTCAGGCAGATAACCGCAATGGAATCCTGCACATAAATGCCCCTGGTTGGTACTGTGCTTCCCATTTCAGTAAGGCGATAAACGGAGTTGATGGCTTAATCAAAGCAAAGGATAACTTTCCTGACCTGATCATTAGTGATGTAATGATGCCGGCGATGAATGGCATAGAATTCTGTAAACTAATCAAGGAAAATATTGAGACCAGCCATATTCCCTTTTTAATGTTGACGGCAAGGGAAGCCCTGGAATCAAAATTGGCGGGAACTCAATCTGGAGCCGATTACTATTTTTCTAAGCCACTCAGCATTGACCTGTTAGTACTGACCATACGCAATATCTTTAACCAGAAGCAAAAACTGAAGGACCGTTATACAAAAGACCACCATGCTGAAGCAAAAGAATTGGTCCATTCTACAAAAGACAAGGCATTTATTGACGAATTGCTTGCTTTGGTGAAGTCACAGTTGACCAATCCCGACCTGGACGTTGATTTTGTCTGTAGTAAAATGGGCATGAGCAGGACAAAGCTGTATCAAAAGATAAAACAGATTACAGGGCAACCAATCGGCGAGTTTGTAAGAACGGTCCGTTTGAGGGAAGCGGTTGAAATAATGACCAACGAAGATGTTATGCTTACAGATGTAATGTGCCGCGTGGGTATTCAAACACAATCTTATTTTACAAAAGCATTTAAAAAAGAGTTTGGCAAAACACCATCACAGTTTCTGCAGGAATTGAGGAAGTAGTTACGTGAGCGTGGATTTGGTTAATGAGTAAAATATTTGTATTTTAGTGTTAAGGATAAGATGGAAAACAAAAGTTCAGAACAGAAAAACGTCCTTTAAGAAAAAGGATAAGAAACACTTTTCCATTTACTCCTTTACCCCTTCTGGTGACTCCATTCTTGTAATGGTAGATGTGTTGGTGCTAAGCCGAGCTGCAGATAGATTTCTTTAAATTTTCCTTGTGAATTTATTGTATTAGAAAGAAATTTTAAAAATGAAAACACACTTTTTTTCAACCATACCAGCCATAGTTCTTATTTGTGGATGTTTCAACTCTTTTGCTTTACCTGCTGACCAACCTAAAACTTTGGAAATTGGAGTCACAGCACCTGACTTCAAATTGCCAGGTGTTGATGGCAAAACATATACTTTGGCTTCTTTCAATAATTCGGACATTTTAGTGATTGTTTTCACATGTAATCATTGCCCTACCGCACAGGCTTATGAAGACAGGATGATTCAGCTAACTAAAGATTATAAACCAAAAGGTGTAGCTGTAATAGCGATAATGCCAAATGATCCTAAGTCTGTTCAGTTGAGCGAATTAGGTTATGCTGATGTGGGAGATTCATTTGAAGATATGAAATTCCATGCAAAAAGGAAGGGCTTCAACTTTCCTTATTTGTATGATGGAGAAACCGAGGCAACTGCTATAGCTTACGGACCTGTTGCCACCCCTCACATTTTCATTTTCGATAAGCTGAGAAAATTGCGTTATCAAGGTCGTATAGACGATGTGGAGAATCCAAAAGGCACCCCTAAAAATTTAGATGCCCGTAATGCTATTGAAGCATTATTAGCCAACAAGGACATACCCGTAAAGACAACAAAGGTTTTTGGTTGTTCAATTAAATGGGCTGAAAAAGAAGATATGGTTCAAAAGGCTGAAATCGACTGGTCAAAGAACCCGGTAGCACTTGATATGATAGATGAGGCAGGCTTAAAGGAATTATTAAAAAATAAATCTGATAAATTGAGGTTGATAAATATATGGGCTACCTGGTGTGGACCTTGTGTAACTGAATTTCCCTCGTTTGTTGAAATAAACAGGATGTATAGAAGGAGGGATTTTGAGTTTATAAGTATAAGTGCAGATAATCCGGAGAAAAAAGATAAAGTCTTAAAGTTTTTGCAGAACGAGCACGCTTCGAATACCAATTACTTATTTAGCGTTGAAGACAAATACAAGTTAATTGAAGCCATTGATCCTAAATGGCAAGGCGCATTGCCTTACACAATCTTAGTGGAACCAGGAGGAAAAATTGTGTATGCAAAACAAGGAATTATAAATGCAGCGGAAATGAAAACGAAAATTGTAGATAATCCTCTAATAGGAAGGTTTTATTAGTAGAGCCTTTCAAAATTTGAATTTAAAGTATTTACAAAAAGCGCTATCAAATAGGATATAACACTTTATTGATTATTAATAAACAAACTCAAATTAACACATTATGATGACATCGCGACGTTCCTTTATTAAATCTACATCCTTGCTTTCAATGGGAGCGATATTAAGTCCGTCTTTCTATCAACACAATAAAAAATATATTGGCCTACAGCTATATACAGTAAGAGAGTCTATGCAAAGTGATCCTGCTGGCACTCTTGCGAAAATTGCCAGGATAGGTTATAATTCTTTAGAGGGGGCAACTTATACGGGTACTGAGAAATTTTACGGAATGGAGCCTGCTGCATTTGCAAAACTTATTAAAGAAAACAATCTTATAATGCCAAGCAGCCATTATCGTCTTGGAGAAGAGAAAATAAATGCTGAGACTGTAAAAGGAACGATACTTTCCAATTGGCAAAAGGCCGTTGACGATGCTGCAACTGTCGGTCTGAAATATATGACTCTTTCCTCCTTAGCTCTGACTGAAAGGGGAGATTTGGATCATTATAAGAGGATAGCAGATCACTTAAATAAAGCAGGTGAAACCTGTAAGAAATCCGGCATCCAGCTTTGCTACCATAACCATAATTATGAGTTTATTGAACAGAATGGAAAGTTGCCCTATGATATTCTACTTAGCTCCGAAAAAGATTTGGTAAAAATGGAAATTGACTTATATTGGATAGCCAAAGCAGGTAAAGATCCCATAGCTTTCTTTAATAAACATCCTGGCAGATTTCCCTTATGGCACGTAAAGGATATGGATAATACTGCAGACCGTGCATTTACAGAGGTTGGTAACGGTACAATCGATTTTAGAAAATTATTTTCTCATGCTAAGAAGTCAGGTTTAGCCTACTTTTTTGTCGAGCAGGACAAAACTCCTGGTTCTCCTTTTGACAGTATCTTAAAAAGCTTTACTTATATTAAAAAGAACCTCGTCTAATTCCAAGGTATATTCATCAACTCGTTAAGAAAGTAAATAACTATAAAAATGATAAAAAATCTACGATTGTGCCTTTCGTTAGCCTTAATACTACAATTTACCTTTTCGGGCTTAAGTCAAAAAATAGGAATTTTTGAGGGGCATGGAGATATAGGAAAAAATGTAAAACCAGGTTCTGCTACTTATATTCCGGAGACCCGCCAGTATGTTATTTCAGGTGCAGGGTATAATGTATGGCTCGACCATGATGAGTTCCACTTTGTATGGAAAAAAATGAAAGGTGATTTTATATTGTATACCAGGGCTGAATTCCTGGGAAGTTGGGTTCCTATTCATAAAAAAGTGGGTTGGATGGTGCGTAAAACACTTGATGGGAACTCACCACACGTTAATGCTGTAGAGCATGGTGACGGATTGACATCGCTTCAATTTAGAAAAACCCCAGGTGGTAATACTGAAGAGATCAAATCAAAGATTACTAAAGCTGATGTGATCCAGCTAGAAAGAAAGGGTAAAACTTATACTATGCGGGTAGCCAAATTTGGTGAGCCTTTTGTTACTGAACAGGTTACTGATTTCGACCTGGGTGATGAAGTGTATGTTGGTTTATTTGTTGGCTCTCATAATACTGATGTGGTAGAGACAGGTGTATTCAAAGATGTAAGTATCACTGTGCCTTTTGCTGGTGAAGCAGATCACACTACTCAAATGAAACTGGGCAGTAACCTGGAATTGATGGACATAGCGAGTGGTAACCGTGAAGTCATCTATTCGGTTCCCAATTCCATACAAGCTCCTAACTGGACATTGGATGGTAAAAGTTTAATTTACAATGGCGGTGGATTGATTTATAACTTCGACCTTGCCAGCCGTAAACCCACAGTTGTGAATACAGGTGATGTAAAAAACAACAATAACGACCATGTTATTTCTTTTGATGGTAAGATGCTCGGCTTAAGCAGCGGTGTTAGAGAATTAGGTGGCTCTATCATTTATACTGTTCCCATAACAGGTGGCATTCCAAAGCAGGTTACCCCTAAAGGTCCGTCTTACCTTCATGGTTGGTCCCCTGATGGGAAAGACCTTGTTTTTTGCGGCTCAAGAAATGACGAGTATGATGTTTACAAAGTACCTGCAAACGGCGGACCTGAAGTTCGCTTAACCGATGCAAAAGGATTGGACGATGGCCCGGAATATACACCAGATGGAAAATATATCTATTTCAATTCTGTTCGTTCGGGTCTTATGCAAATATGGAGGATGAATGCAAATGGAAGTAATGAAGAACAGGTTACCTCAGACGATTTTAATAATTGGTTTGCCCATATTTCACCTGACGGAAAGTCAATGGTATTCCTTTCATTCCTTAAAGAGGAAGTCGAACCTGGAAGGCATCCACCATATAAACATGTGTACTTACGGTATTTACCTATTACTGGTGGAACTCCCAAAGTATTGGCATATATATACGGAGGTCAGGGATCAATTAATACACCCTCCTGGTCACCAGATAGCAAGAAAATAGCTTTTGTCAGTAACTCTGATATGGGAAATAAATAGCATTAAATGCTTTTATACCGGAGAACCTTAATGTTATAAGCCCTACGTGCCATTACTCAAACTAATTGTTCATTTAAAAACGCCGTCGATGAAAAAAATCGTATTTATTCTGCTATTTATACTGCTGGGTTTCTTTGGTTTTTCCCAGCAGCGAACAATAACCGGAACGGTTGTTAGTAAAACTGAAAAAACTCCTTTGGCAGGTGTTACTGTTCAGGCTAAAAACAATACCGTAACAACAGACGAAAACGGTAAGTTTTCAATTGAAGCAGCAGTCGGAGATAACCTCACTTTCTCTTATGTAGGACAAGCCAGCCAAACCATAAAAATTGCAAATTTAAATGCTGTAACAGTTGAAATGCAGGAAGCCGAAGCACAGCTGGATCAGGTTGTTGTAACAGGTTATCAATCGCAAAGAAGGGGCGACTTAACTGGCTCTATCGCTATTGTGGATATGGGAAAGACCAAAGACATCGCTTCCGGTAGTGCTTTGCAAAACATCCAGGGAAGAGTTCCTGGCCTTTACATACGGGCTTCGGGTACTCCAAGTGGAGCCGCCACTTCGGTAAATATCCGGGGTGTAAATACGTTAGGCAATACAAATCCTCTCTATGTCATAGACGGTGTACCTACAACCGATCCAAATATTTTCCAGTTTATGGATCCAAATTCACTGGAATCAGTTCAGGTGCTTAAAGATGCTTCCGCATCATCCATTTATGGTTCAAGGGCTTCTAATGGAGTAATCATCATTACTACCAAACAAGGTAAAAATAATGTAAGCATTAATATTAATTCAAGTGTTTCAGTAGCAAGAAATGTAAGGAGATTATCGATGTTGAATACGCAGCAGTATGGATCCATCCTTTGGCGTGCTTCAGTCAATGGCGGAACTCCAACAACTGCTCACAGTGCTTTATATAGTTTTGTTGAGCATACTGACCCCGGTGGAGTTCGGGTATTGGATGAAGTAATTCCGGTTAAATTCATAAATGGTGATCCTAATATTCCTTCTGCTGATACTGATTGGCAGGAAGAAGTGTTTCAACGAGGTATAGTTTCTCAAAATACAATTACCATTGCCGGAGGTGGTGAGAGAACTTCTACTTTGATCAGCTTTGGCTACTTTACCAATACCGGACTTATCCGTAAAAATGACTACAAGCGTTATATTGGACGTATTAATAACTCAGTTAGTTTCTTCAATAATAAATTAAAAATCGGAGAGAACCTGCAGGTAATCAAGGCAAGAGAACATCCGATGGGTGGTGACCAATTTGGAACTGCCGGATGGAATGCTGATGGCACAAGCAGAATCCCGGTAAATGGTCCAAATCCGCTTCAACTTACCACTGTTGTTTTACCCATTTTACCTGTACGTAAATTGGATGGAACGTTTGCAGGCCCAATCGGCGCCGGCTTTTCCGATCGTCTGAATCCTGTATTCCTCACTGAGTTGGATAAAGATGATGTAAACAATGATCTTCAAACATTTGGTAATGTTTATGCTGAATTAACACCCATTGCTAACGTGGTACTACGGTCAAGCTTCGGGCTTGATTATACCAATAACTATGATATTAATATAGAAAGGAGATATTCAACCGGGTTTCTAAACCGTACCGTAAACAATTTGCAGGTGGCTCAGCGTCACCGTCTGAACTGGACGTGGTCCAATACAATAAATTATTCATTGAACATCAACGAGTCCAGGATAAATTTATTGGCAGGTATGGAGGCTATCAAGAATTCAACCCGGGTATTTTCTACGCTAAAACAAGGATTTGCTATCGAAGACCTTCCTTACTTTCAGTTAAGTGCCGGAACAGGTGTAGCGAGTAATACCGGGTTTACTACCGAAAACCAACTGCTTTCTTACTTTGGTAAAGTAAATTATTCTTTAGCCAGTAAATACCTGGTATCCGCTACGCTACGGTATGATGGATCTTCCCGCTTTGGTGAAAACAACAAGTTCGGGGTCTTTCCGGCGGTTTCTGTTGGCTGGACCTTAAGTAATGAAGACTTTATCAAAAACAGTCTTCCGGTGTTCTCCAATCTTAAGCTCAGAGCGGGTTGGGGAAAAGTCGGTAACCAGGAAATAGGGGATTATTCAGCATATAGACAATTTGCTACAAATTACGGAGCCGTAGACCCTTTGGGCACTACAAGAGCAAACGGATCTGCTTATGATATTAATGGCATTAATACAGGAACTTTACCATCCGGTTATGTAGCTACCAGAACTTCAAATCCTGATCTCAGATGGGAAACCACAGATGAAATAAATGTAGGGTTAGACTTTGGTTTTCTCAATCAGAAGATTTCAGGTTCATTTGATTATTTTACCCGGGATACAAAAGATATTTTAGTCACTCCCCCAACTCCCGGAGCAATCGGTGAAGGAGCTGTAAAAACGGTTAATGGTGCCAGTATGAGCAACAGAGGGTTTGAATTGTCCCTAGGTTTTCATGATACAAAGGGACAATTTTCTTACTCGATAGATGGAAATATAGCTCAGTTTAAAGATGAAATTACTTTCCTGCCCTCATCAGTTGTCAGATCATTTGCCGGAAATGTTCAAAAGACCATTATAGGGCGTTCCAAGACATCTTATTTTGGATATGTTACCGATGGCATCTTTCAGACAGCAGATGAAGTTACGAAGGCTCCTACACAGCCAGGTAAAGGTGTTGGCAGAATTAGATTTAGAGATCTTAATGGGGATGGTGTAGTTAATGCTTTAGACCAGGATTGGCTGGGAACTGAATTGCCTGGATTAACTTATGGACTAAATGCCCAGCTCAATTACAGAGATTTTAGTTTATCCGTTTTCATGCGGGGCATTTCTAATGTTACCGTTAACGACGCTTCTAAAGTCTTCACTGATTTTCTTGGCACGGCTACAGGAGTGAATAAAGGCACAAGGCTGTTAGACGCATGGAATCCACAAAATACTAGCGCAACAGTTCCTGCAGTGTCTCTGGTTAATGCCAATACTGAAACCCGTTCTTCTGACTATTTACTTGTAAATGGTGATTATTTTAAGGTGCAAAATATCATGCTGAGTTATGCATTACCATCTTCGTTTGTTACAAGGGTGAAATTAACTTCATTGCGTTTTTATGGAATCGCTGATAACCTGGTATTGATTTATAAAAAGTCAGGAGCAACGGCTTTCACCGGTGCTGACCCCGAAACACCCGGTTCAATTTACCCCAGGCCTGTTACTTTCACGCTGGGATTAGACGTTAGATTTTAAAAAAAATTTTGAAAAATATGAAACAACATAAATTATTACTTATAGTTACCATAACTCTTGCAATGACTTTCGTAATCTCCTGTAAGAAATCGTTCCTGGATGTACAACCAGCCGGAATCATACCTGAGGAAGCGCTTAATTCAGTTGCCAAAACAGAGGAGCTGATTATCGCAGCTTATGCCGGTTTGGGAAACACAACATATGACAGGGCCTGGGCAAGTGATTATGTATGGGGAAGCGTTCGCTCCGATGACGCATATAAAGGAGGCAGTGGTGTGGCTGACCAACCTAATCTCAACGACATGGAACAATATAATACAGTTACTCCGTCTGTTGCAACGTATGCGAACAATACCTGGATTGGTGTCTATGAGGTCATCTCAAGGATCAACCTTGCGTTGCGACAAATTGATAATTTTACCGATGCCCAATATATTGTAAGTGGCGTACCCAATGCCAAAAAAGTACGTACAGCAGAACTCCGATTCCTGCGCGGCCATTTTATGTTCATCCTAAAAAGAATATTTAATTATCCTGTTTGGATTGAACACACAGCAACGCAGGACGAAATAAGGTTAATCTCCAACAAGCAACTTAGTAATACACAATTGTGGGACAAGATTGCTGCGGATCTTCAATTTAGTGTAGATAATTTGCCGAACACTCAACCCCAGGTAGGACGAACGAATAAATTGGCAGCAACGGCCTATCTGGCAAAAGTGAGACTTTACCAGGCATATGTTCAGAATGAGGATCATGCTGTAACAAGCATAGACGCAACCAAACTTCAGCAAGTCGTCTCGTTGACAGATGCAGTAATTAATTCTGGAAAATTCAGTCTCTTAGACAATTTTGGAAGAAAGTGGACCTTCGGAAATGAAAACCATAGCGAATCTATATTTGCTATCCAATATTCATTTGATGATGGAACCAGGTGGGGACGTGTTGATTTTGAACATGGCCTTAATTATAACATGGCTGCTCCATACGGTTGTTGCTCTTTTCATCATCCAAGTCAAAACCTTGTTAATGCTTTCAAAACCAGTCCGGCAACCGGTCTTCCATTGTACGAAACATTCAATAATACGGAAATGAAGAATCCTGAAGACTTTCAGGCTCCGGCAAACACAGTAGATCCCAGACTTGACCATACCGCCGGGATACCTTCACATCCATTTAAATATGATGTCAACTTTGTAGCACAAACCTCCTGGTCAAGAGCACCTGCAGTTTATGGCAGCTTTGTTCCAATGAAGGAAATACAATTGCCAAACCCTGCTGCAATCAGAAAGAGTGGCCCGTTTACCGGAACTGCCCACAACTGGGACATACTTCAATACAATGATGTACTTCTTATGAAGGCAGAAGCGCTTATTGAGCTAGGTCAGCAGGAACTAGCCCGGCCAATTATAAATCAGATAAGGGATCGTGCAGCAAAATCCCTTCAGTGGATTACATATCCTGCCGGACATCCAAAAGCAGGTCAGGGCTTTGCAAGCTATAATGTTTCTTTATACACCGACGTAAATCTTCCCTGGACGCAGGAGAATGCCCGTAAGGCACTACAATGGGAGAGAAGATTAGAGTTTGCAATGGAAAGTCCACGCTTTCATGATCTTGTTCGCTGGGGGATCGCAGCTGAAACCCTTAATGCATATATAGCTGTTGAGAAAACAAGACATCCTTATTTAAGTACCGCTGTCTTTACAAAGGGTAGAGATGAATATCTTCCCATACCACAAATTCAGATAGACCTCGTAGATGGACTATATATTCAAAATCCGAAATATTAATTGAAATAAGGACTAAGTATAAATAAACAAGTTGGTATAAATGTACAGTTTTAGGGGTTCCTTGATCTGAGAGGTGTTTTTTAGAAATCAGGTTCTATACCAGTAGATCATCATTCAAGATATCATTTATAAATCAAAAACAAAAGATGAAACAAAGGCACTATTTACCTCATCTTATTTTATTTCTGCTGTTTGCAAGTCAATCATTTGCTCAAGCTAATCAGCCACCTTATCTTTCTCCAGTTCCAAAATATACTTTTTCTAAAACACTGCCTAAGCAGGAAAATGAACTCAAAAATAACCCTCTTCTTAAGCGATTTGCTGATTCACGGAAAAAACAATCATCAGATCGTTACCGGCCGGTGTACCACTTTGTAAGCCCTGAAAGTACCTTGAATGACCCGAATGGATTAAGTTTTTGGCAAGGTAACTGGCACATGTTTTACCAGGCATATCCGCCGGAAGACAAACGGCAGCATTGGGGTCACGCTATAAGCAAAGATTTAATTCACTGGCAAGACCTACCCTACGCCATTTACCCAGGTCCTGAACGTGCAGTTTTTTCGGGGGGTGCCTTGGTAGAACAAGACCGTGTAATTGCAATGTATCATGGCACCGAGGTCGGGAATATGGTTGCTGTATCTTCTGACCCATTGCTGCTGAACTGGGAAAAGGTTACTGGCAAGGCAGTTGTTCCGATTCGTAGTGAAACCGGATTCCCCCTTCCTTACAGCGTATTCGATCCTTCGATCTGGAAGAGAGATGGGATATATTATTCGCTTTCTGCAGGCAGGGCTCCGAAAGGACCAGGCGGAAAGCCAGTTCCGGTTGGATTCCTTTTTAGATCTAAAGACCTCGCCAATTGGGAATACCTTCATGAATTTGTTGAGGATGATCGCTTTACTGTGATAGGAGACGACTATGCATGTCCCTATTTCTGGCCAATAGGAGATCGACATATAATGCCCTTCTACAGTCATATGAGCGGTGGGCAATTTCTGTTGGGAGACTATGATACAAGCAGAAATAAGTTTGTTGTAACCCAAGCCGGTAAATTTAACTTTGGACCGTCAAATCCTTCCGGGATCCATGCTCCATCGGCAACTCCTGACGGCAAAGGCGGTGTCATTATAATTTTTAATATGAACGCTGGAAAGCCTACGGGAGAATGGAACATGATCATGTCGCTTGCGAGAAGACTCACCTTGATTGGAAAGGATGAAGTCGGACAAGAGCCCGCCGGTGATATTGAGTCATTACGGTACAATCATCAGGAAGTTAAGCCTATGGTGCTTCCTGCAAATAAAGAAGTGGTATTTCAAAATATTAAGGGTAACGCTTTGGAAATTAATATGGAAATTGATCCAAAAGATGTCCCGATGCTAGAATTAAACGTGTTACGTTCCCCTGATAAAGAAGAATTCACCCGCATTTTATTTATGGAAGGGCGGGGTATGGGCCCCGGACGGAACTATCGTTTTGGAGAAGTATCGGCTTTACAAGCAGAACGCCAGGCTAATGCTGCCGCTCGGCCATCCTCTTCGCCTCCACCTCCTAGGGAAAGTTTGATAACTATCGAGTCATCTTACTCTTCTCTTCATCCGGATGTTCGTCCAAGGGGTCCAGAAACCGCATCTTTTATTATGACGCCTGACGAGAACCTTAAGCTTCGGGTATTTATTGATAAGAGCGTGGTTGAGGTTTTTGTAAATGGAAAACAATGTGTTGCAGCAAGAGTTTATCCCAGCCGCGAAGATGCAGTAGGTGTTTCTATTCGTTCTCAAGGTCAGAACAGTGACTTGAAATTGTTGGAAGCCTGGCAAATGAAGAGTATCTATGAGTAATAGGGTTTAACCCGACATTTAATCGGCAGAAAAATTACCTGCTTTTAATCGTAATTTTTTGTTTTAAAAAATAAATAATGTAAAATGAAAATAGAATTAAGGATAAGCAAAAAGAGCAGTAATTTGTACAAGTACATTCGCACGATAAAAAATACCTGTCTTTCATTGCTACCTGCCATGTTTTTATGTGCTACTTCTTACCAGGCTTATACACAAACGGCACCTGCAAAAGTGGAAGTACCAGATTGGGCGTTACCAAGCTCTGCAACGCATAAACAAGTACCTCCGCCTTCAGATTTTCACCGGCCTACCCGAACAGAAAATAAGGGTATTGGAATATTTCAGGGCCAGAGTGATGTAGGAGCCGCTCTGGTACCCGGCTCCTCCAGGTATAACGCAGCCACCGGGCAGTACATCATTAACTCTGCAGGTTATAACATATGGTATACACGAGATGAATTCCGTTATTTGTGGACGAAAATGTCTGGAGACGTTTCGTTGGCAGCCAACATAATCTTTCCTGATACTGCAGGCTTTTTTGACCGTAAGGCTGTACTTATAATTCGCCAAAATCTGGACGATGATTCAAAAGAAGCCATGGTAGCCCTTCACGGTGCCGGTTTGGTGCATCTTGCCTGGCGACCGGAAAAGGGCGAAAGCATTAAGCAAATGCGTGTTGACAAGAAAGGAGCTCTTCGCCTTGGCATAGAAAAACGCGGTGATGCAGTTGCAATTTTTGTAAGCCAGGCTGGTGAACCTCTTCACCAGTTTGGAGAGCCTATTCAGCTGCATATTCAGAAACCATTCTATGTTGGTATTGGGTTCTGTTCGCATCTGCCAGACAAAGTGGATACTGCTATACTTTCTGATGTGGTCTTAGAGAATGCAGCGGGTAAGGTACGCTAAGAGAGTGTGACTTCGATGTTACATCTACCTCTTGAGGAAAAAATAGATACCCTTGCAGTCTTTGCTCATCCGGTTCACGTGAGCAACGTCGTCAAACTATACACAGGTTTTCATCCCTGCCACTTTTATGAGCACGCACATCTCAAAGAACTATTTACCATTTCAAAAACAAATTATTCTACCTTAGTATTGCCAGGGAACGGTGATTTTTAGAATCAGTTGACCAATCATATCCATGCACGAAGCGCTTAGAAAATATATAAATAAATATGCATCCGTTGAAATTTCGGATGAGGATTTTGAGAAGATAAAGAATAGATTTATTTCAAAACATTTCCGAAAGAACCAGTACCTGCTGCAGGAAGGTGAAGTTTGTAAATATGTTGCTTTTATTGTAAAAGGAGCATTCCGGCAATACACCATCGACCAAAAAGGAATAACACATATCGTTAATTTATCCACTGAAAACTGGTGGATTGGCGACAGGGAAAGTTTTACTATGCTCACACCTGCTGACTATAATATTGATGCGGTGGAGGATTCTGATGTTTTATTGCTTACCAAAGCAAATTTCCAGGAGTTGGTAAGTACTGTACCTGTCTTCGTTGCTGTACTAAGCACTATGGATCATAATAATCAAATTGCGACACAGAAAAGAATTAATGCCGCCATCAGTTTCTCAGCTGAAGAAAGATACTTAAATCTCCTGGCAACCAACCCGGCTTTAATACAACGATTTCCGCAAAACATGATTGCTTCATTTCTTGGTGTTTCGCCTGAAACAATAAGCCGCATCCGAAAAAAAAACGCATCAATAAAAGGCCTTTTTCTCTCTTATTAATGCTCCTTTCATTGACAATTGTCAACTCAATTTCTTGCTATTTGTCATTGGAAAAGGATTCTCTTTAATGCACCTTTGTATAGTAAAATTTGAAAGATCAGGGTTTTGGGGAATTATTTCATACAAAAGGCAAAAATCACCAACTACATAAACAAATAAAAATAAAGTCATGTCAAAAAAAGTATTAGTTACGGGTGCTACCGGAAACATTGCAACACTTGCTATACCGGCATTGATTGCAAATGGCCTTTCAGTAAGTGCATTTGTCAGAAGTGCAGAAAAGGCGGAGGGCTTAAAAAAAATTGGCGTTGAAATTGTCGAGGGTGACTTATCGAACCAGGAAGCTATCAATGGAGCTGCCAAAGGAATGGATGCTGTTTTATCCCTCACCGCAGCAGGACCGGACGCAGTGGCACAGGCTTCTGCTATAACAAAAGCAGCAAAGCAAGCCGGCGTGAAACATCTTGTAAGGCTGTCAGCCATCAAGGCTGCTGAAGACGCACCAACTGAAAACGGAAGGTTTCACTTTCAAACTGATAAGGAAATTATTGCTTCCGGAATACCATACACCATTCTTCGCCCTCATTTTTTTATGCAGAATCTTTTCATGTCGGTACCAACCATACTAGAGCAAGGCAATATGTATTGGGGAATGGGACAAGGAAAGCTGGGCATGATTGATATACGGGACATTACAGATTGTTTGGTAAGCCTTTTAACTAACGGAGGACATGAGGGTGAAATTTATTCGCCGACCGGTGCGTCATCTATCACCTTTACTGAAGCGGCATCTATTATATCAAAAGGAATTGGAAAACCTGTCAATTATATCCCTGTACCCCTTGAAGCTGTAGGAGAGGCGCTCAGATCTATGGGTCAGTCTGAATGGGTAGCTCAGTTAATGATGGATTATTCAAAGGCATATAGTGCCGGCTGGGGCGATTATACCAACAATGATGTAGAGACCATTACAGGGAAAAAGTCAAGAAGCTTTCAACAATTCTTTGATGAAGTAATGAGCTGGGGTTTTAAGCAGCCTGTAAAATCAAATGAAGCGCAGGAGGCCGTTTGAGCAACTTCTCCACATCTATTCATAATTAAAAAAACGTAAAATCAACGCCATTTATGTTTTCTCTGCTATTATATATACCTGTGCCTCACCCAATTTATAAATTGTTTTATCCACTGCACTGTACAGGGCAAGTATGTGTATACCATACAATGCCAGCAGTCTTCTTATTTCACCAATGCTATAGACGTAATGTTTAAAACTATGCTCCTCGGAATGGTTGCTTTTTGTGTACTTTAAATGGCTGATCATATAACTGTCGCTTACAACATATTCGTTATTTACCTGCATGGTCAAATCACCCAGGTCATATGTTTTTTCCGGTGGAATCCTTGGTAGAATGCTTTCAGCAACCATTCCCGAATTTATAATGAACCGACTTGCTGGTCTTAAGCATGCAGCGACCTTTTGTATGAATACTTTCATGCCTTCGTAATCGAAATATCCAAAACTGTTTCCGAGACAAAAAGCTCCATCAAACGAACCGGTAAGTTCAGACGTTAAAATATTTCCATGAATTATCTGAATGGACAAATTTTCGTCTTTTACTTTTTGGCCCAGGCCTGTTATAAATTCATCAGAGATATCAAAACAAGTGATGTTAAACCCTTTTTTTGCAAGCTTTACAGCGTGCCGTCCTGTTCCACAAGGGATATCCAAAATGCTTGCCCCCCTTCTTACTTTCATAACATCCATTAAAAAAGAAACTTCCTCTTCAGTCCAATCCTCTGAGGCGGCCTTTTCCCACATTTCGCAATTGATGCCTGAGAAAAAGTTCTCGTACCAGTTATCAGGAACATTGTTGCTCATGTTATCCACTTTTTATTATTACAGATAATTTGCTGTGGTTCTCTTTCAAAAATAGTAAACTATCATTGAGGTCAGGTAGTAAAAACGCGACAAACTTTATTCTGTACATGATCATCAGCAACCGTACATATAAATCTTATGATGAGACATTGTAGTACTTCCTCCAATCTGACAGCTTCTTACAATGCCGCCCGTTCAATTGTGGTAGAAGATTGTTCCATAAACCAAGGATTACCACTAAAAACGGCGGCAGGGCTGGCATTAGCAAACTGTTTAAAGTCTTTAATCATATGCATGCTATCAAAATAGCCGCATTCATACGCTATCTCCGCCCAGCTCTTTTTTGGATTAACCATTTTACAATTTATTGTTGCCTGAAAACGAAGCAGACGGCAAAATAATTTCGGTGAAGTTCCCACTTGTTCCATAAACCTTCTTTCGAAATTCCGCATACTCATATTTGCCTGAAAGGCATATTGTGTAACATTGGCATGCAGCGTTGTTAACAGTTGGTTTGAAATTCGTGTAATTCCATCATTAGTGACCATTGATTTTTGCTGGTTGAGTAAATCAATCAGAAATTTATCAGCGAAATATGCCATTTCGGGTAAATTCAAAGCATAAAGCATTTGCTCATACAAATGGCTTACACCATTTCCTATTACTTCATTTGCCGGAAGGGTGGTATTGCAAATCTCACAAGCCGGGACACGAAACAGCTTGTTGAAACCGTTTGGTTTGAATTCTATAACAAATGTATTGAACTTGCCCTCAAAGGTCATGATACCATTACAATGAGTCAGTGCTCCGAAAAGACAAATCTTACTGGTGCTTTTCGTTTCGTCAGTAGAATTAGCGTTTATTATCTGTATCGGTGTATCACCAAAAAAGAAGGCAAGACTGGTATCAGGATGAGCTAACCAGGGGAAAGCTAAACATCTATCAATAGACTCAAATTTGCACAAGCTATAATTATTAACACAATCACTTAAAACGGGATGAGGACTTATTAAGAAAGATTCCAGCATGATAAATATATTATTATCCGAATGGCATTTTAAATTAGATAATAAATCTGAAATGTGGGCAAGCTGGGGTTACGATGAGTTGAAATTTTCATATATTCATCATCTCTACCCGTTATGTACGGCACTTTTTTAAATCACTGATAACACGCCATTCGTATGAGAAAAATTCTACTTGTAGCGACCTGCGTTTATTTGTTGCTTTTTTCTCCGCAGTTGGTCTTTAATGCAAATGGCCAGGTTACTTCGCAAAAAGCTTTCCCCTCCGACAGTTCATTAAAAAAACTGGCTGATAAATACGTTCATACACCCATAAAAAAAATCATTATGCCTGATGGCGATATTTTTTTACAACGGGATATGACTGAATATCTACGGGCAAACGTCATCAAGGCTCCCGAGGCTTTGCAGGGGGAGCAGGATCATGGCCATGATCATAATGACGCCATGTTACGTACCTTTTTAAACAGGGCTCACCCTGATGTAGCTACATTGAATAAATATTTTAACGAAGCGGCAAGCGAATTCAATGTGCCGGTAAGCATACTGAAGGCTTCGGCACAGGTACAAAGCAACTGGGCACAGGTGTCTGAGTCTATATATGGCTCCTGGGGAGTAATGGGACTCATAGAAAACAAGTTTGTACAACAAATTACCAGGGCTGCCTCCCTGCTTCATCTCAAGCCGGAGGCCATAAAAAACGATGCAAAAACCAACATCAGGGCCGCGGCTGCATTATTGTCTTATTATCAAAAAATTAAACCGGCGGCTGGTGAAACGGCAGATTGGTTTGAGTCTGTAAAATCGCTGACCGGCCTCCGGGATTCGGCTATGAGCAGTGAACTGGCCGTACGCATATTTGATGTAATGAAAACGGGAAGCAGGACGGTAACACTCTGGGGCGAAATTATTTCAGTTGATCCGGTACATGTGTCGCTTTCTAAATCGCATAGAGAACCGGATGCAAACATACCCGCAACAGCAACGCAAGCTGCTACGGCGGTTGATTATCACAATGCCGTTCCTAATTATACGGTCTGCAACTTCAATAACAGGCCTACCGGAAGTGTTGTTAAATATTACTTTGTGCACTACGTGGCAACCGGCACCTATCAGGGTGCTATCAGTTGGTTTAAAGATTGTTCATCCAATGTAAGTGCGCATTATGTAATACGAAACAATGACGGCGAAGTAAGCCAGGTGGTAGCAGAAAACGACAGGGCATGGTCGCAAGGGGTGACATCTTATAATGACCTGGGTATAGGAGTAGAACATGAAGTGCTTGCCACCAACTTGTCTATGTGGGAAAGTGAGCCGATGCTGGTTGCCGCTGCAAAACTCTGTGTGAATGTTTGCAACAGGAGGACCATACCAAAACTACGCAGGATAGTGAATGGCGATGCAGGTATTTACGGTCATAGTGATGTCAGAGCAACAGAGTGCCCTAATCTGACCGAGGCCCGGTGGACCAATTTTTTAACCCGGGTAAACTCGGTAAGCGTGGCTCCGCCTGTTTTGTACAGCACTGAGAGTCCGGGAAGCGGCACCCAACTTACCGCCACCTGGAGAGCTAACCTGGAACCGACTTTAGCCGGCTACCGGTTGTATTATGCACATAGCGATGCACTCAACACCTGGTCATTGGCAGCGGATGAAACCACCCTAACTTCAGAAACAACTTCTGTTACGCTTGATGCCACCCAATTTTTAGTGCCGCCATCCGGCAATGTTTACCATTTTAAATTAACGGCAGTGGTAACTGATGGCACAAACCCGGTTGTAGAAAGTGCCGCCGGTGATATATATTCAAGGTCTTCCAATACCAGCGGGCCAAAAGTTTTAATAGTGGATGGCTTCGACAGAACAAATGGTTCTTACAATAGTGCCACACATTCCTTCACAACCGGCTATTTCAAATCCTTGCGTAATAAAGCTTCTTTGCAAATAAGTAGTGTGGCCAATGAAAAAGTGGAGGATGGCACTTTTCTGCTGAATAATTATAATATGGTAGTATGGTTTGTTGGTGACGAATCGAGTGCAAATGTCGTTTTTTCAACCAGTGAAAAGGCGGCTATTACAAGCTTTCTGACTAATGGTGGAAAATTAATCGTTTCCGGGTCAGAGATAGCCTACAATATAGGCAGGTCTGCCTCAGCAGCCTATGATCTGGCATTTATGAGTAATTACCTTAAATCCGCTTTTGTCGCTGATGGCGCCAGTACATACACACCTGCTACTGGTATAACAGGCACCCATTTCGAAGGGCTGAATATTCCTTTCGGCATTACATATACCGAAGATTTTCCGGATGCCGTTTCGCCGGTAAGCGGATCGGTAAGTATATTGAATTATAACGTGTCTCCTAATAAGGCCGGAGTGGGTTACAAAGGAAATTTTGATGCAGGTACTACGCCCGGTGCCATGATTTACCTTTCTTTTACTTTGGAAACAGCAGCGGATACGTCTATTACTGCCTTTATGGGTAGGGCTCTCGCTTATTTTGACGTACCTGTACTTACCACACCTCTTGCCAATGAAGATGCAGCTACTACCCAAACGGCTGCGGCCAAGCGAATCAATGTGCTTGCTAACGATTATGATAATGGGGTGGCCTTAAACCCGGCCACGTTGACTATCATAAGTAACCCTTCCAATGGTACCGTCTCAACAGATAATAGTGGCAATGTTACTTATACTTCCAATGCCGGTTTTACTGGGAATGATACTTATCAATATAGCGTGCAAAATACGAATGGACAGTTCTCTAATAATGCAGCCGTATCTATTACGGTGGTAGCAGCAGCGGCTTGTAACCCGGCATCTCCCGAAGTAGATGATTTGTTTCCTAAGCGTGATCTCAGGGGGGCATGGGTATCAACTGTATCTAATATCGACTGGCCATCATCCCGCACGCTAAGTACAAGTCAGCAACAGGCCGAATTAATTAAAATACTCGATACCCTTTCCAGGACAGGTATCAACACGGTCTACTTGCAGGTAAGGCCGGAATCTGATGCCTTATATGCATCCACTATTGATCCGTGGTCATACTGGCTTACGAACGCGCAAGGCACTGCACCAAGTCCGTTATGGGATCCGTTAGCCTTTGCCATTGCAGCCGCACATGAAAGGGGTATGCAATTACACGCTTGGCTAAATCCATATCGTGCAAAACAAAGTACGCCGGTACTTGCGGCCAACCACGTAGCTGCCCTGCATCCGGACTGGACTTTTGTCTCCGGTACACTGACTATGCTTAATCCGGGCTTACCACAGGTAAGGACTTATCTTACCCAGGTAATAGCAGATATTGCGACCCGGTATGATGTAGATGGCATTCATTTCGATGATTATTTTTATCCGTCTGCAGGAATGACCGGGCAGGATAATACCACTTTTACCGAAAACAATCCCACGGGTATCGCTACCATTGAAGACTGGAGACGAAACAATGTAAACCTGTTGATTGCAAGAATATACGATACCTTAACTGTCATAAATGCCGCCGGTAACCGCAACATCCTGTTTGGCGTGAGCCCCTTTGGCATATGGAAGAGTGGCACACCTGCGGGCATCACCGGTACTTCTTCACACAGCGCCATGTATTGTGATCCCATAGCCTGGCTGCAAGCGGGTAAAGTAGATTATCTGGCGCCGCAGCTGTATTGGAAAATCACCGGTCCACAGGATTACAATGCGCTATCAAAATGGTGGAACGACCAGGGCATCATGTATGGCCGCCATATCTACCCGGGTTTAGCGCTTTATAAAATGGCTGATGCCAATAACTGGGCTGTTTCTGAAATTGAAAACCAGGTGGGCCTTAACCGTGACCAAAGCCATGAGCAGGTAAAAGGCCAGGTACTGTTTAGCACGCAGCACATCATGGCCAACATCAAGGGAATTAAAACTTCATTGCAGACTAACCAGTTCCGTTATCAATCTTTTGCACCTTCCATGCCTTGGAAAGATGCTGTTTGTCCTAACACTCCGGTAAATATAAGGAGAGAAAGTGACACCATCAGGTGGGATACCCCGGCGCCGGCAACAGATGGTGATTTACCAAAAAGATATGTAGTCTATCGATTTGATAATTTGGCAGAAGCAGTCACCCATTTAAATGACGGCAAAAAAGTATACGCTATCGTATCAGGAAATAAAATAGGCCTGGCCTCAGCTGATGTGTCAGGCAACAGCTATTTCATGGTGACTTCATTGGATAAAAACAATAATGAAAGTGAAGGGGCCATCAGCAGCATTACCTTACCTGTTACCGGCCTTGGTTTGAATGTTACCCTATCCGGCAATATCGCTACCGTTGACTGGATCACCCTTACCGAAATCAATACAAGGAGTTTTGAAGTGGAAAGAAGCACCGATGGCCGCAATTTTAAACATATAGCTACCGTAACGGCTGCAGGAACTAGCAATGGAGAGAAAAAATATCGTGTCCGGGATCTACTGACTGCAGCCGGTACTTATTATTACAGGGTTAAAAACATTGACGGAGATGGCAGAATCGATTACTCCATGTCTCAGCGTATCGTGTACCGCGATGCCGGTAATGAGATTGTTATAGGCCCGAATCCTTTTAAATCCGGAATAAACATCAGCAACCTGCACCAGGTGAAGAGACTGGATATTATAGATCTATCCGGCAGAATAATAATAAGTAGAATGCTGAATAACCAACAGTCCATCCGTTTGGAGGCATCTGATTTACCAGCCGGATTGTATTATTTAAAAGTAACAAAGACGAATGGTGAATACTTTTATAGGAAGGTGGTGAAGTTGTGAGTTAAGTGTTGTTCGTTTCAAATTAGCTGCCAGCAATTGTCCAGGCAAACTTCAGCTAATTTCCTAAGCGTTTGGTGGAATAACCCAAAAATCCTAAATTAAAACTTCAATCCTGATCCGTTCGGTCGGATTGCTGTACTTTATTGAAATATCTGACATTATGAAGAAGGGATTGCTATATCTGTATATATTGTTTTTTAAGTCATTCTCTGCATTTGCACAGAACCCCACGCCAACAGTATTCAAACCAGTCCCGAATAATGAAACCGGAATCGACTTCGCAAATGTTATTAAAGAATCGCCCGTTTTAAATATTATTTCCTATGAATATTTCTATAACGGCGGCGGTGTTGGTTTAGGGGATTTCAATAATGATGGATTAGTTGACATTTATTTTTCCGCCAACATGCAACCGGGTAAGTTGTATCTGAATAAAGGGAATTGGAAATTTGAAGACATCACATCAAAAGCAGGGGTTGGCGGGAAAAAAGGATGGAAAACTGGAGTAAGCATCGCAGATGTTAACGGCGATGGACTGCAGGATATTTATTTGTGCTATTCAGGTCCGCTGGAAAAAGACCGAAGAACAAATGAACTTTATATAAACAATGGCAATCTTACCTTTACTGAAAAAGCGGCCCTGATGGGCGTTGCCGACTCCGGATATTCTACCCAGGCAGTATTTTTTGATTATGACCGGGATGATGACCTTGACTTATTCGTGATCAATCATAATAATAAAAATTTTCGGAATTTCGATGCTTCCTTTGTAAAAAAAATGGTTGATCCCGATGCTGGTGACCGCCTTTACAGGAATGATAATAATATTTTCACAGATGTCACCACTCTTTCAGGAATCATTTCAAATCCGCTTGGTTACGGTCTTGGCGTTTCTGTAAGCGACATCAATAACGACGGATGGCCGGATCTTTATGTAACGAACGATTATGTGGAAGAAGATTATTTGTATATAAATAACCGCAACGGAACTTTTTCAGAAAAATTAAAAGAAGAACTTGGACATATTTCCAATTTCTCCATGGGCTGCGATATCGCAGACATCAATAACGATGGATGGACCGATGTGTTCACACTTGATATGCTTCCTGAAGACAACAAGAGGCAGAAATTGCTTTATATGCCCGATAATTATGAGCTGTATAATAACCAGGTGCAGAATGGATTCTATCATCAGCTGATGAGAAATATGTTGCAGCTAAACAATGGCAATGGCACTTTCAGTGAAATAGGCCAGCTGAGCGGCGTATACTGTACCGACTGGAGCTGGGCATCACTTCTCATGGACTTCAATAATGATGGCAATAAAGATATTTTTATTACAAATGGATATGGCCGCGACATGACCAACCGTGACTTTGTAAAATTTTATGCAAACGAACGACTGAAATACTTGCGTGGCGAAAAGAGTGACAATATGTTCAGGATGTTGCAGAGCATTCCGGTTACTCCAATTCATAATTACCTGTACGTAAACAACGGTAATCTTCAGTTTTCTGATATTTCACTCGAAGCAGGTTTCGATGAGCAAACACTTTCAAATGGTGCGGCCTGTGCAGATCTGGATAATGACGGAGACCTCGACCTCGTTATTAACCATCTTAATGCCCCTGCAGAATTATGCCGTAACATGCTTGTAGAAAATGCAAATGGCGGCAATTGGGTGCAACTCAACATGAAGGGGAAGGGCCAAAATACTTATGCCCTTGGAGCCGTGGCTAACGTATATACACCGAAGGGATCAATGAAACTGGAAAATTATCCCGTGCGTGGATTTCAGAGCTCTATGCATGTGCCGATGCATACAGGTTTGCCTTCTTCGCAAATTGATTCAGTGATGATAAGATGGCCCGATGGAAAGATAGAAATGCTAAAGAACGTGAAGCCCAATACAATTAATACGATCAGTTATCAAAATGGTCAGCAAGGTATCGCCTATAAGGAAAATATCAAAGCCATTTTTTTTGCATCAGCAGCTTCTTTGCCATATATGCATGTTTCACCTGAAACAAATGATTTTAAGGCACAACCTATGATGCCGACTATGATTTCATACAATGGTCCGCGAACCGCTAAAGCGGATATTAATAAAGACGGACTGGAAGATATTTTTATTTGCGGGGCTCAAGGACATCAAGGTGCGGTGTTTATCCAGCAAATGGATGGCAACTTCGTTGCAGACGCTCAGCCCGATTTTATACAAGACGCTTTGTTCGATGATAGTGATGCGGTTTTTTTTGATGCTGACAACGATGGAGATCAAGACCTGTATGTAGTAAGTGGAGGTTATAATTTTAACCAAGGCGACAACGCATTGCAGGATCGCTTATACATTAATACCAACGGTAAATTTTATAAAAGAATCAAATCATTACCAGCAGAATCACTGAGCGGTTCATGCGTAAGCGTTGCAGATATTGATAACGATGGTGATTTAGATATTTTTGTGGGAAACAGGGTGGTACCTGGCAGATATCCTGAATCGCCGGAAAGTTTGCTGCTGATTAATAATGGAAAGGGAGAATTTACGAATGCACCTCCAGCAATAAGAACGCCGTTAGATTCGCTGGGAATGGTTACGGATGCAGCATGGGTGGATGTTGACAACGATGGCAGAAAGGACCTGATCGTTTGCGGTGAGTGGATGAAACTGCATGTATTATCTAATAAGAATGGAAAGTTGACTGATCTTTCTGACAATTATTTTCCTGATGCCTTAAAAGGCTGGTGGAACAGTTTGCATCTTGCGGATATGGATGGAGACGGCGACACGGATCTCATTGCAGGTAACTGGGGGTTGAACAGTCCTTTAAAGGTTAGCCGATTGGAACCTGCAACAATGTTTTATAATGATTTTGACAATAATGGCTCCGTTGATCCATTGATTTGTTTTTACATGCAAGGGAAGTCGTACCCAATGGCGAGCCGTGATGAGATGACGGATCAGATAGTCAGCCTGCGGCAAAGATTCCCGACGTATGATTCTTATTCAATTGCCACAATTGAGGACGTACTAACACCCGAACAGTTCAAATCAGCAAAACAATTATCAGCCAACTACTTTGAAACTACTTATTTTGAAAACAACAAAGGGGTATTTGAAGCGAAAAAGCTTCCAATGCAGGCGAATTTCTTTCCTGTTTTTGCAATCAGCACTGGTGATTTTGACCGCGATGGAAAACAGGATATTATATTAGGAGGTAATACAGATCACGCAAGAATAAAAATAGGAAAAATAGACGCTGGTTACGGAGTACTATTAAAAGGGGTTGGAAAAGGGCATTTCGAATATGTACCCCAACTTAAATCCGGATTATCGGTCAGGGGATGTACACGGGATATTATTAATCTAAGCGGAAAGGATGGTGACCATGTGATATTCGCGATCAATAACCAGGCTCCAGTAATTTATTCGTATTGAAGTGTTGAACATGAGAAAAGGTATAGTTTTGGTTCTTACTTTTTTATTGCTAAATGCAGGGTATAGCCAGCAGGTGCTGTTATTCACCTCTGCTGATTATGTACGCGCATTGAAACATGCAACAGATGTGATGGTTAATGATGTTACCTCACCGGTAGCAGCTTCAAGGTATTATGGGTATATCAATCTGGCCGCTAATGAAACTGTCGCACTGTTTGATAAACAACAACCCCATTTTGCAGGATTCGTAAAAGGGTTGAAAGAAATAACGGTTGATGATGCGCTGCTTAAAAAAAGCGATCCTGAACTGGCAGTAATTCTTGCCTTGTATAAATCAGGAATCAGGCTGCTTCCGTCCGGGTATTTACTCCGGAAAAATCTCGATTCTTTAATATTTGTTGAAAAAAAAAGAAACAAGCTGTCTTCTGAAAAAATAAATGCAACTGTTGAGCTTGTTGATAAGGTGGTTGAACAAATACTTAAATATGCATATGCCGATGGATTTGTTAGGCTCAGCGGTCTAAGGAGGTTTACTCCTTCAAGAGGTGATGAATACTGGCAGCCCACTGCCCCTGGCTTTATTTCAGCTATAGAACCATACTGGAACACGCTCCGCACATTCATTCTAGATTCTTGTTCACAATTTGCAGGCGGTCCTCCCAATAAATATGACGCTGATACCAGCTCTTCTTTTTTTAAGCAATTGAAGGAAGTATATGAGGTAAATAAAAATCTTCCACGGGAAAAAGCAGAGATTGCGATGTTCTGGGATTGCAATCCCTTTGCGCTGCAACAGGTTGGCCATCTTGAATTCGGAATTAAAAAAATATCTCCTGGCGGACACTGGATGGGAATAACCGGCATCGCCTGTAAAAAGCAAAAATTAAGTTTGTCAAAAACTGCTTACGCACACGCTATGGTTTCAATCGGAATGGCAGATGCGTTCATTTCGTGCTGGAACAATAAATACAGGTATAACAGGGTAAGACCTGAAACAGCTATTAAAAAACTAATCGACCGCAATTGGTCTCCATTGCTTCAAACCCCACCTTTCCCTGAATATACATCAGGCCACAGTGTCATTTCTACAACTGCATCTACCATTCTCACCCATTTATTCGGTGATCGATTTTCTTTTACCGACGACACTGAAGAAGAATTTGGTCTTCCTCCAAGAAAATTTAATTCCTTTGCTAAGGCATCCAAAGAGGCAGCCATATCAAGGTTGTATGGAGGCATCCATTTCAGGGACGCGATTGAAAACGGTGTAAAGGAAGGTGAACAAATTGGAAAGTACGTTATTACACGTAGCCCCCATAGAATGGAAAATAATAAGCATAACGGAAGGACTCTTTCCGGGCAGGTAAAAAATAAAGATCAATGACACATCGCTGGCAACTTATATTTTTTAAGATTTCTTTTGTGGAAATCAGTTTTTTTTCCATTGCCGGCATGGCGTTAATATTTGCCGGATTTCTTTCTGCCTGTTCACTAACACCTGCAAAAGAACAAAGCGTGCTGGTTTGGAATAAAAATCTTCCCGTGATTGGATCTCAATCTTCACCGCGCACTGCTGACCTGAACAAAGACGGGACGCTGGACATTGTTATCGGTGCGGGAAGAAACGAATTTCAGCAAAGTGACATGGGGATCCTTGCGTTTGATGGAAGATCAGGAGAGCTGTTATGGAAGCAAGCATCCGTTGATCAGGTGTATGGCTCGGCTACGTTATATGACGTATCAGGCGATCAGGTGAAAGATGTATTTATAGGCGGTCGGTCCCCCCAACTGAAAGCTATCGATGGAAGATCCGGCGCCTTATTATGGGAGTATGAGCACGAACAATATAATAATGATCCGATCATGCATTATGCTCACTTCAACTTCAACAATAGTGTGCTGGTTCCCGACCAGAATAATGATGGTCTGGATGATCTGCTTACGATAAACGGTGGAAATGCACATGCCGAACCTTATTCGGAGACCGGCCGATTTCCCGGAGTGCTCATGTTGCTGGATTCCAAAACAGGCAAGGTGATTGCTGCAGATACAATGCCCGATGGAAAAGAATCGTATATGACGCCGTTGTGTTTTTCTCAGCCCGGAAGCAAGGAGCTATTCATTGTTTTTGGCACAGGAGGAGAAACGATCGATGGACATCTTTATATATCGACAGTTTCACAACTGCTATCAAAAAAGTTATCAAGGGCTAAAGTCATCAACACTGAAAAAGGACATGGTTTCATTGCCCCGGCCGTCCTGGCGGATATTTCTGAGGATGGTTATCTTGATATCATTGCTATTTCACATGGAAGTAAAGCTGTTGCGATTGATGGAAAAGATCATCGCATTTTATGGACTAAGTCTTTTTCCGGAACTGAATGCAGCAACAGTTTTGCAGTGGGATATTTTACCAATGACAATATTCCTGATTTTTTTACATTTATAAGCAAAGGACAATGGCCCAACAGCACAGGCTCAATACAAATTATGCTAAACGGAAAAGATGGGAGCGTTGCCTACATGGATTCTATAGGTTGTACAGGATATTCATCACCGGTTGTTTATGATCTGAACAATGACGGACGTGATGAAGCCATTATCAGTGTTAATAATTTTGATTGTTCGTTAGGATATGCATCAAGGTCGCCCAGGCTCATGGAGAACAAACTGATAGCCATCGATTTTGTTAAAAAGTCAGTGAACACCATCGACCAGGCGCAAGGGTTTAAAAATATTTTTTCTACACCGTGGATTGGAGATCTTGACAATGATGGCTATCTCGATATCATCTATTGCCAATACTTCCATCACGCTGATTTGCTTTCATTTCTTGGAATGAGGATCAAGCGGATCGATACTCCTGTAGGGATACACAAACCTGTTCGATGGGGATCGTATTTGGGATCAAATGGAGATGGCGTGTTTGAAGGCAGGCATTATGGTACTCCATAACAGGTATCCGTTCTTTCCGCGATCTTTGATAGTACAGATTGTAATGATCACTCAAAACTCCAAAACTTTTTAAATCATCTGATATGAAGTTTTTTTACCTGTGGTGGCTGTTAACTTTTTTACTTATCAACTCGTGTAACAACAAGCGATCCCAACCTGCAAATGATTCCACACAGCTATTTCAATTACTCGAGCCGGAAAAAACCGGAATTGATTTTGTTAACGAAGTGGTGGATGGTGAAAATTTTAATATTTTGACCTATCGTAATTTTTATAATGGAGGGGGCGTTGCGATCGGCGATATTAATAATGACTCATTACCTGATTTGTACTTTACAGCCAATCAAAAAGACAACAGGCTTTATCTTAATAAGGGAAACTTTGTTTTCGTGGATATTACAGAAAAGGCCGGAGTAGGAGGAAATATGGCGTGGAGCACAGGGGTGACCATGGCTGACGTAAATAATGACGGCCTGCTGGATATTTATGTCTGTAATTCAGGCGATGTTGACGGGGATCGTAAAAAAAATGAATTGTTCATTAACAATGGCGACCTGAGTTTTTCCGAAAAAGGAAAAGAATATAATCTTGACAATGAGGGCTACTCCACCCACGCAGCATTTTTTGATTATGATCAGGACGGTGATGTTGATTGTTATATCCTGAACAATAGCTTTCGGGATCCGGCTAAAATTGAATTATACAGACAAGTTCGACAAAAACCTTCACCAGGTGGTCATAAGCTTATGCGAAATGACGGAAACACTTTTAGTGATGTAACTCAACAGGCGGGTATTTACAGCAGTGATATCTCGTTTGGTTTGGGAGTAGCCGTTTCAGATTTGAATGGTGATCATTTACCCGATTTGTACATAAGCAATGATTTTTGGGAGCGTGATTATCTTTACATAAATAAAGGGAATGGAAAATTCTCAGAGGAGTTACCATCACGGGTCAACTTTTGCTCCACATCCAGCATGGGGGCAGATATCGCCGATATCAATAATGACGGTTACCCGGAGATATTTACAACCGATATGCTGCCGGGTGATAATTACAGGCTAAAGACCACCACGGCTTTCGATCCTTACCACCTGGAGGATTTGAAATACCGCGCCAATTTTCATTACCAGATCACCCAGAATTGCCTGCATCTGAATGATGGCAATGCCGATTTTGCCGAGATAGCTATGTTGTCAGGTGTAGCTGCCACTGACTGGAGCTGGGGCGCCCTGATTTTTGATTTTGAAAATGATGGTAACAAGGACATCTTCGTGAGCAACGGAATTTTAAAAGATCTTACGTCATTGGACTTCCTTGAATTCATAGCCGACCGGTCAAAGGCTCGTGACATCAACGAAAAGGGGAAGTTTGATTATCGCAAATTCATTTCCAATATGCCGTCAGAACCATTGCAGAATTATGCTTTCGCCAATGTTGGTAATTTAAGCTTCATAAACAAATCCCCAAGTTTGGGATTTTCTCAATTATCATATAGCAATGGAGCTGCTTATGGAGACCTCGACAATGATGGTGACCAGGATCTTGTTGTTAATAACATCAATTCAACAAGTTTTATTTATAGGAATGATGCAAACCAGTATTCAGGAAATCATTTTCTGAAGGTCAGATTCATGGGGTCGGATAAAAATCCTTTTGGAATCGGCGCTGAGGTCAAAGTCAAAATAAAGGATGGTGTCAATTTTCTTCAGAATTATAGTACCCGTGGATTTCAAAGCAGTATAGAACCGGTTTTATTATTTGGTCTTGGTAAAACTGCGTTAATAGAATCCCTGCAGGTAACATGGCCCGATGGAAAAGTACAGGTTATCACGAATGTAAAAGCTGATCAGGCAATTATGCTGAAATATAGTGAGGCCTCCGTTGTAAGAAATATTTCTAATGTCGAAATCGAACCGGTTTTTGAAGAAGTAGGGCAGAAATTGATTGATGGTGCCGCAGTACATCATGAGGACAGGTATAACGATTTTGATTATGAAATCCTGCTTATCAGAATGCTTTCCACCGAAGGGCCGAGATTGATCCAAGGTGATGTCAATACGGATAAGCTGACCGACTTTATTTTGCTTGGTGCTGCGGGTGATCCCGATAAACTCTATATTCAAAAAGCTGATGGAACCTTTTACTTCCAGCCGAACGTCGCATTCAACAAAAATGCCGGAACGTTCGAGAGCACATGTGCTGCTTTCCTGGATTATGACAAAGATGGGGACCTTGATCTTGTGATCGGTTCGGGTGGAAATGAAATTGAAATGAACAAAATGAATTTCTCTCTAAGGGCATACACGAACGATGGAAGAGGAAATTTTTCAATCACACCTTCTGCTATTCCCCCCGTTCTTGGAAATTTTTCGACACTGGAAGCTGATGATTTCGATGGTGACGGCGATGCTGATATCTTTTTAGGTGCGCGTAATGTTCCCGGTAATTACGGACTTCCACCAAGGTCTTATTTGCTGATCAATGATCATGGTTCATGGACTGACGTAGCTACTCCATCAATGGCAAATGTTGGTATGGTAACGGACGCATCATGGACAGATATCGATTCGGATGGAGATAAAGACCTGCTTGTTGTTGGCGACTGGATGGCCATACATATTTTTAAAAATGAAAACGGAATACTTCAAAATCCGCTCATCATTCCTAATAGCAACGGGTGGTGGAACAGAATTAAAGCTGCGGATCTGGATAACGATGGTGATCAGGATTTCGTTCTGGGCAATTGGGGGTTGAATACCAAGTTCAAGGCGTTACCTGAAAAGCCCTTAACCATGTATGTAAATGATTTTGACAATAATGGAAAGAGCGAATGTATCATTAACTGGTATCCCCCATTGGATTCAACGTCTTACCCCTTTGCAACCAAAGCAGAGCTGACCTCTCAATTGCCCGGATTAAAAAAACAGATCCTGAGATATGAGGATTATGGTAATAAAACATACGATTCTCTGTTTTCTGCGGAAGTGGGTAGTAGAGCTTTGAGATATGAGGCAAATTATTTGCAAAGCGCAGTGTTATGGAACAATAATGGAACCTTTCAACTTGAAGCATTGCCTCTTGAGGCGCAATTTTCACCCGTTTTTGGAATTGTTGCCGACGACCTTGATGAAGACGGTAAAACAGATATCTGGCTTGGTGGAAACTTTTATGCGCTTAAGCCGCAGGTGGGAAGGCACAATGCAAGTAAGGGTATTTATCTTAAAGGGAAGGGCGGAAAGGCGTTTACATATATGTCTCCTCGGGAATCCGGAGTAAAGGTCGAAGGGGAAGTTCGTGATGCCGGCGTTATTCAGTTACGGGGCTCTAAGCACATGTTTGTGGAAAGGAATAATGGAAGGGTGTTGTTATTCAAAAAGAGAACAAAATAGGTTGTGTTTTGACTTAATAAAAGTCATTGAAAGTTAATCATAGCCCTTAAGGGGGTTGTGCGTAATCATCCCAACTTTTTAGCTAATCAGCACTTTCAAATCCGTTTAGATTTCCTATTATACACACAAAAGAAAAAGCCCTTGAACCTTCAAGAGCTTTTATGCTACTTAACTTATAAATAAATCTGACTACTCCGGCCCACCGGCCCACCACACCTTTGTTATATAATCATTTGCACTTGCGCCCGTCTTAAAATTAGGATTACCTGCGACTTCAGCATTTGGGTATTTTAATTTCTGCGGTATCTTTCCACCTGTAACGTTTCCAGGGTAATTGGTTGCAACCAATTTAGGAAAACCTGTCCGTCTCCAGTCTGACCAGGCTTCCCACCAGTTAAGGAAGTGATTAACCCACATTTGCTCACCAATCATTTCCAGGGCAGGTTTTGCAACATTATAAGGGTAAGTGGCAAGGTATTCATCTACCCTAGCATCTGTAACAGCGAGTAAGGGATCATAAATAGTGTACATCTGCATAGATGCCTTTACACCTTCACGGTAATGCGCTTCGGCTGACGCTGCACTTAGGCCACCCAGCCCTCTTTGTGAAGCTTCAGCCAAAAGAAGCTTCACCTCGCCGTAGTTCATAAGCATATAGGGTTCAGATCTGTCAAGCAACTTAGTATTGATCTTTGAATACGTTGCATTCAAATCAAGATTGGTTGATCCTTCAATCAACCGAAGCATAGTTAAGTCGTTTCCGTTCGGCAGGCCTTTCTGATCAAGCGGATCAGTTTTTGTCGGCTGCCAAAGACCACCGCCCGAAGCTGACCAAATACCAATTCCTCCACTGATGATCATAAGTCTCGGATCATCATCTACTGTCGATCCGGTATTGGGCCCTTTCAGAAAGTCAATCAAGGTCTTGCTTAGAAAAGACGAATTGCCCCCATCTCCCGGATAAAACGCACGTGATATTCCATTCTGGTTTGTCCACAAGCTCGGTCCTTCTGCCATGGAGACAATGACATTGTCTGCATTGCTCTGAAACACTCCCCCTGCTACGGCTTTGGTTACATATGTATTAGCCATCGCAGCATCTACGTTTGAAACACGCATAGCAAGTCGGAGCATGAGTGAATAACCCCATCTTTTCCATTTTGCAAGATCCCCGTTATAATAAAGGTCAGCAGCAGCAAAAGCGGGATCAGCTGCTCCAAATGCTTTAGTTGCTTCGTCAAGCTCTTTCAATAAGTCGGTATAAACAGCTTTCTGCTTATCATATTTAGGAAAGAATAATCCCTTATCGGTTTGATTAGCTTCAGAATAAGGAATGCTGCCATAATAATCTGTAAGGCGATGAAAAAGAAAAACCCTTAGGATTCTTGCAGCTTGTCTCGTGTTAATGCTCTCACCTTCTGCAAATCCCCCTGGACCTGTATGCTTCACAATATCGGCAAGGCTTCTTAAATCAGTGTAGAGAAATTCAAACGGAGCGCTGGTAGTTTCAGCATTATCGAAGTATTTATCGCCAGTATTGGAAATATCAGTGATGGCAGCAAGTTGTTGAATAGCAGTGGAGGCCATTCCAATGTTAGTTCTCCAATCGATATAACGGTTGTCTCCCCGGGAACCACCGGATGCTGCGCCCAACTGTGCAGAAGTAAACAGAAAGTTCACATCAATCGTATTTTTTGCCTGTGGATTGATATTAAGATCCTTTAGTTCACTCTTGTTACATGCAGTATTAAGAGCTGCGGTAATGGCAATGCAATAAATTAATTTTCGTAAATATTTCATAGTTAATGCTATTTATTGTTAAAAGGTTGCCCGCAAATTAAAGCCATAGGTACGCGTTGCCGGCATGCCAAAGTAATCAAGACCCTGAGAGTTACCACTTGAATAAGTTGATTCCGGATCAATGTTAGGAATATTTTTGTACAAAATCGCCAGGTTACGTGCAACAAAAGAAAGCATTAGATTCCGAATAGGTGTTTTAGCGAAGAGTTTTGTTGGCAAGTTATACCCGAAAGTTATCTGCCTGAGTTTAACAAAAGATGCGTCATAAACAAAATTCTCTTGTGCTCTTTCACCAAGTTGGCCCCAGTAATTTCGTGCCTGACCGGGTGTAAGTGTTTTATTAAAAGGTTTAAAACCCGTACCATCCGGAGTTACACCGGTTATGACAAGTGGAGCTTCATCTTTACGCCCCCGAAGGGTTTGCTGTGTGAAACCGGCCTGTGTCATTCTTACGTTCGTTCCGGAGTAGATATCTCCACCTGATTTGAAATCGATCAGGAAGGTGAGATTCAAATTTTTCCAGGTCAATGCGTTGTTTATACCTCCGGTGAAATCAGGTACACCATTGCCAAGAATCTGGTAAGTTCCATCTGTTAAAGGAGCACCGCTTGTATCATATACAAGGAGCCCGGATGCAGGATCTACTCTTTGCTTTTGTCCGGTGATCATACCATACGGATACCCTACAATATGTTTGATATAAGATGTTCTTGTTCTGGGTTCTTCGCCAAGAACTTCCTTTTGGCCTTCAATCAGCGAAACAACCTTGCTATTGTTTTTCGCAAAATTTAATGAAACATCCCATGTTATTGCAGACTTGACAGGTGTGCCGGTTACCAGGAATTCCACACCTTTGTTTCCAATTTTACCAAGATTGACCGAAGTGGTCCTAAATCCTGAGCTGCCGGAGATATTTGCATTCAGAATGTCATTAGTAGTTTTTTGATCATAGTAGGTGATATCCAATCCCAGTCTGTTATTGAAGAATCTCACTTCCAGGCCATATTCCATCTCTGTTGATGTGAAAGGTATCAGGTCAGGATTGGGTAAATTATCTCCTGATGAATATCCACCTAATGGCCTGTTTAGGTGTGCGCTTCCGGCATTATACGTTAGAATTGTCTGGTAAGGCCCTACCGAGCTCACATTGCCAACCTGTGCCCATGCTATTCTTACCTTTCCATAACTAAGCCAGTTGGGCAAGGCTTTGATCGCATCTGAGAATACAAAGCTTCCACCTATAGAAGGATACAGAATATTGTTGTCTTCAGGGTTTAATACTGAGAACCAGTCCTGTCTGGCTGTACCAGTTACGAATAAATAGTCGTTGTATGATAATTCGACAGATCCGAACAAAGAGTTGATACCTTGTTTTCCATAACCATAACCGAAGTTCCGTTGCTTGGCATTGTTGATTGCAGCAAGAAATGGTGTATTGAAACCCGTCCCTACTGCAGAAATATTTTCGGTAGTACGACGCATCCGGTTTCCACCCACAAAAGCATTGACGCCAAAATTGTTAAAGGTTTTGTTGAAACCCAGCATATACTGGAGGTTTATTTCACGTGTCCGGTATTCGTTCTCTGTAATACCACCTCCACGATCAAAACCTGTACCCTGAGGTGTCAATTGCGTTCCTCTTAAGGTGAACCAATCCATTCCGGCCTGACCTGAAGCGTACAGGAAATCGGTGATATTATACCGTACTTCTCCACTGGTAATGACCCGATCACGAACATCACTATTTGAAAACTGATATGCTGCCCAATACGGATTCTGTTGCCACAAGTTAGTTGACACCTGGAATTCTTCTCCGGGAGCTTTTTTATCCTGAATTTTGATCCCCATGTCATTTTGCATTTGTATCGAGGGCACTGCACCGGGTTTGTTAGGGTCTCCCCGGTAATTCCTGACGTCGATATCACCTGGAGTGTAGAATAAGGCCAAATTAGCATTTCCGGGAGAATCAGAAAGGCGAGGCCGGTTTTTCGTTTTTTCGTTTGAATACATCACCTTCGAATTAACAGACAGCCTTTTTCCAAACTTCGAATTTGTAGTTAAGGACACATTTGTTCTGTCGAAACCCGAATTAGGAAAAACTCCCTTACTTCTCAGGTCGGAAAGCGAAAGCCTGAAACTTTGCGTTTCGCTTCCACCAGTAAGTGCGACGGAGTTTGTAAGCGCAGATCCTGTTTTGTAAAAACGTTTCCAATTGTCACCAGTGAATGAATAAGGCCTGCTTATCCCGTCAAACTGAACAGTCGGACTACCATCGAATTTTGGTCCCCACGCATTAGAACCCCAGCCGTTGTTCCAATGCTCTTCAATGGATTTCGGAGTTTTAGCTTCTTGTGTTATCAAAGTTCCTCCCGTATAGCCTCCATTACCATGAGTTGTCTGAAATTCGGTCAGGTTCTCTACAGTTTCCAAAACATAGTTTGAATTGAATTCTATGCCAAGTCCTCTACGTACTGTTCCTTTTTTTGTTGTTATCAGAATAACTCCATTGGCAGCCCGCGATCCATAAAGCGCAGCAGCACTTGCTCCTTTCAATACTGTCATTGATGCGATGTCATCAGGGTTAATGCTGCTCATTCCATCTCCCTGGTCTGCACCGCCCCAGAGACCAGCTTGTCCGAAATTACTGTTGTCAATGGGAACTCCATCGACAACATAAAGAGGTTGGTTCAAGGTAGAACCAAGGGTTTTTGCTCCTCGGATCACAACACGTGAAGATCCTCCAGGTCCTGATGCGATCTTTGATACATTAACGCCAGCTACCCTGCCAGCAAGAGCATTTGCCGCACTGATCTCCCGGGCTTGGGTGAAGTTTTCACCACTTATCTGAGTAGCAGAAAACTGCAGTGATTTTTTGTTTCGTTCAACCCCGAGAGCTGTAACCACAACACTCTCCAGTTCATTGGCATCTTTTTCCATTGTAAGATCTGCCGTTGTACGTCCTGAAACATTTACCTCTTGTGTTTTGTGCCCAATGTAAGAAAACACCAGGATGTTTGACCCCTCCGGGACGGAGATACCATATACGCCATCAGCATTGGATGTCGTTCCAATTGAAGTGCCTTTTACAAGAACATTTACAAATGGCATTCGTGCGCCGCTATTATCGGCAATTTTGCCCGAAACAGTTCGATTCTGTGCAAAAGCTGCGGGAATTCCCGCAACCAATAAAAGCATGAAAACTAGTATTAGGTGTCGTAGTTTCATAATTGATAACTTATTGAAAAATAATTAGGTTTGGGAATCATGAACCCTTGTCCTGGGCGGCACCAGTTGCTTAGCCATATTCTGTGTGCGGAATCTGCATGAAAAATAAGTGTTTGTTTTGGTTTGGAGAATTTGATTCTGGCAAATGTGGACGTAAACTGATTACTTATTTCTGATTTAGCCTCCTCGGAAAAATATTATTTTCAATGAAATAGTGGGACCTTGTGACTGTCTGGTGTATCTAAATTACAAGATTTTAGCATCCAAATGATGCTTTTTAAAAAATTAATTACATTAAACTTTTTATATGCCGGCTGAACCAGTAAGCAACATATTGGATAGTAGAACCCAGAATTCAGAAGTGTGAATTTAATTTTCCTCCAACACGTTTTAAGTCGAACTGATTTTCACCTGAGCATTCATATTATTGAAATTAAGAAAGTTTAAATATAACACAAAAATAATTTATAGCCTTAAACCATGTGGCCACTGTTGGTATGACCGGGCAGGATAATATGAGACAAAAAGGCCTGCTAAATCAACGATTTGCAAGCTTTAATAAAGTATCTGGCGAAACGGAAGGAAAAGGTTTGACCGCTTTTAGCCCTCTATTGCAACATTGGAAAAAAATATTTATATTTCTGGTATTTCCCACCCTACCGATACTCAAATTGCAGACTTCTGATTGTGTTGCTTTATGCCCTTTTTTAAATAACTGCTTATGTGGCTAAACATTCGTAACATAAAGTTTGCACTATTCGTTTGCATTCTTCATACGTCAATAATAATCGATGGCAGTGCTCAAACTAAAGTTCATGGGTCTGTGTTGGATATAAACGGACTTCCTTTAGCAGATGCGACTGTTTTGTTGTTGAGTTTTAAAGATTCGTCGCTGGTCAAAGGATTAATGACAGCAAAGGGAGGAAAGTACGTTTTTGAAAAAATATTACCCGGTAAGTATTTAATTGCTTCCTCTTTTGTAGGGCTTAAACAAGCGTACACACCATTCTTTAGCATCACCAATAAAGGTGATTTCACTGTTGATGCCTTAAAGTTAACGGAAAAGGAAACGCATCTAAAAGAAGTAACCGTTTCTACCAAATTACCATTATTTGAACAAAAGATAGACCGCCTGGTGATTAACGTCGCCAGCAGTATAACGAATGCGGGCAGTACCGCTTTGGATGTTTTAATGCGGTCGCCCGGAATAATCGTTGATCAGCAAAACAACACCATATCCATGAATGGCAAAGACGGCGTGGTCGTCATGATCAACGGAAAAATAAACCGAATGCCGATTTCTGCAGTTGTACAAATGCTTGCGGGCATGAGTTCAAGCAATATTGAGAAAATTGAATTAATTACTACGCCGCCCGCTAACTATGAAGCAGAAGGTAATGCAGGATTTATTAATATTGTAATGAAGACCAATACGCAATATGGTACAAACGGCTCTTACTCCGCTACCTTTGGTTATGGGAAGGGATGGTTAACCGCAGCCAGCATGAACTTTAACCATCGAACTGAAAAAGTTAACCTCTATGGTGATTTTTCCTTTACGAGAACGGAATTGAATCAAGTCATTTCGTTTTATCGCAGGGTGGTTAACCAGGGAAAGGCCATTGAAAGTTTCCTCTCAAATGATAGGGATGCTGTCATAAGAAATTATAACGGTAGGTTTGGTTTGGATTATGAACTTAGTAAGAAAACAATTTTAGGCGTCTTGGTGTCCGGCTTTCATAACCGATGGTCTATGGATGCGGTGAACAAAAGCAGGATATTTTTAAACGAAATGTTAGATACTACTATCACCATTAACATTCGTGAACTTCATCCCTTATATAACTACGGTGCTAATTTTAATCTAGTTCACAATTTTTCAGGTGATGAAAAGCTTTCAGCAAATTTTGATTACATCTTCTATAAAGATAGAAATCCAACAGATTATTTAAATACTTATAATGATGGATATGGCAGTTTTCTTTACGAAGACAGAACTAAAAGCAGCAAATTAACTCCTATAAGATTTTGGGTGGCAAACGTTGATTATGCAAAAAAGTTAGGTAAAAAAGTTGACATGGAGGTGGGGATCAAGGGAACTATTTCGAAATTTGACAATGATGTACGGGTTGAAAAAACTGTGCAAAATAACTGGACCGTAGATAAAAGCCTTACAGCCAAGTATAACTTGCAGGAAAGTATCGGTGCTGCTTACACTTCTTTTAACATTAAATTAAACGACAAAACCAGTGGAAAGTTTGGGCTGCGATATGAATACACCAATTCCAATTTGGGTTCGGTCGCAGTAAAAAATATTGTAGATCGGCATTACGGCAGATGGTTTCCAAGTTTATTTCTTTCTCGCACAATAGATAAAAAAAGTTCTGTGAACGCTTCCTACAGCCGAAGAATCACCAGGCCTACTTTTAATGACATGGCCCCATTTGTATTTTTCGTGGATCCCAATACGTTTTTCTCCGGTAATCCGGCCTTGCAGCCCTCCATTTCTGATGCTGTTAAAACAGATTATCTTTTCAAAAGTTTTATCTTTTCACTTGCTTATACCTATCAGGCAAACCCGATTACCAATTTTGCTCCAAAAGTTGATCCGGTAACGAACAAGCAAACGCTAGCTGCTGAAAACCAAAAGAATAATAAAATCTTAAATCTGATATTAACACTTCCTGTTACTGTAACCAACTGGTGGAATATGCAAAACAACATTTCTGGAACGTGGCAACAATTGAACGCGTTTTACAAGGGAAGTCCTCTGCGCATAGAACAAAAAAACTTCAGTATCAATTCAATCCAAACCTTCAATTTACCTAAAAGTTATTCGATAGAACTTAGGGGTTATTATCAATCCGGCGGCTTATTCGGCATATACAGAATAAATTCGTTCGGAACTTTAGACTTTGGCATGCAAAAAAAATTTTCGCCCAAGAAAGGAACTTTACGGTTTGCCGTTAGTAATTTGACAGGTCCTCCCCATTTTAAGCCTTATGTTAATATTCCTGAACAGAATATAATCGTAAGTGGTAATCTTCAATTTGTCAACACTACTTTCCGGCTCACCTACAGCCGTAATTTGGGTAATGATAAATTAAAGGCAAGAACAAACCGGGCAACCGGATCTGATGAAGAACGCCAAAGGGTAAACGCCAATTAAATTGTCCGCTTCGAAATGCGGTATTGAAGGCGTATCCAGGTATGGAAAAGCCGCATTGGTAACACCGGCGTTTGAATCTCGTTTTGCGCTGGGGCTGATAGGTTCATCAGATAAGGGAGGAGCTAACTTGCATCGCATCAATGTTTTTGTGAAAGGTTTATTTCTTCATCCATGTTTCAACAGCATATTTCCCCATTTCTCTACCCATCTGTAGTCCAATTTCATTATCTGAACGAAAATGAATGCCTGCATAGAATCGTGCGTCTGCACAATCTTTTGCCAGTTGCTGAAACTGTTTGGCATCAGCAGGGAAAAAATATTCCATTACAGCACTTGAAGTGGCAGCACCTGCGGCATGGCCAGATGGATAACCCGGAAAAGGCGGGGTTCCTATCAGCGGCTTGTAAGTTGTGTCGTACTGGCTCGGCCTGATTCCCCAGTAGGCATATTTGGCATCCATGATCGCAATAGCAACATCATGATAGGCAGTGGTTAATACAGTGTAGATACGTGCTGCTGCAGGCGCATCATTCTGCATCCGGTATTCAAACATTTTCAAGCTCGCCAGTTCACTCCATACTTCCCCGGTGCTTGCCCAGTAATATGCGAGGGCAGCAGATCTGAAGGTCTGTTTAAAATTCTTCAGTTCTTTCATATCAGCATCAAAGTCCGGGGGAGGCGGTGGTCTAAACTGGTCTGCTGAACGAATGACGATTGGCGTAAATGAAGTGAGGGTTATACCCATCGGGTAATTTCCGGTCCATCTTTTTGGATCCTTGTTCATTTTACCATCCCACACTTTAGCTGACCCGTCGTTCTTTGCTTTTTCTATAATTTGCCTGGCAATCTCCTCACCCAATTTCCAACCTGCTTCCACATCACTCGGAAATTGTACACCGGCATCAATGCGTGATTGCGAAGCAGTATACGCCATCTGTAGAACTGAATCAGCTTTGGCAGGAAAAAAGTAAGCAAGGACATTTGCGGCGGCGGCTGCCGTTACAGAATGTTCACATGGATAGGAGTAAGTAAGTGGCGTATTGATAACAGGTTTAAGCAAAGGGGCAGACAGGTGGGTGCGTTCCTTTTATATTTTGTCTTTTCTTTCCATGCTAATATCGTTGCATGCCGCTGGCAGTAAAAGTTTTATTGGATTATATTTCGCAGGTGCCGTTCCTTGAATTACAGGGAACATTTAAAGATGCTATTTTTGCTACCGACTACTTACGGGATCATAATCCCGACCTTATTTTTTTAGATATTCACCTCCCTAAATTAAAAGGCATGGCTTTCTTAAAAACGCTTACAAATCCACCTGCAGTGATTATTACAACCGCGTATCACCAGTACGCAGTGGAAGGGTTTGATCTGAACGTAACCGATTACCTGTTAAAGCCATTTGAGTTTGATCGATTTTTGATGGCAGTAAATAAGGTAAAAACAGCACAAAGAGAAAAACAGGACGCAAACGGAGGCAGGGAGGCAAAAGATTACCTGTTTCTGAATGTGCAAAAAAAGAAAGTGAAAATTTTATTCTCCGAGATAGTATATATTGAAAGTCAACGGGAGTACATCAGGATCATTACAACAAAAGGGGAATACACGTCTAAAATGAGTACGCATGAAATTGAGGACCTTTTACCAGCAAATCTCTTCAAACGTATTCACCGGTCCTTTATCGTTTCAATAAGCAAGATAGAATCATTCACAGCCGAAATGGTTGAAGTTAACAGCGTATCTATTCCCATTGGCCGAGGCTACCGGGATATTATAAATAGCTTGTAGCTCATCCGATGACTAACGATATCAACAAAAGGATGGGGCTTTTAAATATCACTTCAACTGTTTATCTTTATTGAGTACCTGTTGCCAGGCTTACGAATAAACATTCCGAACAGTATGAAGGCGAAAACGTCGTGCGACCTTTAAAATTATACTATTATTATGAAGTTTCTATCTCTTGAGCCGTTTGTTCCGTCAGGGAACAATTTTGAAGGTTCCAAACAGCTTTTTCAAGAATTAGGTTTTAATATCAATTGGGATGCTGGCGAATATATAGGCTTTGAAAAAGATGGGTGTAAATTTATACTGCAACAATTTGACAATAAAGAATTTGCACAAAATTTCATGATCAGTGTCAGAGTAAATAATGTGGAGGAGTTCTGGAAATCTATAACTGAAAAAAACTTAACGGAAAAATTTGGTATCAAGATCGGACAGCCTAGAGTGCAACCTTACGGTAAAGAAGTTAATATTATTGATATCGCAGGAGTTTGCTGGCATTTTGTTGAATAGAAATTAACAGAATCAATTGACTTGTCAAAACACCGCTTCACTTTTTGCAGGAAGTGAGGAAGTGATTTCTTCCAGTGAAATTATTTCGTTTATTTTAATTATTTCAAATGAAAAAAGTAATTTTTGCGCTCCGGTTAGCTTGTCTTTTTTTTATAACCGTTAAATCTTACGCAATTACAAAACCGACAGAGGTTCAGTGTATATTCGGAAACGCCGGAAAAGCAGATAATCCTTCGATCAGTAAAGCGTTTTTTGGTGAAACAGAGGGTAAGCCGATCTATCAGTATACCCTTAAAAACAGCAACGGGATGCTGGTTAAGGTCATTAATTATGGCGGTGCGATTACCGATATCATCACACCGGATAAAAATAAACAAATGGGAAGCGTTGTGCTGGGTTTCGATTCACTTAACTCATATACCGGCCGGGCAAATGCCGTCATGGGAGCTCCCGTGGGGCGTGTTGCCAATCGTATTGCGAATAAAAGGTTTACACTTGACGGAAACGAATATCTCCTGACGTCCAACATTCATGGTGGCGTACTTGGCTTTCACAAAAAGATATGGAACATAGAAGAAATGCCCGGAAACAAAGAAGTGGCGTTGAAAATGACTTATTTCAGCCAGGACGGCGAAGAGGGTTTTCCCGGTAATTTAAGCGTGACCATAACTTATACCCTTACCAATAAAAATGAGCTCAAGGTAAATTATACAGCTACAACTGATAAGGCAACGCCTGTTGTTCTCACCAACCATTCTTATTTTAATCTTTCGGGAGGAAAGGACGATAACGTGTTGAATACTGAATTAAGTATCTTTGCCGATCAATACCTGGAGGCAACCAAAGAACTTATCCCTACCGGTAATTTCCTGGATGTCAAAGGAACGCCACTTGACTTTACCAACACTCGAAAAATCGGCAAAAGCATTCAGGAAATTAGCGACCGCCCGGGCTATGATCATACCTTTGTTTTACGTAGCTCAACAGGGAAGTTAGCGTTAGCGGCCAGCGCTTACGAGCCTTTAAGCGGCAGAGTAATGCATGTTTACACCACCGAACCCGGTGTCGTGTTTTATACGGGTAACCACCTGAATGAAAGGGTGATAGGCAGAGGAGCAAAGCCATTTACAAAGTATGGGGCATTTTGCCTTGAAACCCAGCATTTCCCAGATTCTCCCAATCAACCGAAATTTCCAAATACCATTTTGCGGCCTGGAGAAGTTTTCAGGTCGCAAACGGTTTACAGGTTCTCGGTGCGTCAAGGCAGGGTATAATCCGCAACGGAATTAAAAGGTTGCTTTTAGCAATCAGACTATTTACCTTTCAATTGATCCCAGGTATAATAAGCCACTCAGGACAAGAAACAATATCCACTGTCCTAATTTAATAAACCTGTTTTGAAAGCGTTTAGATAGCAAAATGATAAGCATTAGGCATTGATTCCGAAAATCTTTTGTGGAGTAAATTAAAAACAGATTATCGGAGGTTGTTTCCCAATCTTATATGCAGGACCCGTTTCAATCGAAGACGCAGAAGGCTTCAGTCCCACATCATGAAAGTGCAAGATAAGGTATCTGCCAGGCTGGAGGATCAAAGTCAGGCTATGGTGATTGACTCAATTCCGGTACCAGTGGTTAAATTGGCCAGAGAAAAGACCTATAAGGCGTTTAGAAAGAGTTTTGACACGGCTCCGGCTAAAGGTTACAGCGCTGTAAACAGGGGATGGTTCATTGGCTATAAACTTCATGTGGTGATTTTCGATAGCTCTGCTGCCGTGCCCAATTCGTAATGAAAAAAGAAATAGGAAAAAATATCGGGTACAGCCGGGTGCATTTAAAATTGTCGCATAAAAAAATGGCTAAATTTGGCAAACCAAATC
>JBBJMP010000007.1:0-325055 GCA_037718865.1 Chitinophagaceae bacterium | reverse complement strand
AAAATAGAAAAATATCCAAACCTTTTTTTGGTAAACCATTGCTAATTCATGCTTTTCCCAGAAAGGTTTGGATAATATTTTTGTTTGGATAACGAATAAAATCCAAACGTTTGGATTTCCTGCGCCATGCGTATTGCGTTCATCGGTTAAAAAAATGGACCTTGGAGGGAAAAGAGCTAACCAACTTAATCCCCTATTTGTCGGCTTATCTTGGGCACTCCGATTTTCGTGGCACAGAATACTATTTAAGGCTTACTGCTGATCTGTATCCAGAAATTGTATCAAAAATGTAATTGTATTGTAGTGATGTCATTCCGCCAGAAGGAGGAAGCCATGAATAAAATTAAGGAAAATGATTTTGCAAAATACCTGTCGTATTTTCTTTCCAGGTATCTGCCCGGCCAACAGAATGTTAGTCCCAACACCGTGTCTTCCTACAGAGATGCATTTAAGCTCTTCCTGATATTCTTCGATGATGAAAAAGGATATCGCTGCGAATTGATACGGATGTGTACCATTACAAAAGAAACGGTACTCGAATTTCTTGATTGGCTGGAAGAGCATCGAAAATGTTCTATAGCAACAAGGAATCAACGGCTGGCAGCGCTACACGCCTTCTTTCGTTATGTACAACGCGAAAGTCCGGAAAACCTTTTTGAAATACAGAAAATTCTAGCGATTCCAATCAAGAAAAAGCCAAAGCCTGTTATATCATACCTGACAGCAAGCGAAATGGAAATCCTGCTGAGACTGCCGGACCGTTCCAGCGAATCTGGAAAAAGAGATCTTGTCTTACTCGCTATTCTTTATGATACTGCAGCAAGGGCTCAGGAATTAATCAATATAACTTACAGGGATATACGTTTGGAAAAACCAGCAGTAATCAGTCTTCTCGGAAAAGGGCGAAAAACTCGCCAGGTACCTATTATGGGAAACACACGTGATCTATTGGAAAATTATTTGAAAGGTCGGGGTTTAACCAGAGGTGTTGCTCCTGCGGACATTCCCGTTTTCTGCAATCAACAGAATAGAAAACTGACGCGACGTGGGATATCTTATATTATCAATAAATATGTTGAGAAGGCAAGACAGGATCCTAAGTTTCATAATAACGGTATTATTACCCCACATGTGTTTCGCCATTCAAAAAGTATGCACATGCTTCAGGCCGGAATTAACCTGATCTATATACGCGACTACCTGGGGCATGCCAGTATAACGAGTACTGAGATCTATTCCCGAGCGGACAGCGAAATGAAACGAAAAGTATTAGAAAGTGCTTACCAGGAATTAAATACAGGTCAAGTGCCAACCTGGGAAAAGGATGGTGATTTAATGAATTGGTTACAAAATCTGTGCAAATAGCATTAAAAATTATGGGAAGTGTTTTTATAAACATCGTGGAAAATAAAGCGCTCCTGATGAACACTTCCCATAATCTTACACTTCCCATAATGCCTCAGGCTGTGAAAACTTACCTCTTTCTTTATGACAGCCTTTTGCCTTGCCATCTGGAAGATTTTCTGCGCACTCCGGGCGCTGAAAATGGAACCAGGTTCCTGGCCTTCAAATAAATAAGTTAATGGGCGTGGATTGCATATTTTAATGTAGTTTCTTAACACGTCTAGCAATACAGGGCTCAAATTTACATACCTGTCTTTTTTGCCTTTCGATCGTTCTATAAATAATTGCATCCTGTCACTATCTATGTCTTTTAATTTCAAATTCACTACTTCACTAACCCTTAAGCCGGCACTATACGCCGTAAACAAGATTGCCTTATGCTTTTTGTTTGCCAGGGCATTGAATAATCGCGTTATTTCTCTTTCACCAAGTACATTTGGCAGCTGTTGTGCTTTTTTGGGCCTCGGGATGTCGATAAAGAACTTGTCCCTTCCAAGCACCTGCTCATAGAAAAATTTTAATGCATTAATGCGACTATGAATGGTGTTTTCCGTTAGCCCATCATTTATGCATTTTAATAACCACCTCTTTACATCTTCAGTAGTAAGCGCCGTAGCCGCATGTTTCCCTAATACCCGGAAAAACACCAGCAATTCTGCTCGGTAGGTCTTAATGGTACTGTGACTATATGCCTTTAATGTCAGATGTCTAATGGTCTGCTCCAGGCTCTTTAAATTCTCATAGCTGAGCCTGTAAGCAACCGATGGTTGTGCCAACATAGGCAGCGGAGCAGTTACCGGTTCACTTTTGTTTACGTCTTTCGATTGATCAGGCAAATATTCCGGTACTTCGGTCGCCTTCACAGCAGCTTTTTTTCTAAGATACTCACGAAGATTACTTGCATCAATCGTACCAATGGGATGAAAGGCGTTCCGGATACGTTTGTAATTTTCCTCAGTTAACGGTAAATACCATGAATTGTAAGTCTTGGTCCATTTTACCCCTGGTAGCTTACGGGCAGCATCATTAAGAAGTTTTGTTGCAGGAAAGCGTATCAGAATTTGCTCGGCTTTTCGGTGGATTACGGCAAATAGGGATATACTTTCCATTCATATTGTATTGAAATGTAAAATTTTGGATTCCCAAAAAGAGAATCCATCTTCTTTACAAAACAAGAACAATTTTGAAAGCGTCACCAGGGTTATCCCACCCTTTTCCCAGTGTCATATACAAGCAAAACATTATGCAAATTACGGTAACGTATATAGCAAAGCTAACTCCAGTCACAATTAAGCATGTAATCGTGGAGAAACATTATGGGAGCATGTGGTAAGGTGAAAGATACATACAAAAAGAAGGGTTGCTTTTAATTTTTCACTATAAAATGAAAGCTGATCGAATGAACCATTCGTTGGCGTACATACCTGCTGGCGATTTCATATTATAGGAGCATGTGGTAAGGTGAAAGATACATACAAAAAGAAAGGTTGCTTTTAATTTTTCACTATAAAATGAAAGCTGATCGAATGAACCATTCGTTGGCGTACATACCTGCTGGCGATTTCATCTTAGTGCTTATTCTGTTTAACATTTGCCAGGCAGATTATTTTTTGGTAATGCCTTTCTAGTGTAATGAATACTAAGTAAATTTAGTATATTTGTTGAAAAAAGATATGGCTAAAAGGAAGGCCCTTATGCTGTCCCCGGAGGAATTAATAGAGCTACAATTTATAGCACGTAGCGGCAAGGCGGAAAAAAGGATGGTGGAGAGAGTGCAGATAATATTATGTTGGCATTCTGGGAAAAGTTTTGTTGAAACCCGGCAAGAACTTGGTGTGAGTGAAGTAATCATAAACAAATGGCGCCAGCGGTTTTCTAACAATAGATTGGAGGGGTTGAAAGACGCGCCACGAAGTGGAAAGCCACCTGTGTTTAGTGCAGCTAAAAAGGCCAGTGTAATTGAACTTGCCACCAGGAAGCCAGGTAAGGGCTATACAAATTGGAGTCAGCGGCGCATAGCCCAACAGGTAGGTATGAGCCAGGGTAAGGTTCAACAGATATTAAAGCAAGCTGATCTGAAGCCCCACAAGATCGAGTATTGGTGTGGTAAAAGCACTGATGTTGAGTTTGAAAGCAAGATGGTTAACATCGTAGGGCTATATATGGATCCCCCGCAAAACGCTCTTGTACTATGTGTGGATGAGAAGACCCAAATACAGGCTTTAGATAGAACACAACCGATATTACCATTGAAAGAAAAGGCTCCGAAACGTTTGACAGCTACTTATAAACGCAACGGCACAGTAGCTTTACTGGCTGCTTTATCAGTTCATCAGGGAGAGATTGCGGCAAAAACTGTGGATAAAAACAATGCTGAAAACTTTCTAATATTTCTAAAGGAACTCTATAGGAAGTATCCACGTAAACATTTGCACTTGATCGTCGATAATCTAACCGTTTATAAACATAAAATCGTTGAGCAATGGATCAGTACAAAAAAGAGGATAACCTTGCACTTTACGCCAACTTATTCATCCTGGCTAAACCAAATTGAAATATGGTTCAACATGCTAACCAAGGATGTTCTAAAAGGGGGAGTATGGAAATCGAGAAAACAACTAATCGATCAATTGATGAAGTATGTTAAAACTTACAATGAGCAAAGAGCTAAGCCGTTTAAATGGACCTACACCGGTCAGCCACTTGCTAGGTGATACTAAATTAACTTACAATTCATCAAACTAGCCCTTGATGAGACCTGGGGTCACATAATGAAGGCTTTTAAAAATTGAGGAATTATATGTATACATTTATAAAAAGTTATTATGGAATCAAATCGTCGAAATTTTATTGGTTCTGCCTTTGCTGGCGGTCTTGCTGCCACATTGCCGTTACCATCTTTCGGAATAAAAAGACCAACCTCTAGCCCTCAGACCGACTTGGTATCTAAGTATGCGCGGCTTGATGAGATACTTAAGCAACCTGTATTTAAAAAGGAACTTTTTACTTCACCGGTAATGATAGAAGCCATCGAATTACTTCGGGATCGTGAAAATTTTATGGTCAGGGTGCGTTCTAAAGATGGGGCAGAAGGTATGTCGGTCGGTCACACCGGGCTTAATCCCACGGGAGGCGGAGGCCAAAGCGTAAGAAATTGGCCAGTTTATAAAGGTTTGATAGATAGTTTTATTGGTAAAGATGCACGTGATTTGGATGCCATGGTCCCAGGTGATAACGGCAAAGGCGGCGGTGTTCCATTCAATATAGCGCTTGCTACGCTGGAAATTGCCGTTCTCGATATGTTGGGTAAAATTATAAAAAAACCCATTGGTCACTTAATCGGAGAACTCAAAAACCCAATGATCGCGGTTTACCAGGGTAGTCGAATGCCCGAACTGCTTTCATTACCTCCAGAACAGTCCCTGGAAATTGTAAAAAAAGATTTATTAGAAACTAAGGCAAAAGCAATAAAAATGAGAGTTGGCCTGCCTGGGCAGCTGGATAAAGACAGTATAGCAGGTAATGAAAACCTCCTCAGGGCGGCACGTAAAATGTTTGGCGACGATATAATTCTCGGCTGTGATGGAAATAATAAATTTTCTGTGCAAGGTGGCATTCGAATGGGTAAAATATTGGAGAATTATAACTATTCCTGGTGGGAAGAAATGGTTCCATTTGGCTGGTACGATGAACTTAAAATGGTGAAGGACGGTCTAAAAATTCCAATTTCAACTGGTGAATCCGAAGGCCATATCAGTACGTTTCGTTGGCTTATTGCCCACGATGCCTGTGATATTGTACAGCCAGATCAGCTTTATTTCGGGGGAATGATTCGTTCGATGAAAGTGGCTCGTATGGCTGCAGCATTTGGGAGAACTGTTTGTCCGCACATAACCCAATACGGGTTGGGATACATCTATATGTTGCACTTTGTTTCTGCCTGCACGCATCCCTATAAGTACCAGGAATTCGATACGTTTTCAACCAGGGACGCAAACGGCAATCAAATTCCTATCGAATATACATCAGGCGACCCTCTTACCAGCTATGATGGTGTACTTAAAGTCCCCACCGGTCCTGGCCTGGGCATCAGAATTGATCCTGATTACGTTAAAACGCATAAGGTTGTAAAGGATTGGTAAGTCAACGAATCGACTAAGTATTTTGTTTTTAAAAAGGACGGAACCTTTAGACATTAATAGCTATGATATAGTTTGCGTTGTAGGTTTTTTATGGGATCACACCTTTTTCCTGCACCTCTTTTCTGTTTGTGGCTTCTGTGAAGGGAGTTAGGATGGAATAAACAGCCGTATCTGCAAACCGGCCACGCAGGTAATAGTTTTCTTTGAAGTAGGCTTCCTGTATAAAGCCTGCTTTTTTCAGCAGCGCACCGGAGGCTGCATTTCTTGGGTCGATCTGCGCTTCAATGGAATGAAGCTTCATTTCCTTGAAGCCATAATCCAATACTTTGTGTATGGCTTCATACATGATACCTTTGCCCTGTAAGGAAGGCTCCAGCATATAGCCGATCTCTGCCCGGTAATTTTCTTTGTCTATCCGCCAGAGCCCGATGCTGCCCACATGTTCGATAGGGGTCTCCTTTAAGCAAATGCACCAGGTAATGCCCTCAGCCTTCTGCAAAGCTTCTATAATAACGCTTATCCAGGCTTCTGCCTCTTCAATGGTGTGTGTTAAGGGACGATTGATGTATTTCATCACGTCTTCATTGGAACGTAATTGCCGCACACCAATGGCATCGGCTAGTGTCATCTGCCGGAGAATCAGCCGGTCAGTCCTTATCTCGGGAAAGAGGGTAAAGTTCGGCGAAAGCATAGGTGCCAATTTAAAAAAAATTAACGGCAAAATGAAGGCTTACATCATTTTTATAATCAATGAATTCACTATTTGACATTGCTCCTGTATTACCGCCTGGTTTTAATTATTACCCGAATTTTATAACTGAGGCTGAAGAAAAGCAGCTTGTTAAAAGCATTGACCAATTTGATTTGCAGGCCATGAAGTTTCATGGATATTTAGCGAAAAGAAAAGTGATAAGCTTCGGCCAGGGTTGGAGTTTCACCGAACAGGAACTTAAACAAGGAAATGCTATCCCAAATGAGTTTGATTTCCTTGTCGATAAGGTTGCTAACAACTTCTCCTGTCGCGAAAATCAATAGCTCAATTTCTGATTACCGAATATCCGCTGGGATCTGTTATTAACTGTCACAGGGATGCGCCTGCGTTTAATACCATTGCAGGGGTATCGTTTGCTAGCTGATTGTCCTTCGCCATTCACAAAATGCTCCAGTTATTCGCTTGCATTTTTAAAACTTCTTGCTTATTTTGGATTGTCACGTCTAAATCTCCGGACCTTACCAGGAACCGACTAAGTAATCCTTCGCTATCAAAATTTGTTCTCCGAACGTTGCTTTTCACAAATGGGTGGTTTAATCTTATGCAGAGACATCTGAAAAAACCGTAAGGTCACAACAGTATTCTGTAGTAGTATAATTTAAATAGCCCTTTCAAAGGAAATATCATTTTAAAAAAGGCTGAACATTGAAATGCTGAGGTATCAACGATTTTTAAAAAAGTAAACAAATCATTATTATGTACATGACTGAGAAATTTGGAGCATGGCAGGTAGGAACAGACGAAAACGAAGGCCAGGTTGAATTTAAAATATTCATTCCCGATCGTACCAAAGACACATCACAGTACGCCCATAGCCGCAATGATAGTAATGGAGAAGTAATTCCTAACTTCGGTGATCCGCAAATTCATTCCATTCAGGTGGCTGGGGATTTCCAACATCAAATTGGCCAACTAGATTGGGATTTTGAAATGTCTTCCCATATGGTAAAAGAGGAACATGCTAAAGGGTGGATATGGAGATATCGCACCGACAATCTGCCTCAATTGAGGAGTGGTTTTTATCAATACAAGTATTACGTTACATTTGAAAATGGCAAAAAACGAAAGGTAACGGATCCCTGTAGCCGTTATGGCGGGAGCGAAAACCAAAATTCAGCATTTGTAATTGGAGGAAGTGATCCCGCTGTAAGACCCTTGAACGAGCCTAGGAAGCACTTGAGAGATCTCGTTGTATACGAACTCATGATCGATGATTTTACCGATGAGTACCGGGGCGCTCGTGCTCCCATTGAAGCGGTACATGACAAGGTAAAATATCTAAAAGACGATCTCGGCGTCACTGCCATCTTGTTTATGCCGTGGACCGCCTGGCCTGGTATGGGTTTTAATTGGGGATATAATCCCTATATGTATTTCTCGGTTGAATATCGGTATGCTAATGCAGTGAATCAGCCAGCGGAAAAGCTTTCTTTTCTTAAAAACCTGATTAGTACGCTGCATGATGATGGTATACAGGTTATTATGGATGGCGTGTTCAATCACGTGGCTCAAACAGCAGGGTCGGAGGATGAACCGAAGGACTTTCCCTATCAATGGTTTTATCAGAACCCTGAAGCTTGTCCATATGTCGGCAAGTTTGGCGGTACGTTTTCGGGGCTTAAAGATTTAGACTTTTATCAAGGCTGTACACAAGAGTTCGTTCGAGCCGTTTGCCTGTACTGGATCGATGACTTTAAGATTGACGGCATCCGGTTTGATAATACCACCAATTATTATATCCCGGATGAGCAACGCGGTTTACCACAACTGCTGCAAGACATCTCCGATCATGTAAACAGTACAGGGGAAACTAATTTCGCTTTGGTGTTAGAGCACCTGAATATGGAAGCCGCCCAGGTAACAAACAAAACGTCGGCTACCAGTTACTGGAACAACGCGCTTTACCAATGTTGCTTTGATTACTTATGGAACCAAACAATTGATTCCCGCATTATGAATGCGTTAAATAACCATTTAGGTTTGGAGGGTGATAAAGTGGCGACAACCTACATTGGCAATCACGATCATTCTCATGTCGCCTGGCAAGCTGGAGCCCGGAATAATAATGGCGCCCTTGAATGGTATCGCACACAGCCTTACGCCATCGCTTTGCTTACTTGTCCGGGTGCTGTAATGATTCAAAATGGCCAGGAATTTGGAGAGGATTATTGGGTAATGGAAGATGATAGAGGCAGCAGTCGAAGAGTAAAGCCAAGGCCCTTGCGATGGGATTTTAGCAAAGACAAAATTGGGTCCAGCCTCATCGACTTATATTCAAAATTGATTAAGATCCGATTTGCCCATCTTTCATTGCGGTCGGATAGCTTTTATCCGAATTGGGAATCTTGGCAAAATAAGTTTAATCCGGAAGGTTATGGAGTGGATATAGACAGGCAAATAGTCATTTACCACCGCTGGGGCAATAATGATAATGGTAAATCAGAGAAGTTTATTATTGTTTTGAATTTTTCCCAACATGATCAAGTTGTCGATATACCGTTTTCCCACAATGGTACCTGGCAGAACCTTCTTGAAGACAGTTCGGAAGTTGTAACCGGTTTCCATCTTTATAATTACTTGATAAAATCCAACTGGGGGAAAGTTTTCTTTTCAAAAGATTGATTGATAAATAACCTTTAATAATAATTATTGTGTTATATTCCGCGTAGGTGCAGGAACATATATTCTGATGGTATAAATTCTACGCATTTGCGGGCAGCTGTTATACATATTCTTCATAATAAATACACGCCATGATCTCAAGAAGAAATTTTGTTAGAAACGCAGGAGTATTACCCCTGCTGGGTTTTGCGGATCTTTCTTTAGCGAACACCCAACAGACCGTCAAGCCAGCGGATAAAGGCCCGCTGATTAAAAGCATTTCCATCATGAATGCGTCGGGAAACTTTAACCGTTTCATCTCTATGAATTCATATGACTCGGCACCAAAGGGCATTAAGGGTGTGAATGCGCTGATTAAAATGGTTATGAATGATGGCACGGAAGGGATCGGTGCAATGGGTTATGCGAAACCCGATGATGCAACACTGGGCAAGATTAAACAATTAATAGGCAAGGACCCCCTGACTTTTTATACTTGGAAAGGAGATCTGATAACCGGTGTCGAATCTTCCATGCTGCCGTATTTTCATGATGCTAAATACGCATGGATCGAAAGCGTGATACTCGACGTAATAGGCAAATTTAAAAATAAACCGGTGTGGAGTTTACTGGGAGAAAGTGCGAGAGATGGCATTGATCCATATGACGGAACAATTTATTTTGAAGACATAGCGCGTAAAACAGATGTAAGGATCATAGGCGAAACGGCGAAACGCATTAAGGAAGAGGGTTACCGCGCAATCAAAATAAAGCTGGGACGCCCTTCGAAGTGGCTACCCGGCGAGGCAGGTGTGGACAGGGATATAGAGGCTTTCATTGCATTACGCGAAGCCGTAGGTAATAATTTTTTACTGATGGCGGATGCCAATAATGGTTACAAGGACCAGTATGGATGGGCTGTAAAATTATTAAAAGCTACCATCCCGTACGACATGTTTTTTATGGAAGAACTATTTCCGGACGACGCCGTGATGTACAAAAAGTTACAGGCGGAATTACTGAATGCAGGGTTATTTATAAAAATAGCAGAGGGTGAAAATATCAGGGACCTGCCGGTATTTGATCAGTACATGCGTGACATTGTTTATAGTTATATCCAACCCGATATGCCAACCTGTGGTATGAGCAATATACTTTTCACCGCACGGAAAGCGGAAAAATTTCCGCAGGTAAAATTAATCCCCCATGTATGGCAGAACCAGTTTGGACTTATCATGAGCATGCATGCGTCAAAGGTTCAATGGAACATTCCTAACGTCGAAGACTCACGATATTTTGAACACGCATTTAACAGCTCTGGATATTTATTTAAGGAAGGACAGTGGCATATTCCGGCGAAACCGGGATGGGGTGTTGAATTCGTTCCCGGCTACGAACAGCATATCGTTGATAAAATAATTGACATTGGTTGAAACCGAATATTTCAATTTCCGACATCCCTATGATGGAAACCTGAGGCCAACTTTTACTATTTAGTCATTTAAAATTGCTTGTTATGTCTAAACCGGTACAAACTAAAACACTTTTCACCGCTATTTTACAAAAGCAGTGGCGAGCCGTATTTGCGCTATTGGTTATTTTACATGTAGTTGCATTTCCTCTATCAGCCCAACAATCGCCTTTACTGGTAAGTGGAATTGTCAAAAGCCAGGAAGGAGAAGTACTGTCAGGAGTAACCGTTAATGTAAAAGGAAGCCAAACCAGTTCGATTACAGATAAGGATGGCAAATACGCTATACAGGTGCCAAATCTTAATGCAACGCTTGTAATCAGTTTTGTCGGTTTTACTCCAATAGAATACCTGGTTCAGGATGCCGCTGCTTCAGATATTACGTTAACGAGAACATCTGGTTCCCTTAACGAAGTGGTGGTTGTGGGATATGGTACACAGAAAAGAAGAGACCTTACAGGTGCCATCGCTTCAGTCGGGACAAAAGATCTTACAGCTGTTGCAACCACCAATGCGGTGCAAGCCATCCAGGGAAGGGTCGCCGGTGTGGTCATTACACAAAATAACTGGAACCCGGGAGCCGAAGCAACGGTAAGGGTAAGAGGAACACGGTCTTTCAACGCTTCCAACGACCCTTTATATGTGATTGATGGAATTCCCATTAATCGGGGCCTGAATGAAATCAACCCAACGGATATTGAATCGATGGAGATTTTAAAAGATGCTTCCGCTACCGCTATCTACGGATCGAGGGGTGCGAATGGTGTCATATTAATTACTACCAAACGCGGTAAGAACGGAAAAACATCTATTACCTACGACGGTTATGCCGGTGTTCAACAGGCACTGCGTTCTCTGGATATCATGAATGGTGCAGAATACGCGGAGTTTGTACGGGAAGCTTACCGGAACCGGTCAACAAATCCTTATAAGACCGCCACGCCTACCATGGATGAAGATAAAAAAGTAAACATCTTTACACAGGACCCCTATGTGTTGCAATCCGTGTTAATGGGTTATGATGCAAACGGTGTGTATGATCCCTCAAAAGTGCGTTCATTTGACTGGATGGATGCTGTACTTCGCAACGGTAATATCCAAAACCACCAATTATCGATCAGTGGAGGAACCGAAAAAACAAAGGTTTTAATTTCCGGTTCATATTTTAAAAACGCGGGTATTCTGGAAGGCGCGGATTATCAGCGCTATAGTGTTCGTTTAAATATTGACCATGAATTTAATAAGAACCTTAAGGTAGGCGCATCCTCCTTATTTTCATCGATACTGGAAAATACAGGCAGCGGTTCGGCACTATATGACAGAGCCCGTAACCAGAATCCCCTGGCGACTCCCTATGCACCCGATGGTAGTTTTCTTTTAAATCCGGGAAATGATGCACTGGCGGTTAACCCATTACTGGATGTTAATGGCGGCCTGCAGGAAGAACACCGGCGTAACAGGGTCTTGACAAGTTTATATGTGGAAGCAAGAATAATTGAAGGATTAAAATACCGGGCAAATTTTGGTATCGATTACCGGACCGCAAGAGATGGTATTTTTCAAAACAGATTATCTACCCCAAGAAACGGGTCTTCCAGTGCTGCGCAATACGGGGGTAATATGTCTACCGGTTATACTTTGGAAAACTTACTTTTCTACAACAAAACATTCGGCCGTAATCATTCACTCGGGGTAACGCTGCTGCAGAGTATTCAGACAGACCGGGTGGAGTCAAACAATGAAAGTGTTGACAATATTCCTTACAACGACCAGTTGTTTTATAACGTAGGATCAGCCTCGAATGTATTGGGTGTTTCAAGTGGCTTGACAGAATATAAACTGTTATCCTATATGGGAAGGATCAATTATAGTTTTAAAGAGAAATATCTATTAACCGCCTCCATCAGAAGCGATGGTTCTTCGGTGCTTGCACCCGGTAATAAGTACGCTTACTTTCCGTCCGCTGCTTTGGCATGGCGTTTATCGGACGAGGGCTTTTTAAAGAATATCACTTTCATTAACGATTTGAAACTGAGAGTGGGTTACGGAAAAACAGGCAACTCATCCATCAACCCTTATCAAACCCTGGGATCACTGGCTATCAGCCGCTATGTATGGGACGAAAGTGTGATCCTGGCCTTTGCACCCAACTCTATCCCCAATGATGCGTTGAAGTGGGAGACAACGGGCCAGATAAACCTGGGCATTGATTTCAGCATACTCAAAAGTCGTATCTCAGGTAGTATCGATCTATACAATCAGCAAACAAAAGATCTTTTGATGAGCAGGCAACTACCCATTGTATCCGGCTTTGGAAGCATCCTTCAAAACATTGGTGAAACGCAGAACAGGGGTATTGAAATAGGGATCTCAACCGTGAATATTGAATCTTCAAAAGATGGCCTGAACTGGAAATCAGGTTTTGTTTTTTCTGCCAATAAAGAAGAGATTGTAAAATTATACAATAACCAGACTCAGGACCTCGGAAACAGGTGGTTTGTCGGCCAGCCGATCAACGTGTATTACGACCTGAAATTTGATGGTATCTGGCAGGACGGTGATAAGTCTGAGATGGCCAAGTTTAACGCGGCCGGACAGACTTATACTAATGGTTTGATAAGGCTTCGTGATCAGAATGGTGACTACAGAATTAACGCCGCTGACAGGGTGCTGCTCGGTACGCCCCGGCCTAAATGGATGGGAAGTATTTCCAATGATTTTTCTTACAAAGGTTTTGATCTTTCGTTCCAGTTCTATGCAAGCTGGGGACAGATGGCCTATTTTGATAAAGCGCTTCGACTGGAAGGCCGCTGGAATGCGGTGAATGTTGATTACTGGACACCTGCAAAGCTCGGTAATAATTATCCAAAACCGAGCGCCAACTGGGAAACGCCTCCCGACATTACCGCCACTTATTATCAGGATGCATCGTTCATCAGGTTAAAATACGTAACGCTGGGATATAATCTTCCCAAGTCTCTAATAAGCAAGGCGAGGATCAATAATGTACGGTTTTATGTTTCTGCTCAAAATCCTTATTTGTATACAAAATTTGACGGCCTCGATCCCGAAGGTGGTGTTGGATACAGTACGCCAAGTCCCAAAACATTTATGGCGGGTGTCAATCTTGGTTTTTAAGCAACACTAATTATTCCCAGATCAAACTCAAGAAAATGAAAAAGCAATTATCGTTTATATTCCTGGCCATCCTGTTTGGTTCTTCATGTGATAAAACACTTGATGAGAAACTCGTTTCGGGCATCTCCTATGGTTTTTATAACACGGTAGCCGGCATCGAAGGAGGCGCGGCTGCCGCTTACACATCACTGCGATGGGCATATGGCGGAGAAACCTTGCATCCGTTGCAGGAGCTGGGTACCGATACCTACCAGGAAGGACAGGACGGTGGATTAAAGCCCGCCCTGAACAGGTATGAAGCAAGCCTCAATTCTTCTTTCGGAACATTCGACAATTTCTGGTCAAACTATTACACGGGTATCAGCCGGGCTAATATCACCATCTCATCCATTGAAAACCTTAAATCGGGGATGACAGATGACCTGAAGAACACCAGGCTTGGAGAGATGCGTTTCCTGCGCGGGCTCTATTATTTCTATCTGGTGCAGACTTTTGGTAAAATACCGGTTGTTACTACACTTGACTTTAGTGCAGGCACTGCCTATAAACGTGCTCCGGTATCGGAAGTGTATGATCTCATTTTGGGGGACCTGAAATTCGCTTCAGACAAACTTGCATTAGTGCCAAAAGATTATGGAAGGGCAAGCAAAGGCGCCGCACAGCATGCACTGGCACTGGCCTATCTTACACGGGGCAGCGCTGTTTCTGAACAACGCGGCCAGAAAGCGACGGATATGGATAGTGCAGCTTACTATGCCGACCAGGTCATTGCAAGCGGCACATACAGACTGGTGCCAGATTTTAAAAGGATCTGGAACATAGATAACCAGAAAAACGAAGAGATCATATTTTCCGTGCAATATTCCCAAACTCTTTTGTATAATAACAACGGGGGGAACCAGATACATCTTTACTACACGCCGCCTTATGATAACAAACCAGGCATGTTGCGCGATGTTGAAAATGGCCGCCCGTTCAGGAGAGTGCGTCCAACGGATTTCACCATGTATGATTTATACGACCGGAAAAATGATTCACGCTTTTATAAAACGTTTAAAACGGTATGGTATAGTAATAATGCAGGCAATATACCTGTGTGGACTGCTACGGGCGGTTTCACACCACCAGCCGCTTTGTTGGGTAAGCCAAAATTCAAAGTAGGCGACACGGCAATGTGGGTTACCATGGAAAGGATACCTGCAGGCATTAACAGGGATTCCCTGTATGCGTCAAGGCCTTATTATTATATTCCGAGAGACAGGCAAACAAATGCTGAATTCATTCAAAACTTTAAATTTTACGATAACAAACGTCCGGCTGCAAATGAAGTGAATGGAACACGTGATTTCTTTATTTTCAGGTTTGCAGAAACCTACCTGATTGCGGCAGAAGCCTATGGCAGAAAGGGAGATTTTGTAAAGGCTGCAGACAGGTTAAATGTGGTTAGAAAACGGGCCGCTTATAAAGAGGGAGAAGACAAAGCAGGCGAATACTGGAAAACGGATGGGGGGAATATAACCGATCGTACAAAAAGCACGGAACCTGAGATGACCGTGACGGTGGGCAGTTTCAACTCCGGCACATTTGTAGATTTTATGCTTGATGAAAGAGGAAGGGAATTACACGGCGAATGCCTTCGCTGGTGGGATCTTGTTCGCTCCGAGAAGTTTTATGAAAGAGTGAGGAAGTATAATCCGGAAGCTGCTGCCAATATAAAGCCATATCATAAGTTACGGCCCATTCCGCAAAATCATATTGACCGGTTGAATCCAAGGGGCGCCAATTCCGAAGAGCAAAATGAGGGTTATTATTAAGAGGAAAGGGCTGCTGAAACATTGGAAGCGAATCAGATTTTTTGGCTGCTGATTATAATTTTTTGGCATTTGAATTAAAAGGCAGTAAACGAACAAAACAGTTTTAAATTAAATTAGTAAATTAGACAGCCTATAACAGTTGTATTATTCAAGTGTTTTAATTTTAACCGAATTAATTTGCTATGGTTTCATCTCGAATTTTGTATTTTCTCTGTCATTTTTTTTATTCTTTTGGGCCTCAATGTGGACGCTCAATATGTAAAAGGTTCTGAAAATGTTGAGCCTAATATTGGAACGCGGCAAGTGCATCTCGATTTTCACACATCAGAATATCTTGAAGGCATTGGAGAGAAGTTCAATAAGAAGGAATTTCAGGAAGCTATAAAAGCAGGGCGGATCAACTCTATTAATGTTTTTGCTAAAGATTGGCATGGCTGGAGTTATTATCAAACAAAGTATAGCGCTATACATCCTCATCTTAAATTTGATTTACTTAAAGAACAAATTGAAGCTTGCCATGAAGTGAATGTTAAAGCTCCCGTATATTTCGCCATAGGCCATGCAGAATCTGAAAGCAAGAAAAAAATTGACTCCTGGCTCACCGCAAACGCCGCGCCCTTCTGGAACCTGGACTTATCTTGCACCCGTAAATGCCTATCTCGATTTGATTAAAAAACAAACAGAAGAAATATGCCGAAATTATAAATAGACGGAGACTGGATTTCATAAAATCTCCAAACGGCGTTTCAATTGTCGTTCCAAAAATCGAAATGCATGCAGGGGTAGTATTCGAATATAAATAGATATTCATTTCAAATATTCTATCATTAGCGTCTTGTTATAAAGTACTTCAGTTCTTTGAAAATATTGCTGGATAAGGGTTTCAGAGCTTTCAAATTTCAAACGATTTGAAATGATTTCATTTTTTTGGTTTATAATTACTTGTAAACCATTTAGTTATGAATTTAGGCAAGTATGTTTTTGCTCAGTTAATTGAATTTTTATCACATAACGATTTTATTGGCTGTGTATCCAAGTATAAGGGCAATTACAAGATAAAAACGTTTACATGCTGGCATCAATTGCTTTATATGATCTTTGGTCAATTATCGAATCGGGAAAGCTTAAGTGATTTAATTATTTGTCTTCAAGCACAGCAAAATAAATCATATCATCTTGGAATGGGCAAGGGGACATCAAAGGCAAACCTTGCAAAAGCAAATGAAAAAAGAGATTATCGAATCTATGAATCCTTTGCTTTTATTTTAGTGACACAAGCTCAAAAACTTGCCATACCTAACATGTCATTTGATTTATCCATAGATGCACCTGTGTATGCTATAGATGCGACCGTAATTGATCTTTGCCTGAATGTATTCTGGTGGGGCAAATTCAGGAAACATAAGGCTGCCGTGAAACTGCATACGATGTTTGACGTTAGAACCAATATCCCTACATTCATTTATGTTACCAGTGGTGCGGTTCATGAAGTAAATGTGCTGGATCTTTTCCCTCTGGAAGCTGGCAGCTATTACGTAATGGATAAGGGTTACATTGATTTTGGACGGCTACATCGTATCCATAAAGAAGAAGCCTTTTTTGTAACAAGGGCGAAGGATAACTTCAAGTTTGTCAGACTATCTTCCCGCACAGTAGATAAAACCACCGGAATAAAATGCGATCAAACAGTTAGGCTTAAAAACCATAAAGTATCACTGGCCTATCCTGATGTGATCAGGCGATTAAAATATTATGATATTGACATCAAGATGGAATTTGTGTTCATTACAAACAACTTCGAAATAAGTGCCCTTGAAGTTGCTCGTTTATATAAATACCGGTGGGCGATAGAGCTCTTTTTTAAATGGATTAAACAGCATTTGAAAGTAAAAACATTTTGGGGTCATAGCTTTAATGCTGTCAAAACTCAAATTTATATTGCCATGATTACTTACTTGGTAGTTGCCATCATGAAGCATCAATTAAAATTGAAACAAACACAATATGAAATACTACAAATATTAAGTGTCTCACTATTATGTAAAATACCTTTGCTTGAATTATTTGCTAATACCTATCCGCAGTATGTCAAAGAGCAAGATTCTAATCAATTGAATCTGTTTGATTTATAACAAGACGCTAATGATATTCTATGTAAAATCTCCTTGGAATAAGTTAGAGTTCAATCTCTACTTTCCCTTCCAACACTAAATTGTTATTTGATTGGTTACTATTTTTGATGTCGACTGAAACACGGTTTTCATCAAAACGACAACTGAAAGTTTCGGTATGCGGTGTTTCAATATACCGCAATACAAGTTCCAGCACATTTCCTTCCTTCCACGAGAAACTTCCAGCCACCTTAAAAGGTAACAACCCAATCAGATTTGCCATAAAATAAGGCCCGGTCTTCATGGTTTCCCCGTTTATCCAGGTACCCCGACCAAAATTCAGTTTATATGAAGCAGTATCCGTTTTTATTAACGCCACACAGGTATCCGCCTTAAATTGAAAGGAAATATTTTTTATCTGCTTTGCATTCGGAGCTATCTCGAATGATTTTCCGGAAAGACCGGGTACAGCAGATGACGCAACCACTTTTGCAGGTATGGGAAGGGCTAAGGATGATAATTTTTGTTTCAAGACTGTAACGGTTGTTTGATTGTCCGGAAGTTTATTTTTGTGCATGGCAGGTAACAAGTACTTCCATACCAGGTTAATCTCGCCCTGCATGTCGGGCGCTTCGCTGGTAAGCACTATAACTGCATCCTGGTCTGGCAATACAATAATGAATTGACCGGCAAGCCCATCTGCCCGGAAAGCGTTATTCCGGCAGCGCCAGAACTGATACCCATACCCTTGCAGCCAATCGCTTGAATCTTTCTTACTTTGCGTGGATACCCAAACAGGGTTCTGTTCAATCTTACTGGTAGTGGCCTCATTGACCCATTCTTTTGTCAATAATTGTTTGTTGTTCCAGGCCCCCTTTTTAAGATATAACTGGCCAAACTTAGCCATGTCCTCTGTTTTGAGTCTAAGGCCATACCCGCCGATGTTAATGCCCTGGGGACTTACCTCCCAGTCAATTCCATTTATGCCCAGCGGATTAAACAATCTTGGAGTAAGATAGTCCATCAATGTTTGCCCGGTTTGCTTTTGAACAATTGCCGAGAGCACATAAGTAGCGAGCGTATTGTAAGTAAATTTTGTACCGGGCTTATATACAAGTTGCGTGCTGAGGAATGTTTTGACCCAGGTGTCTTTGCTGCCCTTTGTGTTTCCCGTGGGGTCGGGGTCGTGACCGGTAGACATAGTAAGCAGATCCTTCACCGTAAGTTCCGACAAATACGGGCTGACGGTATCCGGCAATTCGTTGGGGAAGAAAGAAATGACTTTATCATGCACGGACAGCTTGTTCTCAATGGCGGCAAAACCTATTGCCGTTGAGGTGAAACTCTTGCTGACAGAGTACATGGAATGTTTCAGGTCCGGCCGGTAGGGCTTCCACCATCCTTCGGCGATAACCTTACCATGGCGCAGAAACATAAAACTGTGCAGCTCGTGTTTGCTTTTTCCAGCGGCTTCCAGGAAGTCAATGATGCCTTGTGAAGAAACCCCTTCCGCTTCGGGCGAACTTCTAGGGAGCATTTCCGGTTTCTGGGCAAGGGCAGTTACGGTTATAAATATTAATGCTATGAAAGAAACGTTCGCTTTGACCATATTGAATGCTTTGCTTAGTGTGGAGACAATTCGCTGGTACTTCCAGGAATGTTTATCGCAATATACTAGCTTTCTTATTAGGGGATCCTGTATATTGTTCGTTAATTCTTGCCCGCCTTGATTTGCTACCTCTCGATCCATTTATACCGATTGGTAACTACCACGCTATAGTCTTCCAGGCTAATAACCTGAGTACAATCGCCCTTCTCCAAACGGGCAGAGCCTATGGCACAATTCGATTTGACAATTTTGCATCATTTTATGAGTGAATAACAAAAAAGAATTTGTTATTTTACATCATTTCATATTCATTCAAATTTCCCTGATCGATGATATTTATAAAGACTGTCAGGCATTGCAGCATAGTAATATTTGCTTTCGCTTGTTCATGCGTTTTACCAGGCTGCCTTAATACTACAAATAATACAGGCCGTGTTACTAAAGCAAGGTCATTTCCAAAGGCCATTGAACGGGCAAAGAAGGATAAATGGTACATTATGCTGCACTCGGGTATTAATGCGTATACCGTTCAGTCAGTTGAACTGGATAAGGCAAAAAAAGAAATGACTGTACAACTGGACAAACCGGACTCCTTGCATGTTTTTTATATTAAAAGTCCTGCCACCAAACCATACAAGCCCATCCCTACATTGTCTGAGATACATGTATATATGAAAGACTCGATTAGTTACACACTTGATGAACCCCATACCTTACTTATGACTAACGTGGCTAGTATTGAAATGCTTGAGCCTTAGCTACAATCAACCGCCCAGGCTTAGATAGAGTGACAGTACTGCCATTAAACTTTAAGGTTTACCGTGCTATTGCTTGTAAACGCCAATTAAATAAAGTATCAGACTTCCGTCCTCTTTCTTATGGCTGATGTTTGACCACGTAAATGCATTGTTACCGCGAAAAAAAGCCGGTTAATAATATGAACGCAAATTAAACCAAACAAATCAAAATCATGAATGATACTATCATCAAACACCTAAGCAAGTCCGATATCATTTACTCAGCAAAAAATAAGCAAAATTTTTGTGGAACTGCCTTGATAGAGGACCAGGAAGAGTTTCCACCTGGTACCCTACCCCGTTCGGTTTACGTGAAATTTGAAAACGGCGCCTATACGAAGTGGCACTGGCACACCGGGACACAAATTCTTTTGATTGAACAAGGCGTTGGATTCGTAGAACAAAAGGGCTGTCCACCTTTTAATGTTGAGCAGGGCGGTCGGATTCTCATTCCGGAAAACGTCTGGCACAGGCATGGAGCCATAAAAGGGGGAATGATGGTGCACCTGGCAATCACTAATGGCGAAACAGTTTGGGATACAGAAGACCCGTGTGAGTAAGTATTTTTCACAACATAAAATGCATGGTTGTGAATATGACCAGCCCGTGTTGCATTTGGATATAGTTATTTTCAAAGTGCAATGCAAAGGCATTGCAAATATTACTGTTCCTGAAAACATAGGTGTTCGAAGTCTGTATATTCTTAATTTTTATATTTATATTTTGGATTTTCCCAAGTATGTTTTCCCTCTTTATAATCGTCCTTAATTTCCTCTGCTTTTATTAGCTTAATATCTATTCCTCCCTCTGATGTAATGGGGCTGAAATTTCAGCATTCGCCTGAAGGAAATGTTTTGGGAATTTTTTATTTTTGCTTTGATATCATAAGCTAAAATGGTTTTGTCTGAATCATTTTATAAACAAACAAATTACAATCATGCAAGCAAAGTTTGCCGGTATTGAAATAGAAATTACAGAAGCCAAATCAAATTCTCCTGAGCTAACTACATCTTTAATGGAAGAGCCTGCCGTAAAAAGTTATTTTGAACAGTCGAGATACAGGATCTTGTCAACAAAACGAACCGGCTCTACGCAAATGGAAACTAAAGCTGCAAGGAAATCGATACCTGTTGAATCCAGTCAGGTTGTTGCCTATAATTATACAAAAAACTGTTGTGTATTCTTAACATCCGGACAAACTGAACCAGTAGAAATCGTTGAATCGAATTTACAGCCTGTTCCTACCGATGAGGAGTTTGAAGATGCTTTTGACATCATATTTAAGAAATCCGAAAAAATTCACGAGGCGTATAAAGCCGGATCTGTTCGTTTATATAAGCCTATGCCTCCTACTATCGACACCAAATTTGCCGATGGTCGGATTGAAAGAACGCTTGGTGTAGGCATACAATCCAAAGTGCCGGAAATAAAAAGCGAAATTATTGGGGTGAATATGATTACTCATGCAATAGTCCACTTCAAACACGGAGCTCCAAGGCAAAGTTTGGGCGGAGATGATCATTGCGGTATTGACGATGCCAATCAAAAAACCTCGGGCCAAGGTGTGCCCGGGGAAGCCTGGATATCCATTAAAGACGGCGGAAAAGAGATCTGGAAATTTATGGTTATAAGGCCTTCTGCCTCTTCAGGACGTCTGGGATCAGGGATAGAACTTAAATACGTTGATTATAAAAATAAGCGGGTATTGGATCAAGCCCATGTGCCCATTTTAAACGTTGCTTATGATGAAAATAAATGCGGACCATACCGGGACTGGCAATTTCAGGAAGGTATGTTTGAAGCCAATGGAAAGGATGTGGTTTCAGGGATAAGGATCTGTAATTCGAAGGCTAAAACCATCCTCGATACAGATAATGATAAAGGAAATTTCAAAGGCGTTGCCATTTATGTGGATGGAAATGAGGTGGTATTAGTTAGTGAAATGGAAGCCGGATGGTATAGGTATATCAGCGAATGGCGGTTTCATACCGATGGAACTATATTGCCAAGGTTTGGTTTTTCTGCAGTCCATAATAATTGTGTTTGTAATAAACATCACCATAATGTATACTGGAGGCTTGACTTTAATATTGAAGGATCGGAAAACAATCTTGTTGAAGAATTTAATGATCCCGTTCAGATAGGGAATGCAAACTGGCATAAGATATTGTACGAGGTAAGAAGACAAAAAAATGCATCCTCCAGTCGTAAATGGAGAATCAGTAATGCTGTTTCCGGTTCGAATTATGAACTTATTCCCGGAGCCAATGACGGGCTGGCGGATGGTTTTGGAGTAGGAGACTTTTGGGTTCTCACTAATGGCGGGGAGTTTGAAATTGATGACGGAGTTTATGCAGGACGAGGGTCCCGCGAAAAGTGTAAAGCACACATTGATTGGTTTGCCAGAGGTGAATCAGTTGACAACACTGATATAGTGATTTGGTATGGAGCGCACTTTACCCATGATATCCACGTAGAGGCAGGGCATATTATCGGTCCGACATTGAAGTGTGTGAAGTGGTAGTCATTTAAATTGGCCGCTGCCAGCTTTTTACATAATTAGATTAAAACAGGTCACAATGTATGATGCATACATAGTCGATGGAATAAGAACGCCGATAGGAAATTTGGGCGGCAGTTTGTCTCCTGTACGCACCGATGATCTGGCAGCTTTTGTTATTGCAGCTTTACTGGAACGAAACCCGCAAATCAGTGGCGAGGTGATTGATGACGCTATTCTGGGTTGCCATAACCAGGCAGGTGAAGATAATCGTAACGTGGCACGAATGGCTTTACTGCTGGCCGGTCTTCCTTCCAAGGTTCCGGGCGAAACCGTGAACCGGCTGTGCGCTTCAGGTATGTCGGCCGTCGTTCATGCAGCAAGGGCTATATATGCAGGTGATGGCAATGTATTCATTGCAGGAGGCGTGGAGCACATGACCAGAGGGCCGTGGGTAATTTCCAAATCATCAAAGCCGTTCGGCAACGATGCCCAAATGTTCGATTCAAGTTTTGGGTGGCGGTTTGTAAATCCGGAGATGCATCGACGGTATGGCACCGATCCGATGGGCATCACTGCCGAGCATGTCGCAGAACAATACCGGGTTAGCCGCCATGACCAGGATTTGTTTGCGTGGCATTCACAGCAAAAAGCAACGCAAGCCGATGTAAACGGAAGATTGGCGATGGAAATAAAACCCGTTCCTGTGCCTCAAAAAAAAGGGGATGCCGTTTTATTCAGCAAGGATGAATTTATAAAACCGGATACAACGGTTGAAAAATTGGCGCAGCTAAAGCCCGCTTTTAAAAAGGAAGGAGGGTCGGTAACTGCGGGAAATTCATCCGGTCTGAATGATGGAGCGGTTGCCCTTTTCATCGTTTCAGAGAAAGCGCTAAAAGATTATAACCTAACACCTTTGGCCCGGATTATTAGTTCTGCAGTGGTAGGTGTAGAACCCAGAATAATGGGTATTGGTCCGGTGGGCGCTACACAAAAAGCACTTAAAAATGCAGGGTTGACGATGGAAGAGATAGGCATTATCGAACTGAATGAAGCTTTTGCAGCGCAGAGTCTTGCTTGTACAAGATTGTTAGGCCTCGAAGATAATGACCCGCGTCTAAACCCAAATGGAGGGGCTATTGCGCTGGGACATCCGTTGGGCATGTCGGGCGCCCGCATCCTGTTATCGACAGCAATTGAAATGAAACAGCAAAACAAGCGCTATGGCCTGGCAACCATGTGCGTGGGGGTCGGCCAGGGGTATGCTACCATTCTGGAAAAAGTGTGATATTGAAGAAGTAAAATTAAAGTTTATGAAGAAGGCGATCATTAATACGATAACTGCAATACTTATTGCATATACCGGTAAATGTCAACTTACAACACAGGATTCACTGGTACTGCGCATTCCGGAGCAGAGTACTTATACAAGCAGTGGAATTGCTGATTACGTAAAATCGCAGTTTCCATCTGATTCAGCCCGTATCCGCGCACTCTTTGTATGGGTAGGCAATAACATTAGTTATGATATTGACGGGCTGCGATTAGCAGCAGGTAATCCGGAAAAGAAATCGACTGCAGATGTATTGAAAACCAGGAAGGGGGTATGCGGGGATTACGCCGGGTTACTTGCAGAACTTTGTAATCAATGCAATATAAAATCAATAGTAATACCCGGTTACGCGAGGTATCCGGATGGTTCAATTGGACAACTATCGCATGCCTGGGTTGCCGCCCGGCTATATGATAAGTGGTGGCTTTTTGATCCTACCTGGGCGGCAGGCACGGTAAAGGATAACCGGTTTACAGGCAGGTTCTCTAACCGCTTTTATAAATTGCTTCCTGAGGAAATGATCAAAGACCATATGCCGTTTGATCCCCTGTACCAATTCTTATATTATCCTGTCACCAGCCAGGAATTCTACGATGGAAAGACAACTATAAATTCTTCAAAAAAAATTTTCAGTTTTAGAGACAGCCTGGAGGTCCATAGTGCTTTGCCTTTAATAGATCAAATAAGGAACACTGCAAGGCGCATCAGCACCAATGGTATACTCAATGATCACACCAGGGGGATGCTTAAAAATCTTCAGCATAATCAGCAATCTTTGGAGTCTAAAGCAGGATATGAACAGGCTTCCAGGCAGTTTCAACAAGCCATAGTCATCTTTAACCGGTATATTGAAAATAAAAACAAGCGATTTTCCGCAATCACTGAAGACAAACAAATCGGGCAAATGATCGATAGTGTGCTTCAAAGAATACAAACAGCCAAATTGATGCTTGTGCCGGTAGTGGCAAATGATGACAGGTACCAACGCATATTAGACGACATCAATAAGGCTATACTCGAATTAAGCCAGCGGGTGGATGAAGAGAAATTGTTTGTAAGTAAGTATCTGCAAACCGACAGAACTTTACGCAAACAGTAACCGGCGTGAAGATAGTATACGCTGCCTTTTAAAAAATTTATAGCTTCACACCCGGAATTCTAAATCTTAAGCCTTAAACTTGTATTGATCTTTTAATTGGCCAATAGCTGACAATGTTCATCAGGTTTCTTAATATAAATGATATGAAATTACTATGCTGCCTGGGATTTTTTTTCTTTGTCCTGATATCTTCTTCCTATGCAAATAATTACAACACACCCGGAACTGGTGTTAAGTGGAATTTAGACGATCTGGTTATCAATTCTGCCGGAGATGTAACATTCAGTGCCGGAATTTTTCATATAAATGATACCATATTTATCCGTCAAAATGATACGCTGTATATCACTGCAGATGCCATCGTTGACTTTGCCGTCAACACATACCTCGATGTAAACGGTACGCTGATCGTAGATCCGCCGACTGCTGTTACATTTACTGCACAAAATGTTTCCGGAGGGTTTTACGGAATACGTGTCGATTCCAGCAACTCCACCGTTTTAAGAAAGCTTACGCTGGAGTACGCAGTGTCTTTGCGCCTTAACGATTGCAACATCATTGTTGACAGCTGCATATTCAGGTACAATTCTCCAACGACTAATTTTGGAAACGCTGCCATTTCGCTTTTCAGGGCAAGCCCTGTTATAACAAACTGCCAATTCCTGGACAATCAAAGAGCAGCGATACAGGGTGGGGCAAATATTAACAATGCACCTAAAATTATCGGATGCCTGTTCAGAGGCAACAATACCTTGAACCTGAATGTTCCACAGATAAATTTGGGAGCTACGGGTGACGGTACTGACACGGTTCAAATCATCAACAATCAAATACTGCGGGCTTCTGTAAATTCGGGAGGAATAGGTTTTCTGCCGATTGGAAATGTGTACGCCGTCATCAAAGGGAACGTCATTAAAAATAACCGTTATGGCATGACCTTCAACGGTGGATCAAATATCAATACGCTGATCAGTTATAACCAGGTTGACAGCAATAACATACAGGGAGACCCTTTTCTGGGGGGAAGCGGGATCAGCTTTGCAGGCGGAACCGCCACAAGTCAGCAGAATTCTATTGTAACCGGAAATCTTTTCAGATGGAACCTGTGGGGAATTACTATCCTCAACAGGTCCAGGCCGAATCTGGGAAATATCACAAACGCTGATACTGCCGACGACGGTAAAAACCAGTTCATCAATAATACCAACGCAGCTACCCCGGGCATCGACCTGTATAACAATTCGGTGGATCCAATCTTTGCACAAAATAACTACTGGGGCAGCAATGATATAAATGACATTGAAAATAAAATCTTTCATCAGGTGGATAACCCTGTGCTTGGACCGGTTAATTACTCAAACTTTATTCTTCCGGTAGAACTTACTCAATTTACTGCGTTAGCCAAAGAAAAAAATGTTATCCTTAACTGGCAAACCGTATCTGAAAATAACAGCCATGTATTTATTATAGAAAAGAGCAGCGACGGTCGTTTATTCATACCTATCGCGACAATTTCTGCATCGGGTTATACTTCTTCATTTAAAACATATAGTTATACCGATAAATTGGTATTTCATTTCAACCATACTTTTTTCTACAGGTTGAAAATGGTTGACCAGGATAACCGGTTTAACTACTCATCCGTTGTAACAATGAACCTGGATCACGATGTACAAACGCAGGCTGTAAAGATCTATCCTACCTACATTACGGCTTCACAGGTTATACAGGTTAATATAATCAGCAGCAAAAATCAAACAGTTACGATCGGATTTTTCGACGCAACAGGTAGAAAATTATCACAAACCACAAAATTGCTGACTGCAGGAAACAATCAGTTTACCTGTAAACCTGACGCTCATTTACCAAACGGATTGATATATGTCGGCTTTACGGGTGAAGACATCAATCGAACTATTAAGGTATTAAAGCATTAGAAACACGCTGATTAATGTCATCAAACATGTTTCCGATGTACCCCTACATAGATTTACTTACTTCGTCATCTGCGAATAATTTAATGTAAGTTTCACTTGCATGTTACAATTTTTTTTTTTTATTTTATGGGAAATTAGTTTTTACATCCTCTCTATGATGCTTGCATCTAATACTTCGCAAAGGGCAGATCGAACATTGGATTTCTAACAATCACATCACTACTGAAAATAAGAACTTCAGCTTCGGCAATAATATACCCTTGATAATAAGATCCTGATTAGCGTTACACTTTGCCATTTTTAATTTTGGCGAAGTAAATTATTGTGAGATAAAGTGATCGTTTTGTACTCTTTGTCTCCCATTCAAAGTATTAGTACAACTACACCTGACTTTAAGTATGATTTCTAAACAAGAAGAACTTCTCATAAATTAAAATTTAACAATCATGGCAACAAAAAAAGATGGTAATGATGCTTTAAATGGCGGAGATGCTTATCGTGCGTCTTCCACGGTGGAAGAATTGCTGCTTGCTGCGCAGGAACGTGGCGACGAGAGCTTTCAAACCGGCCGCTATCTGGTAACTTTTAAAGAAGGAGCCGGCGAAGAAGGTTTGAAGTCACTGACAACAACTCAGGGAATGCGGGTTGCTGATGTCCGCGACTTTGAAGGCCAGACTGCAACGCTGGAAAGTGTTGGCGATGCCGAAGCTGTGTATTTTCCAGAAGTTGGCGTAGCATTAATTGGTGGAAATGCTGCCCAGGAACGCAACATGGGTGCGCAGTTTGAGATCACTGCCGACAGCCTTATCGAGTCTATCGACCCAGAGTACTTTGTGTTCGCTGAGAACGTTTATGCTGAGTACCTGAGCGGTTATGCAGGATCAACTGAAGGCAAGTCCGGTGAATACCTCCGTGGTTTCCTACGGGCAGCTGAGATGATCACGAAAGACCTGCAACAAGGCAGCGGTAATTTTCAGGTGGATACAGAAGAAGAAGTTCAGGTGCTTGGTGTTACCTGGGGATTAAATGCCTGCAAAGTGCCGCCCAGTCTTCGTAGCGGCGCCGGCATTAAAGTAGCGGTCCTCGATACCGGTATGGATCTGGGACATCCCGATTTTGTGGGTCGTGCTGTTTCGTCCGCGCAGTTCGTCGGCCAGCCCGTTCAGGACCTTCACAGCCATGGCACCCACTGTATAGGTACAGCATGTGGTCCCAAGGCTCCAGCAGGTAACACGCCACGGTATGGAATCGGTTACCGTTCGTCAATTTTCGTAGGAAAGGTGCTCTCCAATTCGGGTTCAGGCACTACGGCCAGTGTACTTGCCGGTATGAACTGGGCCATCGCTAACCGTTGCCAGGTCATATCTATGTCGTTAGGCGGTCCGGGAGGTCCGGTACCCTCTTACACCGCAGCCGGTAACGCTGCGCTCAATAACGGGCTACTGATCATCGCAGCAGCAGGAAATAATGCACTTCCTACCGGTTCCCCTGCCAACTCACCGTCTATTATGTCAGTAGCCTCGGTTAATGCAAGCCTTGCCCCTTCTGCATTTTCAAACTTTGGCAAGATCGACATAGCAGGCCCGGGTGAGAATGTTTTTTCATCAGTACCCAGGCCCACCAGGTACGGCTTAAAGACTGGCACCAGCATGGCCACACCACACGTAGCGGGCTGCGCCGCTTTATGGGCAGAAACCTCTCCCAGCCTGCGGGGTATAAACCTGTGGCGGAAGCTGGAGGCGACTGCAAAACGTTATCCGCCATACTTCCCGCCCTATCCACCTAAGCATCCAAGGCTTGGTGCAGGGCTTGTTCAGGCACCATAAAAAAGGGCGTATTTATGATAACCCGCCGGCAGGAATCCTGCTGGCGGGTTACTCATACACAGATTTAACCACAAAAATTTAAGATAGATTTTATGGCAGAACAGAATCATAATTCTTCGAACGGCCCGGGTTCAAACCGTGCCTCCTCGTCAGTTGAGGAACTGCTGCTTGCGGCTCTTGAACGTGGCGACGAAAGCTTTCACACCGGACGTTACCTGGTAACGTTTAAAGAAGGTGCAGGAGGGCAAGGCCTGAAGTTTCTTCAAACAGCACAAGGCATGAGAATTGCCGACGCTCGGGATTTTGAAGGCCAGGCAGCCACACTCGAGCGCATTGGTGATGCTGATGCATTAGTGCTTCCGGAGATTGGCGTTGCATTGATAGGGGGCAACGCAGCGCAGGAGCGAAGTATGAGCCTGCAATCAGAAACAGACACCGGCAGGCATATCGAGTCTGTGGACCCGGAATATTTTGTATTCGCTGACGGCGGCTCCGGCCACGAGATGCAGGGCAGCGGCTTTGCTGAGGCATTGGGAAATACTGCTCTCGAAAGCCTGGGCGGCGTTACACAGGCTGTTCAGCAAACATCCAGTGAATACCTGCGGGGTTTTCTCCGAGCTGCAGAGATGATTGCCACGGATTTAAAACAAGGTAACGGTCATGCTCAAGCGTCAATTGAAGAAGAGTTGCAGGTGCCTGGAGCTACCTGGGGTTTGATAGCTTGTAAAGTATCCTCCAGCCCGCGCAGTGGTATTAGTATCGGGGTTGCAGTGCTCGACACCGGCTTTGACCTGAGTCACCCGGATTTTGCAGGCCGCCGGATTACCAGTCAAACTTTTGTAGGTCAACCCGTGCAAGACCTGAACGGCCATGGCACACACACCACGGGTACAGCGTGTGGTCCAAAAACGCCGGCCGGCACTGCTTCACGCTATGGCATTGGCTTCAGCGCTTCCATATTCGCAGGCAAGGTGCTTACCAATTCAGGCTCCGGCACTATGGGCAGTGTACTTGCCGGCATGAACTGGGCTATTGCAAATCGCTGTTCAGTTATCCTGGCCCCTCTGGCTATGGCCGGCGGTCCGTTTCCCGTTTTTACAGCGGCAGGCCAGGCCGCGTTAAACAATGGCGGGCTGATCATCGCCGGATCAGCCAATTCAGGCTCTTCAGTAGGTGCTCCTGCCAATTCTCCTACCATCATGGCCGTAGCTGCACTGGAGCAAAACCTCAGCCCGTCTTCTTTCTCCCCGGTTGGCAAGATCGAGATCGCAGCTCCGGGTCGGGACATTATGTCCTCATTTCCAAGGCCACGCCGGTACAATACCTGGAGCGGCATAGCCTCGGCCACTGCACACGTAGCAGGCTGTGCCGCTTTATGGGCAGAGACCTCTCCTAATATGCGCGGGATTAATTTGTGGCGGAAATTGCAAGCGACTGCCAGGCGTCTGCCTTTCCCGGTATCACGAGTAGGTGCAGGACTGGTTCAGGGTCCACAGGGAACGTAATAAGTAATCAGTCATTATAACAATGTACACATGGTCAAACCTTGTCTGAAATCGCTGCTTACGTGTCTTTTATTCACTGTTATACATTCAAACGCGCAGGTAAGCATCACTGCCGTAAATATACCTTACACACAAGACTTTAATGCACTGGCTGTTACAGGCGGCTCCTCTGTACTTCCTCTCGGATGGAAGCTTTCGGAAACCGGTTCTACCGCAAATAACGCCTATGCAACCGATGATGGTTCAGGTAATACCGGGAACTGTTACAGCTATGGAATGCCCGGAAACTCAGATCGTGCGCTAGGTATGCTACAAACCAGTGCCCTTTTCGCAACCGCAGGAATACAGGTAATCAATAATACCGGCCAGACAGTAACTTCCATTACCATTTCTTATCACGGTGAACAATGGAAATGTGGTCAAACAGGCCGTACTGACCGGCTCGACTTCCAGTACAGCACCTCTGCCAGTTCACTGATCACCGGTACCTGGATTGATGAAAATGCATTGGACTTTTCTTCTCCTTCCGTTTCTGCAACCGGCAAAAAAGATGGTAACGCAGCGGCAAACCGTAAGCTTGCCACTGGAACCATTACCGGAATATCCATAGCCACGGGAACCGGGCTTTGGCTTCGCTGGAGCGACTTTAATGCATCAGGCGCTGATGATGGCCTGGCAATAGATGATTTTTCATTAACGTTACATGCTGCAGGCGATGTACTTCCGCCATTAATTACAACGCTTTCACCTGCAGACAATGCCGGTAATGTTGCACTTAACGGCAACCTTCAGATTTCTTTTAATGAACCTGTGCTGAAAGGAACAGGAACCGTTGTCATCAGACATTCGAGTGATGGAAAGGTCGCACAGATTATAGACATAAATTTGACCGCTGTCTCGGTAAATGGTACAACCGCCACCATACCCTACGCCGGCTTGACTAATGGCTTAGCGTATTTCATAGAAGTATCAGCAGGAACTTTTAGGGATGCTGCCACGAACTATTTTACAGGTATGTGCGGGAACGGAACCTGGAACTTTAGCACTACCGGACACGTAGATAGTGCAACTACCCTGAAGGTGGTAAACTGGAACATCGAATGGTTTGGCCATCCCGGGACCGATCCTGCAAATGATAACCTGCAGGAACAAAATGTGCGGAAAGTACTGCAAAACATAAACGCTGATCTTTTTGCTCTTTCGGAAGTCGTTAGTATCTCCCGCCTTCAAAACATCGTGAATGGTATGCCCGGTTATGCTATGGTAGTATCTGAATATTGTGTAAACGCTACTGATCCGTCCGATCCTGATTATGCTCTGTGTCAGAAGCTGGTATTCGTTTACCGTACTTCCCGGGTAAATGCACATTGCCATTACGGTATATTAAGGGCTGGGGGCAGCTCTAACGCCGGCCACAACTGGGGCAGCGGCCGTTTTCCTTTCCTGTTAGATGCTGATGTTACACTGAATGGTACCACCAAACGGATTCTCTTTATCCTTATTCACGGTAAGGCAAATACACCCGATTTCGTTGATTCGTACAAACGTAGGAAAGAAGGAGCAAAGGAGCTTTCTGATTCGCTGAACCAACAATATCCAACAGATCATGTTATTATTCTGGGTGATTATAATGATGATCTTGATAGAACAATTACTTCCCAGATGGCGCCGGACACCACTTCTTCATATTCTTCTATGTTGAGTCAGCCTGATCGGTTCACCGCAGTAACGCTTCCATTATCGCTTGCCAGGGAAAAGTCCACAGTCAGCCACAACGAAATGATTGATCATGTAGTGCTTTCCAACGAGATGAATGCGTTTTATATCGCCAATTCGGCAGACGTCCTGCGCTCGGAAGTAGAGACCTGGATCTCCGGCTACGGCAGCACTACTTCGGATCATTATCCGATAGTAACCAGGTATTTTTTCAGTAATAATTTGCCCTGATGTTTTGGTGCTTATTTTTAAGCCTTAGTGCTTTTGAAAGCTATCACGTTCTATTCCACCGTCAGGACATCAATAAAATCTGGCCCGTTTTCCAGCGGGAAACCATCGACTTTTGTGCCCTTTATGGTGACGTTTTTACCTGTGTACTTGTCCAGATTTACAGTACTACTCTTCAACGCATAAGTTTGACTGCCATTTGAAATAGTATGCGTGCCATACTGATAAGTGGTAATGCCTTGTTGCTCGAGCAATCCATAAAACTTAACGGTGGCGGCTTCTTTTGAGGAGGCATTATCATTCATATCACAACTAAGAAAAAGGCCAGAGAATAAAGGCAGTAATAAAATTATCCTTTTCATACAAGTAAAGCACTAAAATTTTAAAGTACACCGGTCTTTTTTTGTAGCACTACTGCTGGGTTCGAATTGTCAAGGTCACTATGCTTGTAACACCTTCAACTTTAGCAAAGTCAAGAAGAGCATTGCCAAGGTCCTCGTGAGAACTTGCGGCAACATGTAAAATAAATCCGAATGAAGGTGCCGTTCCGATTACCAGCTGTTTAGCATTCGCTAAAGATATCATTAGATCGTTGTTTTTGACATTTTCTCCCTCAATTAAAATCAAGCTTTGTATCATATGCTTTCCCCTTTATGATTAATTATTATTATGGTTATCCATTACAATGTAGCCTGTCTACTAAGTTACGCATATTTATATTGTTGCTGGCAAATCGCAAGTCCAAAATCTGGATCACCATTGTGGGCACTCTGCAAACTTGTCGCATACGACCTTATAATTTGTCGGATTTGCACCGCTGAAGTCTTTAATGTACGGGTGGAGTTTTACATCAACGACCCTGAGAAAGAGCCCGATCCGGAAAAGTGGAAGACGGATATCGTGTGTTTGCTGGATGATGAGATAACAGTAACAAAAATAGATCAGTAAACATTACCTGTTTCAATATCAAGTTTTAGCGGCGATAGCAGGTTAATATATCTTGTTTCTTTACTTCCCCTGCTTTTGTAATAGTCATAACGCGTTATTTCCCTGGAACCGTTGAAATAGTATGCGTTTCCAATCCGGTGTAACTGATAATAGTTATCGCCGGATTTAATAAAAGCCTTATTTTCCTCACTATATCCCCATACCGATCTGCTGACTACCCATTTGCCATCGTCTGATCTGATATACAAGGCATCTCCCAATTTGCCTCTTTTTATTTCAAATTCGGTTATGGAAGGGTTGTTGTTTTTAAACTCTTCAAAAGAAAGATAAACACCCTTTTTTAAAGACGTATCATTTAATATGGGAAGCCTGAATCTGCTGTTATTGTAGTTCAGTATGGCACTCATGGCAGCTGGTGTTTTTGTTTTACTGATGTTTGTAAAGTTGTAACGGGCAACCTTTTTCAGGCCCAGCGTCACCGCAGTTTTGATATATTCGGCTGCATACGTTTTTAAGGGAAGGGTTCTCAATAAAACAGTATCAAACCTGCAGATGGCAAAATACCTTTCAGCTTCCCGGAGGTAAAATTCGAATCTTACCTTAACATCGCTGGTAGGAAACAGTCTTTCATTGAAATCGTTCATTTTGTCTTCAGGGTCCCGGTCGGTGTCCTCTTCACTTGCCCACAGTTCTTTAACAACGAGAAGAAGGGCAAATGAGGAATGGGTTGTATCCGGAATGATCAAACTGTTACTAAAGACAGTAAGTTCCTGCAGGCCCGGCGACTGAAACTGAATTTTTTTATAGTTTCTAAGAAGGCCTTTTTTCATGTAGCCCAGGGCAAACGTATCCGCCCGGGCATCAATGATATCGATGCTGTGGATACCTTTCAATAAAATAGAGCCGGAATCAGCGGTGCCTAAACTAACTGAGTAAGAATCATACTTTTTTGGATTAAATACTTTTTCTTTTGCAAGTAAGATCTGACCGGAAGAAAAATGAACCTGTAAAGCCAATAGGCCGAGTAAAACTGATTTCATGTTAAGTAAATGGGTAGTAATGAATATTTCGTTGATTTCCGGCACGATGCAGTATCGTAAAAATAATCATTCTTTTTATTTTGCTTCGGTTTCAGGAAAAAAATTGCATATTATACAAAGCTTGTTATCTTAGTTGTTTCACTACTTAAGTATATTTTGTGAATCAAGTAGAAAAACTAGCCATCATTCAGGAAGATCCCTGGTTGAATCCATACGTTTATGACGTTCATGAAAGATTTGAGCGTTTTAGAAAAGCACGCAAAGAAATTGAAGATGCGGAAGGAAGTTTGCTCAATTTCTCAAAGGCCTATGAATATTACGGTATCAACTTTGATGCTGCCAAAAACGGATGGACTTACAGGGAATGGGCCCCGAGGGCATATGAACTATACCTTGCAGGAGACTTTAATGAATGGGATAAAACTAAACATAAGCTGGAAAGAAACAGCCGGGGAGACTGGGAAATATTTCTTCCTTTGGAAGAATATAAAAGATCTTTCGTACATGGCAGCAAAGTCAAAGTTATTATACACGGCGATAATGGCTCGCAAGATCGTATTCCTGCCTACATTCGGAGAGTGATTCAGGACCCCGTCACGTATGATTTTTCCGGTCAGCTATGGTTTCCTGAAGAGCCTTTTGCCTGGACCGACGACAACTTTAACCCCGCAGAAAATTTGCAGCAGCCTATTATTTATGAATGCCATATAGGGATGGCGCAGGAATTCGAAGGGGTTGGCACTTATAGGCAATTTGCGGATGAAACATTACTAAGAATAAAGGAAGGGGGATACAACGCCATTCAAATGATGGCGGTCCAGGAGCATCCTTATTACGGGTCTTTTGGATATCATGTCTCCAATTTTTTTTGTCCTACGTCGCGGTTTGGCACACCGGAAGATCTGAAATATCTGATCAATAAGGCTCACAACATAGGTATCACAATGATCATGGATATTGTTCACTCCCATGCCGTGAAAAATCTCGCCGAAGGGCTGAATGAATTTGACGGAAGCGACCACCAGTATTTCCATCCGGGCGGAAGAGGTTATCATGAAGGATGGGATTCAAAACTATTTGATTATGGAAAATGGGAAGTAAAGAAATTCCTTCTTTCCAATACTAGATACTGGTTGGACGAGTTTCACTTCGACGGTTACCGCTTTGATGGGGTCACTTCGATGCTTTACTTCCACCACGGATTCACTTCCTTTGACCATTACGACAAGTACTTCAAGGATGGTGTGGATTGGGATGCCGTGACCTACATGCAGTTATCCAATGAAGTGATTCATCAGTATAAAAAAGACAGCATCTCGATTGCAGAAGACGTAAGTGGAATGCCGGGATTGTGCAGGCGGCCGGAAGAAGGCGGATGCGGCTTCGATTACAGGTTGGGTATGGGAATACCGGATTACTGGATAAAAATTTTAAAGCATAAATCAGACGAAGAATGGGATTTAAATGAAATGTGGAATGTGTTGGGTAACCGGCGTTATAAAGAGAAAACCATAGCCTATGCTGAATCGCACGACCAGGCAATGGTAGGGGATAAAACCATTGCCTTCTGGTTAATGGATAAGGAAATGTATTTCCACATGAAGGTTGACGACCCTAATCTGATCATTGACCGTGGTATTGCTTTGCATAAGATGCTTCGCCTGTTCACGATTAGTCTCGGCGGCGAAGGTTACCTTAATTTCATCGGTAATGAATTCGGACATCCCGAGTGGATCGATTTTCCCCGGGAAGGAAATAACTGGAGTTACAAATACGCAAGAAGACAATGGTCTTTGGTGGATAACCAGGATCTTAAGTATAAGTACCTGTCTGACTGGGACAAAGCAATGATCAACACCATAAAGGCAGGTAAGGTTTTGGCTTCATCAGGCGCAACACTGATCAATATAGATTCAACTAACAAAGTGATCATCTTTGAGCGGAACAACCTGATTTTTATTTTTAATTTCAGCCCGGATAATTCGATTTTCGGATACCAGTTTTGGGCACCTCAAAAAGGTACTTTTAAGATTGTACTTAACTCAGACAAAAGCGGGTTTGGAGGATTTGACCGAGTGGATGACACCATTGATTATCCAACAGATGAAAATCAACGTCTGAGTGTATACCTGACCAACAGAACGGCTTTAGTAATGAAGAATCATAGCCATACAGTTTGACAATTTTGACAATGAGATGCCAGGAAAGAATGGTTCCACACTTACAGTTCCCAAAGCACCTGAATCATTTAATCGGTTAATTGCCGGTCGCCTAACATATAGGTTGAAAAGCAATATATTTTGTAAGACATTGTTAAGACCTTCCTAAAGAACCGGTTAAAACCACGAAAGAATCAGTATTTAGGTTTTATGGTGCAATATTGACATTCATTAAGAAAAAGTGTAAAAGTATGAACACATTTAAAAGCCTGCCTCAGGTATTGGCAACGACATTATTTACGATATCCACCTGTACGATAGTAAATGCTCAGAATACCTCTGGTTCCGTAAGCAACGCATCAATAGCAAGAACTGCTGGCAGCACGGCAGATACCGGTTTCATAGGAAAGGGCATCCGTGATAACATGATGGAAATTGAATTGTCGCAGTTAGGCATTGACCGTAGTACAAATCCGTTGGTAAAACAGGCAGCCCAGCAGATGGTCACTGACCACACCGAGATGTTAAATGACCTAAGGCGCGTGGGAACCAAAAACAATATGCCGGGAATGAACGCAAACGGTACAGTTACTTCAGGAATGGGTAATTCAGGAACAGGAACCACGGGTACGGGTACCACAGGTACAATCGGATCTGCAACAACTGGTTCTACAGGTTCAGTTGGAACAATTGGAACAACCGGAACGAACAGATCAACCTCAGGAACGACAGGAACGGGAAATAACACTACGATCAATTCAGGAACGACAGGAACAACAGGAACAATGGGAACCACCGGAATGGGTACCAGCGGAACGAAAAGGATAGGATCGGAGACAACCGGATCCGGGACAACCGGATCAGGAACACCAGGGTCAGTAAATAATGCGGGGACAATTGGTTCAGGCACAACAGATAAAGCTACTACAGGAGCAACCGGTGCAAATACTATAGGAACTGGAACAACGGGAGCAGGTACGACCGGAACCAGTGGAACCGTTAATACCGGAACAGGAGCAGTAGTATTAGGAACAACAGGTACAGGAACAACAGGTACAGGAACACCAGTTACAGGAATACCAGTTACAGGAGCGACAGGTACATCGGGTACAATTAGCGGAACAACAGGTGCAGGCAGCTCAAACCAACAAAATCAACATCAGCATCATCCCGGAATGCAGGGAATGTCTTCTTTAAGAAATGCTAACGGTGCTGACTTTGACAAGATGTGGATCACCCAGATGCTGAGTATGCATGACGCAAAGCTCGCAGAACTAACTTCGGCTTCTGCCTCCATTACTGATTCAGATCTTAAAGCGATTGTTACCAGTGCAATTCCAAAGATCAGGAGTCATAGGGACCTGCTATCCAGGATGAATGCAGGAACAAGAACAAATAGTACGACAAGTAATAATAATTGAAGAATAACAGCTTAACCATGAAACTCAGAAAAAGCGGCTTAATTGCCGCTTTTTTCGTGTATCCCTTGTCTCGCATTGTAGTAAATCGTACATAACTTGCACCAATAAATAATTATTTTTATGAAAGGCATACTCATTACCGCTGTTATTACAGGAATTATAGGAGCTATTGTATTCCTTTATCTCGCTGATCAGGTAAACACATCTGCAGAATCGCTGGAATGATTTACTATCAACGATCTTCGTGCAAGTGGTTGGTGTTTCCACCAACCACTTGCACGAAGGCAATGAATTAGTATACATTTGGTTTTCCGTAAAGGTCACTTTTATCTGTATAAACATGCATCGTGTCAGACAAGTCATACTTTACTTCATCCCGTTAACCATATTTTTTCTCCCTGTCTTTCCGGATGGAAAACTTTCAGCTCAGTCCGTAGGTAAGGGAATAGTGAAAGGGAGGATCCTGGATTCCACATCTTCAGGGCCGTTATCTTTTGCCAACATCAGGGTATTCACCAGTCAGGCCAAAAAACTGGTTAATGGAATTATGGCAGCAGAAGACGGAACGTTTTCAATAGAGACGGGTTTGGGCAGGTATTACGCAGTAATCGATTTTATTGGATACACATCGTACAGAACCGGGGAAATTCTATTATTAAAAGAAGGCCAGACGATAGACCTGGGAACAACAAAACTGGTGCATGCATCAAACGTGTTGAACGAGGTGGTAGTGCAGGCAGAAAAGAGCTCGATGCAACTTTCATTAGACAAGAAGATATTTAATGTAGGAACTGACCTCGCAAATGCCGGAGGTTCAGCCATAGACATTCTCACCAACATCCCTTCTGTTTCAGTAGACCCAGAAGGAAACATAAAACTCAGGGGAAGTGATAATTTGCGCATCCTGATCGATGGAAAGCCTTCTGGCCTGGTAAGCTTTAAAGGAGGAAGCGGACTGCAACAGCTGCAAGGAAGTTTGATTGAACGGGTGGAGATTATCACAAACCCTTCTGCGCGCTACGAGGCCGAAGGAATGGCGGGCATACTGAATATTATATTAAAGAAGGACCAGAAGCAGGGGTTTAACGGTTCTGTCGAAGCCACATCAGGGAATCCGGCCAACTATGGGTTGGCTGCCAATTTTAATTACCGTCATAAAAAGATTAATTTTTTTATCAATTACGGTATTGCTTTTCGCAAACAACCCGCACAAAGTTCTTTATACCAGGAAGTGTATCACCAGGACACCACATTTATCCTTGATCAAAATAATCGATCGGTGATAAGGGGGTTTAACAATAATATACGTGGCGGACTGGATTATTATTTTACGGAGAAAAGTATACTTACCGCTTCTTACCTTTTCCGTCGCAGCGATGTAAACCGTGTAACCGATATTGTCTACAAGGACTATCTGAATTCCATGTCTAATTTGAGAAGCATCATTACCAGGAAGCAGGATGAAGATGAAATTGAACCGAACTCGGAATATTCCTTAGTATACAAAAAATCGTTTGCGGCAAAGGGACAGGAATTGATTGCAGAAGTGAAGTTCCTGGACAATTGGGAAAGCTCGGAACAGCTTTTTACCCAAAATTATTTTAAACCTGACGGCACCACCAACAGTGCAAAAGGCATCGTTCAGACTTCGGCAAACGACGAATATGAAAAACAATGGTTATTGCAGTTGGATTATGTACAACCTGTTGGCAAGGAAGGAAAATTTGAATCCGGCATTCGAAGTAGTTTCCGCAACATGGTGAATGATTACCTCGTAAGCGAAAAAAACGCTTCGGGCCAATACACACCTTTGCCCGGACTGTATAATATATTTTTATACGACGAAAATATTCACGCTGTCTACGGTATTATTGGAAACAAGACCGGTAAATTATCCTACCAGGCCGGGCTACGTGCCGAATGGACAGATGTTAAAACCACGCTTCAGGAAACCAAAGAAGTAAATCCGCGCAATTACGTGAACCTGTTTCCCAGTGCACACCTGTCACTTGACATACCTGAAGACAATGCCGTTCAATTAAGTTATAGCCGGAGAGTCCGAAGGCCGGTATACAATGACCTAAGCCCCTTCATGACATTTTCAGACAGCCGTAATTTCTCCAGCGGTAACCCGGATCTCAATCCCGAATTCAGCGATGTACTGGAAATCGGGCATCTCAAAAGCTTTAATAAAGGATCATTGTCATCTTCGATTTATTACCGGAATACCATTGATAAAATAGACCGGATCCGGAAAGTGGATGCCGGGGGTAATTCAGTGACCATGCCCGAAAACCTGTTATCGGAAAAAGCGTTCGGTGCTGAATTTATCAGCGCGTATTCACCATTCACCTGGTGGAAGCTGGACCTGAATATGAATTTTTTTCATGCGGATATCGATGGAAGCAATATTGCCAAAACCTACCGGACGTCAACGTATAGCTGGTTCGTGCGGCAAACCTCACGGTTTGCACTACCCGAAAATATTGACTTTCAGCTAAGGGCAAACTACGAAGCACCACAGAAAACGGCGCAGGGTAAACGCAAATCACTGTATTACACTGATTTTTCCGTAAGTAAGGATATTTTTTTTGGAAAAGGCACGCTTAACTTTACTGTGCTGGATGTATTTAACTCCCGCAGGATGCGGTCCATTGCGGAGGGAGCTAACTTTTATACTGAGGGAAACGTGCTGGCCCGCAGACGGCAGTTGAATCTTACCTTCAATTACCGGATCCGGCAATCAAAGCAGGTTAAGCCTAAAAAAACCGATGGTTCCGAGGAAAGTTTTTAAGTCTAACACGAGCGTATATAGCCAATTTTAATGCAAATTATTTATTAAACAGTTGATCAAATGAAGGAGAAGACAGGTTCAAGGCGTCAGTTTTTAAAAAATTCAGGAATAGTCGGCCTCGGCTTTTTTGGATTGTATCAACTTGATGCGCATTTATTTCGAAGCTGGTCCAGTGAAAATTTAAATGAAGGATTCGGGCCGTTGGCAACTGACTCTGCCAGACTAATTAATCTTCCAAAAGGTTTTTCGTATCAGGTCATTTCTAAAAAAGGCGACCGGATGGATGATGGGCTTATAGTACCAGGCCGTGCAGACGGGATGGGAACATTTGCAGGATCTAAAGGCAAGACCATTATTATCCGCAACCACGAGAACAGCGCAAATACCCCGGAGGAGGGAGCTTTCGGCCCTAATAACAAACTTCTTTCAAAGGTGGATGCCGACAGCCTTTATGATGCTGGAAAAGGCCGGCTTCCTGAACTCGGAGGAACTACCACGATTGTGTATGATCATATAAACGGTAAAGTAGTAAAACAGTTCCTTAGCCTTGGAGGTACTGCCCGCAATTGTGCTGGCGGCGTCACACCCTGGAAGAGTTGGCTTTCCTGTGAAGAGTCAACGCACATGCCTGGCGGTGATTCCACATCAGAAAAAGAGCATGGTTACGTCTTTGAAGTTCCTGCAACGGATAAGGCCGGCCTGGGTAAAGCTATTCCCATAAAACACATGGGAAGGATGAATCATGAAGCAGTAGCGGTCGATCCCCAGACAAGTATTGTATACCTCACCGAAGACAGGCCTGATGGCCTGTTCTACCGTTATGTGCCCGATAAGCAAAGGAATCTGCTCCAGGGAGGTAAATTACAGGCGCTCGTTGTTAAGGATCATAAAAGCATGGACACGCGCAATTGGGAAAGCCTGAACACTATCCGGTTTCCTGTCAGAACTTTGTTTGATGTGGAATGGATTGATATCGACCAGGTCGATTCTCCGCTTGATAACCTCCGGGAGCAAGGTTTCAGCAACGGAGCTGCCCGCTTCGCAAGGGGGGAAGGAATCTGGTTTGGAAAAGGAGAACTGTATTTTGCCTGTACGAATGGTGGCAAGTTGACCCTGGGACAGGTATTCCGGTATATACCTGGTAAGCAGGAAGGCAGTGTGGATGAAAAAAGATCTCCGGGTAAGCTGGAACTGTTTATAGAACCCAACGATCATCACATCGTCAAGTCTTGCGACAACCTGACCGTTTCGCCCTGGGGCGACCTGATTTTATGCGAAGACAACCCCCATCCATTTATCGTAGGGGTGACACCTGAAGGTAAATTTTATAAGTTTGCCGAAAATATCGGGTATCCATCTGAGTTTGCGGGAGGTGTATTTTCACCAACCGGAGAAACTTTTTTTGTTAACATCCAGGAACCGGGAATTACCATCGCTATCAAAGGTCCCTGGAAAAAGCGCTTAATTTAGCAACGTTATACATCACCGTTAGCTATGTAGTAAGGTTTATTTCTAAATGCGGTAGGGAGCATGAATACATTTATCAAATGGATCTTTCAGTTAAGAGTCTTCAGGTCTGGCAGTACTCCGTTGCACGTATCCGAACAGGGAGTTCGCCGACCTGTTGAAAAAGCGTTTTTCCCCAATTCAATCCTCACTGACAACAATCTCAGCACTGACGGACATCTATCCGGACAACCGGTGAGCCAACCTGTAGACCTGGCTTATTTCGATCGCGACCTTAGCTGGCTTTCGTTTAATGAAAGAGTATTGATGGAAGCGGAAAGAGATACTGTTCCGCTATTGGAAAGGCTCAGTTTTCTGTCTATCTATTCATCCAACCTCGATGAGTTCTACCGGGTTCGCATTCCAGCCCTTCTTGCCTTGCAAAAATTAGCCGCTAAAAAAGAAGCAATACAGGGAGCGCAAACAAGTGTCCATAGCATAGTATTGGCAGCAAACGAAAGAATAAAAAAGCAATTGGAGCGTTTCGGTAATATTATCAGGCACCTGATACCTAAACTCTCTGAACATGGTGCCTACCTGTTATATGGTGATCTCCTGCCTGTCGCCATTATGCCGCAATTGTCTGATTATTTTTTTTGCAATGTGCTTGCCTTTTTACAGCCTGTTTACCTGCGTTCATCAAAAAAAATTTTCTTTCCGGTAAATAATCAGTTATACCTGGCTGTTTTTACGGAAGGGGCAGCTGATACAGCAGAAATTATTATCATTAATATACCCACGGCACATCTTCCCCGGTTCTACAATGTCATGCAGGACGATCATCAATACATCGTCTTTTTGGAAGATATCATAAGGGCCCATCTGCCGCAGGTATTAAAACCAGCCGTTTTAACGGGCAGTTTTAATTTTAAAGTAACCAGGGATGCGGAAATTTCTCTGGAAGACGAATTCGAAGGGGACGTTGCCGACAAGATTGAGCGGCAAATTGCAAAACGGGATTTTGGATATGCCACCCGTTTTTTATACCAACAGGGATTTCCGGCACATTCGCTGCATTTGATCATAGAAAGGCTGGGCCTGCAGGAAGCGATTACTGTTGAAGGCGGCCCTTATCATAATCTTAAAGACCTGAACGGGGTCAACATTTTCAATCCTGCCCTGAAGTATCCAGGATGGCCGGCTATCAGGGTTAATCAATTTCAATGTCTGCTGGATTACGTGGTCGCCCGGGACATCCTTCTGCATACGCCATACCAATCGTACGATACGGTGCTCCGTTTTTTCAATGAAGCTGCCATAGATAGTGATGTCACAGAAATCTATACTACCATGTACCGGTTAGCCAGCGATTCCCGGATTGGCAACGCACTGATTTCTGCCAGTGCAAATGGTAAAAGTGTTAAAGTGTTCATGGAGCTAAAGGCAAGGTTTGATGAAGCCAACAACCTCAAATGGGCTAAGAAATTTAAAGCAAACGGGATCAGTGTCGTGTATTCTGAAAACAGCCTTAAGGTTCATGCCAAGATAGCGTTGGTCAAGAGAACGGGTTCATCCGGCATTTACCGCCTTGGCTTGCTGGCTACCGGCAATTTAAATGAGAACACGTCCCGGTTTTATACAGATCATGTCTTGCTTACTGCCCATAAGGAGATGCTTGAGGAAGTGGAGCAGATCTTTTTGCTGTTAAACAAAAAACAGGTGAAAGACGCCGCTAACAAGTTCAATCATTTATTGGTGGCACAGTACAATTTGCAAACCCGATTTATTGATCTTATCGAGCGCGAAATAACAAATCAAAAGTCAGGGTTACCTGCAGAAATCACCATTAAAGTAAATAATCTTGAAGAGAAACTATTAATAAACAAACTGTACGAAGCATCCAGGGCGGGCGTCAAGGTAAATCTTATAGTGAGAAGCATCTGTTGTATCGTACCCGGTGTTAAGGGAATGAGCGATCATATTTCCGTTACCCGTATAGTAGACCGTTATCTTGAACACGGCAGGATCTTTATTTTTCACAATAACGGAAATGAAGAAGTGTTCATGGGTTCTGCGGATTGGATGAACAGGAATATATACCGTAGGATTGAAGTATGCTTCCCTGTTTATGATCATCAGTATAAAAAAGACCTGCTTCATATGGTCAGGCTTCAGCTGTCAGATAATGTGCAGGGTGTTAACATTGATCATAACCTGAATAACACAGTCAGAGCTGATGGATCAAGTCCCGTCAGGTCGCAGGAATCTATTTATCAATTTCTTGCAGCAAAAAGGAGCATCGATCTATGCATACGGCCAGCCTGATGACAGAGAATCCATTGATGTGAGATGTCAGATGTGAGATCAGTGGCCCGTGGTTGGTGTTTTCACCAACCACCCGCGAGCAGGCTGATCAAAGAACAAAAAATTGAGAAATGCGCTGTCATTATTTTTGTAAGTTTCATTTCAACAACATAACAACATAACAACATGAAAAAAGCATTCGTTTGTTTGGTGGTTACTGCCATCAGCTTTATCCATGCAAACATTTCCCTGGCGCAGGAAAAAAATGTTCCGGTCACTGCCGCGCAGGCTGCCGGTTATAAAAATCCGTTACCCGTTAATTTTGGGGACCCATATATTTTGTACGACGATAACGGCCGTTACTATATGTATGGCACCGGTGGGGGTGCCCGCGATGGCTTTTCAGCCTATTCCTCAGCTGACCTGGCCAACTGGAAGTATGAGGGACAGGTTTATACAGGAAATACGCCAGACTCCTGGACCATGCATTCCTTCTGGGCCCCTGAAGTGTATAAGGTGAAATCGAAATATTACATGTTTTTTAGTGCCCAGTGGAAGAATAACCCCACGAAAGAACTGGAAAATTTTCGCATAGGGGTTGCCGTTGCCGATAAGCCGACCGGTCCATTTGTTGAATTGAGCGATAAACCTGTTTTTGATCCCGGGTATCCTATTATCGATGGCAACGTTTTCTTTAACGATGACGGGAGGATCTATCTGTATTATTCCCGGTGCTGTTACAAACATGCTGTAGAAAGCGAAATAGCAGACCTTGCCCGCAAAAACGGATGGTACAAGGACATTGAAGAAAGCTGGGTATATGGCGTTGAGCTTAAACCTGATTTCAGCGGCACTATTGGTGAGCCGGTAATGTTGTTGCGTCCGCCCGTAAAGATCAGCGATTCGCAGGCCGAATGGGAGAGCCGCTCTGTTACATCAAGAGAGGTAAACCGTCGCTGGACAGAAGGTTCTTATACGTTCAGGAAGGGCGGTACTTATTACATAATGTATTCTGCCAATCATTTTGCGGGAGAAAATTATTCCGTTGGCTATGCCACCGCAAAAGGCCCGCTCGGACCATATAAAAAAGCTGCTAATAATCCTGTTCTGGAAAAAAATGTTCACCGGAAAGGCGATGTCACCGGTACTGGGCATAACAGTGTTACCTTTTCACCGGATAAAAAAGAAATGTTTTGCGTGTATCATGGGCGAACAAATGCCACCGGCAATAATAGGGTGGTTTTTATCGACCGTATGGAGATATTGCAGAATGGCACCCTTGTAGTACACGGACCGAATACAGGATGGCAGCCACTGCCATCCGGCCTGGTAAAACAGAAACAACTCTAAACTATGAGAAAGCTAAAATGTGGCATTGTAGGCTTTGGCATCTCGGCTAAAGCATATCATATTCCCTTCTTAACCACAATGGAAGAGTTTGAACTGGCCTGCGTGGTAGAAAGGAGTGGAAATGAAGTGCAGCAACGCCTCCCTGCAGTCAGGTCCGTTCGCAGTATCGACGAACTGCTGGCAGATCAAAGCATAGACCTGGTTGTGATCACTACGCCCAATGAAACACATTTTCCGTTTGCCGTTCAGTGCCTGAAGGCGGGTAAACATGTGGTTGTGGAGAAGCCGTTCACCAATACGTCAAAGGAGGCAGAGACACTTGTTAACCTGGCCAACTCAGGCGACCAGGTATTAAGCGTGTATCAGAACCGCCGTTATGTAAGCGATTTTCTGACTATCAAAGAGATCCTGGATAAAAGACTGCTTGGCGAAGTGCATGAGTTTGAATCTCACTACGACCGCTACCGTCCTGAAGCAAGACCGGCAGCCTGGCGCGAGGCACCTCTTCCGGGAAGCGGAATATTTTATGACCTCGGACCTCATTTGCTGGACCAAGTTTGCTGCCTGTTTGGACTTCCATCAGCGATCACTGCAGATATAACGAGCCAGCGGCCTCATTCAAGGGTGGATGATTTCTTTAATCTATGGTTGCATTATCCATTTGGAAAAGTCATTCTTCATGCGGGTATGCTTATCCGTGAACCCGGCCCGAGATATATGGTACATGGAACAAAGGGCTCATATATAAAGTATGGGGAAGACGTGCAGGAAGCGAAACTGCGGGGCGGTGAACTACCAACACAGGCAGACTGGGGAAGGGAGCCGGAAAATATTTTTGGGCTCCTGCATACGTTGGAAGACGGCGAACTGATAAAAGAAAAGTATCCATCACTGCCAGGAAATTACGGACTGTATTATAAGAACCTGTATGATACGATCGTAAACGGGCACCTGTCAAAAGAAAGGCCCGAGCACGGGTATAACACTATCCGTTTGATCGAACTGGCCTTTGAAAGTGCGGAAAATCGTTGTATGCTGGATTGTGCAGGCCTTATGGATGTTCCTTATCCTTAGTTCGATGTGATATACTTACAGCTTTAAGTGTAGTGAAACCTCTTACAAAAGTAACAGCCATCTGAAGAAGTTGCCGCAGATTTGCAGATTGTATCCATGATTCCAAATCTGCGAATCTGAGGCTAACATCCACAAATCTTTCGCGACATACTGCCCAGACCTATGACTGCCCATTTAATCCGGTCAAGTTAATGTAATGATTACATAAATACGAAAGCAAATTATTGCGGAAGCTTTATGTTTGAGTACTAAAACCATTCAGATGCCCCAACTGATTCATTATAAAAAGCTGTTACTAAGTTTTCTTTTTACCTGTTCAATAATGTCAGTCCGTCCTCAATCGCCGGTTATCCTCACTGTTCCGGGACATGCCGACTATTGCCGTATTGATACTGCCGGCACAACAGTGCTGCCCAGCGGCCGGTATCTCACACCCGCAGGCAAAACCATTAGAATCACGCATGATCCGTTTGGCATGTCCCTTTCACCCGACGGTAAAAAAGCCGTCACACTGCACAACGGGGTGTTTACCATCATCGACCTGCCATCGTTGACACATACCCGTATACCAAGCTACGATAGTTCTATCCTTTCACCTTTTTCGAACGGCTCGTTTTTGGGGGTAGCTTTTTCAGCTGATTCTAAAACCGTTTACCTGAGTGGAGGAGATAACGGCGCTGTGCTGTTATATGACATAGATAAAATGGTTCGCCTTGATTCAATATCGCTTAATGGCATGATCGGTTCCGTTTCATATGAAGATAGCTTTACCAGCGACTTACTGATGAATGAGGGCAACAACGAGCTGCTGGTATTGGACCGGGGAAACTTCCGGTTAGTTCGGATTGATCTGTCTACGCGTAAAGTGACCACATCAATCAAAACCGGTCGTCAGCCTTTCGGACTGGCCATAAGTCCTGACAAGAAAATGGCTTTTGTTGCCAATGTAGGCGTTTATGATTACCCGCTGATTACCGGACTTACCAAAGAAAATTATAACAATAACCTGATCCCTTTTCATCCCTACGGCGATAACACAAAAGCTTCGATCAAAGGTTATGAGTGGAACGGAAGAAAGATACCCGGCGTGGGCAGCCCGCTGGCACCGGAGGCCATGAGCGTATATGCCATTGACCTTGCCGCCAATAAAGTGGTTCACCGTTACAAGCCGGGGCACCAGATCGGACAGATGATAGAAGGGGCTGAAGTGGTAGGCGGTGCCAGTCCCAACTCTATAGTAGCCGGCAGCAGGTATGCTTACGTTACCAATGCCTCCAATGATAACATTTCGGTTATTGATTACCGTAATAACAAGATCACCGGTCATATTTCGATCCGGGTAGATAAGCGGATAGACAAATACCGAGGATTGTTTCCTTTCGGCCTTACCTTAAGCAAAGATGAAAAGACGCTGTACGTGGCTTTACTTGGCTTTAACGCTATTGCTGTAATCGAGGTGGAGAAAAAGGCTACACGCGGACTTATTCCTACCGGGTGGGGGCCTGCAAGAGTATCATTAAGTAAAGACGAGAAGGAATTGTACGTCATCACTTGCCGCGGCTTTGGTGCGGGCCCGAATGGAGGGCAGCATTTCCTTAAGCCGGTGCAGGGAACATACATAGGAGATATTCAGCTGGGAAGTTTTCACAAGATACCTGTTCCCGATGAAAAGCGTTTGGCGGCATATACCAAACAAACACTTGACAATACATTTATGGTTCAGCGAATAAGTGGAAGTTCCAACCCCCTGCCTCCATTGCCGGTTGCCGGGAAAAGCCCGGTAAAACACATCGTGTACATTACTAAGGAAAACAGGACCTATGATGAAGTGCTGGGCCAGCTATCCTCAGGAAAGGGTGATTCGACCCTGGCAAGGTATGGCAATAGGGTGACTATACATGGAAAGCAGGATACTGTTAAAGATGCACGGGTAATGCCGAACCACCATAAAATAGCCAGGCAATTTTGCTTTAGTGATAACTTTTATTGTGATAGTGATGCTTCCATCCATGGCCATCACTGGATGATGGGCGTGATCCCTAACGAGTGGGTGGAAACCAATTCAAGCGTAAGCAAAACCGCTAAGTTCTTTTCACCGGCTTCAGGCCGACGTTACCCCGGTTCCACAGGCAGCATGGATCCTGAAGACTACAATGAGATCGGAGGTTTGTGGGAGGCCCTGGAACGCAACAAGATCTCTTTTTACAATTTCGGTGAAGCCAATGAAACGGCCCATGTAAGAGAAGAATGGTACGATACGGCAACAGGCGCCGCACATGGAGTCATGGTTCCTATGCAAAAGGCGTTATGGAGCCGGACCAGTCATAACTATGCCGGTTATAATACCAATATTCCTGATCAGTACAGGATGAACCAGTTTGAAGAGGAGTTTACCAGGATGTGGATAAAAGGAAAACAACCTATGCCTGCACTGATCACCGTGCAGATTCCGAATGACCATGGTTCTGATCTAAGACCGGAAGACGGCTATTTCTTTCCGCATTCGTTTATGGCCGATAACGACCTGGCAGTAGGAAGGATATTGCACTTTCTTTCCCGAACGAGATACTGGAAAAATATGCTGGTGATCATTACCGAAGATGATCCCCAGGGCGGAGTCGATCATGTCGATGCACATCGCAGCATGTTGATGCTGGCAGGTCCTTATGTCAAAAGAGAGTATGTATCCCACAAACACGCCAATTTCGGGTCAATCCTTAAAATCATCTACAATATCCTTGGAGTTCCTTACGTAAACCAGTATGATGTAACGGCCTCCCTGCTGGACGATTGTTTTACCAATAAGCCTGATTACACACCTTACTCTTTTGAGATGCATGATAGCCGTGTGTTTGATGTGGAGAAAGCTATGAAAAAATATAACAAAACAATGGATTGGAGAAAGATCATGCAGGGTCCTTCCATGGATGACGAAAATCACCAGCGTAAAGAGCACTATAAAAAAGGCGAAAACAGCGCAGAAAAGATAAAAGGAGACAGGTAGCTGTTGGGCCTGATACTGAATAAGGAACTAAGGAATTGCATTTATCGGGTAATACGACCTAAATAGTAGCTAATTTACAGGCTGTTTCGTCATTCCTACATTTTTATAATCTGCTCATGCGCCAACTAGCTGCTATTATGTTTGCCGACATGTCGGGTTATACTGCCATCATGCAGGAAAATGAGCAACTGGCAAAACTAAAGCGTAAGCGATTGAAAGCCGTGCTTGAGACCTCCATGCCTTTGTTTAATGGAAATCTGCTTCAGTATTACGGCGATGGGAGCCTGAGTATTTTCAGCAGCGCCATCGACAGTGTGCAATGTGCCATTCAGATTCAACAGATGTTAAAAGAGGATCCTGCGGTAGACCTGCGCATTGGCATCCATACCGGTGACATTGCCATAGAAGATGGAACTGTTTATGGCGATGGGGTGAATCTGGCTTCCCGCATTGAAACGCTGGCTGTAGCAGGCGGCATCTTTGTATCGGAAAAAGTGTATGATGAAATAAAGAACCAGGACAATATCAGGACACGGGAAATGGGTTATTTTGAAATTAAAAATGTAAAGAATGCGGTTCGCGTATTTGCCATCGCCAATGATGGAATTACCGTGCCTGCCCGCGTTGAGATAAAAGGTAAGACAAAACAGCCGTCCAACCGCCTGGCGGTATTGCCATTTGTAAACATGAGCGCAGACCCCGAAAACGAATATTTCAGTGACGGTATTACTGAAGAATTACTCAATGCGCTTACGAAGGTCGAAGGCTTGCAGGTAACATCCCGGATATCGGCTTTTGCATTTAAAGGAAAAAACGATGATATTCGTGACATTGCCCTCAGGTTGAATGTGGATAAAGTGCTCGAGGGAAGTGTACGTAAAGCAGGTAACCGCGTTCGCATAACGGCTCAGCTCATTAATGCTGCAGACGGTTACCATATCTGGAGCGAAAGTTACGACAGGAGCCTGACAGACATCTTTGAAGTGCAGGATGAGATCAGCAGCATAATTGCCAACCGGCTAAGGGAAAATCTAACCGTTGCGGAGAATACCACATCGCTTGTTAAAGCACCGGTAAAGAATCTGGATGCTTACAATCTGTTTCTGAAAGGGTTGCATTTTTATAACAAACTAACACCAGCCGATACGCAGAAAGCAATTCAATATTTCGAGGAAGCTATTGCGCTGGAACCTGCGTATTCGCAGGCCTATGCAATGACGGCAGCCGCCGTTGCTTACCTGGGGGCCACCGGGCAGAAAGAAACGCATAAGGCATTTGACATTGTACATCGTTACAGCGACAAAGCGCTTGAATTGGATCCTCATCTTGCTGAAGGGCATATAGCAAAAGGTTCAGCCTATCTTTTTTATAATTGGCAGTGGAGTAAGGGCTATGAATCGCTGCAGAAGGCTATTGAACTGAATCCTGCGGCAACAGAAGCCTACCGCTTACTCGCATTTTACTATATTATAACCAGGCAAAAACAGGAAGCCGTAACGGTAATGGAGAAAGCCTTGCAACTTGACCCATTATCACCCGTGATCAATCACTACCTGGCCAATGCTTACCTGTTCATGGAAAGGTATGATGACGCACTGTTACAGGCAAACAAAGTATTGGAAATGCACCCCCAAATGCGCATTACCCTGGAACTCACCGGCTGGTGCTCCGGTATGATGGGTGACTGGCTAAAAGCCCTGGAGATCTTTAAAGAGGTCTACCGGTTAACCAACCATCCACTTAAAGGAGTTACCCCAATGGGTTACGCTTACGGGAGGCTAGGTGAACGAAATAAGGCCCTGGAATGTATTGCAAAATTAGAACAGCGGCAGGTAGAAGATCCCGATGTTGTCATGGATTCCGATCTCGCCATGGTATGGTGGTCGCTCAGAGACGCCGATAAGGTTTTTTCTTATTTGGATCAATCTGTAAACAAAAGACTTGGTCCCCTGGCCCTCATCATTCAATTACCGCAGTTTAAGGAATTAACAGATGATCCGAGATATGCCTCGCTGAAAAAAGAATTAGGGCTTTAACATTTCCGGTAAATGATGACCTACTGATATGCTGTTAAAAGGATCTGATGTCGATAAAAGGCAGCCTCTGTAATCCTGGAGGCTGCCTTTATTCCTTGTTCTACTGCAATTCCGACTGCTTAATTAATTGTAAGGTCAGCTTTTCATTGCCTTGTATTACCTGCACATAATATTTGCCCGGCCGGTAGTTCGCTCCAAGCTGCAGCGTTTTATTAACCGGCTGATTCATTCTTAATTCTATTACATTTCCAGCTGCATTAAGTACCCTGACCGCTACTGGTTTGTTATCGCCCGATCTGATATGAAGCGTAAAATAATGATTACTTGGATTAGGTAAAACTTTTGCTTCAAGTTTTTGGACGGATAATCGACTTTTTTCCTGGCCAGGCCAACTAAGTATATTTTCGGCTTTTGCCACATTTATCTGTCCTGAAGCGCCGGAAGACCTGATGATTTCAATAGCGGATACTAACGGGCGATTTACCCCGCCATCTGCCGCTAAGGAACTGAAATTAATATTCAGGTTTCCATCGAGGACATCTACCGTTAATGATTCTGTGGTGGCGGTGAAGGTGCCCACCTTTTTAAAGATGTCATAGTTGTTTAACCCCAAGGTACCTTCCAGGGTGACATCGAATAGGCGCTTGCCAAGTCCTGTAGTATTAATCTCAGCAAAGTGCAATATGACTCTATATCTACCATTGCTTACCGGGAAAGTATACCCGAAGGCTCTGGTACTGCTATTACGTGCATTTTGATACATAGCATCATCAGTCGTTGCAGCAATAGCTGTATTTGTCGAATAAGTATTGCCAGGAGTTGGGGAGTAGAATGCATCTGCAGCGAAAGTACCTATTGAGTTAGTCACTTGTGCTCCACCAGAGTTAACCCTGTAAATTACACCATCCACGTTGATGGTCACCTGATCAGGAACACTGACAGCACCCTGGTTGTCGGTGACTACCAGGCTGAAGACATAGGTTCCTGCTACCAGGCCGCTGACGGTCGGCGCAGCTACTGTCTTGCTGGTAAAGGTTGCGGTGTTTGGTCCGCTGGATTGGCTCCAGGTATAACTGCTCACGGAGCCGTCGGCATCGGTGCCCGAGCCGTTGAGCTGGGTGCTGTTTACGGGCAGGGTGACAATTTTATCGGGGCCTGCATTGGCTACCGGAGGCTGGTTTGCTGCCGGGTTAACGGTAACACTCACCTGATCAGGAACACTGGCAGCACCCTGGTTGTCGGTGACTACCAGGCTGAAGACATAGGTTCCTGCTACCAGGCCGCTGACGGTCGGCGCAGCTACTGTCTTGCTGGTAAAGGTTGCGGTGTTTGGTCCGCTGGATTGGCTCCAGGTATAACTGCTCACGGAGCCGTCGGCATCGGTGCCCGAGCCGTTGAGCTGGGTGCTGTTTACGGGCAGGGTGACAATTTTATCGGGGCCTGCATTAGCCACCGGAGGCTGGTTTGCTGCCGGGTTAACGGTAACGCTCACCTGATCCGGGGCGCTGACAGCACCCTGGTTGTCGGTGACTACCAGGCTGAAGACATAGGTCCCGGCTATCATTCCGCTCACCGTTGGCGCCGCTACTGTTTTGCTGGTGAAAGTGGCTGTGTTTGGCCCGCTGGACTGGCTCCAGGTATAACTGCTCACGGTGCCGTCGGCATCGGTGCCCGAGCCGTTGAGCTGGGTGCTGTTTACGGGCAGGGTGACAATTTTATCGGGGCCTGCATTAGCCACCGGAGGCTGGTTTGCTGCCGGGTTAACGGTAACGCTCACCTGATCCGGGGCGCTGACAGCACCCTGGTTGTCGGTGACTACCAGGCTGAAGACATAGGTCCCGGCTATCATTCCGCTCACCGTTGGCGCCGCTACTGTTTTGCTGGTGAAAGTGGCTGTATTTGGTCCGCTGGACTGGCTCCAGGTATAACCAGCCACAGTGCCGTCGGCATCGGTGCCCGAGCCGTTTAGCGTTATGCTATTTGCCGGCAGGGTGATAGTTTGATCGGGCCCTGCATTGGCCATGGGAGGCTGGTTGGAAGAAGATGACCTGATGATCTCGATGGCCGATATCTTCGGTCCATCCACACCTGCAGTGCTGACATTAAAATGAATATTCAGTGTTCCATCATTTACGGTGACGGGTAAGGTCTCGGTAGTAGCGTAAAAGCTTCCTACTTTGGCAACGATGTCGTAGTTGCTCAATAGTTTGGTTCCCTCGAGCGTTACATCGAAGATCCGTTTGCCCGGGTCAGCATAATAGATCTCGGCAAAATGGAGGATAACGGTATACTGGCCGTTGCTTAGCGGAAAATTATAATCAAACATGGCATTGGTTCCATACCGCTCGCTCTGGTAAATCTCATCATTTGTGGTGCCGTCAATAGGCGAACCGGTGGAATAAGTGTTACCTGGGGTAGGGGCATAAAAGGCGTCAGCCTGAAACGCCCCGATGGAATTGGTCACGGGCGGTCCTCCTGCGTTGATGCGGTAAACCGGTCCATTAACGTTTACGCTCACCTGGTCGGGTGCGCTGGAAACACCCTGGTTGTTGGTAACTACCAGGGTGAAGACATAAGTACCTGCTATCAGTCCGCTGACGACCGGCGCTGCCACTGTTTTGCTGTTAAAGGTGGCGGTGTTAGGACCGCTGACCTGGTTCCAGGCATAAGCTGTGATGGTACCCGTTCCCGATCCATTCAGGGTGGTGCTGCTTGAAGGCAGAATTATCGTCTTGTCAGGCCCTGCATTGGCAACGGGGGCTTGACCTCCTCCGGGGTTAACGGTAACGGTCACCTGATCCGGGGCGCTGGCAGCGCCCTGGTTGTCGGTAATTACCAGGCTAAAGACATAGGTCCCGGCCACCAGGCCGCTGACGGTGGGGAGAGGAACTGTGTTGCTGTTAAAGGCGGCTGTGTTTGGCCCGCTGGACTGGCTCCAGGTAAAACTGCTCACGGTGCCGTCGGCATCGGTGCCCGAGCCGTCGAGCTGGGTGCTGTTTACAGGCAGGGTAATGATTTTGTCGCTTCCTGCATTAGCGACCGGGGGCTGGTTGGTTGCTGAGGTAACGGCTATGCTCACCTGATCCGGGGTGCTGACAGCGCCCTGGTTGTCGGTGACTACCAGGCTGAAGACATAGTTCCCGGCTATCATTCCGCTCACCGTTGGCGCCGCTACTGTTTTGCTGGTGAAAGTGGCTGTATTTGGTCCGCTGGACTGGCTCCAGGTATAACCAGCCACAGTGCCGTCGGCATCGGTGCCCGAGCCGTTTAGCGTTATGCTATTTGCCGGCAGGGTGATAGTTTGATCGGGCCCTGCATTGGCCATGGGAGGCTGGTTGGAAGAAGATGACCTGATGATCTCGATGGCCGATATCTTCGGTCCATCCACACCTGCAGTGCTGACATTAAAATGAATATTCAGTGTTCCATCATTTACGGTGACGGGTAAGGTCTCGGTAGTAGCGTAAAAGCTTCCTACTTTGGCAACGATGTCGTAGTTGCTCAATAGTTTGGTTCCCTCGAGCGTTACATCGAAGATCCGTTTGCCCGGGTCAGCATAATAGATCTCGGCAAAATGGAGGATAACGGTATACTGGCCGTTGCTTAGCGGAAAATTATAATCAAACATGGCATTGGTTCCATACCGCTCGCTCTGGTAAATCTCATCATTTGTGGTGCCGTCAATAGGCGAACCGGTGGAATAAGTGTTACCTGGGGTAGGGGCATAAAAGGCGTCAGCCTGAAACGCCCCGATGGAATTGGTCACGGGCGGTCCTCCTGCGTTGATGCGGTAAACCGGTCCATTAACGTTTACGCTCACCTGGTCGGGTGCGCTGGAAACACCCTGGTTGTTGGTAACTACCAGGGTGAAGACATAAGTACCTGCTATCAGTCCGCTGACGACCGGCGCTGCCACTGTTTTGCTGTTAAAGGTGGCGGTGTTAGGACCGCTGACCTGGTTCCAGGCATAAGCTGTGATGGTACCCGTTCCCGATCCATTCAGGGTGGTGCTGCTTGCCGGCACAATTATCGTCTTGTCAGGCCCTGCATTGGCAACAAATGACTGGTTAGAAGCGGTTACATGAATGAAATCCCAGGTTGCAATGAATCGGGAGGCACCTCTTGATGTGGAAATCAATCCAACGGCAAGGGCAGTTGTGCCCTGAATGGCGTTTAATAGTGCTCCGCTGACCTGGATGGGTAATCCTGCGGTAATCTGGGTTCCGCCATTTGATGCATATTTTGGTTGTATAGTTCCGTTTACCGGATCTACCAGCATAAAAAGATCCAGCGTTGAATTTGGAATACCGCCTGAAAGTGGATACTGGTAAGTGGTAGCTACATCTGCAACTTCATGCACTACCTCGATACCCCCCGACCCTCCGTTAGCGTTAAGCGTTAACTTGAAATAATTACTCTGATCGCCTGTTCCTATGTAGATACCCTGCGATTGGAAATTTGCAGGCGGATTACTGCTAAAGAATGGGCCTAGCATTCGTGAGCTAACGGTGAAAGATGTTGATGCAGGAATTTTGACTCCAAATTGGAACCCGTTTTCCTGGTTGTTTAATGTATTTAAAGCATCGCCCGGAGAAACGGATGTTAAGGTAAACGCTCCTACGGCTCCTCCTGCAATCACACTATCTTCCGAGAATACTTCGCTGTAATCGTTATCAATTTTTTTATTGGTCATCAGGCCCGTAAATCCTAATCCGAAAAGTCCGGTTCCAGGATCGCTGTTAAAAAGGTCGTAAACGACGGGTAGGCCGGTGGTAAGGCCGTTGTTTGCATCCAGCGCAAAAGCGTCAACATTGTCAAATATCCCGTCATTATCATCATCAAAATCATTCAGGTCGGAAATCATGTCGTGATCTGAATCAGCTGGTATGCTGGCTGCGGAACAAGGTTGAGTGCCGTTATCTATTTCATCGGCATTGGTGTAACCATCTCTGTCATCATCCAGGCTATCATATACCCCCGTGCAGGTGACAAAATCCTGAGGTTCAAAGACGGTTACATTATTTGAGTTGAAATTCACTGACCACACGCTTCCCGGAAAGATGTCATTGTCGCCCTGTGCTATAACATCAAGGGGTTGTAAGGAAAATCCTGAGGCAAATGGCAGGTCGGTGTTTAGTTTGTTAGCTGGATCCCTGGGGTTGGTCACATCGGCTCCATTTTCGGTGGGGGTTATGTGAAATATATTACCGTCCCAGGCGGCGGCAAGCAAATGCCCCTTCAACGAATTATTAAAATTCGAAGCCGTATACTCTGCTATGCCATTTGTAGAAATTGCAAAGGTAAGCAAGGCCCGATCGGTCTCTCCTGGGTTTTGAAAGTTACCTTCAACCGGATTGGCCATGTTTAACGGTACGGGAGGCCAGTCAGCCGGTAAGGGATTCGCACCCGTTTTTGTTGTGCGCCATATGCCGGTTGTGCCGTCATGAGTATACAACCCTGCACCAGCCGGATTTGCCCTTATCGGGGCAGGGTGACCACCATAATGACTACCTGGCAGAATGGAATCAATATGGCCGATAAAGTGAAGGTTATCCAGGTTGTTTACCATAGGGTCATTAGTGCCCGGGCCGGTTGACCCCGGTTCACCGGCTACGTAGTTATTCGTTACCGTTCCGTTTGACCCTTCGTTAGCCGGATAACCACCCCAGCCCTGGTTACCTCCGTTGTCAACAGTATACATTCTGCGGGCCTTCCCGGGGGTTTTGGTAATCAGGAGATCATATGGATTTCTGTACCCCGGTGAATAGACCTGAACTGGTCCGCCTTGAACGATTTTTGCCTGGTTAAGTCCATCATTTCCTCCAAAAGGATCGAAAACGTCCGAACCGTCCGGGTTATTTGCCCGGGTAGGATCATCAACGGTTGGCAGGTCATACTTATATCTCCGGTTTCCTGTGTCTTTAACCGGTAATGCATTAATGACATTCATATTAATGGATAATATCGCAGCCGACAGGGCATATTCGGTGATATAAACAAAGTTGACAGACGGCGCACCTGCATTGGTAAATCCCCCAACAGCCATATACATGGTATTGGTTTGATCATCTAATTGCATTCCAAACGGGGCATGGCTTTCTTCCGAGCGGGGTAACCCGCGCACCAGGTCAATTTTTTCCCACGAATTTCCGGATTTGAATATTAAAGAAAGTATGCCTGAGTTGGTATCCAGGTTATAGTCACCATTCTGCCCTCCGGCTGAATTTCGTATGTCACTTGAGGTAACGTAAATAAGCGGTTGGGCTGCAGTGCCTTTGATGAGGATACCCGTAAGTTGCCTGACTACTATCGAAGGTGCCAATGTGCCATCATCATTGTGATTGGGTATTTGGTTGATCAGATCAATCGTTTCCGTGGCTGTTATAGCATAATCGTTGGTATCGTTTCTAACAACGGTATAAATTCTAATGATGCCGTAAAGTTCTGACACATATAGCCTTCTATCCGGACCAAATTGTAATGAGGTAGGATTGCCTAATACAGGTCCGCGTAAATTGCTGGGTGTGAAGTTATATTGCGCATTAGCCAGGCGTGCGCCGGAGATGTTTTCAGGCGGAAGTTTAGCATTTTTCTTTTTTTGTTTTGGGTTTAGATTCCTGGGATTTTGGGATAATAAAACGTTTGAGATGAGTAAAGTAAGCAGGACTGGGCCTAAGAGTAAAAATAGTGTCCTCAACTTAAACATAATACTTGTTTTATTTGTAAATTTTTTCAACCAAAAATGGATTGGATCGCATGAGTTTTAAGGTCGGGGCGGAATATGTGTAAGTTTGAAGAGGACACGATGGTCAATACTAAAGCGATATACCTGGGTCCCAAACACAGGCATCCACAGCATGGTTCAATAATGCCATGGTGATGACATCACTGTTCATCAGTGGAAAGTCGCATAAGATATCAAATAAGATCAGTGGAAAGATTCTTGCAGAAACCAATTAGCATCAAGATCGTATGCAAGTACCTTTTGTACAGAGGTTAGTACAATTCATTGCTTTAATAAGGAGAGTTGGAATTGAGAGAACGGGAATAAAGCTATCGTTTAATTTTTATATTTAAAAGAATTTTTTTTCAATCGCTGTAAAATTTACAGTTAATGATGAAATTAAAATTGAAGAAGTGGGAGAGAAGCAGGATGAAAGATGATGTTTAAAGTTGAAGAAAAAGGTTTGACAATTTTACGCCCTGTGTCCGGTTTTATAGCCAATGGCAGATTTAAACTGGTGCATCATGGTAGAGACCATCACTTCCCTTTTTATTTCTCCCTCTTCAGTAACGTCTTTGAGTAAACGCAGAGAGATCATGGCAAGCACTGCACCGATAAAGAAAAAGAAACTCCAGTGTTGCAGTTCAAGAAGATGAACCATTGAATTGCCTGAAGGGGTTGTCCACTGCATGCTCCACGACAGGCTATGCGAAGCAAAAAAATCAGCCATCAAACCACCCAAAACAGGCGCTATAGCAGGAAACAGGGAAGTAATCATGTTTCTTGCAGAGATGTAAACAATGGCATCTTCTTTTGGCGCCATTTTTAAGCTGATATTGCTCATGGCAAGATTGACGCCGGCAGTAGAGATGCCGGAACCGATACTGATCAGCAATAGAAAAAAGATTGAACTGAGGGGCGAGACAAAATTTTCCGTTAGCGTCCATGCAAAGATGCAGACAGCATAAACGGGTGCGCAAATCCTGATGACGGTTTTATTGCTGAACCTATCGGAATATTTTCCCCAGGCCCTGATGGATAAGATGCTGCTGAACTGGCTGGCTATGCCTAAGCCAATGACGTACGACAGGGGCAGGTGGACTGTTTTCAGCAGAAAAATAGTTATAAAAGGCGTGGCAATATTCAGTGAAAAAGCCCAAAACGAATTGAACAACAGAAATTTCCTGAAATTTTTATTTTGCAGCGGCTTTCGCAAAAGCAGAAAGATGTTCTCCTGTAAAAGGGGTGCCCTGGGTTCAGGCGTGCGTGACAACAGGTAAACACCAAGCATGCCGAATGCGCCACCCACAATGAACATGATTGAATAAGCAGTATTCTCATAATGCGGGTAATGCGACTTGACATGGTCAAGCATTACGGCGATAACCAGGCTTAATGTTACATTTAGAATTTGAATCAGGCGGCTTCTGTGCGAAAAATAACTTCCCAGCATTTTTTCAGGAACCAGGTCCTTCATCCATGAATTCCAGACAGCGCCAACGATTGAACCAAAGAGGTAATGAAAAAAGATAAGGATTATCAGCATCTGCACGCTGGTACCGTTTTTCATTACGATGGGAAGCAATCCGATAACAAATAAAGGGGAGCGGGCAATGATTGAGCATATTACTGAAATCACCCGCCGGTTATTGTATTTTTGTACCAACCAAACGGCAGTTAACTGAAAAATATTGGCAATTGTTGGCAATGCGGCTAATACGCCGATCTGAAAATTTGAAGCACCCATATTCAGGGCCATTGCAATAAGAAACGCACCTCCTGTAAGAGTTGCCATTGCTTCGGCGGCAAGGCCGTCTTTGACTACCAGTGTAAGACCTGAACGAACCTGCTTGGCAGATAGCTTTTCTAACGTATCGGATTTCATTGATTTGGATCTATGGCTTAATACATTACCGGAAAAACGGTGGTAACAGAATCTGTTACTGTTTGCCATGTAATGATGAAGGCGTTACCTTAGCTTAACCATTCATTGGTATGATAAGCCGGAAAAACAATAACGGCTTGATTCACAGAATATTTTTGTGTAGTGGTTAATTATTTCGCTGGCGAATCAGATACGGTAGCAGATTAACCTGAATAGGTAGCTCCTGGGCGCATTGCGGAAAGTTCTTTAAGTAAAATCAGCCGTTTTATTACTACATGCATCAATTTCAGTAAATTCAAGCCTGATCCAAAACAACGGATCCTTATAGACATTCCAAATTAGTAAGGCTTAAAATTTTTATTATGCCAGTAGATAATAACAGATCCTCCCGTAAATTATTCCTGCAGCAAATTGCCGGTTCAGCTTTAGTTTGGGCAGCCGGCCCTTTACAAACACTTGCTGCTGAACAAGCAGAAGAGCGCATCCTCCATTATGAAAAAAAGGTTACCGCCAATGACAAAATAAACATTGCCGCGATTGGGCTTGGCATTCAGGGATACAACGATGTCAACACCGCCATAAAAGTCCCGGGCGTTCAGATGGTCGCTGCATGTGATCTTTACAAAGGCAGGCTTGAGCGCGCAAAGGAACGATACGGAAAAGACCTTTTTACAACCGCCGATTATCGTCAGATACTGGACAGGAAAGATATTGATGCCGTCATTATTGCCACAAGCGATAATTGGCATGCAAGGATCGCCAAAGATGCGTTACAAAAAGGAAAGGCCGTATATTGCGAGAAGCCCATGGTTCACCGAATCAGCGAAGGCCTTCCGATTATTGAAACCCAGCGCTCAACAAAAAAAATACTTCAGGTGGGAAGCCAGCGTGTGAGCAGTATCGTTACTGCAAAGGCCCGCGAAATATATAAGGCAGGTGAAATAGGCAAACTAAACATGGTGGAGGCATCCTTCGACAGGCAAAGCGCACTGGGCGCCTGGCAGTACACCATGCCTTTAGACGCATCTCCTGAAACCGTAGATTGGGATAGATATATTGCCGGAACGCCTTCGCAGCCCTATGATGCCAAGAAGTTTTTCTGGTGGAGAAACTATCGCGCATTCGGTACCGGCGTTGCTGGGGATCTGTTCGTACACCTGCTCTCCGGCGTACATTTTATTACGGGTTCGAAGGGCCCGATAAAGATCTTCTCATCCGGCCAATTGTCATACTGGAAAGATGGGCGGGATGTTCCTGATGTAATGACGGCAATCATGGAGTACCCGCAAATTGAAGATCATCCTGCATTCCAGCTAATGTTGCGCGTTAATTTCATCAGTGGAGGAGGTGACAGGGGTTCAATCAGGCTGGTAGGTGAAGAAGGAGTGATCGACATAGGTGGAAACAGCCTGACCGTTAAACACAGCCTGATGTCAAAGGCACCAGGCATCGGCGGGTGGGATGCATTAAGCACCTATCCAGAAGCCATGCAGGATTCTTTAAAACAACAATACCAAAAGAAATACAGTAAGGCCGACCAGGAGACCCCAAAAAAAGAAGATACCCAATTCAGGGCTCCTCAGGGTTACGATGAGCATTTGGATCATTTTACGAATTTTTTTGAAGGTATGAAGACCGGCAAACCGGTTATCGAAGATGCAGTATTCGGATTCAGAGCAGCTGCTCCCTGCCTGGCCTGCAACGACAGCTATTTTGAAAAAAGGATCATAAACTGGGATCCGGAATATATGAAAATCAAAAAGGCGGGAAATATATGAGGCAAATGTGCAAATGTGCGAATGTGCGGATGAGGATTGTGAGATGTAAGATGTAAGATGTAATTGTCCCGGTAAACGTATGTTGCAAAAAAAAACAGTGCTGATATTTCTTCAATTCATTCGCACATTTGCAAATCCGCACATTATCACGACAGTACATGATGGCCTACCCGTATAATACTATAATTTTAATCATAAGATTGTCAACAGCCATACGAAAACAGCACTAACGCATGCAAGCTATTTATGGAGTAATTTTTCACTTTATTGGCGGATTTGCCTCAGGTAGTTTTTATATTCCTTTTAAAAGAGTAAAAGGATGGGCCTGGGAAAGTTACTGGATAGTAGGCGGTATCTTTTCCTGGCTTATCGTTCCATTTCTGGCAGCCTATCTTACCGTACCGCATTTTATGGCTATCATCAGAACGACCGATTCTGCTGTTATTTTCTGGACTTATATTATGGGCCTTTTATGGGGCGTTGGGGGTTTAACGTTTGGCTTGTCTATGCGTTACCTGGGCATGTCGCTCGGCATGTCCGTAGTGTTAGGCTTCTGTTCTGCTTTCGGTGCCCTGGTTCCTCCCCTTTACAGGGACATTGTTGGCAGTGAAGGAATCACACTGACCGGCATGGTTCAAAGCAGGGGCGGGTTGGTTGTGCTCATGGGGGTTTTGGTTTGCCTGATCGGGATCTTCGTATGCGGAAGGGCGGGCACCATGAAAGAAAAGGAACTCTCTGAGGAACAGAAACAGGAAAGCATTAAAGAATTTGATCTTACCAGGGGGTTAACTGTAGCGATCATCTCAGGCATTTTAAGCGCCTGTTTTAATTTTGGTATTGAAACGGGCAAATCCATGGCAGACGCCGCTGTTCAAAACGGCAGCAATCCGTTATTTCAGAATAACGTTATTTTCGTGGTAATCTTATGGGGTGGATTAACCACTAATTTTATCTGGTGTATGATACTGAATGCAAGGAACAAAACCTTCGGCGATTATACCAACACGAAAACACCGATACTACCGAATATTCTCTTCTCCGCTCTTGCCGGAACAACCTGGTTTTTTCAATTTTTCTTTTACGGCATGGGTGAAAGTAAACTGGGTAATGGCGCCAGCTCATGGATATTGCATATGGCCTTTATTATCCTCATTTCCAGCATGTGGGGCATCATTTTACATGAGTGGAGGGGCGTAGGTAAAAAAACATTTGGAACCATAATCACAGGAATAGCTATCATCATACTTTCTGTAATATTAGTCGGTTATGGCAACTCGATAACACCAATTAAATAGGGACTTTAAATCTCTTAACACATAAAAATTCAATTATGTCTCTTACCGCAACAACACAATTCAGGCATGTAAGCTATTTGTGGAACGAAGAAAAAGCAGACCAAATGGTCGGTGATGAGGTGGCACTACTGATTTATCGGTCCAACCTGCTCGGTGCTGACCTGCGCCTCACCAACTATGGCGGCGGCAACACATCCTGTAAGACTCACGCAAAAGATCCGCTCACCGGTGAAACAACGGAGGTAATGTGGATAAAAGGCTCCGGCGGCGATCTGGGGTCCTTAAAACGAAGCGGATTGGCTGCCTTATACGTAAATAGATTACGAAGTTTGAAAAGCGTGTACCGGGGCATTGAACATGAAGATGAAATGGTTGAACTGTTTAATCACTCCATCTTTGACCTGAGTTCAAAAGCCCCTTCTATTGATACACCCTTGCATGGGTTTTTGCCATTTAAACATATCGACCACCTTCATCCTGATGCGGCCATAGCCATCGCTGCCTCCAAAGAAGGAAAGCGCATTACGGATGAACTTTTCGGAGGGTCTGTCGGTTGGGTGGAATGGCAGCGCCCAGGCTTTGACCTGGGATTAAAAATGCGCCAGTGCCTTGATGATAATCCGCTGATCCGCGGTATCATGCTGGGATCGCATGGATTATTTACCTGGGGTGATACGGCCTATGAAAGTTATATCAACACCCTTGAAGTCATAGAAAAATGCGCCGATTATCTGGAGCAAAACTTTAACAAAAGACGTCCTGCCTTCGGTGGGCGAAAGGTGCAATCCATCGAAAAAGCGCTTCGGGTAAAGCAGGCTGCTGCACTTGCTCCTGTATTACGCGGATTTTGTTCAACCAACCAACACATGATCGGTCATTTTACCGATGATGACCGGGTGCTGGAATACGTTAATTCCAACGACCTGGACCGCCTGGCCCCGATGGGAACCAGTTGCCCGGACCACTTCCTGAGAACCAAGATTAGTCCGCTGGTGCTCGACTTGCAGCCTGAGCATGACCTTTCTGATGTTAAGTCATTAAAAGAGATGCTGTCGCCTGCCTTCGAAGAGTACCGGCAGATGTACAACAAATATTATGAAACCAACAAACATCCTGATAGTCCTGCAGTGCGTGACGCTAACCCCGTAGTAATACTTTATCCCGGAGTCGGGATGTTCACTTTTGCTAAAGACAAGCAAACGGCAAGAGTAGCGGCAGAATTTTACACGAATGCCATCAATGTTATGAAAGGCTCGGAGGCCATTTCTGAATATACTTCCCTGCCCCGGCAGGAAGCCTTTGACATTGAATACTGGTTGTTGGAAGAAGCTAAACTGCAGCGTATGCCAAAGCCTAAAGCCCTCTCCGGAAAAATAGCTCTGATCACAGGCAGTGCCGGCGGTATAGGTAAGGCTATCGCTAAAAAGTTCGTTGAAGAAGGGGCCGTCGTTGTCATTAACGACAACGACGATTCGAGATTGGAATCTGCAGATGCTGAATTTAAAAACCAGTATGGCAAAGATGCTTACGCCAGCGAATTACTGGATGTGACCAACGCAGAGCATATTACCAACGTATATGAAAAGGCAGCATTGGCTTTTGGAGGTGTTGATATCGTGGTAAACTGTGCGGGCCTCTCTATATCAAAACCGATCGAGGAGCACACTGAGAAAGACTGGGACCTGTTATACGATGTATTGGTAAAGGGCCAGTTCATGGTAACACAGGCAGCAGTTTCGGTTATGCGCAAACAAAACCTGGGTGGTGATGTGTTAAACATTGTCAGCAAAAATGCTCTGGTATCCGGTCCGAATAATGCCGGCTATGGGTCTGCCAAAGCTGCGCAAATGCACCTGAGCAGGTTGAATGCCGCTGAATTAGGTCCTGACAAAATAAGGGTCAATGTGGTCAATCCGGATGCCGTCATTTCAGACAGTAAGATCTGGGCCGGTGCCTGGGCTGAAGGTCGCGCCAAAGCCTACAATATCACCGTTGACCAGTTGCCGGCTTATTATGCAAAACGTACTTTACTGAACGAGATCATTTTACCTGAAGACATCGCTAATGCCTGCTTTGTATTTGTTGGCGGATTAATGCACAAATCAACCGGTAATGTTTTAAACGTAGACGGTGGGGTGGCTATGGCGTTCGTCAGATGAATACAAGTGCCGCAGATTCGCAGATTAGTCGGATTGATTCAATCTGCGAATCTGCGGCTATAACACCGAAACGTTTGCAAAACTAAAATAGCATGCCCAGACTAGCCTTTAAAATGCAATTGCACGAAGGGTAAAAAAGATGATTATAAAAAAAGGCATGATGAGATCTGGCCGGAACTGCAGGCCTTGCTTAAGGATACAGGCATCCGGAGCTATTCAATCTTTCTTGACGAAGAAACCCACGCTTTATTTGGTGTTTTAACCGTTGCCGATGAACAAAGCATGAACAGCCTGCCACAGCACCCGGTAATGCAAAAATGGTGGAGTTACATGAAAGATATGATGGTTGTCAATCCGGATAATTCTCCGCTAAGCATTCCCTTGAATGAAGTTTTTTATATGGAATAACACCTTGTAATTACACTATTATGCAGATTGAAAATTATAAAATCGACGAGCACAATCAAGCCGGACAGGAAACCCATCAGCGGAAATTTCGACACGTGTGCGCCGATCTTCCTCATTGCGAAGATATATTGGAGAAGCTGATGGCCTTCCAAATTGCGATACCTAGTTGGGCCCTGGGTACCGGGGGAACACGTTTTGGCCGATTCTCGGGTGGCGGGGAACCCCGAAGCCTCGAAGAAAAGCTGGAAGATATAGGCCTGCTTCATGTGCTTAACCGGTCAAGTGGGGCTGTTTCATTACACATTCCCTGGGACATTCCCCAGAACATTTCCTCCATAAAAGCTCTGGCGGCTCAATATAATTTGCGTTTTGATGCAATGAATTCAAATACTTTCCAGGATCAGCCGGGGCAAGAACTGAGTTACAAATTCGGCTCCCTTCAACATGTTGACAAAGCAGTTCGCCGGCAGGCTATCGAACACAATATTGAAGTGGTCAGGCAGGGTGTTGCTTTAGGCTCCGATGCCTTGACCGTATGGCTTGCTGATGGGTCAAGTTTTCCTGGTCAGCTTAATTTCAGGAAGGCTTTTCAGAACACGCTTGAAAGTCTGCAAGATATTTATGCTGCCCTGCCTGATGGCTGGAAAATTTTTGTTGAATACAAGGCATTTGAACCCAACTTCTATTCTACCACTGTGGGCGACTGGGGACAATCCTTACTATATGCTACTAAGCTTGGTCCCAAGGCTTACACGCTGGTTGACCTGGGCCACCATCTTTCCAATGCCAACATTGAACAGATCGTTTCATTGCTGCTGATGGAGGGGAAATTGGGCGGCTTCCATTTTAATGATTCTAAATACGGCGACGACGACCTCACTGTAGGAAGTATTAAACCATACCAGCTCTTCCTCATTTTTAATGAATTGATCGAAGGCATGGATGCCAGAAGCATGGAACACGACACTGCCCTGGGTTGGATGATAGATGCCTCCCACAATGTTAAGGATCCTTTGGAAGACCTGTTGCAATCCGTGGAAGCGATTATGATAACCTATGCCCAGGCCTTACTGGTTGACCGGAAATTATTGACTGCTGCACAGGAGGACAACGATGTAGTAAGTTGCCAGGAAATCCTGCAGCAGGCTTTCCGTACCGATACCCGGCCCGTCGTTGCCGAGGCCCGTTTGCGAACAGGTGGGGCATTAAATCCGGTCCAACTGTTCCGCTCATTGAAAGTAAGAGAGCAATTAATCGGGGAAAGAGGTTTAAAAACCGTTGCCAGCGGGTTATAGTATGAATTCTTTACGCGTCATACTGATTTTGATGTTGTAAGACCAACTTTGGTGAAGGTATGATATGCCGAAGTAAGAAAGCTATATGAAGAATGCCAAGATTTTCAGCCTTATACAGATCGATGAGTATTCCGCTACTCCAAAATATCTCCAGTTGACTAATTCCATACTTAATGGCATTGAAGCGGGAAAGATCGTGAAAGACGAATTACTGCCGTCAATCAATGAACTTAGCTTTGAGCTTGAAATAGCCAGGGACACTGAGGAAAAGGGCTATAAATACCTCAAAAAACTGGGCGTGTTGGGGTCCGTCCCGGGGAAAGGCTATTTTATAAAAAATGCAGATTTCAGACATTCCTTAAAAATCTTCCTTCTTTTCAATAAGCTGAGTGTTCACAAAAAAATGATCTATGATGCATTTATAGCCGCCCTTGGTGAACATTTGCACATCCGCACATTATCACTTGGCTATAGCCAAATGCTGCTGTTGAACCATATCGTTCACAATATTTACCGCTTCGTCCAGATAAATATCATTCCTCAAGTTTTTCATCCAGGTCTTAATACGTTCTTCTTTATCCTTATCGCCTGAAAATTTATTCTCTTCGCCGGTGACGGGATTAACAATAAGCTCTTTTAATAATTTATTTACGGTTTCCAGCTGTTTAGTCGTGGTGCTAATGGCTTTCTTTTCTTCCCTGAATTTATCGAGCTTTAATGAATATACCTTGTCATTCTGCTTGGCCAGCCACTGCGTACTTGTTTTTATCAGGTTGAAGGCGCTGTTATTTCCCACGCGCGATGCACTTGAGTTTTGAATGGTAGCAAAATTATATGGCGATTTCCAGGTGTTGAAATCTGCCCGTTGAATTTCATCCCAGGGTAAAGCATCCGGATCGTCTTTTTCCCGTATCTTGAAATACTCGTAAAAATCAGGTAATATGATGTCAGGGTGAACACCTTTCAGTTGGGTCGAACCGCCATTGATGCGATAGAATTTTTGCAATGTCAACTTGATGGTTCCCAGTTCGCTGTTGGCCGACATGAAGCCCATGTCTTTATCTAAGCCGATGTTGCGTTGCACTGTGCCTTTTCCATATGTCGATGTGCTGCCGATGATTATTCCCCTTTTATAATCCTGTATTGCCGCAGCGAATATCTCGGAAGCAGAAGCGCTGAATTCATTTACCATCACTGCAAGCGGCCCATCATAAAGTACAGACTTATCACGGTCTCTTAAAACACTCGGTTTGCCATCACGGTCCTTAACTTGCACAATAGGACCATCCTCAATAAATAATCCAGCCATCTGAACGACATCATATAAAGAACCGCCGCCATTATTCCGCAAGTCTATGATCAAGCCCTCGACCTTTTCGGCTTTTAGCTTGATCACTTCTTTTCTTACATCCTCGAATGAGCGTGCACCTTTTGGATTTTCAAAATCGGCATAGAATTCAGGCAAAAAGATATATCCCATCTTTGATTTGCCATTATTTACAATCACACTCCGTGCAAAGGTCTCGTCCTGAACAATTTCATCCCTAATGATGGAGACGACTTTAATTGCCCCATCTGATTTTTGAAGTGTAAGCTTTACTTCTGTGCCTTTCTTGCCTCGGATAAGCTTAACCGCGTCTTCTACTGCATAACCGGTAAGATCAACGGGTTCGCCGGCGCCCTGGGCGACTTTCAAAACTATATCACCAGCCTGAACTTCCCCGGTTTTCCAGGCGGGACTTCCGGTTAACAAGGGCCCGATCTTAATATTACCTTCTTCTTCGCGTAAAATGGCCCCAATACCAAAGAACCGTCCGCTCATTTGTTCGTCAAAATAGCGTTTATCGACAGGTGGGAAAAAAGTAGTGTGTGGATCCATGGTATTGGTAATGATATTAACAAACTCACTGAACCGGTCATCATCGTTTACCTTAAACTTTAAACGATTATACATTCTTTCCATGCCTGCAGACACCCGGGTTCTTGCATCCTTTTCCAATTCTTGATTACTTTTTTGTACAAAATCTTCTTTTCCCTTATTTTTTTCTTGTGTTTCCACCAAATCAACATATCTGTCAAGGACAAGGTATTTCAGGCGCTTTCTCCAGGCATCTTTGCGTTCTGATTCGGTTTTTAAAAAATGCAATTTTTTTGGATCCGATATAACGGTTTCATCAACGGTAAAATCAAAGGGTTGAGCAAGGAGCTCTTTATATAATTTTTCTGTTTCTCCAATTCGCTTTTTAATCAAATCAGATACAGTAGGTACAAATTGCACAGGGGCACCCAAAATCTCATCATCTATCTTATTCTCGAATTTTTTCAAATCGTCAATATCTGATTGAAGTAATATATTTTTATTGGGATCAGCAGCTTCGAGGTATTTGATAAATATTTCTTTGGAGAATTTGTCATTAATGTCTTTGGGGCTGTAATGAACCTGCGTCAACATCTCGCCAACATTGCGTAGTATCTTCTCATATTTTGTAGGAGGTGTTTCCTTTAGACCTAACGTACGGAAAGCAATAAAAATTCCGCATCCCAATACCAATAATAAAATGGGTAAACTTCTTTTACTTAACATAAATTGAACGACTTTTGACATTGTTCCAAAAATAACGATAAAATCTTGCACTTGTTGCACCTAAGAAACCAATTAACATTCGATTAGGAGGAAAAGTTTAGCAAAAAAGGAGCCCACTCTTCTTCAGATTATGCTCATTGTTTTTTGACAGAATACCGTAGCTTCCCGATGTAGTTAAGGTAGCATAACCATTTCCCGGTTCCTTTGCTATCGAAATGAAATTTTTTGGTACAAAATAAAATCCCGGAAAAAATCCGGGATGAATACGGGTAACTGATGGGGTTCGAACCCACGACCCTCAGAACCACAATCTGATGCTCTAACCAACTGAGCTACAGCTACCATTTGAGCGGCAAAAATAGTGAAATAGATTTTTATAATAGCAGATTCAGTTGAAATTATTAAGTAATCATAATTATGCAGTTGTTAGCCGCAGATTCGCGGATTTACATGAATAATATTACGCTGCGAAGCTGTTGCAAACACTTCCGAATGATGTTCACAGCGATTTCACTGTCTTCCTGAATTAGCTTTTCTTTGCTGCCATAAATGAAGGAGATGAACATATGGTTGGCCTGGATTCCAATAATTTCTGCGTGCACAGGGTGGCTATTCAACCGACTCCTGGTCAGCATACTGTTTTATCCAAGCCGGAAGGTGCGTTTCCTGGGTTTTAGCCTGCAAGGTCAGTTGCCCGTTTTACAGCAACAAATCGCAGAGAAACTTGGTACATGGGTTACTGAACTTCTGCCCATCGAAGACATAAAAATGATGTTCTCTAACCCGGCCAACCTGCAGAAAATGATGCCGCGGGTGGAAGAGCATATTGATCAATTCCTGAGAGTAAAATTACCTCAGGCCATGCCCATGATTGCTATGTTTGTCGGCGACAAAACGATCAGCCAACTAAAAGCCGTTTTCATGTCTGAACTGGAGACTTTGTTTCCGTTGATCATGAATGAATATATGAATCAGCTTGATTCTGAAATTGACATCAACAGAACGGTTACTGAGAAATTTGCACTTTTACATGGTGACAAGATAGCAACTGCAATGAAAGCGCTTTTATCTAAGCAGTTGCGTTTTATCGAACTAATGGGTGTTTTGGGAGGGTTTAGTATTGGCCTGGTACAGGTATTGGTGATATTAATTCTTAACCGATAGCAAGTTTGAACCAAATTGAGCGTCCAACTGTAAATTACGCAACAGGCCAAATGGATATTTTTAATGTATATAATTCTGACCTTAACTCTTCCGGTCAGGACAATCAAACCGGCCCAAATAATCAACCAATGAAAAGAATTTTTAGTTTGCTGACAGTATTGCTGTTAACATTTTCAGTGTTTTCTCAAATGCCCGGAGCCAGGCAAGGCCGACCAGGCGGCATAGGAGGGCAAAGCATGAACATCGGCCATTTTTACGGTAAAGTGGTAGACAAAAAGACCTCAAAAGGAATTCCGGCAGCTTCGGTTCAGCTTTTTCAAAGCAAAATGGATACTGTGAGCAAGTCAAGAAAAGACGTCATCATAAATGGCATGCTTACCAAATCTAATGGAGATTTTAGCCTGGAAGGACTCCCGGTAATGGGTAATTTTTATTTGATGATTACAGCCATCGGGTTTAAGCCCTTTGAGCAGAAAGTAGCGTTTGAAATGAAAAGAGGGCCCAGAGGAGGAATGGAACAGATGATGGCCGGGGTAGACAGGGATCTTGGGAACATCAAAATGGATGCAGACGCTGAGGTGCTCGAAGGAGTAACTGTAAGCGGCACCCGTCCGCTGGTTCAAATGGGTATCGACAGAAAAGTATTTAATGTAGAGAAAAACATTTCTTCTGCTGGTGGAACTGCAGTGGATGTAATGCGTAATGTTCCTTCCGTTCAGGTAGACATTGATGGTGGCGTGACGTTACGCAATAATGCTCCTCAGATTTATGTGGACGGAAGGCCGACAACGCTTACGCTGGAACAAATTCCCGCTGATGCTATTCAAAGTGTCGAGATCATTACCAATCCTTCATCCAAATTTGATGCCTCTGGTGGTACTTCCGGAATTTTAAACATCGTTCTTAAAAAGAACAGAAAGACAGGTTATAGTGGAAATCTCCGGGCAGGCATAGACAGCCGGGCCAAGGTAAATCTTGGTGGTGATATTAATGCCCGCGAAGGCAAGATCAACCTGTTCGCAAACATGAACTATAACCAGCGAAAATCTATATCTACAGGAGAAACAGAACGCCTGACCCTTTTTAATACGCCAAATACCATTTTATACCAGACTGATAAAAATATTAACCTGGGAAGTTTTGCTTTTGGTAGAATAGGTATGGATTACCTGATCGATAACCGCAACACGCTGACGGTAAACGCAAATGCAGTAAGGGGCGAGTTCAAGCCTGAATCAATGAGTGACATCGGTGTTGACACATTGCCCGGCAGCAGCTCGTCAAGCAAACGTCTGTCGAATACAAACGGAGGTTTCCGCAATTTCGGAACTGCTCTGAGTTTCAAACATAATTTTGCCAAGGCAGGTAAAGAAATTACCGCCGATGTTAATGTAAACGGCAGCCGTAATACAAACAAGAATTATGTGAACACAGACATTTATAATAAGGTCGGCGGCCCATTGTCACGCCGATTTGCGCAGGAGCTGGATGGCGAAGGTTCTAACAACTCATTTACAGCTCAAACGGATTATACTAACCCACTAGGTGAAAAGTCTAAGATGGAACTGGGGGCCCGGGTGAACATACGAAATATAGACAGCAGGAACGATATCAGTTATATTACGGCCCTTGGTAAACAAATCGTTCCCCAACTTTCATCCAAGTATAAAAACACGGATAAAGTTTATGCAGGATATGCCACTTTCTCTAACGTCATCAAAAAGTTTGGTTATCAGTTGGGTTTACGTGTAGAAAGCTCTGAATATGAAGGAACCGTAAACACAACAGACAGTAGTTTTAAAGCATCGGTGATCTCATATTCAAACAGCTTCCCGATCAGCTTGTTCCCAAGTGTTTTTCTTACACAACAGCTCAGCGATGACCAGGAGCTACAGCTTAATTACTCAAGACGTATCAACCGACCAAATTTTTTCCAGTTGTTTCCCTTTACTGATTATTCGGATTCACTTAATCTAAGCAGGGGAAATCCTGCCTTGACCCCTGAATTTACTAACTCGCTGGAATTGTCTTACCAAAAATTATTTGAGGGCAATCACAGCTTCCTGGCTTCAGTTTACTATAAGAATACGAACAACCTGATCACCCGGTTCCAGGCTAAAGAATTGAATCCCGTCAGTGGGAGGGAAGTGTTGATAAATACGTATATCAATGCCAATTCAAGTTATATTTCCGGACTGGAGCTAACCTCACGTAATCCGCTGAACAAGTGGTGGGAACTGACGAGCAACGTTAACTTATTTACTTCTGACATAAAAATCAACGATCCCTCAATTGTAGACCAGGACAATGTTTTCAGTTATTTTGTCAAGCTTAATAACTCTTTTAAATTACCCAAAAGTATAACGGTTCAGTTATCTGCGGAATACCAGTCAAAGACCATTCTTCCTCCTGGTGGTAGCGGTGGTGGCGGTGGTGGCGGCCGTGGCGGCGGCGGTGGTGGTATGTGGGGACAAACGCAAAGCACTTCGCAGGGTTATATACGTCCCAATTATGGGGTTGATCTTGCCATCCGTTATGAATTCCTGAAAAGTAAAACAGCCTCGGTTTCGCTTAGTATGAATGATGTTTTTAGAACACGCAGGAGTGATATACATTCTGAATCCCCGTTCTTTATTCAGGATTCTTTCCGCAGAAGGGATGCGCAGGTATTGCGATTAAACTTCTCTTACCGGTTTGGCAAGTTCGATGTTTCCTTATTAAAGCGTAAAAATAATAAGAATCAGGATATGCCGGATGTTCAGATGCAATAGCTGCACAACGACAACAATTTCACAAGCTGTCCCTTTATTGAGACGGCTTTTTTTGTGCCATTCATTTCGTTAAAGCAGATGCTGATCAAATTTATGCCCCTCATACCGTACCATAAATAATGGCATTGGCATAGTAAGTTATAGATGCTAATACTTACCTCAATCATTGCATTATCTGTTCCGCATTTATTCTGCAAAAATCATATTACTTTCATCTTAATCAAACAACTCAAATTGTTGCTTCGGCAATTCTTCACCCCTATAGACAATGTACTCCGTTGTTTCACATTGATAAAATCATTCACTATTAAAACCAATAAAATGAAAAAGAACATTACACTCTTTCTAATATCCGTTACCATGTTACTACTTCCTGGTAAACATTGGGGACAGACACCTAATTTAGGAACGGCTTTTAGTTATGCAATATTTACTGCTGCAGGGGCCGTTTCCAATGTGGGAACAACAGTTATAACCGGCGATCTTGGCACAAATGCCGGCGCAGTATCCGGCTTTCCCCCCGGAGTAATAAATGGGGCCATGCATGTAGCTGACCCAACTTCACTGACCGTTGCTAACGACGTAAATGCTTTATATGGCGATCTCGGCGGACGAATCTGCAATTTTGCTTTAATGTCTACTATTATAGCCCAAACTTTAACACCTGGAGTCCATTGCATAGGAGCTGCGGCGACGTTAACTGGAGATTTGGTCCTGGATGGCCTGGGCAATCCGAATGCCATGTTTATTATTAAGATAGGCGGCGCTTTTTCGACATCCACATTTGTAGATATTACGACGATTAACTCGGCTTCCCTGAAAAATGTATACTGGCACATTGACGGGGCAGTTGATATAGGCAGTAATTCTAATTTCATGGGGAATATTGTGGCAGCAGGGGCGATCCACTTCCTGGCGAATGCAAGTCATATGGGCAGAGCGCTTTCCACGGTTGGTGAAATAACGATGGATAACAACCAACTGTCCAATGCGCAGGCAGTATTGCTGCCTATATCCCTGATGGACTTCACAGTAACCAGGCAAGGGGGAATCGCTCTGCTGAAATGGTCAACGTCCTATGAACAAAACAGCAAGAGCTTTATTGTGGAACGCAGCAACAGTGAACAGGCTACTTCTTGGAAAACAGTCGGCACGCTGGCAGCGGCAGGCGGCAGCACATCCACCAGGCATTACAGCATGGTAGATAAAAAAATGTCCAAAGGCGCCAATTACTACCGCCTGCGCAGCACGGACATTAATGGAACCTACAATACAAGCAAAGTAAGAGTACTTAATTGGGATGATGCCTCATCCATGCTGATACAAGTATATCCTAACCCGGTCAAAAATACTTTTACTGTGGACGGTGCCGAGCAGGGAAGCACGATATTGTTGGTGGATATGGCAGGAAAAACATTAAAAAAACAACGTGCCAGCGGCAATGGCTCTGACCAGATGGAAACAAGCCAGTTTAAGTCCGGCACCTATCTGCTAAAGGTTGTTTCTGCGAATGGTACTGCAACCATCATCAAATTAAACAAACAGTAATTGCTTTATCATCCTGGCGTTGCTAGTGAATACTGGCAACGTCAGGTTGATCACTGCCGGCATTCTAAAGCTTTTTTCTCTCCAGGTAGGTTTTTGTTTTTAACCGGTCGTTAAGCGGTTTGGACACTACACGGTAAAGTTGAATTCCGGCCGAAATGACAAAAATTACTCCCACAGAAATATTGACAATCCGGTGGCTGGCATTCAGTTTTCTAACCAGCCACTTGCCTGCAAAAATAAAAATTCCCATGGCTATCAACGTACCTATGCCGATGCCGACGGTATAAATATTAAACTGCAACGCTGTCGGATCCAAAAATTGGTTACTAAGCAGGTAAGTGCTCCATATAAACCAGAACGGAATCTGGACGGGGTTTAGAGCGCTCATGGAAAACCCCAGTAAAAACCGGTTGAGTTTACTGTTAAGCAGAATATTCTTCTCATCACGGCTTTTGCTAGCTGTAATAAAACTCATTATGGCTAAAGCAATAAATAAGACGACAGTTGCCCATTCCAGGATTGTAAATACCAGCTGATTCTCCATCACCCAGCGCATACCCTTTAGCGAAATCCGTACATATATTATTTCTACCAGGGCCACCCCTAGCGCATACTTGACAGCGTTACGGCTATTTTCCTGTATAGAAATCTGCATGGCAGTAACGTTTAATGTGCCCAGGGGTAAGGCGCCCACCAAACTGATCAGTAACCCAGTAAAAAAAACCCGGATGATTTCAACCATCTTAACTGGTGCGGTTTTTCTGCAATTTGTTATTTTCACGCAGCATATGCACACCTTGCTTACGTGTCAGGTAAGGTATGCCATTTTGATGATTGAGACGGCTGATACGCCATAATATTTTCCAATGGCGAATGATCTCTTTCCAGGCAAAAAACAGCGAATGCCGCGGATCATACATATGTGTAGGTTCAGATCCTGCTCCGTTCAATTCTATGATCGACAAATGTTTTCCTTGTTTTAATTCCTCCCAGGTGTTGAACCGCACGTCAAGGCGGCCGTAATAAAATCCGTTTACCTGCCGGCAGATCCTGTCTATGCAATCTGTCAGTGTTGGATCTATCAGCGCGGAATCGTCCAGGAATTTGGCTCCCCGCGAATGATTTCCATATGGAACAAGTTCCTTTGTAACTCCTTCCGGCAAAACTTCATGTATATTGTTGCCCAAAGATTTTTCAAGCACAGGCAATTGCAGGATAAATCTTTTTTCTTTCTCACATAACTGACGGATGGTGGATATACCATCACCAGATACAGACAAAAATTCTTTTCGTACAATACCTGAGATCGCACCTTTGTCCTGACCGGGATAACGGTAATAAAATATGCCTACTTCCTGTTTGAAGGGAGAGAATTCCTGTATGAGAAAGTCCAGATCAGAACGAGATGCATACACCGATACCTCTTCATCATTCATTAATTTTTGAACGCCTTCGCCTTTTGCGCCAATATCCGGCTTGCCTATTAACGGATACCTGAATTGCTGCTGCTTTATTTGATGCATGACCGTTGCGCAATCGGTGCCAGCCTTAAAAAGTAGCGTTTTCGGATAATAGCCGGCAGGTAAGATATCATAGATTGCCTTTTTTGATTCCATTAAAAATCCTCCGTATAAGATGCCGGGATTTGAAGCAGAAAAAAAGAAGAATGATCTGGCCCTGATGCTTAGCCATATCCATATGAAGCTGATCGGAAAGTATACGGTATTGAATGACCAGTATTCCCAATGAAGCAGCCGGATAAAAAAAGGACGGTGAAGGATACAATGCAGAATCTTCATTGACTTTCTACCGGGGCTTTGATAAATGTCAATTTCTTTTTGTAACTGCTGTCTTTCCGCAGATCCAGGTAATGCATTATGCCCGCCCGGTGTGTTAACTGCATCGAGGTAATACTAACGGTCAGCATTATCCCATCTCGGTTCATGCATAGGTCGTTGCAGGCATCACCTTCCCCGGCATTGCGCTGAAACTGCATAATATCATGTAAGGAAGGACAGGGATGTACCTCGTGCCAGTCTGCAAACCACTTTTTTCTTTTTGTCATCACCCCGTGGTCATACAGCGTTGCTGAAGACCACATTTGGATTTGCCCGGGGTTCAGTTCGAGTATATGTTTTTGAGATCCGTCCCACCGGCATTCCCATAATGTGGCCTTATTATAAAGGATCAGTGTAAAGGGTTCTATATTAAACAGGTCATTGCATTTCCAGGCCTGTAACATATCGTCGGTGGCAACGATGTCAAGCAAAACAAGCCCTCTGCTTTTACGGTAAGAAGCAAGAGGCGTATGTTTAACGAAGCCACCATTAAGCAGAACGGCCACATTTCCGATTTCATTTATTGCTATCCAGGTACCACCGGCTTTGCTGTCTTTAGGATACAGGAGGTGATAACCGTTAACTGTATAAACTGCAGGGGGGATAGCACAGGATCTACTTTTTCTTTCGTCACGATTATGCGTGATGTATACTTTATCTTCTACCGGAATGAAAGTTACTGTGCACATTCTTTTTTGTACTTCATAGTGGATGAGGCAACGCCAAAACCTTCGGGAAGCTGAAGGTCAGACAATTCAAGTATGCCGATCTTTATTAGTGCCATATGATGAATGGTGTGTTCAAGGTTATAGGCAATTTCGCGATGGTAGTTCGTATCAAATTTAATTACTTCTGCAGAGTCTTCATCATATATGGCTTCAAGCACCATAAATTTATTAGGTTTGTATAATCCGTTATACACTTGTTTCAGGAGACCGGTTGCAAAAGCTTTGTCGGTTTCGATACGGATATCCCTTTTCCGTTTTTCATAATTTACAATTGCTTCTTCGTATCCGTCTTCCAGGCAAATGAACATTTCAATAATATGCCGAGTATGCTGACCAATAGTAGCATTTGATAATGTTTTGCTGCGATCTAAGTATTGCCTGTCTGAAAGCATATTTAAAGACTCGGTTAATTGCAAAAAAACATGTTGAATAGTCTTTTGTAATTGCATCATAAACATTTTGTTGCTAAATGATCCAGAAACGCGATGGTTAAAACTTAAATTATAATTAAGTGTTAATCCCTCAGTATCGGATGATTACGAAGATAAAGGAATTAATCAAAAAAATACCTGTCAGCATCTTTTTCCGGCCAGGCATGAACTACCATGATACGAGGCTTTTCAGTGTTTATTATACCTTCCCAATGCTACAGCCGGAACTTCTGCGACTTTTTATATCATGATTCCATTAAAATTTATGCCTGCAACATCTTTTAATATCTGTCTTTCAGATCACGTGTATTATAGTATTTTTGATTTTTCATAAATAGTCATTGTCCATGCAAGTTAGAACGGTTGCTGAAATGGTTGCTGCGGGCGAATCACCTGATGTACTATTCTGGGTAGGATGTGCCGGAAGTTTTGATCAACGTGCGCAGAAGATCACTAAAGCTTTTGTCACCATTTTACACAAGATCGGTATTAACTACGCCATTTTAGGTAAAGAAGAAATGTGTACAGGAGACCCTGTGCGCAGAGCTGGTAATGAATTCATGTTTCAGATGATGGCTTATCAGAATATTCAAATCCTGAATAATTATGGGATCAGGAAGATTGTAACCGCCTGTCCCCATTGTTTTAACACCCTACGGAACGAATACCCTGACCTTGGCGGAAATTACGAGGTCATTCATCACTCCACCTTTCTGCAGGAATTAATCGATGAAGGAAAGATCAAATTAGCGGAGGGTGGACACTTTACGGGTAAACGCATTACCTATCACGATAGCTGTTATCTGGGCAGGGCCAATAATATTTATGAAGCGCCGCGGAAAGTACTGGAAGCCCTGGATGCCGAACTGGTAGAAATGAAAAGGTGCCGAAGCAATGGTTTATGTTGCGGTGCCGGTGGAGCACAGATGTTCAAAGAAGAAGAAAAAGGTGAAAAGAGAATAAATACGGAAAGAAGTGATGAAGCCATCGAAACTGGAGCTTCTGTAGTTGCTGCCGCTTGTCCGTTCTGCAATACCATGCTTACCGATGGTATTAAAGGACGCGGAAAAGAAATGCAGGTAGCGGTACTGGATATTGCTGAAATAGTGGCTGCCAGTATGGTTTAAATGACATGATATCTTTCTTTCAAAATATTCATATGATGAGTAACATGGCCGGCGCAAACATAACCTATCGCCACTACGCTGATGTTATTGTTGGAGGCCGTGCCGCAGGCTTTCAATTGATTTTCATCAAATGATGCGAATAGCAGTTCTGTGGTTTTGCGGACAGATTCAAATTCGGCAACCATATCGTTCCAATCCCGTGTTGAGACGCTGGCATTCGCTGCCCACACGTTTTCATCAAAACCCGGGAGTGCTTTTCCGTCGTTCCGTGCGAACCACAAAGCTCGGAACGCAAAAACCCTTTCAGCATCAATTACGTGTTGGAGCAGTTCTTTAATCGTCCATTTGCCTTCCGCATAAGCGTAGTCTGTCTGTTTTAGTTGTATCTTTCTTAATAAACTTAGAAAGGCTTCTCCCGTCTGGCTGATGGCTTGCTCCAACGGGTCGTGCTCCGCGAGGCTGATATATCTTCGGAAAGATTCGGACGCTATGACATCGTGCTGAGTAATCATAGTACATTATTTTGAAGCTACCCCTTCCTATTCTTAAGCGTAGACTTCGGCGTTTTTGGCTGTTTTTCGTTCGAAGGTTTTAAAGTTGAAGCAAGTTTCACAGCTTCATAGGCATTGATTACCCCTCCTGACACAGAGAGGTCGCTCATTTCAACAAGGTCATCCGTTCCTGGAATCTTTACCTTGGCAGGAAGCGGGGTAGCAGATTTCTCGATAGCGTATTTGACCTGCTGCGCATTAAGATGCGGATAATAACTAAGGATAAAAGCAGCAACGCCGGCAACTACAGGAGAGGCCATACTTGTACCTTGCGCGTTTCCATAGCTGTTACCTCCAGGAATAGTTGAATAAATTTTAGTACCCGGAGAAAATACATCTACCTGGGTTTTACCGTAATTAGAGAAGGAGGCAGTATAAGATTTGAACACCGGCTCGGCAATAGGGTCGCTGCTTGCGCCCACAGTGATCCAGTTATTTGCTTTTGCTTTGGATTGTTTAAGCGTGGGGCTTGGATAATTCTCGGTAGAATCTACATTGGCAGCATCATTGCCTGCGGCATGCACCAGTAACACTCCTTTTGATTCCGCGTATTTAACCGCATCATCAACCCAATTTTTTTCAGGGGAAAATCCCTTTCCGAAACTCATATTTACCACTTTCGCCCCATTGTCCACCGCATAACGGATGGCCAATGCGATGTCCTTATCATGTTCGTCTCCGTCGGGTACAGCGCGAATGGTCATAATCCTTACATTGTCGGCAATGCCGTCTATACCTTTTTTATTATTGCGCTTTGCAGCTATGATGCCGCTGACATGAGTACCATGAAAAGGGGTGCCTGCCATAATATCACTATTTCCATAATACCGGTCATTGATATCCGTTTCATCGTCCTTTACAATTTCTGCCCGGTAGTCGCGCGGGGCTTTGCTTAAAGATTCTTTTTTCTTTTGCTCACCGGATACAAAATCCCGAAAGCCTTCGAGGAATTCCTTATTCGTCGTTTCCATCATATTATTGGCCTTGAACAGATAAAGCACAGCAGCTTTGGCCTTCTGTTCGTCGGCGTTGGCCGGGGCATAAGTATCAAGATCTTTTCCGGTATATACCTCCTGGCCAATAGCTTTGCGAAGTATACTATCACCCTTCATGGAAGTTTCCAGCGCTTTCTCCATAATCATCACATCTACACCGCCACCTGATGCATCGCCTTCGATCTTCGATTTAACTTTCAGCCATGCAGCATACTGTTCTTTTTGTTCTGCCGAAAAGCTTGTGGTATCCGTATCTGTGCTAAAAATCTTTTTTAGTTTATGATACATTCTTGTGCCTTCATAAGAATCTTCTTTCACATTGATACCGTCTTCACCTCCAATAAAATTCCATCCATGCGTATCATCTACATACCCGTTCTTATCATCATCTATCTTATTGCCGGGAACCTCTTTTGGATTTGTCCAGAGAACTTCTTTCAGGTCTTCATGAACCGTGTCAATCCCTGAGTCGATGACGGCTACGATAATGGTATTGCTCTTTTTATCTTTTACAAATTCATAAGCTTTTTCAAGGCTGATGCCATAAAACCCATCCTTATCCTTATCCATCAGGTGCCAGCCTTTGGGAAGCTCCTTTACTGAAGTACCCTGGGCCTGCGATACCGTTGTCTGCCATACCATAACTATCGACACAACAATCATCATCAGAAATTTCTTCATACCGTTTTAATTTTTACTTTCAAATATGAGTTAATTAATTAACAAAATATAATGTATGATCCGATTTGTGATTAATTTATAAGTCGAACCTGATTCCCTGGGCGAGGGTAAGCGTTTGTGCATAATTGATGGTATTTGTCTGGCGGCGCATGTATACTTTCCAGGCATCACTACCGCTTTCACGGCCTCCTCCGGTTTCTTTTTCACCGCCAAAGGCACCGCCTATCTCGGCACCGCTGGTTCCGATATTTATGTTGGCTATACCGCAGTCACTTCCTGTCTGAGACAAGAACTGCTCCGATTCCCGGATATTCAGGGTCATCATAGCGGACGACAATCCCTGTGGTACGCCATTCTGCAATGCGATGGCCTGTTGCAGGTCGGTGTATTTCATAATGTAAAGAATAGGGGCAAAGGTTTCATGCTGCACAATTGGATAATTGTTTTCCACTTCAGCTATGCACGGTTTCACATAACAGCTCGAATTGAGCGACGGATCTTCAACAATTCCACCTTCCACAACGAATTTGCCTCCTTCAGCCTTGCATTGTTCTATTGCATCCAGGTATTGCATTACGGCATTACGATCTATCAGCGGACCTACGTGATTTTTTTCATCCAGCGGATCCCCAATGTTTAACTGCCCATAGGCGCTTACCAGCTTATCTTTAAAACGCTCATATACCATTTCATGAATGATCAGCCGGCGGGTGGTTGTGCAGCGCTGACCAGCGGTGCCAACAGCACCAAATACACATCCAGGCAACGCTATGTCTAGGTCTGCGTGTTGTGAAATAATGATGGCATTATTGCCCCCTAACTCCAACAGGCTTCTGCCAAGCCTTGCCCCTACAGCGGCACCCACTGCTTTGCCCATAAGCGTTGAACCCGTTGCAGACAAAAGCGCAATCCTTGTATCATGGCTCATCCATTCACCGGCCTGCCTTCCGCCCGTAACCAGGCAGCTGACTCCTTCGGGTACCTTGTTTTTCGCAAAGACACCCGCCACGAGGTGCTGGCAGGCAATGGCGCACAAGGGCGTCTTTTCCGAAGGCTTCCACACACAGGTGTCTCCGCATATCCAGGCAAGCATTGCATTCCAGCTCCATACCGCTACCGGAAAATTAAAGGCGGAAATGATGCCTACTACGCCCAGGGGATGATATTGCTCATACATCCGGTGGCCGGGACGTTCACTATGCATGGTTAACCCGTGTAACTGGCGCGAGAGGCCGACAGCAAAATCGCAGATATCGATCATTTCCTGTACTTCGCCCAAGCCTTCCTGGATGCTTTTACCCATTTCATAAGAAACGAGCTTACCCAGGGGTTGTTTGTACTGACGGATCGTTTCGCCAATCTGGCGAACAACATCACCACGTTTAGGGGCAGGCCACAGCCGCCATTCTAAAAAACTACCGGACGCCTTTTCGACAACGGCTTCATAACTGGTTTTATCAGCGGCTGTTACACTGGCGATCAATTTGCCGTCAACCGGAGAAAAGGAGTTGATTTGTTCACCTCCGCTTAACCAGACCGAACCTGTAGAAACTCCACTATTTTCGGCCTGAATATTAAATTGATTTAAAACTTCTTTCACTTTGTATATTAAGGATATAGATTAAATAATTAAGTATTAATAACAGGTGCATTAGATTCGCATATCCGCACATTCGCACACCCGCACATTAGTATTGCTCCTGTTCATTAGGAAAATCAGTGTTCTTTACATCCATAATGTAATGTTGTACCGCACCGGTGATTTCTTTATGCAGGTTCAGGTATTGGCGTAAAAAGCGGGGTTTGAATGCTGTATTGATACCCAGCAGGTCATGCATTACAAGCACCTGCCCGTTACAGTATTTACCCGCGCCTATACCTATGGTCGGGATCTGCAGACTTTCAGAAACTTCTTTTGCCAGCAGTGCCGGGATTTTTTCCAGTACAATAGCAAAACACCCGGCCTTTTCCAGGAGTAACGCATCCTTCTTTAGCTTCTCCGCCTCTTCTTCTTCTTTTGCCCGCACCGAATAGGTACCAAATTTATATATTGATTGAGGTGTTAATCCCAAATGCCCCATCACAGGTACACCTGAAGATATAATACGTTTAATAGATTCCAACACTTCCTCACCACCCTCCAGTTTAATGGAATGCGCACCAGTTTCTTTCATAATGCGGATAGTGGAGCTTAATGCCTCCCTGGAATTGCCCTGGTAAGACCCAAACGGCAGGTCCACAGTGACGAGGCACCGGTTGATGCCGCGAACCACCGAAGAGGCATGATAGATCATCTGTTCCAATGTTATGGGCAGGGTAGTTTCATGACCAGCCATCACATTACTTGCTGAATCGCCAACAAGGATAATGTCAATGCCGGCAGCGTCGAAAATTCCGGCAAATGAGTAATCGTAAGCCGTAATCATCGATATTTTTACTCCTTCTGCTTTCATTTTCAACAAGGTGTTTGTAGTAACCTTTTTTATTTCCTTATGAATAGACATAGAAATGGTTTGATGAATGATATGCTAAGATAATAGTTGTTAAAGCTCACACCTCTATTTCGCGGAGGCGCAACTGCTGGTAGAGGTGCTGGATCAGGCCATCGGCAAGGCCGATCTTTGGAACAAAGATTTCACTAACATCTGCCCATCGCATAACATTGATGAAGATAAGCAATGCCGGAACAATAACATCCGCCCTGTCTTCACGCAGATCGTACATCCTCATACGTTCGTATACCGAAAAATTACTGAATTCCTTATGATAGTCTTTCAATAGCTCCAGGGATAGCGGTTTTCCATCTTTTTTCTTCGACAGGGAAAATATCTTATTGATATTTCCGCCCGAACCGATGGCAACCAGGTTCTTGAAGGTCCTGGTCTTTTCTTTGATAGTATCCTTAACATACAGCCATTTACTTTCCTGGACCTGGTTTTTTAGCAAGCGGATGGTGCCGATGTCGAACGATTTTTTAAAAGCGATCTGGTTATTACTGAATAAGGTTAGTTCTGTGCTGCCACCACCTACGTCAATATATAAGTAAGCGTTAGCCACGTTTAATTTCTCCGCTACGTGGTTCTCGTAAATCACCGAAGCTTCTTCATCTCCACTGATCACTTCAATATCAATACCCGTTTCCTCTTTTACCCTGGCTAGGATCGCCGGAGCATTTTCGGCATCCCTCATGGCAGATGTTGCACAGGCTTTATAATAGGTCACTTCATACACTTTCAGGAGATATTTATAGGCAAACAGCGTGTTTATGATCATTTGTTCCTTAGCCGGTAAAATTCTTTTATGCTCAAAAACGTCGAAACCAAGTCTTAATGGAACCCGAACCAGGTTCAGCTTATTAAAGTCCGGTTTGGCCCCGGGAGTCTTTACTACGTCGGTAATCAATAACCTGGCTGCGTTGCTTCCGATATCGATGGCTGCTAATCTCACCTTACAGTTGTTTTCATAATTAAATGACGGGCACTTCTGTTGCAGGAATTTCTTTTATTTCCTGAATCGATTTTTTTTCATGCTGGCTGATTGATAAGAGGTAATTGTATGTATCTATCTGAGACCTGACTTTTTTTTCATCGGTTCTTACATAATCATTGCTCAGGTCGTTGTCCAGTGTTCGGGCTTTTACGTTATCGTTCAATTGTATGGTAAGAATATTTTTAATTACGCGCTTTATATTTTCATCGAATACAGGACAGGTTGCCTCCACCCGGTGGTCCAGGTTCCTTACCATCCAGTCTGCCGAAGATATATAAACTTTTTCTTTACCGCCATTGTGAAAAACGAATACCCTGGCATGTTCCAGATATTCATCTATAATACTGATGGCTGTAACCGGCTTCTGGTATTTTTTACTTTCGGAGAACATACAGAATATGCCGCGGATGATCATTTTTAATTCTACCCCTTCCTTTGCCGCTTCAGAAAGTTTTTCGATCAGCTCTTCATCGGAAAGCGAATTCATTTTCAGCAGGATGGAAGCCGGTTTTTTTAATCTGGCCAGCTTTATCTCCCGGTTGATCATCTTAAGTAGTTCCCTTCTGAGGGCGATCGGGCAGGGGATCAGGGTTTTACATTCTTTCAGGAAATGCTGGCCCTCCCTGGGTTTTTCCAGGAAGTTGAACATCCTGTTTACATCGGCCATGATATTGCGGTTGGCGGTAAGCAGGCAATGATCGCCGTATAACCTGGCGGTCTTCTCGTTCAGGTTACCTGTGCTCACGAAACCATAGTGCAGGGTTCTGTTGACCAGTCTTTTCTTTATCAGGCAAATCTTTGAATGCACTTTCATATCCGGCAGACCAATCACCACTTTCACTCCATCGTCTTCCAGTCGTTCCTTCCATTCCAGGTTGGCTTCTTCGTCAAACCTGGCCCGAAGTTCAAGCATCACCGTAACATGTTTGCCGTTACGTACTGCGTTCACCAGGGCGTTTACGATCTTTGAATTCGAAGCAAGCCTGTAGCAGGTAATCTTGATAGCGGTTACATCCGGATCGATGGCAGCCTCCCGAAGCATGTCGATGACCGGGTTAAATGAATGATATGGAAAATTGAGCATGATATCCTTTTCAAGCACTATATCGGTTACCCTTTTGGAAACCGCGAGCAAAGGATGTTGAAATGGTTTCCTGCGCTGGCCCCGTTTCTGGAAAACACTATCGGGAAAATCCATAAAATGACGAAAATTATGAATGCGGCCGCCAGGGATCAGGTTATCCTGTTTGGTGAGGTTCATCCGCTTCATCAGGTATTCAAGGATGCCGGGATCCATCTCCTTGTCAAATACAAAACGCACCGGCTTACCTTTCCTGCGGTTCTTTAATCCTTTTTCTATTTTTTGTATTATAGAAGTCGCTACATCAGTATCCAGGTCGATCTCCGCATCCCTGGTTACCTTGAAGATCCAGGAGTCATACTTGTCATAACCGAAATAAGAAAAAACGGCAGGAAGATTATATCGGATCACATCTTCCAGCAAGATGATCGCATGTTCTCCCGGAGCAGAGGGAAGCAGTACAAATCGGCCCAGGGTCTTACTGGGCACTTCTATAATGGCATATTTTTGCTGGTAAGCGGTGTTTGTTTTTGATAATACGACTGCAAGAAAAATGGATTTGTCTCTCAAAAACGGAAAATGAGTAATGCTTTCTATCATTAACGGGATCGTGTTAGAGCGCACCTCTTCTTCAAAATACCTTTGCACAAAAACCCGTTGCTCCCTGTTTAACTGTTTTTCATTTAATAAAAAGATTTTTTCCTTTTCAAGCTCCAGGGTAATATCTTCCCATATGCGGTGAAATTCGCGTTGCTGCCTAAGCACTATTGACTGAATCTCCTCCAATATATCGCCGGGTGACAGTTCAAGGTGCATATTGGCCTTGTTGCGGAAATCCATCATACGCTTCAATGTGGCTACCCTTACCCTGAAGAATTCATCCATATTGTTAGAAAAAATGCCGAGGAAACGGATTCGTTCACGCAAAGGAACCGTCTGATCGGCGGCTTCCTGCAATACCCTCGCATTAAATGACAACCAGCTTATATCTCTGACAATCGTTTTTCGTTTTATATCTTTCATGTTATAAGATTACTTTAAAGAAAGAATCGTTAAGCTGCCCTTAAATTAATTAATTATTACTTTACAGAATTAAGAATACTGCCAATCTGCACCTGGTAAAAGTCTTCCAAAAATGTCCGTTATGTAAAATGACAAATTTCTTTTTGATTGTTAGCGGGTTTTAACGACCTTTGCCGTCCAAAATTTGATGAATTATGTCCAGAGTATGTCAGGTAACCGGTAAACGACCTGTTTCGGGAAACAGCGTTTCGCATTCAAATATAAAAACTAAACGCAGGTTTTTACCCAACTTAAAAACCAAACGATTTTTTTTAGCAGAAGAAGATAAATGGATAACCATTAAATTATCAACGGAAGGGATACGTACCATTAACAAAAATGGCTTATATGCCGTAGTTAAAGAATTAAGGGCCCAGGGACAGAAACTGTAAATTGTCGCGTACTGAGCTTATATAACATAACATAAACGTTTTAATAATGGCAAAGAAAGGGAGCAGGGTACAGGTAATCATGGAATGTACTGAGCATAAAAACAGTGGACAACCAGGGACAAGCCGCTATATTACTACTAAAAATAAAAAGAATACACCGGAACGCCTGGAGTTAAAAAAATTCAACCCTATTTTAAAAAAGGTTACGGTGCATAAAGAGATCAAGTAACACTTGTAGCGTTACAATACCAATCACTGACAATTTATAAATAATGGCAAAAAGTGCAAAAACAGCAATAAAATCCAAAGATCAAAAAGCTGCGGCTGAAGCTAAGAATTGGACCAAAGTTATCAAAGCCATTCGCAGTCCTAAATCCGGTGCTTATACTTTTAAAGAAGTTATAGTACACAAGGATAAAGTAAAGGATTTTTTATCGGGAAAATAATGGGTTACTAAGTACTATAAAAAGCTGTTCTGAACCGGAGCAGCTTTTTCTGTTTATACGAAAAGGATGCCGCAGATTTGTAGACCAGGTAGTTCAATCGCTGACGCTACGGCGCTAATAAACAAAAGCATTCTTCATGAGGTTACATTGCGGCTATTTCTTAACCATCTGTAATTATAGCAATAATGGGATTATTCAATAAATTATTTGGTAAAAAGGACAAAGAGAGTCTTGACCAGGGTTTGGAGAAAACTAAAGAAAATTTTTTTTCCAAGATCACCAAGGCAATCGCAGGTAAGAGTACAGTAGACGAAGAACTGCTCGATGAACTGGAAAATGCTTTGGTAAGTTCAGATGTAGGCATTCAAACGACAGTCAGGATCATTCAAAACATCGAACAACGCGTTGCGCGCGACAAATACGTAAATACAGCCGAATTAAGTACCATTCTTCAACAGGAAATGGAAAACATTCTGGTAGATGCACCGGAACTTACTGATTATTCTTTTGATTCACCGCTGCCGGCTAAGCCATTTGTCATTATGGTCGTCGGCGTAAACGGAGTTGGCAAAACGACTACCATAGGCAAACTGGCTTACAACTTTAAAAAAGCAGGAAAATTAGTTTTGCTGGGTGCGGCCGATACCTTCCGTGCTGCAGCCGTTGATCAGTTAACCATTTGGAGTGAAAGGGCCGGAGTTCCGATCATCAAACAGGGAATGGGTTCGGATCCGGGTGCTGTTGCATTTGATACCGTTCAGAGCGGCGTGGCCAGGGGCGTTGACGTGGTGATCATTGATACTGCCGGAAGGCTTCATAACAAAGCATACCTGATGGAAGAGCTTAGCAAAATGAAAAGAGTGATGGGGAAGATCATCCCTGAGGCCCCGCATGAAGTATTGCTGGTATTGGATGGCTCAACCGGCCAGAATGCCGTCGAACAGGCCAGGCAGTTTACCGCTGCAACCGAAGTGACTGCTCTTGCAATTACAAAGTTAGATGGTACGGCAAAAGGAGGAGTGGTTTTGGCTATTGCCGATCAGTTTAAAATACCAGTGAAATTCATTGGAACAGGGGAGAAGATTGAAGATCTCGTGGTATTTGACAAGCATGAGTTTGTGGACAGTTTATTTAACCTGGAGAAAAGGACGTATTAATTTTGCATCTGCATGAAGACAAAAACACGCAAAAAGGATAAGGTCAACATAATTACCTTGGGCTGCAGCAAGAATATGGTTGACAGTGAGGTGTTGAGTGGCCAACTCAGGGCCAGTGACATAGACGTAGTGCATGAAAATTACAAGACTGATCACAACATAGTTATTGTAAATACATGCGGATTTATTGATAAGGCAAAAGAAGAATCTGTAAACAGCATACTGCATCAGGTTGAACTTAAAAAAAGAGGTAAAATTGATAAAGTATTCGTTACCGGGTGCTTAAGTGAGCGATATAAGAGTAATTTAGAACAGGAGATTCCGGAAGTAGATGCTTATTTCGGAACATTTGAACTGCCCCGATTGCTCAACCGTTTTAACGTCGATTATCAGGCCGAATTAATTGGCGAGCGGTTATTGAGCACCCCTTCCCATTATGCTTACTTGAAAATTTCTGAAGGATGCGACCGCACTTGTGCCTTCTGTGCCATTCCCCTGATGAGAGGCCGACATATTAGCAGACCTATACATCAATTGGTTGCCGAAGCTGCAAGTCTGGTTAAAAAAGGTGTTAAAGAGGTTATGCTGATTGCGCAGGAGTTGACCTATTACGGCTTGGATATTTACAAAAAAAGAGAGCTACCCGCATTGTTGCACGCCCTGGCGGACATCGAAGGGCTTGAATGGATAAGGCTGCACTATGCCTATCCCACCAAATTTCCAACAGAGATTCTGGATGTGATCCGGGAAAGAGAAAACATCTGTAATTACCTGGATATGCCTTTGCAACACGCCAGCGACAACATACTCAAAGCCATGCGCCGGCAGATTAGCCGGTCAGAGATAAATGATTTGATCTATACCGTTCGGGAAAAAGTTCCTGGGATCTGCATACGAACCACCCTGATATCCGGGTTTCCAGGAGAAACGCTCGATGATGTTGAGAATATAAAGGCCTTTCTGAGACAGCATCGTTTTGATCGTGTCGGCATTTTCGCATATAGCCATGAAGAAGGTACCGGCGCTTACCAGTTAGCAGACAATATTTCAAATGAGGAAAAAGAGCGCCGGGCCGAAGAAATTATGGAAGTGCAGCAGGAGATCAGTTATGAAAAAAACATTGAAAAGGTGGGAAACACGTTTAAGGTTATGATCGATAAAATAGAATCGGGACGTTATGTCGGCCGGACGGAATTTGACAGTGTGGAAGTGGATAACGAAGTGATCATCTCATCGCCTGAAAAATTGATAATCGGAAATTTTACCAGGGTAAAGATTACAAAGGCTTATGACTATGACCTCGAAGGAGAGGTGGAGTAAATGTGCGGGTGTTCGGGTGTGCGGATTTAATGTGAAGGTGTGAATGCCGCATGCTCACATGGAAGGAGTAGGGAACGGTTATTGGACAGGAGAAGTGTTAACTTATAAAAATGCCGGTGATGGGTTCACCGGCATTGGCATTGCTGATGTATATCCTGTCTATCGTTGAACTATGATCTTTGATTGTTGACTCTCTGAGGTCTTTTTATTAATAGCTTCTATAATATAAAACCCCTCCGCCACCTGGTCCTTAATAGGCCATTTAATAAAATTTGTTTTTGAGAATTGTGCTTGCTGAACCACCTGGCCTGATAAGGAGATCAGGTTTACCTGCCAGTCGTTCCTGGCTTTTCCCGGAAAGAAAATGTTTACCATATTTGCCGTGATTGTGGGGTAGACCTTCATCATTTGCTGTCCCTCTATCAGCAGGGTTACATTACGTACCGCCGAGTATTTCACCACCCCGTTTTGTTGTGTTTCCCTGATACGAAAGAAGATCCTGCTTTTGTCTTCTTTGGTGGGTGTGTAATTTATTTGATAGGGGGTACCGGTGTTGCTCAATGAAGCAATTGACCCGAAACCATAAAACGATCTCCCATCTGTACTTTTCTGAATGTCATATTTTTTTCCTGCCTCGTCAGTAGGATCAAACCAGTTCAATTGTATATTTTCTTCGGATCGTTTAACTGCCGTAAAATTTCGGATATCAGCCGGCAGGAAAGTGGTAGCGCAATAATAGTACTTAAGGGTAAAGCTGATTGAATCGGTCGCGCTGGTATTGAATGAATTATTGATGCTTCCGGAAGCATACGAATCAGTAGTTGAGGTATAATCGAAGGTCACGCTGCCAATGCCTAAAAATCCAGCAACATCACCAGTAATGCTATGCGTTTTGGGAAAACCGTTTAACGGGTATTCCGGCCCCCTGTTAACGTAATCAGTTCCTGAACCAGTGTTTCCGTCAGAAGCGCTCAGAATATGGGTATTCACAATTTTAGGTACGGTATTGGTTAACGGTGTCAGAAGGCCGGAACAGACAATATCGTCCGTTCTGATTACACGAACCTTGTAGGAGATAGGTATGGCATCTTTATTCTCTAAGTCATACGAGTACTTTACTGTGATCACTGTTTCGACATCTACCTTAATCAGCGTTCCAAGGGTTGGGTCAAACTGCGGGAAATTAAAGGAAAATAAATCATTACCTCCGCCATATAACAGGGTATCATAAGAAATGACCCGGGCAGGTACACTGTCCGCGCATTGGGCATAAGTGGCAGAACGAAAGAAGAAAAAAATCAGTAAAGAGCATACTAATGCACGAAAAAGGTTAATTGGGTTCATAGGGGACTTTTAAGTTCAAACGGATTAGATGGATACGAACGGATTAAAACAGAAACGGAATAAATGCTCAATTCCTTTTGAGATATACGGTCATTTTAAGCAAATAAGTGGAATAGTATTAATTAACTAAGTGTTTTTCCTAGGAATAAATTAAACTTTAATAAATTTGAAGTGAAATAAAAAAATAAAAGGACATCTGGCAATTCGTGTATAACGAGTGGACCAAAAAAGCGATATAAATGTTCCGGATTTTCAAAATTGCCTTATGTTTGGCTTGCCGTATGGCTAACCAAATCAAACAATAGATGTTATATGAAAATAACTCTTCCCCTCATTCTTTGCATTATTATATCAGCAAGCATGTTTACTTCCTGTAATAATAATGAGGGAAATAATACCAGTAATCAAAATAATTCTTCTACAACCCAAGCTGCCATGAAACATCAGCCATTCGGTAAATTTCAAGATAAAGACGTGATGGAATACTCACTGACCAATTCGAAAGGTGCTATAGTTAAGATCTTAAATTACGGCGGCATCGTAACCAGTGTAATGGTTCCCGATAAAAGCGGCAACATGGGCGATGTAGTGCTGGGTTTTGATTCTCTAGGCGGATATTTAGAAAAAAGTCCATTTTTCGGTGCTCTCGTGGGACGGTACGCAAACCGGATCGCCAATGCAAAATTTACGTTAGAAGGTAAAACATATACACTGGCCGCTAACAACAACGGCAACTCCCTGCATGGTGGTGCAAAAGGATTCGACAAGGTATTATGGACCGTTCAAGACGGATCGGATAATAGTCACTTAAAATTAACCTACGACAGTAAGGACGGAGAAGAAGGTTACCCCGGTAACTTACATGCTGAAGTGGTGTATACATTGACAAGCGACAATGAACTGAAAATTGATTATACCGCAACTACAGATAAACCCACTCCTGTAAATTTAACAAACCATACTTACTTTAATTTATCTGCGGGTAAATCGCCGACAGTACTTGATCATGTTTTAATGCTAAATGCTGACAAGTATACAGTAGTGAATGCCAAATTGATCCCTACCGGTACCCATCCACCTGTATCAGGTACACCCATGGATTTTAATAGTCCGAAAAAGATCGGAAAAGACATTGCCTCTGTCTCCGGGGGTTACGATCATAATTATGTTTTAAATAAATCCGGTAATGTGTTGAGCCTGGCAGCTACTTTGTATGATTCGGCAAGCGGCCGGTTCATGGAAATGTCTACAACTGAACCCGGTGTTCAGTTCTATTCAGGAAATTTTCTGGACGGCACATTGAAAGGAAAAAACGGGGTAGTGTACGGCAAACATTCAGGGATGTGCCTCGAAGCCCAGCATTTTCCGGATTCACCTAATCAACCTGCTTTTCCCACAACTATACTTAAACCGGGAGATACTTACCGGCATACTACGATTTATAAATTTTTAACCAGGTAGCAAACATTTCATTAGAATATTAATTATGATGTTTAGTTAACTTTATCATTTACTACTAATTCAGAAATTATGAGAAAATATGCTTTGGCTTTTTTGATTGTATCATTGGTTATGTCAAAGGTGGATGCGCAGCAACATCAATTGGTAAAAAAATGGGAAACAGATACGCTGCTCAAGGTTCCCGAATCGGTTTTGTTCGACGAAACCAATAAGGTTTTATATGTGGCAAATATAGATGGTCAGCCCGGTGAAAAAGATGGTAAGGGTTCAATTGGCAAGGTTGGCCTTGATGGAAAGATCGTAAAAGTAGACTGGATAAGCGGGCTGAATGCTCCGAAGGGCATGGGGATCTACCAGGGTATTCTGTATGTTGCTGACCTGGAAGAACTTGCCGTGATTGACATAAAATCAGGGATGATCACTAAGCGTATACCTGTTATTGGTGCAAAATTTTTAAACGATGTATCAGTTGACAACAAAGGGGTAGTATATGTTTCCGACTCGCGCACCAGGAAAGTACACCGTGTTGAAAAGGGAACGGTTTCTACCATACTGGATAGTATGAGTTTGAAAGGACCTAATGGCGTTCTGGCTCACCGGGATAATTTTTATGTGCTTGATGCGGGTACAATGTATAAAATGGAAACTGATAAGCGTCTTACCAAGATGGTTGAAGGTATGGAGGGTGGAACGGATGGCATTGAGAATGTAACAGGCAATGAATTCATTGTGTCGTGCTGGGGAGGCGTTATCTACTATGTGAAGGGAGATGGCAGTAAAGAAAAACTGCTTGATACACGAGAGCAGAAAATCAATTCAGCAGATATAGGGTACGATGCAAAAAACCGGATTGTGTATGTACCCACATTCTGGAAAAATTCGGTGGTTGCCTACGAAGTAAAATGAGATATTATTAATTAGTAACGTAATTAATAATTATCATTGCCCAATATGGATTGTATATCTACTTCATTGCCTTACGAGCAGGTTGGTCATTTTTCGTCCATCATCCTTGACTATCTCAATAATTCACCACAATTAAAACCTTTTTTTGAACACCCGGTATCCATAGAAGGAATTAAACGTTCTATTGACAAAAGAAAAAACTTCCCGACCAACCGCCGTTTGTTGGTTGACGTGCTGCAGAGGCAATATGCAGGCATGCCTTCAGCCGGAAAAGTACAGCAGAATATCAGTGACCTTGCCCTTGAACATACATTCACCATCGTAACCGCTCATCAACCCAACATATTCACCGGGTATCTATACTTTATCTATAAGATTCTGCACGTTATCAAATTGGCGGATCATTTAGCGGAACAACTGCCACGGTATACATTTGTACCGCTATTTTATATGGGTAGCGAAGATGCAGACCTGGATGAACTTGGAAATTTTTTTTTAAGTGGCGAGAAACTGGTTTGGGAGACGGATCAAAAAGGTGCTGTCGGGAGAATGAATACCAAAGGCCTGGAAAATATCATCGACAGGATTGCAGGGGAACTTACTGTTTACCCTTTCGGCAACGAGATGATAAGCTTGCTAAAACAATATTATTTACCTGATACTAATATTCAAACAGCAACTTTTAAACTTATTCATGCACTGTTTGAAGAGTACGGACTGGTTGTTTTAATACCGGACAATGCCAGCCTTAAGGAATCGCTTATTCCTGTGTTTAAAGATGACCTGTTATATCAAACCTCTTCTACTGTTGTTGGACAAACCATTGAAAAGTTATCAAAGCATTATAAGGTCCAGGCTAATCCCAGGGATATTAATCTTTTTTTTCTTCAGGATGGTTTGAGGGAACGGATCATAAAAAACGGTAATGATTGGAAAGTTGTCGGTGAGAACATACGGTTTTCTGATAATGAATTACAGCAGGAGTTAGTCAATCATCCGGAAAGGTTTAGTCCGAATGTTATCTTGCGGGGATTGTTCCAGGAGAGTATCCTACCAAACATAGCGTTTATCGGGGGAGGAGGTGAAATGGCCTATTGGCTGGAGCTGAAAGAATTATTTTCGCAGTACGCAGTGCCCTTCCCCGTATTGATCTTGCGTAATTCATTTTTATTTGTAGAAAAGAAGTGGAAAGAAAAGGTAAAAAAACTAGGGTTTTCCATACCTGATTTATTCAAAGACGAAAGGCTGCTACTCGATGAACTGGTTCGCCGGAATTCTAGCGTGAGACTGGACCTGGATACCGAAATCACGGAGCTTGACGGTTTGTTTTTGCGGGTAAAACAAGTGGCCGGTAACGCAGACATTACATTACAACAACATGTAGAAGCGTTGAAGACCGGGGCAAAAAAGCAGTTAAACAACCTGGAGAAAAAAATGGTCAGAGCGGAGAAAAGAAAATATGACGATCAGCAACGGCAAATTCATAACATAAAAAATAAATTATTTCCGCGTAACGGCTTGCAGGAACGAATAGACAATTTTATGCCCTATTATGCACAGTACGGTAAGGACTTTATCAGAATGCTTTATGAGCATTCACCGGCCTTGGAGCAGAAGTTTGTGGTGTTGGAAGAGGTGTGAGAGTGTCATTCGGGAAAGGGTAAACCCACCCACCAACCACGGGCAAAAATCTTTGTGGCACTTTGTGTCTTCCACTTGTGTTTCTTTGTGGTTTGCCTGTCTGTTAACCACAAAGGTCACAAAGGAAGAAACATGAAGGTTTCACAAAGAATGCCTGCGCACATTGAAAACACCAGCGGGCGAGTGTTGGAAGAGGTGTGAGTGGGAGCGATCACTCGCTTAGCCTGATCTTAAACAAGGAACTTTCACCATTGTCATTGTCGGCTACCAGGTGCAGTTTAAGTTTTCTTTCATTATCTGCCTGCATACAAACCGATTCTATCTTATGCCCTTTGAACAGCTTATCTACCTGGGTAAGATTCATGGCAGTATTTAACTTGATCCTCTTTCTTCCGATCTTTCGAGAGGCATTCTCAATAATTCCCAGGTAACTGTCTCCGATCAAACCGTCATCAATGGCGTTTTTTGTCTCTTCGGTTGAAGCCGTTATGATCAGCCAATCGTTTTTGTATGAATAGGCTAGTCCTGACAGAGCCATAAAATTTTCCGGTGTCTTCTCCCATTCAATTTTTACAAATATGATCTCAGCGTCATGCTGTTTTTTCCAAAAATCACTAGATGTTATAATAATGCGGTTATCCTGACTTAATTTATTACCCCTGTTGCATAGTATTATTTTGTCATTCATGACAGCCGCTGCTTCTATGTTCAACTCTTTTAAACCGGATTGTTTGAGGCGGGTGTAAAATACGGAAAGGTCTATCTCTTCCGACAATCTCGATGTAAGATCAACAATCAGTCCTTTATTGCGGGTAGCTTCTATGGAACCGGAGCCCAGGATCAGCAGGAAAGGATTTTTATTGATCTGGATAATGGCGGTTGCTTCAAAATCAGCTTTCATGCTTTTAGGGATCCTGTAATTGTTGTCGGCAGGAAACAGGTTGATGACCCCTTTCTTCTTCCATCTCTTATTCATTACCAATATATCCTTCGCATCGTCACCCACCACATAAAGCAGATCATCAAAAAATTCAATACCTGAACCTGAAGGAAAATCTTTGAGAATCTTAAAATCTAATAATTTAATGTTCATATGGGGTATTAGTTGTCAAAATTGTTCCGCCATCCATCCTCTTTTAATTTCTTTACTTTTTCCAGCACTTCCGTTTCCAAATTCCTTTTGTATTCGATAATTTTCAGGCTTGTTGATTCATCAAAAGAACCAATAATGCTTGCTGCCAGTATTCCTGCATTTTTAGCGCCATTCAGTGCAACGGTGGCTACCGGAATACCATTTGGCATTTGTAACATGGATAACACCGAGTCCCATCCATCGATTGAATTTAGAGACTTTATCGGGACACCGATAACGGGAAGGCTTGTGACAGAAGCTATCATTCCCGGTAGATGAGCTGCGCCTCCTGCCCCGGCAATAATAACGTGCAATCCTCTTTCTTTTGCCTTCTGTGCGTACTCGATCATGCGCTGCGGGGTCCTGTGGGCTGATACAACCGTTAACTCGAAGGTTATATCAAATCCCTTTAAAACATCAGCAGCGGCCTGCATGATATGCAGATCACTGTCACTGCCCATAATAATGCCAACAAGGGGATTCATTATTAAACGGTTGAGGAGCAAAGAAAAGATAAAAATAACAAACGAGCGAAAAACCGGCGGAGCATTAAATGTGAATGTATCTATTTGCCTATCTCACGATGTGTCCCTGAAGGCGTAATAGTTCCGTTTCAGCAACTTTGGTGTTATAACGGGCAGCTATTAAACGATTGTAGCCTTGTTCCAGGCTGATCTGGGCTTCCCTTAATTCCAGATTGGTGGAAACACCCAACCTGAAGCGCTCAAGGGCGATATTTACGTTTTCTTTAGCCAGCAGGATGTTATCTTCTTCAAGGACCAACAGTTTCTTGTATAATTCATAATCTTTGAACGAATTATTAAGGGTAACGTCGATCTGGGATAACTGATTAGCATACACTACTTCCTGCAACCTAATATCAAGACCCGCCTGCCTGATCAATCGCCTGGTATTAAAGCCGTTAAAAATGGGAACAGATACACTGAATCCATAATTCAAACCCCTGTTCAGGTTAAACAGTGGAGTGAATGTATTAATAACAACTTCGTTGTTTGTCCGGCTGAAGTTATAGGCGGAGTTGAAAGAGAGCACAGGAAGAAGGTCGGCCCTGGTTTCTTGCAGTGAAAGTGTTGAAATGTCAATGTTTTTCTTGGCAAGCAACAAGGAGGGGTTTGTAAGCTCTATATCGTTGCGAAGGAGTCCCAGTTGCAAATTCGTGTTTACCGGGATGGTGTCAGAAACCTCGTACGACCGCGTTATTGGTAGTCCAATCAACTGGTTTAATTGTTCCTTCAACTGGGCGATCAGGGTTTGCTGTGTTAATTGTGCGGCACGTTGCGCGTTCAGGTCGACCTTTGCCTGCAACAATTCCGGTTTTGCACCTAAACCAACACTAAATTTTCTATCTGCCAGTGTAACGCGTTCATCATTGATTGACATTAGTTCTTCAATCGCTTTAAGCTGTTGTTTCTGCCTTACTATATCGTAGTAATTATTGATAACACCTGCCACCGTGGTAACGACCTGATCTTTAACGGCGAATTCGCCTAAACGTTGAAATTCGGCGAGCTTTTTCCTGGTGATAAACATTCGCATGCCGTCAAACAGCCGCCAATTCAGGTTTATAGAGCCAATTAGGTTATTTGATTTGATACCATCCCTTTCGCGTTTGGTGCCATCTGACAGCCTTTGCTCCTGATTATTTGAATTCCAGGCGCGTGATGCGCTTCCGCTTAAGGCCGGTAAGAAAGCTGCATTGGCATAAGCATAATCAATGGCATAAGCAGTTGAGTCTAACCGTACCAATTCAATATCGTAGTTTCTTTTTAGGGCTGAGTCAATAGCATCCTGAACAGTAAAAATTTCCTGGGCTTTAGTGAAGTGGAAACAGAAGAAAAAAAATATCCAAACCTGCTTACAAACAAATCTCATGAAATAATTTTTACGGGTCTACTTTTACAGTCAATGTTTCATCCAGTCGGCTTTTGGTCTTTTTGGAAGACAGGAAAGAATACATAGCCGGAATTACAAACAAAGTGAGAATCAAAGAGAATATTATGCCACCGACTATCACGATACCTAATGGCATCCGGCTTGTCGATGCTGCCCCTATAGACAACGCAAGCGGTAATGCTCCCAGAGCCATTGCCAGACTGGTCATTAAAATTGGTCTAAGCCTTGCCTTTGCAGCGAATACGGCTGCATCCCTTTTATTCATTCCTTCAAGAAGTTGGTGATTTGCAAATTCTACTATCAGGATCCCGTTTTTTGTTACCAGTCCGATAAGCATTATCATGCCGATCTGGGAAAAAATGTTTAGGGTCTGTCCGAATAGCCACAAAGTCAGCAGCGCCCCTGCAATGGCCAGCGGAACAGTAAACATGATGATAAAGGGATCTATAAAGCTTTCAAACTGTGCTGCCAGAATGAGGAAGATCAGGGCGAGCGCAAGCAATAAGGCAAAGCTGGTGTTGCTGGCGCTTTCTGCAAAATCACGTGAAGAACCAGCCAGTGAGGTGGCAAAACTGCCATCAAGCGTATTGGCAGCAATCTTTTGCATTTCCTTTACTCCGTCCCCGATGGTTTTGCCCGGTGCGAGCCCGGCAGATATAGTCGCGGACTTATACCGGTTAAAGTGATAAATAGAAGGTGGAGTATTGGCCTCCTCAAAGTCTACTAAATTATCAAGAGATATGGAAGTGCCGGCTGCATTCCGAACATATAGACCCTTTAAATCAGTAGGATCATCCCGGTTGTTTCTCGCTACCTGGCCCAGAACCTGGTATTGTTTTCCTTCCTTGGTAAAATATCCGAGACGCCTGTTACTTAATGCCAATTGAAGGGTTTCTGAGATGTCGTCCACGCTGATGCCCAACTGACTGGCTTTTAAGCGGTCGATATTGATCCTGAGCTCAGGCTTATTGAATTTAAGGTCAGCGTCAACACCTTGGAATACGGGATTATTTCCTGCTGCATCGAGAAATTGAGGAAGTACTTCCCTGATTTTTTCAAAATCATTATTCTGGATTACAAATTGCACCGGCAAACCACCTCTGCGGTTAACCGAAATAGTTTGTTCCTGGTTGGGGAAAGCCCGGCCTTCAGAGTATTTGCCTATATTACGACTGACCATGTCAACTATTTCCTGCTGTGTGCGCGAGCGTTCACCGGGGTTTACCAAAGATACCCGCACAAACCCGCTGTTTGCCGAACCGGTTCCGCTGAAACCTGGTGAGGTCACTGACATAACAATTATGCTTTCAGGAACAGAATCCATAATAAGTCCGGAGAGCTGGTCAATATATTTGTCCATATGATCAAAAGAAGTTCCCTCCGGGGCGGTCACTTGTAAGTTAAACTGGCTACGGTCTTCGAGTGGGGCCAGTTCGGATTGAAGCTGACTGCCTATCCACACGATTACTCCCATACAAAGCGCTATGATCACAAAGCCCATCCACCGGATTTTCATAAACTTTAAAAGAAGCTTATGATATCCATCTTCCATACCCGCGAAAAAGGGCTCGGTCTTTTTATAGAACCAGGAGTGCTTTTGAACCTTGCGGGTAAGTTTGACGTTCAGTACCGGGGTTAGCGTTAAGGAAACAAATGCCGAGATAAGCACGGCACCCGCCACTACGATACCAAATTCACGGAACAACCTTCCGACAAATCCCTCCAGGAAAATAATGGGTAGAAAGACCACGGCGAGCGTGATGGAGGTGGAAATAACCGCAAAATATATTTCTTTTGATCCTTCCTTGGCCGCCTGCCATTTGTCCATTCCCTGCTCCATTTTTTTATAAATGTTTTCGGTTACGACAATACCATCATCCACAACAAGGCCAGTAGACAAAACGATGGCGAGTAAGGTTAACACGTTAATGGTAAATCCACACAGGTACATAATAAAGAAAGCGCCGATGAGGGAAACAGGGATATCAATCAATGGGCGAACGGCAATAAGCCAGTCCCGGAAAAACAGGTAAATGATAATAACTACCAGTACAAAGGCAATAATCAGTGTTTCCTCTACTTCCGAGATGGAGCTTTTGATGAATCTGGTCTGGTCCATCGCAATATCCAATTTAATATCTTTGGGAACTTCCTCTTTAATCCGTTCCATCCGTTTATAAAACTCGTTTGATATGGCAACATAGTTGGACCCGGGCTGAGGGGTTATGGCAAGACCAATCATCGGAATCTGCCTATCCTTTAACATGGTTTCTTCATTTTCCGGCCCCAAAACGGCTTCACCAATATTCTTTAACAGGACGTCCGAACCATTTATATTTTTGACAATTATATTATTGAATTCCTCTTCCGTATTTACGCGCCCGAATGTCCTCACAGATAGTTCGGTGGCATTACCGGTGATCTTGCCTGAAGGAAGCTCGACGTTTTCGCGAAGCAAAGCCGATTGAACGTCAGAAGGTGTTAAACCATAAGCGCTCAGCTTAAACGGATCAAAAAGCACCCGCATAGCATATTTCTTTTCTCCCCAGATCCTGATACTGGTGACGCCCGGGATCGTCTGTAATCGCTCTACCAAAACATTATTTGCATATTCGCTAATTTCCAGCTGGTTGCGTGTATTGCTCTGGACCGTCATAGAAATGATGGGGTCTGAACTAGCATCAGCTTTGGATATTACTGGCGGGGCATCCAGGTCTTGAGGTAGACTGCGTATAGCCTGGGACACTTTATCGCGTACATCGTTTGCGGCAGCTTCCAGGTCGACGCCAAGGTCAAATTCTACATTGATATTACTGCTGCCCTGGCTACTGGAAGAGGTGATGTTCTTGATGCCCGCAATTCCGTTAATGGATTTCTCAAGTGGCTCTGTGACCTGTGATTCGATAATATCAGCATTTGCCCCTGCATAAGAGGTTCTTACATTAACATTGGGAGGATCTATCGCCGGGTAATCACGTATTCCTAAAAATTTAAATCCGATCACACCGAACACTACGATCACAATATTCAGTACTATGGCTAAAACGGGTCTTCGTAAACTTAGTTCTGAAATATTCATAAATTATCAGGTAAACTGCTAAAACGGGAATAAGACTGGTCAAAAGCTTCGCGGCTTGTTGATACCGGACGACCGATCGAACCATTTGACGTTAACTAATCTGATTTCTTCCGGTGACTTCACATTTAATTTAGACGGATCAGCCTGGTACATATTTCATTGTTTATTGAACTGACCTGGCAGTATTAACATTCTTCACCGTATCAGGAAGTGTCGTATTATCCGAGATCTGTTTTTTTTCGTCATTGGACAACTTAGAAAGGGTGATTTTTGTATCGGGCTTTACCGCCAGTATTCCTGTTATTACAATTGTATCTCCTGCCTCCAAGCCACTGGTAATCTGCACCATCGAAGAATCCCTGATTCCGGTTCCCACCACTGCAAACCTCGCCATCCCTCCCTTGTATCGAATGACCTGTTTATTTCTAGCGCCTGGTATTATGGCTTGGGAAGGAATAAGCAATGCATTATTATCCTTTCCGAAGTCAAGTATTACTTTTGCAAAGGCACCTGGAATCAGGTTCTTGTCTTTTCCGGTTACCGCAGCCCGTATGCGCAGGCTCCTGTTATCTTCAGTAACTGTTGCTTCAGTGGCAATGATCTTTGCCGAAAACCGGTTATTGTTTCCCTCAGTGGTAAAACTTACGGATTGGCCCGTGGAGATATTGCTGGTATATTTTTCAGGGACGGTAAACTCCAATTTAAGCTGGCTTACCTGTTGAATGGTGGTTACTATCGTCACTGGTGTTATGTAGGCACCAAGACTTATTGTCCTCAGACCCAACTTGCCATCGAACGGAGCCCTGATTTCTGTTTTACGGATGTCCGTTCTTATTACATCGATGTCTGCTTTGATATTATTCACATCCAGCCCGCTCAGATCGTATTCCTGCTGGCTTATGCCACTGATCTTGATTAGTTCACCCTGCCGTTGAACGGTCTTTTCTGAAATGGATAATTGCACCTGCAACTTTTTTAGCTGGGCCTGCAGGTCGCCGTCAAACAGCTTAACCAGTAAGGTTCCTTTTTTTACATAACTGCCTTCTTTTACATTTAGCAGAACAACCCGTCCCGATACTTCGGGGTGAAGTTCGGTGGATTCAAAAGGCAACAGGTTACCCGGCACTTCTATATTGTTACTTAAAACGCTGGTTTTTAACACATAACCTTCTACGATCGAGGGCATATTGCGCCGCGCAGCCTGCGTGTCTTTTGCCGGCTCTTTTTTGGAAGAGCAGGCTGCTATTAAAGATAAAATGGCACTAACTAATAATGTTATACTTCTCATGTTGTATACGACCTGTTAATATGGTTACAGTTTGACGCTTTCCAGAGCAGATAATCCCGCCATTAAAAATATTTCTCAAAAAATATTAAACCTTCAGGCAATTACCTTCAACACGCGCTTTACTGAACGGGCCTTTTCCATTAACGCTTGCTTGTCGTTTCCGATCAATGTTACATGCCCCATCTTTCTGCCCGGTCTTGTAAGTTTCTTACCATACAGGTGCACAAATGTGTTGTTCATAGCCAAAACCTCGTGTAATCCGCAATATCGGGCCTGACCATAAGCGTTTTTTTCGCCTATCAGGTTTACCAGGGCGGAATACTCAATAATGGCTGTGTTACCGAAAGGATATCCAAGCAATATCCGCCATAACATGTCATACTGGGAGCTATAATTGCCTTCAATGGTATGATGGCCACTGTTGTGTACCCGGGGTGCCGTTTCGTTAACATAAAGCCTGCCTTCTTTACTGATAAACATTTCTACCGCGAAGATGCCCGGAGAATGAAAAAAGCTTACTGATTTTAATGCAATGGCTTTAACCTGATTCATTAATTCTTCTGATATACCGGCCGGACAAACCTGGTAGTCAAGCAGGTTTAGAACAGGATCAAAGATCATCTCAACAGGGGGGAACACGGCACTTTGTTTCTCTTCATTCACACCAATTATGACAGCAATTTCCTTATCTATGTCTATCCATTCTTCTACTACAGCAGGGGCATCAAAGCCCATCTGAAGATCATTCGCCGTTTTAAGCAGCTGTACGCCCCGGCCATCGTAACCACCTTCCGACAGCTTCAGAATAGCCGGCAGCTTTGAAGTTTCACGAATTAGTTCCGTTCTGTTCTGAACGATAATAAATGGGGGAGTATTGATCTGATGTTCTGTATAGAAGTGTTTCTGGAGTATCTTATTTTTAATGATTTTTAATGCAGAGGGCCTGGGATAAACCTTTACTCCTTCAGTTTCCAGCTTCTCCAGTGCCTCGAGGTTGACGGATTCTATTTCTATCGTAAGAACGTCCAGTTCTTTCCCAAAATCATAGACATCGTTATATTTGTTGATGTCTCCCTTTACGAAGTGATGGCATAAATGTGCTGCAGGGCAATCTTCCTCATTTTCGAGGACATAGGTTTCCACCGGATAATTTGCCGCCTCCTGTAATAACATCCTTCCCAACTGCCCCCCTCCCAAGATACCCGCTTTGAGCATAACGTATAGAATTGCGCCGTGAAGATAGAGAAAGGAAAGGATATCTGATATCCCGAAGCAGGCATCAGTTTCTCTTTACAAAACCTTACATGTTTTCTAATATAGCTACTTAAGGGTCTACCGGAAAAGTTTCTGGGCATATTATAATCTGATTAATCTAAGGTAAATCTTACCATTGAAATAAAGATATCAATTCAATTTTCCTAACTTTATTTTACAGGCAGGTAAGCAGCAGTTGTATAGTTGTCGAATGGTGCATTAATTTCACAAAATGTTCCCAAATTCTCAATGATGTAGCTGTTTTGCCTCAATATAGCTGAAAAAGTCAAAATATTTGTGGAGTAATTATTGTTCTCAACGACCAAGAAAGAATAAATTCAATTAAGACGTATGACGTTCAAAGAAATAGCAAGGGGTGAAGTATTGATGCATTTAGACAAGGATATTCAAAATGCTATACCGGTCTATTTAAAGTCCATTGATGACATTTGGCAGCCGGCTGATTTGCTGCCTGAATCAAGTAGCGAACAATTTTTTGAGGAGATAAAGGAATTACAGGAAAGAGCCAAGGGGTTATCCTATGATTTAATGGCTGTGCTGATTGGAGATACTATTACAGAAGAAGTGTTACCTACGTATGAATCCTGGTTGTCTTCTTTAAATCATATTTCCAAGGATAGGGAAAGTGGCTGGAATCAATGGGTAAGGGCCTGGACTGCCGAAGAGAACCGGCACGGCGATGTGTTAAACAAGTATTTGTACCTCTGTGGCCGTGTTAATATGAAAGAAATGGAAATTTCAACCCAACATTTACTTGCAGATGGCTTTGATATAGAAACTTCCAAAGATCCTTACCGTAATTTTATTTATACCAGTTTTCAGGAGCTAGCTACTAATTTATCTCATCGAAGAGTGGCCCAATATGCCAAACAGGCAGGAGATAGCTTATTAGCCAAACTTTGCGGAAATGTGGCCTCGGACGAAGCAAGGCATGCTAATGCATATAAGTCGTTCGTTTCGAAAGTTTTCGAGGTTGACACCAATGAGATGATGGTTGCTTTTGAAGATATGATGCGAAAAAAAATTGTAATGCCAGCTCACTTTTTACGGGAACTTGGCTTAGAAAAAGGGCAAACTTACCGCCATTTTTCAGATGCAGCACAGCGATTGGGGGTTTATACTGCCATGGATTATACAAATATTTTTAAGTCTTTAATCGTTGAGTGGAAAATTGATGAATTAAGATATCTGAATGAAGCCGGGGAGAGGGCCAGGGATTATATCATGGCATTACCTGACAGATTATTAAGGGTTGCCGAAAGAATGAAGCCCCCCGTGATCCCTTACAAGTTTAGCTGGATTTATACCTGATGATACCCTGTCTAAATAGCCGCAGATTCGCAGATTTGAAAGAAATTCTGCAAATTTGCGGCTACTCATTTTGATCTGACATGTAAAATAGCATAGGCACAAAATTTTTTTGTGGATGCCGCGTTAATAGTCTTTGGTAATATAAATCCTGACCTATGCAAACTAATGAGTTTAACAGAACCGTTGTTGGAGCCGACTATATTCAATACAAGGCTGATGGCAAAATACCCCCGTCGATAGATTGTTTCCTTGATTTTATAAACAGGCTGAAAGAATTAAAGACCTGCGGCGAGTACTCTTCACATTGGTATGACAAAGAGATTGAAGCAATAAAGTATATATTAAAAATTGAAACAGCGGGTATTGTTTAGGCAATAAAGTGTTCTTTTCAATTCAATTGCACACAGTATTTGAGTATCCTATCACTTTTAAAGTAATTTTATTAATAATTTCAGGTAGCCTTTCCCGTTGCACTCTTATTTTATTAGGATATTCACCCAAGCCCTTTGCTTTTTTGTCAATCCATTCGGCTACAACGGTTATATGATTCTGCATGCCGGTTACCTTATCTAATGATTTGCCCAGCTTACACCTTTCAAGCGCATCCACATTCCACTCCTGTTCAAAATGGTTGGTTTTGCAAAGTACGGGAATCCCGTAAGCAAGTGACTGGTAAATGGTTCCATTTCCACCATGGCAAATGACAAGATCGGTAAAAGGAAATAGTTCCTGTACATGGGCGAAGTCAATCTTAATAATATGAGGAGCAACTAAAATATTTTCCGCATCCCCTGCAGCGATCAGGTTGTATTGTTGAAAGGAAGGCTCATTTAAAAAACTGACTTTATTCCAGTCTCCGGTACTGCCCATGCTGATAAATATGGTTTTTTTCGTTTTGTCTAACTTTTCTACCAGGCGGGTTGACGAACTGGATGCCTCGTAAAATAAAGGAGAGATCAATGTATAACTTGGTGGCAGCAGTGTCTGCGGAAACAGCTCAGCAAGATCGCAAACCAGGTTTATATTTCCCTCCATTTCGTCGAGGTAGTTTCTTGCTGAAGAAAGCCCCTGCCTTTCCCGTATCTTTTTGAACGGCTTATGAACCTGATAAAAAGACAGGTATTCACCAGCCTGCGTAAACAGGTCCATTACTCCACGTGGAAGTTTTTTAAGAAGTCGGTAGCTTGGATGGGTCCGGGAAAGTTTCCTGACATGGGAAAAATGCCTACTCATATAACCATTCATCAAGGAAATATATAATACCCCTGCTTTTTCGGCAGCCATTTTGAGTGTTGGTGAAGTGTCTCCGAGTACAGCCAGGGGTTTAAGGCGCTCTATAACCTTAACCTGCTCATGATAAACAGGTTCCAGCGTTTTTTCATTGATCCAGGAAAAGTCGAATTTTTTTACGCAATCAAGCACATGTCCTTCATCAAGTGACGGGCAGTGGAATGTAGCAAAATTTTCCTCTTCCAAAAAACCCGCATATTTGTTGTGATAGGCAAATTGAATATCAAAAGCCGAACTGAAATGTTTTGCCAGCGTCAGGCACCTCAGGTAGTGAGATAAGTGTCCGAAAGGAAAAACCAGTAAAAGTGGTTTTGATGTCCTATCCTCGCTCAGGTCCGCCTGTTTCTTTGCAACATACATATGATCGTGCATTTTTTCCTATCGAACCTGCATAAGCCGTGACAGGGCATAAATGGTTAAAATTAACCATAAAAATTTTGCCGTCAAAAGCGAAATAATGTACTGCACATCCTTAATTCCTGGTGGACACTTACGCCATGTAAAATTCCCATTGAATGCGGTCGGGATCCTTGAAGGCTACATATTGTTTTTTTAAGGTTTCATCAAGCTTCACGCCGGTATTGTCCACCCCCGCATCAGAAAGCGCCGCGGCTACCCGTTGAAGTTCTTCTTCATTTTCACAAGCCAGGGCAATATGATCAAGACCAATGTTGAACGGGTTAAATACTGAGTCGCTTAATACGCCGGGATTTGCTTGTTTGAACGCTAAAATAAAAGAGCCAGCCATAAATCCAATTATGTCAGGTGTGTCGAGTGCAAGTGTAAATCCAAGCGTATTTTGATAAAATCGTTTGGTGGTTTCCATATTGGTGCAACGCAACGCAATATGATGAATGCCCGGTGTTTGGGGGTTAATGGCCATGTGTCAGTTTATTTGGTTAAAGTTATAAATATAAGTAATAAATTTAAAATGGGTACCCGGTTTTCGCAGATTCAAATATAAAATTTCACCTGCTTTTGGGCAGTATAATATTGAAGGTTGCTCCTTTGTCTGGTACACCTTCTGCATAAATATAGCCGCTGTGATTTTCTACAATTTTCCTACAAAGAGCAAGGCTATCCCTGTACCGCTGTAAGTCTGTTTATTATGAAGCCGTTGGAAAATTGTAAAAATTTTTTCGCTGTATTGCGCATCGAAGCCAATACAGTTGTCATTGAATTTAATGAGGAGATAGGACAAAGAGTCATTAGGGCGGGCGTATTCGTTCATTTTTTCTTTGGAAAGAGATAATACGGAAATGGTGATAACAGGGTTTTTAGCTGAGTACTTAAGAGAGTTACTGATCAGGTTGGAGAATAATTGGGATAATTGCAAAGGTATTCCTTGAATAACGGGCAAATAGGAATGAATAATGATGGCGTTTTTCTCCTGCAGTAATAGTTCATAATCCGCTTTAAGGTGCTCTATCACCTGGTTAAGATCTACAGGAACGAATGCATCCCCGCTATTTGAAATGCGTGAGAAGTTCAATACATCCTGAATGAGTTGCTGCATCCGCGAAGCTGATTGATTAATTTTCTGATGGTAAATTTTCAGCTGCGGCTCATTGTTAAGGTTTTCTCCCATTAGTTGTGTGAAAGTTTGAATCTTTCGAAGAGGTTCCTGCAAATCATGACTGGCTACATAGGCAAACTGTTCAAGATCACGGTTTGATTTTTTTAGTTCCGCATTCACCAATTGCAGCTTTTCATTTGATTCGATCATCTTGGTTATATCGTGCCCGATGTTCAATGCTCCATAAACGTTATTATCGTCATCCGTTAAGGGAATATAAAAGTTTTCGAAGTAACGGTCCAGGATCGGCGATTTATATGTCGAAACGTGTACTATTTCACCGCTTAATGCTTTCCTGAGGTCAGCCAACATTCCTGAGTCGGACACCTGAGGAAATACCTCCAGGATATTTTTACCGATTATATCGTCTTTATTCGCATGGTAGTATTCGCCTGCACGCTTGTTTAACATGACATAATTCAGGTCTTTATCGAAAACAGCCACCAGGTCTACCGATGAATTTATAATAGTCTCGACGAATTCCTTTTGTTGTTTGAGTGTTGTATTAGCATCTTCCAGTTCAATGGTACGTTTCTTGATTTTTTGTTCGAGGTGCTGGTTAAACGAGGTGATTTGAAGATTTTGTGATTCGATCCGTGCAAGCATATTGTTGAATGCATCCGTCAGCGCACCAATCTCATCCTCACCTGATTTGACGGCCCGCAAAGAATAATCACCGTTTTCAGAAACGATCTTTGCCGTTTTCTGTAAGGCAAGAATTGGACTGGAAATAGTTTTCTGCAAAAGCCTTGAAAGAAAATATGCTATAACGAGCGAAGCGCATATGAGCGATAAGGCTACCACTCCATAACGGCGCAGTTGCTCATACATGGTTTTGAGGTCTGACCTGATATATAAAATGCCAAGCTTGTTTTTTTCCTGGACTATGGGCTCGAATCCGACAAGATATGCGCCTTCAAACCAGTAACCTTCTTTGGCCGGCCTTGCCGGGAAGTGGTGTTTGTCAAGGTTTCTGGGATATTGTGCAAAAAGATTTCCCTGTAGGTCATACAGGCTGGCAGCTACTATATGTTTTTCAGCTTTAAGTGCATTCAACATTTCTTCAGCATCTTTCTGGCTGTCAAATGCAAGGGCGGCGGTTGAGTTGGAAGCGACGACGGCTGCAAGAGACATGACATTCGTTTTTACTATATTCCGGAAAGTGAAGAACTCAAATACCATGTAAAAGGAACACATAATCAGTAACACTACGGCACAGGTCAGTAAGATGACATTTATCAGTTTGCGTTGAATAGGGGCATCTTTAAGTTTCATAGGCCTTATTTGCTTTTTAAATGAACTACCTGGGAAACGTTCAACAATTTTGAACTGATGGTTACCTGTTCGCGTTCTGCAGCGGCCTTGTTTATCTGCATCCTGATCTTATTTTTTTCGGTAAAAAAACGAATGATCCCTCCTTGCTGCAAAAATGCAGGATCATCGCTCACGGTCAACATTCTCCTGTTACTTACGGAGACGAGTATTTCTTTTATTTTATCTCCTTCTTTTTTGTTTATAAAAATGACGTGGCAGTATTCAATGTCTTTAACGTCCTGGTAACGCCTGACTATGATGGGTAATTCACCGATTTTCTCCCCCCTTACAATTTCATCCAGATAAGGACCGAAAGGATCTTCTCCCAAGGATGCCTATTACAAAAGCCGTCACTGTTTTGTCTGCGACAGCAGGAGGCCAATTTACGAAACGGGTAAAGTGTACAGGAACACTGCCTTCAACTGATATTCCGGTGAAGGTTTTGTTTGGGCAAATACGTGTTGGCCGACAATTACTATAAATGTCATAAGGATGCAGGCCTTCTTTTGAAACAGCCAGTGTGAAAGTTTAATATACGCCCGGTAATGTTTCACAGGCGGATTTCTATTTTTGCCAGTATGTTCCTCGGTATTTTTTTTGATCCAAATTCGGCCTGGGTTTTAGTAGTCAGATTTTGGCCTTCCACACATAGGGTTACATATTTGAATTCCCGTGCCAGCCTGGCGTTACAATTCACGTATGATCGTATGGCGGGTGTTCTGGTCAGCAGCGGTTCTGCAGGTAACGCGTCAACGTATTGATGATATCCTTAAAAAAACGTTTTCTTCGTTTCTCTCCATGTGCGGTCGAAGTAAACCTGAAACCGCAGGTTTGACCGATCCGAAAAAATGTGTGACCATCGTCCTATCATATTCTGCCCGTTCGTGCCTGTACTGTCATTATAATCTTCTTTTCCTTTATATAGATCACCCTGCAAGGTAAGTTCATTTTTTTGTGAGGGACTGTAATCGATTCTAAAACCGCCTTGGGTCAGATGCCAGTTATCTTCGGCAGACCATCCTTGCGCTGGGAGCTGTTGAAATTAAAGCGTTGCCCGTAAACTCTGAAAAACAAAATTGAATCAACGTGAGATCCAAACCTTAATGTGCTGAAATCACGCAGGAAAGTTCCGTAAGACGAAGCGGCGTAAAGCCCCTGGGTTTCCCTAACCTTTTTGCTTACTACATTTATAACTCCGTTTACCGCATTGGCCCCCCAAAGTGTTCCGCCAGGTCCGCTCACCACTTCTATCTGCTCCAGGTCTTCTTTTAAAACAGTCTGCACATCCCAGTAAACGCCACCAAAGAGGGGATTGTAAACGGTTCGGCCGTCAATCATTACCAGTAATTTGTTGGCCAATGAACTGCTTGCAATGGGAGCGCCGTTAAAGCCTCTTGCCGAAATTCCCCAATCATGAGCACCTGACCGGGCAACCTGGAGGTTCGATGCCAGTCGAATAATTTCAGGAAGCATGGTGACACCCGATCTTTTCATATCCTCGTTCGTGATAACCTGTATTGCAGAGGGGACCTCCGTTAGCTTCTGCGGGACCTTTGACACAGAGGTCACTTCTATGTTCATGAGCTCTTCCACGGACAGCGCTTTCAACTGGTCAACAGAAAGCCCCGTTTGAGCATACAGATTGATTGTGCAGGTGATCAGGAATAAAAAAAAAAGAAAAAAGAATGTTAGGGGCGACCTGACTATGCCTGACAATACAGCTACGAGATTGTTAAAATTTGCCGGCTTTACAATCAAACGCTGTGCTCCCAGCATTTTGTTTGCCATAACAGCTTCCGGGCCGGGAGAAGTTGAGAACATAAACACTGGAACGGATTTTAAACGATCGATTTTTTTTGTTTCGGCCAGGCATTCCACTCCATTAATCCGAGGCATATTTAAATCGATGAAGATGTAATCAGGAAGAAAATCTTTTTTATCCATTAATCTTTCAAGGGCAAGGATGCCGTCATCTGCAACCTCACAGTTGATGGATGTGTCAATGGTTTGCAGTGCAGCACAGAATATTTCCTGGTCGTCGATATCGTCATCGATCAAGAAGACAGTTTTCATTGAATCCATGTAAATCGTTAGCCGTCAAAAGTATTGAATATCCTGAAGATAAGTCCTTTTGCTGCCTGGACTTCTGCTGCCATACATGTAAACACTGGGTTTGCCTGGAACGACTTCAACCAGCTTCTGCAAATGCTGTGATTTTATAGTCATGTTTATCTTACCCATGTCGACGAGGGACCCGGTAATGTTTACCTGATCAACGTAGTCCGCATAAAGTGGAATGCGTGATTTATCGAAAAAATACAAATCACCTGCGTTGTTCAGTAAATACAATGTCAAAATATTATCTTAGTGTAAAAGAGAGCAAGTCCGACTTCATAGTAGGTATTCTCAAACTATAAATAATTGGCGCTTCCTCAGCACTTCCATTGATCAAAACACGCGTATGAGAAAAGGCATTATCATATTACTTATATTGGCTTACACGCTAAATGTATCAGCCCAAAATTACGACGAATCAAGAGTTCCTGCATATACTTTGCCAGACGTTCTTAAAACCACCGCAAACAAACCGGTAACAAATAAGTCCGCCTGGGAAAAGGAAAGAAGGCCCGAAATCCTTGCCCTGTTTGAGAATAACGTTTACGGCCAAATGCCAAAGTCGTATCATAAGATTACCTACTCCGTTACGAATGAAAATGCTGTGGCTATGAACGGTAACGCTCACCTGAAACAGATTCTTATAGAGGTATTTAATAATGAGAAGTCCGTTAAAATAGATTTAGTTTTATTTATTCCTAATCATGCAAAAAAGCCTGTGCCTGCTTTTCTGTTGATTAATAACAGGCCTAAAGAAAATACTGATCCCTCAAGAGCGAAGGAAAGCGAGTTCTGGCCTGCCGAACTGCTAATCGATAGCGGTTATGCCATAGCTGCCTTCCATGTCAGCGATTTAGCTCCTGATGATAAGGAAACCTTTGTAAATGGTGCCTTGCAACTATATCCGGATCAGCTGGCTACAGATAACGGCATGCGGGCAATAGGATGCTGGGCCTGGGGTGCCAGCCGGGTGATGGACTACTTCGAGAATAATCCGGAAATCAATGCAAAAAGGGTAGCGATCGTTGGCCATTCACGCGGCGGAAAGGCTTCGTTGTGGGCGGCTGCCCAGGATCAGCGGTTTGCCATCTGTGTTTCAAACTGTTCGGGAAATACCGGCGCCGCACTGGCCCGAAGGCAGTTCGGCGAGAGGATCAGCAGAATCAACACTTCATTCCCCCATTGGTTTAACAACAATTACAAGAAATTCAATGATAAGGAAGATGCATTGCCCGTTGATCAGCACATGCTGATCTCGCTTATATCTCCAAGGCCGATGTATGCAACCAATGCCTCAAAGGATCTCTGGGCCGATCCCAGAGGAACCTATTTGTCTTTAAAGGGTGCAGAAAAAGTGTATGCTTTATACGGGATCAGGTCAAACCTTCCGTTAAATCCTCCGGGTATAAATGAACCGGTTATAAGATCCCAGCTTGCTTATCATAATAGGGAAGGGGAGCATAACCTTACGGCATACGATTGGAAGAACTTCATAAAGTTTGCGAACTATCATTATAGTTTAACGAAATAGAATTGATGTTAATCCCGAAGGGATGTCATTATTGTAGAACGTAGATCTAACCCATTTTAACCCCGAAGGGATGGCACCATGCTGTGGTGATGTCACCCCTTCGGGGTTCGTAAATACGTCCGGTAACTTTCTCGTTGAAGCTGATTTTTGCCCCCCAGGGAGTACCATTGTTAAACTGGAATTGGTAGAACCTGCGAAACTGAGTTATATGCAACGGCCCGATGTTGGCATCGGGATTAATTTTGCTTCGCAAAATTTACCCCTCCTTGAAAAGGCTACGGTTAGGACACCTCTTTAAAAAGTTAAAAAGCATTCATGCTCCAGGAAGGGGCAACCCGTTGGTAGCACCTTGAGCATGCATGATTTATGCCCCCAGATGGGGGCTACCCTTTTCAACAAGTAATAATAAATAATTTTTGCTTTGCATGACCTAAGGGTAGCCCCGCTGGGGCAATTATCAAAGATGATCACATTTCTACAAACGTATTACCCCTGGCCGGGGTAAAGTACCCTAGCAGGAAGTGATTTAAACATGACCTTATACGTATTTAAAAGATGTGTCCTAACGGTGCAACAGGACCGTCGGCCGCAGGTTTAAATAATACCCACTGTAAATTGATTCCAGCCTTCGACCGGTATTACGGGTATGATCAGCATAACAGGCAGGCTGACTATTATTTTCGGGTAGGATTTAAAAAAAATTATCCTCAGGTTTTTAAGAGACTTATTCAACAAGGAATTTTTTGCTTAAGAAATTATTTATTTGGATGATGTACACCCCTGGCGCTGGTTTTTTATTAAACCTGATCGTTAAAACATTTCCATCAGGCTTTTCATTTACATTAAGTATAATCTTTCCAAGCTGATCAGCAACTTGTATATTCAGTGGTCTTTGAATAGATCCACTAAACAAAAGATTTATGCTCTTGCCTTTTACCGGATTCGGAATTACCAGGAAAGATGCTGCATTTGTTTTGAAAAACCTTACCTGCCTGACCTGATAAATCGTTTTCCTCCCGTCCTTATCAACCTGCACCAGGCGGTAATAATTTATTCCTTCGGCAGGCGTAGTATCTTCATATTGATAACTATTTTTATCCATGCGGCCTTTGGAAATAACTGTGCCTAAGGATTTAAATGAAGCTCCGTCTGTGCTTTTTTCAACAATGAAATAATCACTGTTTTCTTCATTGGTAGTAGTCCATGAAATCGCTACATTTTTATGTTCATTTGTGCTGACGGAAAAATCCGTTAACTTAACCGGAACTAATTCCTGAGTAAGTTTTACGTAGTCTACCAGCAACTGGGCAGGCATAGCAGCAGTAATTCCAGGGACTGTAGTTATACCGGTATATCTGCCGCCGACTGCCAGGTTGAATAAGATATAGTGTGGGTTATGAAATTCTTCCAGGTCTGCGGCTGCTCCCCCGGCTATATTAATAACATAGAATTGAATATTATCTACATACACTGTTATGGCCGAAGAGGTCCAAACGAGTTTGTAAATATGGTAATCATCCGAAAGAGGTGTGGGGCTTCTATATGTTTGTGCATAACTTGCAAGCCCGCCCTGGTGCTCCCAATGGGTTGCGGCACCGACCCAATTATTTACATTGTTTGGGTAAGAAGCTGCCTGACCCATTTCCATAATATCAATTTCGCCGCTTGCAGGCCAGATGCCGGTTACGCCTAACGTCCAAAATGCAGGCCACAAGCCATTCTTTAAGTCAGGGATCTTAATCCTGGCCTCAAGGGTACCGTATTTGAAATGGAACGGAGCCAACGATTTTATCCTTCCTGAAGAAAAAAATTTTCCCTCCACACTCTCTCTCCTGGCTTCTATTACAAGATTTCCATTTTCTACTCTTACATTTTGCTTGCGGTAGTATTGGAGTTCTGCATTACCCCAACCACAGATTCCTATGTCACAACCATCACCAATGTCATAAGTCCATTTGGCTTCATCAAGTGTAGTTCCGTTAAAGTGTTCTTCCCATACCACAACCTGTGCATGTGAGCATAAATGAATAATGATAAGTAACACAGTTAAACAGATAGTCTTGTGTGATGTTGATTCAACAACCATATGCCGGCAAAAAGTATTCATACAGTTAAATTTAAAAACGAAGAACTAAGATGTGGGATATTGTAAGAAAGGGGATAAGGAATGTCTACAAAATAATAAAATTTCACTGAATTCATTAAATCTTTATTACATACAATTCTGGGCTGCCTAAATAAAATGCGTCGCAAATTCGCAGATGGATGACCGGATGAACTGATTTTAACAGTGAAAGCGCAGTATTAAAATATATTTTAATAGATTTACCTATAGCAAAATTCAGAATTATGTTTAAAGTTGAGTGTGGAAATAAGCAAACGCGTTCACATTACTCCTGGAGATTATCATTCATCGTTGAACTTTTAGCGATATTGCTTATCATGACCAGTCCTTGTGTTCATGCTGCTGTTAATCAAGCACCCAGCATAATAAAAGGAAAGGTAGCTGGCAGTGACAACCTGCCCCTGCAAGGTGTTTCGGTTATCATAACCGGAACGACTACCGGCACATTCACTGACCGTAATGGCCTGTATATCCTGGAAGTTGACGGCAATGCCCAAACAATAGAATTTTCTTTTGTTGGATATGCAATGGTCAGAGTGCCCGTTAATGAAAGGCGGGAAATCAACATCGCCCTTATATCTAATACAGCGACCCTGGAAGATGTCACCGTTACAGGATACACCTCTTACAACAGGAGCAGATCTGCCAGTTCATCCACAACGGTTAGTTCTGAAAAAATAAGCCAGGTGCCACTGACAGTCGACCAGATTCTCCAGGGGCGTGTACCGGGACTTGTTGTGGCTGCAGGCTCTGGCCAGCCCGGACAAAACGCAAGGTTAACCCTCCGGGGAGTCGGAACGATAACCGGCAACACTTCCATCTTATATGTAATGGATGGCGTACCTATCGAAACGGGATTTTTCCAGTCTATCAATCCTTCAGACATAGAATCGATAACGGTATTGAAAGACGCTTCGGCAAAAGCGTTGTATGGATCACGTGGTTCCAACGGTGTAATAGTGATCACTTCCAAAAAAGGGCGGGCAGGCAGGGTTAGCTTCGACTATAAATCGCAGTATGGTTTTTCCAATATGTCTTCGCCTAAATTTAAAATGATGAACGCAGCGGAACACCTGTTGTTTGAAGAAGAAATCGGATTAGAGACCGGCGCTACTGCGGGCCCGGGGTGGACCTACTCAAAAAAGAATCCGGCTTATGCTCTAAAAATACCCGCGGAAAAGCAACGTGCCGATTTCATCATCGATAGTCTTACCAATTTAAATACAGATTGGAGAAAATTGTTTTTCCGGACAGGTAAATTTATAGAGCAGCAGGTAAACGCAAGCGGCGGAAATGAAAACATCAGGTTTTACAGTTCCCTGAATTATTATAAACAGGATGGTATTGCAGTGCGTTCTACCTTGCAGCGATTTACACTGAGGAATAATCTCGACTTTACGGTAAAGAAATTTTCCGCCAATGTAAACCTGAGCCTGGGTTATTCATCATCCAGCTTTATTGAATCAGAAGGTGCAAGCAGTGGTAATAACCCCCTGTCGGCCGTCTATTATGCACTGCCTTATGAGTATCCTTACTTTCCTAACGATACGCTGGTTCATTCCGGCAATACCAGCCGGTTCCCAGTCTTTGATCTTCGTGAAGGAAGCAATGCCTATGAGCGTATGTTGAATACCTCCAACAAAAGTAACCAGCTTAAAACAATCCTGAGTACCTCTGCCAGTTATACCATTGCCGGTGGTCTCGTAGCAAAAACCAGGATGGGCATTGATTTCAGGGAGTCTTTGGATGAAGCCTTCATCAACCCGAATTCTTATTCCGGCTCAAGGGTGTCAAACGGCAGAAGGGGAAGCCTGAACGAAGGAACAAGAAGAAATTTTTCTATTATTTCCACTTCCGGGTTAACATACGCAAAAACTTTTGCCGAACTGCATGACGTTGAAGTATCCACGTTGTTTGAATATAATTTTACCGGTTACAGGGCTTTCAGCTATACGGGATATGGCATCGAAGGCAGGCTGCCACGGACTCCTGCTGGAATAACTGCCGGTTCGGCAACCAATTCGTTTATACCTGTTATCGGTGGTTCACGTACCAAAAGTGCCCTGGCTTCTTATATGGCTTTTGGCAGGTACACCTTCGAGGATAAGTATACATTGAACGCAAGTTACCGTTATGATGGATCTTCAACAGTACCTGAGAACAACAGGTGGCACGGATTCTATTCCGTTGGACTGAATTGGGAGGCAAAGAAGGAAAACTTTTTTGACGACGTCAGCTTTATTTCGGGCCTTCGCTTCCGGACAAGTTACGGTAAAACGGCCAGCCCGTTTAGCAGGGACTTTGGTTATATCGGAACATACGCGAATACGTCTTATGGCGGCAACGCGGGCATACGCCCCCTGGCTCCGGGCAATCCGGATTATGACTGGGAATATGCGACGGAGTTCAATGCCGGTTTTGACCTGAGCCTTCTCAGCACCAGCCGAATAAGGTTGATCATGGATGTATACCAAAAAACTACGGATAACCTTTTCTTCAACCGGCCTTTATCTATTACTTCCGGGTTCGGCTCGTCAATTATCAATGGCGGCTCAGTAAGAAATAAGGGTTTTGAGATCGATCTTCAGGGCGATGTGATCAAAAACAAAAGTTTTACCTGGACAGTGGGAGGCAATTATTCCTACAATAAGAATGAAGTTACAGACCTGGCAGGAGCGGATGCATTTGAGAATGGCTTTACCGGTTTGGTTCGTGTAGGGTTGCCACTGGGTTCGCATTATGCTCCAAAGTGGGCAGGTGTAGACCCTGCTACCGGCAATCCGCTTTATTATGCTAAGGATGGCGCCACCACAACAACCTATAACGCTGCCACGCTAAGTGTTGCTGAATTCGGCAGCTACATTCCGGCTATTACAGGAGGTTTTAATACGTCCTTAAGCTGGAAGGGTATTTACCTGAATGCTTTGTTGTCATTCATGGATAAGGTTCAGCGCTATAACAATGAAGATTATTACAATGAGAACCCAAGTTTCAAAACCAGTAATCAATCTATCCGCATGTTATACAACCGGTGGAAGAAACCTGGTGATATTGCCCTGCTTCCGAAGATCGCGGCAGCCCGCAACTATACCTCCAGGGATATTTATGATGCATCTTTTTTAAGGCTAAGAAATGTAAACATCGGATATTCTATTCCGCAGCAATTTCTTTCCCGGTTAAAAGTCATACGGAGCATCCAGGTTTTTGCCCAGGCTGAAAACCTGTACACGTGGACGAAGTGGAGGGGCTTTGATCCGGAGAACGGGAACGAGTATGCGAGGTTTAGCTATCCAAGTCCGAGAACATACACCGCAGGCTTAAATGTTAACTTTTAATATTTAAAACATGATTACCAGCTTTTATAATAAAGGCAAATACATTTTACTGTTATTGGCTGTATCTATCTCCTGCAAGAAGGCGATAGATTTTACGCCCTCGGACACCATCGATGCCACCAAGGCTTACCGGAACCTGTCGGATATCAATCTCGGATTGATTGGCGCTTATGCCGGATTGGGGTACACTGACATTACCAATACCTCACTGGTCTCCGATGAATGCATGCTGCCTACGGAAAACGCAACCGGTGGTGGGGTTGCAACCCATCGTTGGCAATACGATGGCAGTAACGGCACCATAACCGCCGCATTTCCCGAAAACTATATTGCAATCGATCGTATAAATAAAGTTCTTAAAGCTATCGATGAGGTGCCTTCTTCCTCTTCCGAGTCGGACTTAAAAGAACGTTATCGCGGCGAATTGCTGGCCTTAAGGGCATACTGCCATTTTGAATTGATCAGGAACTTTGCTTCCAGGTATCAAACAGGTGCATTAGGCCTGCCTTATATGGAAACATCGGTAATAAGCAGCCCTTCGCGCCCGGCCTTTGAAGCTACCATTGCCAAAATAAAGGCAGACCTGGCAACAGCCAAAACACTGATTCCCGCTTCCTTTACAGATAGAACAAGGATTACCAAAAACGCGATTCCCGCCATGCAGGCCCGCGTCGCCCTCTATGAAAAGAACTGGAACGAGGCCATCACTTATTCTGGCGAGGCCATCAACCTGCTGCCTTTGGCTACCAAAACCCAGTTTCCCGACATCTGGAAAGACAAAAATGAAGCGGAGGTCTTCTGGAAACTAAAGCGCGCAACCAGCGCTGAGGGGCTGCTGGGAAACTTTTATTTTAACACGAATAATACAGTATTGTATGCACCTTCTTTCAAGCTTCTGAACCTGTATGATAAAGCAAACGACATTCGCTTCAGCTCATACATCAAGATCGACAATACAAGGGGCGCAGGTAAAACGCCGAACATTGTGGTAAAATATGTAGGTGGTTCATCTACACTTAATCTTGCAGATGTAAAATTGTATAGAACCGGTGAAATGTATTTAATCAGAGCGGAGGCTTATGCTGAAACAAATAAGCTTGCAGAAGCCGCCGGCGATATAAATACTTTACGGGCTGCACGTATTACCGGTTATGCAACGCAAACATTTGCCAGCCTGTCGGATCTTCTGGCTGCCGTTTATACAGAACGGTTTAAAGAGCTGGCTTTTGAAGGACACCGTTTCTTCGACCTACGAAGAAGGAATTATAATGTCGTGAGAGACCCCGCAGATGCAATCAATGCACTGGGGGCGGTTTTGTTGACTCCTTCCCAGGCACAATACGCTTTTCCTCTGCCCGATTCGGAAATAAAAGTGAACAAGAATATGGTGCAAAATCCAAACTACTGATTCAACTATTTAATCCCCAAATCTGCGGCAAAACTACAAAGGTGGAAATAACCGGAGTTGCCCTTCCCCTTTATCATTTTTTGGAATAACTTCTCCGAAATTAGACAGGGTAATGCCGAGTAACCGGATTTTCTTATCTCCCAGCTCCGTGGCAGCAAATAATTGTCTTGCAGTGGATGCAATGGCGTCCTCACCATCTACGGGGTAAGGGAATGACTGGCTACGGGTAATCATTCTGAAATCGCTGTATTTAATTTTTAGTGTAATCGTTCTTCCTCTTAATGCGTAACGCTGCAGGCGTTTTTCTACCAGGCCTGCAATCCTATCAAGTTCTGTATTTATTTCGTCGGGCCGGGTTAAGTCGTATGGAAAGGTGTCTTCTGCACCGACCGATTTTGTTTCCCTGTTTGGCTCAACCTGCCTGTTATCAATGCCTCTTACAATATGATAGAAGAAATGACCGGCCTTTCCAAAGCGTTTTACCAATTCTTCCTCGGAAAGTTTCTTAACGTCTGCACCTGTATAAAGATCCATCTCCTTCATTTTCGAAGCTGTTACTTTTCCGACCCCAAAAAAATTGTCTACCGGCAATCTTTCCATAAAGGACTCAACAGAAGAAGGGCCGATAAAGGTAAGTCCATCAGGTTTTTTCAGGGCCGATGCGATTTTGGCCAAAAACTTATTGATGGAAACACCAGCGGATGCGGTAAGGAACAGCTCATTTGTAATGCTTAATTTGATTTGCGTGGCAATCTCTACAGCAGAACCAATTCCTTGTTTGTCTGCTGTTACATCGAGGTAGGCTTCGTCCAGTGAAAGTGGTTCAACCAGGTCGGTATAGCGGTGAAATATTTCCCGGATCTTGCGGGAGACTTCTTTATATGCATCAAACCTTGGCCGGAGAAATATAGCGTGCGGACAAAGCTGCGCTGCTTTTTTTGACGGCATGGCTGATCGTATCCCAAAGGCCCTTGCTTCATAAGAGGCAGTAGCTACAACACCGCCCCGTCCTTCCGGAAGCCCGCCAACAATGACAGGCTTGCCCCGGTAATCGGGGTTATCCCTCTGTTCCACTGAAGCGTAAAAGGCATCCATATCAATATGGATAATTTTGCGTAGTGCTTGTTGATTCCGGTTTTCCATTTTGAGCAGATGGATGTTAAGATTCGATTTATATTGTCCGGTAAAATACTTATTTTGTTGAAATGATTTGCCTGAGGCCGTGGACCTGAAAAATCCCGGCTGATTGATCTATTTAAAACAATAAATAATTAAGGGTATGAGCATTGTTAACTGGAAGGGTGTTTATCCTGCCGTTCTTACTCCCTTTAAAGAGGATGAAACGATAGATTTAGATGTTTTTAAAATTAACCTGGATACGCAACTGGAAGCAGGAGTTGAAGGAATTGTTTTAGGCGGATCCCTGGGAGAGGCCAGCACTTTAACGAACGAGGAAAAGAACCACCTGCTGATCTTTACTAAAGAAGCAGTCGAAGATAAGGTCCCTGTCATTATGAACATCGCAGAACAATCCACCAGGTTTGCCGTGTCGGCAGCTAACGATGCGGAGAGAAATGGTGCGGATGGGTTGATGCTACTTCCTCCGATGCGATATAATGCTGATAAAAAAGAAACATTGTCATATTTTAAAACAGTAGCCAGGAATACCTCGCTGCCCATCATGATTTATAATAACCCCATAGATTACAAAATTTTTGTGGCGCTGGATATGTTTGAAGAGATGACTGTGATTCCAAACATTCAGGCAGTAAAGGAATCTACCAGGGATGTCACCAATGTTACCAGGATGATCAATCGTTTTGGTGACCGTTACAAGATCCTGGCCGGTGTTGACCCGCTTGCCATGGAAAGTTTATGTATGGGTGCTGATGGCTGGGTAGCCGGTTTGGTGGATGCTTTTCCCAGAGAGACCGTAGCCATTTACCGTTTAATAAGAGCAGGTTATCACCAGGAAGCGCTTAAAATATACCGTTGGTTTCTGCCGTTACTGGAATTGGATATCCATCGCAAACTGGTACAATACATCAAAATCGCAGCCATGTTAACCGGCATCGGTACGGAACACGTCAGAGCACCCCGCTTGCAGTTGGAGGGCAAAGAAAGGAGCCGTGTATTATCCATCGTTGAACACGCCATTGCAAACAGGCCGGAGTTACCGGATTACCTGAACCTGCAGCGGCTCAACATTGTGCAGTGGGTGTAATTAACATTAAGAAAGAGGCGGTTAAACAGCATTCATGGCTTCAAAAAAGTTTTTTTGTGTAGATGCGCATACCTGTGGAAATCCCGTGCGACTGGTGGCGGGTGGCGGGCCGATACTCGATGGCAATTCCATGATGGAAAGGAGGCTTCATTTTTTAAGAGACTATGACTGGATACGCAAAGGCCTGATGTTTGAACCCCGCGGTCATGATATGATGAGCGGAAGTATTTTGTATCCGCCCCAAGATCCGGAAAATGATATCGGTGTGTTGTTTATAGAAACAAGCGGATGCCTTCCGATGTGCGGCCATGGTACCATTGGCACGGTTACCATAGCCATTGAGGAAGGATTGGTTATTCCAAAAATGCCTGGTTCGCTTAAGGTGGAGACTCCTGCCGGCCTGATTTTCATTGAATACAAGCAGGAAGGGAAAAAAGTAAAGTCGGTAAAACTGACTAATGTAAAATCATTTTTAGCTCATGAGGGAGTAACCGTTGAGTGTCCTGACCTGGGTACGATAAAATGTGATATAGCTTATGGCGGTAACTTCTATGCTATTGTTGATCCGCAGGATGCTTTTCCCGGCCTGGAACATGTTAAAGCCGATCAGTTAATATCATGGAGCCGTGTTTGCCGGCAACGGCTAAATGAAAACCATGTGTTTAAGCATCCCGAAATCGAGCACATTACAGGTTTAAGTCACATCATGTGGACCGGTGCCACGATAAACAATAACGCCACGGCCAGAAATGCCGTTTTCTATGGAGACAAGGCCATTGACCGTTCTCCCTGCGGTACAGGTACATCTGCCCGCATGGCACAATGGCATGCAAAAGGCAGGCTGAAAAAAGGCGAGGTGTTTATTCACGAAAGCATCATCGGTTCTCAATTCATCGGGCGCATAGAAGAAGAAACAACGATCGGTGGCATTAAGGGCATTGTTCCCAGCATCGAAGGATGGGCGATGGTAACGGGCTACAACACCATCATTATTGATGATGATGATCCTTATGCTCATGGGTTTCAGGTGGTTTGATGTGGAGCGTTTTTAGTCAACCAGATAATATCTCCAATGATCATACCCGGTGTCATGGCTGGCAGACGCTCCTTGCACCCGGCATAGGTCGAACTTATAATCATAGATGGCGTATGGACCTTCCAGGTTATTTCTTATGTCGTTCTTATCGTAAAGCACGATCTCCTCAAGTGAACCTAACTCCAGCCATTGACTAAATGAGATGCTATAATGGTCGTTAATTTTATTGTATCGGAAAGGCCGGATTCCCATAATGAACGGACTGGAAATTGTCTTTAAGTGACGTGCTTCCAGGTCCTTAATGGATTCGGGATACTGTCCTTCCTTAATTTTATAATCCTCGATGGAAGTAATCAACCGCTGGCTTCTTTGAATGGCAAAATCCCTGCTGTAGTCGCTTAGTGGTGCCACAAGATAAACCCGGGAAACGAATGCGATCAATGGGATCGTTAACAAGTAGAACGGTATTGAGTTCCATCTTCGTTGCGCATTGTCCCTGAGTTTTTTTAATTCTCTTACTGCCCGTTGTAATCCGAACGCTATGGGTATAAGTCCGGGAAGGCCGGCTATTATTCCAAAATTAACAAAAGCTGCAATTACCAGAATAAGGCAAATGGCAGTAATAATTACAAGGGTACTAATGGCCAGATAGTAAGACGTTCGCCAATCCGGGGCTTCCCTGTTTCTTTCTCTTGCTTCCGCTAATATCCAGATCATTCCAACAGGTGCTAACAGCAAGCCAAAAAAACCCGCCGATTGCCCAAATATAGATAGTGCGATTACCAGATTATTTGATGGTCCTGGAAGGAACGGAAGCAAAATGATTAGTATAAACAGTACGTTTATTCCCGTCAGCTTAATCCAGTTAATTCTTTTCATAATAAAGAATTATCTGCATAAAAGTTAATAAAAAAATGGCTATTGATCAAAATTTTATTAACACCGAGTCTGAAATCAGAAACCGAGTCCATATAAAAATGTTAAGTAAGTTTTGCTTAAGCGCCCGGCTGTTGCAGCTGTAATACAATGATTCATTGTACATTTATTGTAAGCTCCGTATTATTTTATAAACCTTGCAGTATAATCTTACTTAATCGCTTCATTCTTTTCATTGCCTGGATTTTTATCCTGATCTTTGCTTCTGCTCAGTCGCCAGCGAGAATCAAATGGTTAAAAAACGGCACCGGTTATTATGTTCTCGAAAGCAACAGGCTCGTAAAATACCAGTTGCCCTCTTTCAACCGGGTTGTAGTCATTGATTCTGCAAGGCTAAGGCCACAAAACAGCAGTACGTCATTAGCGATCCGTAATTTTTCGTTTAGCGATGATGAAAAACAAATGCTTATCTACACCAATAGCAAAAGGGTTTGGCGACAGGAAACAAGAGGTGATTATTGGATATGGGAGGTCGCGACCGGTAAGTTGTCGCAGCTGGGCAAGGGAAGGCCTCCGTCTTCCCTGATGTTTGCAAAAATATCGCCCGACAGCAGAAAGGCAGCTTTTGTAAGCGAACATAACATTTATGTGGAAGACCTGGCTACGCATAAAATCACGCCGTTGACTACAGGCGGCGCCGCACGCTTAATTAACGGCACCTTTGATTGGGCGTAGGAAGAAGAATTTTTTTGCAGGGATGGTTTTCGCTGGAGTGCAGATAGTAAACGCATAGCGTATTGGCAGATTGATGCTACCCGGATCAAAAATTTTTTGATGATCAACAATACCGATTCAATGTACTCTTTTACCATACCGGTTGAATATCCCAAAGTAGGTGAAGATCCCTCATTATGCAGGCTTGGCGTAGTGACCATTGCGACAGGCAAAACCCAATGGATGAATGTGCCCGGAGATTCGAGGCAGCATTATATACCTCGTATGGAATGGGCGGGTAATAACACAGAACTGATATTGCAGCAGCTGAACCGCAAGCAGAATGTGTCGAAGATTTTTTTATGTAATGCAACAACCGGTGCAGCCCGTGCTATCTATACAGAACAAAGCAACTCCTGGATAGATGCCAAAACTAATCCCGTAGGTTGGGATTGGATCAATGAAGGGAAAGATTTTATATGGGTTTCTGAAAAAGACGGATGGAGCCATCTTTACCGGGTGGGCCTTGATGGCAAAGAAACCTTGCTGACAAATGGAGCGTATGACGTTATCAGGATATCGGCGATTGATGCAAAAACCAACATGATCTATTTCCTGGCGTCTCCTAACAATGCCACGCAACGATACTTATATAACATTTCCCTGACCGGTGCAGGCGACCCTGAATTGATATCACCAGACACGATGAAAGGGACCCATGCATACAATATCTCTCCGGGCGCCCTGTTTGCCTCCCACAATTTTTCCAATAGCAAAAATCAACGGGTCTCTCAATGGATCAGTCTTCCTGCGCATCAAAGTATTAAAGTAAACAGCCAGCCAGCAGCACTGCAATCCGCTGACTTACTCCCGGTCGAAATGTTCCAGGTTACTACTGATGATAACGTAACCATGGATGGATGGATGATAAAGCCAACAAATTTTGACAGCACAAAAAAATATCCTATAATATTTAGTGTATATGGCGAGCCTGCCGGCACTATGGTAAATGATGCTGCAGGCAGTGCGGGAACCCCCTTGTATAGTGGCAACATCTCCGCAGACGGGTACATTCAGATAAGTGTAGAAGGACGCGGTACTCCGGCACCAAAAGGCGCGGCATGGCGCAAAGCGATTTACCGGAAAATAGGGATACTTAATATCCGAGATCAGGCGATGGCCGCCAAAAAAATCATGAAGTGGACCTTCGTGGATACCAGCCGCATTGCCGTTCATGGATGGAGCGGAGGCGGTTCCACAACCCTGAACCTGTTATTCCAGTATCCTGAGATTTATAAAACGGGAATTGCGATTGCTCCGGTGGCTAATCAGTTATGCTACGACAATATTTACCAGGAGAGGTATATGGGTTTGCCCCAGGAAAATATGGAGGATTATAAAAATGGTTCGCCCGTTTCTCACGCAAAAAATCTCAGGGGTAATTTACTGGTTATTCACGGCACAGGTGACGATAACGTACATTACCAGGGAACAGAAATGCTGATCAACGAACTGATAAAATACGGTAAGCAATTTCAAATGATGAGTTATCCCAACCGTACTCACAGCATCAGCGAAGGAGAGGGGACCAATGCACATTTATCCGCCTTATTTACCGCTTATTTAAAAGAGCATTGTCCGGGGGGAGCACGATAATTCTCCCCCCTCCCTGCTACATTTTATAATAGTAACAAGATGTTAAAACCGTCGAAATAAAAAATAAAGACCATGATAATTACATTACTCTTAAGGGGAGGCATGCTTAGCTGCCTGTTTTTAACTAATTTCATATTTGCCCAGGCTCCGGTTTTTAACGGAGCAACGCCTAACAGCACCACTATACCAAAGTTTGAAAAGTTTGAGGTTGACATACAGCTCACCGCGGGTTATGCCAATGCTTATGATTATGATAATATCACTGTGCAGGCAACGATTACTGCGCCCGGCGGCAGGGTAGATGTTGTGGATGGTTTCTTTATGCAGGATTACACCATTGGTGCAAACGGATTTGCATCACCTGTTGGAAACGGCTCTTTCCGGGTACGATATGCACCAAACGAGATCGGTGCTTATAGTTATGTGTTGTCTTGCACTAATTTATCAGGAACCGCAACAATGCCTGCCCAGGCTTTTCAATGCGTTTCATCCGAGGCACACGGGTTTATAAGAAAAAATACCACAAATTACCTGTCGTTCGACGATAACACCCAATACATTCCGATCGGGGAAAATATGGGCTGGCAATCAAATAACGTTGTTGTTAATTATACGAATTGGGTCACAGACCTGGCAAACAATGGGGGTAATTTTATCCGGGTATGGATGTCAAGCTGGGCATTTGCGCTTGAATGGAAGAATGGCGACAACGGTTTCTCCGGACTGAAAAGGTATAAGCAATCTTCCGCTTTTTATCTTGACTGGTTGCTGGATTACTGTAGACAAAAAGATGTTTACATGATGCTTGCCCTGAATAACCATGGGCAGGTTTCCAGCAACGTAAATCCCGAATGGAACAATAATCCTTACAATGCAGTTAACGGGGGCCCCGCCACAAATACCTGGGATTTTTTTACCGATGCTACAGCTAAATCATTGCATAAAAACAGGCTTCGTTATATCATAGCGCGATACGGTTATTCAAAAAATATACAAAGCTGGGAATTGTTTAACGAATTACACTGGACGAATAATTTCGAAGCGCATAAAAACGAAATAACTACCTGGGATGATGAAATGTCAACTTATATTAAAGATAAAGACGTATACAAGCACCTGGTGACCACCAGCTACGGTGGTACCGAAATAACGACTAATTCATGGAACCTTCCGAACATTGATTTTACACAAACGCATTTTTATGTCAACTCACCAAATATAGAAACTGTGCTGGCCGCAGCCAATCAATCTTTTCTCTCTCAATACTCAAAACCCACTTTAAACGGCGAGTTCGGGCTTGGCCCCGCCGGCGCGGCTCTTTCGGTGAGTGATCCGGATGGTGTACATATTCATAATGCCATTTGGGGAAGTATGTTTAGCGGAGGTTTGGGAAGCGCAATGACCTGGTGGTGGGATGATTATATTGAGCCGCGAAATCTGTATTACCATTATAAGCCGTTAGCTTCAGTTGTTTCATTAATTGATTTTAGAAATGGCAATTACAGGAAAGCAGCAGCCTCCAGCCAAGGCGGGGGCGGCGCAGATGCAATCATATCTCCGGGAGCAGATTGGGGTAAACCTCCTGCATCGGATTTTACCATCGATGCAACCGGAAATATCACCCCCGCTGCTACTTCATTAAGTAAATACCTGTATGGCAACCAGTTCAATACCGCCAACCGTAATCCGCCGACTTTTAATGTAAATTATCCTGTTGCCGGACAGTTTAAAGTAGTAACCGGTTCGCAAACAGGCACGTCTCCCAAAATAAATATCTATGTTGACGGCGTGCAGTTACTCGAACAAAATGCTGCGGTAAATGCTACGTATACGGTTAACATCCCGGCAGGGATACATGTTATAAAATGTGATAACCTGGGTACAGATTGGATTTTAATATCAAACTTTACTTTTACAGGTGTCGGCTCTCCGTTAAGTATTTACGTGCTTAAGTCCGACAATAGCTTTAAGGCAGCCGGATATGCATTGAACAAAAACTATAACTGGCAGTACCTAAATAATAATGGTGGTACGCCTCCGCCAGCTATTTCCGGATGTAGCATTACTGTGCCAGCTATGCAAAACGGTACATACAATGTCAAGCTTTATAGCCCTTCCACCGGTACCATATTAAGCGAATTATCAATATCCGTAACTACCGGCAGTCTTATCATTCCAATGCCTTCCATATCCTGGGACGTTGCATTTACCGCTGTTGAACTTGCTTCCTTGCCAATAAGGCTGGTATCTTTTACAGGGAAAAAAGAAAAGCATGCAAACTACCTTTACCTGCACATAGCAACAGCGGAACATGTTAAAACCGTCTTTATGGAAAGGTCTTCCAATGCAAATGACTTTTCTACATTGCAGCCCATTAGTAATAGCTGGGCATCGATTGCAGGTAAGCACCAATTTATAGATGAGACGCCAGGAACGGGTCCTAACTTTTACAGATTAAAAATAGTGGATAACGACGGGAGAATAAGTTATTCAGGAATTGTAAAACTGGTCAATAATGCAACTTCATTCAGTGTTTATCCAAATCCGTTTAACGATTTTATTATGCTGCAAATTGATCAGGGGAAATACCGGGTTCAGGTTACTGACCAAAACGGAAGGGCAGTGTATACCCACTTGGTAAATGCCGTAAATAACCAGGCCGTAACAATACCGCTGAACAACTTACCCAAAGGAGTTTATTATGTGAATGTATTTAATCATGCCGGTACCATTGCCGGTTATATGAAGATCATGAAATAATCTGTTCTTTTGCCAACCGCTTGGAGCGGTCATATTGGGAAGCATTTATATTCTCCATTTAGCCATGCTCGGATACGGCATTTGCGGAGTAAGCAATAAATGCAAACGCAGCAAACCTTTTCTTATCATACCTGATTCCTGAACAGCTCAACAGATAATTATTTATATCTGCCTGACACTAGCCCCGAAAAGGAGCGGAGCCAGTTACATTGCGTTGAATTTTATATCCGAGATATAAAGCAATGCATCGGTACTTCCTGCTGCATCGTTGACAAAGACGAAATAAACATCATGGGAACCCGAAACCTCTTCAATGTCTGTTTTGACTCTTGCGCCACGGCTGCCGGATCGGCCCGAACCAGGTTGCGGAGGCAAGACCTCTGCAGATCCAACCAGTTTGCCGGCAGGAGTGTCTAGCCGAACTTCGATTTTACCGCCTTTTGCCGGACTCATTCCGCCAAACGCTGAAGCAGCAAACTCTATTTGATTTATTCCCCTGAAGTCTATTTTATTAAGTCCCAGGTATGACCCGGAGCCTTTAGCTGTGCCTCTCTTCCTGCCAGGATCAAATTCCACACTTTGAAACTTGTCAACATGAGCCACAGGGATCACCGGGTTACGTAATACGACTATGTCTTCCGAAGATTGAGCCGGAGCTGTTTTGGTTCCTCTGTCGGTATATGCAGCCCTAAAAATAAAGCTTCCTTTATCGCTCTCTGTAGCCGGAATTTTAGTTATATAATTACCTTGTACCGGACGCGATGGAATTACCTGCTTCTCGCTTAGGTTCATTATATATTTAACAATGGCCACAGCGTCATTCATTGCAATAGAAGGGTGAGCAGGCATAGCAGCATCTCCCCAGACACCACTGCCGCCAGAAATAATTTTCTTGGCCAACCGGTCTGTGGCTCCGGCACTTTTTTTGTACTTCCGGGCAATCTCGTTAAAGGAAGGCCCTAAAGATTTTGTATTGATATTATGACAGGCTTTGCAATCACTTTTATTTATCAGGTTCCGGCCACTCGCAAACCGTACTGAAGCGTCAACGCTTCTTTGGTTGGATGCAATTACTGTAAGGTCATATCCTTCAGACAAATAATCGATACTGACTGCTACCTGCGAAGGAGTTATCTTTTTGTTAGCAAGACTGCCATCTTCTTTATCACTGACCTCCACAGAATAAGGAACATTTCTGTCAGGATAAAAAAAGCTTCTATTGTTGCCCTTAAAGTTAAAATTAACCACGGGTGGCTCGTTACCTGCCGTTACCTGCACAGCCTTGCTATTTCTTGCTCCTTTGGCATCCGTTACCGTAAGTGTAGCTGTATAGACTCCCGGCGTGGTGAGAGTAACCAAAGGATCAGCTTCCTTAAAGATCTTTGGCTGGCTATTTTTAGATGTTAGTCTCCATTCATAATTAAGCTCATCCTTATCGTAATCTTCGGTACCTGCTGAAGACAATTGCAGTTTAAAAGGAACAGAGCCGCCCTTTTTATCAGCCGATGCCTGAACGACGGGCTTACGGTTGCCCGCATTATATTCTATCTTGACAAGTTGTGCTTCCGGGTTATCAGCGAAATAACCGTTACCATATTCGAGAACGTACAGGTCTCCATCGGGCCCAAAGTCCATATCGATAGGACCTCTGAAAGTCTCCCCGGGGAGAAATCGCTCCATGGATTTGTACTTTCCGTTTTCATCAATGGTTATGGCGATGATCCAGCCTCTGGCCCAATCAGTAACAAACCATTTACCCTCATAATATTCCGGGAAAGGACGTTTGGGGTTCTTAAAATCCGACCTATGGTAAATGGGCCCTCCGGTAGCACTACGGCTTCCGCTACCCAGCACAGGAAATTCCTCAGATACAATATAAGGATACCAGATCATGGCCGGTTGGGTGGGTGGCAAATCATTCAACCCCGTATTATTGGGCGAATGATTAACCGGATGTGCCGGATCGAACTTCTCCCCGGATTTACCGGTTGCAAAATCGTAATCCCAGTAGGCTTTGTTATCCGCCACGAAATATGGCCATCCATAATTTGCCGCCTGCCGGGCCTGGTTAAATTCATCGTATGCCTTGGGGCCCCGGCCGACAGTGTCGTTGAACCCATCGGGCCCCACTTCTCCCCAGTACAACCATCCTGTTTTACTGTCAATGGTAAGGCGCCATGGGTTTCTGTTACCCATCGTGTAAATCTCCGGACGGGTTTTAGGTGTGCCTTTTGGAAACAAGTTACCTTCAGGGATAGTATAAGTGCCATCGGGTTCAGGATGGATACGCAAAATTTTTCCCCTTAGATCGTTGGTGTTTCCTGAAGATTTTTGTGCATCCCTTGGAGACGCTCCGGGACGTTCATCAATTGGCGTAAAACCACTTGATGACCTGGAAAAGGTATTGTCGCCGGTTGTGAGAAATAAATTTCCATGGGCATCGAATAACATCCCACCGCCAACGTGGCAGCACTCTTGCCGCTGAACAGGAACTTCCATTACCAGTTTCTTTGAATTTTCCACCAATCTCTCGTCACGGAAGTCGTAACGTACCAGGATATTAACAGATTCATTTCCTGCCTTTGAATAATATAAATACAGCCAGTGGTTCCGCTCAAAATCCGGATCGGCAATTACACCCTGCAACCCGTCTTCGGCTTCGGTTACAACCCCTTCTTTACTTATGTATTTAGTACTTACTGGTATTTGGGCAATGGTTTTAACTTTGCCGGTTGCAGGACTGTACAGCTTCAGTTTTCCTTTTCTTTCAGCAAACAATATCCGTCCGTCGTTAAAGATTTCAAATTGCATGGGCTCTTCCAGCTTTTGAGCCAGAACGGATTTTGTGAAACGGTTTTGTTCAGTATCGATGTTTGTCCGGGCAATGTTGTAAGAGCGCGAACCGGTGTTTTTAAAAGAAAGGGAAAACAGTCCTGCAGCCAGAAGAATCAACAGGAAAGTACAGTATGGTTCGCGGACCAATGTTTTTGTAATGGCTATTGTTCTCATCTTCGGTTTTTTTACCAATTTCATGAATTATAAGCTTAAAATAGGAAATTAAAACAACTCTTGGATTTTTCAACTATTTCAATACTTAAAACCGGAGATGCAACAGCTGCCAATCAAAGGGTACTGCCCAGCGGCCTCGATGCAGGAAGGCTTCTCGCCCTTACAGGTGAAACCGGCCTGACGGCTACTCACGGCCAAACCCGATTATGTATAATTATTAAAAATCCTTATATACTATTGCCCTATGCTGAAGTGGAGTTTCTAAGAGCTGAAGCCATAGTTGCTTGCATAGAGATGCGCCTCGCGCTTCGTTGAAATCACCTGACATTCAAGTTGTTTCTACACCCTCAACTCCAGGGGATTTCAGCCCAAGGCGCGTAAAAAGGTATAGCGCTCTGCTGCGCCTGGGCTGAAATGACAGGCATGCACTGTGCGCGGCTGGTGATTGGTGAAAACTCCAACCACGGGAATCAGACTTTTCATCCGCACATCCGCAAATTATATGTTATTTAATTTTCCGAAGAAATTCAAGGCTCTGTGGTATCTGTTCCACTGCCTTGGGAGATTCGTCTTCTATAAAATAGTATTTGATGCCTATTCTTTTTGCTTCTTTCATGACAGCAGCAATACCTACATCACCTTTGCCTAAAACTACGTTTGTTTCATCCGGTGCCCGGCCATCCTGGTTTCCTTCAGTTCCTGGTAACCTGTCTTTCAAATGCAACATCAGAAAACGGGTTGGATATTTTTTTAGTAAAGCTACCGGATCCTGTCCGGGGTGTTTCACCCAAAAAACATCCATTTCATAGTTTACATATCTGGGATCGGTATTCTTCACCATATAATCGAATAGTGTGCCGTTTTCGTAAGGCCTGAATTCATAACCGTGAGGATGATAACAAAGTTTCAGCCCGTTTTTACTCATCAGTTTGCCGGCTGCGCTAAATACTTCGATTGCTTTTTTTGTTTCATCAAGTGTAAAATCACCTTCTTTGTGAGGCACCCAGGCGCACATCACAAACTTTGCTCCGAATGATTTAGCGCTAGCTATTACTGCCTCGGGGTTTTTGGCCAATTCCTCAAATCCGGCTCCATAACTCACCATCTGCAGATTATTTTGTTTTAGCAACTTCTTATACTCATCCACAGAAAGCCCATAGGTGCCCCCTCCTTCAATCTGCCTGATTTTCCATGCTTTTATTTTGGAAAGCGTACCGGGCACATCTGTTTTGAACTCGTTCCGTAAGCTATACAACTGCAGCCCGATTTCCTGGGCACATAACATACTAAATGAAACAGGCAAAGTGATGCATAGAGTAATGAACCTCGTAAAAATGGATTGAACTTTCATAATCAGTCTACTTTAAAAGCCATTGAATGTAGTAAATGTTTTTTAAGTAAAAAAAAAGAACAATCCCAGGTATTTCGTGGGCATAATTATTTTTTTTTTAATCATTTTTAAAATAGCTTGTGTCAGCAATTTATCAAGGTTTATTGTGTTCTGACCCAAGTAATTAATTACTAAAATTCCAAAACTTCCAAACGATTGTATGACCCCATCTGAAAAAATCGCAGCCAAACTTGGTCTTAAAGATCCGGTACCAAATTCAGCTATTCCCGAAAATGCTGAAACTGAAAATCCCAGACGTTCATTTTTTAAGAAGTCAGCTCTGGGTGGCCTGGCTCTCGGCAGCTCCTTTATGTTTTCTCCTATTGAAGATCTGGTTGCTCAGAGTACCTCACGCGTCAACCGTAATTCAGCTCCTTCCGATTTAAAAATAACGGACTTGCGTTATGCGGTAACAACGGTGCTTGGACGTACGGCCATTATCCGTATCGATACCAACCAGGGTATTTATGGTTTGGGTGAAGTAAGGGATGGAGCCGATGAACGTTATGCGCTGATGTTAAAGAGCCGTATACTTGGCTTGAATCCATGTAATGTGGAGATGATCTTTAAGGTTATTAAACAGTTTGGTGGACAGGCGCGACAGGCTGGTGGTGTATGCGCTGTTGAAATGGCACTTTGGGATATCTGCGGGAAAGCTTATAACGTACCTGCGTGGCAGTTGTTGGGCGGAAGATACCGCGATTCAGTAAGGATGTATGCCGATACCCCGGAATCATCGTCTCCCGAAGAGCAAAGAAAGCTGATTAAGTTCCGTACAGAAGATCAGGGATATACCTGGCTAAAAATGGATGTTTCTATTGGAGAACTGTTAAATATTCCTGGTACTCTGGTGAATGCCAAAGCCTGGCTAAACGACAGAAAAACCCTTCAGCAATGGGGAGGTAATAATTATATGTCTTATTCCAATGCCCTGCATCCGTTCACGCAGATACAAATTACTGATAAGGGCCTGGATGAGTTGGCCAAGATTGTAGATACGGCAAGGAGTATGGTAGGTTATGAAATCCCGCTTTCTACAGATCATTACGGTCATTTTGATTTGAATAATGGTATACGTTTGGGAAAGGCTCTTGAAAAATACAGGCTGGCTTGGCTTGAAGATATTGTTTCATGGGAATATACAGACCAATGGAAAACAATGTCGGATGCTTTAGAAACACCTCTTCTAACAGGTGAAGACATTTATCTGCTGAAAAATTTCAAGCCTTTAATAGATACCCATGCTGTTGATATTGTTCACCCCGACCTGGCTTCCTCCGGAGGACTTTTAGAGACAAAAAGGATTGGCGACTATGCTGAGGAACATGGCATAGCGATGGCAATGCACCAGGCAGGTACACCTGTTTCATTTATGGCTAATGTGCATTGTGCAGCAGCTACCCAAAACTTTTTAGCGCTGGAACACCATTCTGTAGACCTGCCCTGGTGGGAAAGCATGGTGAAAACAACGGACGGCAGGAAATTGATTACCAAGGGTTATGCCAACCTTCCCCTTACGGCACCCGGATTAGGTATTGAATTGAATGATGAGGTGATCAAGCAACATCTTCACGCTACTGATAAAAGTTATTTTGAACCCACTCCGCAATGGGATGCGAAACGCTCCCATGACAGAATTTTCAGTTAGCTGAAAAGCGAAGCGGAAATTATTTCCGCTTCGCTTTTTTCGCAAGGGTCATTTATGGCTTCCGCGAGCACATTACGGTTATAACTTTTATTGAAGTCGGCACTGTACAATTGGCCACAAGGAGTACGTCCCAGGAAACTTCCCGGCAGCGATAACCGGATTTTATTACACTCAAGAACAACTTTATGCCTGTCACAAAACAATGCCATTTGATGCAAAGTCATCATTTCCATCAAAAGGTTTTATCATTGTCTAACTGGACCTTCTTTCTAATTTTAGTATTGTGTCTAAAAGTCCCGGTGCAAGGGTTGCCGCAAGGCGCCAGGGTAACTGTAGCTATTCAAGGAACCGTAACCAATAGCCAGGGCAGCCCGCTTTCCGGGGTCAGTGTTACTTTGAAGGGTACCAACCTGGGTACAACAACAAATGCACAAGGCAAATTTTCGCTGAACGTTCCCTCGAAAGCGATACTGGTTTTTACTTCGATCGGGTTTACTTCCCAGGAAGTTCCCATTGACGGAGAAACTGCATTGACTATAAAACTTGTTGAAGAAAGCGAAGCTTTAAATAATGTAGTGGTTACTGCACTAGGAATCAGAAGAGAAAGAAAATCTCTGACGTATGCGGTTACCGAAGTAGGCGGTGAAGATCTGACCAAAGCCAGGGAAGTGAACTTAGGTAATGCCTTATCCGGCAGGGTGGCAGGGGTAAATGCTACAAGCACAGCTACCGGTCCCGCTGGTTCAAGCAGAGTAGTTATCAGGGGTAACGGATCACTTAACGGAGATAACCAGCCATTGTATGTGGTAAACGGAGTGCCCATTACAAATGCAAACCAGGGTTCTGCCTCTACGTTTGGCGGCATTGACCGTGGTGATGGTTTATTAAGTATCAATCCCGACGATATAGAAAGTATTTCTGTATTAAAAGGTGGTACTGCGGCGGCGCTGTATGGTTCAAGGGCAGCGAATGGTGTAATACTGATTACTACCAAGTCAGGCAGGGCCCAGCTGGGCCTGGGAGTAGAATACAATATGACTTATACCCTCGAAACGCCTCGTGATCTGTTAGACTGGCAGTACGAGTATGGATCAGGCTCCAGGGGCGTTGCACCAACTTCCCAGGCTGAGGCCATAGCCAATGGGAGAATGTCGTGGGGAGCAAAATTAGACGGTTCCTCCGTCATACAACCCGATGGGCAAGCCAGGCCATATACCGCCCAGAAAGACAACATCAAAAACTTTTACAATACCGGTAAAACATTTTCTAACACGATAGCCATTACCGGAGGCAGTGAAACGGCAAACTTCAGGTTTTCTGTTTCAAACCTGGATAACAAAGGAATAGTGCCTAACAATAGCCTGAACCGTAAGACATTTAATCTTAGCGCAACCGCCAATCTAAAAAAGAAGATTGTATTTGAAGGTAATGCACAATACAACATAGAAGAAACTAAAAATCGGACGTTCACTGCTGACTTTCAGTTGAACCCTAATGCCGGCGCTCAAATCATTGCTACTAATATTGATGTGCGTACATTGTCTCCCGGGTACAATGCAAATGGAAATGAAGCTCTTTGGAATGACTACATTTTTGCTACAAATCCTTATTTTGCCATCAACCGGATACGTAATGGAGATACCCGCCGCAGATTTATAGGATCCTTCAGTACACGTTATAATATCACAGAATATCTTTATGCACGTGCCCGGTTGGGCATGGATTATTTTACCATTGATTGGTTTGGTATTCAGCCTTCAGGCCTTGCTTTCAACAACCGCGGCAGCATGAATACTGACCAAAACGTGAGCTTTGAATCCAACGCCGAAGCTCTGCTGGGATTTAATAAAAATTTCGGGCGCTTTACGGTTAACGCTCTTGCCGGCGGGAATCAAATGAGAAATAAAGTCCAGGGAGTTTCACTAAGCAGTGGATTCTTTAATGTACCCTTTCAGTATTTTATCTCTAATGGTAGCAGCCAGGCTTTCGGCCAGGTATTCAGGCGAAGCGGCATCAACTCAGTGTTCGCTTCCGCCGATGTTGGATATGACGGATATCTGTACCTTACCTTAACTGGTCGCCAGGACTGGTTCTCGACGCTTGCTAAAGAAAAAAACAACTTGTTTTATCCCTCAGTCGGCCTAAGCCTTGTATTTTCTGAACCATGGAAGTCAAAACCATCCTGGTTGGATTATGGAAAGGTGCGGGGGTCATGGGCCCAGGTTGGTGGTGGTGCGCCTGAACCTTATGGGTTAGACTTAACATACACCGCTCAGGCTCAACAACACCTTGGGGCAACGTTGATGAATATTACCAGTAATACAATTCCTAACAAATTGACGCCTTACACTTCTACTACCACGGAAGCAGGTATTGAGACAAGGATGTTTAACAATCGTATAGGCATTGATTTTACAGTATATGACAGAACGACTACAAATGATATTGTGAATGCCTCTGTTCCCTTGTCTTCCGGTTACACGAGCGTTGCTTTAAACGTAGGTAAAATTAAAAACAGGGGTATTGAATTGTTGATAACCGGTTCTCCGGTAAAATCCGCTGACTTTAACTGGAATGTCAGCTACAATATGGCCTACAATGAAAACGAGGTTATAAAGATTTCTGAAGGGCTTACTTCGATTTTTCTGCCTGATGCCACAACAAGAACTCAGAATGGAGGTATTTACCATTTTGAAGGCAAGCCTTTTGGAATGATTGCAGGAAACAGGGCATTAACTAACGAGAAAGGACAAATAGTATATAATAGTGCCACCGGAATACCACTTCAGGGCCCTTTAACCCCATTAGGCAGGGGAGTTCCGCCATTAACAATAGGCATTAACAATAGCCTGGGATATAAAAATTTTTCTTTGGGTTTTCTGGTGGATGGTAAATTTGGAGCTCAGGTTTACTCAGCAACCAATGCTTACGGTACTCAATTCGGGTTGGATAAGAGAACAGTGGAAAATAACGTAAGAGAGAAGGGTATTCCTATTTCAGGTGTTGCGCAGAACGGTACTCCTCATAGCGGTACTGTTTCGGCGCAAACGTATTACTCAACCATCTGGGCATCGCTTACAGATCAGTTTATAACAGATGCTGATTTTATAAAATTGCGCCAGTTAACGCTGGGATACAACTTCCCCAAAACATTTTTTCCTAATACGTTTCAGTCAGCAAGCGTATCCCTGGTTGCACGCAACCTCTGGATAATTTATAATGCTGCAGACAATATCGATCCGGAATCCGGTTATAACAACTCCAATGCGCAGGGGTTGGAAAACTTTGGTGTACCAACCGCACGCAGTTACGGCTTAAACCTGCTGTTGCGGTTTTAGATCAGACACTTATTATGTATTTTAAATCAGGAACAATGAATGACATCATGCAATTTTTGAAAACCAACATGTTGAAACTGGGCATCGTAGTATTGCTGCTGACTTCCTGCGATAAGGGTTTTGAAGAACTGAATACTAATCCTAATGTATATACCGAGCCGGTTATCGGTAATTTACTTACTACAAGTTTAATCAGAACCGCAGGTGTTGGAACGGCCGACAGGAACCGCGTAAATATTAAATACTTTGCAGGTACCATGCAATATATGGCCGCACTAGGAACAAACTGGTCGGGCGATAAGAATTTTGAAAATGGACAATTTGGCGATTTTTTCGTGACTGCTTACAACATTCATTTAAAAGAACTTCAACAGGTGCTTGCGTTAACGGAAGGCAAACCTGAATTTATGAATCAAAACGCCATTGCGAACATCTGGCGCATTTTTATTCTCCACCGGGTTACTGATCTGTATGGGGATGTACCCTATACTGAGGCGGGTCAGGGATTTTTGACAGGAAACTTTAAGCCGAAATACGACAAGCAATCCGAGATCTACCCGCTGATGCTTGCCGGTTTGGAGACGGCCATCGGTAAGTTAGACCCGGCAAAACCTACGTACGGCGCATCAGACGTAATCTACCAGGGCAATGTGACTAAATGGAAAACATTTGCCTACTCCATGATGCTTCGCCTGGGAATGCGCCTTACTAATGTGGACGCTGCCAAATCAAAAGAATGGGTTCAAAAAGCAATAAACGGCGGTGTGATGAAGAGTAACGCAGATATTGCCAAATTAAATCATGCCGTAGGTAACACCAACACCGAAAACAGGGACGCAGCCGAACTTAAACGGGAAAGTCTTCCCGAGTCAAATGCCGGAAAAGGACCTGTGAAACTCGGTAAAACGTTAATTGATCTTTTGCAATCTTATAATGATCCAAGGTTACCTTTTTATGCAACACTATGGGAGGGCAATATTCTTTCCATTCAGGCCGCCAGGCTGCCAACCACTACCAATCCGGCACTTCAGAAAGGACTTCCGAACGGGTATGACGCAACATCTATTAAACAGGTAATTCCCAGCTGGAATAACAATATGCTGGTGGAGTATTCTGAGCCCAATACTGGTACCATAGCAAGCCTGAGTGCCCCTACTGTTCTTCAAAGTTACGCTGAAGTTGAATTTCTGTTGGCAGAAGCCGCTATACGGGGTTGGGAGACGGGAAGTGCGGTCGCCCATTATAATGCAGCAATTGCAGCATCGATGCGATCCACCACATTGTTCCCGACTAACGTTTTTAATTATATCATATCACAAACTACGATTGACAATTATATTACGGCAAATCCTTTAAACGGCTCCAGCTTTAATCAGCAAATGGAACAAATTCACACTCAATTTTATTTAGCGCACTTTATGTGGTACGATTTCTTTGAAGCCTGGTCTAATTTTCGACGCACCGGTTATCCTAACCTCGTACCACCGAATTACCCTGGAAATTTTACGGGCGGAAAACACCTGTTGCGCTTACGGTATCCAATAAACGAAGCATCGTTGAATAAAGCAAACTACGAAGCCGCCATTGCTTCCCAGGGACCTGATTTATATACTACTCCTGTTTGGTGGGATAAATGACAAATAAAATAAATTCATTTATTTAATTAAATAACTATGAAAGAAAATCGCAGGGATTTCATTAAAAAAAGTTCTTCATTGGCTGCTGCACTCTCTTTAGGTGGATTTGGCGTTGGGGCAGCATCTACAGGAAATGAAAAAAATATTGTAACGGGAACCCGGGCAAACGTCGAATGGCCAATACCTGAAAAACCCAATACCCCCAGGTTGTGTGTCGGTGTTTCCAAAGATGCCACTGAAAAGGAAATGATCCAGTATAAGCAGGTAGGCGTTGATTATGTGCTGATGGGAGGGCCCCCCATCCCCTGGACCGAGGAAGTTCTCCGAACAATTATGAATCGCTTCAAAGCAAATGGCCTGACCGTCATCAACATGATGATCGGTGGGCATCCGAATACGATCTATGGACGCGACGGCCGTGATGCCGAAATAAAAATGATACAGGAGTCGCTTGTAGCGGCAGGGGTCGCAGGTCTGCCGGTAGTCGAATATAATTTCTATGCAGACAGGCTGATGGAAGGCTATTACGAAAAAAAAACCCGGGGCGGCGCCGGTCATACGGCTTTCGATTATGCTCCGGTAAAAGACCTTCCTGCCAAGCCACAGATCGGTGTTCATAATGCTTCCGATCTTTGGAACAACCTAACCTATTTTTTGAAGGCGGTAATTCCGGTGGCAGAAAAGGCCGGAGTTCGAATGGCCCTGCATCCCAACGATCCACCCATCCCGGTTAGCCACGGTTCCGCGCAGATTATGGCAACTCTTACAGACTGGAAAAGATTGATAAAGATTGTCGATAGTCCGGCAAACGGCATAACTTACGATTGTGGCGTTACGCGTGAAACGGGTGAAGATCCCCTTGAAGTTTGTCGTTACTTTGGGAAGCGGGATCGCATAAATCACGTCCATTACCGGAATGTAATTGTTGAAAAGCCTTATGAAAAGTACACAGAGGTTTTCCTGGATGAAGGTCAGATAAATATGTTTGCCGTCATGAAAGAACTTATTCGGATGGGTTACAAATACGGCCTTTATCCCGAACACCCGCGTGCGATCGATTACGACAAGGAGCATCCGGGTGGAATAAAGAACCAGTATCCGGGGGGAGGAGGTTATGCCGCACAAACGTATAATGTTGCTTTCGCTTTAGCTATGAAGCTGGCTGTATTGTCAACATAACGATAGCGACAGGCGGCCGATGTGCAAACAGTGGTTAGTTCTATTTGCTCCTGGTGACCTGTTCAAATCAACTTTTTTAATTTATAAAATTTATTAGTCATGAAAGATAATCGAAGGGACTTTTTAAAGAAGGGTGCTTCCATGGCAGCAGCACTGTCAATGGGTGGGATCGCTCCTGGTGTGGCCAATGCACTTGGCCGGACAAACGAAACCTCTCCTGAGGTTGCAAATTTGGCAAAAGATGCAGGCATGCAGGCCAGCGAGGCCTATTTCAGCGGCATGAATGAGCGTAAGATCGCACTGTTGAAACAAATGGAAGTGTTTGGCGCCGTTGGCGGCATTAATACCAAGATGGTTTCATTAGAAAATGCAAAGCCCTGGGATTCAAATGCAGTAACAGCGGTAAAGGAAGCCTGGAAAAAAGTGGGGCTGAATTTCAACGTAGTAGAAGGCCCTCCTACACTTGGCGAAAAAACCAAACTTGGTCTTGAAGGTAAAGACGAAGAAATCGCCAATTTCATTACTTTTATGAAAAACCTGTCTAAAGCCGGCGTTGACGTTATCTGTTACAACTGGATGCCGGTAATTAGTTGGTATAGAACAAAGAAAGACCAGGTTGGCCGTGGAGGAGCCCTGGTAACTGCTTTTGATTATGAAGATATCAAAAATGCACCCTTGACTGAATATGGAGAAGTTTCAAAGGACGCATTGTGGAAAAATTTGGAATACTTCCTGAAAGCAGTTATACCCGAAGCAGAAAAATGTGGTATGAAACTGGCCATGCACCCCGATGACCCGCAGGTTGATCATATCAGGGGCATTTCCCGGATCATGACAACGGTAGATAATTTCAAGCGATTGGTTGATTTTTATCCTAGTCCGAGTAACGGGATCACGATGTGCCAGGGAAATTTTTCTCTAATGGGTGTAGATATTCCTGCTACGATCAGATACTTTGGAAAAAGAAAACTCATTCATTTTGTTCATTTTAGAAATGTAAGAGGCGGTAAATTTAAGTTCGAGGAAACTTTCCATGATGAAGGACAGATAGACATGTATAAAGCGATGCAGGCCTATTACGACATTGGTTTTAAAGGTGCTATCAGGCCGGACCATGTGCCTACCATGGCAGGAGACAGCAATGATTTTCCTGGCTATAGCACAATAGGCTCTTTGTTTGCCTGGGGTTACATTAAAGGACTTATGGAAGCTGTTAGTAAAAATAAGAACAGAGTTTAATCGTGTTTTAAAAATCTCATCGTGTAGTTATGCGAAAAAAATGGTTATTTATTGTTGCCATTGCAGCATGCGGAATGTCAATAAATGCCCAGCGGGTAGGTTCAACGCCTGATTACATAAAGATGTTAACCGCTGAATGGAAGGGTGAACGATTTGATGATGGCCGGCCCAAGGTTCCGGATATCATGCTGGAACGCCTGAATGAGGCTACCCTTGAGCAGATCTGGGGTTATTTAGGACGAAAAGGGTATAGTAATCAGGTGGAGAAGAACTGGATCATTCTCAAACCCGGTGAAACTATGGTTGGACGTGTGGTGACTGCCCAGTTTATGCCGTCAAGGCCTGACCTTGACAGCGTGGTAAAAGCCCAGGGCAGGGGAGAGGGCCGTTCCCAAAAAGGCGGTATTAATATCTGGCCGATAGATATATTAACAAAAGGGGATATTTATGTGGCAGATGGCTTCGGTAAAATCAAAGACGGTACTTTGATCGGGTCAAGCTTGGGTAACGCTATCTATGGTAAAACAGGCAAGGGAGTCATATTCTACGGATCAGTGAGAGATATGCAGGAATTGAAGAGTACCAAGGGGTTTAATGCGTGGGTAAAAGGGCATGACCCATCCTACATCAAGGCTATGACGCCTACCTCTATTAACGCTCCTGTCCGCATTGGTGAAGTGACTGTATTTCCGGGCGACGTAGTTTTTGCCAACGAGTACGGCGTGGTGTTTATCCCGGCTCACCTGGTGGAAGACCTGGTAACTGCTTCCGAACTGACTGCCCTGCGTGATGAATTTGAACGCTTACTGTTGCAGCAGGGTAAATATCCATCCGGTCAGATACATGGCGACTGGAGTGACAACATTAAAAATGAATTCAGGGCCTGGGTGGTTAAATACCCGAAGAAACTGATCAATTCTCCAAAACAGATAGAAGTATATCTAGGAAAAGGAGATCAATAAACTGTTTGAAAATCATACCCATACCATTTTAATCAGCAGGAAATAATGAAATGTAATGTACCGCTCTTCGTTTTATTTTTATGCATCGTTAGCAATCAGACTCGTCTATTTGGCCAGACTATTCCCAAAGACGAATTGACGTTTCTGACTTCTGAGTGGAAAGGGGAACGGTTTCCCGATGGTCGTCCCAAAATTCCTGACGGGTTATTGGAAAGAGCTAAAAAGATTGGCATCGATGATGCCTGGACCGTACTAAAGAATGAAGGTTACACCAATCAGTTCGAAGGCAGTTGGAAAATGGTACAGACTGATGTACCGGTAATAGGTCGTGCCGTTACCGCCATGTTTATGCCCAGCAGGCCAGACATCGAAAAAAACATTAAGGACCGTGGAATATCTTCTCAAGGCAGGAAAGGCAACACGAATACCTGGCCAATAGAAACGCTTACAAAGGGCGATGTGTATGTAGCCGATGGTTTTGGAAAAATCGGGGGAGGAACTCTTATGGGTGCTACTTTGGGTAATGCCATTTTCAGTAAAACAGGAAATGGGGTGGTGTTTAACGGTGCGGCAAGAGACCTGCAGGAACTTCAGAACATCAAAGGTTTCAATGCTTTTGTGCGAGACTTTCATCCTTCGTTTATTGAAGAAATGGTTTTAATGGGCCTCAATGCTCCCATCCGCATAGGCAATGTAATCGTATTACCCGGAGACCTTGTGATTGCACAACGGGAAGGCGTTCTTTTCGTCCCTGCTCATCTGGCTGAACAGGTGATCAGTACATCCGAATTTGTTACCCGAAAAGATCAGTATGGTTTTGAAAGGGTTAAATCCGGACGTTACACCACAGGCCAGATAGACAGTCAGTGGACCGATGAAATAAAAAGCGATTTTCTTAAATGGCTAGCGCAGCATCCGGAATTAGGAACTATGACCAGGGCGGAACTTGATAAAGTAATGAGCAAAAGGACCTGGTAATGATTTGCAAAGAAAACTATTTTCCGTCACTATCAACCGCTTAATGCTTTGGAAAAAATAAACGCGTATAAGATCGTTTTAGGCATAGCCGTCTTGAGTTTGATTGCCGCCTTAGGTTTCGTATTTACTGGTAATTTATCACATTCCGGCCCTTTCTTTATTGTCTTTTTTATTGCCCTGGCCATTGGGTTTCGCGGTTTTACCTTGCTTAAAGGCTTTGCTTATACGGTCATGATATTTGCTGCCGTTACAACCGCATTGTTTTATCCACACTGGTTTATTGAACTAAATGGGTTTAAGTTCGCAACCCTGATCACTCCCCTCATACAGCTTATCATGTTTGGTATGGGCACGTCCATGGGTATTAATGATTTTGTTGGCGTGGTTAAAACGCCAAAGGGCGTTTTTATAGGGGTTGTAAGCCATTTTATTATCATGCCCCTTGTTGGTTATACACTGGCGAGCCTCAGTGGTTTCCCGCCGGAAATAGCAGCAGGGATCATCCTGATTGGATGCTCTCCAAATGGCATGGCTTCCAATGTCATTTCCTATCTCGCTAAAGCGAACTTAGCGCTGTCTATTACGATTACGGCCATATCAACCATGCTCGCTCCTTTTGTTACTCCCTTGTTAATGAAGTTGTATGCAGGCGCGTTTGTTGAAATAAATGTGTTAAACATGATGTGGGATATCATTAAAATGGTTATTCTGCCTATCGGTGCCGGCATCGTGTTCAACAAACTGTTAAGCGGCAAAGCCAAATGGCTTGATGACGCTATGCCACTCGTTTCCATGTTCGGTATTGCGTTCATTATAGTAATCATAACAGCGGCAGGAAGGAATAATTTGTTGACTATCGGCCCATTGCTGATCCTGTTGGTGCTTATTCATAACTTATCAGGGTATTTTCTTGGTTATTGGTCCGGGCGGTTGTTTAGGATGAGTGAAAGGGATTGTCGAACCATTGCCATCGAAGTAGGAATGCAGAATGGAGGCCTGGCTTCTGGTCTGGCCAAGGAAATGGGCAAAATGGCTACAGTCGGTTTGGCTCCTGCCATTTTCGGCCCTTTAATGAATGTAACCGGATCGATATTAGCTTCATATTGGCATCGAAAACCTCCTAAAGAATTTAATGCTTCCCCCGAAGAATCCCGGGTTTTGGAAATTCCGGTTGTAAACTCCTGAACGGCTGTAAGGGAATTGCTTATAAGATCAAAGACCCTTTTCATGCAATCCCAGCAGCGTTGGTTTGAACGAAAACAATTACTATGAAGAAAGCATGTTTCACTATTGGGGTATTTTACAGTTTGCTGATGAATGCCCAGCCGGTAGCAGACTTTCCACAAACGGAAATTACTAACGGACTTATACAGGCGAAACTTTACCTGCCCTCCCGGAACGGGTATTACCGGGGATCTAGGTTTGATTGGTCTGGCGTGATAGCCCGGCTTGAATATAAAGAGCATAACTATTTCGGCCAATGGTTCGAAAATTACAATCCTACCATTCATGACGCTATTATGGGACCGGTGGAGGATTTTTATCCGGTAGGATACAGTGAAGCTAAGCGGGGTGGGCGTTTTATAAAGATCGGCATAGGAGCGCTTTATAAACCAGATGAAACAGGTTACTCGTTCTCGAGGCCTTATGTCATTTTAAATCCGGGCGAATGGAGAGTCAGGCAAAAGCCTGACAGGGTAGAGTATGTTCATAAATTGGATGACGAGGAGTGTGCTTATGAGTATACAAAAACGATACATTTGGTAAAAGGAAAACCTCAAATGGTTTTATCCCACAGCCTGAAAAACAATGGCCGGAAAACGATTGAAACAACTGTATACAACCATAATTTTTTTCTAATTGATTCTCAGGCAACGGGTCCGGCGTTTGCAGTTAAGTTCGGGTTCAACCTGGCAGTCGATGGGGAGCAAACAAGTGAGCTGGGGCAGGTTCAGGGAAACCAGATCATATTTCTTAAGCAGTTAGCCAAAAACGATCACCTTTATTATAAGTCTTTGCAAGGATTCGGTGACGATGCAAAAGATTATGACATAAGGGTGGAAAATAATAAGACAGGTGCAGGGGTGAGAATAACCAGCGACCGTCCCCTCTCCAGGTTGGTATTCTGGTCTGCCGCAAAAACATTATGTCCGGAACCCTATACTCAGGTAAAAGTCAAACCCGGCGAAGTGTTTAACTGGAAAATTTTTTATGACTTTTATACGTTGAATTAGGTGCTGTACGAAGTTAGGCGCCGTACGAAGTTTCCAACTTCGTACCCTTATGTTCTTCGTAGTCTCCGACTACAGTTTGAAACTGTAAAGAACATAGGGTATTCTAAGTCAATAAACTTTGAACAGCGTTGTCGGTGAAACACCAACAACGGGCAGAAGTTCTTAAAGATGCTTAAATCTGAGAATAAGCAGTTGGAACAAGAAAGGTTGAAGTGATACGGGATACGATTTTTGCATTGGCGTATTCGGGTATGGCACTGATGCGTTTCCATTCGGGATCGTTGCGAAACACATTCCAGTTCCGTCCGTGTTCATCCATGTCATCATAGGTCAGCATGTAGGTAAGGTTCGGTCGAAAGGACCCAATGATTGTTTCGCCAAAAAACACCGGCGTGAGACCGACCCTTTTGAAAATTTCAATTTCGCCTGCCGTATTAAACATTTCTATTTTCTTTTGTCCGGCCGCTTCTCCCGAACTCTCATAACGGCGCAATTCAAACAAGCGCGTTTTTTTTTCCGGAACGGCTATCTTAGGCATGTTCACAAAAGCCCTCATTAAAGAACTTTCGATGCGTTCATACGCCGGCTCAGCGGACGGCGCATTTAAGTAAGCTGTTCCCGCTTCGTTATACGAAGCATCACGGGCCAGCTTTTCAGGCAATTTAAAAAAATCGTCCAGTGTTTTAAATGGAATGATTACATACAGTTTGGTAAACCCGGCCGGCTTAAGTTCTGAAAAAACACCAATGCTTTTGCTTCCCGAACGGTTAAAAGCCGGAATAGCGGCTTTCTCAAAATAATCTTCTACCAGCCTTTGTTGTATTTCGTTTTTTAATGTGTAGACCCTTAATTCATAAAATTCGCGATTGGCTTTTTTTTGGTCATAAAGATCCATTGAAGCCATACTTATGAGAGGCATCAGGCTGCCTAAAGAACTTGACAATAAAGAGGCTTTAACAAACGAACGTCTTTTCATATATATTCTTTAAATAAAAATACTGTTTAAAAATAGTTGCTGCGTTACAGGTTCCACCAGTAAGTAAATTTCAACAAAATTGCACGGTTCCGCACTGAAAACGGAATGTTCAAATAATTATCTGTATATACGATAAACAAGTCAGAAGCCGGTTTGTATCGCCATTGGATCCTTGCATTGATATTGGTGTTTTTTAGCTGCTCGTTGTATTGCACATAAGTAGTAAAAAACAGCTTGTTCGTCATCGTCAGATCGATCTTCGGTCCGATGAGCCAAAAGGTAGTACGGCCCCAGGGGTTGGGTAATAGGAGTTCATTGTAGGTAGTGTTTAATGTCAGGTTAACAAAAGGTTGGAAGCGATAGCCGAGTTCGCCGCTGAAAGTAAACTTTTTTCCTTCTGCATAATATCCTCCATAACGAACGGAAAAACCATAGGTGAACAGGCTTTGGGGTATCGATACAAAATTGGCCCCGATCGTTTTCCATCTGTGCTTTGAACCGGATTGCATGGAATCTTTGCCGCTATTGGTCGGGTCTAATGGAAAAAGCAACTGGACGTAATGATGTATGGCTACGGCAGAAAGAGTAGCGCGGTTTCGGAAGGTAACTAAATAGTTAAGCTCGCTCTCATGATCTGTCTGGTGAAATTTTTCATTAAAAAAATAATTAGCGATTATTTGGGGTCCATGTGTTAATATGCTGCCGGCTTTAGGAAAAAAGCCATAGGCAATTTGTGGATTTAGCTTGATATGACCGCGCCGAGGGACATACCCAACTTCCGCGTTATAATTTTTGCCGATGTATTCATAAGCACCGTTGATCGTCCAACTTTTACCGGAGTACAATAAGTTGCCGGCATATACCATATCATCCCTTTTCTTATTAGGACTGAAAGAGGTTAAAAGCAATTGCTTGCCTGTCCACAAATTATTTGGGGAAGCGAGGTTATACTCCAATCCTATGTTCCGGTTATAATCAGCATGTCGCGGAAGAGTAGAATCTTTATTGGGACGAACATTGATGGATTGTTTGTTAACGAACAGAACATTAATGTTTGACCGGGAAAAAACCCTTCTTTGCAGGGCTACCACAGCAAAATTTTGCATAGGCAAACCATTCTCCTCCTGCTTTGCGGTTTGCATATCCATGACCGTTATACGCCAGTTCTTGTTTAGTCTGCCACTTAATCTGCCGCCGAACTGAATAGGAACACCCAATCCGACTCGGCGCGAAAAAAAGGGGCGAATAGAAGGATAGCCAAAGTTGTTCAGTTGATCTCCGTTTTCCAGGAAAAACTGCCTCCGCTCCGGAAAAAATAACTCATAGCGGTCGAGGTTGGTGACCTGTTTGTCAACTTCCACCTGTGAGAAATCAGGGTTTACTGTCAGGTCAAGATTTAATGAGGATGTTACAGCAACCTTCACATCCAAACCTGCTTCATGTTTATACTCCCTTTGTGAAACGGGATAATAGTTATTCGAAGCACCTCCTAATAGATAAGGAATCAACGAAACGTTGGCTCCCTGAACTGGCGGAGGTTCATCCCACGCCAATGTTCCGGTATACGCAAGTGAAGCGGTTGGGAATTGCCGCGGTACCGGGGCCCAACTTGACTTTTCCGTGGTTTTTAAATCATTACGGCTGAAATTAATTCCCCAGCGGGCGACTCCCTTTTTGAAACGCAGGGTTTTAAACGGAATAGCCATTTCCAACACCCATTTGTCAGGATAATTTTTTACGGCCGATGTCCATTTATTGTCCCAGTTCAGGTCTACTTTGCCACCGTCAAACATCAACCCATCCCATTGAGCACCGACCGCGTTGGTTCCAAAAGAAAATCCGTTTGTCTGGTCTTCAAAGGGATCCATGAATAACAGGAAGTTGTCGTTCTTCGAAAAATTGAAATCACGTCTTAATGATTCCACCATGTCCGGTCCCGGTAACGCATTGAAGCAGATGGCTAACAGATAGAGGTTAGTCTTATCATAGGTCATGAAAACATCGGTCTTTACTAAAGCCCGACTGGTATCCATTGGAGTCACCATGAAAAAATTACTTGCCTTTTCTGCTATCTTCCAGACGGGTTCATCAGCTATGCCATCTACCAGAACATGTTCTGCAGTACGATAAATGTGCAACTCATAGGAAGCATTCTTCTTCTGTCCCATAAGCGCAAGGTTAATCGTACATCCATACAACAGGAAAAGAATTTTTCCGGCACAGGCATGCTTTTTTATAACCAGGTAAATGGTAGACAACAACATAAATAGGTTAACGCTGTGATCATCAGACATTCAGCTTCATCAGGTAATTGTAGTTATGTTTTATGCTTTCAAAAGGAGTGCCTGTATACTCTTCCTGCTCCACAAAAAAATACTTCATTCCTGATTTCCCGGCATTTTGCAGCATGCGTAGAATGTTGACTTGTCCTTTTCCAAATTCCGTACTTTCCTTTTTGGTTTTGCTCATATCTTTAAGGTGCCATAAAGGGAAACGCCCAGGGTATTTATTAAAGTAGGTGGTAGGGTCGTTACCGGTTACAATGGCCCAGCCCAGATCCATCTCCATCTTTACCAGGGCTGGTTCGGTTTTGTTCAGGAGGATATCATATAAAGTCTGGCCGTTCACCTTTTCAAATTCATACTCGTGATTATGATATCCAAATATAAGCTTGGACTTTTTACAATCTTCTGCAGCTTTCGAGAAGGTGTCAGCCACGCGCTGGTAATTTTCTATCGTCTGTCCCTGTGAAGGTAAAGAAGAACAAATCAAATAATCCTGCCCGGCTTCGGCGGCCTGGTCTATCGATCGTTGCCAGTTGTCATCTATATGCACATGACCGCTGCGCAGGGTCATCCCAAGGTCTTTTGTTATTTTCCTGATCTCTTTAGGCTGTAAGCCATAGTAGTTTCCTTTCTCACTTCTTGCTGACTCCAGTTCCTTATACCCGATCTTGGCCAGTTGCTTTAACGTGCCTGCCGCATTAGCAAGCATTTCTTTACGAACCGTGTAAAGCTGTATGCCCACATTTTTTACCCTGGCCCTTGGTGTATGCGTCAAAAAAACAGAACCTAAGGCGAAAGTGCCGGAAGATTTTATAAACTCGCGTCTGGTATTCATAAAAAGTTTTTTATTTATGTAAGATAACACTGAATACTCACCTGCTGGCCTGACTCATCTTATCGGTCATGACCGTATTGCTTATAAAGGCTATTCTTTTACCGTCGGGTGACCATGATGGTGTGTTAATTGTTCCCTGACCACCATATATGTAAGCGATGACTTTTGGCTTGCCGCCGGTAACCGGCATCAGGCGCAGGTACACGTGCTTGTAAAAGGGATGATCGTCAGGCTTAACTTCTTCTTTTAGAAACGAAATGAACACGATCCATTTACCGTCAGGTGATATGTGGGGGAACCAGTCGTAAAATTCACTGTTGGATAGTACAGCTTCCTGTTCGCTTCCATCAGCTTTCATGCGCCAGATCTGCATGCTGCCCGTACGGTTGGAATTGAAATAAATGTACTTACCGTCCGGGGTATACTCCGGGCCATCGTCCAGACCGGGTGCCGTAGTTAACCGGACCTCCTTGCCGCCTTTCGAAGGAACTGTATAAATGTCGAAATCGTTGTTTCGCTGTCCCGTAAAAACAAGGTATTGACCATCCGGCGACCACCCGTGCAGATACGAAGGCCCTTTTGGAGTGATCTGTTTGGGACTACCGCCGGTTACCGGCACCGTGTAAATAATTGAACCGCCAAGTTCCTTTACACCGCTGCTCAGACCAAGCATTTTGCCATCAAAAGAAAGCACGTGATCGTTATTGTTATTCTTTACATCTCCGGTATTCAGTACCTGCGGTGTGCGGTTAGCCAGGTCAAATGAATACATCAGGCCTTCGCTGTTATACAGTAAAGTTTTGCCGTCGGGCGTCCAGTTGGGTGCCTGTAAAGATTTTGGTGAAGTATATATGATTTCGCGATTGCCGGTGGCCACTTCCAGTAATTCCAGGTTACTGCCTAAATAGGTTCTATAGGGAACGAGGCTTGCCGGAGCAGGTACGGATATATGCACATCCCTGAAAACACCGGTCTCCAGCGCGTCGGCGTTATGCGAACCCACGAACAATCCTACATAAATATCATCTCCCAGATCTATACCCGATACCGAGTCGTTTACAAAAGGCTCGCCATATTTGGCCATCCGCATTGTATACGTGTTGCCCTTTCTTTCCAGCTGGATAATATTAGCATATGTCAGCTTGGATTTTATTTCTTCTGTTTGGGCACCCGGCGTTCTTCTGAACTGCAAAGAGGTCAAACCATCACCGTGCTCTACGGCATTGATGTGGGGTGAATTTCCTTCCAGTGTTTTTCGCACCATCCAACCGACCTTGCGGTGTTCTTCAACACCTTTGGGACCAACAAACTCCGCCCGGGTGTAGAGGATAAAATCACCTTTCATTTTTTTCCATACAAAATGAAATTCGTCGTGATCGGCCCAGACATTAGCGCCGGCGCCGGAAATAACGTATTGCCGGGTGTGCGGAATATAAGTTGCCGATCCAGGCTTGACATTGGTACCTACATCACTGTGGCCGTCAAAAATGCCTATGGAACTTTGCTGCGATATACCAGCGTAGCCAATGAATAACAGGCTTAAACAAAGAAAGTATTTACTGCGTTTAAATTCCTTCATTGTAATATTTTATAGTTATAGAAAGGTTTGAACTGGTCAAGGCGAAGGCGAAGGTGTTTTGATAAAGCTATTCCTTTTCTTTCAAAACTAGTTCCTTAAACAATAAATGGCAATTATTTTACTGCTTGTTCCGAATTACTTACAAATGCTATATGTTTACTATCCGGCGACCATGAATTTTCTTTCATCGTTCCCTGCCCGCCATACAGGTAAGCGATCACCCGTGGTGCACCTCCCAAAGCCGGCATCAGCCTTAACGTAACCTGTTTATAGGAAGGAAGAGAATCAGGATCGATGTCTGCAGGAGCCGATATAAAAGCGATCCATTTGCTGTCCGGAGAAATGTGCGGGAACCAATTGTGGTATTCGTCAAACGTCATCTGCTCCTTTCCCGACCCATCCGGCCTCATACGCCAGATTTGCATGGTGCCCGAAGGATTGGCGTTATAATAAACATACTTGCCGTCCGGAGAGTGTTCAGGGCCGTCAACACGCCCGGTTACGTTAGCGGTTAAAGCAACTCCTTTTTTAGTAGTTACAGTATGAACATTTTTGGAAGCTGTGTCGGTATGGAGCTCTTGCGGCGTGCCGCCTTCAACAGGAATCGTATGTAAAACGCCATTTTGTTTGAAAAGAAGTTTGCTACCATCGGGCATCCAGTCCGGTGATTCCAATCGGCCGGTTGACTCAAGAATAACTTTTCTTTTGCCGTCAAATACGTTCATGGTTTCCAGGCGACAATCCAAAATGGGTTGTGCGCGTGGCAGGGTTCGTTGGATCTGGGGATTAGGACTATAATTAGTGGGAACCGGCTTATCAATGCGTACATTCCAGACCATGGCTTCCTCCACTCTGTTAGAGTCATGTGAGGAAATAAATAACCCGGCGAGCACAGAATCCCGCATATACTGCATTTCCTGCGACCCTACCTCCTGCAGGGGCTCTCCCCGGTTGGCTACACGCATTGTTATCTTCCTGCCGCTTCGCTCCAACTGAATGGTTTGAAAAGGGACTTTTTTTGCAAAGAATATTTCATCCTCCGGGTCTCTCATGTAGGCTCCCCTCAAAGGCCGCCACTGGAATACGGTTAATCCATCACCATGAGTAACGGCACTGAAATGAGCGGCACCTTCATCTGTTGATTCACGTATCATCCAGCCTGTTTTCCGATGGCCATTACCCTGATCACCTAAAAATTCAAAGTTGGCGGTAAGGATAAAGTCTCCACCAATTTTGTTGTATGCATACTGAAATTCATCCCGGTTAAACCAGATATTATACCCTGACCCCCGGAGTATATAGGTTTGCGTTGCCTCATCGTACCGGGATGTTCCTGCATTTTTAGGATGGCCGATATCAGCATGATTTTTAAAAATACCAACGGCATTCGTCTGCGCGAACATGCTGCAGTTTGCGAGTATGAGAACAAGGGCAATACAGCCGTTCCGAGCAAGGTTGTTTGTCTTAGATGGCATAGGAGCTTTTTGTTCTTTATAGCTTTGGGACTAAATTAACCCGTAGATTTTAGCTACATCAAACTACACAATGGTATAAAACTACTGATTATTGGCACATCTTCAGTACATATCCTACCCTTAATATCCTACCCTTAAATTAAGATGCAGTTCAGGAGGATCATCCAAAGAATCATAACTTATTCAGTAGGGCTAGTAGAATTGAATTGATCATGCTCCTATCCAGGGTGGTCACAAGAGTTAATATCATGTCGATATAATTTTTTTCTTTCCAGACCTTATTGGTATATATGATCAATCCCATTATGGATACACCCGTAATGCCGAAAATCACCTTAATTTTATTGGGATCATTCTCATTGAGTATGACAAAAATTAAAGACAAAATAAATAACAAACCAATCATTCCAAGAAGGACCCAGCATATTACTGCATTCTTGCGACTTACACCTTTGAGCTCTTCCCGTAAAGCCAAGTATTGCTGTTCATTGATTGGGGATGCATCACTTGCTCCTAACTCCCTCTTATTCCCAGTGTAGCTTTCTAAAATACTTTTCAGGTTCTTCATTTATGATATGATTTTAACAGGGAAACCCTGATTTTTGTGATGGCATCGACATAAGAAATATCTTCCGACATAAATTATGCCGGCCAGTGAACGAAGCAGAGTCTTTTGCAAACCAGGAAATAACTATGGAAGGTGTCTTGATCCAGGCAGCACTTGCTTCATGATAGGCCCGGACATATTCATTCTTCAAACTATCTTCAGTAGTGCCCCGCAATATAAGTGGCCACCAATACTTAACGTCTTTTCTGAATTCACTTGCCAGAACTATCTTATACCTGTCTGTATAACTTGAGATTGTCTGATCTCGTGGGTTTACGATAGCATCAGCAAATTCATCGTAGTAGTTCGCGGAGAATAATGTTGAAGACGTAGTTATTATTCTCTGTAACTTATCGATGCTTTTAAATAGATTACGAAGGTCATCGTCTTTTAATGATTTTATTATACCGTTTATTTTTTCCTCATTTACTCCTTCAGCGGAAAGAGCCTGTCTTATAAATTTTACGACAACTTCTTCTTTAGCCCCTTCATCGAGGGTTTCAATAGAATATAAAAGGTCAACGGCATGGCTCTTTAAAGGATTTGCAACATCTGGAGTAGAACTGTCGCTTTTGTAAGAAGATATGTTATACCTTGAAAAGATCTGGTACAGACTGGCATATTGGACAACCCTTACCAGATCCGGATTATTTAAATTTGCAAAATAGGAATACGCTTTCTGCTCACATCTCGAAATCAACTGCTTATTGGCCACTTTCATGCCTGCCGGGATATACGTTACAGGTAAAGCTCCTGATCTGTTTAGAGCGTAAAATTCCATTCCATCTTTCTCAACAGTATATCCTGCCCCTTTTGTATTCCAGTTAAAGGTAATTTCCATTGTATTCATTTCTTCCATAACACCAGCGGCAAAAGCAAAATAAGAAGGCTTGGGATAGCCGAACCCTTCATATTCTACTCCTCCGTTCAGTGACCATGACTTCAGCATTTGATCAGTTATATTCAACAAACTTCCATATTCGGTATTGATCAGGTCTTTACTTAAGTAAATGGGCGCCCAGTCTTTTCCATTGCTCATCTTACCTGCAAACAAGTTCATTCGCTCATAGCTTTGAGATATTTCCTGGTCATCTGCAGCAGCCAGAAGTTTTATCGTCTCTGTCCTTAAAGGTGGAAGTTCCAAAACGGTATTGATCCTTTCCCTGGCGATAATTGCTACAGGCCCAGAGTTATCTTTTATGGCTCCTAATATAAGATCTGAATCCAACGTAAACTTTCGTATGTCTTCCTCCTGATCTGTAATGTCCTCACCTTCGCTGATCAGCCAAACCACAAATCCCGGTTTACGGCTATAGAGAATTCCTTTGGTGTTACTTGCAAAAAAATCTTTCAGGGTATGATCTGCGGTTGTATCCTTGTCGCTGAAAAATGTTGGGGCATCCTCAATAATCCATTTATCAAGCTCTGAAACCTGAATTTGATAATTTAAATTGTTCAGGTACTGAGGTGTATTATTTTCAATGGGCAGATTAACCGCAAAGGCTTTATACTCCGTGTGATATACGTAGTTGTTCAGATCTTTAACGAGCAATTCTTTTTCATCTGATTCAATACCGCTGATGGTTATCACCAGATCCTTTGTCCAGCCGTCATAACCAATGATATTTTTTTGTTCCTCGATGACAAACTTGTAATCCTCAACGACCTTTTCCAGTTCTTCCCTGATAACATGCGGAGGAGGTTCGCTTATTATGATGGTCAGGCTTTCATCTTCATTAACTTTGGTAGCTCCAATTATCTGCAAATGATAATTAAACGTATTTCTAAAATTTTTCCAAACTTGTTCTTTGTTTTGATACGCAATTGTTTCAGTTACTGCTTTACTACTGCAAGCGACGAATAAAGAACAGACCATAACTGATAGACAGGAATTGATAAGCCATCTCATAAAATGAAGGGTTTAAGTGTTTAAATTTTAACCAGTGATTCTTACAAAGAATAGTGTTCACACAGGGGTGACCAGCATGGAATAAAAAAACTTTCCTTAAATAACAGGGGAACAACACTTCTAATAAGAATAGACCAATTGGGTGGGGAAAAGCAGTAATTAATGAAGCAAAGATAAAGGCGGCGTTTTTAACATTCAATACCCTAAACGTGGTATTTAACGTTAGCTGATAAAAGTGGTCAGATGATCATTGCGCCTGCAGCAGCATCGAAATAATATTCTGGCAAAGGCTGGTGAAGGAATGGCTTAATAAAGCTCCGTTATTATCATTCATCATAATACTTCCTATCTTTCCCCCATGAAAATGCCTCTTCTTTTTTCGCTGCTTTTATGGTGCTTCTTCTCTTATGCACAAAATGATTCGTTCTACCTATTCAAACCCGACCGCGTGTTTGACGGAGTGAACATGCATACGGGTTGGGTAGTACTGGTACAGGGAAATACCATCGAGGAAGTCGGTGCTATGCGTTTTAAACTTCCGGCCAATACCAGGATTATAGAAATGAAAGGCACAACGCTGCTGCCCGGCCTGATTGAAGGACATTCTCACCTGTTTTTGCATCCATATAATGAAGTAAAGTGGAACGACCAGGTACTTACAGAAAGCCGGGCCGAGCGTACAGCCAGGGCCGTTATACATGCACATACTACGTTGCTGGCAGGGGTTACAACGGTACGTGATCTCGGAACAGAAGGCGCAATGTATGATGACGCAGGACTGAAAGCAGCGATTGAAAAAGGCATTGTTCCCGGACCAAGAATGATCATTGCTACAAGAGCAATTGTTGCCAGGGGAACTTACGGACCCAACCTGCACAATGCAGATATTGATTTGCCGCAGGGCGCAGCAGAAGTGGGCAACATAAATGAGATGGCCAATGAAGTGCGGACACAAATAAGCAAAGGTGCGGACATGATAAAGATATATGCAGATTACCGCCAGGGAGAAGGAGAGCAGGCTGTTCCTACGTTCAGCACGGAAGAAATTGCGCTGGCTGCCAGCATAGCCAAAAGTAGCGGCAGGCAACTGGTGGCGCACGCCGCTACCAGGGAAGGGATGCGCCGGGCAATCATGGGCGGCGTTTCCACTATAGAACATGGCGACGGGGGTGATGAGGAAATTTTTAGGTTAATGAAGGATAAGGGAATAGCTTTCTGTCCTACGCTGGCAGCAGGTGATGCTGTTACGCAGTACAAAGGATGGAAAAAAGGGATAGACCCGGAACCGGCTAAAATAACTGCAAAGAGGAAGAGTTTTCAGGCGGCGTTAAAAAGCGGTGTTACCATATGCATGGGCGGTGACGCAGGCGTGTTTGCGCACGGGGATAATGCCCGGGAGATGGAACTCATGGTTGAATACGGCATGAAACCGGTTGATGTGCTGCGTGCTGCTACTACAGTAAATGCAACGGTGTTTGGATACGGCGATAAGATGGGCAGCATCAGGAAAGGTATGCTGGCCGATCTGATTATGATTGAAGGCAATCCTTCAGACAGCATCAGTGCAGTGCGCCAGGTGGTTTTTGTGATGAAGGATGGGAAGGTAGTTAAGGGATTGTAATTTTTACTGCGGGTAGAAAAAGTATTCTATCTTGTTTTGTAAATGTTTATTCTATATAAAAAAAAATCCAATTGTATATGAGCAAATTGTACTCTTTGGTTCTAATGCCAGCGATTTTATTCGCCGGTTTCCTACTTACTTCTTCAAAGGTGTATTCGCAAAACAGAACCGTTACCGGTAAAGTAAGTGACAACAAGAGTAAGTCGGGGTTGCAGGGCGTAACCGTTCAGGCTAAAGGCACAACTTCAGCCACCCAAACCGATCAGGAAGGTAATTTTACCCTTGAGGTTTCGCGGGGCGCCAGGGCACTTACTTTTTCATTCGTTGGTTTTGAGGCTAAGGAACTTTCCATAGGTTCTTCCAATGTGGTCAATGTTTCCCTGGTTAATAGTTCCGATGCCTTGCAGGATGTAGTGGTGGTTGGTTATGGCACCCAGCGAAGAATAGACGTTACGGCTGCTGCCGATCATGTAAATGCAGAAGAGTTCAGGCAAAGCGGCGCAAGAAATGCACTGGACCTTATCCAGGGAAAGGTGGCCGGCCTTCAGATAAGAAGAAGCAGTAATAATCCCAACAGCGGTGTAGGCATACAGTTAAGAGGGGTCACTTCTTTAACGGCAGGGCAGACCCCGTTGATCGTAATCGATGGGATACCGGGAGGGAACCTTGATTTGCTTCAACAGGAAGATATTGCATCAATAGATGTGCTGAAAGATGGTTCCGCTGCCGCCATCTATGGCACCCAGGCAAATGGAGGTGTAATACTGGTTACTACTAAAAAAGGCAGGTCCGGGCCACCGACTTATGAGTATGCAAATTATTTCAGAAGGGATTACCTTACAAAGCGACCGGATTTTTTGAAACCAGAAGAGTTTAAAGCAAAACTTGCCTCCGGCGAATTAAGCGCATCCAACTATACCAATTATGGGAATACTACAGATTTTTTTGATGCACTGGTCAATGATGATAACCTAAGCCAATATCATACCCTTGCCTTTTCGGGCGGCACCCCGAATACCAGCTACCGGGCAAGTTTGTTTTACCGCGATTTGCAGGGTTTTGCGCTGGAGAATGGCCGTAGCGAGTATGGAGGAAGGCTTAATATCAATCAGAAAGGAATGAATGACCGGTTATCGATTCAAATAAACATTGCAACAAATTTTAATAAAGCAAACTTACTGGGAGGTGGCGGATGGGAAGACCAGTTAACAAAAAACCCAACATTACCTCACTATAACCCGAACGGTACCTGGTATTTTGAGGGAACCAGTACAAACCAGCTGGCAAGATTGCACCAGCAAAAAAATAACAGGAATCAACAAACTACTTCTGGTGATGGAAAGCTTACCCTTGAGATCATTAAGGGACTGAAAGCTTCTATATTCGGATCAGTACAAAGAAACAGTTATATTGATAACTTTTATGCTTCACTCGCTTCAGAGCCTTCCATGGAAAGTGGTACCAGTCCAGGTGGCGGGCAGGCTTCAAAGAGCACTTTTCTGGGAATGGATTACGCACTGGAACCTACCATTGAATACTCCAAAACCATAAAGGACGATCATTCCATCGCGGCAATCGGTGGCTACAGTTACAGGTATACGGTTGCGGAAAATTTTAATGCGAGCAATTCCGGCTTTGTAAATGACATTTTTGAAAATAATAACCTGGGTGCTGGAAATCAGCTTGCATTAGGGCGGGCCGGATTGGGCAGTGGGAAAGGGGATAATACCTTAATTGCTTTTTTCGGAAGGGTCAATTACAGCTATGCGGGAAAATATATGGCACAGTTCATTCTCCGTCATGAAGGGTCATCCCGTTTTGGTGAAAACAATAAATGGGGCGATTTTCCTGCTGTATCAGCTGGTTGGAATATAAGCAGAGAAAATTTCATGAGCGACATACAATTTGTAAATAACCTGAAACTCCGGGTAGGGTATGGCGTTACAGGTAATCAGAATATTGCCAATTACAGTTCTCTGGTAACCTTAGGCGGAGGCGGGGTGTATAGGTTCCCTGATGGACAATATCGTCAAACTTATGGTCCTAACAGAAATCCGAATCCTGACCTGAGATGGGAAACAAAAAAGGAAATAAATGTAGGCATTGATTTTACCGTACTGGATAATAGGCTCAATGGCGCCATCGAACTGTATAATCGTAAAACAGTAGATCTCCTGGAAACTTATACATCTCCTCAGCCTCCCTTTGTCAGGGAATTCATCTATACAAATGTAGGTACTATATCGGCCAAAGGCATAGAACTTACCCTGAGCTATCATGCTATAAGGAAGCCGGATTTTACCTGGGATGTAGATTTCACGGGCAGCACTACAAGAAATAAGCTGGACAAGCTTTCGAATGAATTGTTCAAACTACCGTACAGGGAATATGGGGGAATAGGTGGCTTTGGAGCCCTGGGTAATGCCATACGCACTTATGAAGGCGGTGTCCTGGGTGAGTTCTGGGGCAAACGGTATGCAGGACTTTCTGCAACGGGTGATTGGCTTTTTACCAATAGAAAAGGCGAACAGGTGCCAAATGCCCAAATCAATAATTCATTCGATAAAGCCGCTACCGATTTATCAGTGATCGGAAATGCCATCCCGAAATTTTATCTTTCACTAACAAATAATTTCGAGTATAAAAATTTCGATCTGCGTATATACCTGAGAGGTAAATTCGGACATGACGTACTGAATACGATGGAGCTTTCTTATGGTAACAAGGTTACAAAAACCAATCTGCTCAGGTCAGCCTTTACCAAACATTCCGCAATAACAGGTACTTATATGTATTCTGATTATTACATTGAACCAGGTGATTTTGTGAAGCTGGATGAACTTACCCTTGGATATAATTTTAAGTTTAAAACTACCTATATTAGAAATTTCAGGGTCTATGTTTCAGGCCAGAACATTGCCACTTTCACCAAATATACCGGCAATGACCCTGACTTCATTCAGGACCTGGGCCTGGGTGCAGGTATTGATGAGCGGGGACCTTACCCCAGTACAGGATCTTTTCTGGTTGGTTTAAACATTGGCTTCTAAAACAAATAACATGAAACAAGTAACAAACGCTATTAAATTTATCATATTAGCCCTGCCACTGGTTCTTATACATTCCTGCACCAAGCTGAATGAAAACGTTTATGACCAGCTGCTCACTGACAATTTCTACAATAACAAGAATGAAGTTGTATCAGCCGTCCTCAGGCCTTACACACATGCCAATGCGTGGACCACTCCTTCGGGACAGCCCAGCTGGTGGCGTTTTAATGAACTTTCTGCAGACCAGTTGGCATGGCCCACCAAAGGGCGGCATGGTGAAGATGGTGGAAGGTGGAAAAGAATGCATTATCACACCTGGACAAATGACGAAGGAGACCTGAACAGGGCCTGGCAGTTGATGTGGTGGGGACTGGGTTTATGCACAGACCCTATCGAAAATCTTGGCAAAAGAGATATTGCAGCGATGGGCATAACACAAACTGAAAAGGATGCGTATATAGCCGAATTAAAATTGTTTCGCGCCTATCACTACCTAAAGATATTGGACCTTTGGGGAAATGTACCGATTGTCACAAAAGTGGGTGAACCTGCAACCCCGGAAACCATGACAAGAGTAGAGGTATTTAATTTTATAGAGAAAGAGATAAAAGATAATATAGATAAAGCCCCAAAACATTCCATTGATATGTTAGGGAGAATGAGCCAGGCAGGGGGTTATGCCATGCTTGTTGAATTATACCTCAATGCACAGGTATGGACGGGTACTGCCAGGTGGGATGATTGTATCGCGGCTGCTAATAAGTTAATCAATAATGAAGCCGGGGGACAAAATGGAGCCATGGCTTTGGATCCTAATATCCAGGATGCTTTCAAACCTGAAAATGATAAGTCGAAGGAAGTTATCTTCTCCATCGCTTATGAATTTCAGTCGGCCTCCTTCGAGCCAAGCTGGACAAGTGAATTTTATCATTTCTCCCAACGCGACATTTACGGTGGTTCCCGGAATGGCAATGACGGTATAGTCTTGATTCCGGGTGTGTTTACGACTTATGAAGACGCCGACCTGAGAAAAAGAGGCTGGTTATCGGAAGGACCACAGATGCGCTTTGACGATCCATCAAAACCTGTATTGGGAGGTAGCGGTAATGAATACGGTGGCCAACCGCTGGTGTTTGTGGATAACATCAGAAAGAATAAAGTTGCTATCACAAATGGTACCGATCCCAACCTTCTTCCATCTAATATGAGTGAGGGTGAAGAAAACAGCGGTGTCCGATTCAACAAATATAAATTAGGAAACCAGGTAGCGGGCCCCGGCGGAAATCCGGCTCCACATTCGAAATACAACAGTACGGACTGGAATGTATACCGCCTTTCCTGGGTTTACTTTGCAAAAGCTGAGGCGTTGATGAGAAAAAACAGCGGTGTGGCAAACGCCGAGGCCGTTCAACTGGTCAATGACAGTAAGAAACGGGCTTTTAGTACGACTGATTGGGCAACACGGGCATATACTCCTGCTACGTTAACACTAACTGAACTGTTGGCTGAAAGAGGCAGAGAATTTATTTTTGAAGGGTTCCGGAGGCAAGACCTTATCCGTTTTGATAGATTTACAACGGCTTCCTGGTGGGATCATCAGCCATCGACCAAAACAAAAGAATTGTATCCGATACCGTCACAACAACTGGCTTTAAATCCGAATTTAAAACAAAATGGGGGATATTGAATAATGTGCGGATGTGCGAATCAAATGTGCAAATGAAGAGCCTGATACAGTGGTTGGGTGTTTTCACCAACCACTGTCGGGGAGAGGTGATGTCCGAGGCACGGCCTTCCTGTCAGCTTATGTCGAGGAAATTTTCGACTGCAGTTCAATCTCTAAAATACAATTTCATTGTTCCTTTTGCTGAATGGGTAACTCTTCACTATCCTGGGTTTTAAAATAGCCAACCACATCAAATTCAAAACTTTGATAATACCCGATAATGGTTGGATTCGTGCGAGTCCGCTTTCATTCAGGCGAAGCCGGCGACACAGTCCGTGTTCTATGTAGCGAGCCAGCCAACAGCGTATACCCGCTGCCGGTCAATTGACGAATACTTGCCAGGTGCGAAAATAAAACAAGCGGTACAACACAGCAAGGAAGCCAGACAAACGGAAAATATAAAACGGCGACATTAGGTTGATGGAAAGCCAGCTGCTGAAAATAGAACGGGGCAGAAAGTATAGCTGTAATAACGATATTGGCCAAAAGCACCAGGCAGACGAAGTTCCAAACCAGCAGCGCTTTTCTGCCAAGGCTCCTGGTAACAAATCCAAAGTAGAAAACAAGCGGCGCTGTTATTCCCGATAATATGTCCAGGTTTGTTCCTTCAAAGGTCATGAGCTGGGGAACGGCTTTATGAATGGACAACCAGTAAAGCCCGATCTCCACCGGTATCCGTATTACATGTAACAGGCTTAATATGCCCGTATCCAAACCGTCAATGAAATTCCTTCCCCGGCGTGTTATAAACAAGCCGGCTATAAACAATAGGGGCGGGAACAGCAAAAAAGCAAAGCGGGGCGGCAGCCCGCCTGTATGGGTATAAAAGCCGGTCCGGGCTATAAACATTTGAAGGGCCAGCCAGGCGATGAGGATAAGCAGGGTGGTTTTCGAACCATGGGTTGCCTTATAGAAGAAGGCAACTGTAAGCAGGGTGGTGGCACCTGAAACAACCGGAATGTAAAGTGGCAGCGTTTCCATTGTTTTAAAATTTTACAGCAAAGTAATGATGCCGGAAAGGCTCTCCACTTGTCAATTGGCAAGAAATAATAAACAAGGTCATTTTGCTGCGAATTCTTTCCTGATGCGGCTCAGCGAGGTGTCGGTAATACCCAGATAAGAGGCGATATGTTTTAATGGCGCGGTCTGAAAAATTTCAGGTGTGGTTCTTAACAAATTCACATAGCGTTCTTCTGCTGTTTCCGTGATCATGGACAGCATGCGCACCTTAAGCGATGCAAAACCTTTTACCAGGACAGAGCGGCCGAAATCCCTGAAATCAGGTATGGAATGAAAGAGGTTATTCAATTGTTCGTACGTAATGTACCATCCGCTGCAATCCGTCAATGCCTGAATGTTTTCTTTGGAAGCGGAACGGTTAAAAAAAGAAGATACTTCGAAAACCACCTGGCCTGCGAAATAGAAACCGGTAGTCACTTCATTCCCATTAACATCATACGCAAAAGAACGCATAGCGCCCTGCTCCAGAAAAAGATATTCGTTGCTGATCTGGCGTTCTTTTAAAAATGAATCATTCTTTAAAAAAGATTTATGGTAAAACTGCGTTGCAATCTCTGTTGCTCTATCCAGCGAGACGAGGTTGGAACTGCGGAAAAATTGAATGAGTTTTTCCATATGATTTATGATTTGCAGGTAAGGAGTGTAAAGTAATGCGCAATCCGGTTGATGTGATATAGAGAGACAAAAAAAAGAAATTTATCTCTAATATTAAATCAAAGATAGCGTATGAAGTTTGTCATAGCTCTTGTCATAGGCACTAAAGCCATTTTGCTCATAAAGATGCCATGGAAACCAAACAAAGGGCCGTAAAAACTCCTTGAGCGCATTAGAAGTGGAAAAGGGAAAGCCTGCTTAAGCCTCGCCCCATCTTATTGCAAAATCTTTTGGCATCAAAGCTTTATTTTTTAAGCGTTCCTATTAAATAAAGTATTTGATTAGACTTTCCTTTGGCAATACCCACTTCCCAATTAAATCGCTCATGATTTTTTAATTCAACAATCATTTGATTAAGTTCCTTTACCGTGTAGGTCCTTAAGACAGATATAATACCATCCCATAATGTAAGCAAGGGTAGTACAGGGAACAGATAGGTAAAAATTATTCGGTCAAATTTGAATGGCTTTATAAAAGGTGTCATTAGCAAAACCGCAATGGGCGATAGTATCATCCGGGCAAGATTCTTGATGTCTCTTTGTTGCGCTTCAAAAATTCCGATTGCCTGATTAATGTCTAACGCATTCTGAAGAATTGTCTTAGCGTCTTTTGGCCTGAAATGATGCAGGGAAAGAAATTGGGTCCGAAATGCGTTTACATATTTTGGAACGTCCAATGCATTCACCGGCTCTTCAACGTATTCAAATATGTCGGGTTGCCTGGCCTTTGTCTTTTTAAAAGCTTCGATATTCGGATAAAAATCAGAAAGGATGATTTTTAAATGCGGGATACTTTTCTTTAAGTGCTCAGCTATTTTCACGAGTCCCCCACCGCCTCCGGAAGCTATATCAACAATTGTAGTACTCGCACTGCTTTCTATTCCTCTTTGCAAAAGAGGTAATACACATTTATACAAATCAAAGGTATCGGCTGCAAACTGCAGGTAGTCCGTGCCATAGTTCTTAAGTTTTCTCGGAAACCAGCTTAGATCTCCAAACTCAAACGCGTGTATTCGTCTCATGCTGTAAATGTTTACTGACTGTTTAGGATTGACGGATGGGCCTTCCCACTTCAGCCAAACACTTGTATTAGGCATCATTAACGTTACTGGTTGTGTATGTATGCGTCAGCAACATAAACGGTTTGCGATGTGGCTCGACCAAATGACCATTTACGTGTAAATTTATGTCAAACCAATTACCCCTGCAATGCCCATATTGTGGTATCTGGGAATGAAGGGAAGCCCGCCGGGTAGGTAGAGTTGTTTTGCGCAGGCCGGTATTATTTTAGTTGTTGCAGTCTGGAATGTATGTTTTCACGCATGCGATTGAAAAACCGGTTACGTTCCTTTTCGCCAACAGTACTGATATGCGTAGATTTTTTCATCAGGTTTTCCAGGTTACTAAACATAGCATGATTGAATTTCTCATCATGGGTGGCCACAAAATAGAGAACACTGTGATTGAGAAAAGTGATACGTGTACTGCCCGTTTCAACCATAAATGTATTATCGCCTAGTATCAATTCATTGACAAATAAACGGTATTCTGCCGGATTGGATTTGGGTTCCTTCCCAATAGCAAATTTTACTCCTAACTCCGCCTGCAGCTCAATATGATTGATAAGTTCCTCCACTTTTAAATAAAGCAACCTGACATCCTGTTTGTTTGCAAATGCTCCGGCCTCACAGTGAAATTCTATTTGCTGTAAGGTGCTATTGATACTTTCTATGTTCCAAATTTCAGTCATTGGCACATTGATGTATAACTCAATGATCTTCTTACTGGTAGTATGGAATTCGTCGTAGCGGGCATCATCAAACCTGAATTTTACTCCCTTCATACTTTCGTAATGAAGGATGGATTTCATCCAGAAGTAAAATTTAAATGCTGCCAGTTCAGGAACCTGGAAATGAAGGAACGGTGGAATATCCTTGATCAGAAAGTAAGCATGCTTTTTTTCCAGGTTGTTCAGCCATTGTAATTGTTGCAAAACATTGTTCAGCCAATCCTCAAAGCTTCTTTCGTGATAACCATTGAGGTTGCCCGTGAAAATAAAGGCATCGCTTTTCAGGTTCAGCAGCTGGTCCATGGAAACCTTAAACCGGCTGCAAAGTTTCTGAATCTCCTCAAGGTCGATGGGCTTTTCTCCCCTGATACGCCGGTAAGCACTATCATTGCTGATACCTAACACTTCGGCTATCTCCTCGACCAGAGACAGATGTGGAGGCATTGACGCTTTTACCTGTTGAAATAACAAAGTCTGAAGGGAAGATTGCATTCGTTAATATAATTGGTGGAGAAGTTACAGCATTTTATCTACTTTTAACAATGATCCGGGATGAAAATTCAGCCGCAATTTTATGTATAGGATTTCCCTAATAATGAGGTTTATGATTTCCAAATATTAAATATTATTTTGATTTTTCAATTTAATCATCATGGAACGGATTTCGTTACATTTGATTACAGACCTGAAACCGTTTTATAATGAAGGCACCTCTAACCATAGCTATCTGTTTTGCCTCGTCCTTGCTTTACGGACAGGACACCCTGGTGCCAGGAAAAAAAGCAAATGATACGTTGCATGTAAAAACTCTGGACGAGGTAATTATCTCGGCATCAAGAATGCAGGAGAGGTTATTGCAATCTCCAGTGAGTGTGGAAAAAGCAAATGAAAAATATTTTTCGGTTAATGCAGCTCCCTCTTTTTTTGACGCCTTACAAAATATAAAAGGCGTTCAGATGATTACGCCAAGTCTTGGCTTTCGGGTGATCAATACCAGGGGTTTTGCCAATACCACCAACGTACGTTTTGCACAACTAGTAGATGGAATGGATATCCAGTCTCCACATATTGGGGCCCCTGTTGGCAATGCATTGGGCCCTACCGATCTTGATATCAAAAGCGTTGAAATAATCCCGGGCTCCGGTTCCGCACTCTATGGGATGAATACCATAAACGGGATGGCCAATTTCTTTACCAAAGATCCTTTTACAAATAAAGGTCTGAGCGTGCAACAAAAAACAGGGATTAATCATTTAAATAGCCCTGGTGCCGGAACTAAAATCTACGCTGAAACAAGTCTTCGGATTGCTCATATATTTTCCTCAAAATTTGCATTTAAAGTCAATGGCTCCTTCAGCAAAGGCAATGACTGGATTGCTGATGATTATACCGACCTTAATGCTACTGCCAATAATAGTACTGGTTTAACCGGTTCCAACAATCCCGGTTCTGACCCTGTCAACGGTTATGGAAATGAATCCTCCAACAGAAGAACATTATTACTACAGGGTAAAAGCTATGTTGTTGCAAGGACAGGCTATTATGAACAGGAAGTAGTCGATTATTCACTGCTAAATATAAAAGCTGATGCAGGATTTTACTATAAACCTACTAATAAAACAAGCATTTCATATACCTATCATGTAGCTGATTTTAACACTGTTTACCAGCGGTCTAACCGCTTCCGGCTGGAGGGCTATTTATTGCAGCAAATGGGCTGGAATTTTCTTCACCCTCCATAAAAACCAAAGCTTATATCAATATTGAAAATACAGGTAAGTCCTATAACCTGCGTTCTATGGCAGAAAACATTGACCGGTCTTACAAATCAGATGATCATTGGTTTAACGATTATACAAGCAGGTTTAATAACGAAACTACTCAGGGACAGTCGGTTGAACAGGCACATAACACAGCGCGTTCCTTTGCAGATAACCGAAGATTGCAAACAGGCACTCCGTTATTCAATAATACGCTTAAAAAGTTACAGTATATAAATAATTGGGATAGTGGCGCTGCACTTAGGGTGACAGCTAATTTGATCCACGCCGAGACGCAGGTAGATCTGACGCAGGATTATTTAGCTACATTTAAAAAGAAGACCGGCCTGGAGATCCTTGCAGGTGTTGAAGCAAGAATGTATGTTATTGTGCCTGATGGCAATTACTTTATCAATCCTGTTCCGGGTAAAGAACATAAAAATCTTACTTACGGCAGATGGGGGGGCTTTACAGCTGTTACAAAAAAAATATTTGATAATAAACTCAAAGGCAGTGTGGTATTTCGAATGGATAAAAATGATTATTCCGATATAAAAATGAATAGGCGTGTCAGTGTGGTGTATTCACCTTTGCCCTGCGCATAATATCCGGATATCTTACCAAAATGGATATCGCTATCCAAGCATTTTTGAAGCCTTTTCGAATGTCAACAGCGGAGGGGTGAAAAGGGTTGGAGGGTTACGGGTTATGTCAAATGGGATTTTTGAAAATTCCTGGTTGAAGTCTTCCATTGATGGTTTTCAGGCCGCCGTTAACAAAGACATTAATACACTGGGGTTGACGAGAAATGCTGCCATTCAAAAGAACAAAACGCTGTTAAAACAGAACGACTATACCTATCTTAAGCCCGAACATTTCCGTTCACTGGAAGCGGGTTATAAAGGTTTGTTTGCAAAAAAAAGATTGTTTGTAGATGTTGATTTCTACTACAATAGATATCGTTTATTTATTGCACAGGTGGAGGTGAGTGTGCCTAATACGCTTAAACCGGATTCTGTTCCCTATTCATTGCATGACAGAAGAACACAACATCGTTACAGGATGTGGACCAATTCCAAAACAACTGTTTATAATTATGGCGCTGGTCTGCGTTTGAAATATGATTTCACAAAAGGGTATACGATTGACGGCAATGTATCTTGTGCAAAACTTAAAAAGAAGAGTACTGATGACGGATTGGAAGATGGGTTCAACACCCCACTATGGATGGGAGCCATTTCAGTCAGCAATGAAAGGGTATCCAAGAATATTGGAGTAGGAATTGCATGTAGGTGGCAGGACAACTACTACTGGCAATCATTTTTGGTAAATGGTAATGTGCCGGCTAACGCAACAATAGATGCTCAGTTAAGCTATGTGTTTCCAAAATTAGCTTTTCGTGTAAAGTTGGGAGCAAGCAATCTGCTGAACCATTATTATACTTCGTTTCTGGGAGGCCCCCAGATCGGAGGATTCTATTATACAACGCTTACTTATGGGTTAAATTAACCAAATATACTATGGCATCCATCGGAAAAAAATATGACGTAGATATTCAGCTATCAGGTGTGCTGAGCCATTTCTATGTCATCAATATGCCCGAACAGGACCCACCCCAGGTTCACCATTTATCACCTATTACTGAACGCACAGTACAGTTGCGGCTTCAAAAAGTATACAGGGTATTTATCCAAGGAACTCTTGCGGTATTTGCGGTTTAAACAAGTAGCATCGTATATATTCGAATGGCCGCAGGAAAAGATAAACTGGTTTGACCTGATTGTACAATATGGGTACCATAGACGATTTGCCCGAGCCGGATACTCCTGTAAAAATGGTTATCTTCTTCTTTGGGATACGCAAGGACACGTCTTTAAGATTGTTTTCGCGAGCCCGCCGGATTTTAATGGAAACGCTTATTACGATTAGGCAATATTATTGCCTTCGCATAATGCCTTCAAAGCGGACAATGCTTTAGGCCATCCATCCGAAAACATTTTCTCCCATTCGGGTTTAGTATTAATTTCCACTGTTACATCAGTCTGACCATTGTTTTGTGTAAAGGAGTAACTTTCCGTTGTGCCTATCCAGCCTTTTGCAACATCACTATCCCGATCTTCCACCCCGCCAGGGTTGAGCACCGCTTTGTGCAGAGCAGATATGTATTCGTATGGTTTTAGTTCATCTATTTCCGCAAGAGTGCCGCTCTGATCTTCTCCGATAAATTTTATTGTTGATCCTTCCTTCCATTCGCCTTCATATGTTGTGTTTGGCCAGCTGGCAGCCACCCATTGTTCATAAGAACCATGAGAGAGCATTGTTTCCCACACTCTTTCTTTCGCTGAGTTGATACTGATTTCAAATGCTAACTTTTTCATTTTTTAAGTTTTAATAATGATTTTTATAATTCTTCCATTTCATTTGATGATGTAAAAATAGCATGATTGTATAGAACAGGAGATGTGCAAAAACGACAATAAAAAGGGTAATTTGCGACGAGGTTATGCTTTACATTTGCAGCATTAACTAAAGGGGTGCCTTAAAAGGCTGAGAATATACCCAATGAAAGAGAACCAGCTTTGGCAATCTGCTTTCATGCACCTGATCCGGGTAATGCCGGCGTAGGAAATTAAGGATTATGCATATACAGGAATGGCTGCAATTACTTGCAGAACAATTTAAACAAACCTATTGGCTGCAATGGCTAGGGCTTCTATTCGGGGTGAGCGAAGTGCTGCTGGCCCGCGCCAATAAAATTACGTTGTATCCTACAGGCATTGCGGCATCTGCCATTTCCATTTATTTACTGTGGAAGGCAGGGCTGTATGGCGAATGCCTGTTAAGCTTTTATTACATAGTGATGAGCGTTTACGGCTGGTGGTATTGGATTAAAAAGAAAAATGTTCCGCCAGTGAAGATCAGCTACTCTACAAAAAAGGAATGGATGATCGTGAGCTGCATTGTCGTTGGCGGATATTTGCTGCTGTATCTCCTGCTCACCCATCTTACGCCCTCCACTGTGCCTCACTGGGACGCCTGGGTTACCGCAACAGCATGGGCAGGCATGTGGCTGCTGGCACGGCGAAAGATCGAAAATTGGATTTTGCTAAATATATCCAATGCATTTGCCATCCCCTTGTTGTTTAATAAAGCGTTGCCCCTGTACGCCCTGCTAACCATATTTCTTTTTACCGTAGCCGTTCAGGGCTATTATTCATGGAGAAAAAAAATAAAAGAAGACAATGAAACATCCACACTTAGGACTTTCCTCTGAAATGATTGACATTCTCCGTAGCGATTCCCATGAAGCAGAAAAACACGGAAGGCTATCACCAGGGCAATTAAAATTGATTCACGATCAAAAATGGTTTCATTTATTTGTATCAAAAGAGTATGGCGGACTTGCCCTTTCATTACCCGAGGCGGTTCGTTTGGAAGAAAGCATTGCCTATGCAGATGGCAGCGTTGGATGGGTGGTAACCCTGTGCGCAGGTGCAGGTATGTTTATCGGATACTTTGATGAAGACCTGGCAAAAGAAATATTTTCTGACCCTTATGTATGCCTCGCCGGCAGCGGGCAGGCAAATGGCACTGCAACAATAATCGATGGCGGGTTCGAAATAAACGGATACTGGCCCTATGCCAGCGGCGCCCCCCATGCTACCCATTTTACAGCCAATTGCATAATCGATGGCAGTCAGCACATACAATCATTCATCTTTAAAAAAGAAGAAGTAACCCTGCACCCTAACTGGAAATATATCGGGTTGAATGCCACTGCAGGCTATTCCTATTCAGTTAAAGATTTGAAGATCCCCGCTAACCGTACTTTTATAATTGATCCGGAGCACACAAGATTACCGCACCCTGTTTACCGGTATCCCTTCTTACAGCTTGCTGAAACTACTATTGCAGCAAATATATCAGGGATGTGCCTGTATTTTTTCGATCTGGCAAAAGATTTTCTGACGAAGAAACCAAATACCAATACAAGAACCGAAGCAGTAACAAATAAAGGGCTTGAGTTAATTACTTCTGGAAATGCTGAAATGGAATTACTCCAAAGAAAATTTTATACTGCGCTAGATGCTTCCTGGTCATCTCATGTTGCAAATAATAAAATAATGCCAACACAATTAAAAGCTGTGACCAGGACAAGCCTGCATCTGGCACAACAGTCAAGAAATCTGGTGAACCGGCTGTATCCTTATTGCGGGCTACATGCCGCAAGAACTGATTCGGTAATTAATCAGGTATGGAGAAATATAAATACAGCAAGCCAACATTCATTATTATTGGAAACTATTTAACCGGATCGAGCCGAAACAAACACTTTTCTGCGGGCTACCCAACTATGGGCAAACTTTTTCTTTTAGGTTGTCAGACGATTTCTCCGATTAAATGGGCGAACCCACTTTCTTTTCATCTTACGAAATCAACATCCTGCAGGCCCGAGATATGGGGTTGTTCGAGGTCTACTTCGGTGTCGCTTACGCCGCCAAATACTCCGCTGCTCGGTAGCTGCACAATATCTTGTTCGAGCAAATTTTACTTCCAGTTTCCTGCTTGAAGAGATGGGCAGTTGTTTGAGGAAAAGTTACTTCGAAACGACAGCATTAATTGAACGTACGCAAGGGAAAAGATATTTGTGCATTATGATAAGCCTTCTTGCAAAACAAATGATACGATCTGGCTCAAGGGATATGTTTTGACCGCTGCAGATATCCCGGTAAAAGCGATAATAAGTAAGCTATAGAAGCGCATTTTTTTAGATTAGATCATGAAATGCATTACGTTCTGTTGCAATATGGTAGCCTTGCAGATTTAAAACATCTTCTCCTGTTAGAAAGAACTCCACAAAACTCATCTAAAGCCTTAAAAGAAGTTAAGAAGAATGGGTTAATTACATGCGTGGATAATCATTTAGGGATAAAGCAGGTATTTTTTTCGCATCACCTTATATTCGGTTAAACCGGGTTGCCAGCTTTCACGGATTTTTTTTTCGGCTTTTCCATCAATAATCTGTTGCCTGAACAAAGCAGAGCCGGACAGTCTTTCAATAACTCCCATTTCTTTACTCAAATTGGAGTTAAAGAATTTTTCTTTGTAGGGAGAAGCCTTGTACAGTTCCATCATCCATTGCAGGTTAATCTGTCTATTTTTTCTCAATAGCGCAACATCGTAGTCGCGCAGGTCAAGGCCATAACAAACTTGGTTCATGAAAAGCGGGGTCTCTGCCATGCCCTTTATACCAGTTGGCGTGAAGCTGAATTCATATTTACCTTTTAGCTCCGGACTGCCTATTACGCTAAATGGAAAATAAGTGCCACGGCCATGATTGAGGTACGTGCCTTCAAATAAACAGGTAGAAGGATACAACAGAACCGATTGCTGCGTATTTAAATTAGGAGATGGGCTTACCGGTAAAATATACGGCATATCATGGCTGTAGTTAGCCACTTTAATGATCCTGAGTTTACATTTTACTTTGCCGGTCAGCCATCCTTCGCCATTTGCCATCTGTGCAAATTCACCAACAGTCAATCCATGAGATATGGGCAGAGGAAACATGCCGATGCCCGATTTGAATTTCATATCGAGTATGGGACCATCAATTAAATATCCATTCGGGTTGGGCCTGTCAAGTATGAGTAGTTCTTTGCCATTTTCATAACAGGCTTCCATCAAACGGGACAGTGCATTGATGTTGGTATAAAAACGGCAGCCTACATCCTGGAGGTCATAGATCATTATGTCAACATCAGCGAGGTCTTCCTTTGTAGGTTTATTTTTTTTCCCATAAAGAGATATAACAGGGATGCCTGTAGCAACATCAGTTTCATCGGCTACCTGGGTTCCGGCACTGGCATTGCCACGAAAACCATGTTCCGGACCAAACACTTTTACAATATTGACCCCCGACTTTTTCAAACTATCTACCAAATGAGTTTTCCCGATGATGGTAGTAGGATTGGCTAGAATAGCCACTCTTTTCCCTTTCAGGTAAGGCAGATATCTGTTTGTTTGGTCAGCCCCGGTTTTTATTTGTGCCTTGCCGGTGACAGCAAGCGTGGCTAATTGATTCTTACGGGTAGAACAAAGGGTCAATACAACAAGGAGGGCGAAGAAAAATTTCACTACTTTATTTTTTTATTGACAGGAAATTTATTGATAAATGGTTCATAGGAGTGCCGCCCATAGTTTCTGGATCAATATTTATAGGGCCGTAATTCATTTTCTTTTGTCTTAAAGTTACACAATTGCGGGGGTACTTTGATGTTAAGGATGCATAGCCGCCTGTTAGCGGCTGCGATGTTAATTTTGGAAGCCGACCTTCAACAACATTTTCTTTTACTTTTCTGACTTCTCACGAAATAGCAATCTTACTTGTCTAACGACTTGTCTGTGATAATAATGAAGACTTTGTTGTTATTTAATGCTTGTAAGTTTTTCATCTTTAAATTTTAAAAATTTCCTTTGTGCAAGAAAAGCAATGTAATCCCCGCCTTTTTCAAAAGGCTCCCAATCTGCACCAATCTGTCCATAAATGTCAAAGTCGCCTTTTATTTTGTCGTAATATTTGGTTATACATATTTTATAAAGCCTTGTTCGTGCATCGGTATTTCCGTAGATGTAAATCCTTGTATCTGGAAGCCGGTCGCAAAACGCATAAACGGCTCCTATAACTGTTGCAAGCACTTCTACTGTCCCCATTATTGCTTACTATTGAATTATTAATATCTCCTGTCACAGTGTCTTTGTCGCCAAAAGCTATGTTAAAAACTTGATAGCGGTTAATGAGTGTAAATTGAATACACTTGAAAATTAATCCTTTAAATCCCTCACTTATAAAGTCGTAAGTCAAAAGATCTTGCCCTACATTCATTTGATACCTATCAAGCTTCATAAATTCTTCCCGTGAGTGCGTATTTTTCATGCCCTTAATGTTTAGTAATGCCATAATGCATAGCCGATAACGTTCAGGCATCTATGCTGTTGGGCCTGGTTATTCGTCAGCCTGGCAACAGGTGCTCAGTAAAGTTATGGAGTTGAAGCCATATTTAAAGCCCAATTGAAAAAAGTCCGCCGGAACACAGCTGATAGAATTGCCGGTGGAATTTTGGAGCTGAATTAGGCAGGCTTGAAACTTTACAGGAAGTAAAACAACGAATGGACACCGCTGGAGATGCTTACATCAGATATAAATTTTTGAAAGCTAAACGTGATATAGCGTTTAGAAAAGCTGCCGAAAAACAATTTGAGATTAACTCACCAGATAGTTCCGGAAATAATCAGAGAGATAAACAAAGCGGCTTAATATTTCTCAAATGCAGCGGGCTACACGCTAAGTGAGTAATTCATTGATGCAATAAATTCATTAAATTAGCTGTAGGGCGCTACATCGCTAGCTGTATTGCCGTAATAAACAATTTAATGAAGTCTGTAAAGTTTTAAAAATAAGTAGCTATAACTTTTGGAAATTACATACATATTTATGGCAACCCTACGAGAGTATTTTTATAAGGACTTCCCAATAACAATAAGTTTTACAAGAAAGTGTATCATGAGTTTTAATAAAGGCCAAACAGTAACCTTCCTTCTAAAATTAATAGCGGATTTTTCAACTAATTCAAAATTTTGCTCATTCTATTTTGATTCTGTTGCTGATCCTATAATTATATTCAATCAAATCTTGAGTAACATTGAGAAATTTCTTCAAAATGAAACTGATTTTAGCGTTCAAGATATGTTTGGAAATGTGTCTGTAAAAGATAACTGGCTTTCTTTACGTGACGATCTTAAATTTACTGGCAGAGTCATTTTTTACTATAATGATGTTATAGATCGTAAAAGATTTTCAAACGTCCAAAGCGATTTTCGGAATATGGGATTCATTACTCAATGCTTTGATTTAGGACTGGCAACAGAGCGAAATGAAAAACAAAAGCCTTTAGCATTTGTTTCACATGATACAAGAGATATAGATTTTGCGAGAGACATTGCAATTGGGCTTGAAAAGAGAATGTGCACTGTTTGGTTTAGTGAGTTTACATTAAAGGTAGGAGATCCACTGAGGGAGTCAATTGAAAAGGGTTTATTGCAATGTAAGAAGTGTATTCTTGTTTTATCACCGAACTTTATTAAGAATGAAGGTTGGACTAAAACTGAATTTAATACAATATTTACAAGAGAGATTGTTGAAACTAAAAAAGTTGTTTTACCGGTATGGTATAATGTAAATGCAAACGATGTCTATAGTTATTCTCCGACACTTAGTGATAGAGTCGGAGTTAATGCTGAAAAGGGGTTGGAATTTGTGGTTGACAAACTACAACACGCTATTTTTGCAAATGAGTAATTGGTGTTTGCTTTATTGCTTTAACAAACACTATGGGTTCTCTTTAGTCTACCTGCTGAAGATGTTTGACCGGGAACGGCAATTGGAAGAATTTCTGTTAGATAGGCTGAAGCAATCTATAAATATAACAATAGGCCTGTCAACACTCACCAGCTTAACCAGTGTAAGATTCCCCACATTTAGGAAGAATGGGCATGATTTGCATGTGCCAACGGTTTTCAGGCTGATTCAGACGATAAGCAGTTTAAGCAAGGAAGTGCTGGTATGTTAGATCATAATCGGATAGTCTATTATTTTGCTAACTATTAATTAACTATGTCGCAAAATATTCTTGAAAAAATATTGACTGATGTGCTTCATATCTATATGAGTTATGAGGATTCGGTAATTGAAGAACTTTTGGTGGAACCTACCTTAGTTAAGAAAGAGCAAGTTAAAAAAATTGACCATTTGGAAGTTGTAATTCACTCTAATGATCATAATCCGCCTCACTTTCATGTTAGGTCAAATGACTTTAAAATTGATGCAAAATTCTCCATTGAAACAGGTGAGTATCTTAGCGGTGAAATTGGTTCTAAAGATTTAAAAAGAATTAAAGCATATTATAAAAGTCCTAAGACAAAAATTGTTATGGAAAAAATTTGGAATAAAAGGACGCAACCTTAAAGATACCATCAGATGGCAAATACTGTAAATCCGAAAGATATTAAGGAGCTTGAAAAGGAAAAGCTGGAATGGGAGATAAAAGAACTCAAGCGTAAACCGGGTAAATTTATATTATCCTTAAATACTGTTGTCCCTTTTTTGAATATCCCTCCGAAGAAGAAGAGGAAGAAATGGATACCACCTTTCTCCTTGAACCCTGGGAGGAAAATTATTTTGATGATGATGGGAATTTCATTGAGGATCCAGAAACGGAGGCAGAAATCAAGAAATGGGAGGTAGAGCAAAAAGAGGGGGTAAGAAAATAGTGCTAACTAATGTAATATCCTGAATCAAATATTTTATTACCTGATCAGGGAACACTACCCACAGAGTCGATTTAAAGCCCCATCCTTGCATGTTCTCCACCGATGGTGGAAAGTACGCAAAATCGGAGATCGTGGCAGGAAGGGTATCTAAAATCATTAGTAATGATATGCTAATATTATTAGGATATTTACAATACACATTTTGCCCATGCCATACTACTACCGGATCACCATCACCTTAAAGGATTTATCCGTTCACACGTACACAAGGGCATCAGAAAACTGGAAACCAATGATGTGGATTCAGCCTGGGAGGTTTTAAAGCAAAGGCATGGAATTTTATGGAGAAGGCAGAATTGAGCACTATGAATGTGTAATGCTCAGCAGATATGATCCTGATGTGCAGTCGTTAGTTAGAAAAAATGATAACGGGACGGGATTGTTAAGAAGCATCAGACATAAAAGCTAAAGGGTGATCAGGGAACACAACTGCTAACAATGAGGTTGGACATAGAAGTAGGCGTATATTTGACCTTGTAGGGAATGCTTACGTTAAAATTAATTGCAGATTATGAGGTTTTCTCAAAGAATAGGTAAAAAATCCATTAGAACAATATTGCAAGTAGAATCAATTGATGAAGATCTTATGAATGGATTATGGAATGTCTTTTTACAAAGTTTTTTTTTTAAGATTAAATATTCGGCTTGGGAGGCTAATATATATATAGATTTGTGGACAGAATTTTATAAACAGCCCATTGATGAAATGCCAAGGTATGTTAATTCTCAGGGAAATTTCGAAGCAGTAAATCAGAAAGATTTTATACGCTATGTTAGAAATTGGTTTTATGATGTTGACTGGTTTGAAGTGTATGACTTTATTGAATACGTATCCCTTATTGATGAAAAAGTAAATCTTGAATTCGCGGCTGCTTGCAACCTTGTATTAGAAAGAGAACTTTCAGGTTATAGAATTATTAGTTCAAAAATTATTCAAATTACTTCTGAACAGGAACTTCAAGCCATAGAAGAAGCTGTTTCTGATACATCCATTTGGAAATCGGTGAATGAACATCTAAATACAGCTTTAACTATACTTGCCGACAGAAAAACTTCTGAGTATCGAATCTGTATCAAGGAATCAATATCCGCTGTTGAAGCATTATGTAAAATTATAACAAAAGATGATTCTGCAACCCTTGGCAAAGCATTAGCCGAAATTGAAAAGAAGCATTCCTTACATGAAGCCTTAAAGGGAGCGTTTACAAAAATTTATGGCTATACAAGTGATGCAGGTGGCATTAGGCATGCATTACTTGAAAGTAGTTCCCTTGTAGGATTCGAGGATGCAAAGTTTATGCTTGTTTCTTGTTCTGCATTCATTAACTACCTGAAGGCAAAAATACAGATTTGAACAAAACGCAGCGGTTATAAACTAATGATTCTGAAGTATAGAGCTAGGTAAAATACGTTTACACGTTTACAAAGAAGCTCCAGGGTTAAGCACTAACAGGTTCAGTTCGCCAGAAAGAGGCCGGCCCCGTGCCAAACTTTTGTAAATGTAATGAAAGTCCTTACCTGCAAGGTGGGGAGCACTATCAGAGTTTTACCTTTTTAAACAAGGTTACCCCAAAACTTACCCCAACTCTTATAATTTACTGATTATCAGTAGTCAAGGTGATCCGGATTGGATTCGAACCAATGACCTGCTGCTTAGAAGGCAGCTGCTCTATCCAACTGAGCTACCGGACCGGCTAATTTTCCGGTGCGAATTTAGGCTATTTTTCTATCCAGCAACCGTCCCTTAAACTACCTCGCCAAAATAACTTTACGGCTGACCATTCCCACCGTTGTCAGGAAACGGATGATATAAACCCCGTCCGATAACCCCTCTTCCTTCAATATAAATCGCCTGATCACCCCGGAATGCAGCGTTCCCTTAAATAACCGTTGCACAAGCCTTCCATGGAGATCATAAACCTCCAGTCTGGCATCACCGGACGCTGAAGGATTGACCAGTATGCTTGCCGATGTTTTAAAGGGGTTGGGCGTAATGGTGAATTCGGGATTGTTACCTGGAGGGGCAGCTTTCAGCTGAGTACTTGATATTTTGTTACTACTTGCCGGCACATAAGGTGACAAGCGGCTGCCCTGAATGGGAATCTCCTGCACACCGTTTGGCAACTCCCAGGCAACGGTCACATGATCGCCGCCTGCACCCTCTTTGTGTAATACCTCTATGTAATATCGTTGCCCGGACTGCAGGGATACCGGGGCCGACCGCTGCGAAGCATGTTTATTCCATTCACGGAAATTTGTCCAGCTTAATAAGCTTGCAATCCTTGTTTTATTTGCAGGATTATCATTCGAACTTAACCATAGTTCTACTGCATCATCACCCGCGATCATAAAGATATAGTTACCAGTGACAGGTGGGCAGACATAACCACGAATGCGGGCTCCATACAGGTCGCCGATATTATTGGTTTCTAACGTGGTTAGCTGGCTTGTGCTGCTGGGCGTGCTGTTCAGGGGAATATTCGGCACATCATTGCCTGGAACATTATCCCACTGCTCACGCAGGATGCTACCAGTAGAACAACCCGAAGGAGGAGGCGTGGTTACAGCAGCAACCGCAAGGCTTTGGGTAACCGGAATGGCTGCATTGAATCGATTATCTCCTTGTTGCGATGCCTCCACCACTACTGTTCCTTGGCCATTGACGGTAATTGTACTACCGGAAAGACTGGCCGGACCGGAAACGATCCGGAAACTTACCGGAAGTCCCGAAGAGGCAGTTGCACTAATGATGAAAGGTGGATCGCCCAGGGTCCTGGACGGTATTGGTCCGAAATTGATTGTCTGGTCGTTTTTAGAAACACCGCTTGCCGTATAGGGAAAAAGGCGGTTACCCAGTATCGGAATTTCCGTTACTCCGTTTGGTAACTGCCAGGCTACACTTACGTGATCTCCGCCTCCGCCCTGTTTGTGTAAGACTTCTATATAATAGCGTTGTCCTGCCTTCAGGTTCACCGGTGCAGATTGCTGTGACGCAAATTTATTCCATTCGTGAAAATTTGTATAGCTCAACAAGCTGGCAATCTTCCTTTTATTTACCGGTTGGTCATCAGTGCTTAACCACAGTTCCAACGCATCATCCCCGGAAATCATAAAAATAAAGTTACCCGTGGCAGGAGGGCATATATAACCGCGGATCCGCGCCCCATAGTTATTTCCTAAACCAGCTATCTCTAACCTGGTGAGCAGGTCAGTACTACCAGGTGGATTGTTCAGGGGAATGTTTTGTACATCATTACCTCCGATGTCATTCCATTGTTCGCGAACAATACTTCCTGTGCCCGAACATCCTTCAAACGGTGGAGGTATGGAAACTTTGATTGCTGCAGATTGCTTTAACAAAACTAAAGAAGTAAACGGACGGAGATCTACATTTCCGATATACGATTTGTTATGAACATCAACGTATGTTTCATTGAGAGAAAATGATTTCAACGATGCGGTAGCATTAAATTCAAAACGGATCGATTCCGCTGAAGCCAGTTCAAATGGCGATTTTTTAGAGGCATTGTCTTTTTTAAATGCCGTCTTCCAACTCTCCAGGTTATATGTTTTAAAAGTGGAATTTCCATTGTTCCAGTTAAACGTATTTACAACCTGATTATCATCGGTAGGACGGACGTAGGCATTGTTGTCAAAGGTGCCAAAATCCCCGATATCGTTATACGACGTTTGAAATTCTGCAACCGGTTGGATAGATTTTTTAGAGAAAAGTATGTTATTCAGCAAACGGATGTTCCTTACCGGGCTGTTTGGAGCGAACTCATCGCGGGCCATTCGTATCTGGCTCTTATTATTAAACAGGGTATTATTTTCTATCAGCAGATCGAAGGCATTATGCAGATATATGCCATATAGGCTGCAATCACTTACTGTGTTTCCGGTTATCTCAACACCAGATGTATTATCATCCATATAAATACCGTTGGAGGCCAGGTATTCGGGCGAATCCGTCCCTTCACCTGCACCTTTCCCGTTCAGGATAATATTGCCGGTTATCTTCGAACCGTAATTAGGTGGGGCGTTTGCTATATTATTCCAGGAATAAATCCCTCCTCCATCGTCTTTAACCAGCGTAAAATTATCAATAAAATTATTCCGGATAATATTCAGGCTTCCTCTGAAGGTTACAGGAATGTATCCGGTGTTGATGATCTCATTCTGCTCGATCAAATGATTGTTGCCAGAAACCAGGATGGCTTCATATGAACCACTATCCCCTTTCCCCATACCCGCAACCATTCCGGTGTTCTTTATTTTATTATTTCTGATGGTAGCGTTTGAACAGTTGTCCAGGTTCAGGGCAATATTATTGGTATAGTCGATCGCTGAATACTCCACGATAAGATCACTTGTATTCTGCGCATTTATTGCATTAACACCTGAAAATAGTATATCACACCGGCTTATACGAATATTTTGTGCATACTTTATGTCGAATGCATACATGTTTGCTCCCTGGAAACCCAGGTTGTCAAATACAATATTGTTTTGACTGGTTAAGGTAACCAGCGCATTTGTTGTGCTTGCCTGGATAAGGGCTGAAGATGGGTTGCCTGAAGAAAAATATATACCCAGCTTTTTATCCTGTATCTTATAATACCATTCGCCGTTTATATCAAGTGCGTTGGGGTGGTTCTGAAGAAAACTCCCGAATTTGGCCGCCGGCTGATTAAAAGATTCGGAAATGTAATGAAGTGTATTCCCTGAATGTTGCGTAATCAGGTTCCTGTCTATCACCCAACGGGCTTTCCGTATGACCACGTCGCCGCCAGTCCAGTCAGGAGCAGATAAGAGTAGGTTATCTATGACCTTGTCGTTGCCGTTATAACTTTGTGGTACCAGGTATCCCTTATTAGCTGCATTGCTGTTGGGATATCGACCGATGGGTTTTGCTTCGCGGTTTACAAGTACCGTGTTTACCATGACGTTTGAAGAACAATTCGCCTCCCAGATGCCATTACGTGTAGAAGCCCAGTTTGTTAGTGTTGTTAATCCATTGATCACTGGCTTAGCGCCTGTGCCATAAGTTGTAATAACAATGGGCAGGTTTACGCTCCCCGATTTAGAGATGGAAATTGTTCCATCAAAAACGTCGTCTCTTTTTAAGGAAATGGTATCTCCAGGGTTAAGATTGCTAAAAACAGCATTTAACTTTTCAAGGGTTTTCCAGGGTGTGGTGGGCTTCTGCGCCTCTGCCATAGAGCGGGTATCATTTCCTGAAGTTGATGAAAAATAATAATTGTTTGCGTGAGATCGTCCAAAGCAGCTTGATAATAAGAATAGAATCAGGGTTCGCATAGTAATTGATTAACTGCGTTTGATAATTATTATTGCAGAGAATAGGATTGCATTTCTAAAATGCTGGAGCCGGTTTTGATTTGTGCAGGGATAAGGTTCGGCCTAACTAGGCGGTGGCAATCAACTTTTTTTTTACAGGAGGGCGCCTGAAATGTAATAAAATAAATTTGCATGGCAAGTAAATGCCAAAAGAATGTGAGCTATTCAGGTGTCATAACTTTCTAATTCAAGTTCGATTTAAATACAGATTTTTTTGATGTAAGATGATTAAGCAATAGAAATCTTCTCCATAAATTGATAGAATCAGGGGTGTCATTTTGCAATAATCCACGCTACTGTGAACTTTTTTTTTCTTACCGTTATTTCACCCTTTTTTTAGGGTGAAAGCACTGGTGTTATTTTGATTTAGTGTTTGAAATTAGCGGTATTACTTTCAAGTTGGCGGGCGGAGTTCAGCGCAGCGTGTGTGGCTGGCGTTCTCGTGCCGCGCACACAGCATGATCAGTCCGATGGGCAAGAGGCACGAGTACCCAACCGCACAGGGCCAGGCGGCATACTCGCGCCAGAGGTTCTGGGTAGCAAGAAAGCCCCTAACCTCGTCAGAGGTTAAAGGTCGGTAGCAAGAAAGGTCCCCTTATTAACACCGCTCCGTAGGTGCGGAACAAGGGCGTTTTTAAATCATTAATTCATTGTCAACGATGACCACGAAAGATCTTCTAAGGCTACCCTTTTTGTCTGGGGCCCTTCTGGCTGCCCTGGTGAGCTATTCTCAGGTCGCTCCCCGGGGAGGTATGATTTAAAGCCCGGTTATGTCAGGAGTTTTGAGGTGCTGGCCCCGCTGCAGGATCCGGTGTTGGTGGGCTCCCTGCCTGTTGGCGCCCTTCGCCAGTCGACCACTTATGTCGACGGGCTGGGAAGGCCGCTGCAGACGGTGTTAAGACAGGCCTCCAGGGCCGGCAGCGGTGCTGCCACCGACCTGGTGACAGCGGTGGTCCATGACCCGATGGGCAGGCAGACCTACCACTACCTGCCCTTTGCCTCCGGCAGCGACCAGGGCGGTTTCAAAACGGATCCTTTCTGGGAGCAGGCGGCGTTTTACGACCGCCAGCTACACGACCAGGGCGAGAGGTATTATTACGGCAGGACCACTTACGAAGCCTCACCCCTGAACCGGGTCCTGAGCACCTATGCTGCCGGCAACAGCTGGGCCGGCTCTGAGCCCGAAGCCCTGGCGGCCGACCGCCATGGGGTGGAGATGTCATATCTTGTCCAGGAGGGCTCCGACCAGGTGAAGTCCTGGAAGGTAGCAGGGAACAGCATCTACGCCCAGGGCGATTATGCCCCCGGACAGTTATCCGAAACCCTCACCCTGGATGAAGACCGCAAAAAGGTGGTCGAGTATAAGGACCAGGAAGGAAAGATGGTACTCAAGAAGGTGCAGCTCTCCGGGCACCCTTCCCCGGGCCATGAGGGGTGGCTTTGCACCTATTACGTCTATGATGAGCTGGGACTGCTGCGTCTGGTGATCCAGCCGCGGGCAGTGGAGGAGCTGGCCAGGCCGGCCGTGAACTGGCAGCTGTCCACGCTGCTGCTTGAGGAGCAGTGTTTTCAGTACAGCTACGACTCCCGCAGGCTCATGATCACCAAAAAGGTTCCCGGCGCAGGGCAGATAAGGATGGTCCATGACTCCCGGGACCGGCTGGTGATGACCCAGGACGCTAACCTGAGAAAGGATCACCAGTGGCTGTACACGCACTATGATGATCTTAACCGGCCCCTGGCTACAGGACTGCTGAGCGACCCTGTGCACTTTGAGGATCATGCCTATCACCTGCAGCATGCCAGGGCCAGCTCATCCTATCCCTACCCGGGCAGCTACACCACCGTGGAGCTGAGCCGCAGTTTTTATGATGGTTATGAGTGGCTGGGTAAGTACCCGACCCCTTTTGGGAGCTGGAGAGCAACCAGCCATGAGGGGTATTTACTGCCGTCATCCCCCACCAGCTTTCCTTATGCTGAAGGTGTGGTACAAAGCGGCTCGGTTCGGGGCCTGGTCACCGGCACAAGGACAAAGGTGCTGGGAAGGGATGATTATCTGTACAGCATCACTTACTATGATGATAAGGGGAGGGTGATACAGGCTGGGAGCACTAACCTTTCCGGTGGTGTGGACGTGACCACCACCCAGTACAGCCATAGCGGCATGGTGCTGCTTCAGATCGCCGTTGGACAAAAAGGGGGTACTGACCCCCAGGAGCATACGGTGATCACCGAGACGGCCTATGATGAGCTGTGGAGGGTAGCGACCCTGTCAAAGACGGTGATCAGCACCCGTGGGGGAGAGACGGTTACCAAACCCCGACAGGTCATCGTCAGAAACGGCTATGACGCCCTGGGGCGCCTCAGCGATAAGACCCTGGGCCATTCTTCCCATAGCGATGATGGCCTGGAGAAACTAAGTTATGGCTACAACATCCGCGGCTGGCTGCGGGGTGTCAACAGCCATTCCCTCAGGGAGGGTAGTAGTAGTCATCACTGGTTTGGGATGGAGCTGGGCTATGACAAAGGGATCGCGGGAGCCGGCGGCGGCCCTGGCAAACCGCAGTTCAATGGCAACATCAGCCGGGCGGTCTGGCAGAGCAGGGGTGACGGGGTGAAGAGGCAATATGATTTTGCCTATGATGAGGCCAACCGCCTGCTCAAAGGGGACTACCAGCAAAGGGAAGCTAATGGCAGCTGGGGCAGTGCCACCATGAACTTCAGCATGAGGATGGGCGACGGGATAGATCCCACGACGGCTTATGACGCCAATGGCAATATCAAAGCGATGAGCCAGCAGGGGTGGAGGGCAGCAAACCCAGGAGCAGAGCTGGACAAGCTGGAGTATAGTTACCTGCTCGGTGGCTTGAGCAATAAACTCCGGGAGGTCAAGGATGGCTCAGCGCTGGGCAGTGGCGGCAGCGACTTCAGGGATGGGAACCATGATGGCAGTGATGACTACAGCTATGATGATAACGGCAACCTTACCGGTGACCGCAACAAAGCGATCAGCCGTATCAGCTACAACCACCTGAACCTGCCCGGGCAGATAACCATCTTGCAGCAGGATGTCCTAAGGGAAAAAGGAAGGATCACCTACACCTATGACGCCCTGGGCAACAAGCTAAGCAAAGAAACCCTGGACAGGACCGTCACCCCGCAGAAGACAACCACGACCCTTTACCTGGGAGCGATGGTCTACCAGGATGATGAGCTGCAGTTCATCAGCCATGAAGAAGGCAGGATACGCTTTGAGAAGGCTGGCGGGGGTTCCTGCAGCACACAAGGGGCCAGGTTGGAGTATGACTATTTTATCAGGGACCACCTGGGCAACATAAGGATGGTGCTGACGGAGCAAAAAGCAGTGGACTGTTATCCGGCTGCTGGTCTGGAAAAGGCGAACCTGGCCCGGGAGCAACAGGTGTATGATATCAAAGAGGGTCAGGTAGAAGATCTTGCTGCCGATGTCAAGGAGCGTCATCCCGGTCTGCAGGACCGTGCCTACCGGGTTGTGAACGCTGCGGGAGAGAAGACAGGCCTGGGCATGGTGCTAAAGGTGATGGCCGGCGATGAGGTGATGATCAGGGCTGAGTCTGTGTACATGCCGCCGGTGGAACAGGCCGGTGCGGGAAGTACCGGGGCGGTGGTCCTGGGGGAGCTGCTGAGCGGGTTCTTAAGTTCAGCAGGGGCAGCCGTCAAGGGAGGCCCTGGTGCGGACATACTGGCTGGCAGTGCGGTGGCAGGTCCCCTGAACGCTTTTATCCATGATCCCCGTCGGTCGACACCGGCAGCTGTTCCCAGGGCATACCTGAACTATATCCATTTTGACGGGCAGCTGAACTATGTTGACGGCGGCTTTGAGAGGGTCAACGATTATGACAACACGGGCTACCGGAACCACGACAGGTTTACCGGCAGCCCGGTAAAAATAACTAAGAACGGATATTTGTATATTTATGTGAGCAATGAAAGTGAGCTCAAGGTGCTCTTTGACAATCTGCAGGTCACCCATGTGAGGGGCCCGCTGCTTGAAGAAACGCATTACTATCCTTTCGGACGATGGAGGGGATAAGTAGTAAGGCGGCGGGTGGGGTGGAGAATAGGAAGAAGTATAATGGGATTGAATTTGAAAATGATTTGGATTTAGGTGTTTATGATGCCAACTTCCGGGAACTAGACCCGCAAACTGGAAGATGGTGGCAGATAGACCCAAAGACGGAGAACATGGAGGGCTGGAGTCCGTATGCTTCCAATTATGATAATCCAATAAGATATAGTGATCCTTTAGGTGATGAGCCGGGCGGACCAGGGGATGGATTTCTGAGAAAATTAGTAGGCGGTGCTGCAACAGTGGTAGTTGGAGTTATAGACAATGCACTTGGCAGTAACATTCGAGGCTCCGTTTCAACTACCATAAGTGATCCTCAAATTGCACAAGGTTGGAATACTGGACTAGATGTTGCGGATGTTGGCAGTATACTTGGTGGAATAAGCGAGTCGAGTTCAGGCAGTTCTATGGTGGCAGGATCTGCAACCGCTACAGTTGCCAGCGGTGGATTAGCCATTGAGGTTACAGCAACTACAGCAGCAGTAGGAGTAGGAATGACAGTACATGGCGTTTATGTAACTAAAAACGGTATAGGTAATCTAGTTTCCCAAAATGGACGGGTGAATGTGCAAGGCTCTGGAGAAGGACGAGGTAGAAACAATCGTAAGCCTGATTCGAATGCAACAGGCGACCATACGGTAAGTAATGAAAGAGGTTCTGCTACTTATAAAAGAAATGATCACAACCGATCGGGTTTTGATGAAGTAAAGAGAGTAGATACGAAAGGAAAAACTGATAATGGCGTTCCAACTCCCCATGTTCACGAAAAGGGAACAAAAGGAGCAAGACCAGCTAATCCTAATGAAATACCAAAAACAGATTTAAGTAAAAATAAGCCAGTAAATAGATAACATAATGAAGACAATTAATCTGGAAAAATCCGTTTGGACAGACGATGATTTTGAGCAAATGGGGTGGCATGATAATAAAATGTACGCTATGGCATTTGGTATTGAAAACGGTGAAATAATTTTTGATATTGATTACATTTTAAAATGGATAGATCCTGAAGAGAATGAAAACAATTTTAAATTTCTAATAGTTCCATCCACATTGGTTTTCCGAAACGTTTATGATTTAAACATGAATTCGTTAACGTTAGATGTGACTGTAGAGAGTATATACAGAGACAATGCTACTCAACCAAAAAATGCTGATTACATTGCAGAGCAAATCGAATATAATTGGACTATTGAAACGACTAATGGCGAAATAACCTTTAAATCAGTAGGATATAAACAATATGCAAGACAAAAACCAAGATTGTTAGATAGCCAGTTCATTGATCTAGCTGAAAGGGGAGGTATATCTTTTGATATTGTCCAACAAATGAAAATAATATAATGTAAAGACCCAAATGCTGGCGAGAACATTCTGCCACGAGAACTCCTAGCACAAAACCCAGCCTCATTTTTGCGCCCGCATCGGAGCCATTAAACTCACCACTTAAAACGGTATTCCAATATTTATATAAGTTCTGACCTTTTTGGATTGATCCAGGTACATGGCGCTTAATTCCAGCGGGCCGAGTGCAAAATTGTAGGCAAAGGTTAACGAATACCCGGATAGAAAATCAGGATTTGTATAAAAGGCGCTTTTGCCGTTTAAATTATTAAACAGCGCATTAGCTCTACCGATAAGGTACGTATTGTTAAATAGCTGGTATCTTAAGCCTGCCTGGAAAGCGGCTACGCTTGTAGAATAAAAAGTTCCCTCATCCAGTCCGGCAAAGGTAACCTGGTTACGGAAAAGCGGGGTAAGTCCGCCGATGGAAAACTCATTCATTATACGTTGCTTGTATTTGAAATTGATTCCCGACTGCAGTTGAAGCATGAGCACGGTCCTGTTGCTGAGAGGAGTAAAACTTTCCAGGTTCAGCATAGTACGATTGTAGCGGCCATAACGTATTCCAGCCGAATCGCCGTTATGAAGAGGTTGCCCGTTAAGTGAAAATACGATGTTAGGGTACTGTTGAAATACCAGGTCTGCTTCTGCCTTTAGTCTTACTCCCTTTTTCGGGTAAACGCTCCTGTCTAGCGAATTATGGTTAAGAAAGACATAACTGGTACTAAAATTATTTTTTCCGTTAAGCTCGAGGCGGGATGTAATGGAAGGTTTGAATTTGATCCATTCAAAGCGGGTTCCAAACCCGACGGTCAGATGCCTGCGGGTAGAAAATTGAAAGCGCCCATCTACGTTAAAATATTTCGTTTTGTAAGCACCATCCTGCTTCAGGTCATTATACGTAGGAATTTCAAATTGTTCAAATTGGGTTCCCAGGATCAAAGCGAAATTTTTCAACCTCCCGATATATTGTAAGTGTTCACCCCGAAGGCGGAAATTTTCCCCAATGTTGACGGTAACCAAATCTCTGGAATTAGGCAAAATAAAATTTCTGCTCGTGAGGTTGGCAACGATGCTGATGCCGCTAAATTCATTATAATGAAGACCAAGTTTGGAAAACGTAAGCGGATTTTCGGTTACATCAAAAACGATTTTTGTACTGCCGTCAGCCTGCGGAACCAGCGAGTAATTAATTCGGCTGTAATAGCGGGTTCCAAATGCTTTGCGTACCATCCCTGACAACTCCAGGGCGCTGTAGTATTTATTAGTTGTCAGGTCGATGGTATGGACGAAAAAATCCGCAGTAGTATGTTCCAGTCCGGTAATGTCATAAGACGAGATCTTTGCGGTGTTTGGTTTGGGCAGCCTGTTTTTTACCAGTTCCCGTTTGCCATAGATGGCATCCAGCGAATCGCTTACTTTTTTTAAATGGGGGTACAACTTTCTTCCTTCCTCCAGGCCAATCTGTATCAGTTCATTTGCCTGGCTAAAGCTGGCCATAGTAAATTTTTCCATGGGAATAGGTACATAGATATTACAAAGCGGCACCTCATTCTTACGGTCTTCCGCTTCCCTGAAAAAGGCCACCTGTAGTAAGATCTGAAAGCCATTCAATAGTTTGCCTGATGGAAAAAGGTCGGCGGCGACATTGCTTCCTATGATGAAATCAGCCCCCATTTCTTTTACATCCCTTACCGGAAAATTTCTTACAACTCCGCCGTCAACCAGCTTACTGCCGTTGTACTCAATGGCAGTAAATACGGAAGGAATGGCCATACTCGAACGTATCGCGGTAACCACTTCCCCTTTACTCATAACCACCGCTTCACCGTTTGAAATGTCAGTACCTATACATTTGAAGGGAATGCTGAATTGTGAAAAATCTTTTACATTGGCTACTGGAGCGAATAATTCCGCCAGCCTGAGCCAAAGTTCCTGGCTTTCTAAAACCCCGCTTGGCAGCCTGAATGTATAATTCATCCAGGGAAGTTCAATAGCATATTTACCATACTCATCCTTTTCTTCCATGATCATACTGCGCAGGGATGACTGGTTGCTCAGTAGCAGGTCCCAGTCAGTAGCTTGAGCCATCTTTTCGATGGAATCCGCAGAATAGCCGATGGCATAAAGTCCTCCAATAATACTTCCCATGCTGGTTCCGGTAATATAATCGATTTTCAACCCTGCCGAGTCAATGGCTTTGAGAATGCCAATGTGCGCTAATCCTTTTGCGCCGCCTCCACTCAGTGTGAGCCCGATTTTAGGCCGGGATAAGTTTTGGGCAAAACTATTTATATGTAGAAAGAAGGCAAGGATTAATATGCAGAAACGTAGGATCATGCTTAGATAAGGTCTAACCAATAACATCGAAATCGTATACTTGTTGTCTGGTTCGGTTGAAAGTTTAAAGTTCAAGGTTTAAGGTTGCTTTAGGACGAAATTCTTTTAGGGCATATTGAAACACCAACAAAGGAAGATCTAAAATCAGTAAACCTTAAACCCAAACCTGGACACCCTAAGAATTCATATTTCCCTCCAGTTCTACGATCTTTTCAAACAATTCTTCATATTGCACATTCAGCTTTTTCCATTCTTCCTGGTTATTTTTTAACGCTGTTTCAGCCTGTGAGAATTTGTTTTTGTCTGAATAAATGTCCGGCAGAGTGAGTGAAGCTTCCAGGTCCTTTTTACGGTCACTGAGTTTTGCCAGTTGTTCTTCCACCTGCTGGAAGAGGCGCTGTTGTTTCTGCAATTCTTTCTTTACTTCTTTGTTGATTGCATGCTTAGGCGTATTAGCCGCCAGGGGCTGGTCGATGACAATGTTTTTGTTTGGCTTCTTGATTTTGTCATCGTTTTTTCCAGCCATAGCAATACGGCCATCGGTCATTCTTTCTTTCCAGTCTACCCATTCGGCATAAGTCCCTTTAAATTCCCTGATCAGGTGATTGTCAATTTCCCAGATCTTATTGGCCGTTTTTGAAATAAAATAACGATCGTGACTTACCAATATTATGCTGCCTTCATATTTATTTAATGCATCTACCAGCAGCTCGCATGAATGGATGTCGAGGTGATTGGTGGGCTCATCTAAAATCAAGAAGTTTGCTTTACTGATTATGGTTTTGGCCAGGGCAACCCTTGCCTTTTCTCCGCCGCTTAATACTTTAACCTTTTTCTCCACGTCGTCACCGCTGAATAAAAAACAGCCTAATAAGGTTCTCAGTTCCATCTCGGTTTTCTGGCTGCCGCATAATTTAACTTCATCCAGTACCGTATTGTTGAGATTCAGCGCTTCCAGCTGGTGCTGCGCATAAAAGCTTTCATCTACATTATGTCCCCATTTGCGATCACCTTCAAATGCTTCGGTACCGGCAATGATGCGGAGGAGGGTGGATTTTCCTTTTCCGTTGGCCCCTATCAGGGCTATCTTGTCGCCGCGATCTATTTCAGCAGACGCAAGCTCTACGATCTTTATGTTGCCGAAATCTTTACTAACGTCTTTAAGGGTCACCAATACACGGCCGGGTGTTTTATCTACCTGGAAGTTGATCCGGATGTTGGGCCGTTCAATTTCCACGTCTTCGATGCGATCCAGGCGATCAAGCCGTTTCATGACACTTTGTGCTGCGGCCGCTTTGCTCGCTTTGGCTTTGAAACGTTCGATAAATCGTTCCTGCTGGCGGATATAGTCCTGCTGGTTCTCAAATGCCCGTTGTTGCAGTTCTACCCGCTGTTGTTTTTCTGCTTCGTAAAAGGCGTAGTTGCCAATGTAAAAGTGCAGTTCTTTCTGATAGAGTTCGACGATCTTGGTAACCATCCTGTTTAAAAAGAATTTGTCGTGTGACACGATGACCACCGAACCCTTAAAATGCTGCAGGTATTTTTCCAGCCACTCGATAGAGGGAAGGTCGAGGTGGTTGGTCGGTTCGTCAAGCAGCAGGAGATCTGGCTGTTGAAGGATCATTTTTGCCAGCAACACACGCATCCGCCAACCTCCGCTGAATTCACGGAAAGGGCGCAGCAGGTCTGCATTGGCAAATCCCAGTCCCTGTAGCACTTCTTCCGTTTTATGATGAATGGTATAGCCATCCAGTGTTTCCAGCTCATGCAGTTTATCGCTATATTCATGCAACAAGGCATCTTGCTGTGCTGGGGTAAGGTGCTGCCCGTGGTTCGTATTTTCCCCAACCACAGACCCGCCTGTAGCCCTTTCGAGGGCTTTGCCCAGCGTTTCTATCTCCTTTTCCAGTTGCAGCACTTTTTCAAATGCGCCCATAGCCACCTTAAGTATGGAATCTCCTGAATCGAAACTCAACAGGTCCTGGTGAAGATAGCCAATCGTTGTCTCCCTGCCTTTTTCCACAGAACCTTCTGAAGGTTGGTATTCTCCTACGAATAATTTTAATAAGGTAGATTTTCCTGTGCCGTTATATCCGATCAAACCGATCCGTTCATTGGGTTGGATATGCCAGGTAGCATCTCTAACGATAACCCTTGCCCCAAACTCAAACGTAACATTTTGTAATCCAATTAACATGGTTGTAAGTAAAACAGTGATTTAAGGAGGCAAAAATACCATAAACCGGCCTGATTACAATTATACTTTAACTTTGCGGAAATTTTTTTGTTAACCATCATTTAGCTTTTCAAATGAACGGCGTTTCAAATTAACTGCCCATGAAAAACATCATTTTGATATTCTTTACTGCCATAAACATAGTCGCCTGTAATGGGCCTGATGTCAAAGTCGAAGAGCCAGGCACCGTCAGTAAAACCCAAAGGATAAGCAATCATTCAGACACGTTCAATCAGTCTTTTGAAAAAATGTTGATGTCGTATTTTTTTTTGAAAGATGCGCTGGTGGAGTATGACACGCTACGTGCCAATGCCGCAGCAAAGGAGCTTGCTTACCAGGCTGAAAATCTTCCCTTGCCGGAGCTTGCAGACTCCGTAGGGGCTGAAACGGCCAAAAATTACAGCGGTACTATTTCAGGATCTGCACTGGGATTGGTCGGGGAAACGGATTTCGGGAAAAAAAAGAAGGAATTTCAGATGATTTCCGATGCCATGTATGACCTTGTGCGTACGGTTAACTTCGACAGGCAGATCATCTATCACCAGCATTGCCCTATGGCTTTCAATGATTCGGAAGGGGCATATTGGTTAAGTAACAGCAGGGCCGTTATTAATCCCTATCTCGGTAAAAAACATCCCAAGTACAAGGCGGCCATGCTGGCATGCGGAGAGGTGACCGACTCGCTTGATTTTTCCGGTCGGTGATTTTATTGCCGCAGATTCGCGGATTAGTAAAGATCTTAAATCTCCTAATCTGTGGCAAAAATCCATTTCAATAATTCTAAATACTTCGTTTGAAAATCTTTCTTTTTTTTTACGTTTTAATCATTTCCGTTGCGTCATCCGCGCAGAAAAAATTTACCCTCAGCGGTTATGCAAAGGACTCCTTATCCGGTGAAACGCTGATCGGCGGCACTATAACGGTAAACGGCATAGGAAAGGGAGTGAACAGTAATGTCTACGGTTTTTATTCTATTACACTTCCCTCCGGAAATTATTCCATATCATGTTCGCACGTAGGATACCGTACCAAACAGGTGGAGGTTGACTTACAAAAAAGCCAGTCTCTTGAATTCCTGCTAGCTCCAAGTATCTCTGCCAACGCAGAAGTGATTGTTTACTCCAGGCGACGGGACGCCAATGTAAAAAATGCACAGATGGGCAAAATTGATCTTTCCATTAACCAGATCCGGTCGCTGCCGGTGCTTTTAGGTGAAGTAGACATCCTGAAGACCCTGCAACTATTGCCAGGTGTGCGTAATGCAGGAGAGGGCAATGCAGGCTTCTATGTCAGGGGTGGCGGCCCGGATCAGAACCTGATCATGCTGGATGATGCCGTTGTTTACAATACAGGTCACCTGTTTGGTTTTTTTTCCATTTTTAACGCAGACGCTATAAAAAATACTTCACTCATAAAAGGCGGCATGCCGGCACAATATGGTGGAAGGCTTTCCTCAGTACTGGACGTTGCCATGAAAGAAGGTAATATGAATAAATTGCAGGTGGATGGTGGGATCGGTTTGATAGCTTCAAGGTTGTCGGTCGAGGGACCCATTAAAAAAGATAAAGCTTCTTTTATCGTCTCTGCCCGCCGAACCTACATCGATGTGCTGATAAAGCCGTTCATTAAGAAGACCAGTTCTTTTTATGGTTCGGGCTATTATTTTTATGACCTGAACACCAAAGTCAACTACACGTTTTCTGAAAAAGACAGGCTTTACCTGAGCGGGTATTTCGGAAGAGATGTATTTGATTTCCGCAACTCGCAACGATCGTTCAGTGCTAATATTCCCTGGGGCAATTCCACCGCTACTCTCCGGTGGAACCACGTATTCAGCCGGAAGCTGTTTGCCAATACAACCCTTGTTTACAATGATTACAAGTTTGCTTTTAATGCCAGTCAGAATACGCTTGCATTCAACCTTGCTTCCGGTATCAGAGACCTGACGGCTAAGGTAGACTTTGACTATTATCCGGCTCCGCAACATAAACTCAAATACGGCGGATTGTATACGCACCACAAGTTTACACCGAACATTGTTTCGGGCAGACAGGACAGTATAGAATTTAAGCCAAATAGTGATGGGAATAAATTTGCCAACGAATGGGCGCTCTATCTGCAGGACGATTGGGAACTGAGTGACAAATTTCAGTTGCATACAGGTTTACGGTACAGCAACCTGACTCAGGTTGGCCCTTATAATATTTTTCAACGAGATGAAGATGGCAACAAGCTTGACAGTATAGTATTCAAAAGAGGGGCTGCCATAAAAAATTATGGCGGACTGGAACCAAGAGCAACGCTGCGATATGCTGTCAATGACGAATCATCGTTTAAAGCGGCTGTTACACGCAACCTGCAATACATACATCTGGTAAGTAATGCAGGCTCTACCTTGCCTACCGACCTTTGGGTGCCCAGTACCTACCGGGTGAAGCCGCAGATAAGCTGGCAGTATTCGGCGGGGTTTTTTAAGAATTTTAATGATAACATGCTGGAGACTTCCGTAGAGCTCTACTATAAACAGATGCAAAACCAGATCGAGTATCGTGAAGGATATACCCCTTCATTAAAGGACCCGGAAGAAGAATTTGTTTTCGGGAAGGGATGGAGTTATGGATCTGAGTTTTTTATCAATAAAATCAAAGGGCGTTTTACGGGATGGATCGGGTATACACTATCCTGGACCTGGCGGAAATTTGATCAGCTTAACGAAGGGCAAAAATTTCCAGCCAAGTACGACAGGCGGCACGACCTATCGCTGGTAGGCATGTATGAACTGAATAAGAAATGGAAACTTTCCGCAGTATTCGTATATGGTACGGGTAATGCTACCACTTTACCTGAACGGTTTTATATCATCAATGGGGTACTTGCCCAGGAATATAGCAAAGTAAATAAATACCGCCTGGCGCCTTATCACCGTTTTGACATATCCGCCTCTTATACACCTGTCTCTAAAAAACCAAAACGCCTGAAAAGCAGTTGGATATTCAGCATATACAACACCTACAGCCGCCTCAACCCTTACTTTCTTTATTTCGACCAGGAGGGAAGTCCTTATGACAATACATTAAAAGTTGAAGCCAGGCAGGTGTCACTATTTCCAATAATTCCTTCGGTTACCTGGAATTTCCGGTTTTAGGATAGATCATCTTCTTTCAAGAACTTTAAACCTTAAACCTCAAGCCCCCGTACCCGAAAAAAAATTATCATGACAGCAGAACATCAAAGGTTAGCAGCCAATGCCTCCAAAAAAAATCCGCTTGAACAGTGGGGGCCTTACCTGAGCGAACGTCAGTGGGGAACCGTACGTGAAGATTATAGTCCTAACGGTGATGCCTGGAACTATTTCCCTTTTGAACATGCCCATTGCCGCTCTTACAGCTGGGGTGAAGACGGCCTTGCCGGAATCTCTGATTTTTACCAGAATTTGTGCTTTGCAGTAGCACTCTGGAATGGTAAAGACCACATCCTTAAGGAAAGGCTTTTTGGATTGGGTAATAACCAGGGAAATCATGGCGAAGACGTGAAGGAATTATATTACTACCTCGACAATCTGCCCACCCACTATTACATGGAATACCTGTATAAATATACACAGCAGCCATTTCCATATCAGCTTTTAAAAGAGGAGAATAGCAAACGTTCGAAAGGCGATCCTGAGTATGAAATCCTTGACACGGGGGTGTTTAATAACAGCCAGTACTTTGACGTTTTTGTTACTTATGCCAAACAATCATCGCACGATATCTACATACGGATAGAAATCCGCAACAGGTATGATAAAGCTGCTGACATCACCGTGTTACCTACCTTGTGGTTTTACAACCGGCGCATGAACCTGGAGATGGGGGAAAAACCGGTGATCACCACGCGTAGTTCCACTTCGGTTAGAGCTTCGCATGCCCGGTTGGGTACTTATTACCTGTATTTTCAGCCAACGAAAGAAACCCTGTTTACCGACAATGAAACCAATACCCGGAAGGTATTGGGTTTACCAAATGAATCCATATATGTAAAGGATGCATTTCACGATGCGATCATCAGCGGCGAGAACCTGGCATCACTCCGCCGAAGAAAGTCAGGCACCAAATTTTCACCGGTTTACCGTTATCACATTGAAGCCGGCACTTCAAAAACGCTTTATCTCCGTTTGTGCAACAAGGCAATGAGCAATGCTTTCGACGAGGGTTTTGAAGAGATCTTTACTACGCGGAAAGAAGAAGCCAATGCTTTTTATGCATCCCTGCTACCTTTGGGCACAAGCCCTGATCAGGCAAGTATTCAGCGGCAGGCCCTCGCAGGAATGCTGTGGAGTAAACAGTATTACCATTATGATGTGGAAAAATGGCTGACAGGAAGCGATGGAATTACGGCTGCAACTTCCCAAAAAGGAAATGGCAGGAACAATGAATGGAAGCACCTGAAAAATCAGGACATCATCCTCATGCCTGATAAGTGGGAATACCCCTGGTATGCGGCTTGGGACCTGGCGTTTCACTGTATCCCTATGGCTATGATGGATGCCGGCTTTGCCAAACACCAACTGCTGCTCATCATGCGGGAATGGTATATGAAGCCGGACGGACAGTTGCCGGCTTATGAATGGCATTTCAGCGATGTTAACCCCCCTGTACATGCCTGGGCCGCCCTACAGGTCTATCGTATTGAAAAAAATCAAACTGGCAACGGAGACGTTTCCTTTCTTAAGCGGATCTTCCATAAACTGATCATCAATTTTACCTGGTGGATCAACCGCAAAGATGCCAGTGGTAACAATATATTCCAGGGCGGATTTCTTGGACTGGACAATATCGGCGTGTTCAACCGAAGCATAGAAATGACCAGTGACATGCGGCTGGAACAGGCTGATGGTACAAGTTGGATGGCTATGTACGCCCTCAACATGATGGATATCGCTTTGGAGATAGCTATGCATGATGAAACCTTTGAAGATACGGCCACTAAATTTTTCGAGCATTTTGTATTAATTGCCGAAGCACTCAATGAACACAGCCTATGGCATGAGGAGGACAAATTTTTTTACGATACGCTGGTCCTTGCAGGTTCCGAACCGCTGCAATTACGCATTCAATCCATTGTCGGACTGACTACTTTATTTGCCGTTTCAATCATACAAAAAGAAACGCTGAACAAATTACCCGATTTCAAAAAAAGGATCAACTGGCTCGAGCATTACCGGCTAAAGAACAATCGCTTCTGGCCAAACGAAGACCGGACGGACGGAGAAAAGATATTGTTGTCCCTTGTTCCGCTTGACAGGTTAGTGAATCTCCTGAATAGGTTATTGAATGATGACGAATTTCTTTCCACCGGAGGCATCAGGGCGTTATCCAAATATCATAAAGATCATCCCTATGCCGTAACTATAAACCATATCGATTACACCATTCAATATGATCCCGGCGATTCAACTTCCAGCCTTTTTGGAGGAAATTCAAATTGGCGGGGACCTGTCTGGATGCCGATTAATTACATTATCATTCAATCTATCCGTAAATATGGCGAGTTCTACGGAGACAGCTTACGTATTGAATGCCCGGCAGGGTCTGGAATTAAGCTGAACCTGATGCAGGTAGCCGATGAGCTGACGCACCGCGTGATCAGCCTTTTTGCTGAAGGGCCGGCTGGAAAACGCCGCCTTCATGGGGCATACAATTGGTTCTATCAGCAACCCGGAAACGAGCACTTGCTTATGTTCTACGAATATTTTCATGGTGATTCCGGTTATGGACTGGGAGCAAGCCATCAAACTGGTTGGACCGCATTGGTCGCTGAATTGATTCACTCGCTGGGAAAGAAGAAAGAATAGTTGAAAAAGATCCCGCTTTTTTATTAACTTGAATGCCCGCTGACAAGGCGTTGGCAGGCGCGGTTTGCTGCACGGTGTGGTTACTTGATGCACATCTTACCTAATATGAAGCGCATAACGATATACTTTGCTTTCCTGTTAAGTCTTCCCTCGCTGCTCTCTGCGCAGACAGTCGTTTCCTTGAAGATTGAAGGCACGATCAATCCGGTTGCTTCAGCTTATATACGACGCGGAATAGAGGAAGCGCGAAAAGAAAAAGCAGAATGCCTGATCATTCACCTGAACACACCTGGCGGATTGTTGAAATCTACCCGTGTGATTGTCAGCGATATCCTTGACTCACCGGTTCCGGTGGTTGTTTACGTTTCCCCCGGCGGAGCGCATGCAGGATCGGCGGGTGTTTTTATAACGCTGGCAGCACACATTGCAGCCATGGCTCCCGGGACCAACATAGGCGCCGCACATCCGGTTAGCATGCAGGGGCAACAAGATTCGATAATGAGCGGGAAAGCCACCAATGACGCGGCTGCTTTCGTCCGGACTATTGCTGAAAACCGACACCGAAATGGCGAATGGGCAGAAGAGGCCGTCCGTAAAAGTGTTTCTGTTACAGCGACTGAAGCCCTTAAACTTCATGTTATAGACCTAATAGCGGAAAACACGGAAGAACTACTGCATCAGATGAACGGAAAAAAGCTAGTCGTGCGTTCGGATACCCTTACCCTCCAAACAAAAAATGCAAGGCTTTTACCATTTGAAATGAGTTTGACAGAAAAACTACTGGACCTCATCAGCGATCCTAATGTAGCCTATATCCTGTTGCTGCTGGGAATGTATGGAATGCTGTTCGAATTGTATAGTCCCGGTGCTATTTTCCCGGGTATTGTAGGCGTGATCTGCCTTATTCTGGCCTTCTATGCCATGCATACCCTTCCTGTAAATTATGCAGGGCTTGCATTGATCATCTTCGGCATCATTCTTTTTCTACTAGAAATTAAGATAACCAGTCATGGGCTTCTTGCTATAGGCGGTGTAATTTCCCTGTTGCTGGGATCCTTAATGTTAATTCGTACCGACTCAGTGTTCAATGCCGTTCGTATTTCCTGGAGCGTCATCATTTCATCTGTTGGTATTACAGCGCTTTTTTTCCTGTTCGTAGTGGGACTGGGATTAAGGGCGCAACGGTTAAAGCCGGTTACCGGGATAGAAGGATTGATAGGTGAAATAGGAGAGGCCTTTGAAATCCTGGATCCCTCAGGCAGGATCCAGGTGCATGGAGAAACCTGGAATGCTGAATCAGTGTCCGGCAAGATAGGTGCAGGTGAAAGAGTTCGTGTGAGGGAGGTGAATAATTTGTCCTTGCGGGTCGAGCGGGTGTAACCACCCTTGGCCCTCTTTGAAAAGGAGGGAGGCATGGCAATAGTGTCTTAGTTAAAGTAAACCATATATTATGCAATCAGTTCCGGTTGTATTTGTTGTCATCATTGTTTTTGCCCTGATCATTCTATCCAATGCCATACGTATTTTACGCGAGTATGAGCGGGGAGTCATCTTCCGCCTGGGACGCCTGATCCAGGGTGGCGTAAAAGGACCGGGTTTAATTATTTTGATTCCGCTAATTGATAAAATGGTAAAAGTAAGTTTGCGTACGGTAGTCATGGACGTGCCGCCGCAAGACGTGATAACACAGGACAATGTATCGATAAAAGTTAATGCTGTTGTTTATTTCCGTGTTATCCAGCCTCAGAAGGCGATAGTCGAAGTTGAAAATTTTTTAATGGCTACTTCGCAGCTTTCACAAACGACCTTAAGAAGTGTATTGGGACAATCCGAACTGGACGATCTTCTTTCGCAAAGGGAAAAGATCAACCAGAAATTACAGCAGATCATTGATGCGCATACTGAACCCTGGGGTATCAAAGTATCTAATGTAGAAGTAAAGCAGATCGACCTGCCGCAGGAAATGCAACGGGCCATGGCTAAACAGGCTGAAGCCGAACGGGAGCGCCGTTCAAAAGTAATTGCTGCAGAAGGCGAATTCCAGGCGTCACAACGTTTAGCAGATGCTGCCAAGGTACTGAGTGAACAGCCAAGTGCGCTCACGCTGCGTTATCTCCAGACACTTCGCGAAATTGCAACCGAAAACAATTCTACCACCATTTTTCCTATTCCTATTGATCTGCTTAAACCTTTTTTGAATGCTAATAAACAAGAAACATAAGAGAGTATAGTGTTTCTCTTCAAGTAGGACATATTGTTAAAATATCCCGGTTCAAGCGTCATGGCAGGTTGTTTGTACCGGTTTGTTAGACGTTTAAACTAAAAATAGACAACACATGAAAAAAATCTTTTTGGCTATTCTAATCATGTTTTCCTTCTGCAGTTTAGCCATTTCTCAAAATACAACGGACTCACCGACATCAACAAAAAAACAAGCAGCCACCAAAAATAGCAGCCAGTCCAAAAAAACTTCAAGGAAAACCCACCATCATAAAACCGCCAGTCGCATTAAACAGGATTCCACTTCATCCGGCGCAGGAAGATCCGGAGCAGGGATTGAGCGATCAGGTGAAGGGCTGGATCACGCTGATTCCAAGGCAATAAAATCTGACAAACCCAGGGTCGCCTCTGAAAATGCAGGTCCCGGATTGCCGGCCTCAGGTAAAGTGGATAAGCAGAAAGCCGGAGCAAAAAGGGATAAATCTAAAAAGTCGGTGCAGGGTGATGCTGATTCTTCAAACAATCATTAACGGGTTGATGATACAGGTCTACAGCAAATCGCGGCGGTCTGCGGAAAACACCGGCAATTTTATCGGATCGCTCTTGAATGTGGTGCATTTATCGTGATATTCTTTTTCAAGTTCAATCGCTTTTGGAAAAAGAATATTGTTTTCAAGATGAACGTGCTGTTGCAGGTCATCTTCAAATGCATGAAGCCATTTATATAAGAGCTTGAAAGATGAACCGGCGCTTTGAGGTAATGAATAATTATCAGTAAGCGTATTTACATAGTTCATATAATGGCCAATTGTGCCATGCTCTGCTTCAAGTATGCTGATGCATTGCTGCACACAGCCCGGTAGGCAACTTGCAGCTACTTTACCTTTTTTTACTTGTACGAGGAAACGGATATAAGGAAAAAGAATCTGTTCTTCTTTAATCATATTTTCATTCACCTCAACGGCCAACTGTTGAAACACCTGGTTGATGCTAAACAGGTTGGAATGCGATGGGTGGATCGTTTCTAATTTCCTGCTCAATTCCTGTATGCGCAGAACCGATTCTTTTACGAACTGGTGATGGTTGCTAACAATGAAATCCGCCATGAAATCCAATTCCCAGCTATTATAATTAACGTTGTTAATGGAAGGTTGCAAACAGGCAGAGTGCAATTCTTTTAAAACGTTATCTGCCAATATATTTTGCTCTTCACATGCATCGTGCAAGGTTTTCTTGCCTGAAAAACAAAAATCAAGTTTGTACTTTCTAAACACCTGGGCATTACAAAAGTCTGCGGCTGCAAGCTGCCCCAGAGTCGATAAAACCTGATCTTTTTGCTTAATGATCTTTACAACCCAAAGGTCAGGGCCGTCATTCAAATATTCCCAGGTGAATGTATGCCCTTTTTCGGTTAGCAAATGATCATACAAGTACACCGGATCAGTACTATCGTGTACAACTAACTCCTTACCCTCCTCAAGTGAATTGTACTCGGCAAAAAATTCAGCAGGGTCTTGACTGATATTTACAACGGCGCTGTCAACGTTCTCGAGGTTTTTCATGTCGCTATATTTAGTTCATAGTTGTTGAGACAAATCGATTAATATCTTCAATAATATATTTGATGCATTAACCGTTTCAATTAGAAATAGTGCTCGGGAAGTTTAACACCTCAATACATCGGACCGGGAAGAGCAAGCCGGCCGGACAATTCTTACTTCCTTCAAAGGTTATAAAACAACGCCCATTAAATATAAACGGTTTCCGGTAAGTGTTCAAAGCTATATTTACCTGTTAATGAATTCCACTTATATGCATAACAGTGCTTGGTATTATAGTGTAAAGTTCTATTTTCAGGTTTTTCAATGATGGCCTGCACCGCTGTTGGATGGTGACTGTAGGGCGGTTATCTATTAAAGAACCCCAATTGATTTAATTGTATACTTCTTGCTCTTAAGTATGCCAGGCTAATAAAAGTTTTACCTTTCTTTGAACCATGAAACAAACAAGTATCACTTTGCTGATTCTCTTCTGTGTAACCTGTTCAGGCATCTGCTTCGCGCAAAAGAAATCAATTGATTTGTTGATCTACAATGCAAGGATTTACACCGTAGACGCACGGTTTTCGAAGGCCACTTGTTTAGCTGTGCACAAGGGAAGGATAGAAGCGGTAGGTGACAAAAAGGCCCTGCTGTCAACATATACATCCGTCAATCAAACAGATGCCAATGGTAAATTTGTTTATCCCGGCTTCATAGATGCACATGCCCATTTTTACGGCTATGGGTTGAGTTTACGAACTGCCAACCTGGTTGGTACGTCAAGCTGGGAAGAGATTTTATCGAGGCTTTTGGTTTTCTCAAAACAGAACAGGGATGGCTGGCTCACAGGCAGGGGCTGGGATCAGAACGATTGGGAAGTAAAGGAATTTCCTGACAAAGAAGGACTGGACCAACTATTTCCCGACAGGCCAGTTCTGTTAACCAGGGTAGACGGACATGCCGCAATTGCCAATCAACAAGCGTTGGATATGGCCGGATTGCAGGCAGGGCATACGCTAACGGGTGGTCAGGTCGAAACAAGGAATGGTAAGCTTACCGGCATCCTGGTTGACAACGCAATCAGACTGGTAAGTGCTAAAATACCTGCGCCTACTTCAGATCAACAAAAACAGGCACTATTAGAGGCTCAGCAAAACTGCTTTGCTGCCGGCCTTACAACAGTGAACGATTGCGGCCTGGACTATAAGGAAGTGCTTTTTATAGACAGCCTTCAAAAGGCTGGGCTATTAAAAATGAGGGTCTACGCCATGTTGAGCGACGTTACACATAATTACAATTTCCTTTTTAAAACAGGCAGGATAAAAACGGATCATCTTAACGTACGCTCTTTTAAAGTATATGCGGATGGCGCACTTGGCTCAAGAGGTGCAGCACTTCTTCAACCCTACTCCGACAAGCCCGGATGGTCGGGCTTTTTATTAAGGACCCCAAAACATTATGATTCCGTTGCCCGCCTGATTGCACAACACGATTTTCAAATGTGCACACATGCTATTGGTGATTCCGCCAACAGGTCTATTCTCAACATTTATGGCAAATACCTGAAGGGAAAAAACGACAAGCGCTGGCGTATTGAACACGCCCAGGTAGTTAACTCTGCTGACTTAAACATGTTCGGCAAATTTAGTGTGACACCTTCCGTGCAACCTACACATGCCACTTCTGATATGTATTGGGCAGGCGAACGATTAGGACTTCAGCGAGTGCAAGGCGCATATGCTTTTAAACAATTACTGAACCAGAATGGATGGATGCCCCTGGGGACGGACTTTCCCGTCGAAGACATCTCTCCCTTTAAAACCTTTTACGCAGCCGTTTTCAGGATCGATGCCAAAGCTAATCCCCATGGTGGCTTCCAGATGGAAAATGCCTTAACCCGGCAGCAGGCCTTGAAGGGTATGACCATCTGGGCAGCCCGGTCAAATTTTGAAGAAAAAGAAAAGGGCTCATTGGAAAAAGGTAAGATGGCCGATTTTGTCATTGTAGACAAAGACCTATTATCCGCTCCTGCCAGTGAAGTTCTCAAAACAACCGTTTTAGCTACGTATTTAGGCGGAGAAAAAGTATGGGGAAAATAACTTGGCCGGGTATGCTGCCAAATAAAACCTGACAAAGAAGACTACTCATTTGTATAGGTTGTACGTAGGGTCTCCCTGAAAATGTCAAAATACCAATACATATTATATAAAAATAATATTCATTATTCACTTTTTTTGACGTTTTATTGTTGAAGTGATGTTTTTTGGTAATTTGGCTTCGTTTCGATTACTCATTGGCGTAACTTCCCCTTTCAGTTACTTGTCTTAACTGTCGTCATACTGGTTTGATTCATTTAGGCAGCTTTTTTACCCGATGATGCTTTCGTTCGTCGCTTGGTAATTGTCACTGCATTGCTGGTGAGAATGCCAAAGAAGATCCATGCAACTTCTGTAGGTTGCGTTCTGGCTTTTATTTTACCCAGCAAGTAATGATTCTTTTCATTACCAAAACTTCCCTCCAACCAGGTACTGCGAATTTTTCCTAATATAGAGCGCATCAGGGATTTCTGTTCCTGGTCTTTTCCCTGTTTGCCTTTGGCTACAAAACTGGTGGCTATGTTATTTTCGGTGCAGTATTTTCTGTTGGCATTAGTGGCATAAATGGCATCAGCACCTATCTGGGAGCATTTGCCAAAATATCTTTTTTGAAGTTCGGTGGCCTGCCGTAGGCGGATGCCCTCATTAAAAGCATCAAAGCTTATGTGTTCTATGAAGTTGATCCCGTCGATCTGAACTTTGTTCACCTTGGCTCCAAATTCTACCGGTTTGGTTTCCTTACCCCGGACGATAGGGCGTATATAGGGCTTATGCACCGATACGATGCGGTCTGGTATTTTGCTTTCCTTGCCAAAGTAAAGACTCCATTGCTGTTGCTTGATCTTCTCTATCGTAGAGAGACGATGCACCTTGCGGCGCACCGATGGTTTTGATAACAAATTTGTGGTGCTCTTGAGCAACCGGTCCAGGTATTTAAGCATACTCCTGCACAACTTTTTGTTTTTGCGTTTGCTTTTCTTTTTAAGCTTAGCATAGGACAAATACATGCTCTTGAATTTATCATGGTTGCTTCGGCTACGGCGTAGCTTTAACTTTTTGCGAAGTTGACCTGCTAATGTAAAGACTTCATTACAACACTTCCATATCAGCTTGGAATCCGTAGGATAAGTGATGTAACTCTCATAACACGTAGCATCTGTCAACCCAACATGGGTTTGTTCCATATTCACTTTCCATGCCGATGCCAAGTGAACCTGCCATTTATCAATATTCAAATGCTTTCCCAGGTAACTTCTCCAACGCCCGGCCAAGTCATCATCCTTGATTTTTTCATCTGCAACCAGACGGATACCACAAAATAATTGAAGCGACCAGTCCGTGTTAAGCCGTTCTATTAACATCGCATCACTGACCTGAAGATAGTGTTTGGCTATCAGCAGAGCAATCCCTCCTTCTACACTAAGCCAACTCTTGCAACCTTTGCCACTTAACTGGCCCGCAGGAGCAGGTACAAGTTTGGATAACTCCGCAAAAGGTATTGACTGATATAACTTCCCAAAATCTGTTAGTAAAAATCTTTGATCAAGCAAGGAAGGCGAAAGTTCAAATAAAAGATTGCGGTACATTTGCTGTATGTTTTTTCCTGCCTCACTTTGCGCATCTTTTATGCCATTGTGGGGCTTTTTTACAGCTATACACATCCTGGAACCCTTTGTGGATAAGTATTCCAGCTTTTCAGGGAGACCCTACGTAAAGAGGCTGCCTTAATTTTGTCTTAAAGACAGCCTCTCGCGACAGCCTACCTTCCTGTAGACCAGTGCAAAGGTTAAATACTTATTTTGCAACCGGCATCTTCATTCTAAATACATACCTGGGATCTGGAACGGTTTCCCTGCAAGGAGGTATATACAAGGTAGATGCTGAATTTAAAGCCGAATAAGGCAGTTGATAAATTGGAACTTTCTTAACTATCGGATCAAAACCGATAAAAATGGAAGCTTCGTATATAGTAACCAGATGTTCAGGTGGATAATATGTACAAAGCTTTTCGACAAGGAGAGGCATTGCGGAAGTATCGTAGGCAGTTTTTTTAAAAGTCCAATCACCTAAGACACCAATTTGCCAAAGTATTACCTGGCTTGAATTGTCAATGATTCTGCTATTAGCAAGAAAATCTGTCGCCTCGTAACTTTGGCAGCCGCTTTTAGCAGGATCAACACCAAGATCAGCAAATAAGCAATCTTCAGCAGAGATTCCTGGGAGCATTACCGCTTTATAACCTTCTTCCTTTGCAATACGAACAGACTCATGAGAAGGATAAGCAAATACGCCTGGATGTCCGTAAAATGCTCCGACTGTCATATGGCCTTCCCTTACACTCTTCATAATAGTAGCTATCATCTCATTATAAGTGTCAATTCTATCCTTGCCTTCTCCATATAGATCAGTTAGCGTTTGTGCCCCTTTGGGATTCAGTTCCTTAATTACCTCTTCCCCGATTGGATCTCCAACTACATAATAAAGTTTTTCGGCCTTTTTCATCCATGCAATGCTTTCAGTCGTCAATTGTCCAACTGTCCTGATTCCTGTTCCAATGATTACCAAATTGTAATTAAACATAACTAGCGTTTTTAAATTAAAGGTCTTGAGGCCATTTATTGCTGTATATCCATTCTACTGTCCATAATATCCATAATAGTTATAAGGATCAGTGCCGTAATATGGGTCAGCAGCATAGGCCGCGTAAGGGTCAGCACCATAAGCCCCGTAAGGATTTGCGCTATACGCTGCGGAAGGATCTGCGCCATACGCGGCATAAGGATCTGTTCCATACGCTGCATAAGGATCCGCTCCGTAGGCCGCGTAAGGGTCTGCATGATATGCCCCGTATGGGTCTGCCCCGTAGGCTCCATAAGACGGAACACTGTAGTTAGGATATGCGCCTTGCTGTGGGTCATAGCTTTGGTAAGCACTGCTATACGGATCCTGACTTTGCGCCGTACCATAATACTCCGAAGGTGCTGTAGCACGGATGAACGGTGAGATGACTGGCCGTATAATCGGTGCAATAACAGGCCTTATAATTGGTGGCAGGATGGGTCGGATGACCGGTGATACGACAGGACGTACAATTGGTGGTAGGATGGGTCGGATGACCGGTGATACGACAGGCCGTACAATTGGTGGTAGGATAGGTCGGATGACTGGTGATACAACAGGCCTTATAATTGGTGGTAGAATAGGTCGTATGACCGGTGTTACGACAGGTCTTATAATCGGTGGCAAAATGGGCCTTACAACTAATGGTCGGATTGTAGGAAATAAACTTAGACCTTGCGCCTGTGCTGTTTGTGCAGCTTGTGCCTGGTCAGCCTGTGCCTGGTCAGATTGGCCGGCCGCCTGAAGAGATTGAGCGTAGAAGTTTTGCAGTTTTTGAACATCTGAAACCACTACAACAGTAGGTAATTCCTGAATTCCCATAACTCGTGAAGTGATCCGGTTATAATCACCCGATTTAATCACTTCTTTATCTTCATCATCTAATTCTGTTTCTTCGTTTAAAACATCTTCAGCATTCAAAATGAACCTGCTTAAGAAATCTTTATCATGTGCGAGTTTTGATAAGAATCGTCGCAGTGCGGAACCTCCGGAAGTTTGTTCATTAGGCATAACATATATTTAAGGTTAACAAATGCATGCAATTACATAAGGAGGATAACAACTTTTAAAAAGGAAAGGCTTTAAAAAACAGGTAGAAAAAAAGGAAAGTATAACGTAGGGATCAGAAATTTTAGATCAGAGAATCAAATGTATACATATAAATAGTCACATGCAATAGTTTCATTTTTTTTTCATAATTTGAAAAAAACCGAGTATTAAGCCAGTAGTTTTATAACAGTACTTTTTGGTGGTAATGAGAATTGTCTGACTCACCGGTTAAATAGCACCCTCGCGTAAAACGAAGGCTGCCGCAACAATTTGCGGAGGTTGACGCCAGTAAACATTCCACTGATGGCTTTATTCAAGGTTGGACTTTTATAGGCTTTATTTACAATAAAATGCAACAGCCTGGGGTAATGCGTTACCCGTTGCAGTAAGGCGCTGATCTTTAATTCCTCACCAATGCTTTTGTACAACACATCATCATAATTTTCCTTCAACGTGTTTGCATCATACTTTCCAATGTCCAGTGATTTCTCGATGGCATAAGCTGCCAGCATACCGCTATACAGCGCATTCCCTATACCTTCTCCGGTAAAAGGGTCGATCAGGCAGGCAGCATCACCGGTAAGCAAAAAGTGGTCGCCGGATACCGGTTGTCTCTCCATGCCCATGGGTAAACCCCATCCCTGGATTTTACCCACCAACGTAGCATTGGCAAAACGATGGTTTAGATTGGGATTGTTTTTGATGGCATGGAGCATCTGTTCGCGTAGGTTGATCTTTTTTTGACGAACGCGTTCTGAAAGTATGCCTACCCCAACATTAGCCATCCCGTTTGGTAATGGAAATATCCAAAAATAACCCGGTAATATTTCCGGGATATAATGCAATTCAATATAGTTCTCTGCATGCAGTTCTGTAACTCCGGTGTAATAAGCCCTGAGAGCTACACAATACGATTTTGGAGAAGATTGATCTGTAAGAAAGGTTTTACGCACTATGCTTTTATCGCCATCTGCCCCTACAATCAACGGCGTCAGCACCTCATAATCCTTGTTACCAATGCAGAAACTCACGTTGACCCTGCCATCAGCCTGCCGATCCATCTTTTTAACTGATGCATGTTGAAAAATGGTTGTATAAGGCGAGGCCAGCTTTTCAAAAAGAAACTGATCGAAAATCAAACGTGGCGTAGTGAATCCGGGGGCCTGTCCTTCAGGAATGCGATTTCGGCTGTAAGGAATGCTTAGGACTTTGCCATTAGGGGCAACAAACAAACCGCCATGACTGGGCATAAAATGCTCCGACCGGCTAAAGATTTCCTGCAGCCATTCGGGATTGGCCTTTCTTAAAACAAGCTGGGTTTTACCGCTGATGGCATCGCCACAAACCTTGTCGCGGGGAAAACATTCCTTTTCTAAAATAGTATGATGAATCCTCAACATAGAGAGGTAAATGGATACCCCGGCACCCGCAGGACCAGCACCGACAATAACTACAGGCGTTTCCAGCTTAGTTGTCGTCATCACCTGTTAAACAATATTTTAGCATAAAAGGATGGCTTTCGCAACTGCTCCCGCAGGTCGAGGTCAGTAAACATGCAGCTGATGGTTTTACTCAAAGAGGGGCTTCTATGGGCCTTGTTTACCACCAGGTTAAATAACCATGGGTAACGGCATAATCGCTGTAATCTCGCACTTAGCTTTAATTCGTCACCTATTCGCCGGTGTAAAGGCTCATCATAAGATTGTTTCAAAAAGGACGCGTCGAATTTGCCGGCCTCCAATGACTTTTCAATGGCATAAGCGGCCAGCATACCACTGTATAAGGCGTTTCCAATACCTTCGCCGCTGAATGGATCAATCAGGCTGGCCGCATCACCAACGAGCAGAAAGTTGTCTCCTGAAACAGGAAGTTTTTCTGTGCCCATGGGCAATCCCCATCCCTGTATCTTATCTACCAGTTTGGCGTTTGCAAAACGGTGACGGATGTTCGGATTGTGTTTGATGGCATTAAGCATTTGTTCGCGCAGGTTCATCTTTTTTTGTCTTATCCTTTCTGAAAGAATGCCCACACCCACATTTACACTTCCATTCGGTAGTGGAAAAATCCAGAAATATCCAGGTAACAGTTCGGGTAAAAAATGCAATTCTATAAAATTTTCTTCATTTAACTCAGTGACACCGGTATAGTAAGCTCTTAGTCCTACAGCATAAGCTTTTGAAGACGAATTATCGTTCAGCAGATTTTTGCGCACCTGGCTTTTATCGCCGTCAGCACCAACGAGAAGAGGAGCGGAGAGCTCATACGTTTTACCGTCTTGCAAAAACACCACTTTTACCCCGTCCGCATTGCGTATAATACTTTTCACAGAAGTGTTTTGGTAAATCGTGCTCTGCGGGGAAGCCAATTTTTCAAAAAGAAAATTATCGAAGATCAGTCGGGGAGTGGTAAAGCCGGGCGCCTGTTCACCTGGTTGTCTGTCAGCTTTATAAGGGATACTCAAGGCTTTTCCATTTGGGGCAACAAAGATAATTCCATGGCTGGGCAAAAACTGCTCTCCTTGCTGAAAGATCTCCGCCAGCCATTGAGGGTTGGCCTTTCGCAGGACAAAGGCAGTTTTGCCGCTGCATGCATCGCCACAAATCTTATCACGGGGAAAAGATTCTTTTTCCAAAATGACATGGGGTATTCCTGCTTTTGTGAGATAAATGGAAACGCCTGCACCCGCCGGACCTGCGCCTATGATAATTACCGGGGTTTCGATTTTGATCGGAGTCATTTCGTACATGGTTGATTCTTCCTGTTCCAGCATTCTTAATGGCATAATGCGGCATTAACGAAAGCGCGAAGCTACTGTTAATACATGAACTTAGCCCCGTATTATTGATGTCATATCTTTCAACCGATGACTATAAAGCTAAAAAAGGTATATTTAAAAGCCGAACGCATGATCTTGGTTACTACCCAGATATCAGCGTTCCTCTCCTTCGCTTTTTTTGTTCTGGTGCATTCTGATCATTTCCCCAAAGCCCGTTTTCCGGGATAAAGCAGTAATAGTCTGGGACAGGCGTTTGATGCGTGTTGGTTCCGTTTTCGCGGATTGGATCCAGTTTACAAAATATCGCTGGTGCGATTTGGCCAGCTGGTTGAAAAAGGCGAGGGCTGCTGGTTCATCAGACAGACATTCTATCATCCAGTCAGGTGTAAACATTACCTGGGGATCCAGCTGGAGTTGCACATTGATCGTAGCCCCTTTGCGCTTCCGGATATTTTTTCTAAACGTGGCATTAAGCGCAAAGATAAATCCGCCATCACCCATAGGTAATATACTGGTACCCTCAAAAGCATAGTCATCCAGTTTCCCCTTCACCCGGAAAGCTTTTTTATTACCAGGGTTTACTTGTCCGGCAATGTCGGCAGGTATATAGATATAAGTCCACCCCGTCTTATCGCCTTTTTCTTCAAATTGCAGTATAGTTGTAGTGAATTGAACCATAGTCAGGTATACTTGCTTCAGGCAAATATAAACTCTTACTCTTTTTTGTGAATCTTTTGCAACTGCCTTGTGGTTGATTTTTTAACCGCAAAGCGCACGAAGCATAACACAAAGCTTTCACGAAGGTAAACTTGATCCGGGCTTGAAACAGGCAATGCACTCTTTGTGGCTTCTTTGTGAATCTTTTGCAACTGCTTTGTGGTTGATTTTTGCCGAACTGTAAAGTTGCCGTTCAATGGCTATCGTATTATAACTTAATACATACATACACATTTCTAGAATTTTGTATACAACTTGTGGATAATTAAAAGAATTATATCTTTTAGTTAGGCTAGCCGAATTTTTGTATTTTGCAGTATAAGTTAAAACATTTAGCCCCCGTTTAATTTATTAAACTTTATATTATGATAAAGACGGTAATTAAGGTAAGACCAGAAATGATTCAGGATGCTAATGTGTTTATGCCTTATTTGGAGCAGTATGTTGGCAAAATTAATAACGACTACGGCAGGAATTTGTTTCTGCACTCCTGGCAGGTTGATGAGAATGCCGAGGATGAGTTTGCTGATGTAAAAACCGTTGAACTATCTTTAAAATCGAAGTACACTACCTGACAGCAGGCAAGGATCACTTTCTCAACTGGCCTGGCATTCATATTCCCATTGCGTAAACCATCGCCGATTCGCCGTTGCAATGTGCCCTTTAGGGCCATCGCGTTGATTCCTTTTTAACCGGTTGCTTTTGATACAAAGCGCACAGAAAACACTGGTGATTCTTAGTCCGGGCTTTCCCATGAACGAGGAAGACAGCACCTGTTTGCCTGCACAGCAGCAGTTTGTCAGGGCGCTTAATAGCTGCTTTCCTTTGTTAAAAATCATTATTCTCGCGTTTCATTATCCTTATATAAAGACCAGCTATCAATGGCATGGAAGTACTGTGATTCCTTATAGTGGAAGAAACAAAGGAAAGCTAACCAGGCTTGTATTGTGGGCGCAGGTATGGAGGGCATTGAATAAGCTAAAGCGGGAAAGTCAGGTCGTGGGTTTATGTAGCTTCTGGTGTTCTGAAACTGCGTTGATAGGAAGGTATTTCGGGCAGTTTAATAGAATCCGGCATCTCATCTGGATTTGTGGGCAGGATGCGCGCAGTCAAAACAGGCTGGTAAAATATATCCGGCCCGTTTCACTGTCTTTGATAGCCATGTCGGACTTTTTAGCGGATGAGTTTTACAGAAATCATCATATCCGTCCAAACTATATTGTATACAACGGCATAGAACCTTCCTTATACGACAGGAATGATCATGCACAGAGAGACGTTGATATTATAGGGATCGGCTCTTTGATTCCACTGAAGCAATTTGAGCTCCTGATCACCGTCGTACAAAAGCTACGGCAGAAAAGGCCGGCAATCCGCGCGCTGATCTGTGGTCAGGGTCCTGAACAGGCAAACCTGGAAGCGCTTATCAGCCGGCTTGATCTTCGGCAACATATAGTCCTTACAGGTGAAAAGCCGCATACTGAAATACTGCAACTTATGCAACGGAGTAAGGTCTTACTGCACCCCTCGAGCTATGAGGGATTCTCGGGTGTTTGTCTTGAAGCCCTTTATGCCGGGGCACACGTGATCAGTTTTTGCAAGCCTGTAAAGCACCCCGTAACACACTGGCATATCGTAGAAAACGTTAATGCTATGTTTGAAAAAGCTCGGGAAATCCTTGAATCACCAAACATTGATCAGTCACCTGTACTGGTAAACGATATGAAATCAAGCGCTATGGCAATCATGCGGATCTTCGATTATAGCGACCCTGCTATTTCATGAATTTGACGGGCCATGGCTTCGAAAGAAAGTTCTGCATTAAACTGGCGGATCACCCGGGCCCTTGCTTCCCGCCAATCAAGCCGCATTACCTGTTGAAGCGTTTCGGCAAGAGCTTTCCTGTTTCCAGGTTCATACAAGAACCCGCAATGGCTGGTCATCTTCCTGAATGACGGGATATTGGTGACGATAGGTACGCATCCGCAGGACATGGCTTCGCAAACGGCTATGCCACTGCCTTCATAATGCGAACCGGAAATAATGAAATCAGCGCTGTTATACCAGAATAACATTTCAGGATTTGGAACCTGGCCAACCAAATTGATTACATCGTTAACATCTTCGCGGATTTTAAGACTGCTTAGTGCCGGCAATAACGCTGTAGTTTGAAAGATCATATAAAGCCTTGCGGCAGAATGCAGCCTGGAAAATTCCAGAAAGGCCGATACTACTGTCAACGGGTCCTTATTTTCATCTAACCGGCCCACCCATAAAAAAACCGGGTTGCCCTGTACGTGAAGTTTTAATCTGGCCATTTCCCTGTCGACCGGGTAGAAAACAGAAGAAGCTTCCATCACTTCCCGGATCTTTTTTGTGTTCGACAGGTTGCCCTGATGTATCCAGTCAAGTCCCATTTCGTAGGAAGTAAAAAGGTAAGCATCCACATACCGTTCAACAAGTTGCTGCAGTATTTTTTTAAAACCGCGAGATGGTTTTTCAGCATGGTTCTGAACGATAATTTTTGTCTTTGGCCGCAGCTGAAATTTCAATTGCAGTACCTGCAGCGGGTAGTGCAAGCCGTGCACAAAAACAAAGTCAGGCCGCAGGTCCCTTATATATCGATGTAAGCGCCGGGGTGCTAACCGTTCCGCTTGTGAGAATTTTTTAAAATGATAATTTACACCGTTATGCGTGTGTTTGCCGGTATAATCAATTTGTTCTATACTGATCACCGTATGCCATTTACTCAGGCATTCGAGCATGCCTGTATAAGCTCTTATCCTTATTAACCAATCCTCAGGACGGTTAAACGCCGGTGAATAATGATAGCTTACAAAAACAGATGTCATGTGGGCAAATGTATAGAAGTCGGGCCAATTCCGGTATCAGGCACGTGCTCTTGCAAGCTCACTTTCGGGTCGGGCAGCAAATACGGTCAGCAAACATCCTGCAGAACCGTCTTTCGTTACCACGTTTAAAACTTATCTTTATTAGACACAACCCTGCAGCCGAAATTCACGATACATGATCTTTCCGCTACCCCTATCCGGCAACTGCGTTACGTTATGAATAAAGTACTGTTGTTCAATCCCAGGAGTGCGAACTCAAAACCCCGCATACCTAATTCCATTTTGACCGTTGCAGCAGCAATCGAGGGTTTATTTGAGTATGCAATGATTGATGGGAACCTGGAAGCAGATCCGGCAAGTAAGATCTATCAGTATTTGTCCGGCGGCGGTTTTCGCTACCTCGGAATTACCTGTATGCCTGGTCCGCAGTTAAAACAGGCCATACCCGTGTCTAAAAAGGTTCGCCAATTATTTCCTGATGTCATCATTATCTGGGGTGGATATTTTCCTTCTAACCAGCCTGGAGCCGTGCTAAACTCGGGATATGTTGATTTTGTGATTAACGGCCCGGGGGATAAAAGTTTTCCTGCTTTATTAAAGGCAGTAAGCGATAACACGCCCTATGAGATGATCAGTAACCTGGCCTACATGTCGGCAGGCCGGTTGATTAAAACAAAAAAAGATGAGTTGTACAACCAGGATGAACTTCCGCCTTTGCCTTATGATAAACTGAATCGATTTTACCCCTTGCAGCGTTACCTCAACAAGACTTATCTGGGCACAAAAACCATTGCCTACCATTCCAGTTTCGGCTGCCCGTTCACGTGTTCATTTTGCGCAGTGGTACCTATTTATAATGCACGCTGGAAGGGAAAGTCGGCTCAGCAAATTTATCAGGACATAAAGTACCTGAAAGACAATTACGGGGGCAATGCTATCGAGTTCCATGATAATAACTTTTTTGTATCGGAAAAAAGAGTCGTAGAATTTTCATCCCTGATTCTTCCGGAAAACATGACCTGGTGGGGAGAAGGGAGAATTGACACCATGTACAAATACTCCGACGAATCACTGGCCCTGATGCGGAAAGCGGGTTGCAAAATGATTTTTTTCGGAGCAGAGACCGGCAATGACGAAGTACTTAAGAAGATGGACAAGGGAGGAACGCAGACGAGCGCCCAGATCAGGGCCTTTGCCGCCCGGATGGCTAAATTTGATATCATACCTGAGTATTCTTTTGTCCTGGGCACGCCGGGTGATAGTCCTGATCAGATTATGAGCCAGATCGATCAGGACATAGATTTTATCAAAGAGATCAAATCGATAAATCCCGCTACCGAGATTATTATCTATGTGTATAGTCCCGTACCTACCGAGGGTTCTGACATGTATAACAAGGTGCTGCAAAGCGGATTTCGTTTCCCGGAAATGCTGGAAGACTGGATCAGCCCGCAATGGGACCGGTTCGACCTGCGAAAGAATCCGCTAACGCCCTGGCTTACACCGGAGATGATAGACAAGATAACCGATTTTGAAACGGTGTTAAACGGGTATTATCCAACGGTATCGGATACCCGCCTTAATCACTTCCGGCGTAAATTCATCAGGGGCCTGGCTTCAATTCGTTACAAAACCGGTATCTATAGCAAACCTTATGAGCTGAAAGCATTGCAGGTCCTGTGGAAGTACCGCCAACCTGAAGTTGAAGGATTTTAAATCATTACGAGTGAGGAAGATCCTGAAATATGCAGTTGCACATACGTACAAGCCCTTGCTGGTAAAATATCTTTCCCGAACCAGAACATATTATTACCGGGGCATTAGCCTGGTAATTCCTCCCGAGGTATTTCATCCCGGGTTCTTTTTTAGTACAAAACTGTTGTTAGATTATTTAAGTAAGCAGCCCTTGCAAAGTAAATCGTTCCTGGAGCTGGGAGCAGGAAGCGGACTTATTGCCACATGGGCCGCCAGAAAAGGCGCAAGAGTAGTTGCTACAGATATTAATCCGGTAGCTGTAAGATATTTGGAAAGCAACAGCCAACGTAACTGCGTGGGATACGAGGTCATTCTTTCAGACCTTTTCAACCAGTTACCCGTTCAACATTTTGATGTCGTGGCCATTAATCCGCCCTATTACAAAAAAAAACCGGTATCTGTTGCCGATTACGCCTGGTGCTGTGGTGAGCATGGAGAATATTTTGTAAGGCTTTTCAAGGACTTGGGAAGATATCTGCACCAGAAGTCTATTGTATTCATGGTTTTGAGCGATCAATGCGACCTCAAGATGATTGAAGGTATAGCGCTTGATAACGGGTATAGTATGAGGTGTGTTCGCTCCACCCGTAATTTGCTGGAGAGAAATTTTATTTTCACGCTGGATAGGAGTTAAGCCGCAGATTCGCAGATTTGTTGAATCCGTTTTAATAATCCCCTAATCTGCGGCAACAAAATCTTAAAGTTTCATGAAAGGAATGGCTTTTGAAGAAATGTACATTTCCCTGAGGGTGAAAGAAAATCGGGTATATTCAGATAAGCAGTTACTAAATTTACCTAATGTTGATCCTGGTCATGCTTATTACAAAGAATGGCTTATACGCAAGCGGTCATGTAGGCAGTTACAACGTTACCTGACGAGTAAAAAGCGGAACCTGAAAATCCTGGAGATTGGTTGTGGCAATGGCTGGTTTGCCGCGCAATTACTTAAAGTTAGAGGAAGTAAAGTGACCGGGATCGATATCAATGAAAGCGAATTGGCACAGGCAGAAAGGGTGTTTGGCGGCAAACCCGGAATTTCATTTATAAGCGGTGACATCCGTTCGGGTATGTTGAAAGAAGCCAATGTTGATATCATTGTTTTTGCAGCATCTGTCCAGTATTTTCCGTCGTTAAAAGAAATTGTAAAAACTTCCCTGGACCATTTGGCTGAAGGTGGTGAAATTCATATTCTGGATACGCCGTTTTATTTACCAGGTGACCTAGAAGCGGCCAGGCAAAGAACCGTTACCTATTATGCTTCGATGGGTTTTCCTGGTATGGCCGATCATTACTTTCATCATGGAATAGATGAGCTTAAGCCGTTTCGTTATGAAGTCTTGTACAATGCATCGTCTTTGCTCAATAAATTGGTTTGGCGTTCAAATCCTTTCCCATGGATATGTGTAAAAAGGCAATGATTTGATCGCAGAGAAACCGGCAGCGCGCGGCAGGGGGATACCGGCAGCAGTTAAATATTAAAAATCTTATATTTATGTCATTTTATTTTAACTGCAGACAACCTGCTGTTGATCGTCTCCGTATTTCCCTGGGTTCATTCGGTAATTTGTAGTACATGAAGAAAATCCTTTTCTCTCATTCCTATTTTCTGCGGTTCGATCCCAAACAATGGGAAACAGGTGAGCCATATGCTCCGCTGGGCACCTTGTATGCTGCCGCCCTGATGAGAGAACATGGATACCAGGTTTCCCTCTTTGATAGTATGTTCGCAAAAACTGCCGATGAAGTGCTTGCAGCTATCCACACGTACAAGCCGGATTTTTTTGTTGTTTATGATGATGGGTTTAACTACCTCACCAAAATGTGCCTGACCAATATGCGGATGGCTGCTTTTCGCATGTGTAAACTGGCTAAAGAACTCGGTTGTACGGTGATAGTCTCCAGCTCAGATTCTACGGACCACTATGAAAAATATTTGAACGAAGGCGTTGATTTTGTATTGATCGGAGAAGCTGAAGTTACCCTGTTGGAATTGATCACCGCATTGAGTAGTCAGGAGAAGTTTTCAGGTATTTCCGGACTTGCTTTCGCACAGCATGGGAAGGTCTTCAAAACATCCGGGCGCCAGGTAATGAAAGACCTGGATGCGTTGCCGTTTCCTGCCTGGGACCTCATTGACATGGAACCCTACCGGCTTATGTGGAAGAGTACCAAAGGATTTTTCTCGATGAACATGGGCACTACCAGGGGTTGTCCTTTTAAATGCAACTGGTGTGCAAAACCTATTTACGGTAACCGTTACAATAGCAGATCGCCGGCCAATGTGGTCGAGGAATTACTGTGGCTTAGCAATAGATACCGGTTCGATCATATCTGGTTCTGCGATGATATTTTCGGACTCAAACCCGGATGGGTAAATGAATTTGCCTGCCTGGTGGAAAAGGAACATCTTTCCTTCCGGTTCAAGATACAATCCCGGGCGGACCTGCTGGTGCAGGAAAATTATATAAAGGCACTGAAAAGGGCAGGCTGTGACAATGTCTGGATGGGAGCCGAAAGCGGCTCGCAGAAAGTACTGGATGCCATGGACAAAGGCACCACCATAGAACAGATTTATACCGCTACCCGGTTACTCCGCAGGAATGACATCAAACCGTCTTTTTTTATCCAGTTCGGCTACCTGGGAGAAACTATCGAAGACATTCGGAAAACCATTCGTATGATCAACGAATTACTCCCGCATACCATTGGCATATCTGTATCTTATCCGCTGCCGGGAACTGTTTTTTATGAAAAGGTAAAAGCTGACCTGGAAAACAAATCCAACTGGACCGATTCGGATGAATTAAAACTCATGTTTAAGAATACCTATAAACCTGCATTTTACAAACAATTACACCGCTATGTTCATGCTCATTTCCACCGGATAAAAGCAGGTGCTGATCTGAAATCATTATGCAGACAGCCTGCTACACTTAGTTTGTCAAAGCTGGATAAGGTGCTGAAATTGCCATGGTACCTGGCGCAGGAATGGGTATACCTGCAAAAGTTGGAAGCAGTAAAATCCTGACGTTATGTTGCTACAATCCCCTTTCGACGTTTTGGCCGATACCTATGATTCCGTATTTACTGATTCACTTATCGGCCGGATGCAGCGTCAACGGGTATGGAAACAATTAAGCGGATTACTCCGGTTGTATGACAGGCCATTAGATATCCTGGAAATAAACTGCGGAACCGGTGAAGATGCCTTGCAGCTTGCCCGTTTAGGGCATCGCGTCACTGCCACCGACGCTTCTGCCAAGATGATAGAAAGAGCCAGGTTGAAAGCAGGATCTGCAGGGTGTGATCATAAACAGCTTCAATTCATAACCTGCCCGTTCAGCCAGCTAGGACCCCAATTTCACGAGCAAAAATTCGACCTGGTACTATCCAATTTCGGAGGCCTTAATTGTGTGTCTGCCCGCGAACTCTTCCAGCTGAGTTCAGCGCTTTCTTCATTGTTGGTTACTTCAGGCCGTTTATTTCTTGTGCTGATGGGTGATTTTTGTCTCTGGGAAATGGGATACTTTGCGCTGAGGGCAAAATTCAAGATGGCTTTCCGCCGGCAGCAGCATCAACCTGTTTACCGGGCTAACGGACATGACATGCCTGTTTTTTATCACTCTCCCAAAAAATTGAAAAAGTGCCTATATCCGTTATTTTCAATCACGGCCATCAGCCCTGTCGGCTTGTTCATTCCGCCGTCTTACCTGGAAAAATGGTTTTCACGCCATCGCAACTGGTTAAATAAACTGAATAAATGGGAAAATAACTGGGGTTACCCCGTGTTTTCATCTCTGGCCGATCATTATTGTATTATATTCAATAAAAACGAACTGTTCAAGTGAAGATTGTTTTAACACATGGCTACTTCCTGGAAGAAGACCCAAAGGAAAAAAGGATCATGAGGCCCTATCCGCCATTAGGTATTCTGTATATTTCCGCCTACCTGGAACAACATGGGTTCGACAATACGGTATTTGATTCAACGTTCAGCACGTTGGAGAAAATGAAAGAATATTTGCTGTTAGAAAAACCTTCTTTGTTAGGAATCTATACCAACCTGATGACTAAGCTTAATGTGTTGAAAATAATCAGCTTTATCAGGCAGGAGCCATCACTGGCCCATGTCAGCGTCATCCTTGGCGGCCCCGAGGTACGTAATCATAAAGAAAAGTTTTTGCAGTACGGTGCTGATATTATTGTATTTGGCGAAGGAGAGGAAACTATGCTGGATCTGGCCCGCGCTTATTCGTTGGAAGCTAAGCCACAGGTTCATTTGGTGCCGGGCATTGCTTTCAGGGGTAAAAACGGATCAATCTCCGTGAATGCCGAACGGAGTTTGATCAGGGATATAGACCATTTGCCTTTCCCTGATCGTAAAAAGATAGATCTGCAGTTATATTTCGATGCATGGAAGAAAGCGCACGGTACCAGTATCATCAACGTAAGTACCATGCGGGGATGCCCTTACTCCTGTAAATGGTGTAGCCGCGCTGTTTATGGAAGCAGCTACCGCAGGCGCTCGCCCCGGCTTGTAGCTGACGAAATACAATGGCTAAAAGAAAATTACCTGTTCGACATGATCTGGTTTGTGGATGACGTATTTACCATTAACCACCGATGGCTTAAAGATTTTGTAACGGAAATGAAACAACGAAATTTGTCTGTGCCTTATGAAATCATTACGCGTGCCGACAGGATAAATGAAGAAGTGGTGCAACTGCTGAAAGAAAGCGGGTGCTACCGGGTTTGGATCGGCGCAGAAAGCGGTTCGCAGAAGATCATTGACGCCATGGACCGGAGGGTAAAAGTAGAACAGGTGCGTGCAATGATCCAACTGGTTGGCTCCTATGGTATGGAATCCGGCACTTTCATCATGCTGGGATACCCGCAGGAAAACGAAGAAGACATCAAGGAAACCCTGAGGCACCTTAAATATTCCAATCCCAGTTATTATACGATCACGGTTGCCTATCCCATCAAAGGAACCCCGTTGTACAGTGAAGTGGAAAATCTGTTTGTCGAATATCTTCCCTGGGACACCACAACCGACCGTGATATTGATTTTAGCCGCACCTATAACAGAAAATATTACGACCATGCTATAAACTGGATATACTATGAAATGCTTTTCCATAAACGAAACAATGAGCTAAAGGCCTTACCGCTGAAATTGAAGGCACTGAAAGCAAGAAGCGGGATGTTGTGGGAAAGAATGAACTTTAACAGGCAAAAAGCACCAGCCTGAGAAAAAATTTCAGTCAGCATGACATTTGGATGAAATAGTTGTATTCTTGTATTGTTGAATAAAGGCAACCTTCTACAGGAAATTTACGATAATCTGGCGCCCGGATGTTTGGTAATGCCGTCAATTAATTATACTTTTTAGCATTGACACATCACCCGGTGATTTCAAGACCCTGCCATACCCATTGAAAGAAAAGAATAAAGTTGACCAATTTTAAAGAATTACCAGATGACTACCAATACAAGCTTTGCTCTTTCATATGCCCAGGAATTCACGAACCGGAAAGTGCTGTTACGGACTTATATCGATGAGAAGAACAATTATTTTTTCTGGAAGAGAGCATTTGATTTCACTATCGCCCTGATGGTAACCTGTTTTATTTTAAGCTGGCTGTTACCCATTATAGCCCTGCTTATCAAATGGCTGACACCCGGCCCGGTATTTTTTTTACAAAAAAGAGTAGGAAGAGGTGGACGAACTTTTGTTTGCTATAAGTTTCGCACCATGGTCGTTAACGGAGAGGCTAACCAGCAGCAGGCAGTGGAGAATGACCTGCGAATTACCAGACTCGGCAGGTTTCTTCGAAAAACAAATATTGATGAGTTTCCGCAGTTTATCAATGTGTTAACGGGTTCCATGAGCATAGTAGGGCCGCGTCCGCATATGCATGCCGATTGCCTCCGGTTCTCTGAGGTTGTTCAGGGTTACAAATTCAGGAACTTAGTCAAGCCAGGCCTTACCGGCCTAGCCCAGGTCAAAGGTTTTCATGGGCCTGTTGTCAATACCGAATGTATTACCAGACGGTATCACTGGGATGCGTTTTATGTAAAGAATGCCGGCTTTGGGCTAGACCTGGAGATCATCAGTAAAACCGCTGTTCAACGGATAGGATTTTTGTTTAAGGAGTTGTTTGGGGGTAAAAGCCTTTCCAATAAGTAATAAGGTTAGTCTTTGTGCCTTCTTTGTGTAAACTTTGAGCCCTTTGTGGTAAAATAAATAACCACGAAGAATCATAAAGTAAAAGTCACAAAGAGATCACACGAAGATGTTATAAATATGTAACAACCGTAGCATATACCGCGTTGAAAAACCTTCAAAATGCTATATATTCAACGCCTTCAGTTTATCAAAATACAGCGCTACTATCTTGTCCTGAAAATAAGCCGGGTTAGGCTTTGAATAATGTTTGCCGTTTTTCAGGCCCATTTGAATGCCCCTTGCATTCAGTTGCAAATGCGCTTCTTTCTTGTTCCAGCGACGAGTGGTCAGTTGCAGAAAATAATTATCCAGGTGATCTCCCAGCCTGTTGTTAAACAGATCTTCTGTGAACTTTTTGATCCATGAAAAACCTGTTGCTTTTACAGATCCCATTCTCCAGGTTTGGTTGGGATAATACAACCTTGCCCAGTCATTGGCTGTAAAAAATTTTATCAGGCTTCCATTCCCACAAACCGGTAACAGGGTGACCAATTCAATTGCCGTAAAAATATTTTTCTCTTCAATCTCGAGGGCATCTTCGTCAACGAAATAATTCATACAAAACCAGTGCTGCCTGCCCGCCACGAAAGTAAATTTTTTAAATATATGCATGAACGTCCGTGCTATCCATAAACGGTTTGATTTGGTAATGATAAAGTAATCGATATCGGCTTTATCGTCGGCATATGATTTAGACAGCGAGCCAGAAATACCGATACCTCGTACATACGGGAACCGGTACAGAAGTGCAGAGATCCGTTGGGCAGTGGCCAATAAAGGTTGTGCCCTGGTAAATCCTTTTCTCCTTCGTTCAACAAGGCAATAATCATCCCTTAACAAATAGAACTCATCATGCCTGAATATGCAGGCATCATCCACCATTTTCTGCAAGGCTATAGCTAATTCATCATCTTCCACCGGGTGATCCATAAAAAGCCTGATCTCTTCTTTAGATACCGGGTAGTGAAAGATGTCAAAATATACCAATACTTTTAATATGCTGGATTTGAGTGTCACTGGTATAATGATATCTGTTAAAAGCGATAAGATAAGGTTTCATAAACCAAATACCATACGCGAGTTCAGGGCATTTAGTTGCTTGAAAATTTCTCCGTTTTACCTTTCATATGTTGCTTCATTCCGCCCGTAATAGTACAGTAAAGGAAAGAATGTGCAAAGGATCATTCCAAACTGCCTTTCAAAGACAGACTCAATAGTAAAAAAGAAAAAAGTGATCAGGAGAATACCCAGCAATACAGGGTCCTTCCTCTTTACTGCGTGCCTGAAAAATACCGACATCCAGGTAATAAGCATTAAAAGGCCGGCCGTTCCTGATTGGAGCATGATCTGAAAAAACTGATTATGGCAGTTATATCCAAGAAAGCCTGTATCGCCGCGGTTCTTGTCACCTATATACATATTGGCAGCGATGTATTTTTCATTTAAGCGTTTTTGTGCATCACCGGGACTTACACCCAGAATCCAGGCCCTTTGCGTTTGTAAAATTTCAAGCGTGAATCGCCAGATCAGGATCCGGAGTTGTAAACCATTCCAATCGGTTATTGGAGTGAATTGCTCTTTTTTAATAAGCCCCAGATCGCCGTGAACAATTGCAGAAAACCGTTGCCTGATTGGAGTATCCGAATAAAAAACTACTCCGGAACCCAGGACTAATGCGCAAAACAGCGACACGGTTAATACGATGGATCGCTTTTTCACAATGGCACGCACAGCAAGTAATACCAAAAGGATAAAGACTAACGATAACACCAGCTTTGAGGAAAGCAGGATCAGTATTATAACGAAATACACAATTAGTATACTACAGGCTGTTTTGTTTTTAATCAGCCAGGGATTTTTCCCGTTTTCAAAAAAAAGAAAAAGAACGGCTATAAAAACATAGATCGAAAAATAAATGGCGTGTTGAGGGATGGGCTTAACCAGGGAATGATAAAAAAATACCCCGGAATCAGACGTTAGATGATACCGATAAGCGGCCACGGCAAGGCAGTAAGCTGACGTAGCTAAAAGAACCGCACAAAAAAATAGCATTACCCTTGTTCTTAACCGGTCATTTAAAAAACGATTTGAGCCAAGTAACAAGGGCAGTACAAAAAAACCGGCTTTATGTTCCACATGTTTCCATCCCAAGAGCAGGTCGCTGGTATATATCAGGCCGAAAACTTGTAAAATAAAATACAGGCTATACGTAAGGAAGATCTTGTCGGCTTTAAGCTTTTCCCATTTTTCCCGATAATGGCCTTCTAACAGCCAGGTCGCAAAAAAAAGAATAATAAAAAAACTGTTCAGATTGAATTTAGAAAAAACAATGGAAATTAGTATTGCATATAAAAGATATAGATTAATTTTCGGCAGTATGGTCATTGTATTTTGCTTATACATGAAGATGTATTTGTGTGCCAAGCTATTTTATACTGTCAGCATTCTTTTTACGTAATGAATTACACGTAATGAATTACCTTCGGCAGGTGACCATATTTTCAGGGGCAACCATACCTGCTATTACCTAAATGTAAAGTTATTCTTATCAATATTAACGTTGGGTGTAAATAATCTGTAAGGATTGTACTATTGATAAGCCATGCATCACTAACAAAAACATAAACAGTAAAATGCAATGAATACATCTGGCAGCGATGAAATATCTCTAAAAGCGGTAAAAGATCTAGTTATCAATGTAATCATCTTCTTCGTCAACATAATAAAAGCCATTCTCCAATTTTTTAAAAGACATATGTTGTTGATTCTGATTTGCGCGGGAGTCGGGGCCGCGCTGGGTTATGTATTCAGCCTGATCAGGCCGCCAAAGTACTCCCTGAAAATGGTTGTTCGCCATAATGAACTAACCAAGAAAACATTTGCAGAAGCCATTGACCAGTTAAACAACCTTGCCATATCCAAATCGTACGATCTGCTGGCTAAAGAGCTAAGTATGAACAAAACCGACGCGTCGAAGATCGTTTTATTGGAAGGGAGGAATTTGCGTGACGAGCTTTTGCTGGAAGATACTTCCAATAGCAAAGACCTTCCGTTCATGATCGTTGCCAAAGTACTGAATAACGCTATTGCCTCAAAGCTCCAGGCGGGCTTATTGCATCATTTTAATTATAATGATTACCTGAGGGATATTAAAGAAAGCAAAAGGAAGATCTACGAAGAAAAGCTGGCCTTCATAGAAAGGGAACTGGTTAAACTGGATTCCCTGAAATCGGTGTATAATAATTACTTGGGCGTATCAAAAAATAACGCCATGTTCTATAACAATGCTTTTAACCCTTCAGAAATATACCAGCGCTCGAATGAATACCATTATCAGAAAGAATCCATACAGAGCTGGCTAAGCGACGATTATCATCCCCTTAGGATAATTGAAGGATTTAAACCCTCACAAAAAGCTTCATCCGCAAGCGCCATGATACTGGTCATCGCGGGGGGATTGTGCGGATTGCTTGCAGGCATCTTTGTTGCCCTGTTTAAAGATTTTGAAAAGATGGCAAAAGCCAGGGCTGTTGGATAACAGGTCGCGGAATATAAAAAACGCCCTTTGGAATATTGCGGATACGGCAATGTATCCGGTGATCTTTATGGCCCTTACCCCGTACTTTATTAATCATTTAGGAGAGGAAATGTTTGGACTATGGATGTTTTTAAATTCTTTACTGATCGCTTTTCAGGTTTTTAATTTCGGGTTAGCCCCCGCTACGATGAAGTATGTCGCCCAGTACAGGCATTCGCACCAGCATATTAATGTGAGGGCTGTTATCAATACCAACTTATCCCTTTCACTTCTGCTGATGATCCTTTCATTCGCAGTAGGATTCTATATTGCTGGAGCAGTGAGGTATGCTAACCTTTTTAATTTTCCTTTACCGTTAAAAATGTTTGCTGCAAGTGCCATTCAGATCACTTCGTTTATCATAGGACTTAAATTTACCGAACAAATATTTCTGAGTGCCTTTAAAGGTTTTGAACGTTACGATATATATGCGATGCTCAATGCGGTGATCCGATTTGGTGCCCTCGCCATCAACCTCGTACAGGTTACCTATCATCAGTCCTTACTGGTAATGTTATTTACTAACCTGTGTATTACCGTTAGCATGCTCATCGTGCAGTATATCGTATTGAAGAAGATGTTTCCCCAATTCAAGATAGCTCTCATTTTTAGAAAAACGCTGATCGCGGAAAACATACGTTTTGGGCTGTTTACCTGGTTGCAATCCCTTGCTGTGATCGTCGTGTTCCAGATAGACCGGTATTTTGTCATTACCTACGGAGGACTTGAAAAGTTAGGATATTACGTGCTTACTGCTACGATCCTCATAAGTATGCATAGCTGTTTATCAGCCTGTGCCACCTGGCTGATTCCTAAAATCGTACGATCTAAGGATGCACCTGCCGAGAGCAGGCGGCTGTATATTTCCATGCGTGCCTTTATTACCATGTTAAGCCTCTCAGGTATCTGCCTGTTTTATATGCTGCACCAGCCATTATTTACCGTGTGGATGGGCACAGAAAAGTTTAGCCAGATTAAAACGTATATGAAGTTGTTTGCCGTGTTTGAGCTGTTTTATATGCTGATTATCGTACCCCCTCTCTATTTAAATTATTCAGGAAGAGAAAAGGCTGGTACGCTTCTCATCTATTCGGTAAGTTTACTTAACATAGTAGGTATAGTCAGCGGTTTCTTTTATTGGAATTCAATAGAGGGATTGTTATACGGATTGATTGCGTCTGCAATAATAAGCGCAGTAGTGGTGTACGTCTACATGAGTGTAAGTATACTTCACGGCAATCTTTTCTACGAAACTTTTGTATTTGTTGGATTAGCGGGTGTAGGTGGTGCCCTCATATTTTTCAGCAACCTTGCCTTGCAATTGTCCATCTTCGTTCTCATCCTTGGTTTGTGTTATCTTATTTTCATTAAACTGGAAGGATTCAGGTTAAACCGTTTATTTGATTAACATGAAGAATACATACATAAACAAGTACCTCCCGTTTGTTTTTCTTTACTTTTTCTTCAACAGTGTTTTTCTGCCATTAGGCCTCTTGTACACGGCATTGCTGGCTCCCTTTTTTCTGATCTGGCTGTATCTGAACCAATCTTTAAGGCCCTTATGGATTTTTTTTGCGGTAACCCTGGCTTTTGCCTGTATACACCTGTGGAATGGTATAGATTCATTCTATTATGCCAGGTCTTATGTATTGCTCTTCACTTCCTTTGTTTTTGGGATGAGCGTCTATTTGTTTTTAAGAAAGGTTAATAATATTGAAGCCATTTTAAAGCAATTGCTTATCTGTAATTTTATTTTCGCCGTTGCTGCCCTTATTGCTTTGCCAACAAGCCTGCGGCCAACATTTTTTAGTCTTGGCCCCATTTCAACAGGGGTCATAGAGGTGCCCCGACTTAAATTGCTTACTTATGAAGCATCGTATTATTCGCTCGTGATGGTTCCTCTTGTACTTTTCTATTATCTGAAAATGCTGCTGATCAGAGTAGCTAATCCGCGGCTGGTATTTATTTTAGTTACTGTTCCGCTTATACTTTCCTTTTCTTTTGGTGTGCTGCTTGGCCTGGCGTTGTCGCTGTTCTTTTTGTTTTTTTCGGATATCAGGTTATTTTATATTCATAAGCGATTCCCTAAGTATGTAATCCTTGGTGGCCTGCTCATACTGCTGATATTTATTCTGGTGCTTCAGGTTTATCCTGACAATTTTGTATTCAAAAGATTTGCCAACATCTTTGAAGGTAACGACAGTTCATTCAAGGGGAGAACAACGGATTCGTTTTTTCTTGCCTGGAAAACCGCCGATATGAAAAGTATATTGTTCGGTTCCGGACTTGGACAGATCAAGGTACTGGGTATGAACCTTTTCACCCGCTTTTATAAACATTATTATACTATAGACAGTATCAACATCCCTAATTCCATGGCAGAGACCCTGGCTTTTTATGGCATTGTGGGAATGCTCGGCAGGCTGGCACTGGAAATGTACCTATTCTTTAAAACAAAGGTATACTTCAATTATTACAGGCTTAGCCTGTTTCTATTTATTTTCATTTACCAGTTTACCGGAAGTTTCCTGCATAATATCGCTGAGTATGTGATCTGGATAATGGCGTTTGCCGGGAGGTTTCCGCAGTTTGATAAGAATAACGTACACAAGGCGCCAGTTAACCACCCCAATTTTTAAGCTGTTCGAAGTCTTTGACTTTGAATTCCCTATGTTCTTTATAGTTTCCAACTATATGCCCGTTTTTTCGAAACATCAAAATAGTCATAGACTATGGAGAACATAGCTATACGAAGTCGGAAACTTCGTATAGCGGAGCGCTCCCCTCCAATTCAAGGAGGAGTTAGAGGTGGTTAGTCGTATTGTTTTTTCAACAACGAGAACCTGGTCCTGTAAAATTTTACAAATTTGGCAAGCCCGGACTTCCTGAGCATCCTGCCCAAAATAATGGCAGAAGCCTGTTTAAAAAAATACAGCGTGTTGGTTATCGATCTGTGTTTAAAATACCTGTTTTTTACAGACAGCGTTTCCTTACATGCGGTATACCATAACTTATCGCTTAATCCTTCAAGGCGCATATTTGCCATCACTTGAGGAATATGCCTGAATGTGCACCCTCTCAACTTTAACCTGAGCAACAACTCGTAATCCATGGCACAGGCAAGTGTTTCATCAAAAAAGCCGAATGTGTCATAACACCGTTTCCTGATAAATACGGTAGGATGGTTGATGCTCATTTCAAGGTTCAGATGGTTATGATTTCCTTTCTGAATATATAGTTTCCTGTCGTTCTGCCAGTAGCAAAGGTCTCCGTATAATATATCCTGGCCTGTTATATGCTTTACTGCCAGTTCCACAGTATCCGGCTCATACCAGTCATCTGCATTGATAAATCCTATTATGCTGCCGGTGGCTTTTTTAAGGCCTTTATTAAAAGCATGACTGATGCCCTCGTCTTTTTCACTGCACCAGTATGATAGCCGGTCTTCATATCTCTTTATCAGTAACACGGTACTATCCTTCGAACCTCCGTCAATGATTATGTATTCTATGTTCTTATAGGATTGATTTAGGACACTCAAAATGGCCTGCTCTACATGTCTTTCTCCGTTATATACGATAGTGATTATGCTGACTAAAGGCGAACTTCCCGCATTTGCCATACTTTTTACATTTGGAATGGTTTATCGTTATTTTTTGTAAAAAATCGCATCAACCTGTAATAACTGTCCAGTTGAGATATCATAAAATTCCGGTTCGATCGTGTACATTTCAAATTTACGCGATTTCAGGTAGGCGAGTATATCTTCAAATAATTTCTCGCCTTCGTACAATTCTATGAGGCCCATTTCTAACTGGATACATGATATTTGGGGTAATACTCTTTCTGCCCCTTTTAATACTTCCGTTTCATAACCCTGTGTGTCGATCTTAAGAAAAATATTACCGCTGAGCTTCAAGTCGTCAAATAGGTTAGCCAGTGTGTTGATAGGAACGGATTCTTTGGCAATATAACGCGAGAGGGGTGCATTGGCCAGGTGTACTGCCTTAATGTCAAGGATGGAACTGCTGAATGAATTTTCAGATATATTGATGTCAATTTGGCCCCGGCGTGCGCCAATCGCCATGCGATACGTTTTCCAGTGTTCATCCTTTGCTGCCAGTTTGGTAAGAAGGTAAAACGCGGAAGCAGTAGGTTCAAATGAAATAATTTCTCCTTTGTATCCCAAATTCCTGCTTAGTGCAGCATATTGTCCCGCATTTGCACCCACATCCACTAACGTAGTGATGTTAAATGCCTGATAGGTTTTTATTCGACGGTGTAAATCCGGAGAAGGGTAACGAACGATATCAAAACCAAAATTCCTGCTTAATTTTTTTAATGATCGTGTGAGTAAAAAAGACATAATGAAAAGTTAACTTAAAAAGAGTTCAGGCGGTGTACCAACATCTTGGGTTATTCGCTGGCCCCTTTTAAAACATTTTTTATTCCAAACCGGTGTTTAATTTCCGATCATTTCTGTCAAATGTAATATATTGTGACCTGATCATAGCGACATTAACCTGATGATTGATCCAATTGGCCTTTTTGGAGAGTGGGCACAACTCCAAAATACAATAAATTGTCATGAACCTTTGCAGAAGCTACTGCGACGGAGAATGCGTTTCCCTCTGAAATTCCTTGATGCCGTCACTAAAATTGTCAGGCCGCGGCATTTTATCATTGTGACTAATTATTTCCACAAATGAAAGTATTATTTATTGCCAGAGCCTCTCTACATTGCGAGCCGGGAGGAGATGCAATTCAGATACTAAGTACGGCTAAGTGCCTGCGGGCACTTGGTGTTCATGTTGACATAAAATTGACGAATGAAATTGCTGACTATCGTTCTTACCACCTGCTGCATTTTTTTAATATAACCAGGCCGGCAGATATTTTGCTGCACCTGCGGCGTTCAAAAAAGCCTTATGTTATTTCTCCCATATTCGTTGAATATACTGAATATGACAAATTGCACCGGAAAGGCCTTTCCGGTAAACTTTTTCAAACGCTGCCTGGTCATACTATAGAATACTTGAAAGCGCTGGCAAGAAGTGTATTCAATGCAGAGAAGATCATGAGCAGGGAGTATTTATGGATGGGCCAGAAATTGGCTATACAACAGATCATAGACAAGGCCGCCTTTTTGCTTCCCAATTCGTATAATGAGTATAACCGTTTAAAAAAGCACTTTATTATAAAAAAGGATTACTCGGTCATACCCAATGGTATCGATCCGGGCATATTCTATTCTGAAACAGACCTACAGGAGAAAGATGAATTACTCGTATTGTGCGTGGCCAGGATCGAAGGGATAAAGAACCAGTTAAACCTGATAAAAGCAATGAATGGTAGCCGGTTCAGGTTGCTGTTGATCGGTAAAGCTTCGCGGAATCAGCAGGGTTACTGGGAAGCCTGTAAGAAATCGGCAGGTACTAATATTAGCTTTGTAGGCAAATTACCGCAAGAGGAATTAGTTACCTATTACAGAAAGGCAAAGGTGCACATATTGCCCAGCTGGTTTGAAACTACAGGACTGAGTTCGCTGGAGGCAGCAGTAATGGGATGTAACATTGTGATCACCGACCGGGGTGATGCGAAGGAATATTTCGGCCCGGATGCGTGGTATTGTGATCCGTCATCTCCCGAAAGTATTCGCAATGCCGTTGAGAAAGCGGCCGCACAGCAAAGCAGCGAAGGATTGCGTCAGACCATCTTAAAACAGTATACCTGGAAGGTCGCCGCTGAAAAAACTAAACTTGTATATACGGCCCTGTTAAATAATTATTCCAAGTGAAAGTAGCCATATTAGGAACCAGGGGAATTCCAAACCATTATGGAGGATTTGAAAGGCTGGCAGAGTATCTTTCCGCCGGGTTGGTCAAAAAAGGACACGACGTATACGTGTATAGTTCACACAACCATTATTACCAGGAATCTACCTGGAATGATGTTCAGATCGTTCACTGTTATGACCCTGAATACAAGCTGGGATCTGCGGGACAATTCATATATGACCTGAACTGTATACGGGATGCCCGTCAAAAAGGTTTCGATGTGATACTGATGCTGGGTTATACCAGTAGTTCCGTCTGGGGAGCTTTTTATCCTAAAGAAAGCGGTATTGTATTTAATATGGATGGGATGGAGTGGAAACGTAAGAAATACTCGGTGGCGGTCAAGAAGTTTCTTTCCTTTGCGGAAAAACTGGCGGTGCGCTTCAGCGATTATATCATAGCAGATTCCCTTATCGTTAAATCATACCTCGAAAGCAAATACAGCATTACTACGAGGTACATTGCTTATGGGGCGGAAATATTTACCAATGAGGAAGAGAATGTATTGAAAGAATACGGTGTTAGTAAACAACAGTATTACCTGTGCATGGCACGCATGGTTCCTGAAAATAACGTTGAGATCATACTTGACGGATTTACGGTCAGCCGTTCTCCTTTTCATTTCCTGGTTATCGGCGACACGATAAATAAGTTCGGCACTTACCTTAAAAACAAATTTGCAGCCGACAAACGCATCATTTTTGCGGGCGGTATTTACGATACCAGGATCTGTCATTCGCTGCGTATGTTCTGCCACCTCTATTTTCACGGCCATAGTGCAGGCGGAACCAATCCTTCGTTGCTGGAAGCCATGTCAAGCCGCGCCCTTATTGCCGCTCACGACAATGCCTTTAATAAAACGATACTTGGAGACGATGCGCTGTATTTTTCTCATTCAAAAAGCATCACGTCGATCATAGAAAATGCAAAGCGGGGATGCAGTGAAATGACCATGATCAGCAATAATCTTAACAAGGTGAAGGATCAGTTCAATTGGAATAAAATAGTAGAACAGTATGAAAACGTAATGTTGCAATGTTGCAATGGAACGGTAAAAGAGAGAAATTTACTTATTTCAAAGTAAGATTTTTATCAGCAGTTACAGGCATTAACCGGAATATAATTCCCGGGCTTTCCACGGAAACATAGATATACCCTTCCGGCCCCATTATTACGTTCCTCACACGGCCTATGTTCTCTAACATAATTTCCTGGCCGGTAATTTTGCTTCCTGAAACCTTGCACAGGTTTAGATATTTAAACCGGAGCGAGCCGACCAGCAGGTGACCCTTCCAGGACTTATATTTATCTCCCTGTACAAACACCATACCGCTTGGTGCAATAGAAGGTACCCAGTATAATTGAGGCTGTTCCATGCCTGTCTTAGCAGAGGTTGCTGTTAACACTGAGCCGTTATAATTAAGTCCATATGAAATAACCGGCCATCCGTAATTCTTGGCTTTTTGAATGATGTTTACTTCGTCGCCGCCCCTGGGACCATGTTCATGTGTCCAGATTATCCCTGTTCCGGGGTTTAACGCCATGCCCTGGGGATTACGATGCCCGTAAGAATAAATAGATGGAATGGCTCCCGGTTTGTTTACATACGGGTTATCTGCAGGAATGCTGCCATCCTCTTTGATTCGGTGAACCTTTCCGCAATAGTTGTCGAGGTTCTGCGGATTTTCATCATGATTTCCGCGGTCCCCGACGGTAACAAAAAGGTACCCATCTTTGTCAAATTCGAGCCGCGAACCGTAATGATGCCGTGTTTTTGAATAAGGCAGTGCCTCGAATATTTTTTTTTGCTGGCTCAGAGAATTGCCGTTTAACGTGGCCCTGGTAACGGCCGTTGTTGACAATAGGATACTATCCGTTTTAATCGGAATAGAATAAGAAATGTAAATCACATTATTGTTTCTGAAATCGGGGTGAAGTTCAACGTCGAGCAAACCTCCCTGGCCTTCCGCAACGACAGCAGGAACTCCATCAATCGGTTCCAACCCCTTATTTTTGGAATGCCTGAACATCTTGCCGGACCGTTCGGTAATCAGCATATCACCGTTTGGCAGAAAGGCCATGCCCCAGGGGTTCTGAAGCCCTTGCACCACCGTGTCTAATTGTATGGTTAGCGTGGAGGTTTTAAAAATATTTGATTTAGGCTTATTTGTAAACATGTACCGGTTCACATTTTCTATGCCTTTTAAGATATACTCCGCCATTCCGTTGATTTCGGCAGCGCTCATCGTTGGTTCAAAAGGAGGCATTCCGCCTTCAGGATGCCCTAGCCTGATAGATTTGACGAGGTCTTCTTTTGATTTACCATATTTCCACTGGCGGTCTGCAAATGCTTCCATACTTTCTCCATGGCAGCCGGAACAATATTTCTTGAAATTCGATGCTGCCTTGTCCTGTATAAAGTCGTTCCCGGCATTTCGCAAGGAAACAATGCCTGCGACTGCAGTAGTGGAAAGGATCTTTTCACTGGTTGATGATTGATGGCGGTCTTTAGGGCTGAGCAAAAGGAAAACAAAAAAGCCAAGAATGGATAGTACAATGGAAACCTTGATCATACAATTAATATTAGTCATGGAGCAAAGATTAAAAATAGGGATAATTTAAGAATACGCGAGAGATAAAAATTTACGTCACTTCCTATTACTAAGCTAAATCCGCAACATTATTCAATTCAGCATCAGTATATAACTCCGGAACGCCGATATAAAATTTCTAAAAATCCACTACCTGCGATGACAGGTTAAAGATTGAGGTGCCTTTATCTATTTGTCTATAGCATTTACTCCGGCTCTGCGGTTTTGTTTAAGCGAACGACTTGAAAAACTGAACCGGAGAAGTTTTCGCAGTTATTAATCAGCGCATCATTTTTCAACAGGATTATTTTTTTCGTTTAAATTGACTTTGTTGCACACCAAAAAAAAATAATGGTAAATATATAGTTGATATGAATTAATATCTATATTTTTGAAATAGTCAGATCATTAAAATGGATCAAAACTTAACCAATTTTAAAACATTGTTTAGGATTATGTAGATAAAAATATCCGGAATAGTTATATTAATATCATTACGCTTCCTCCTGTTTGCATTAAAAAGATGTGCCTTATCTCTTTACACGTAATATCTTTTGATTTTAGCTTGTAGTTAAACTTTTCCCTATGAAATTGTAAGTTATTGGAAGAATTATGCTTATATAGTAGGTATTTTTCGAGCCTGTATGCTTGTCCCAAAGGTATTCATTAACTATACGCCTAAAATAATTGCCTCGTTGGGAGGCTATCGTTAACAGACCGTTCCTCGTGATTGGCTGGAATAGCGGAGAAATCTTTATGCGCATTTTGTAAGCATAAAGTTGTGTATTTAAATATGCTGTTAAACTATTGTGCTGCTTTTGCCTGGCATTAAGATTCGGTAGCTCGTTCTTGGTGTGATACGTTTCTTGATGAGATACGTTTAAAATCAGGATCTGATATTCCTCAAAGTATATATAATAAAATTATGCCAGCACAAAACTTTGTGACTAAGGTAGCGAAGCTATTGGTATTATGATCGTATAAAGCAAGCACTGTATGTAATGTTAGGCTTCCATCATATGGCTATGCTAGAAGCCTGTAATCCGGTTAAGTAACTATGCCTTATAGAAGACACATTTATTTTTTTAATCCTAAACAACAAAGTATGGATCAGCTATCATCACAACTACAATGGAATGTAGTGTATACAAAACCCCGATGGGAAAAAAAAGTTGCCCAGTTATTAACCAGAAATGAAATTATCAATTACTGTCCCCTGAATAAAGTGCATCGTCAATGGAGTGACCGGAAGAAAGTTATCCTGGAGCCTTTATTTAAATCCTATGTGTTTGTGCAAATAGCCCCGAACCAGCAGTTAGCCGTCAGGCAAACAGAGGGTGTCATCAACTTTCTTTATTGGCTGGGAAGGCCTGCATTAATTAAAGACAAGGAAATAGAAGTGATCAAACGATTTATGAATGATCATGACAATGTGCAATTGCGGAAGATATCAGTAAGTCTTCATGATAAAGTCAGGATAACCAATGGACCGCTTATGATGAGAGAAGGAAATGTGCTTGAAATAAAACACAAAACGGTAAAAATTCTACTTCCATCATTGGGATACACCCTTGTTGCAGAAATAGAAAAAACGAACGTTCAGATAATAAACGGCTTTTCAGCCTATTCTCCGGATGTTACGGTAGACCAAATGTCTTAGATAAAAAGCACAGATGAAAGGTCATCCCGCCTCTGATAAGGCTTTTATTAGTGTTGTTAAGGCCTAAAAGTCAAAACCTGAATTTTACATAAGACGGCGTTGGATACTTTACAATCATTATAATGAATGAATAGGCAACATATAAATCTATTCAGATTTTTCTTTGCTTGCATAGACCTTCTTGCACTCAATTTCATACATCTTGTGCTGATGGTCCTGATGCAGCGTCTTCCCAATTTGAATACACCTCAGTACACCCTGCTTTTTATAACCACAAATATGATCTGGCTATGCAGTGCTTATTTTAGTGGTATATACATAAATGACAAGCACATTAACTTTGAAAGATTTGCAAAGCGAACTATGCAGACCTTTTTATTATTTGTTTCCCTTACATTATTGTTTATATTCATTTATAAATTTCATTATTCCCGGCTTTTTGTTCTTATTAGTTTTGTAAGTTTTGGAATGATCTTATTAACGGGCAGAACGATTTTCATTTGTGGAATAGGTTATATCAATAACAAAAAAAGTTTCTGCAAAAAGATCGTAGTATTAGGATATAATGATCTTTCCAAAAAATTGGTTCGTCATTTTACCGAAAATAAGCAAAGGATTTCCGTTGAAGGATATTTTGAGGAATACCAGAACATACATGAATTGTCACGTCTGCCGATTCTTGGAAGGCTGAAAGAATGTATCTCTTACTCCATAGATAACCAGATAAATGAGATTTATTCTACTATTTCACCAGAAAAGGATGTCTATATCTACGAGATAGCGCAGGTCGCAGAAAGCAATTTAATTCGTTTTAAATTTGTTCCCGATTTTCAAATGTTTGTCAACCGTAATATTCATGTTGATTTTGTAGAAGATATTGCGGTGTTATCCTTAAGGTCAGAGCCATTGGAAGACCTTGCCAGCAGGATAAAAAAACGCCTGTTTGATATCGTCTTTAGTTTGTTTGTCATCATTGTTATCTTATCCTGGCTGGTACCTTTAATGGCTATACTGATCAAAATCAATTCCAAAGGTCCTGTATTCTTTGTACAGTTGAGATCTGGAAAGAATAACCGTGTTTTCAAGTGTTATAAGTTTAGAACCCTGCACCTGAATGATGATTGTGATTCCAAACAAGTAACACATAACGATGGAAGGATTACAACATTGGGAAAGTTTCTTCGTCGAACAAACATTGATGAGCTGCCGCAGTTTGTCAATGTTCTATTTAATGATATGTCGGTGGTTGGTCCGCGTCCTCATATGTTAAAACATACCATGGAGTATTCGAAGATTCTTAATGAATATATGATCCGGCATTTTGTTAAACCAGGTGTTACAGGTTGGGCTCAGGTGAATAGTTTCCGCGGTGAGATTAAAAAGGAAGTGCAACTGCGAAAACGTATTGAATATGATATCTGGTATATGGAAAATTGGAACATCTGGTTAGATATCCGCATCATTATGCAAACTCTGGTTATTTCATTGAAAGGCGACAAAAATGCATACTGACTACGCACCTGCGTATCTGCTACATAAAATAATTTTGTACATCTTCAGCGATATAGTATTGACTTTATAATATTTCCTTCCAATTCAAGCAGTGCGGCCTGCCATTCCAAACGTTGAAAATTATCCTTCCAAGGCAAAGGCTGATTTACTATTGATACCTGGAGATCAGCATTATTCAGCTTACAACCATCCCGACCGTTTAAACAGATAATAGAGCAAGCAACTGGAGCCAAAGGTTAGGCAGAGGGCTGCATAATAACCATACTTCCACTGCAATTCAGGCATAAATTCAAAATTCATACCGTATATACCCGCAATTGCCGTGGGTACAGCTATGATAGCGGCCCATCCGGCAAATCGTTTAGACATTTCGTTCTGTGCTATTGAGATCAGCGAAAAATTTGCATCGAGGGCTGAAGTGAGCAGCTCTCTTGCGTTATCTACCATTTCGTTTATCCGGATCGCATGATCATAGATATCACGAAAATACGGACGGGTGCCTTCCGGGATTACCTCCAGATCAAAACGTACAAGCCTGTTACAGATGTCTATCAATGGTGTTACCGCACGCTTTACTTCCAGCAACTGGCGCTTCAACTGGTAAATCTGCTCCGTAGTTTCGCGGGCCATTTTTTTTCCAAATATTTTTTCTTCAAGTTCTTCCAATTCTTTTTCAAGAGCCTCGATCACCGGAAAATACTGATCAACAATGGAATCCATCACGGCATAAAGGGCAAAGCCCGGGCCTTTCCCAAGCAGGTGAGGAGTGCTCTCGCAGCGTGACCTTACGTCTTTATATGAGATTGAAGACCCATGACGAACGGAGATAATGTAATTGGTCCCCAGAAAAAAATGCGTTTCCCCAAAGTCGATATGGTGCTCCTTAATATTCATCTGGGCAGTTCTTAACACAATAAACAACGAGTCGCCATAGGCTTCCAGCTTGGGTCGCTGGTGGGCCCTGTGTGCGTCTTCGATGGCAAGTTCATGCAAGCCAAATTCCCGCTGAACCTCTGCCAGCATTTCAACGCTGGGTTCGTGCAGACCGATCCATACAAATTTGTCCGATTCTTTAAGCACTTCACTAATGTCGCATAATTCAATGTTGGCCACACGACGGCCGTTGGAGTATGCTGCACTGTTCACTATGTTATCCATCTTTAACCTCCTTCCTGCACCTATAGCCAGGATTTTTGATGGTGATTAAATAAACATATTTGCAAATGTGCAAACATGCAAATGTGCGGGCCTGAAAATATAAGCCTAATTTCAAGTTAATTTAAGGTTTTTATTTACGGCATCAAAATTTACATGAAAAAGTCTTGTTTCTTATTATCACTTATTATTTTATTGTTGTTCCCCCTGTTGATGCAAGCTCAAAAGCGGATTTGGCTCCCGGCAAAAGACAGGCAGGTATATTATCCAAATGTGGATGCCCTGTTTCATCCTGCTCCCGGCGATACGCTGGTCATTCCTACCGGCATAATATCTTTTTTAATAAGCAATTTTGGCGGAACAAAAACCAAACCTATCGTAATCATTCCGTCAGATTCGGGCTGGATCGGAGGCTACCCGCCGTATAGTGGTAACTTCAACTATATCAATCATGCTAAATTTACCGGTTTTCATATCGATGGTAAAAAGGCCACTAATTTCGGACTGGTAGGCGGTGTTCAATGCAGTAATATTGAGATCTGCAACTTAGTGATTAGCAACGTCTCGTCCATCGGATTATGCGTTCAGCAGATTCCCGATAGCACTCACCGGAAAGGCTCCTGGCCTGGTTTCAGCCTGGAAAATTTCTCCATTCATGATATAACTGTAAAGAATTGCGGTACCGAAGGACTATACCTGGGTTATACTTTTGATGTGACAAAACCGCTTGCGCCACCGTTACTGAATTTACGACTGTATAACATCCTTACGGATTCAACCGGCTGGGACGGAGTTCAATTAAGCAACTGTCAAAACGTAATGATGTATAACATCACTGTTAAGAATTACGGGCTAAAAAACATATCGGGCCAGCAGGCGGGTATCCTGCTGGGTGGCATGGTAACCCTGCGTGATATTGCCCGCAATTTATTAGTAACACAGGGCTCGGGTGCCGGCATCACGATCTTTGGCAGGGGGATCATGAAAATACAGAATGCAAAACTAACCCATGTGGGTACGACGCCTGGTCAGCACGCTTTTTATGTCTCGGATTACAAGGACCTTGGTTACGGGTTACCGGTACTAGAGCTTCATTTGAAGGATATCCGCGTTGACCATTCTGCGGGAAATGCTCTCCTTATTGTTAATGGGAACAAAAGCTTACGTGCCGGCACGATTTCTAATTTTACGTACACCAGAACAAAGGCTGGTATTGAAGATGGTTTTATCACTACCCCTCGTAGGCTGAAAGATTAATTTCGTACTTGTAGTAGTGTTAATAATACTGGTAAACTAAACGCATTCTGCAAGCTGAATATCCCGCATGCTTTGCGTAGAAGAACTACTATAGTAATATCAGCTGATAAGCTTGCTTAAAATAAATGAAAATTCTTACCTCAGGTTACAATAAATATTTAGTATTTTCGTACGAGTACTTAAAGGAGTTTTGAAGCAAAATCAAGAAATTAATATCGTAATTAATTGATTATTATACTTTAACACCTATTAAAAATATGTTCAACTTTAGCCGCTCAAGTGCAGGAAGCATCTTATTGTACATATTTCTGGTCAGGTCTGATAGTATCCATTTTAAAAAGTGTGTTCTCGGGCAAAGTAAAGGAAGAGGTAATATTGAACAGAATTTCTATAACATCGCTTGCAGTTAAAAGAGTAAAAGAGTAAGTACTTTCTGGGTATTTAGCAAACAATCATTCCACAAAAAAGATTCAATAAATTAACCATCAGAGCAAATTCGTGTGACTGACTTAGCGAAGCTTTGCATAGTTACTAATATAGTATCAGAGCATATCTGTAATTGGCAGAATTGATAAAATTATTAGTCCTTGCACATGTGACTGAAATGGCGAAGCCTTGCAGTTTTGGTGACCCATATGAACAGATTGATTATACAATCTTTTATTTATTTGAAAATCTTAAAACAATGGATCAGCACTCAATGCAATGGAATGTAGTGTTTACAACATTCCATAATGAGCGGAAAGTGGCGGATATCCTGACAAAGAACAAAATAACTAACTATTGTCCCCTTAATAAGATATACGGCAAATGGAGTAACCATAAAAAACTTAACCTTGAGCCATTATTTGAGTCGTGTCTATTTGTTCCAATTAACGCTGAACTGCAGTTTCATGTCAGGGAAATTAGCGGTATAATCGGTTTTCTGTATTGGCTTGGCCAACCAGCGGTAATTTCCAGTGAAGAGATAGAGGTGATTAAGCAATTTGTGAATAACTATACAAATGTACAGCTGGAAAAAGTACCTATAAACTGTAATGAAACAGGAAGAGTTGTCAGCAGGCCGGTTATGATGAGAGAAGAGATTAGCCAGGAATCAAATCATAAAACATTGAAGGTTTTGCTTCCTTCCCTGGGTTATACATTAATAGCGGAGGTTGATAAAATAAACGTTCAAAAAGTCAACAGTTTTAAAAATGCTTTTCACGATTTAACGACTTTGCAAATGCAATAGACCCGAGAGTATGATTTGGCTGCGCTGCGACTGGTACAGGTCCTGTGTACATCCTAAACCCTTTAAACGTATAAAATCTTGTTATTTACCATTATGATAAACAAAAATAATCCGGGAATGACTTTGTCTAAGTGCTTGATAATTGCATGTATTTTTTTTTTAGGTGCCTGTAGCTCCTCAAAAAACGCGAAAAAGGATTTTCTTTATTTTCAAAATGGGCTAGATAGTATGCGGGCTTTACAGTTAAAAGAACCGGTCATACAAATTAATGATTTATTAGGTATCCAGGTATTTAGCAACAGCCTTAACCAGGAACAGGCAAATATGTTTTCCAGTACCGGTGCTAATCAGGGTTATCTGGTTGGAATAACCGGCAATATTGATATGCCTATAGTTGGAAAAATAAAAACCGCCGGTTTAACAAAGGTGCAATTGCAGGCATTGTTGATAGAAAAGATTTCACCTTATGTAAAAGACCCATCTGTTTTGATTCGTTTTCTGGAGTTTAAAATTAACGTGTTAGGTGAGGTGAAGTCTCCAGGTAGCCACAAATTTGAAACTGACCGTGTAACAATAATAGATGCTCTAAGTGCTGCGGGCGACCTGACTGATTTTGGAAAAAGACAGGATGTGCTAGTTATCCGGGAAGAAAGCACGGACAGAAAATATTACCATGTTGATTTGAGAAGCGGGGCTTTGTTCCAGTCCCCGGTATACCAGTTACAACCCAATGATATTGTTTACGTTGGGGCAAATATAAACAAAATAAAAACGATAAATACCAATTCCAATTCTCAGCAGGCCCTTCAACTTTTTTTAACTGCCGTTTCTGTTATATCAACTATAATATTTTTAATAACTAATATAAAATAATAACATGAAAGAAGGCGATCATGAACTATTTGTACGAAGTGCAAGCAGTGGTCTTACAGCGAAGGAGTATGTATTTAAATACCTTTCTTACCTGCCTCTTTTTATCCTTTCATTGGCCATTTGTTTAGGTGCAGCTTTCTTGTATGAACGTTATGCAGTTCCCCAATACAAGGCCACTACTCTGATACTGGTTGCGGGAAGTGTAAATCGTCCGTCTAATTTAAACACCGGAGACCTGATAGAGTCCGCGCTAACCAGTCAGCCAAGAGTCAATCTTGATAATGAAATTTTGCGTATAAGCGCCAACAGTTTAATGGAACGGGTAGTTGCCAAGAACGGATTTAATACTTCCTATTATATCATTGGGAAGTTCCGCAATACGGATCTTTACCTGGATGCTCCTTTTCGGCTGGTCCCCCAATTTATAGGAGACAGCAGCAAGCCTTTAACAATGACCCTTTCGGATTTTACCCAAGGGGGCGGAATCATAAAGTATGCATCAGAAAATAAAATAAAAAGTTTTCATTTTAAGTGGAACCAGCCATTTTGGGCGGAGGCTAAAAGATTTGTGCTCGTTAATAAAGAGGCGATAAATGGTGATGCCAAATATGTAATTACCTGGAACCCTGTTAAACATACGGCAAACGAACTATCGGCCAGTTTTTTAGGAGAAGTTTTGGACAGGAAAACCAGCACGATCCAATTAAGCGTATTAATAGAGAATCTTAAACGGGGACAGGATATTTTAGATGCGCTGGTTAAGGAATATCAATTGGCGGATATTGAAGAAAGATCCAGTATTTCACAAAATACGATTCAATTTATCGATGACCGATTGAACCTTATTACAAAAGAACTAAGTGGGATTGAAGGGGGAATGGAAAATTACCAGGGTAACAACCAGATAACGGATGTAGAACGTCAATCTTCCATGTCATTTAATAATTCAGATAATGTATCACGAAATCTTTCAGACCTCCATATTCAGCAGGGAGTCGTTCAGATGATCCTGGGCTATTTCAATACGCCTGCTTTAAATAATAAACTTGTTCCTTCTACTCTTGGTCTGAATGATGCAACGCTTGCCTCGCTGATCGCCCATTATAATGACCTACAATTGAAAAGACAAAGGGAAACACCGTTAGCGGCGAGCAATAGCATTTTAATAAAGGATCTGGATAATCAGATAAACGATGTTAAAGGCAGTATTCTTGAAGCCCTGCATAACATTACCAAAAACCTGCAATTGCAGGAAAATAACCTTCAGGAGCAAAACTCTCAATACCGGCAATTTTTGTCGTCTTTACCACGAAAGGAGAGGGTTATCCAAGAATATAAGAGGAAACAAGGCATAACTGAGGACTTATATATATACCTGATGAAAAAGAGGGAAGAAACTGCTATTATCAACACCTCTTCAAAATTATCTAATTATCACCAGATAGATCCTGCAACAGGGTATGGGCCTGTAGAACCTAAAACCAGATATATCAGGTTGTTTGCGGTGATTTTGGGATTATTAATACCTGTGGGATGGATTAATATACGCGATTTGTTAAACGATAAGGTTAGAAATAGAAACGATATTACGAACAGGATGCAGATACCTGTATTAGGTGAACTCAGTCATATTCCCAAACGTAAAAATCGGGGGATGCTGGTTATGGAATCTGACCTCTTAGGCGAGCAATTTAGAATAATAAGAACTCATCTTTCGACTTTACAGGACAAGCAGGTAATTTTAGTCACTTCATCTACGAATAGTGAAGGTAAATCATTTGTAAGCCTGAATCTTGCTGCTGTGTTAGCCATACCAGGCAAAAAAGTTGCGTTGCTTGAATTTGATATGCGGAACCCTTGCATTTTTAAGACCCTGAATATTAATCATTCAAAAGGGCTTGCTAATTATTTAACCAGCAAGGTTCAGGATCTGTCTGAAATATCTAAACAGTTAGATAATATACCGAGTCTTCATGTTTATCCGGCAGGCCCTCTGCCTTACAACCCCGCAGATTTATTGCTTAGCGGAAATTTACCTCACCTGATGGAGAAACTAAAAAAGGAGTATGATTATATCATTATTGATACAGCGCCGGTAGGATTGGTAACGGATGCTTTTATTTTGGGAGAATACAGTGATGCTGTGGTTTATATAGTCAGGCAGAGACATACGCTAAAAAAACAACTTGATTTTATAAACGACATTTTTGAGAATGAAAAATTTGTCAATATGGGTTTAGTCATAAATGATGTTAAGACGGGCGCCAAGTATGGATACGGTTATGGTTATGGTTATAATTACAGTTATGATTCAGGAAAGGCGAAAAAGGGTAATTTGTGGAGACGGATGCTGGAGTTTTATAACTGATAACGAAATTGACGCGCGTACTTGATATTTCATGAATAAGCTTGTTGAACGCATATACGCTAACCCAAATTTTGCAAAAGCTTTCGACTGGGGCAGGCTCATTACGATAACCGGTACGGCTCAGATTGGGGTTCAGGCAATTGGTGTTATCAGTGGAATTCTCATTATCAGGGTACTTCCGATCGAAGAGTATGCACTGTATACTTTGGCTAACACCATGCTCGGTACATTGGTCCTCCTTGCTGATGGTGGCATTTCATCCGGCGTAATGTCGCAGGGGGGTAAGGTCTGGACAAACCCGGAAAAGCTGGGTGCAGTTCTGGCCACCGGATTGGACCTGAGAAAAAAATTTGCCCTTTTCAGCCTGCTTATCACCACGCCTGCGTTGTTGTATTTGCTTAGGCACCACGGCGTCAGTTGGTTGATGTCCATGGTCATTATCTTGTCTATTATCCCGGCGTTCATCGCTACAGGGTCAGGCATGTTACTTGAAATTGCTCATAAGTTGCAGCAAGACGTCATCACGCTGCAAAAAATACAGATCGGATCAAGTGTAGCGCGAATATCAATTTTAAGCCTCTCTTTATTTATATTTCCATGGGCATTTGTCGCTCTCCTGGCCGCCTCCTTTGTGCAATTTTGGGCCAACAAGCGATTACTTAAAAGTTCTCACAACTACTTTGATCAAAGCCAAAAGCCGGACACCGTTGTGCGGAAGGAAATCCTTTCTTTAGTTAAACGCATACTCCCTGTTGTTCTATACCAGTGTGTGTCCGGGCAAATGACCATATGGCTTATTTCGATTGTTGGTTCTATTGCAGCTGTGGCCAAGATAGGTGCTTTAGGCCGGGTGGATATGATGCTAACTCCGCTGGGCGTGCTTTTTGCTACCCTTGTATCACCTCGCTTTGCCCGGCTACCTGATAATCCAATGCTTCTTCTTAATCGCTACTTCCAGATCCAAACTGTCCTGGTGCTATGGAGTGCAGGTATTGTTGGAACTGTATGGTTATACTCCTCGGAAGTGTTGTGGGTTTTAGGCGGTAATTACTCAAATTTGAAAATAGAGGTTGTTTTAAGCCTGACAGGAAGTTGCCTTAATCTGATTGCCGCTTCGTCTGTTGTGTTATCAACAGGTAGAGGTTATGCAATTAATCCCTTGATTTCCATACCAGTCGGTATAGGGTCAATAGTCTGCGGCGCGTTTTTAATAGGTTTATCTTCTCTTGAAGATGTCTTAAAGGTAAATATATTTGCCAGTGGAATTCAGGTAGTTATGCATGCTTCGTATTGTATCTTGAAGATATACAGAAACAAAAAATAAATGCAAAATCATAAAATTGTATACTCTTCCTTTAACATCGAAGTTTTTGCGAAAGTACCAATAAATGCTTTAAATATCCTGGATGTGGGTTGTGGCACAGGTATAATGGGGAAAGTTTTAAAGCAACAAAGAAAAGACAGGATCATATGCGGTGTCACCTACTCAAAAGATGAGTATGTCATTGCGAATCAGGTATTAGATAAAGTGTGGATTGCAGACATTAACAAAGAAACCCCTATGTTTGATGGTACTTTTGACTGTATAATTTTTTCACATGTACTTGAACATACTTATCAACCGGAAAAAGTATTGGCTGATTTTTCATCGTTTTTGAATAAAGAAGGAGTGATTATAGTGGCGTTGCCGAATATCTTGCATTTCAGACAAAGAATAAAATTTCTAAGTGGTAGTTTTCAATATTCGGCCAATGGAGGTTTAATGGATATAACTCATTATCGTTTTTATGATTGGGTAACTGCCCAAAAAATGATTATCAGTGCAGGATTAAGGATTATAGCAAAAGAAGGGCATGGCAATTTTCCTTTGCCTTTCTTTAGAGTATTATTTCCGGTTTTAGGTAAAATCATAGATCGGCGCGCATCCAGACTTTGGCCCGGATTGTTTGGGTTTCAGTTTGTATTTGCTGCTAAAAAGTAAACCTCTAACATCATATAAATTAATGAACTGTTCTCGTGTCTCAGTTATTATCCCAACTTATAATTATGCCCAATATATCTGTGAAGCAATTAATAGTGTGTTGCAACAGAATTACCCTACGGAGAAGATAGAAATAATTGTAGTAGACGATGGCTCAACTGATAATACTAAGGAAGTATTGAAGCCTTTCATTGATCAGGACGCCATCAAATATTATTATCAGCAAAATAAGGGCAAGGCGAACGCCACCTATAATGGCATTCACAAGAGTACGGGTACATATATTTTTAACCTGGATGCGGACGATTTTTTTTTTCCTGATAAAATTGCAGCATCTGTTAAGGAATTTGAGGCAGATAAAGATATCGTGCATGTAGCAACACCTGCTAAAATTATATATCAGGAAACGCAGCTTTCAAAAATCGAAAATCTTCCGGGAGATATTTTAGGAAAACCACTTGACGGGAATTGGCTCTTACACCGTTTGTATAATAGCAACATTCTTTTCGGGGGAGGGTCTACTTACGCTGCAAGGTCTTCTATTTTAAAAGTCCTCCAAATTCCTGATGCAGTTGATATGTATATTGATGAATTTTTGATCCTTGCGGTATTACCGTTTGGGAAAAGTTTTTTTATTGAACAACCACTATCTGCATTCAGGGTACACGCTTCAAATTATTCCGGGGAAACTTTTCCGGAAGAAAAGCAGATCAGGAAGAGGCGGAAACTATTACACTCATCCGCTGCCATTCTTAGCTATCTGCAAAACAACGAGTTCAATGATCGGCTTGTAAAAATATACCGCCTTCAGGACGCCACCAGGAGAATAGCTTTTAAAGAGTCTTTAGATGAAAAAAAAACAGCCGATATTTTTCAGTTTGCTTATGAAGTATTCTTTCGGATACAGCCGAAGTGGAGGCTAATTAAAAAGTATAAAGTAATAAACAGACTACTACCGTCTCATTTATTACGTTCCTTAAAAAGAATAAAATTAATGTGGAGTGTCAATAAGTAACTTAATTACAAATTTACATTAAGCAACAGTCGGACGATTCGTCGTTATCAGACGTATTGACAATGGTGCCCGTATTTTGATAACAGATGGTTGGAAGTTTAACATTAGTCAGCATTATCACTATGAAAATTGTTTTTTTATGTGGCTCGCTTGAGCCGGGTTGCGATGGTGTTGGAGACTATATACGTCGTCTTGCCGGAGAACTTGTTCGCCAAGGTCATCATGCGTCTGCAATCGCCTTAAATGATCGCCATCTCAAAGCACAATTTACCGGCACGCAGCACATTGAGGGTGTCAATTTTCAGGTGCTGCGAGTGCCTTCCGTGTGGCCTGAAAGGTCTCGTTTCCACCGTGCAAAGGAATGGATAAACGAGATTCAACCCGAATGGCTAAGCCTTCAGTATGTACCTTTTGCATTTCATTTAAAGGGACTGCCGTTTAGGCTTGGCGGCCTGCTACTTAACCTTGCTAAAGAAGTGCGATGGCATATAATGTTTCATGAATTATGGGTTGGCATGGATACAAAATCAACAAAAAAACACATTTTATGGGGAATGGTTCAACGCAGATTGATTAAATCCTTGATCTCTAAATTGCACCCCCATGTCGTTCAAACCCAAACCCGGCTTTATCAGGCTCAACTTGCTAAACTTGGTGTCAAAGCGGAATATCTTCCATTATTTGCGAACATCCCTAATATCCGCCAGATGAACACAAAGTCAACTACGACGCGAAGTTCCGCAGATAAAAACATTATTTCTCTAGTCCTTTTTGGAACTATTCATCCTGGTGCTCCAGTAGATGAGTTGGCTACGGAAGTTGCCTTATATGCCAGAAAAAAAGGGTTACAAATCTACTTGACGATAATTGGACGTTGTGGTACTGAGCAAGAGCATTGGACTGCCGTGTGGCAGTCTGCCGGATTAGTTGTGGAGGTGCTTGGAGAACAGCAACCTGAACGCATTTCCAACGTGCTGGGAAATGCATCAATTGGATTATCAACAACCCCAATTGCCCTGGTCGAAAAAAGTGGAGCCGCAGCCGCAATGCTTGAACACGGTCTGCCTGTATTATGCGTCAGGGATCCCTGGGAGGCTCGCGGATTAAAAAGCCTGAACCCACATCCTGCTATTTTTGAATACCGAAATGGCCATCTGGAAGAATACCTTGCTTACAAGAGACAAGATTTCTCACTCGGTTCTACAGTGTCGGAAGTATCCCGTCAGTTGGAGAATACTCTTATGAAAACTATTCGTGCGACTTAAGGATGAAAATGAAATGCCTTTCTTGTTTTTAACATAGTGGTATTAGCAGGGGCATTCAAGGGTGTAAAATTTTTGTAATTAAATGGTTTCCAAAAAAAAAGAGTGTAGTAATTTGAGCGTCTAAGTGCAAGAAAGGCTTTTAGATAATAATTTTTTTAAACAAGTAAACCGCAAATTTGTAAGTGACAAATTAAAATTATTATAAGTGACAAGCCTAATTCTTCTCTCGGTACCATTAAAATTTGTTTTCTTATCTATGCCTCTAAAAATTCTATTCTTATCTCACAAATTTTATCCAGACATTGGTGGAATTGAGGTCAGTTCTGAAATTTTGGCTCGGGCCTTTTCCAAGGCAGGGCATGAAGTTCGCTTACTAACATGGTCTAAAGATTCCACAGGTAAAGTCTTTCCTTTTATGGTGTGCAGAAATCCTGGTAAACGCAGGCTCTTTAAGGAGCATGCCTGGGCAGAGTTAATTTTCGAAAATAATCCTTGTCTCCGGTTGTCCTGGCCCGGTATTTTTTTTGGTCGTCCATCCATAATTTCCTTGCAAACCTGGTTATTTCAGATAGGGGGGAAGATCGATTGGCAACACCGGCTAAAGATTCAATGGTTAAACCGGGCTCAAAAGGTAATTGCATGCAGTAATGCGATTCGAAAACGTTGCTGGCCTGACTCATTTGTGATCGAGAATCCATATGAAAAGGATATATTTAGAATGCTTCCTGATGTCCCAAAAACTGCTGATTTCGTTTTTCTTGGTCGGTTGGTTTCCGACAAGGGCGCTGATCTTGCCATTCAGGCCTTTCATTCTCTTTTCACGGAAAGAGATCTGCAAAAAGCAGTTCCTTCAAATTTATTGTTGACTATAGTGGGAGATGGTCCTGAAAAGGAACGCCTTGAGGGCATGGTTTCGGAGCTTGGCCTGCAGAAAAATATAGCATTCAGGGGTTCTCTTAGTGGAGAGTTGTTGGTTAATTGCTTAAATAGGCATCGTTTCATTCTTGTGCCTTCACTTTGGGAAGAGCCTTTTGGGATTGTCGTTCTGGAAGGAATGGCTTGTGGATGTCTACCTATTGTTTCAGATGGAGGCGGCCTTCCCGATGCCGTTGGTAATGCCGGGCTTACCTTTCGGCGTGGTGATGTGGATGCTCTTGTATCATGCATACGGAAGGTACTTGAAAATCCCGGCCTGGAAAAGCAACTTCGTGAGGCGGCAACAAGTCATCTTGCAGCGCATTACCCGGATGTCATTTCCGGCAGATATTTGGAGATCATTGAAAGAGCCGTTGTCAATCAGCCATCGATTTCATGAAAACACTTATGTCCCATCCAACTGGAAATGAAAATGTTCGGGCGGCAGCTATAGGGCTCTGCGAAGCCGGCATTCTGGCTAAATTTCATACTACCATCGCAACGTTCCCCGGCGATGTGTTAGATCGAATCAGTGCCTTTGGACCGTTTGCAGAGTTCGGTCGCAGAAGTTTTGATCCTGTTCTTAAATCGGCAACCCAAACATGGGGTTGGCGGGAAGCAGGACGGCTTGCAGCATCGAAAATAGGTATCAATATCTTAATTCGTCGTAAGACCGGACCTTTCAGCGTCGATGCGGTATATCAGAGTCTTGACAGGCGGGTAGCCCTGACCCTTAGACGGGCCTTTAGGAAGGAAGTATGTGCGGTTTATAGCTATGAAGACGCAAGTGCGTTTTCCTTTAAAGAAGCAAAAAGTCTTGGCATTAAATGCTTTTATGATCTTCCTATAGGCTACTGGCGGGCGGGGCGTCGTATTCTGGAAATGGAGCGGGAGCGCTGGCCTGACTGGGTTAACACTTTGCCAAGTTATGAGGATTCGGTGGCAAAACTGGCTCGTAAAGATGAAGAGTTGCGCCTGGCAGACAGGATTTTTGTGGCAAGCAAATACACCGCTCAAACGCTCCAAGAATTTCCTGGTGTACTAGCGCCCATAGAAGTGATACCTTATGGTTTCCCTCCTGTTGGTAACAGTCGCAACTATTCAACAATATCCAGGGCCCGGCCTGTGAAACTTCTATACGTTGGAAGTCTTACGCAGCGCAAGGGTATCGCAGATCTGTTTGCGGCGGTTGAATCGCTGATCAATCATGTTGAACTGACTGTCGTCGGTCGTAAAGAAGGGGACGACTGCTCTTCCTTAAATGCGGCGCTTGCCAGGCATGTTTGGATTCCCAGCTTATCCCATGACAAAATTCTTAAACTGATGCGGAACCACGATGTACTTGTATTGCCCTCACTTTTTGAAGGCTTTGGCCTGGTTATTACCGAAGCCATGTCGCAAGGCACTCCTGTCATTACTACCGAAAGGACTGCTGGTCCGGACCTTATAACACATGGACAAAACGGCTGGTTAGTTCAGGCAGGATCAACCCAGGCGCTTAAGTCTTCTATTGAAGACATTCTCTATCATCCTCGAGTGATTGCCGAAGCCGGACGAAAAGCGATGGAAACCGCCCGTAGCAGGCCGTGGAAAGTCTACGGCAAGGAGCTTGCAGAGGCTGTAGGCATGGCGTTTTGATTTGCTTAAAATAATTACCTTTTTGCATGTGGATATTTTTTAAAAAATGGCTGTCTTCTGTTCCCCTGTTGAAAAACTTAAATGGGCAGTTGATTTTTCAGAAGGAAAAATTAGAATTTTCTGGTCTGAATACGGAAGAGGTATTTACGAAAATTTATACAAATAAACGATGGGGAGTAAGCTCGGAAAACCCTGATTCGTTTTCAAGTGGGTTTGGTTCTCATGGAATCAGTGCGGATCAATATGTGTTATTCCTTAACGATTTTATACAGAGACATTGTATCAAAGTCATTACAGATATAGGATGTGGAGATTTTGCAATAGGTAGCAAAATAGTCAGGGCGAATCCCTTTCTCCATTATAATGGGTGTGATGTTGTTAAGGATGTGATTGACTTAAATTTAAAACAATATGGGTCTCCCTTTGTAAAATTCTACCACAAAAATTGTTCAACTGACGTTTTACCCGAGGCGGATCTTTTAACGATCAGACAAGTGCTTCAACATCTTTCTAATAATGAAATTGCTAAAATATTGGCAAAGGCTGAAAAATATAAATACGTAATTATCACTGAACATTTATTAAAAGAAGGAACTGAGAAGAGTTATAATAAGGATAAACACCCCGGACCACACATTAGACTAATACAAGATTCCGGCGTTTACATCAATAAACCACCCTTTAGCCTTTCCTGTACCGAGGTATTACGTTGCAGAGAAGATATTTACAATAAAGAGGCATATATAGTGACTTTCCTGATCAGTAATGTTTAATAACAACCCGAAACCGTGTCTTCTTCCATATTATCGCGTGGTGCAACATTGACATCTCCTAACCAAGTTGAAGGTGCCGGACAGGCACTTAACAAGGTCAGGCAGCGGCCTAAGAAGTTGACTGACCCTAACCGGTTACTTAAAAAGGGTATCTGGGTGTTTTTTATATTGCTGATTTTTGAAGGCGCTTTGCGGAAATGGGTACTGCCTGGTTTATCAACTCCGTTATTGGTTATCCGGGATCCACTTGCCATTTGGTTAGTGTTTATGGCTATAAGGCGAAATATCTTTTCGCTGAATATTTATATGGTTGCCATGGGCGTAATTGCAATGGTAAGCATATTCACAGCTGTTTTCCTTGGTCACGGAAATCTTATAGTCGCCATGTATGGGGCGCGAATATTATTAATTTACTTTCCTTGCATGTTTGTAATTGGAAGAGTTTTTAACCGGGAAGACATTATAAAGATGGGTAAGTGGACTTTAATTATTTCACTCTTTATGACGGTTCTTTTAACACTCCAATTCTATAGTCCGCAATCCGCCTTGGTAAACCGGGGCGTAGGCGGAAGTATGGAAGGTGCAGGATTTGAGGCCGGAGCTTTTGGCTTTTACCGGCCACCCGGAACCTTCACATTCACTACAGGAACAACCCTTTTTTACGGTTTTGCCGCTGTTTTCATCTTTTATTTTTGGTTTTATTTCAAACACGTCAGCCGGATTTTACTTACCCTTGCTACTATAAGCCTGGTTATTTCCATTCCTCTATCCATAAGCCGTGCCCTATTCTTCCAGGTGATAGTGTCTCTTGTTTTTGCCATAATCTTTGCCTTAAGAAAACCCCAATATCTGCGCAAAATGACATTGGCATTGATCGGTAGTATTATAGCTATAGCTTTGCTGGGCCACGTCAGCTTTTTTGAAACAGCTGCTGAAACATTCACCGCACGATTTGAACACGCAGGTGATGTGGAGGGTGGTCTAAAAGGGACTTTGGGAAACCGTTTTCTTGGAGGGATGATCCTGGCTTTTGCAAATACCACTGAACAGCCATTTTTTGGACATGGCCTGGGTATGGGTACACCTGTTGGAAGTATGTTGCTAACGGGGAAAGTGTCTTTTCTGATTGCCGAGGAAGAATGGTCAAGATTGATTGGGGAATTGGGTCTATTGATGGGCCTGGGTGTGATCCTTGTTCGTGTAATGCTGAGTTTAAAACTGGCTTTCTTAAGCTATAAAAGACTTCGATTGGGGGACTTACTCCCCTGGATATTAATGAGTTTTGGTTTTTTAACGCTTACCACGGGAGGGTGGTGGCAGCCTACTTACCTGGGTTTCAGTACGCTGATTGGAGGATTGATAATCGCCTCCTTAAAACCATTACCGAGAGCTCATCCAAAAATGCATACTAACAAACAGGTGACCAAATAACATGATCGGAAGCGGAAAAGATAAAAAAAATTACAGGAAATTCATCATGGCATTCATTACAATAATTACGGTTTTATTAATGTCTGAAGTATTCTTAAGGGTGTTTTTTGGATTCTGCAACGCAATATTATATAGAGAGGATAAAGACTTCGAATACATTGCCATACCGCAAAAAACCAAAAGATTTGGTAATGACATCTTTTATAATTCTTATTCTCAGAGAAATGAAGAAATCAGCCTGGAGGATTCCGTAATTATCGGTGGGCTTGGCGATTCCGTAATTAATGGAGGAGCAACAACTGATGACGATAGCCTGGCAACAACAAAACTTGGTAAGTATTTGACAAGACGAACAGGAAAGAAAGTAAAGGTTTTAAACATCAGCTGCCAGTCATGGGGGCCAAGCAATTGCCTGGCTTATTTAAAAAAATATGGTGACTTTAATGCCAAAGCAATGTTCCTGGTAATGAGCTCACATGATGTTTATGATAACATGGAATTTGATAAAGTAGTGGGAGCCAATTTAAGTTATCCCGATAAACAGTATAAGCTTGCAATAAGCGAATTACTTGAGAGGTATGTATTGCCAAGATTTGTTAGTAACAGTACCGGAAAGGCTTCTGCTGGTGCCGCCGGAATCAAAAGAAAAACAAGTAAGTACATTTTTGATCCCGGAATATTAGATCTCTATAGGTATTGTAAAAGGAAGAACCTGCCATTTTTAATTTATCTGCATGCTGACAAAGAGGAGACGGAGAATAAAATATATTCCCAAGAAGGTGGATTGCTAGACTCAGTTTGCAAGGAATATCAAATTCCGCTGATTAAGGAATTAACATACGATTTACCTGTTGAAGCTTATCGTGATAATATACATCTGTCCGATATTGGCCAGGAGAAGATGTTTGAAATTCTGAAGGATAAAATCTATCACTAGTTTTATTTAGCAAAGCTTTTTTGTGGATATTATTTTTTTTGTACATCCTGCATATCTGGAACACCAAAGCATGCCCAGATTCGCCCGTATGCTGGCGGAAGGGATGAATAAACGTGGTCATTCAGTAAAAACCTGGTCTCCGCAACCACTATTTTTCCGCTTGCCATTGCCACGTCGACTAAGAAAATGGTTGGGGTACCTGGATCAATATCTAATATTTCCACGCGTGGTGAAAAGTCGTTTGAAGCAGTGTCCCGCTGATACGCTTTTTGTATTTACCGATCAGGCACTCGGCCCCTGGGTTCCGTTATTGGCCGGGCGTGTACATGCCATTCATTGCCACGACTTTCTGGCACAGCGATCTGCGCTGCTTGAAATTCCGGAGAATCCAACTGGCTGGACCGGTCGCCAGTATCAGGCATTCATACGACGCGGATATTCGAAGGGAAAACACTTTATTTCAGTGTCTCAAAAAACAAAGGAAGACCTTCATCGATTCCTCCCTTCATCGCCTTGCTGCTCCGAGGTTGTTTATAACGGCTTGAACCAGTCATTCGTGCCGTATAATGCTGTTGCGGCCAGGACTTCACTGGGAAAAAAAACCGGTTTGGAACTTAGTTCCGGCTTTCTTCTTCATGTTGGTGGAAATTACTGGTATAAGAACCGGTCAGGGGTTATAAAAATGTATAATGCCTGGCGGTCGGCAGGCGGATCAACACTGCCCCTTTTACTGGTTGGTGAAACACCCACTCAGAGTCTTTTAAAAACATATTTGGAATCTTCGTTTAAATCCGACATTCACTTCATTAGCGGCCTTGAGGATGAATTCGTTCGCCAGGCCTATGCCGGCGCATTGGTACTTGTCTTTCCTTCGCTTGCAGAAGGCTTTGGTTGGCCTATTGCAGAAGCAATGGCTTCAGGATGCCCGGTTATTACGACAAACGAAGCTCCAATGACCGAAGTTGCGGGTAACGTTGGCTTCTTTATTCCGTGTTATCCTCAGGATGAGTCAAGAACCGGAGAATGGGCTGCTGATGCGGCTAAAATGATAAATAAAGTCCTTAGCCTTGCTCCGTCAGAACGGAAGGCGGTTGTAGAAGCGGGACTCGTAAATGCCTCCAGGTTTGACTCCGATGTTGCACTCGATCGTATAGAAGCTATATACCGGAATATCCTCCAACAACCGAAGAATCTTGAATATTCAGGTCTGCAAACATGAAGGGAAGAATATTTATCACTAAAAGAACAAATTCTTTGGAATATGTGTGGCATACTAGGACAAATAAATGTTAACTGGCCAGGCACTTCGCTTCCACAACTTAGCCGGCTGTCACACCGGGGACCTGACGGCGAAGGGGAATGGACCAACGGTAACGGCAATGTTTACCTGGGGCATACAAGATTGGCCATTCTTGATCCAACGCTGGCGGGCCGGCAGCCCATGAGCGACGCTTCACAACGTTTCATGCTTACCTTCAATGGGGAGATTTACAACCACCTTGACCTTCGTCCAATGATGCCGTCCGTCCGCTGGCGGGGAACTTCTGATACAGAAACGCTGATTGAGTTGTTTGCTCATAAGGGATTGGAAGCCCTCCCGTTGCTTAAGGGAATGTTTGCTTTTGCGATCTATGATGATACGGATCATTCCGTTTTGTTGGTTCGGGATAGGCTTGGCATAAAACCATTGTGGTTTCGAAGCCAGGAAAAAACTTTTAGTTTTGCTTCCGAAGTACGGGCTTTACTTCGCCCGGATGAGTCTGTTCCTGACAGGCAGGCCTTAAGTGAGTATCTGGGTTTCGGACGCATGCCAGGTAACGGGGAAATTTTCAATGGTATGCATGCAATATCTCCGGGCGGTTGGACCAGGTTATCAGGCAACGGACATATTGAAAAGGGCTGTTGGTGGAACGGGCGTTTAACCTCACCGAAGGTACAAGGCCGGATTGAATGTGTTCAACAAGTGAATCAACTCGTTACTACTGCTATTAAAGAACATTTGATTTCCGATGTTGGTGTCGGAGCGTTCTTAAGTGGCGGTATTGATTCAAGCATTGTAGCTCTGGTGGCAGGGAAAGAATTGGGAAAGAAGCTAAAAACCTTTACAGTAGGTTTCCCACAGGGTGATTACGATGAGCGGTTAATTGCCAGGCGGGTGGCTGATCGTGCTGGCTCTGAGCATTGTGAGCTCGAAATTGGAGAAGACGCATGCCTCAGCTGGGTTAAAGAGGCGGTCTTATGTCTTGACCTTCCGTCCGTCGATGCCATCAACACGTTCATAGTGTCTAAAGCAGTGCGGAACACAGGTTTAAAAGTTGCACTGTCAGGGCTCGGTGGAGATGAACTGTTCGGAGGCTATCCAAGTTTTAAAAATGTTCCCTGGCTTAATTGGCTTGGCGCGCTGCCTATTAACATAAGCCGGCAGCTTGTTAATATTATGCCACAAAACCTGAAAGATAAATTTGGAGGCCTAACCGGTTTTACAACCTCTGAACTGACTGTCTCCCGCCGCCGCTTTACATCGGTAGCAAGCCTTAGGGGAATGGGTTTAGGGGATGGAGTTCCAGCTATTCCAAAGGCTCCCATGGACCTTGACACAATGGGTAAGATTTCGTGGGCGGAGATGCAGGGATATATGATTCCGATGCTCCTTCGGGATAGCGACCAGATGAGCATGGCTGTAGGCCTTGAAATCAGGGTACCTTTCCTGGACCATCGCCTGGTGGAAGGCGTTTTGGGTTTCCCTCAAAAATACAAGAAAGGGCGCGGGGTCAAGCCGCTGCTCGTGGATGCGTTTCGTGCAGACCTCCCGCGTGAAGTGTATGATCGACCCAAGCAAGGATTTTCATTACCAATGGCTGATTGGATCCATGGCCCTTTAGCTGAATTTACCAGCAACGGAGTAACGGCGGCTGCCGATCTACTGGGACTCTCCGAGCCATTACGTCAGAGAGACCTGTTCAAAGCCGGAATTCTTCATTGGACCAGAGTATGGAACTGGTCTGTCCTGGGCCATTGGTTAAGTAAACAAAAGACGGTAAATGAAAACTGACTTTTTATTCCCAATTGAAGTAATACTATTATTTGTGTGAATTTACTCCGAATTATTGCCAGTATGAACCCATCTACCGGTGGACCTTCGCAAGGTATCAGGAATTCCATTCCTGAATTGGAGAAGCTTGGCCTGCATAATGAAGTAGTATGTCTTGATGACCCTTCCGCATCTTTTCTTGGTAATGATGCATTTACCATTTATGCTCTTGGTCCGTCGAAGGGGCCTTGGTGCTACAGCTCAAAACTTATGCCCTGGCTCCTTAATAATCTTGGACGTTTCGATGCAGTTATTGTGCACGGGCTTTGGCTTTATCATAGTTACGCCATAAGTAAAGCTATGAGCCTTTTAAAAAGACGGCGGCTAACGTATAAGCAACAAAGTAGCCTTCCAAAGCTCTTTATTATGCCACACGGAATGCTCGATCCTTACTTTCAGCGGGCTTCCAAACGAAAGTTAAAAGCAGTGCGGAATTGGGCCTATTGGAAATTGATCGAAGGTAAGGTTGTAAACAAAGCGGATGGACTGCTTTTTACATGCGAAGCGGAACTAAGACTGGCCCGGGAGCCATTTCGTCCATATCAACCGAAGCAGGAGATTAATGTTGGTTATGGTATTCAAATACCTCAATCTTTCGATCCCCAAATGCGAAATGCGTTCTTGAAGTTATGTCCTACACTAGGCAGTTGTCCTTACCTGCTATTTTTAAGCAGGATCCATCATAAGAAGGGTGTTGATTTACTGCTTAGCGCTTATGCCGTATTGTTAGGGCAAAACCGAATAATGCCGAAACTTGTTATTGCGGGCCCTGGGCTTGAAACCGCATATGGAAAAAAAATGCAGCAGATTGTTTTTGAAAACTCCCATCTGCGTAATTCGGTTTTATTTCCGGGCATGCTTACAGGTGATGCAAAGTGGGGAGCATTTTATGGTTGCGAAGCCTTTGTGTTGCCGAGTCATCAGGAGAACTTTGGCATTGCCATAGTTGAGGCCCTGGCCTGTGCCAAGCCGGTATTAATATCGAATCAGGTGAACATATGGAGGGAAATCGAAGCATCCGGCGGCGGTTTGGTTGCAGAGGATACATTGAAAGGCACACAGGAGTTGTTGGACGGCTGGTGCAGATTGCCGGAGAAAGAAAAGCATAAGGCAAGGCTACGAGCTAGGGAATTATATCAGACACATTTTGCTATTGAACCCGCAGCAAAACAATTAATGGTTGCCTTGGCATAAGTATTTGCATATCAGCTACTCCTAATTCATTAACTCCAGATTTTTGAAAATTACCATTTTACAGGGAGCATTCTTACCGGTCCCACCCACCCTAGGAGGGGCAGTGGAGAAAATGTGGTATGCCCTGGGTAAAATTTTTGCCGAGAAGGGTCACGAAGTTGTCCAAGTATCAAAAATATATTCAGACATGCCGGAACAAGAGTGGATTAACAGGGTTTTTCATAAGCGTATTCGCGGCTACCAAACGCCATCTTCAGGAGTGCATCTAAAGTGGCTTGATCTACTGTATACTCTTCGTGCCAGATCAGTAATGCCTATTGATTCAGACATAATTGTCACCAATACGTTTTGGGCACCGATTGTATTGTCTTCAAATTTAAGAAGGCGTTGTATAGTAGATGTGGCTCGTATGCCCAAGGGACAAATGAGGTTGTATAACCAGGCTTCGCGCTTGCGTGCAAATTCAAGCTCGGTTGCAAAAGCAATAAAAAGCGAACTTCCTGCAAGTCAGCACGGGCGGGTGGTTGTTATTCCGAATCCGATTCCGTTTTGGAATTTGCCACAAATCGATCTGGGTTTAAAAAAGCCTGTGATGCTTTATGTTGGAAGAATTCATCCGGAAAAAGGCCTGGAGCTTCTTATTAAAGCCTTCAAAGCCCTTGGGGGGAAGTGGAAGCTCCAAATTGTAGGGCCGTCAGATATAGGTGCCGGGGGCGGAGGCAGAAGCTACATAGAGTCGCTTAAGCTTCTTGCTGATGGAGGTAATATAGAGTTTAAGGGGCCAGTGTACGACATGGAGGTGTTAAACCGGCTCTATGCCGAAGCTTCAGTTTTTGTATATCCCTCGCTGGCAGAGCAGGGTGAGACTTTCGGCCTTGCTCCTCTAGAGGCGATGGCCTGGGGTTGTGTACCAGTGATTTCTGACCTTACGTGCTTCAGGGATTTTATTCGTCATGAAAAAAATGGTGTAGTGTTCAACCACAGGAGTGAAGACCCGGCAGGCTCATTAAAAGAAGCAATAGAGCGTTTAAAAATCAATAGTATATTGCGGTTTGAATTGGCAACGCAGGCCTTGAAAGTACGCCAAAGTCATGCTGCTTCTGTTATTGCTTCACAATTTCTTGATGAATTCGAGCGCGTCATTTACGAAAAGAAAAGTAGTAATCCCGTCATTCAATGAATATTCATTCACAATTAAGTCCTTATCACAGCCCATGGACCAATAGTCAGCGTATAAAGATGGTTCTGTGGCAATTTGTTTGGGGGCTACTGTGCTCTTGGACGCCTAAACCGGCTAATCTATGGCGACTTTTCTGGCTCCGGGCTTTTGGGGCGAAAATAAACGGGCGTCCTTTTGTTCACCAGCGGGCCCGTATTCAAATACCATGGAATCTGACACTTTACGATTTCGCCTGCCTTGGCGATCGTACGAATGCTTACACTTTAGACAAGATTGAAATTCATGAACATGCAACCATAGCGCAGGAGGCCTACCTCTGCACGGGTACTCACGCTTTTGACCAACCTGAAAAAAATTTAATTACCGCGCCGATTATCATAGGTGCTCATGCCTTTGTCGGAGCCAGGGCTTTCATCATGCCTGGAGTCAGCATCGGAGAACATGCGATCATAGGTGCATGTAGTATCGTCACTAAAGATATTGACCCTTATTTGATTGTAGTAGGCAACCCTGCGCGGGTAATTGGCTCACGTTTTACTTCAAAGGTTGTATGAATAAAGCCCAATTAATTCCGGAAGGCAAAATGTGTTTTGTAGAAAAAAAAACATTACGTACCCGGTTAAACGAATTTTACGAGAAAGTTGATGAATACCCGGCATTTGAACAAGTGACTCATCAGGCTCAATGCTGGATCCATGTGGAAAACGAGGTCCTTAAAAGGATTAAGGAAAATGCTGGCAAAACAATCAACGTGCTTGAAATTGGAGCAGGGCGAAGCGGTTTTGGCGAGTGGCTGAAAGCAAGAGGGCTGCGCGAAAAAGTTCGCTGGAGTGTGCAGGACGTTACTTTTCGTAATGCGGCATGGCTCGAATCTCAGACAGATCAAATTACTTACGGTGATGTAAGCGAAATTTTAGATAAGGGCTGTTTTGATATTGTATTTTCCACATACGTTCTGGAACATGTCACTGATCCTTCTTTGCATCTCGAGCATCTGCACCAGCTCTTGCGTCCGGCAGGAAGTCTTTTCATATTTTGTCCCCGCTACGACATGCCCGGCTATTTATGTCCGAGCAGCCGGCATTTGAGTTGGATGGCTCGTGTTGGCCTGGGCGTTCGATGGGGTCTGGCGAGGTTTGGTTCATGGATTAGCCATCACCCTGCATTTTTAATTCAAACGGATGTGGCGGCTTTTCATGGTCCTTTCTTCCTTGATGCAGATGCAGTGCACTGGGTGTCTTTGCTTGATTTGAAGCTTTGGGCCCAAACAAAGGGAGCCCGGCTAAGACAGTTGAAAACCGGCACGCCACCTGTGGGTTCAAAAGACTGGATAGTTAAACGTTGGTTGACGTGTGCGGTAGAAATTCATAAAGGCGAGTAGATTCTATTCGTATTCACAGATAATGTAATGTTCGAATGATCCTTGATTTGACCATCGCTATTCCGGTAAGAAATGAAGAACAGAATCTGCCCGGGTGCCTGATGGCAATTGGGGCAGGGCTGGCAAAGAGCGTAGTGGTGATTGACTCCTGCAGTACAGATCGCACCCAGGATATTGCAAGAAATTATGGTGCGGAAATAGTGAATTTTGTGTGGGACGGAAAGTTTCCTAAAAAGCGGAACTGGTTTTTGAGAAATTATACCCCGGCAACCAAATGGGTTCTGTTTCTCGATGCCGACGAGTACATAACGGAAAGATTTAAATCGGAGCTTCGTGAAGCCTTAATGCACGATGATAAAGCAGGGTATTGGCTATGCTATACCATTTATTTTTTGGGTAAACAATTGAAGGGGGGATACCCCTTGCGTAAACTTGCACTCTTTCGTGTCGGAGCTACTGAATATGAACGGATTGATGAAGAAAAATGGAGCCAGCTGGATATGGAAGTGCACGAACACCCGATGCTTGATGGTCAAGCGGGTGTTATTAAAAGTAAGATTGATCACCAGGATTTCAGAGGCGTTTCCCACTATGTCCATAAGCACAATGAATATGCAGGTTGGGAGGCAGCACGTTTTTTAAGAGCATCAAGTGATACAAAAATTTCTGCGAAGTGGACCTGGAAGCAACGCTTGAAATATCGTTTGATGCGTAGCATGTTAATCGGCCCGGCCTATTTCTGCGGGAGTTTCTTTCTGTTAGGGGGCTTCAGGGATGGAGCCAGAGGATTGGCTTTTGCCATTCTTAAGATGTCTTACTTTACGCAGGTTTACTGCAAAATCCGCGAAAATCACAATTGCAATACTGCATGAGTGATACAATGAAAAAACGTGGGGGTATTAAATTCTTAAAGATTTTTGTTTCATTTGCTTATTTTAGCTTGCTTGTTTACATTGTTTTTTTCGCCCCTGCAAGAAGGCAGATTACCGAGCGTTATATAAACATAAAACCTGTAAGAAATACGATTAACGGTTTTTTAAAAATAGATCGGTATAACAACCCTGATACGTATATTCTCTATTACAATTTGTTTGGCAATATTGCCTTGTTCATTCCATTTCCCTTTGTCTTTATTTCCGTATTCAGAAGATATCATCCTAGATCAATAATGCTATCAGCCTTTCTTATCAGTTTGTCCATTGAGATTTTGCAATATTTTTTCAGGGTGGGGGTTGCTGACATTGATGATATTTTGCTAAACACTTCAGGGGCGTTAATCGGATTTATACTTCATAAAATATTAAACTGGTCCACATTGACAGCCTCACGGCAATTCTAAAGCAGAGGTCGAATAAAAGCGTGATTGGTCAGTTGCTTATATACTTGATACTTTCAAAATTAAATAACTATGAATAAAAGAGTATTGCTTATTGCGGGAAATTTTTTTCCCGAGCCAACAGGAATAGGCAAATACAATGGCGAAATGATAGACCTCTTAGCCAGCCAGGGGTATGAATGCACCGTTGTCACATCGTATCCGTATTATCCGTACTGGAAGGTGCAGGAGCCCTATTCTATAAATTATTCCAGGTATACAAAGGAAATACGATACCCTGAGCTTACCGGTTCTTCTCCCGTTGAAATTTTTAGATGCCCTATTTATGTACCTCATAATCCAACGGCTAAAAAGAGAATGTTGCTGGATTTTTCGTTTTGCTTCTTTTCATTTTTTAAGATTCTTCAGCTCCTATTCAGAAAAAAGTATGATTATGTTATTACAGTAGTTCCATGTTTTCAAATAGGGTTGCTGGCAGTTCTTTATAAAAAAATAAAAGGCGCCAAGTTCTTATACCATATTCAGGACCTACAGATTGATGCAGCCCGTGACCTGAAAATGATACAATCGCAGACATTATTAAATGCCCTGTTAAGCGTGGAAAAATACATACTTAAAAATGCAGATCTGGTGAGCAGTGTTTCCCCCGGCATGATCAAAAGAATAAGAGCTAAATATAAAAGAGAAATTATCTTTTTTCCTAATTGGGTGGATACCAAGTTATTTTATCCCCTGGAGGGAAGGGCAATGCTGAAGGAAGAATTTAATTTTTGCGCAGGCGATAAGATCATTTTGTATTCAGGTGCTATCGGTGAAAAGCAAGGCCTCGAGTCTATTATTTATGCCGCTGAATTGCTTAAGCACCGGACTTCGTTAAAATTCGTAATCAGTGGAACAGGTCCTTACAAAGAAAGGCTTGAAGAGCTAAAGAACAACCTGAAACTGGAGAATGTTGTATTCCTGCCTTTGCAGCCGTTTGAAAATTTAAATAAACTTTTAAATATGGCAGATGTTCATCTTGTGTTGCAGAAAGCGCATGCAAGCGACCTTGTTATGCCTTCCAAATTAACGAACATATTGTCAGTAGGTGGAATAGCTATTATCTCTGCATGTGAAAATACCAGCCTATACGATATTGTATCGTTAAACAAAATTGGAATATTAATAGAGCCAGAAGATAAACAGGCTTTAACTACAGCTATTGAACATGCGCTTAAGGATGACAATAAGAAGATAAACCAAAATGCCCGGAGCTATGCGGAAGAATTTCTGTCAATAGAAAAAATTATTCCGGGATATACTTTCCACATGCAGTAGTTTCTTATTTTAGGGTGCTTAGCGCTCTTTTCGTCCTATAATAATATAATGTTTGCAGAAAAGATGTTTAAACGGATACATTTGCCACTTTAACCACCGCGGGAGATCCGTCTTTAAACGTGAGAGGTACAACAACTGAAATGGATATACTAAAAGGGCAATTGGCAGGTATTTAATATCTTTTAGATAGAAAGAGGTATATTTTATTGTTTCGATCGCTACTCCATGTGTCCGAAGCAAACGGCACAGCTCCTGGGCAGGAACATTTTCGGTCAATTCTTCAGTATCCTCATAGATAGATTTAAATATCCGGAATCGTCCAAGAAAAAGGAAGGCAAGCCGGTCGATAATGGTCGCCGAGTTGTCATTGGTAAGTACAAACGTACCTCCTTTTTTAAGCCTTAGAATGCAATTTTCTATAAAGCTTAAGGTGTTACTAAACATCATTATGCCGCTGATAGAAGTGATCAGGTCAAACTGTTCGTCTGCCGGCAATGTAAAGTCTTTCGTTAAATCCATTTGAACAAAACGGATGTCATTATTTTGCACTTCAGGTTTCATTAGGTCGGCGCCAACCAGTTCAGCCAAGGGGAAGAGGGCACGCAAATAGAAGAGAAATGCCATGTTCCCACAAGGAAGATCCAGCGCTTTAATAACACTTTCTTTTGAGAACCTATTTGCAAGATGAGTTAAAACAGTACAATTCACATCTTTCTGCGTTTCTCCGCGAAGAACAATTAGGTTTGCCGGGAGGTTATTGTTTAACGGACTTTTCAGCTGTGTTTTTTCGATAGCGGATGACTTTTTAAGAGTAGGTCGCATGAAAATTATTTATATCGGCTGGAATAATTCCAAAAAGAAGTTTTTGCCCATTTTAGGAAAATCCTAAGATAGTTATTTTGCTTTTTTTATTTGCAAATAACGCCAGGTACTTATATAATTTTTAATATGAAATGCAATTAGCTAAGTGTACCTTAGTAGTAGTGATTTAACCGGGCTTCTTATGAAAATTTTAATTTTTAGTAATATTTTCTATCCGGCAATCGGAGGCATTGAAATTCAGACCATTAATCTGACCAAAGAGTTTATTAAAGAGGGGCATAAGGTTAAAGTTATTACTCAACAAAAACAGGATTCCCCTATAGAAAATATTGAGATCTATCATTCACCCGGCTTTTTCAAAAAAATAGAACTTTTTTTTTGGTGCAATGCGTTTTATATGCCAAACATTTCACTAAAAGGAGTGTGGTTGCTGTTATTGAACCCATTTAAGAAGTGGATAATCTCCCATAATGACTTTTATTTAAGCAATAAAAATAACATAAGGATAAAAATTAAATTGTTCTTAATAAAATTTGCCCAGAACATAGCTGTAAGTAGAAGTGTCTCGAGCAATATCAATACGAAATCAGTAATAATTTATAATTGTTACGATGATTCGATCTTTAAACTATACCATGATGAAAGACGAATGTATGATTTTGTTTTTGTCGGCAGGTTAGTATCGCAAAAAGGCTGTGATCTGTTAATTAAAGCTTGTAAAGACCTGGACCATCCTTTTACATTGAATATAATAGGAGATGGTCCGGAGAAAATCAAATTACAGGAATTAGTCAGGCACCTGCAATTGGAGAACAGTATTAAATTTCTGGGATTCTTACCATGTGAAGCATTACCAAGAATCCTTAACAGGCATAGAATAATGATAATTCCATCAATAGAAGAAGAGGGTTTTGGAATAGTCGTCTTGGAAGGATTGGCCTGTGGCTGCAAAATAATTGCGGCAGATGCCGGAGGGTTAGCCGAGGCAGTGGACCGGTTTGGAATGATGTTTCGTATGGGGGATCAACAGCAGCTTAGCCTATTGTTAAAGGATGAAGTAAGGAATACCGCAAATTCAAGCTCCATAAGTAGCGAGCTGAGGAATTATCTCAAACACCACACGAAGGAGATGATTGCACAGAAGTATTTGGCTTTCTTTAAGGCTTAAGCGAGTCATCTTTGACTAAGCAGTAAACAATGTACAGTATAAATTCATATACCGGAGCGGATCTTCCCGATAAAACACTTTGTTTAACCTATGATGACGGGCCTGGGCAATATACTAATGAAATAGCCAGATTTTTACATCATCAAAAAGTACCCGCAACTTTTTTCGTTGTTGGAAAATATGCTTACCACTATCCTGAAATTTTGAATAATCTGAAGGAATGGGGGCATCTTGTGGGGAATCACACTTACGATCATCCTGATTTACCCTTTTATCTTTCTGTGAACGGGGACGTTCAGCATCAAATCCTGAGGACAGATACCATCATAAAAAAATATGTTAGTACTGATAAGATCTATTTTAGAAGTCCTTATGGAAAATGGTCTAAAGAAGTTGCAGACGAACTAAATTCAAATATGTTAACTGCAATAAATCATGTGGGTCCTGTGTATTGGGATGTGGGAGGAATAGATTGTCATTATTGGAAAAGTGATTTATCAGTTGGAGAAGCAGTTGCAAAATATCTTGCCGAAATAAGGGAAAAGAACCATGGTATCATTGTAATGCATGATGATATTGCTGACATGGATGAAGTGAAACAAAAGAATAATACACTTCAGTTAACAAAGGAACTTATCCCATTGCTAAAAGAGCAGGGATACAGATTTATTCGTTTAGATGAAATTGAATCAGTAAAAAAAGCTTCGGATGAAACAGCTCTATTTACTTTACGTGGTTCGAATGGAAAATATATCGCTTTATCAAAAATTGATAAATATGCGATAAACGTCGACGGTAAACTGAATGACCCGCTGACGCGAATAGGTGTTGTTGATTTAGGATTTGGCAAAGTTGCACTGAAGGCATCTAATGGGCTATATCTTAATTCAGGGGGCGGGTTACATCATGAAATTTTCGCTAATAGCAATGAACTAAACAGCTACGAGTCATTTGATCTGATTCCCATTACATCCGGCAAGGTTACATTCAGATCTGCAAGTGGTCGTTTTTTAGCAATGGAAAGTAAGTTTGGAGGGAAACTACTTGCAAATGCTCAATACATGAGGACAGGTGAACAATTTACTTTTAAACCGGTCAACATGCCTGTCAGCAAGTCTGTCTCTGTTAAATCCAGGATTCGTCAATTGCGGAGACAAATGTTGTATATCAAGTCTAAAATACAAGCAGCTAAATGATATTCGATGAGGCCGTGGTAAAGTGGTGAGACCCACGCCTGAAAGCAAATAAAAATGGACCATGCCTCAGAGAGGGGCTAGTCCATGATATTGTTGGTGTATGGAATTATGCCTGGCGATCAGGATATAAGATCCTAATCCTGAGACGGTAACGATTATTCTTTAATAATCCTTGCAATAACTTTGGAAGAAGCATTTTTGTATTCAAGAAAATAAACACCCGGCTTAAGGAATTGAGCACCAAACGAAGTTTGCGTACTTCCCGCCGTCAGAGAAAATGTTTTGATCATTTGGCCATCTGCTGTAAGAATACTCAGGGAACGGGCTCCTGTTTCCGACGGGTACTGAACGTTTAAATTACTATGTACAGGATTGGGATAAGTTATTAGTTTTCCGGATGTATTTCGTTTTAGAGAAGCAATCCGGCTGTTTACAAATGTTCCATCAGTGTTGTTGATTTTTATCCTGTAGTAGGCGGTACCATATAGTGCATCAGTATCAATAAAATTATATTTATGATTTCCGGCAGAGTTTTTTGCATCTTCGCTGCCTAATATATCGAAATTCCTGCCATCATCGCTTCTTTCTATGGTATAAGACTTGATATTTATTTCGTCAGAAGTTTTCCATGAAAGGTTTACGTCATCCTCAATCCATTTTGCTTCAAGCGACAAAAGATTAACCGGTAATACCATATTTGTAGTATTAGTAAAGAAGAGCATCTCAGCAATATCAACCATATGCCCTTTGCCATCTGTACTTTCAAAATAAACGCGCATTGTTTTAGGATTTTTCCAATTGCTTGCAGGATCGAGCGGGGCAATTGTTATTGGCGGATAAGCACCTACCTGAAATGTCACCCCGTTATAATTGGCTGTAATGGAGATGGACTGCAGATTAGCCAATTGAGGGCCTATTATGCCCATTTCTCCCTCTGCAACAATGACATTATTGGCATAAATCGCCTTATTAGGGTAATTGCTCATGTTATGAGCTATACGTGCAATCACCTTATTGTTATTATCTAAAATTTCAAAGAAATTCGAAGTCCATTCTGCAATTTCGGCCCAGGCTATCTTGCCTGATATTGACCACTGGTTAAGATTGGTTTTATTGCCTAAGTCACGCGTCACGCTTGTACCCGCAGGTGTTCCAGGTCTTAATTCAATTTGTATATCCGGCCATATTTCTTTAAATGTTTGAACATTTGTTCGCGCACTCCACCAGTCGTTCGATGGGTTGACCAAATTTTCACTAGCAGGATTTCGACTCCATCCATACATTCCATCCTGCAAAGCTGAGTTGAAGTGCAACCCTTCCATCAGATCGACCACAGTAGAAGTATCCGAAGCATTTGCAGGAAATAAATTTATCGAAGGGATCGACTGCTTTGACTGGCTGGGACTTGACCAGGACAGGGAGGCGTTGCTTGTTCCGGTGGTGTTGGCGTATTCCATACGAATAGGATACCGAATGTTTGCCGTTAGTGCAATTGCACCGCTGCTAAACTCCGTCTGTGCTGCATTTGACCAGCTATCTATAATCAAATCGCCATCAATCCAAAGCCTGACCTTTTCGTCTGTATTTGTGTGTAATGTGTAGTTGTCAGAAGTTGTTGGTTCTATAAAACCTTCCCAGCGAACAGAAAAGTTTGATGCATTTGATAATTCTGAAGGCAAATTCCCTAACTCTATAATCGCGTTTGTCCGTGATTTTTTCAGGTTAACGTTATTTAAATTACTGCCATCATAATATTTTGCATCCACCCCATGTGCTGTTGTTGTAAGGGTGACGGGTATTGTTTGTTCGGCAATTGTATTTAAGTCGCTTATTTTCCATTCTAATATCCCGCCATGATAACTTTCATCACAATGATGCATATAAATGTCATTACCAACCTTTATGAATGTACCTGATTTTGAATTCCCCGCCATTTCGGGTGCGGCCTCCAGGTCTGATTCTGAGCCGTCCGCCCCAAATTGTCCTAGCATTAAACCATTATCGTAATAATGATTGTATTTATTAACCTGGGTATTCTTCCAGAACTCGCCATTATAACCCCAAAAAATATTCCTCCCAACTACCTGATGGAAGCTGCCTGAATAAACTACGCTATTTCCAATGTCAAAAGAGCCATCATCCGGGTAAGGGCCTTTATAATCGACAAATGTCGCTATTGAAGTACGCCATAACCACTTATTATCTCCGACAGACACACCGCCAAGATGGAAGCCCACATGCCTGCCTGCATTTTCTTTATCAGCGCAAAACGTTACCGCAACATTGTTTGTGGAAACTTCCCCGGGATTTTGGCGTCCATCGATTGTTACCGGATCCATTTTGGTCAACGCCGGAGTTGTTGCATAAGCTGTTGGAGCCCCCCATACTGGGTTATTATTACCGTCAAAGCCGGTTAATAATTGGGTTTTAAATTCAGTGGCGACGCCTAAGTTAGAATTTACTATTGACCTTAGCGACCCGTCGGGATATATTTTAAAATTTAAATCAATTTGTATATTGGTAACCCTGGTACCTGTTGATGTTAATTCAACCAAAACATAGGTAGGATTCGGAATAGCAGCAGAGTTTACCAGAAACGCATATGTTCTGCCGTTGCTCAAAGTAACAACAGAGCGTAGCCGGTTGAATTGATCATCATAGACCGGGGGAATACCATACCCCCAGTTTTTAGCAAGCTTCCATGAACCGTTATTAGGGCCTAAAGCAACAGAAAAGTCTCTTTCAAATTCTAAATAGTTTGCAAATATGCGTTTTGTGTCATTGGGGTCTGTAAAGCAACTATAAAAGTAACCTACGTTCATGATCCGATCAACAAGTACGCGATTGGACGAAAAATGCTGCATCCTGCAATTGCCTGTGTCTCCTACCCAAAATGAACCGTCAGGTTGAAAAGCGATAAAGGTTAGTCCAACGTCAGTGGAGTAAAGAATTTTCAGGTCATTAAAGAAAAATTTATCGTCTGCTACCGTTGGGTCATTGGCATAACCCCCGGCCTGTCCATACGTCCATGATAAGCTTCCGCCCGCATTGTCAAACGCTTTGAGTTGCTGGCTTGTCCCTCCATCAGCCACTACGACTGAAGCATTGTTCGGAGATACTGCCAAAGCTAAAGGTTTAACAAGACCGGCAAGAGTAATAGATGGTGGTGCGAGCGAGCCATTTGCGTTTATAGCATATTTAGCCACGGTTGTAGTTCCCGAGATCATCCAAAGGTTGTCGTTACTATCAACAGCTAGCGCTCTTGGTGCAGTAACAGAAACCGTTTGCACAATTGCCCCAGTAGTCTTGTTAATGACATGAACTGTGTTAGCGTATCTTCGGGCAACGAAAAGGTAGTTGCGCGATTTTTGAACAGCCATGCCCGAAATAAAAGAAGCGCCATTACTAATATTATTGATAACGCTTGCGTACCGGGGCCCGATAGTGGTTGACAGAGGTGCTCCGTTTGGAAAAGAAACTTCGGTGTCATCGCTGACTTTTGTAGCAAAGACAAATGAGGTACCAGGGGAGTAAGGGTCGATGCCTGCCCAAAATACATTGGTATCATCGGTAGCAACCTGAACGGTTGATTGTCCTTTTCCTCCGCCATGAACCGGCCTTACATAAAACTTTACCTGAGGGTTAGACGTGTTAAACCTCGATTGAGCGGGGAAACCTTCATCGTACTCCGTACAGAAAAAAGCCTTTGTGCCGCTGATTGCCATACCATGCATGAACCCCTGCGTAAAATGGTGCACTGTAGAACCGGTGAGATTCTCAGAAGTATTACCCACGACGCCCTCCCAGGTATATTTAACATTGTTTGAAAGAACGCGTATGTCATAGTTGTCACCAGGAGCAAGTCTGCCCTCATCATCGGTTCCATCCCACGACTGACTATGACTTCCTGCAGTGTACTTTATTCCACTCCACAGTGTCTTGACCAGCGTTCCGTCGCGTTTAAATACACCCGCACTTGTCGAGGCACTACTATTCAGCGTAAATGAAAAGGGAACTTCTTCCTGGCCGGATACCATTTTTGGTAAGGCAAAACATAAGAATACACACAAAATGTGTAAGATTTTTGAAAGCATTAGGATACGGATTTATTTACTCGCTACATAACATCAAACGGTGCGAAATATTGTGATAAACTAATTTTTTGTAAGGGCGTTACAAGCATTTTCTGTAATGATGTTGATCCTTTATTTAGACTGTGCAGAGCATGGCATAGCTTCTTGCAAACAGTGCGTTACTCTATACATGCTGAATTAAATCTGATTAACGTTTTTCAATTAAATTTAAACGCTTGGGGAAATTACTGTATAAAATAAATCCATTATCTTGTTCCTATACTAATACTGCCAACTCCATCTCCTTTGAAAAATCGCCATTAATCTCCCCTGGAGTTACAAGTGCCTATCTCAACTTACCAGTACTATTAAATAATAAAATTCATTCAACCTATTAGTGATGCTTAGCAAGCAAGTAGTGATACATCCATTGAACAACCAGAAAGAAGTTTTTGAAGACCTTCTTTCCTATTGGAAACAACAACTGGCAGGTGTTCCTCCTCTGCTGGAATTACCCACAGATCATCTTCGCCCATCCGAGCCCTCCTATCAGGGAGCTTCACTCTCCTTTTCGCTATCGACGATTTTTAGTGCTTCCTTAAACCAATTGAGTAAGCAATCCGACACTACGCTGTTTATGACATTGCTGGCGGCTTTCAACACGCTACTACATCGATACACAAACCAGGAAGACATTGCAATAGGTCATCCTATAGCAGAATGTAGTATTGGTGAAACGGGGAAATTGAAAGATAGTCTGCAAAACATATTGGTGATGCGAACGGATTTATCAGGTAATCCTGGTTTTCGGGAATTGCTCGTGCGTATCCGAAAACTGGTCCTGGACGCTTATGCTCATAAAGATTTGTCTTTAGAAAGGTTGGTAGAAGTGTTGTCTTCTGAAAGAGGATCAAATCACCTTTCACTATTCCAAGTGATGTTTTCTTATCAGGACTTTAATGTGAACGAAACAGACGCTAATCGCTTAATAAAAAGTTTTCGGACTAAAGAGAACCAGACTCCTTTAATTGATTTAAGCTTGTCTATAGAAGACACTCCGCAGGGATTAATTGGAGTATGGGAATATAATATGAACTTGTTTGATGCTAACACTATCGCAAGGATGGCAGAGCATTTTAAAATTCTGCTGGAAGGAATAATTGCCAATCCGGAACAACGGATCTCCCAATTGCCTATCCTAAGCAAAGCCGAGAGGCATCAACTGCTTTTTGAGTGGAACAATACTTATACTAAATACCCTGATGATAAGTGCATTCATGAATTGTTTGAGGAGCAGGTGATAAAGACCCCGAATTTCGTGGCAGTGATGTTTGAGAAGCAGCAACTGACTTATAACGAATTGAATGAGCGATCAAACCAACTTGCGCATTACTTAAGAAACAATGGCGTGAAGGAAGAAACGCTGGTACCCATCTGCATAGTTCGGTCCGTGGAGATGATTATCGGAATACTGGGAGTATTAAAAGCCGGAGGAGCCTATGTACCCATAGATCCAAATTATCCGCGTACCCGCATTCAACACATGCTGAAAGATACTAATTCTTCAATAGTACTAAGCACTACAGAATGCATTGAATTGCTAAATGACCAAGTGAACACCGCAAAAATTGTGGACTTAAAATATGAATGGAGTATTATTGCTGAACAACCGACAGTCAATCTCGAAAACAACGCAGTCCCTTCTAATCTGGCATATGTAATATATACCTCAGGCTCGACAGGTAAGCCTAAAGGGGTGATGATTGAACATGGAGGTGTTGTAAATTTAATAACGGCCCAAAGCGATTTTTTCCACATAAGCAGTGATGAAAAAATAGTACAGTTTTCTAATTACTGCTTTGATGCGTCAGTGGAGCAAATATTCCTAGCACTGTTTAATGGTGCTTCCCTTGTTTTATTTCGGGAAGGTTTGCAACTTAATATAGATCTTTTTGAAGATTTTTTGAAAGAGAAAAAGATTACTCATTTGCATGCGACACCTTTTTTTCTTGAAAATTTACATGCGGGTAGTTATCAATATTTAAAAAGAGTGATTGCAGGAGGAGATGTATGTAAAAGAGAATTGTCAAAATGTTGGGAAAATAAGGTAAATTTTTATAATGAATATGGGCCTACGGAGACTACAGTAACCGCTACAGAATACCATCATCATGCTGACAATATAGAAAAGTATAACTCCCTGCCAATAGGGAAGCCTGTTGCAAATCTTCAAATATATATTTTAGATAAACATCAATTGTTATGTCCTATTGGCGTTGTAGGGGAAATATATATCGGTGGTGCAGGCGTAGCCCGAGGTTACCTCAACCGACCTGAATTGACTGAGGAGCGATTCATTTTAAATCCTTTTAGCGATGATCCGTATGCCCGGCTTTACAAAACCGGGGACTTAGCACGATTTTTAAGTAATGGCAACATAGTATTTTTGGGACGCATTGATCACCAGGTTAAAATCCGGGGTTATCGCATCGAGTTAGGAGAAATAGAAGCAGCTCTGGGTCAACATCCGGCTATACAACAGATGGTCGTAATAGCCAGAGAGGACTCACCCGGTAACAAACGTTTACTGGCTTACCTTGTCCCAAATCAGGAGCATACACCCAGTACAAGCGATTTGCGGGTCTTCCTCAGTCATATGCTGCCTGCATACATGGTGCCATCGGTGTTCATATTTATGAAAAGCCTGCCACTGAACGCCAATGGCAAGGTCGATCGCGCCGCTTTACCAGTTCCCGATCAGCAGCGAGCGGAATCGGAGAGAAATGTTGTTGCACCTAGGGATTCTATAGAACTTGCATTGGTAAAAATATTCGAAGAATGCCTGCATACTCATCCAGTCGGAGTGCAGGATGACTTCTTTGAACTGGGAGGAAATTCTATTGGGGCCGCTCTTATGTTTTCGCAGATAAGAAAGACTTTCCGAAAGCAACTCCCTTTAGCCATTCTGTTGCTTGCCCCAACTATCGAAAAACTATCCGATTATCTCCGCGAGAAAGAAAAAGTAGCGCCCTGGTCATCTCTGGTGCCGATTCAGCCGAAAGGGGCCAAATTGCCTTTGTTTTGTGTGCATGGAGGCTGGGGTAATGTGCTTTTTTACAAATACCTATCCCAACATTTAGGGATTGATCAGCCTCTTTATGGACTGCAGGCGAAAGGGCTGAATGAAAACGATGATCCATATTACAATCTTGAAGAAATGGCTGCTCACTATATCCGCGAAATTCGTACGGTACAACCGAACGGTCCTTATCATATTGCAGGTTATTGTTTCGGCGCCATTATAGCTTTTGAAATGGCCCAACAACTGCACCTTCAAGGCGATAAGGTTGCTTTTTTAGGTAGTTTTAATGGAATTTCACCAACGTCTATTCAAAAAATAAAAGTAGATCACCTTAATACGTTAAAGGCCTTAGGGACAACAGAAAAGTTGCTTTATCCCCTCCGGGTATTAAGGCATAACCTGAAAGGAAACATCTTACTTGGGAGATTGCAAGTTGGACAATTTAAGGTTCAGCTTGCCATTCGGGCTCTTTGGTACAAGTTTTACTTTATTCAAGGTCGCGCTTTGCCTGAAGCTCTCCGCAGATATTATATTATTGATGCAATGCAGGTAGCCCTGGAAACATATTCTCCGCGGCCTTACCCGGGACAGCTTACCATTTTCAGATCACCAAAAATTTATCGGCACCCTCATTTGGGATGGTCCTCCCTGGTAGAAGGTCATTTAAAGACCCATGATATCCCGGGTAATCATTCAAATCGTAACAAAATCATGTATGAGCCATTTGTTCAGTTTCTGGCTCAGGAATTAAAAAATTGCCTATCTCAAACAAATTTGAATGGAAGGTCAGATTGGCAAGATCAGTATGCCGAGGAAGACGTTAAGTAAATTTTTCATCAATCACTCACGCTAGTCCTTATTTTACCAAACCCACCCGGTTGCGTATTTTTTTTAATTGCGAAAAATCTTTCATGTCGATTTTTATTTATACCCCATTGCTTGAAGCTCAAACAACTCAGCATAACGGCCACCCAGTTTTACCAATTCTTCATGACTCCCGATTTCAATCAATTCTCCCTTTTCAAGGAACAAAATACGGTCTACCATCCTGACAGTACAGAATCGATGCGAAATCAAAACTGCTGATTTACCTTTTGTTAGATCGGAAAAGTGTTGAAAAACTTTATATTCAGCCTTTGCATCCAGAGCAGCTGTAGGTTCATCCAAAATTAAAAGTTGGGCATCACGCATATAAGCCCTTGCAAGAGCAACTTTTTGCCATTCACCTCCTGATAACTCAACACCGTTTTCAAAGTATTTACCCAGTATTTGATTGTAGGTATTGGGTAATGCTTCAATGATTACACTGGCAAGGCTTTTTTGCGCGGAACTTTTTATAAGGGGGTGGTTCTCTCTTTCTTTAATATTACCAACGGCAATATTCTTCGAACTGGTCATCTGATAATGGTGAAAGTCCTGAAAAATAATTCCTACCTGCCCTCTTAGCTCAGTCAAATTGTATTCTCTTAAATCAATGCCATCCAGTAAAATGCGTCCCTCAGTAGGATCGTAAAGACGTGTCAACAACTTTACCAAAGTGGTTTTACCTGCGCCGTTCTCTCCAACCAAAGCCAATTTTTCTCCCACACCTATTGTAAAGTTTAAGTGTCGGTTAGCCCAATGATTGGAATTTTCATATTTAAAGCCAACATTTTCAAAAGTAAACCCAGATCGTATTGGATTAGGGAAGGATCTGGCGTTGGGTGATATTTTTATCTTAGGCTTAATATCAAAAAAATTAAAAAAATCTTTAAGATGAATCACGCCTTGAGAAACGCTGCTAAAGCTACTCATTAGCCCCGCCAACAAGCCTCTCATCTGCTGGAAAGATCCAATCAGGAAAGTAAGATCTCCTATTGATACGCTTCCCCTTTGAACAGATCGAATAATTAAGAAAAATGCTAAAAATAAACCGAGGGATCCAAACAGACCGAGTAAAGTTCCTCCCACAGCCCGCTTAAGGCTAAGGCGTCGATTATCAATATAAAATTTACTCGACAGGTTACGAAAACGATTAATAAGGAAATCCGACAGGTCAAATATCTTGACCTCTTTAACGGTTTCAAAACTGGCTCCAACAAAACGAATATACTCCAGTTCCCGACGTCCTTCAGTTTGACTACGAATGAGGGAGTAGTGTCTTCCGTTGAAATAATATTCACCTAAAAAAGCGGGTATTACAGAAATTAGTAAAAGCAAAATAAGCCAGTAATTAAATATTACCAACCCTGCCGCGAGAAAACCTATCGTTATTAAATCCTGTACCTGGCCCAGCACTTGAGACAAAAGTATGGAGCGGCCGACTGTTTGCTGCCTGGCACGTTCAAGTTTATCATAGAAAGCAGAATCTTCAAATTGTTCCAAATCAAGAGTAGCGGCATGCGACATAATCTGGACTGACGTATAATTGGAAAATAAATCACTCAGCGAACTATCCAGAAAGGAAATGGCCTTGTTTAAAGCATCAGTTAAAATAAATAGCACAAAAATCAATAGTCCCAATTTCCATAAATATGTGTTAGCCTGGGCTGCATTACCACCATTGCTTAATATGACTACCTGGTCAATAATAAGTTTCGATACGTATAATATAGCCAGAGGTAGTATTGATTTTGCAATACGTAGAAGCGAATTGGCTATTGTGATAGATGGGCTTGCCTGCCATACTAATTTAAAAAAAGCGGGCAGATGACTGAAAGCTGCTATCCGCTCCTTTAGAGTGATCTTTTCGATGTGTTTCCTGGTGTCCGGTTTCTTTTTAGACACACGTGTCCCAAACTTCATTTCTAGTTTATATTAATTATTCATAATATTAAGATTATCAAATGAATAGAAATATTAGATTTTATAGTGACTTTTGGAAATTTAAACCCCTGGCTTGCAATATTGTTGACCAAAAAATTACGAGAGAAGTCAAACTTTAAAGTAGTTAAAGGAAACTACCAACATTACCATAGAATTTGAAAATTACCATTTTTTATGCACATTTTAAGAAGGCAGTCATAAATAAAATAATGAAGATGCAGCTAAATCATTTATGTTATGAAGTTCCTTGTAAGATTTGGTGTTGTTAAAGAAATAGGTAAGTTGGGGTAAACATAATAATATTATATCAGAACACTATCCTTAGATGGTACTTATTTTTTATAGCGTATCGTGTGAAAGGCTAAAGGAGCAATCTTTCAATCACTTATTACAACAACTGCCCTTTGCTATTCAAAGTCAGGTTATGAAATTCAGAAAATGGGAGGATAAACAACGAAGTTTATATGGAAAAATACTGTTGATTACCGGATTAAGATCTTTAGGTATAAAGTCTTACTCATTGAAAGACCTGAAATATACCAAATTCCTAAGACCATATTTTGATGGTTTAGTTGATTTCAATATTTCGCATTCCGGAGAATATACTATTTGTGCTATTAGTGAAACTAACAAGATCGGGATTGATATTGAAGAGATACAAGATATACCCCTTTTTGGTTTTGATAGCCAATTTTCTAAAAAAGAGTGGGGAAAAGTCTTACAGGCGGAAAATCGCTTGCAAGCCTTTTATACACTTTGGACACAAAAAGAGGCTTTCCTAAAGGCAATCGGTACCGGGTTAAATCTTGCATTGAATGAGGTGGTCATAAGAGATAACAAAATAACCTGGGATGATAGAGAATGGTATTTGAAAGAAATAAAACTGGACAAAAGATACGTTTCTCATTTAGCTACTGATATCACCTTACCGACCATCTTAATTGAAAAGGTAGAGTTTTTTTAAGGGTCTATGGCAGGTAGATAGTTTTCGAGTCCTAAAACCGGTCCGGCAAGATTTCATCCCGTTATAAGGACTAAGCCATCATGTAATGATTTTTCTCCTAAAAGTTGATCCAGGCAAGGTTTTTAAATAAGTGAAAATACCTGGCAATATTTAAATATTATTTGATATTTTCGTAAAATAGGATCTCGTAATAGCATAAATTCGTATTTATATATGCAATTTATATATACAACTAGCTATAAATGATCAGAATATCCAATTATTAACCTATGTTATTCCACCTATATAAGACATTGTACTCCATAATGGCATAAACATACATAGTTTCGGCAGAGATTAAACTTTATCGAAATAAGGTCATAATAAAGTAGAGGGTCTTCTGATATCTAAATGAGATAAGGTATTCCACAAAGGGTTTAATCATAATAACTATCAGCGCAAAGGGTGTGACTGAAATGGCGAAGCCTGCTTCAAGGTATAAGTTTCAATCCATTCACTGCTGTTGTTTATCAATAAATAACCTGTTTCCAGCAAATTAGCCGCTAATGAAGCCAGCAAAGCGTCATTCCAACTGACGAAGTTGCGTTAAGCTATAAGCGCAGTGTTCTAAACGTGTAAAATACATGGTTTCTACATGCGTGATAAGTTTAAGTTTACGCCAAATGCGGTGAATGAAAACTTCACCAAAGTATCCAATAAAATGGCTGGAAGTAACAAGCGTGTTAAAACGGACATTGAATAATGAAAGCAATGAATCTTTTTTGCCTTCCATTTGCTGGAGGGAACAAATACTCTTATCGTGAATACGTAGAAAAAGCCTCCTCCTACTTGAATATTATTCCCCTGGATTATCCGGGAAGAGGAGCCAGGACAAAAGAGCCTTTGATAGAAAATATTGACACTTTGGTCGAGGATGTATATAAACAGATCAGCAATAAAGTCGGTCAGACGGAGTATGCTATTTATGGACACAGTTTGGGTGGATTGGCTGCCTATTTATTGACCAGAAAATTAATTGAAAACAATCACAAAGCGCCGTTGCATCTCTTTATTACTGGTACCACCGGACCCTCCGCCTTCTCCAGATGCGAGAAAAAACGACATTTACTTCCAAAAAAAGAATTCTTGGAAGAGTTGAAAATTTTGGACGGCATTCCGGATGAAATTTTGCAAAATGAGGAATTGCTGGATTATTTTGAACCTATTATACGATCTGATTTTAAGGTCTCAGAAACTTATTTATATGAAGATTATGTTCCTTTAAATATACCAATTACTATAATTACCGGAACTGAAGAAGATATGGAAATTGCAGATATCCGCTTATGGCAAAAGGAAACAACCTGCGTTATAGATTTCAGGCAACTACCAGGCAATCACTTTTTTATAATTAAACAATCAGGTAAGATTGTTGAAATCATTTCTAAAAAACTATCTGTTCATGCAAAAAGTTATCAATTATGAATGACAAAAAAATGTATTTGAAACCAAATGTTGTGTTTGAGCCTTTGGTTGACAGTTGGTATGCCTGGAGTCATTTAATTTCTCCGGCCACAGCAGCAATGAATATTACTGGGAGACATTTGACAATCATCGACTCATATCTTTCTGCACCATCAATTCATGCAGAAGCTGTGCTTAATCCAAAGATGCGGGGAGGTCCTTTTATGGATTTCGCAGGCGGAAGGTTGGAGGAAGTACAAGCCTTGCAGCAAAAAACGCTTCAAAAACAGGAGAAGCTTATTCAATTTTCAAAGGCTGTGAAAGAATTGGATAAATTATTATTGACTGAGTGTAAGGGCTTCGGTTTGGAAACAGTATATGAAAAAGTACCTGACATTCTTAAAGGATATGTGGAATTATATTATGATCGTAACAACAATGCCGGTTTCAGATTTTATGAGTCACTTTTATACAAAAGCGATTTTTATAACAAGGATTCACAAAATATTGCTTTGTGGCTGACAAATAATGATCACCGTCCATTTTGTCTGAGTACTCCCCGACTGAATGAACCAGATGTACTTCGCCTTGAAATTCCTTTCGATCATCCGGGGATAGATGAACTGGCTAACATGAAAAGAAATCCTCAGACCCTCGGATACATCAAGGCTATGTTAGGAATTTCTGCATCACAGGAATCCCTTTTTGAGACTTTCTTTACTGAAACGCCCCCTGCTCAATATAACAGATACACTGGAGACAAAATCCGGATGAGATATTTCGGGCATGCCTGTATCCTGATCGAGACGAAGGATATAAGTATACTGGTCGATCCGCTGATCAGTTACTACGGATATCATTCAGATGTAGAACACTTCTCCGACATTGACCTGCCCGATACGATTGATTATGTGTTGATTACCCATAACCACCAGGATCACATCCTGTTTGAAACTTTATTGCCTTTAAGGCATAAAATAAAAAACCTGATAGTGCCCCGTACTTGCAGCGGTAAACTTGAAGACCCTGACCTGAAGTTAATGTTTAATCATATCGGTTTTAACAATGTCATTTCCATAGGGGAGATGGAAACGGTCCGTTTTGAAGATGCTGTTATTACGGGGCTTCCATTTATAGGGGAACATAGTGATATGAATATACTGACAAAGACCTGTCATCACGTTCAGATAGGGGATTTCAAACTGATCTTTTTGGCAGACTCACGGATCATGGAGCCGGCATTGTACAAACACATTAGTAAACAAACAGGCGATGTTGATGTGATTTTTATAGGTATGGAATGCGATGGAGCGCCGCTAAGCTGGTTGTACGGTCCATTGTTAACAAAAAAGTTGCCAAGGGATCAGGATGGCAGCAGGAGATTAGCGGGTTCTGATTGTGGAAGGGGAATTTCCCTGGTAGATATATTTCATCCTAAAGAAATATATGTTTATGCTATGGGTCAGGAACCTTGGGTGGAATTTATCAGCAGCATAAAGTATACAGATGAATCCAATCCTATTGTTCAATCGGACAAGCTTGTGAAAATATGCAGGGAAAGAGGAATGATTGCAGAACGATTGTTCGGCGAAAAAGAACTCTTATACGAAAAACAGGCGAGCATTGTTGATTTATCAAATTAACTAAGGCAGGCGGTTTTTAATTAATTTTTACTGTAGAACTCACATGCAAAAATCAACCTTTCCTTTACATCCGGCACAATTGGATGTATACATAGATCAATTCATCAATACTGAAAGTCCGCACTATAATATTGGGGGATATATCAAATTCAAGGGGCATTTAAATAAAGAAAAGTTTCAGGAAGCTGTCAATTCCTCGCCAAAAGTTTTCGATGCTTTTAAAATGAGGTTTGATGGGAATGGGCAGGATTTCCTTTGCTATTTTGAGCAGGATTATGAAAAATTGGAAATGGGAGAACTGGATTTCAGTTACCGCAGTAACCCGGAAGAGGAAGCTAAATGTTGGATGCAAGAACGGTTTAACACCCCATTTCTCATTCAAAAGGAAAGTCTGCTATTTGAACAATATTTAATTAAGATTGCTGATGATGAATACTGGTTTTTCGGCAGGTATCATCATTTAATTACGGACGGATACGGATTCATTGCCTGGGTGAAATACCTTGCCGGAAAATACAATTCTTTACTTAATGGAGATAATCTTGAATTTATCTATCCTCCCTACCAGCAGGAAGCGATAAAAGCATCCGAATATTATAGTTCTGATTACTATGAAACAGATGGCAGGTATTGGAAAGAAAAAATAAATGCAAAGCCGAAAAAATTTCTGCAAAAAAAATACCGGCATCAGGATGGTTCTGTCAAAAAAAGTACTAGTTATATTGTTAATTTAACCAAAGAGCAAAGAAACCTTCTTGAAGATGTACAGCTTAAAACAAAATCCGGTTTACAGCAACTGACCATTGCGGCATTGCTTATTTATTTTGGAAAAACCTCAGATAATCAGTCGGAGTATGTTTTTGGAGTACCCGTTCATAAAAGAGGTTCCAAACGACTACGCAATATTGTTGGATTGTTTAGCGGTATCTTACCTTACAAAGGAACCTACGAGAAAGATATTAAATTAATTGACTTACTAAGAGATATTTCGCAGTCACAAAGAAGCGATTATCGTCATCAAAATTATTTGATTGGTGATTTAAGCAGAGATCTCAAAATAAATTCTTCTGAAGGTTACTTGTGTGAAATAGTTATAAACCATGAATCATTAAATTTTGAATTGGTATTCGGTGATGAAATTGAGGCTTCCATATTTCAACTGACTAATGAATATGAGCTAAATCCGTTACAATTATGTTGGAGGGAATTTGGTGACCAGCAATCTTTAGAGTTACATGTGGATTTTCAATACCAGTATTTTTCACAAGCTGAAATTGAGTTACTGACTCAACGTATAATTTTTATTTTAGAACAGTTTCCCGCTGTTTTGGATAAGCAAATCAGTGATATAAATATTTTACCCCAATCGGAACGTTTTCAGTTGCAGGTGGATTTCAACAATAACAAAGCGGAACTTCCTGAAGACAAGACTATATTAAATCTATTTGAGGAGCAGGTATCAAAGACTCCCAATAATATAGCCGTGATGTTTGGAGACTTAGCGTTGACTTATAAAGAGTTGAATGAACGTACGAATCAGTTGGGTCACTACCTGAGGGGTAAAGGGGTAAAGGAAGAGACACTAGTACCAATTTGCATTGAGAGAAGCCTTGAGATGATTATTGGATTATTGGGTATTATGAAAGCAGGCGGAGCTTATGTCCCACTGGATCCGGAGTATCCCCAGGAGCGGATAAACTTCATGCTGGAAGATACCGGTGCCTCTTTAGTAATAAGTAACACCAATACTACATCAAAATTATCAATAAGGAAAGACATAGCTATTATTGAACTTGATGCAGACTGGGTGTATATTAGTAAAGAGTCTATCAGTCCTTTACAAACAGCACTTAAATCTGATCACCTAGCCTATATGATTTACACCTCCGGATCTACGGGTAAGCCTAAAGGTGTAATGATCGAACATCGTAGTTTAATTAATTTCGTTTTTGGTTTTAATAAAGTTCTTCCTTTGGATGAAAATGACCATCTGCTTGCTATAACGTCTATTTCATTTGATATTTCAATTTTAGAGTTATTTTGGACTTTATGTCGGGGCATTAAGGTTACGATCAAGGGAGACGGTAAGGCGTTGAAAGGGTTTCAAGGGCACCTGAAGAATGGCAGCGGTGCTACTCAAATGGACTTCAGTTTATTTTATTTTTCGAGCCAGGTCGGTATTAATAAAAATAAATACGATTTTTTATTACGTTCCGTAAAATTTGCTGATAACAATAAGTTTTCCGGTATATGGTTGCCTGAACGTCATTTTCATGAATTCGGAGGTATCTTTCCCAACCCTGCTGTAATTGGAGCAGGGCTCGCAACAATCACCAGTAATGTAGAAATTCGGGCTGGAAGTGTTGTCCTGCCTTTGAATGATGTAATCCGGGTTGCCGAAGGATGGTCCATAGTAGATAATTTATCTAACGGCCGGGTATCCCTGTCAATTGCATCTGGTTGGCATGCGGATGATTTCGTATTAATGCCTGAAAATTATGCGCAGAGGCATGAAATCATGTTCACGCAGATTGAAGAGTTAAAAGCTTTGTGGCGTGGTTCAGGTATACGAAGAATTAATGGATTAAATAAAGAAATAGATGTCAAAATATTTCCACGCCCTCTGCAATCAGAACTACCCATTTGGATAACATCAGCAGGCAACTCAGATACGTTCAAGGGAGCGGGAAAAATTGGCGCAAAAATACTAACGCACTTATTGGGCCAAAAGATCGAAGATCTGCAAGAGAATATCCTTATTTATAAGCAATCGCTAAAAGAGAACGGGTATTCCTTACAACAAGCGAAAGTTGCTTTAATGCTTCATACATATATTGGAACGGATTTCGAGAAGGTAAAATCTGAGGTTAGGGAGCCATTTAAATCATATTTACGGTCGAATATAAGTCTTATTAAAAATCTCGCTAAGAGTTTGAATATTGAAAATTTTGAAGAGCGAGACTTAAATGAGATGTTGGAAATAGCCTTCGAGAGATATTGGCAAACCAGTGCTTTGTTAGGTACTCATGAAAGTTGCCAGCCTTTAATAGAGAAGCTGTATTCGATTGGCGTGACAGAAATTGCATGTTTAATTGATTTTGGCGTAGAGGATGAAAAGGTCATTGAAAGTTTGACTTACCTCAATGATCTCCGACAAACATTTCATCAACCACTTGTTGATTCAAGCGTTCCCGATAAACCAATCTCATCCCTGCAAATTACCCCATCCTATCTAAGTGCCCTAATCGAGGACGAGGAATCACAGTTGTTTCTAAAATCGTTGAGGCATCTAATTGTAGGCGGTGAAAAATTACCCGACGAACTTGTCAGGAAATTATCGATATGCACGGATGCCGCTATATATAATATGTATGGTCCTACAGAAACAACCATATGGTCCACATCTAAAGAGATAGATATTAACTCGAAGGTTACCATTGGAAGGCCTATTCAAAATACAAGTATATATATTCTTGATGAGGAAAAAAACGTGTGTCCTATTGGAGTTTTAGGAGAGTTGTTTATAGGCGGTGACGGATTAGCCAGGGGGTATTATAACAATGCTGCATTAACCCAAGAGCGATTTATTACAAACCCATTCAGAAGTAATTCTTCAGACAGGATTTATAAAACAGGAGATTTGGCAAAATGGCTCCCGAATGGGGACATTGAACTGGCTGGTCGCAACGACGATCAAATAAAACTGAGTGGTTACAGGATAGAACCGGATGAAATTGAACATGTGATAAACCAAAGTGCAGGGGTTAAAAAATCTGTTGTAACTGCAAAAGAGGATGCTAACGGAAATAAAACACTGGTTGCGTATATACAGGTAAGTAATCAGTTCAATAAAACAGCTCTTTATGCCCAACTGAAAAGCAAGTTGCCTCATTTTATGGTGCCTTCTGTTATTATGGAGTTGGAAGAATTTCCATTAACCAGCAATGGCAAAATTAATAGAAATGCCCTGCCTGCACCCGATGCCGCTGAACAATTGAGTAACCAATATGTTGCCCCGCGTAATGTGATTGAACAGACACTAGCTAATATCCTGGTAGAATTACTTGGAGCAGCACGGATAGGTATTCACGATAATTTTTTTGGGTTGGGCTTGCATTCATTGCTGGCTTTACGTTTGGTTTCAGCTACCCGGAGAAAGCTGGAGGTGGAACTCGCAGTAAAAGAGTTATTTATACATCCCACAATTGCTGAGTTAGCGGGGCATCTACAGGGATTGAGTAAAGGCTTATCACTTTCTGCTATTAAGTCTCAATTAAAGCCTGAACGTATTCCACTATCGTTTGGCCAGGAGCGATTATGGTTTATTGATCAGCTACACGGAAGCGTACAGTATCATTTACCGGCGGTGTTTGCACTTAACGGCCATTTGAAAAGGGATGCTTTGGAGAATGCTTTACAAACAATCATTAACCGGCACGAGGTGCTCAGAACAGTGATCAGGGAGGTAGAAGGCCAACCGTATCAGTGTATTAAGGAGAAAGACGAGTGGCAATTAGGGCTCATCGACGGACATCAATTTCAGCAAGACCCACAGGCTTTACAACAATACATAAAAACATTAACCAGTAGACCTTTTGATTTGTCGAGAGACCATATGTTGCGTGCGTCTCTGATTATCCTGAACGAGCAAGAGCATTTACTGGTGCTTACATTCCATCACATTGCTTCTGATGCATGGTCAACATCTCTTTTTGTAAAAGAGGTGGTCGAGTTATATAAGTCTTATGATGAAGGTCGTCCGGTAAATTTAGAGCAGCTTGAGATTCAGTATGCTGATTTTGCAATTTGGCAGCGACAGTATTTGCAGGGTGAGTTATTGAATAAGAAGTTAAGTTACTGGCAAGAGAAGTTGCAAGGAGTAACGCCCTTACAACTGCCTGCGGACTATGCCAGGCCTGCTGTTCAGAGCACCAAAGGGGTCAATGTGGCCTTCAGGATAAATGAAGAGCTGTCCGCAAATCTGCAGTCATTGTCTCAACAACAGGGCACTACCTTGTTTATGACATTACTGGCCGCCTTTAAAGTGTTGTTGTATCGTTACAGCGGTCAGCAGGATATTTGTGTAGGAACTTCCATTGCAGGCCGGCAACATGAAGAGGTTGAAGGCTTAATGGGCTTTTTTTCCAATACGCTGGCTTTGCGCACTGAGGTGAGTGAGGATGCTTTATTTACCGGGCTGTTGCAAACGGTAAGAACAACTACTCTGGAGGCCTATGAGCACCAGGAAGTGCCGTTTGAAAAAGTGGTGGAGGCAGTGGTGAAGGAAAGAGACATGGGCCGAAGTCCGCTTTTTCAGGTAATGTTCGTATTGCAGAACACACCTGAGATTCCCGAACTTCATTTTGGAGATGTACAGTTATCCCAGGAAGCCTTTTCACATAATACATCCAAGTTTGATTTAACCTTATTTATATCAGAGACAAAACATGGTCTGCAGGGGTCAGTGGAGTATTCACCTGAATTATTTAGTGAGCAGACGATTGGACGGATGATGGGTCATTTTAAGGAGTTGCTGGGTGCCATTGTAAAACGGCCTGATCAGGGAATCGGGAAGTTGTCAATGCTTACGGATGTTGAGCAGCACCAGTTGGTAGTGGAGTTTAACAATAGCCTGGTAGAGTATCCGGGAGACAAGAGTGTGGTAGATCTGTTTGAAGAGCAGGTGCTAAAGACACCGCAGGCAGTGGCAGTAGTGTTTGAAGGTCAGCAGTTAACTTATCAGGAGTTCAATGAAAGGTCTAACCGGTTGGCTCACTATTTAAGAAGCAGGGGAGTAAGAGAAGAAATGCTGGTGCCCATTTGCATAGAGCGAAGCATAGAGATGATGATAGGGATAATGGGCATACTAAAATCGGGAGGGGCTTATGTGCCCATTGATACTGATTTTCCTTCCGAAAGGATTAACTACATGCTGGAAGATACCCGCGCTACGATAGTAGTCAGTAGTAGCGAAAGCAGCTCAAAGCTGCAAAGTTCCGAAGGCATTATTTTGATTGAACTGGATACGGAAGACTTTACCCTGAGCCTGCAGCCATCAGAGAATCTGCAAACAAAAGTTGCCTCTCATCATTTGGCTTATGTAATATATACCTCCGGTTCAACAGGCAAACCTAAGGGTGTAATGATAGAACACAGGAGCCTTGTAGATTATGTGTTCGGGTTGAAGCAAAACATACAAATACACCAGTGCCGGTCCTTTGCTTTGGTATCTACGATTGCTACCGACCTTGGCAATACGGTTATATATAGTTCTTTAGTACTTGGTGGTGCATTGCATCTGTTTTCAAAAGAATCAGTAAGTAATACCGAGGTTCTTCATAGTTATTTTGAAGAGCACGCTATTGAATGCTTAAAAATAGTTCCTTCTCACTGGAGGGCACTATCCATGCAGCAAAGCTTTTTATTACCTTCAAAGTTACTCATATTTGGAGGCGAGGCCCTGCAGGCTGAGCTCGTAGAAAATATCAAGCTAACCGGTACAAGTTGCACGATTGTTAATCATTATGGCCCTACAGAGACAACTATTGGCAAACTGCTTCATGTTGTTAGGCCTGACAGCACGTATAATAATATCATACCTATAGGCAGGCCATTTTCAAATACCCGGGTTTACGTGCTAACAAAAGATTTGGAGACATGTCCCATAGGAATTTCAGGCCAGTTGTATATAGAAGGGGATGGTGTTGCAAGGGGCTATTTGAACAATGACGAATTATCGGGGAAAAAATTTATACGAAATCCTTACAGTAAAGAAGTCAAATCCCTAATGTATGGAACAGGCGATGTAGTCAAATATTTGCCTGATGGTAATATAGTGTTTTTAGGCCGTGTAGATGATCAGGTAAAGATACGTGGCTACCGGGTTGAGTTGGGAGAGGTAGAGAGTGTGCTTTATCAGTGTGACGTGGTGAGGCAGGCGGTGGTGATGGCAAAGGAAGATAGTTTTGGTGATAAAAGGCTGGTGGGTTATATAGTAGCTGAGCCGGGTAGGTTTGATAAAGAAGTTATAAGTTCCTATGTAAAGGATAAGCTGCCGGATTTTATGATACCTGCCCTTTGGGTGGAATTGGAAGGTTTGCCCTTGACTCCTAATGGTAAAGTGGACAGGAGGGCACTACCTGACCCTGAAGCTAACGAAGGATTAAGCAATCAGTATGTGGCACCGCGGAATGAAACAGAGCATTCCCTGGCTACGATATGGAAGGCAGTGCTGGATGTAGATCAAGTCGGCATCCATGATGATTTTTTTGAGTTGGGAGGCCATTCACTTTTAGCTGTACGATTAATATCGGCTATTCGCAAAGGGCTGTCTGTGGAAATGCCTATCAGTGATATATTCGATTATCCAACGATAGAATCGCTTGCAAGGAATCTGGAGAGTCAATCAAGCCGAACAATTCTTCCATCTATTAAGGCAGGTGCCAGACCTGAGCTAATCCCACTTTCCTTCAGCCAGGAACGTTTGTGGTTTATCGATCAATTAGAAGGCAGTGTTCAGTATCATGTTCCCGGAGTGCTAGGGCTTATGGGCCAGGTAAACAAGGATGCTTTACAATATGCTTTACAAACAATTGTGAATCGCCATGAAGTGCTTAGAACGGTGATCCGGGAGGCTGAAGGTCAGGCCTGGCAGTATATTAAAGACAAAGATGGATGGCAACTGGATCTTATTGAAGGATATGAATTCCAGCAAAACCAAAAGGCATTACAGCAATATATAGAAAGATTGATAAATGAGCCCTTCGATTTGTCGAAGGACTATATGCTAAGGGGACATTTGATTACACTAGGCGAGCTTAAACATGTGTTGGTAGTAACACTGCATCATATCGCATCTGATGCCTGGTCAAGGTCTGTTCTGGTAAAAGAAGTAGTAGAGCTATATGGGTCTTACGTCGAAGCACGTCTTCCCAACTTAACACCGCTAAGCATACAATATGCAGATTATGCAATGTGGCAGCGGAAGTATTTGCAAGGAGAATTATTGGACAGAAAACTAAATTACTGGAAAGCTAAGCTTCAAGGCTTTGCTCCGTTGCAGTTGCCTGCAGATTTTGCGAGGCCGGCTGTTCAAAGTACCAAAGGAGCCAGTACCGGCTTTAGTGTTGATAAAGAGTTATCAGCGGCCTTACAATTATTCTCTCAACAACAGGGCACGACACTTTTTATGACCTTGCTGGCCGCCTTTAAGGTGTTGCTGCACCGGTATAGCGGCCAACAGGATATTTGTGTGGGCAGTCCAATTGCAGGGCGGCAGCAGGAGGAAGTAGAGGACCTTATCGGTTTTTTTGTCAATACCCTTGCCTTGCGCAGCGAGGTCAATGGTGAGTCTTCATTCAGCGGATTATTACAACAAGTAAAAACAACTACACTCGAAGCATATGAGCATCAGGAGGTGCCGTTTGAGAAAGTGGTGGATTCAGTAGTAACAGAAAGAGACATGAGCAGAAATCCTTTGTTCCAGGTCATGTTTGTATGGCAGAACACACCGGAGGTTCCAGAGCTACGATTAGGTGAAATCATCCTCTCCAGGGAAAATTATGAAAATACAACGTCGAAATTCGATCTGATCTTATTTATTACAGAAACCCTGACTGGTCTGGAGGGGTCTGTGGAATACTCCACTGATTTATATAGTGAACCCACCATCGTGCGCATGATCGACCACTTTAAGGAGTTGCTTTCATCGATTATAAAACAGCCGGAGCAAAGCATAGCGGAGTTGCAAATGCTGAGCCAGGCCGAGAAGGTTCAGTTGTTAGAAGAGTTCAACAATACGAGGGTAGAATATCCAAAAGACAAGAGTATTGCAGATCTGTTTGAAGAGCAGGTACAAAAGACACCAGATCTGACAGCGTTGGTATTGGACGAGCATCAGTTGACTTATAAAGAGCTTAATGAGCGGTCTAACCAATTGGCGCATTACTTAAGAAGCAGGGGAGTAAGGGGAGATACACTTGTGCCAATTTGCATAGAACGGTCACTGCATATGATTATAGGCGTACTGGGTATCCTGAAAGCAGGAGGGGCCTACGTGCCTATCGACCCGGATTATCCTGCGGATCGGATTAAATATATAGTCGAAGATACCGAGGCAACCCTGATTGTAAGCAGCAAAGGCAGCAGCGCAAAATTACCAAACGCAGAATCTCTTGACATCATAGAGTTAGACGGGGAACTGCCTTTTATCAACAAGGCCCCTGCTGACAATTTAGTAACCGGTATCAAAGCCCATCATCTGGCCTATGTGCTTTATACCTCCGGTTCAACCGGTAAGCCTAAGGGCGTAAAGATGTCTGGCGGAAGTTTGGTAAACTTATTAACCTGGCAGCAAAAGCAATTTGAAAATAAAAGAAGGCGGGTTTTACAATTTGCAAGTCTAAATTTCGACGTAAGTTTCCAGGAGATTTTTTCAACGCTCCCTTTTGGAAGCGCCTTGTATCTTATAAATGCCGATCGTAGAAAAGATATGTCTGAGGTATTTAAAGATCTTAGCAGATACAGCATCACTCATTTATACATCCCGTACATTGTTTTAAAGAATCTGGCAGAATACAGCGGCCCGGATTTCAATCTTTCCTTGTGTTTAGAGGAAGTAATAGTAGCTGGTGAACAGTTAAAGTTTACAGAAGTTATCAAAAATTTTATCGACAGACATTCCATTAATCTGATAAATCAATATGGACCTACGGAAGCTCATGTGGTAAGCAGCTATGTTGTTACCGGCAATACTGCGCGTCCTTTGCCTCCTATTGGCAAGCCAATAGATAATACGTTTATTTATATTACCCGGGGAGGGCAGCTAAGCCCAATAGGGGTTGGGGGTGAGATATGTATAGGGGGAGTTCAGGTAGCCCGGGGTTATTTGAATCGCCCTGAATTAACGGCGGAAAAGTTTGTAGCCGACCCGTTCAACAAAGAACCGGGGGCAAGATTATATAAAACGGGCGATCTCGGTCGTTGGCTGGCTGATGGTAACATAGAGTACCTGGGAAGAATCGATGACCAGGTAAAGATCAGAGGTTATCGAATAGAGTTGGGAGAGATAGAAAGCATACTGCAGGAGTGCCGGTTTGTGAACAAGTCTGTGGTGCTGGCAAAGGAGTATAAAGAAGGTGTTAAGCAGTTGGTCGGTTATGTTGTTCCGGACGGACCTTTTGATCCCGAAGCTATTATATCTTTTTTAAAAACCAGGCTACCGGAGTATATGGTTCCTTCCTTATGGGTGGAGCTGGACAACCTGCCGGTAACTCCAAATGGAAAGATAGACAGGAAAGCTTTACCTGAATCGGTTCCAGAAGGATTATTTACTAATCAATACGTAGCTCCCCGTACACAGACAGAACAAGCGCTTGTAAATATCTGGCAGGAGTTGCTGGATGTTTCACGGGTAGGCGTACACGATAATTTCTTTGAGCTCGGCGGGCATTCACTTTTGGCAACCCGGGTAATATCATCCATTCGCAGGCAACTCGAAGTGGAACTGGCTATTAAAGATTTATTTATTCATCCCACCATAGCAGAGTTAGCCGGGCACCTAAACGGACAAAGCAACGAATTATTACTTCCAGCTATTAAAGCAGAACCAAGACCCCAACTTATTCCGCTGTCCTTTAGCCAGGAGCGCTTGTGGTTTATCGACCAACTAAACGGATCTGGGCAGTATCATCTGTCAGCTGTATTTGGGCTTAAGGGCCGTTTGAACAAAGAAGCTTTGGAACATGCTTTTCAAACGATAGTAGGTCGTCATGAAGTGCTTCGGACAGTTGTACGCGAGCATGAAGGACAGGCCTGGCAATATATTAAAGATAAAAATGGTTGGCAGTTAATCGTAACTGAAGGGTATCAATACAAGCAAGATTCGCTGAATCTACAAAACCATATAAACACATTAGTCAGGAAGCCTTTTGATCTTTCGAAAGATGACATGCTGCGTGCAGATTTAATTATCCTTGATCTGAATGAGCATATGCTGGTGGTAACGATGCACCATATCGCTTCCGATGGTTGGTCAATATCTATAATAGTACAAGAAGTCATAGAACTATATAAATCATACGCTGAAGGTCGTCCGGCAGCTTTAGTGCCGCTGGAGATACAATATGCAGACTATGCAATTTGGCAGCGGAAGTATTTGCAGGGAGAGGTATTGGAAAAAAAGCTGGGCTACTGGAAGGAGAAATTGCAAGGAGTAGAGCCGATACAGCTACCAACGGATTATTCCAGGCCTTCGGTTCCAAGCCACAAAGGGAGTGTTTTAAGGTTTAATATTGATAAAGAACTAAGTGAACAACTATTATTGTTGAGCCGACAGGAGAACACGACCTTATTTATGACTTTGCTCGCTGTCTTTAACATATTGCTCCATCGCTATAGCAATCAGGAGGACATTTGTGTTGGAACTTCCAGTGCGGGACGTCGGCAACAAGAGATAGAAGGGCTAATTGGTTTTTTTGTCAATACACTTGTATTGCGAACTGCGGTAAATGGTGATGCTTCTTTTCCAGAACTACTTCAACAGGTAAAAGCAACTACGCTGGAGGGTTATGAACACCAGGATGTGCCTTTTGAAAAAGTGGTTGATGCAGTGGTGAAGCAAAGGGATATGAGCCGCAACCCTCTGGCCCAGGTCATGTTCGTACTCCACAACACACCGCAAGTTCCGGATTTGAAGTTAGGGGAATTAACTTTTTCAAATGAACCTTCTGAACACACCACGGCCCAGTTCGACCTGACCTTATTTATTACCGAAACCGTAAATGGTCTGCAAGGGTCGCTGGAGTACTCCACAGACTTATATAGCGAACCAACGATGCAGCGCATGGTAAGTCATTTTATCGAGTTGCTGAATTCGGTTATAACAAATCCGAAGCAAAAGATAGGTTTGTTGCCCATGCTCACCATGGCCGAGGAGCATCAGTTGGTGGTGGAGTTTAATGCCAATGAGTCCTTGTATCCGAAGCACAGGGGTATTACAGATTTATTTGAGGAGCAGGTATCAAAGACACCGGCTGGGACAGCCGTGGTGTTTGAGGGGGAGCGGCTCTCGTATCTGCAATTGGATGAGCGTTCCAACCAGTTAGCGCATTACCTGCGAAGCCGGGGAGTGAAGGAAGAAACGCTTGTTCCCATATGTATAGAGCGTTCGTTGGAGATGATCATAGGGATACTGGGCATTCTGAAAGCTGGAGGAGCGTATGTTCCCATAGATGCCGGTTATCCTGAAGAAAGGATCAGCTACATGCTCAAAGATATTGGTTGTAAGCTTGTTGTGACCACCTCAGATTACGTGGGTGTATTTGAAAAGGAAAATGCGGAAGTGGTGTGTATGGACAGGCTGGGTGATGTGCTGAGAGCCTTTTCCAGGGACAAGGCAGTCAATGCGACAGGGCCGGATAGTTTAGCGTATGTCATGTATACATCCGGCTCAACGGGTAAACCCAAAGGGGTAATGGTGGAGCATAGGAATGTAGTTAGCTTGGTGAGGGGTATAGACTATGTGTCTTTGAGTAAGGAGGACATTTTACTATCAACGGGTTCTCCATCTTTTGATGCGACGACGTTCGAATACTGGTCAATGTTATTAAACGGGGGGCAATTGATTTTGTGCACCGAAAACAAGTTGCTGGATAGTGAGCTGCTCAAAGAGGAGATAGACAGCAGGGGAGTAACGAAGATGTGGTTTACGTCAAGCTGGTTTAATCAGTTGGTTGAAACGGACATCAGTGTTTTTGAAGGGTTAGGAACTATTTTAGTGGGAGGGGAGAAGTTAAGTGAACAACATATAAAGAAGCTAAGTCAGACTTACGGAGATGTAGAGATCATAAATGGCTATGGTCCTACGGAGAATACGACCTTTTCGTTAACCTGTAAGATCAGCGGTTTGCAGATAAGCGGTCCGATACCGATTGGCCGTCCGTTGAGTAACCGCAGGGTTTATGTGCTGGATGAGTGGCAACGGTTGGTTCCTGTTGGCGTGGCGGGGGAGCTCTACCTGGGGGGCGATGGTTTAGGAAGGGGTTATTTGAACAGACCTGAATTAACGGCGGAGAAGTTTATAGCCGACCCGTTCAACAAAGAACCCGGGGCAAGGTTGTATAAGACGGGGGACCTGGGTCGGTGGCTGGCTGATGGTAACATAGAGTACCTGGGAAGAATCGATGACCAGGTAAAGATCAGAGGTTACCGCATAGAACCGGGAGAGATAGAAAGTGTGCTGATGCAAAGTGGTCTGGTGAGCCAGGCGGTGGTGATGGCAAAAGAAGATAAAGAAGGCCGAAAGAGGCTGGTAGGATATATAGTGTTAGAGGGAGAATTTGATAAGGAAGTCATCACAGGTTATTTGAAAGGGAGGCTGCCTGAATACATGTTGCCTGCTTTATGGGTGCAGCTTGAGCAGTTGCCACTCACTCCCAACGGTAAATTAGACAAAAGGGCATTGCCTGATCCTGAAGCCGGTGAGGGGATAAGTACTGAGTATACAGCTCCGCGCAACGAGCTGGAAGCTAATCTTTCCCGGATCTGGCAGGAGCTGCTTGATGTTGAGCGTGTAGGTATATACGACAATTTTTTTGAGCTTGGGGGCGATTCATTGTTAGCTATCCGGTTGATATCGGCCATCCGCCGGGAGTTGGTAGTGGAGATGCCGATCAGCGATATATTTGAGTATTCGACGATAGCATCGTTGGCAGGCCGGGTATCGGATCAATCAGGGTCAACGATACTTCCCTCTATTGAGGTAGAGCCGAGAGTGGAACGTATTCCTTTATCTTTTAGTCAGGAACGGCTATGGTTTATTGACCGTCTGTCTGGTAGCCTGCAGTATCATATACCAGCGGTCTTACGTCTGAAAGGCAGGTTGAACACCGGTGCGTTGCAGTATGCTTTACAAACCATCGTGGATCGCCATGAGGTGCTGCGCACAGTGATCCGTGAGCAGGACGGAGAGGCCTGGCAATATATTAAAGCTAAGGATAACTGGCAGTTAGCGGTCATTGATGGTGATCGATACCGTGAGGATGTTGATGCTTTAGGGCGATACATCCAAGAGTTGGTGAGCAAGCCTTTTGATTTATCGCAGGATGACATGCTTCGAGCTACGCTGATCCTCCTTAATGAAGGGGAACAAGTGTTGGTAGTAACGATGCATCATATAGCCTCCGATGGGTGGTCGAGATCTATCCTGGTGAAAGAGGTAGTGGAATTATATGGGTCTTACGAGGAGGGCCGTCTGCCTGGCTTGCCAGTGCTAAGCATTCAATATGCCGATTATGCCATGTGGCAGAGGAAGTATTTGCGTGGAGCGTTGCTGGAGGGGAAGATAAGTTACTGGAAGGATAAGCTTAGAGGCGTTGAGCCGCTGGATCTGCCGTCGGATTATGCCAGGCCGGCTGTTGCGAGCACCAGAGGGGCACTGAGCGGTTTCTGGGTGGATAAAGAAATATCATCATTGCTGCAAGTGTTGAGTCAACGTGAGGGCACGACACTTTTTATGACCTTGCTGTCTGTCTTTAAAGTATTTCTATACAGGTACAGCGGTCAGCAGGATATCTGTGTAGGAACGTCGGTTGCCGGCCGTCAGCAACAGGAGACTGAAGGGTTAATGGGTTTTTTCATTAATACACTGGCTTTGCGCAGTGAACTCAGGGGCGATCATTCTTTTACCAGGTTATTGCAACAGGTGAAAGCGACGACGCTGGAGGCCTATGAGCACCAGGAGGTACCGTTTGAGAAAGTGGTGGATGCTGTGGTGCAGGAAAGAGACATGAGCAGGAATCCTTTGTTCCAGGTGTTGTTTGTATTGCAGAACACTCCGGAAGTTCCGGAGCTTCGCCTGGGTCAATTAACCTTATCATCGCAGAGCTATGTTCACTCGACAGCGCAGTTTGATTTAAACGTTAGTCTCACCGAGACGGCCCATGGTCTTTATGGGTCCATGGAGTACTCGACGGATTTGTATAGTGAGCAGACGATCGGGCGGATGATCAGTCATTTTAAGGAGTTGCTTGGCTCGGTGGTAAGAGAACCGGAGCAACAGATAGGCAAGTTGCCCATGCTGACAGGGGCCGAGAAGCATCAGCTGTTGGTGGAGTTCAATGATACGGTGTCGGCGTATAGCAAAGACAGGACGGTGATAGATTTGTTTGAGGAGCAGGTGTTAAGAACCCCCCAGGCAATGGCCTTGGTGTTTGAAGAAGAGCAGCTGAGCTATGGGAGGCTCAACGAGCGGTCTAACCGCCTGGCCCATTATCTAAGGAGCCGGGGGGTGAGGGAGGAGACGCTGGTACCGATATGTATAGAGCCGGGCATAGAGATGATAGTGGGTATACTGGGCATTTTAAAAGCGGGAGGGGCCTATGTGCCTATTGATGCTGATTATCCCTTGGAGCGAATAGGATACATCCTTGAGGATACGGGTGCTGGGATCGTTGTCAGCAGCAGGGAGAGTAAATCAAAACTGCCAACGGCAGCACCTCTTGAGATCATAGCATTAGAGGGGTGGTCAGCTTTTGAAAGTCAGCCGGTGGCCAATGTAAAAACGGCTCTTGGTTCTGGTAATCTGGCCTATGTGATCTATACGTCCGGTTCCACGGGTAAGCCCAAGGGAGTGATGATTGAACACAGGAGTTTATTGAATTATCTGTTGAATAGTAAGTCCAGGTATATGGATGATAAGGAAGGTGGTTCAGGAAGTTTTATCCACCTGTCTTATACCTTCGATGCCTCTCTTACGGGGATGATGATGCCGTTGTTGTTTGGCAAATCAATAGTCATCGGTTCAAAGCGATCCGTTGATGTGTTTGAAGACAGTAATCTGTTGAAGTATGCCCCTTATGATTTCATCAAGTTAACGCCTTCGCACCTGGAATTGCTGCAGGGTAAGATCAGGGGGGTGAATGGAGTGTTGCTAACCGGCAGGCTGGTGATAGGTGGAGAGGCCTTACAGGGGGGTCACTTTAATTATTTTATTGATAAAGGTGTGGATGTAGAGATCATCAATGAATATGGTCCTACGGAAGCAACGGTAGGGTGCAGCACCTATCGGTTTACTACGTTAGGGGATAAAGAAAAGCTGCAGCAAGGGATATCGATTGGCAAGCCGCTAGACAATGTACAATTATTCGTTTTGGATGAAGGAAACGGGATATTACCTGTAGGGGTAGTTGGGGAGATTTGTATAGGTGGGGATGGATTGGCGAGGGGTTATTTAAACGCTGTGGATCTGACGGGGGAGAAGTTTATGGTGAGCCCGTTTAGTAAAGAGGGTTCGGGGAGGTTGTATAAGACAGGGGATCTGGGTCGGTGGTCCGCTGATGGCAACCTTGAGTATGTGGGAAGAAGAGATGACCAGGTGAAGATCCGGGGTTACCGGATAGAGCCAGGAGAAATAGAAAGTGTGCTGCTGGGCAGTGAGCTGGTGAGCCAGGCAGTGGTGATGGCCAGGGATGGTAAGGAAGGCAGCAGAAGACTGGTGGGGTACGTGGTGGCATCCGGAGTATTTGATAAAGAAGCGATCAGCGCATACTTAAAGTCCAAACTGCCGGAGTATATGGTGCCGGCGCTGTGGGTAGAGCTGGACAGCGTGCCCTTGACGATCAACGGTAAGATAGACAGGAAAGCGTTGCCTGATCCCGATGCCACCGAGCTGTTGAATAATGAATATGTAGCGCCCCGAAACCAACTCGAAGCTACATTAGCAGAGATATGGCAGGAGTTGTTAGAGGTAGAGCAGGTAGGCATACACGATAATTTCTTTGAACTGGGAGGCGATTCCATTATAATAATACAAGTAGTAAGCCGGGCAAGAAGATCGGGGTACGAGTTGCAGGTGGCAGATATTTTAACTTACCAGACAATCGCCAGACTATCTGCAATTATGGAGCAAAGATCAGATACGTTGGTTAATACAAGTAGCGAGCAGGAACTTTTGATGGGTCCTGGCGGACTTCTGCCAATTCAGCAATGGTATCTTGAAAATGACAACGTAGAAATATCTCATTTTAATCAAAGTGTGTTACTGGGAATAAATAAGGATGTAACAGAACCTATATTGAGAGGGGCTATTGAACAACTAACAGAACATCATGATGCTATGCGTTTTCAATACCGTCAAAAAGACGGTCATTGGGAACAGGAATATGGGTCTTATAAAGCAAAGGTTTTAATAGAGGATTTAAGGTCAGTGCAACATAATTTGTGCGACGCTTTAATTACTGAACATGCCGATCGGTATCAACGAAGCCTGGATATAGAAAAAGGTGAGTTGGTACGTGTGATATTGATGCTCACACCAGAGTCAGACGCTAAAAACCGGCTACTGATTGTGATCCATCATTTGGCAGTAGATGGAGTATCCTGGAGGATATTGCTGGAGGATGTAGAGTTATTGTTAGGCGCATTAACAAATGGCCAGAAGGCAGACCTTGGCAAGAAGAGCAGCTCCTACCGGCAGTGGTATGATGCCTTGCGGAAGTACGGGCAGAGCAGTCGCTTATTCTCTCAAAAAAAATATTGGCAGAAGCTGGTGGAAAGCTATGATCCCCTGGTTGTGGATAAGGATTACCACGGTCAAGTAAGGGTAAAAGACATGGCTAGTCAGACGATACGTCTCGGAGTTAAGCAAACCTGGCGATTAATACACGAAGTGCCGCGGATATACCATACGGAGATCAATGACATATTGCTTAGTGCACTAGCCAGAACGCTGTGTGAGTGGAATGGTTCAGATAAAGTAATTATTGGTTTGGAAGGTCATGGCAGAGAGATGATTGCAGACGGAATAGACACCAGCAGCACGGTCGGTTGGTTCACTAATCTTTACCCTGTACTGCTTGATGCAGGGACAGAGAAGGGAGAGGGTGATTTGATTAAGTCAGTAAAAGAGCAGTTACGCCAGGTGCCGGACAAAGGATTGGGATATGGCGTGCTCAAATATATAAATAAGGAAGAAGTTTTACAAGGTAAGGATCGCTGGGAAATCGTATTTAACTACCTCGGTCAGTTGGATAATGTGGTCAGAGAGAGTAAATGGTTAACAGAGGCCAGGGAATCAACAGGGGCCAGCAGAAGTGACAAATTTGTGGTGAGTGAAAAGATTTCTGTTACCGGAATGATACAGGGAGGGGAGCTGATATTCAGCTGGAGCTATAGCAGCAATCATTATGAGAAAGTAACTATAAGGAGCCTCGCGCAAGAATATTTATCCAATCTGGAAAAATTGATCACTCATTGTACTGACCAGCAAAGTAACGGTGACGCGTATACGCCATCTGATTACGGACTCGGTTCAGACATTAGTTATGAAGAGCTTGATGGCTTTTTAAACGAACGCCTATAAAAATCATTACCAATCATCTATCATTATCAATGGACATTACTTCAAAAGAGCCTCTCAAAGGCAAAACGAGAAGAGAGCAAATAGATAGGTTATACCGTTTAAGCGGTTTACAGCTGGGGATGTTGTTTCATGGGCTGTATGATGGTGGAATGGGAGCATATATAAATCAGGTTGAGTGTGATCTGATCAGGCCTGACCTAAATGTTTTCCGTAACAGTTGGAAGCACATAATAAAACGGCATACTATACTGCGAAGCTCATTTTATCATGATCAATTCAAGGTGCCGGTACAATGTGTGTTCCGGGAAGTTGAATTGCCGGTAGAGGTAGTTGACTACAGCGATATGAGTGAGAGTGAGCAGTCCGTGGCTATAAAGCAGTATAAAGAATCAAATCGTGGCAAGGGCTTTGATTTTAAGGTGGCTCCTCTGATGCGCCTTGGACTACTTCGATTAAGTGAACAACGTTGCCGGATGGTATGGACATATCATCATATATTAATCGATGGTTGGTCGATGCAGGTACTGATGGAAGAATTTTTGACTACGTATGAGTTGTTGTTATCGGGTAAGAAAGCTGTTGTTGGCGAAGAGGACCGTTATGAGGATTATATCCGTTATACAGAACGTCGTAATAAAGAGCTCGAGCAGGCCTACTGGCAAAATTATTTGCATGGTCTGGAACAAAGTACACTGCTTCCCTTTATAAAAACAACTTCAGAGCGGAACAAAGGGGTGGGAGCGTACAGTTCGGTGTTTTTAAATGTCGACAACATTACAACCGCCCGGATAGAAGGCTATGCGCAGAGACACCGCATAACGATCAATACGGTAATGCAAGGAGTATGGTCCTATCTTTTACATCGTTATACTGGCAGCAGTGATATAATTTATGGGGTAATTGTGTCGGGTCGTCCGGATGATTTGCCGGGTGTGGAGCAACGGGTTGGAATGTTTATCAATACACTGCCCCTGCGCTCGGGCATGCAGGAAGAATCTGACATAGTAAAGTGGTTGCAAAAAATACAGGATGAACAGTTCGCATCACGTCAATACCAATATACTGCACTTAATGATATCCAGGGATGGACAGGAGTAGAGGGAGATTTCTTTGACAGTTTATTAGTGTTTGATAATTATCCTGTCAGCAAAAGGATATCGTCGAAGCAATGGGCTTTGAGCATAGAGAATGTCCAGGTAAAAGAGCATAATAATTACGCTCTAAGTATTAATATTTTCAGTGGTCAGGAGACAAGCCTTCTCTTCAGCTATAACAATGCCTTATTGAGTGAGGCTTACGCAAAACAGATACGGAATCATTTCGAGCATGTATTGCTTCAGATCATAGACAAGGAAGAGGGGAAGCTTCGTGATATTGATTTGATCACACCGGCGGAGAAGCATCAGCTGCTGATGGAGTTCAATAATACCGCAGTAGACTATCCCGGGAACAAGAGCATTGTAGATTTATTTGAAGAACAGGTAGCCGTAACGCCGGATAACATTGCAGTGGTGTTTAAGGAGGAAGAACTCTCTTATCAAAAGTTAAATGAAAGGGCTAACCAGTTAGCTCATTATTTAAGGAGCAGGGGAGTAAAAGAAGATACCCTGGTGCCAATTTGTGTAGAGCGAAGCCTGCAGATGATGGTTGGAATACTGGGTATTTTAAAAGCGGGAGGTGCTTACGTGCCTATTGATACTGACTTTCCCGCCGACCGGATAAGCTACATGCTGGAAGATACCCGGGCTACTGTAGTGGTTAGCAGTAAGGAAAGCAGTTCAAAGCTGCAAAGCTCCGAAGACGTTGAGATCATAGAATTAGATGGGGAGATGCCGGCCCTTAGCAACCAACCGGTAGAGAATCCGCAAACCGCATTGGCCTCACATCACATGGCCTATGTAATCTATACCTCCGGGTCAACGGGCAGGCCCAAGGGGGTGATGATAGAACACAGGAGCCTGGTAGATTATGTATTTGGATTAAAACATAACATTCAGATAGAGGAGTGCCGGTCATTTGCTTTGGTGTCCACCATTGCTACGGATCTTGGCAATACAGTTATATATAGTTCTCTGGTAACAGGGGGATCGTTACACGTGTTTTCCAAAGAAGCGGTCAGTAACGTTGAAATTCTTCATACATATTTTAAAGAGCATGCAATAGATTGTTTAAAAATAGTTCCATCACACTGGAAAGCCCTGGGAATGGATCAACGGTTATTACTGCCCCGTAAGTTACTGGTATTTGGAGGAGAGGCACTTCAGGCCCAGGTGGTTAAGGTAATCGGATTATCGGGCTCGGATTGCACGGTTGTTAATCATTACGGTCCTACAGAAACAACTATCGGGAAGCTGCTGCATGTTGTAAAGGCTGATGTTGAGTACACTGGTACGATACCTATAGGCAAGCCCTTTTCCAATACGCATGTTTATGTTTTAAGCCGGGTCTTAGAGTTGTGTCCCATAGGAGTTGCAGGTCAGTTATATATAGCGGGAGATGGTCTTGCAAAAGGGTATGTTAATAAGGGGGATTTAACGCGCGAAAAATTTATCGGGAATCCATTTAACAGGCAGGGCGGATCGCTGATGTACGCAACGGGGGATTTGGTAAGATATCTGCCTGATGGAAATATAGAGTTTATAGGCCGTGTTGATGATCAGGTGAAGATCCGGGGTTACCGCATTGAGTTGGGAGAGATAGAGAGCGTGCTGCAGCAAAGTGATTTAGTGAGCCAGGGAGTAGTGCTGGCAAGGGAGGATAAGGAAGGTGAACGGAGATTGGTTGGTTATGTAGTGCCTGAAGATGGAATATTTGATAAAGAAGCAATCAGTTCTTATTTAAGGGATACGCTTCCTGAGTACATGGTGCCTGCCCTGTGGGTAGAGATGGAGAAATTGCCATTAACTGCAAATGGAAAAATAGACAGAAAAGCATTACCAGATCCAGATGCCAGTGAAATGTTGAGTAACCAGTATGTAGCGCCCGGCAATGAGGTAGAAGCCAAATTAGTGGAGATTTGGCAGGAAGTGCTGGAGATTGAACAGGTAGGGATAAACGATGATTTTTTTGAGTTGGGCGGACATTCACTGTTAGCTGTGCGGTTAATCTCCGCCATTCGTAAAGAGTTCAAAGTGGAGATGCCTATTGTTGATATTTTTGATTATCCCACGATAGCTTCGCTTGCCGGCAAACTGCAAAGACCGTCAGAGACTACAATCCTTCCTTCCATCGAGGTGGTAAAAGCCCGACCTCAACAGATTCCTTTATCGTTCAGTCAGGAGCGGTTGTGGTTTATCGACCGCCTGGAAGGCAGTGTTCAGTACCATATACCGGCCGTCTTGGGATTAAGGGGGAAGTTAAATATAGATGCATTAGCATATGCGTTATACACCATAGTTAGCCGTCATGAAGTACTCAGAACAGTGATCCGTCAGGAGGATGGAGAGGCCTTTCAATATATTAAGGATAAAGATTCATGGCAGTTGGTTATTGTCAATGATAATAGATACTACCAGGATTCTGAGGCTTTAAATTCGTATATAGAGGGGTTAATTAATAAGCCTTTTGACTTGTCAGAAGATCACATGTTGCGTGCTTCGCTGATCTTAATCAACGAAGATTATCACCTCCTCGTGATAACGCTTCATCATATTGCTTCGGATGCATGGTCAAGATCTATCCTTGTAAATGAAGTAGCAGAGTTATATGGCTCTTATGTTGAAAATCGTCCGATGCAATTAGCCTCCCTGGCGACACAGTATGCCGACTATGCGATGTGGCAGCGGAAGTATTTGCAGGGTGAGATACTGGGCAGGAAGTTAGGATATTGGAAGAAAAAGCTGCAGGGTGTAGCCTTACTGCAGTTGCCTGCCGATTTTAGCAGGCCGGCTGTTCAAAGTACTAACGGGGGTATAGTAAATTTCACGATAGAAAAAGGGTTGTCAGAACAATTACAGGTCTTAAGTCAGGAGCAGGGCACAACAATGTTCATGACTTTGCTATCGGCATTTAAGGTGTTGCTGCACCGCTACAGCGGTCAGCAGGATATCTGTGTTGGCAGTCCTATTGCAGGCCGCCAGCAGCAGGAAGTTGAGAAACTTATTGGCTTTTTTGTCAACACTCTTGCTCTGCGCACTGCAGTGAATGGGGATACTTTATTTGCCGACTTATTGCAGCAGGTCAAGACAACAACTTTGGAAGCATATGAGCATCAGGAAGTTCCTTTTGAGAAAGTGGTTAATGCTGTAGTAACCCAAAGAGACATGAGCAGAAGCCCACTTTTCCAGGTGATGTTCGTATGGCAAAACACATCGGAGGTTCCGGAGCGTCATTTAAAAGATCTGATCATATCTACAGAAGGTTATGAACATACAACATCGAAATTTGATCTGACCTTATTTATTACGGAGACTTCATTTGGGCTGCAGGGGGCAATAGAATACTCAACTGAATTATATAGTGAACAGACTGTGGAGAGGATGATAGGTCATTTTAAGGAGTTGGTTAGCTCTGTTGTAAGCCAGCCACAGCGGAAGATCGCAGAGTTGCCCATGCTTACTAAGGCTGAGGAACGGCAGTTGGTGGTTGAGTTCAATGATACGGCTGTTGACTATCCAAAAGGCAAGACCATTATAGATTTATTTGAGGAACAGGTGTTGAAGACGCCTGATGACATTGCAGTGATCTTCGAGGGCAAACAATTCTCTTATCTGCTGTTAAATCAAAGAGCCAATCAACTTGCTTACTACTTAAGGAGTAAGGGGGTAAAAGAAGATACGCTTGTTCCAATATGTATCGAGCGATCCGTAGAGATGATCGTAGGTATATTGGGTATATTAAAAGCAGGGGGGGCCTATGTGCCTATTGATCCGGATTATCCTTTAGAGCGGATTCACTATATACTTCAAGATACCGGGGCCGCCATAGTTGTCTGTAAGCAGGAGAGTAAATCCAGGATGCCCGATAAAATGAAAGTTGAATTTGTAGAGTTAGACGCGGAATGGTCTTTAATTAATAAAGCGCCGCTGGAAAATATTGAAAGCACTGCCCGGGCCCATCACCTTGCCTATGTATTGTATACTTCCGGCTCAACCGGAAAACCTAAAGGCGTAAAAATGCCTGTTGGTGCTCTGGTGAATTTATTAATTTGGCAACAGAAACAATTTACAAACGATAGCAGGAGGGTTTTACAATTCGCTAGTCTGAATTTTGATGTAAGTTTTCAGGAAATTTTTTCAACGCTGTGTTGGGGAAGCACACTGTACCTGATAACTTCAGAGCGTCGTAAGGATTTGTCTAAAGTGCTGGAAGATATTTTCGAATACAGCATTACGCATTTATTCATCCCCTATATAGTTTTAAAGAATCTGGCGGAATATGCCCGCTCTATTTCGAATCCTTCCGTTGGCCTGCAGGAGGTGATAGTAGCCGGAGAGCAGTTAAAGTTTACAGAAGATATCCAGGATTTTATTAACAAGTACGATATCAGGCTGATAAATCAGTATGGACCTACCGAAGCGCACGTTGTAAGCAGTTATACGGTGAGTACCAATTTCAGGTTATGCCCGCTGCCCCCAATAGGCAAGCCAATTGCTAACACACAGATATATATTTCGAGCGAAGGTCAGCTATGCCCCATAGGCGTTTACGGTGAAATAACTATTAGAGGAGTTCAGGTGGCGCGTGGTTATTTGAACCGTGAAGAATTAACGGCGGAAAAGTTTGTGAAGGACCCCTTCAATGAAGATGTAGAAGCGCGGATGTATAAAACAGGAGACCTTGGGCGGTGGTCAGCAGATGGCAATATAGAGTACCTGGGAAGAATAGACGACCAGGTGAAGATCAGGGGTTATAGGATTGAACTGGGAGAAATAGAGATGGTGCTGCAAGGGTGTGAGTTAGTAAGTCAGGCTGTGGTGTTGGCAAGGGAAGATAAAGAAGGTAACAAACGTTTAGTGGGGTATGTAGTTCCCGATGGAAAATTTGATAGAGAAGCAATCGGTTCTTTTTTACAGGCCAGACTGCCGGAATATATGGTGCCTGCCTTATGGGTAGAACTGGAGAAAATGCCATTAACTGCTAATGGTAAAATAGATAAGAAAGTATTACCTGAGCCGTATGCCAGCGAATTGTTCACTGACCAATATGTAGCTCCCCGAAATGAACTGGAGACGAAATTAGCAGAGATTTGGCAGGAACTGCTTCATGTAGAACGGGCAGGAGTAAACGACAATTTTTTTGAGCTGGGGGGTCATTCCCTGTTGGCTATGCGGGTGGTATCCTCTATTCGCAGACATCTTCAAGTGGAACTGGCTATTAAGACGTTGTTTATACATCCAACAATTGCAGGATTGGCTGAGCATGTGGGTGGTCAACGCAAAGGACTATCACTTCCAGCTATCGAGGTGCATTCAAAGCCTGAACGTATCCCTCTTTCCTTCAGCCAGGAACGTTTGTGGTTTATTGACCGTCTGGAAGGCAGTATACAGTATCATATGCCAGCGGTGTTGGGATTGAAAGGGAATCTGAACAGGGATGCTTTGGAAAATGCCTTAAAAACGATCGTGTCCCGTCACCAAGTGTTACGCACGGTGATCCGCGATACTGAAGGTCAGGGCTTTCAATATGTACTGGACCAGGATGGATGGCAGTTAAATATTGTTGAGGGTTTGGGGTATAAGGAAGGAAGCGAAGAGTTGCAGCAGTACATCGAACAACTGATCAAAGCTCCTTTTGATTTGTCTGAAGATCATATGCTACGTGCTACTTTGATCGGCCTCAACAATAAGGAGCATGTACTTGTGGTAACGGTGCACCATATCGCATCCGATGGCTGGTCCATATCCATTATTATAAAGGAATTAGCGGAGTTATATGGTGCCTATGCGGAAAATCGTCCCGCGCAATTAGCCTCCTTGGAGATTCAGTATGCAGATTATGCAATCTGGCAACGGCGGTACTTGCATGGAGAGATTCTCGATAAAAAGATCGCATACTGGAAGGACAAACTGCAAGGCGTAGCGCCGCTGCAGCTGCTCACTGATTACGCAAGGCCTGCTATATGGAGCACGAGGGGAGCTATTAAGGGATTTAGAATCGATAAAGAGTTAACCGGGCAGATACAGGCTTTGAGCCAGCAACAGGGCACCACCATGTTTATGACCTTGCTGGCAGTATTCAAGGTATTGATGTACCGCTACAGTAATCAGGAAGATATTTGCGTGGGCAGTGCTATTGCAGGTCGTCAACAGCAGGAGGTGGAAGGCTTGATCGGCTTTTTTGTAAATTCCCTGGCGCTTCGCTCTGAGATAAGTGGCAAGAAGTCTTTCACAGAATTTCTGCAACAGGTAAAAACGACTATACTGGAGGCCTATGAGCACCAGGAGGTGCCCTTTGAAACCGTTGTAGATGCAGTGGTGAAGCAAAGAGACATGAGCAGGAACCCGTTGTTCCAGGTGATGTTTGTATTGCAGAACACTCCAAAGGTTCCGCACTTGCGTTTGGGAGAATTGCAATTGTCTGACAATGAAGTTAAACATACCACGGCCCAGTTTGATTTAAGCTTCAGGATAACTGAGACTGCGAATGGTCTGCAGGGCTCTGTGGAGTACTGTACGGATCTGTTTAAAGAGGCGACAATAGAACGGATGATGGATCATTTTAAGGAATTGATTAGCTCCATTATAAAACAACCGGAAGAAAGCATAGAAACGTTGCGCATATTGAGCAGTGCCGAGGAACATCAGTTGCTGGTGGAATTTAATGATACGGTTGTAGATTATCCAAAGGACAAGACGATAGTAGACCTATTTGAAGAACAGGTAGCGCGAAGTCCACAAGCGATTGCAGTGACCCTGGAGCAGGAACAGTTGACCTACCGTGAACTCAATGAGCGTGCTAATCAGCTGAGTCACTACCTGAAAAACAAGGGAGTGAAAGCGGAGACACTTGTACCAATATGCATAGAACGGTCGCTGGAGATGATTATAGGCATATTGGGTATTCTAAAAGCCGGGGGTGTTTATGTGCCTATAGATCCGCAATATCCCGAGGAGCGAATACGATATATGCTGGAAGACACCCGGGCTACTATAGTAGTAAGCAGCCAGGACAGTAAAGCGAAATTAGCTATTGCAAAAGAGGTGGAAATTATTGACCTGGACAGTCACTGGGACGTGATTAAAAAAGAGGAAACAACCAATATACATGCCGTTATCGAAGCCCACCATCTTGCCTATGTGATTTATACATCAGGCTCCACCGGCAAGCCCAAAGGGGCAATGATAGCACATAACAATGTGATCAGGTTGTTTAAAACAGCATCGCCCCTGTATGATTTTAATGAGAGGGATGTATGGACAATGTTCCATTCGTTTTGCTTTGACTTTTCAGTTTGGGAGATGTATGGAGCATTATTTTATGGTGGTCGGCTGGTGATAGTTCCGGCCTATGTAACCAGGGATACGATACTTTTTTCAGAACTATTGCTTACTGAAAAAGTGACCATTCTTAATCAAACACCTTCAGCCTTTTATGTTTTGCAAGACTGTCTGGTAAACAAGGTAGATGCAGTACCTGTAAGGTATGTGATTTTTGGAGGGGAAGCTCTTAATGCCGCTAAATTGCAACCCTGGAAACAGGCATATACTAATTGCCGGTTAATCAACATGTATGGTATTACGGAGACAACTGTTCATGTAACGTATCAGGAAATCGAATGGAAGCAGATTCAGGAAAGCAGAAATATAATTGGAAAGCCAATACCTACTTTAAGTGCTTACATTCTGGATAATAATCAAAATCTGGTTCCGATAGGCGTTGGAGGCGAGTTATATATAGGAGGAGCGGGCCTGGCCAGAGGTTATCTAAACCGTGAGGAATTAACAGCGGAAAAATTTCTTAAAACTCCGTTTGATCAGGTTACAGGGTCCAGATTATACAAAACAGGCGACTTAGGCCGATGGTTAGCCGATGGAACTATAGAATACCTGGGAAGAATAGACGATCAGGTAAAAATAAGAGGTTACCGGATTGAACTGGGAGAAATAGAAAGCGTGCTTCAGCAGATTGAATCAGTGAACCAGGCGGTAGTCTTGAAAAAAGAAGATAGAGAGGCTAACCATCGACTGGTATGTTATGTAGTACCTGACTGGCAAGTAGTAAAAGACAAAGAACGCGAACTTTACCAGCGACAGATAGCCGGATGGAAAGAACTTTATAATATTGAGTACGCAAAAACGGAAGAAGAAGAAAGTGTCGACCAGGAATTTAATATAGTTGGCTGGAACGACAGTTTTACCGGCAGTAAAATTCCGGCAGAACAAATGCGTGACTGGCTGCAGGACATAACAGAAGTGATCTTAGCGGAGCAGCCGGCGAATGTCCTTGAGATTGGCTGCGGAACAGGATTAATTTATTATCAGTTAGCGGGAAATGTAAAAAAATATACCGGTACAGATTTTTCCAGTTCCTGTATCAATCAGATTGCCCAACATATTAGTAAGGGGTTAAGAGACTATGGACCTACTGAATTAAAGGTATGTTCTGCCCACGAGGTTATCATAAAAGACGAAGAACAGGTCGATACGATCATATTAAATTCTATTGTTCAATATTTCCCCGGAGAGGATTACATGAGCGATATTATCGCCAAAAGCATATCTCTTTTAAAAGGCCGGGGGCGCATCATCATCGGTGATGTACGCGACAATCGCTTACTAAAATTGTTTAAAAGCCGTCTTACTGCGATGAAAATTTCCCACGCTGTAAGCATAAAGGAGTTTAAATGGACAGTTGAGCAGGAGATGCTCAAAGAAGAGGAACTTTGTTTTTCCCCTGAGTATTTTTACAGACTGAAATCGCTCTATCCTCAGATCACCCATGTTGAGATACAATGGAAGCAGGGATCCTATGTTAATGAACTCACCTTATACCGCTATACCGTAGTCATATATGTAGGGGTTGAAAAAAAGTTGATTAAGCCGGAATGGAAGCTCTGGAAAGATCTTGCAGATAAACAAAGCATTATATCTCAATTGCAGGAAGGGTGTACTCATGTGGCTTTAAAAGATGTTTCAAATCCACGTTTATGGAGAGAAAGACTTGTGGACGAGGCCTTAAAGGATACATCACTTAATACAGTGCGCGATCTTTTACAGGATATTGAGAAGGAAGATAAAGAAAGCGTAGAGATAAACATGATCCTGAATGCTGCCAAAGCCAATGGTTATCAATACAGACTTTTACTGGACGAAGATCCCCTTCTTGTAAATATTCTGATAGAACTCAATCAGGAACATACTTTTATTGAACAGGTTTATAATGAAAAGGGCTATTCGGGCAATCCTATATTTACGAATATTCCTTTATTTACAAACATTGGCTCTTTATTGGTTAATGACATTAGGTCGATACTGCAGCAACGCCTACCCGAATACATGGTGCCCTTAGAGTTGACGGCCTTGGGTCAGTTGCCACTAACCAGCAATGGCAAGATAGATCGTAAATTTTTAAGCGAATTACGAGACGGAGGAGGAATCAATAAATTCAACTATCAACCCCCAGGCACCGAGGTAGAACAGGAGCTCGCAAACATCTGGCAGGAGCTACTGGGGTTAGAGCGTGTAGGAATTCATAATAACTTTTTTGAACTGGGAGGGCATTCCTTGCTGGCGGTGAGAGTAATATCGGCCGTTCGCAACAAGCTCGAAGTGGAGCTCTCCATTAAAGACCTGTTTGGCCATCCCACAATAGCTGAGTTGGCCGGTCATCTGAAATATCAAAGCAAAGGTTTACTGCTTCCGGCTATTGCAATGCAGGCAAGGCCTCAACAGATTCCTTTATCTTTTAGCCAGGAGCGTGTTTGGTTTATTGACTCCTTAGGCGGCAGTATTCAGTATCATATTCCAGCGGTTTTGAGACTGAAAGGGAAGTTAAATAAAAAAGCATTAGAGTATTCGTTGCAGAACTTAGTAAATCGTCACGAAGTGCTGAGAACGGTCTTTCTTGAAGAAGAAGGCCAGGCTTATCAGTGTATTAAAGAGAAAAACGGATGGCAGTTAACTAGTATTGATGGTTCAGCATACCGGGAAGATCATGAGGCTTTACAAAAATACCTGCGACAATTGGTTAATGAGCCTTTTGATCTGTCAAAGGATTACATGATAAAGGGTTATTTGATCTTCCTGAATGATGAGGAACATGTGCTGTTAATAACAATTCATCATATTGCTTCTGATGGGTGGTCAACATCTATTATTGTAAACGAGGTTGCACATTTATACAGTGCTTATGAAGAAAATCGCGCTGTTGATTTGTTGCCGCTGGAAATACAGTATGCCGACTATTCGATCTGGCAACGTACATACTTGCATGGTGATGTATTTAATAATAAGATTAGTTACTGGAAACAAAAGCTGCAAGGCGTAACACCCCTCGAACTGCCTACTGATTATGTAAGGCCTGCAGTTCAAAGCACCAAAGGAGCCATTGTGCGCTTCAGCATAGATAAAGGGCTGTCCGAAGAGTTGCAGCTGTTAAGTCAGCAGCAGGGCGCAACGATGTTTATGACTTTAGTGGCTGTATTTAATGTGTTGCTGCACCGGTATAGTGGTCAGACGGATATCTGTGTGGGCACTCCAACAGCCAATAGAACTCAGTTGGAGGTAGAAAGGTTAATTGGCTTTTTCGTAAATACCCTGGCCTTGCGTAACGAAGTAAGCGGTGAGGAATCATTTATCCAACTATTGCAGCAGGTAAGGGTAACTACACTCGAAGCTTACGATCACCAGGAGGTGCCATTTGAAAAGGTTGTAGAAGCAGTGGTAAAGGAAAGGGACCTGAGCAGGAGTTCGCTTTTCCAGGTGATGTTTGTATTGCAGAATATACCCGAAGTTCAGGAGTTACATTTGGGAGATTTGCAATTGTCACGGGAGGCATTTACATACGATAGTGCAAAATTTGATATAACGTTTTACGTAGCCGAGACTACTCATGGCCTGCAAGTTTCAGTAGAGTATTGCACCGACTTGTATAGGGAGGAGACGATAGTCCGGATGATGGCTCATTTTAAAGAGTTGCTTGGTTCCATTGTAAAAGCCCCGGATCAAAGAATAGGAATTTTGCCAATGCTAAGCGGTGCCGAAGTTCATCAATTGCTTGAAAAGTTCAACGATACGCAAACCGGATATCCGCAGGACAAGAGTATAACAGATCTATTCGAAGAACAGGTAGCAAAAACTCCTCAAAGCATTGCACTGATTTTTGAAGAGCAAGAACTTACCTATCAGGATTTAAATAAAAAATCTAACCAGTTAGCCCGTTACTTAAGTAGCAAAGGGGTGAAAAAGGAAACGCTGGTACCAATATGTATAGAGCGTAGCCAGGAAATGATCGTAGGGATATTGGGGATATTAAAGGCAGGCGGCGCGTATGTACCTATAGATCCTGCTTATCCTCCAGACCGGATAAGTTACATGTTGGATAATACCGGAGCTTCAATAATCATAACCAGCAAAGAGAGCAGATCAAAATTACAGTCGATCGGGGACATCGAAATGATTGAATTAGACAGCGATTGGTCTGATATCACCGTGCAGTCAGCTGACAATTTACCAACAGAGGTTGAACCACATCAGCTGGCCTATGTAATCTATACTTCCGGCTCAACAGGTAAGCCAAAAGGGGTAATGATAGAACATAGAAGCGTAGTTAACTTATTATTAAGCATATCAAATAAAGTTCAGTTTAAATCAGATTCCAGTTTTCTATCAGTTACGACATTTAGTTTCGATATATGTTATTTGGAATTTTACATGCCGCTGATATGCGGAGGAAAATTGATCGTTGTGCCGGGAGAAGTAACGAGAGACGGATTCAAATTAGCAAAGAGCATAGCTGATTATTGTCCGTCACATATGCAAGGCACGCCATCGACATGGCAATTATTATTGGATAGTGAATGGGAAAATAAAGAGCTGGTAAAAATTCTTATAGGAGGTGAAGCAGTAAAGGAAAGTCTTAAAGATCAGCTAACAGGAATGGGAAGTGTATATAATCTGTATGGCCCCACTGAAACAACCATATGGTCGGCCGTTAAGAAGTTAGAGAGCAGTCAGAAAGTTTTAATCGGAACTCCTATTGCAAATACGGTCATTCAAATTATAGACAAGGAAAACCAGCTGGTTCCTATAGGAGTTGCCGGGGAAATATGCATAGGTGGTGCAGGGTTAGCGCGCGGTTATTTAAACCGTCCTGAGTTAACAGCAGAAAAGTTTATCACCAGCCCCTTTAGTAAGAATGGAGCAGCTAGATTGTATAAGACAGGCGATTTAGGCCGGTGGTTAACCGATGGTAATATTGATTACCTCGGAAGGTTAGATGAACAAGTTAAGATAAGAGGGTATCGGATAGAGCCCGGGGAGATAGAAAGCGTATTAAACCAAAGTAATTTAGTGCGTCAGGCAGTGGTGCTGGTTAAAGTAGATAACATAGGAAATAATCGGCTCGTGGGTTATGTGGTACCTAATGAAGAAGTTGATATAGGAGCGATAACAAACTATTTGAAGGGTAAACTGCCGGAATATATGGTACCCTCGTTTTGGGTAGAGTTGGAGAATTTGCCCTTAACCTCAAACGGCAAGTTAGACCGGAAAGCCTTACCTGACCCTGATGTCAGTAAGCTGATAAATAATGAATATGTAGCGCCCCGTAATGAACTGGAAGCTGCCTTGGCAGAGATCTGGCAGGAGTTGTTAGGCGTAACATCGGTTGGAGTATATGATAACTTTTTCGAATTGGGAGGGCATTCACTATTAGTCATGAAAATGGCCTCGCGCATTAAAAAAAGATTTATGTTGTCAATACCTATTCAGGTCTTGTTTCAATTTACTTCAATCAATGACTTAAGTAACTATTTAGAATGGGAGCATGAGGCTCCGAAGGAAGAGGATACGACAGCCTACGAAGTAATTAATATATAAATCAACAAATGGTTAGCAAAGCTTTTAATCTGTTGCATTCCGCGAAGAGAAGTGGTATACATATCTCATTAAACAACGGGGACCTCCAGTTGAAGTTTTCAAAAGGTAAAAAGATCGAACCCCAATTACTTCAGGAAATAAAGGATAATAAGAAACTAATTACTGATTTTTTGTCCAATAACGAATGGAAGTCCAAAAAATTTGAAGAATTCGAGAACGAATTACATCATGTTGACAGAGATTCAATTCAGCAAATCCCTTTATCGTTTAGTCAGGAGCGGTTGTGGTTTATTCACCGGTTAGAGGGCAGTGTGCAGTATCATGTATCCTCAGTATTACGCTTTAATGGACTCCTGAACAAGGAGGCTTTGTCATACGCATTGCAAACAATCGTCGGGCGTCATGAAGTGCTCAGAACAGTAATCCGGGAAGCCGAAGGTCATGGCTATCAATATGTACTTGATCAAAACGCATGGAAGCTGGATATTATCGATAATCCGGGATATACGGAAGATCATGAGGGAGGACAACAGTTCATACAACAATTAATCAATACCCCGTTTGACCTGACTAAAGATTACATGCTTCGGGCTTCTTTGATAAGTCTGCATGATGGAGCGCATGTGCTGGCAGTAACGGTGCACCACATTGCATCGGATGGGTGGTCTTTTTCTATCATTGTAAAAGAGTTAATAGAATTATATGGATCATATGTGGAAGGTCGCCCATCGCAGTTACTCCCACTCCCGTTACAGTATGCGGATTATGCCATTTGGCAAAGAAAGTATTTGCAGGGAGAGGTAATGGATAAAAAATTAGGATACTGGAAGCAAAAGCTGCAAGATGTAGCGGATCTGCAACTACCTGCCGATTATTCCAGACCTGCTGTTTGGAGTACCCGCGGAGCTGTCACCAGCTTCAGGATAAATAAAGAGTTATCAGGGCAATTACAGGTGTTGAGCCAACAGTATGGCACCACCCTGTTTATGACCTTACTGGCGGCTTTTAAGGTGCTGTTACACCGTTACACCGGTCAGCAGGATATATGTGTGGGCAGTGCCATTGCAGGCCGGCAACATCAGGAGTTGGAAGGTTTAATTGGCTTTTTTGTCAATTCGCTTGCTCTTCGCAGTGATGTGAGTGGGAATGTATCCTTTCTAGAACTGTTGCAGCAGGTGAAAGCAACTACCCTTGAGGCTTATGAACACCAGGAGGTGCCGTTTGAAACTGTCGTGGATGCAGTAGTGAAGGAACGGGACATGAGTAGAAATCCCCTGTTCCAGGTGATGTTTGTGTTGCAGAATACACCTGAGGTTCCACAGGTGCAACTGGGGAAACTAACGTTATTGAATGAGAGTTTTCAACATACAGCAGCTAAGTTTGATATAACTTTTTTGCTAACTGAGACTCCTGTTGGCTTGCGGGCTACGGTAGAGTACTGCACAGACCTGTATCATGAGCAGACCATAACCCGGATGATGGGTCATTTTCAGGAGCTGCTTTCTGCCATAGTAAAACAGCCGGATGAAAAGGTAGGCTTGTTGCCCATGCTCACCATGGCCGAGGAGCATCAGTTGGTGGTGGAGTTTAATGCCAATGAGTCCTTGTATCCGAAGCACAGGGGTATTACAGATTTATTTGAGGAGCAGGTATCAAAGACACCGGCTGGGACAGCCGTGGTGTTTGAGGGGGAGCGGCTCTCGTATCTGCAATTGGATGAGCGTTCCAACCAGTTAGCGCATTACCTGCGAAGCCGGGGAGTGAAGGAAGAAACGCTTGTTCCCATATGTATAGAGCGTTCGTTGGAGATGATCATAGGGATACTGGGCATTCTGAAAGCTGGAGGAGCGTATGTTCCCATAGATGCCGGTTATCCTGAAGAAAGGATCAGCTACATGCTCAAAGATATTGGTTGTAAGCTTGTTGTGACCACCTCAGATTACGTGGGTGTATTTGAAAAGGAAAATGCGGAAGTGGTGTGTATGGACAGGCTGGGTGATGTGCTGAGAGCCTTTTCCAGGGACAAGGCAGTCAATGCGACAGGGCCGGATAGTTTAGCGTATGTCATGTATACATCCGGCTCAACGGGTAAACCCAAAGGGGTAATGGTGGAGCATAGGAATGTAGTTAGCTTGGTGAGGGGTATAGACTATGTGTCTTTGAGTAAGGAGGACATTTTACTATCAACGGGTTCTCCATCTTTTGATGCGACGACGTTCGAATACTGGTCAATGTTATTAAACGGGGGGCAATTGATTTTGTGCACCGAAAACAAGTTGCTGGATAGTGAGCTGCTCAAAGAGGAGATAGACAGCAGGGGAGTAACGAAGATGTGGTTTACGTCAAGCTGGTTTAATCAGTTGGTTGAAACGGACATCAGTGTTTTTGAAGGGTTAGGAACTATTTTAGTGGGAGGGGAGAAGTTAAGTGAACAACATATAAAGAAGCTAAGTCAGACTTACGGAGATGTAGAGATCATAAATGGCTATGGTCCTACGGAGAATACGACCTTTTCGTTAACCTGTAAGATCAGCGGTTTGCAGATAAGCGGTCCGATACCGATTGGCCGTCCGTTGAGTAACCGCAGGGTTTATGTGCTGGATGAGTGGCAACGGTTGGTTCCTGTTGGCGTGGCGGGGGAGCTCTACCTGGGGGGCGATGGTTTAGGAAGGGGTTATTTGAACAGACCTGAATTAACGGCGGAGAAGTTTATAGCCGACCCGTTCAACAAAGAACCCGGGGCAAGGTTGTATAAGACGGGGGACCTGGGTCGGTGGCTGGCTGATGGTAACATAGAGTACCTGGGGAGAATCGATGACCAGGTAAAGATCAGAGGTTACCGGATAGAACCGGGAGAGATAGAAAGTGTGCTGAATAATCTGGAGGAGGTGTCATCCGCTTGTGTAGTTGTTAATCAGGATCAGGCAGTGACTAACAAATTGATAGCTTATTATACCCCGTCCGTGGAGGCGGTGAAATTGCAGGAATTGGATCTATATCAGAAAAGGGTAGAGAACTGGAGAGAATTATATGAAACCGAATACAGTAAGGCAGAGGAGATTTCAGACATAGACCATGAATTTAATATTGTTGGCTGGAACGATAGTTTTACGGGCAAGGAAATTCCTGCTGAGCAGATGCGGGAATGGTTGGACGATATAATGAACGTCATTTTATCACAGGAACCTGACCGGGTACTCGAAATTGGTTGTGGAACGGGGTTAATATACTACAGGCTGGCAGGGCACATACAGAAATATACAGGCATAGATTTTTCGCAGGTGTCCGTTAATCAGATTATCAGTCAGATTAGTAAAGGTGAGAAAAAATATCCACCGACAGACTTAAAAGTAGGCCTGGCACATGAGATAAAATTGGAAGCGGGTCAGGAAGTAGATATGATTATTCTGAATTCGATTGTTCAATATTTTCCGGGGGAAAAGTATTTAACAGATGTGCTGGCTAAAAGCATTTCCGTGTTAAAAGGATATGGCCGGATAGTAATAGGTGATATCCGTGATAACCGCTTATTAAAATTATTCAGGAGCCGGTTAAGTCTGAAAAAGTCAAAAGAAGACTTAAGTATAGGAGATTTTATTTGGAGTGTTGAGCAGGAGGTGTCAAGAGAAGAAGAATTATGTGTTTCTCCGGAGTATTTCTACCATCTGCGCTCGCTGTTTCCGGAGATTACTCATATTGACATACAGTGGAAACAGGCAGAATATATTAACGAGCTGACGTTATACCGTTATACAGTAACTATTTATGTAGGCATTAATAATGAGTTAATGCAGCCTGACTGGCGCTCCTGGGACGACATAACAGCTAAAGACATTATTATTGAGCAACTCAATAACGGGTGTACGTCTATTGCTATAAAAGATATTCCCAATCCCCGGTTCAGCAAAGAAATACTTTTGGAGAAAGGTTTAAAAGATAAATCAATAAGCACAGTTCGTGGTCTTTCTGATTATATAGCAAAAGAATATGAAGAAGGCACAATAATTAATGAGATTATATCTGTTGCAAAATCCAAATCATACCAATACCGGCTTTTGTTGAATGAAGATCCCCTGAAGATAAATCTGTTTTTGCACCTAGGTTCTTACAACTGTTTTGTGAAACAACCATATAATGAAGGTGATGACCTTGCGAAAAGCATAACAGCTAATGTTCCCCTGCTTAGAGATATATATACAATACTGAAGAAAGATATATATGAGTCATTGAAGGAACAGTTGCCGGATTACATGATACCAGCTGAATTGATTGCTGTTCCATACCTGCCATTAACAAGTAATGGCAAAGTAGATCGCAACTTTTTAAAAAAATGCGGCGAAATGCATCAAAGCATCAGCTTGAATTATCAGGCGCCGGTAACATTAATAGAACAGCAGCTGGCTACTATATGGCAGGAGTTATTGGGACTTGAAGCGGTGGGCATACATGATAACTTTTTTGAACTTGGAGGCGATTCTATCATAACCATACAGGTAGTAAGTCGCGTTAAACGCCTTGGGTATTCATTAAAACCAAAGGATTTATTTATCAACCAGACCGTTGCTGATTTGTCCATTGCAATTTCAGAACATAAAAAAGCCAAGAGCGATATTTTAGGCGAACAGGGTCGGTTAACGGGTGTTTGTAGATTACTGCCGATACAACAATGGTACTTTGAAAAGGAATCGGCAGATGTGTCTCATTTTAACCAGAGCATATTATTGGGTCTTGACAAGGCTGTATCAGAACAGGCTTTAAGCCGCGCTTTCGAGCAGTTAACCGTGCATCACGATGCCCTGCGCTTTAAGTATTTCAAAAGTGAAGGTAGCTGGCAGCAGGTGTATGGAAGTTATAAAGGAGGAGTGATTGCAGTGGATTTGCGGTCCGCATCAGAAGATTCGTTACGCCATCTGATCACTGAACATGCCGGTCTTCACCAGCGCGGTTTGGATATTGAAAAAGGGGAACTTATTCGTGTGGTGTGGATACAAACTCCGGAGGCAGAACCTGCTAACCGGCTGCTGATTGTGATCCATCATCTGGCGATAGACGGGGTTTCATGGAGGATACTGCTTGAGGATCTGGAGATCTTATTAGATGCATCAGGCAAAGGACAAAAAGCGGACCTGGGCCTCAAAAGCAGTTCAGTCAGGCAGTGGTATGACGCCCTGGAAAAGTATGGACATAGCAAAACCTTATTGTCTCAAATAGATTACTGGCAGCAGTCGGTAAAAAACTATTATAGCTTGCCTGTAGATAATAATTACCAGGGCGTGATAAAGGTAAGTGATACAAGACACCATATGGTTCGCCTTGGAACCGGGCATACCCAGCAGTTATTACAGGAAGTGCCCCGGGCTTATCATACCGAGATCAATGATATATTGCTTGGTGCACTGGCCCGGACGCTATGTGAATGGAGCGGAAGGGATAACATAATCATTGGCCTTGAAGGCCATGGCAGGGAAGCAATTGAAGAAGGAACAGACACCAGCCGGACTGTGGGATGGTTCACAAGTCTTTATCCTCTTTTGCTGAATGTGGGAGCAGGCCAGGGAGAAGGTGATTTGATCAAATCAGTGAAGGAGCAGTTGCGGCGGGTTCCCGACAAGGGGCTGGGTTATGGCGTACTAAAATATATTAATAAAGAAGGATCCTTACAGGGTAAACAAAGTTGGGAAATAGTATTTAATTACTTGGGACAACTAGACAATGTGATCAGAGAGGGTAAATGGCTCAAAGGAACCGGAGAGTCAACAGGGGCCAATACAAGCGGAAATCATGCAGTGAGTGAAAAAATTTCGGTTAATGGGTTTATACAGGGAGGGCAGTTGGTGCTCAGCTGGAGTTATAGCAGTTTACATTACCTGGAAGAAACGGTAAATAGGCTGGAGTCAGATTATCTATATAACCTTGAGTCATTGATCGCTCATTGCATAGAGCAGCAAAGATCCGGGGTAGTATATACACCATCCGATTATGGGCTCAGTGCACGGGTTACCTATCAGGAACTTGATCGTTTTTTAGAGCGGGAAGAAGATAACATCGATAATATTATGAGTTTCTAAAACAAACGTGCTTTTATGGAAATAAAGGAATTTATAGCAACCCTTAAAAAGTCAAATTTTTCCCTAGCCATAGAGAAGGAGAAACTTATTCTGAAAGGAGATAAAAGGAAGGTGGCAAAGGACCAGATCCAGGCTATAAAATCAAATCAATATATTATCGATTATATAAAGGAACACAAAAATGAATTAATAGAATATCTGTCTTTATTTTCTGAGAAAGTATCTTTTGAAAATAAATCATCAAATATATCTTCCATATACCAGTTAAGCGGTTTGCAGGAGGGTATGTTGTTTCATGGGCTCTATGATGGAGGGTCTGCAGGATATTCAGAGCAGTTTGTTTGTGATTTGATCGGGCCCGATCTGGCCATTTTCAGCCAGAGCTGGAAGCATTTGTTAAGACGACATAGTATTCTTCGAAGTGCGTTTTTTCACGATCAGTTCAACATGCCTGTGCAATGTGTATACCGGGAGGTGGAACTACCTGTAGAGTTGCTCGACTTGCAGAATATGGGTGACAAGGAACAGGCGGCGGCGATAAAAAGTTATGAAGAAGCAGACATCCAAAAGGGGTTTGACTTTAAAGTTGCGCCGCTTATGCGACTGGGATTACTCCGCTTAACTGAAGATCGCTACCGGATGATATGGACATCGCATCATATTCTTTTCGACGGGTGGTCGCTTCAGATATTGATGGAGGAATTTTTAAATACACACGATTCGCTGACACACGGTAAAACAGTAAGTGAAGGGGTAGAGGACCGGTACGAAGAGTATATCCGTTATATTGAACTTATTGATAAAGAGCAGGAAAAGTCATACTGGCTAAATTATCTGAAGGGGGTAAACCAAGCCACATTGCTTCCCTTTATAGAAATAACTAAAGAACGCACCAAAGGGATTGGAACCTATCAGTCCGTATTCTTGCCGGTAGATACCCGTACAACCCAAAAAATAGAATCGTATGTACAGCGTCATCGCATTACTGTTAATACGCTGATGCAGGGAGTATGGTCCTTTCTTTTACATCATTATACCGGCAGTAGTGATATCGTGTATGGTGTGATTGTATCAGGTCGCCCGGATGACCTGCCAGTAATAGAGCAGCGGGTGGGGATGTATATTAACACACTGCCGCTGCATTCCGGAATGAAGGAACATGATGTCATTGTAACGTGGTTGCATGGCATACAGAATGAGCAGGTCGCATCACGTCAATTCCAGCATACCCCCTTGCATGAAGTCCAGGGGTGGATAGGCGTTCAGGGGGATCTCTTCGACACTATATTGGTATTTGAAAATTATCCTCTTAGTAAGGTGTTGTCATCACGGAAATGGAGTTTGCAGATAGAAAATGTGCAGATCCGTGACCAAACAAATTATCCTTTAACAATTTTAATCAACCATGCAGAACAAATAATTATCAGGTTTAGCTATAATGCAAATTTATTAGCGGAAGTACAAGTAAAGAAAATAAGCGAACATTTTGAGCATGTATTGCTTCAGATAATAGAGAATGTAGATGGCAGGGTGAGCAACATAAAATTGTTGACTCCCGCCGAGGAGCATCAGTTGGTGGTGGAGTTTAATGCCAATGAGTCCTTGTATCCGAAGCACAGGGGTATTACAGATTTATTTGAGGAGCAGGTATCAAAGACACCGGCTGGGACAGCCGTGGTGTTTGAGGGGGAGCGGCTCTCGTATCTGCAATTGGATGAGCGTTCCAACCAGTTAGCGCATTACCTGCGAAGCCGGGGAGTGAAGGAAGAAACGCTTGTTCCCATATGTATAGAGCGTTCGTTGGAGATGATCATAGGGATACTGGGCATTCTGAAAGCTGGAGGAGCGTATGTTCCCATAGATGCCGGTTATCCTGAAGAAAGGATCAGCTACATGCTCAAAGATATTGGTTGTAAGCTTGTTGTGACCACCTCAGATTACGTGGGTGTATTTGAAAAGGAAAATGCGGAAGTGGTGTGTATGGACAGGCTGGGTGATGTGCTGAGAGCCTTTTCCAGGGACAAGGCAGTCAATGCGACAGGGCCGGATAGTTTAGCGTATGTCATGTATACATCCGGCTCAACGGGTAAACCCAAAGGGGTAATGGTGGAGCATAGGAATGTAGTTAGCTTGGTGAGGGGTATAGACTATGTGTCTTTGAGTAAGGAGGACATTTTACTATCAACGGGTTCTCCATCTTTTGATGCGACGACGTTCGAATACTGGTCAATGTTATTAAACGGGGGGCAATTGATTTTGTGCACCGAAAACAAGTTGCTGGATAGTGAGCTGCTCAAAGAGGAGATAGACAGCAGGGGAGTAACGAAGATGTGGTTTACGTCAAGCTGGTTTAATCAGTTGGTTGAAACGGACATCAGTGTTTTTGAAGGGTTAGGAACTATTTTAGTGGGAGGGGAGAAGTTAAGTGAACAACATATAAAGAAGCTAAGTCAGACTTACGGAGATGTAGAGATCATAAATGGCTATGGTCCTACGGAGAATACGACCTTTTCGTTAACCTGTAAGATCAGCGGTTTGCAGATAAGCGGTCCGATACCGATTGGCCGTCCGTTGAGTAACCGCAGGGTTTATGTGCTGGATGAGTGGCAACGGTTGGTTCCTGTTGGCGTGGCGGGGGAGCTCTACCTGGGGGGCGATGGTTTAGGAAGGGGTTATTTGAACAGACCTGAATTAACGGCGGAGAAGTTTATAGCCGACCCGTTCAACAAAGAACCCGGGGCAAGGTTGTATAAGACGGGGGACCTGGGTCGGTGGCTGGCTGATGGTAACATAGAGTACCTGGGAAGAATCGATGACCAGGTAAAGATCAGAGGTTACCGCATAGAACCGGGAGAGATAGAAAGTGTGCTGATGCAAAGTGGTCTGGTGAGCCAGGCGGTGGTGATGGCAAAAGAAGATAAGGAAGGAACCAGGCGATTGATTAGTTACGTGGTACCAAATGGGGTATTTAACAAAGAAGCGATGCTGTCTTATTCAAGAAGCAGGCTTCCGGAGTATATGTTGCCTTCGTTGTGGGTGGAGCTCGAAAGCGTCCCATTAACACCTAACGGCAAGGTAGATAAAAAATCTTTACCTGAGCCAGCAGCCAATGAGCCGTTAGGTGATAAGTATACAGCCCCGCAAAATGAGCTGGAGGTTAAATTAACACAAATCTGGCAGGAGTTGCTTCATATACCACGTATAGGCATACACGATAATTTTTTCGAACTCGGCGGAAATTCACTTCTGGTGATGCGCCTGGGATCTTCTATTCGCAGGCAACTGGAAATGGAACTGGCTATCAAGTCCTTGTTTGCTCATCCCACCATAGCTGAATTGGCAGCACATCTCGGCAATCAAAGCAAAGAGTTGTTGCTCCCGGTTGTTGATGTATTACCCCGCCCTGAACGTATTCCTCTATCTTTCAGTCAGGAACGTTTATGGTTTATCGACCGGTTAGCAGGCAGCAGCGTTCAGTATCATGTGCCGGCGGTACTAAGGTTAAAGGGCAAACTGAACAGGGAAGCTCTGGAGGGTGCTTTACAAACTATTGTTAACCGTCATGAAGTGCTTCGCACTATGATTGGGGAATATGAAGGACGGGCCTTTCAAAATATCAAAGATTTAAACCGGTGGCAAATATCTATTGTTGATGGTTCAGTATATAAAGAAGATCCTGAAGGCCTGCAAAAAAATATCAGACAAATAATCAGCAAGCCTTTTGATTTATCAAAGGACTATATGCTTCGCGCTGATCTTATTGTTGTTCAGGAGCAGGATCATGTGCTTGTAGTAACGATGCATCATATTGCCTCCGATGGCTGGTCTATATCTATACTTGTAAAAGAAGTTAAAGAATTATATGAGGCTTATAAAGAGGATCGTCCGGCACAGCTACGGCCGCTGAAGATTCAGTACGCAGACTATGCGATCTGGCAACGCAAGTTCCTTCAGGGTGAGGTATTGGAAAGAAAGTTGGATTATTGGAAAACAAAACTCGAAGGAGTAGCGCCACTTCAGTTACAGACAGATTACAGCAGGGATGTTATTCAGAGTACCAGGGGGGCTATTGCCACATTTAATATAAATAAAGAACTAACACAACTTCTGCGGAAGTTAAGCCAGCAAGAGAACGCGACGCTGTTCATGACCTTACTGGCCGCTTTTAAGGTGCTGTTATACCGTTACACCGGTCAGCAGGATATCTGTGTGGGAACGTCCATTGCTAATCGACCCGGGCAGGAAATGGAAGAACTGCTTGGTTTTTTTGTGAATATGCTTGCCTTGCGAAGCGAAGTGCATAGTGATGATTTCTTCACCGCAGTATTGCAACAGGTAAAACAAACTACCCTTGAGGCTTATGAGCACCAGGACATACCGTTTGAGAAAGTGGTGGCCGTAATAAAGGAAAGAGACCTGGGCAGAAGTCCCTTGTTTCAGGTGCTTTTTGTGTTGCTGAATACTCCGGAGGTTCCCGAGCTGCGCCTCGGAGAACTAAGCCTGTTCAAAGAGGATTATGAACATACAACCGCCCAGTTTGATATAACTTTTTTGCTAACTGAGACTCCTGTCGGCCTGCGGGCCACGGTAGAGTACTGCACAGACCTGTATCATGAGCAGACCATAACCCGGATGATGGGTCATTTTCAGGAGCTGCTTTCTGCCATAGTAAAACAGCCGGATGAAAAGGTAGGCTTGTTGCCCATGCTCACCATGGCCGAGGAGCATCAGTTGGTGGTGGAGTTTAATGCCAATGAGTCCTTGTATCCGA